>NZ_JACSMX010000001.1:0-1576486 GCF_018618895.1 Exiguobacterium sp. s143 | reverse complement strand
AGCCCCCTCCAAGATGAGATTTCCCTTTGAGTAATCAAGAAAGACCCCTCAGAGACGATGAGGTAGATAGGTCACGGGTGGAAGCATGGTGACATGTGGAGCTGAGTGATACTAATCGGTCGAGGCCTTGTTCTAGCAGATGCTTGTTGATGACTTCAGTTTTGAGGGCGCGAGCCCGTCGTCTGGTGACGATAGCCAAGTGGTCACACCCGTTCCCATGCCGAACACGGAAGTTAAGCACTTGAACGCCGAAAGTAGTTGGGGGCTTCCCCCTGTGAGGATAGGACGTTGCCAGGCACTTGACCGATCTGCAGATTGCAGGTCGGTCTTTTTGTGTAGTCCTTTTAGATAAGAAAGAAAAAAAACTGACGAATGGACGTCAATCCGCCATCACGTCAGTTTAAGCGAAGCATCTAGATTAAAAAGAAGGGGTTGTGCTAAGAAGACGAGGCGTGACTTGGCGTAAGAGCGCTGCAGCACGTGCTTCAAGAGGTGTTGGTAATTGATTCAGGGAGAAATACTGTAAGTCGAGACTCTCTCCGTCCGTCATTTGTAAGGTACCCGATACGTCTTTTGCTTGAAAGAGATGGATCACACTGTAGGTTTGATCGCCATTTGGATAACGGAAGAAGTAATCAGGACCCGAGAAGACGTCTAGCAGCTGAACGCTGCGTGCTTGAAGTCCGGTTTCTTCCTGCAACTCGCGCATCGCAACTTCTTCAAGTGTCTCACCTGGTTCCATCGAACCACCGGGGAGTCCCCAACTGTGTGTATCCGAACGATATTGAAATAGCAGTTCATGTTGTGAATTCATGACGAGTACGGTCGCACCCACGCTGATCAACGGTCGGTTGCCTACGATCTTTCGTAAATCTAATAAGTATCCCATCTGCTCACTCCTTTCGTATCAGTATAGAAGAATATTCATTATGACAGTTAGTAAAAAGAAATAAGGCAAAAAGACTTGCCAATTTAAAAGACGCATGTTATATTAATATCTGTCGAAACGTTATATCATCGCGGGGTGGAGCAGTCTGGTAGCTCGTTGGGCTCATAACCCAAAGGTCGTCGGTTCAAATCCGGCCCCCGCAACCAATTTTTAAATAATCAAATCCGAAACGTTTATCGTCGCGGGGTGGAGCAGTCTGGTAGCTCGTTGGGCTCATAACCCAAAGGTCGTCGGTTCAAATCCGGCCCCCGCAACCAATTTTAAACTTAACTTCAACTTTACTACGAAACGTTCAGCGTTTCGTATTTTTTTTTGCCTTTTTCGTTCGGTACAATAGAGAAGGACGAACAGTACGTATTAAAGGAGGAGACATCGTATGATAGAACTGGAAATGAACAGCTTGGAAGAAACGACTGCCTTGGCCCTTGAACTCGGACGACGTGCTGAAGCGGGAATGGTCATTACGCTCGATGGGGATTTAGGTGCTGGGAAAACGACCTTTACGCAAAGCTTTGCGAAAGGGTTAGGTGTGACGCGTCACGTCAACAGCCCTACCTTTACGATCATGAAAGTCTATACGGGACGTCTTCCTCTTTATCACATGGATGTCTATCGCTTGGAAGGTTCCGGTGATGATATCGGACTTGAAGAATATTTGAACGGTGAAGGCGTCGCCGTCGTCGAGTGGTCTGAATTGATCGCGGACAGCCTCCCACCTGAACGTTTGGCAATCACGATCACGCGAACGGGTGATGATAGTCGACGTTTTGAGCTGACGCCGATCGGAGAACGATACATTACATTATGTGAGGGATTGAAATCATGAAAATCGTAGCTATTGATACATCGACGAAACAATTATCGGTTGCTCTTTCAGACGGGAAACAGATCGTAGCAGAAGCTTCTTATGTCACGTTCTTGAATCATGCGACGAAACTCATGCCGTTGCTTGAGCGCTTGATGGTGGAAGCAAAATGGACACCGGCTCAACTGACACGTGTCGTCGTTGCTGACGGTCCTGGTTCTTATACCGGATTACGGATTGGAGCGACGACAGCGAAGACGCTCGCCTATACACTGGGCATCGAGCTCGTTGCCATCTCGACACTTGAACTGATGGCGGCTTCGACAGGTCATACGGGACGTGTCGCAGCAATTCAAGATGCGCGGCGTGGAGCAGGGTTTGTCGGAGTGTACGACGCCGGGAAACGAATCGGTGAAGAACAGCATGTCGAGATCGCTTCTTTTGTGAAGACGTTACCGCCAGATACGCTCGTCACAGGAGACGTCGATGCGTTCGAAGAGATTCTTCAGCCATTTGAAAAGGCGGCTCCTGCTTTCCGGACTCCACGTGCCGGTGTACTCGCTTTACTCGGTGCAACACGCCAGACGGTCGAAGCGCATGCGTTCGAACCACGATACCTGCGTCTAGCTGAAGCAGAGGCGAAATGGATTGAGGCACAGCGTCATGAGTAAGGGCATTCGTCGGATGACCGTACAGGACGCTGCAGGTGTTCATGCGGTTGAACTCGAATCGTTTGCGACACCGTGGACGCTAGATGCCTTCGAAGCGGAAATGACACAAAATCCGAATGCCTATTATGTCGTTGCCGATCAAGATGGTATCGTTGGGTTTGCTGGTCTGTGGCATATCGCGGATGAAGGACATATTACGAATATTGCCGTCAAGCAGTCGCATCGCGGACAAGGGTTCGGGGAAGATCTGCTAACGGCATTGATCGCCGTCGGTCGTGCGCTTAGTTTGCGGGCGATGACACTCGAAGTACGTGTCTCGAACACACCAGCGCGGACTTTATATGAAAAACTCGGATTTCAGTATGTCGGTGTCCGAAAACGATATTATCAAGATAACAATGAAGATGCTGCCATCTACTGGCTGGAGCTGGAGGGAGAAGACCTATGACACAACCATTGATTCTAGCAATTGAATCGAGTTGCGACGAAACGGCAGCTGCCGTCGTCCGTGGAGGAATCGACGTCTTATCGAACGTCGTCTCGTCTCAAATCGAAAGTCATAAACGATTCGGTGGCGTCGTGCCTGAAGTGGCTTCACGCCATCACGTTGAACGGATCACATACGTCATCGATGATGCTTTGACGGAAGCAAACGTCACGATCGACGATATCGATGCGATCGCCGTCACGGAAGGACCTGGACTCGTTGGAGCACTGCTCGTTGGTGTCAGCGCAGCGAAGGCACTCGCCTTTGCTCACAATAAACCATTGATCGGTGTTCATCATATCGCAGGTCATATCTATGCGAATCGTCTCGTGCAAGAGCTTGAGTTTCCGCTCGTCTGTTTGATTGCATCAGGTGGGCACACGGAACTGATCTACATGCCGGAAGACGGTGTATATGAAGTCATTGGTGAAACACGGGATGACGCCGCCGGGGAAGCATATGATAAAGTTGCTCGGACGTTGAAGTTACCGTATCCAGGTGGTCCACGAATCGACCAGTTGGCACAGACTGGTCAGGATACGTTCCATTTTCCACGTGTCTGGCTCGAAAAGGATTCGTATGACTTTAGCTTCAGCGGTTTGAAGTCAGCAGTCATCAATGCTGTGCATAACGCCGAACAACGGGGAGAAACGATCATCCCGGAAGATTTAGCTGCGAGTTTCCAAGCGAGCGTCGTCGAGGTACTCGTGACGAAGGCGGTCCGTGCCGTGAAGGATAAAGGGGGACGTCAATTACTGCTTGCTGGTGGCGTCGCTGCCAACAAAGGATTACGCCAAGGTCTCGAAGCAGCGTGTGCGAAGGAAGGAATCGATCTCGTCATTCCGCCGATGCACCTGTGTGGAGACAATGCAGCGATGATCGGAGCGGCTGCGATTCATCCGTATCGCGCGTTACGCTATTCGACACTTGCCATGAACGCAGAACCTGGGCTAGATTTAAAGTAAGGAATCCGAACAACTTGGGGGAAATGGAATGAAAAAAGTCATCATCGCATTGTTAGCGGTACTGGTCATCGTCGCGATCGGACTTCAGATCCGAGAAATCGTCAACGCATACCAAGTCGCCTATAAGGAAGAACTCGTACCCGATAAAAAAGCGGTCGAGACGAATACGAAACAACGTCCACTTTACGAAATCGGACGAGCAGAAGGGGAAAAGACCCGGATTCAAAAGTTATATGCTTTTGATCAGACAGTCAATGGTAAGCTCAGTAACGTCGTCATCGTCGATCGGAAGTATGGTTTAACGAACAAGGCGAGTGATGATTATTTCATGATTGCTTCCGGAACACCAGTGACGGATCAAGAAAAGAAGTCATTCGAACCAATGATTCAAAAGATGGATGCAGAACAAGTCCAAGCCGAGGTCATCTCAAAGCATGAGGTGACGGCTGTCGAGAACAATAAAAAACGGACGTTGACGTTATTTAAGGTCTTCTATAAGGATACGGATCAAAACGAATACCTCTTCTTCATCGAAAAAGAAGGCGGTCTGAAACTCGATCTATTCAAGAAGGGTTACTCACGTTTGTCTAATTACTAAATCCATGAAAACAGCGGATTCCTAAATAGGAGTCCGCTGTTGTTCGTTCATTGCCATTCAGTGATACCCGTCAAGTCATCATAGATACGATCGGGATCGAGATTCAATTCCTCGACCGGAAGTCCATTTCGATTGATCCATGCCGTTTTGAAGCCGAAACTCTTCGCCCCGGTGATGTCCCAACCGTTCGAGGACATGAAGAGGATTTCCTCGCGTTTTAGACCGAGCGTGTTTAAGGCATGCATATAGGATGCAGGTGCTGGCTTATACTGTTTGATATCATCGACACTGACGAGATGTTCGAACCGATCGGCTAAGCCTGACTGCTCAATCAGCGGATCGAGCATATCATGGGAACCATTCGAGAAGACGACTAGGCGCTTGTCCGCCATCGTCTCGAGAACGGAGCTAACTTCGGGATATACATTAAGCGTCAGGTACGTCTCCATTAAGGTCGTGATTTGTTCCTCGGTCACATGGAGCTTCAGTTCGAGTAACGTATAGCGGAGAGCATCTTGTGTCACTTGGCTGAACGGCACATACTGTCCGTTCAATTGTCGGAGGAAAGAGTACTCCAGTTGTTTCTCCCGCCAGCGTTTGCTGATCGCTTCTCCGTGACCCGGGTAAAGTTCTTCGGCTTTTTCTTTGACGGAATGGACATCGAATAATGTACCGTAGACGTCAAAGACAAGTGCTTGAATCGTCATAAAACATTCATCTCACTTTCATAGAGTCTGTTTTAACGATTCCCTTACAGTACGGATTCAAACGACACTCAAGAATGAACCTGTCGTAAAAAGCGATGAAACGTCTGTGCGAATGCGCGGCAAGCGGTCTGTTTCTCCGGGGTATTCGGATCAAACTCAATCTTCAAGCCATCCGTGACGAGGGTCGCCCCAGCTTCTTTTAACGCGTCTTCAATCAAATCAACCGCTGCGCAGTACTTCGGATAATCAAGATCCCCCGAACCAAAAGCAGCAGCCGGTATCCCGTCTAAGGATTGTTCCCGGAGCTCCTCGACGAAGTCTTCTGCTTCATACGGTAAATCACCGTCTCCCCATGTATATGAGCCGAGTAATAGACCATCAAAACGTGATAAGTCCTCCCCGACGAATTGATCTAGTTCCGTGATCGTCACGTCGACATCGTGTTGCTCGAGTTCATGTTGAATGAGCGAGACGATATCTTCCGTATTACCGGACATGCTGACGAATCCAATCGCGATATGCATGCATCTTCCTCCTTTCACTGTACTTCTCTACTTTAATTGATAATGATTATCAATGTCAAAGGGCATATAAAAAAGCACCTTCCAAAGAAGATGCTTTTCTATACATTAGTCTTGTAGTTCGGCCCATTCCTCAATGGAACGAATGACCGGTTCGAGTTGGCGCCCTTTGTCGGTCAAACTGTATTGAATCTTAATCGGACGATCGGGAATGACAGTCCGGATGACGATGCCTTCCGCTTCGAGCTCCTTCATACGTTCCGTGAGCATACGACCTGATAATTCGGGAATGGCATCTTGAATCTCATTGAAACGACATGTCTTCGTCAACAAGTGACGTAAGATCAGACCCGTCCATTTCTTACCTAAGATTTCAAAGGCATGTTCGACTTTGGGACAAAGAGCCGGTTGGATTGCGACTTCTTCCATCAGCACTCATCCTTTCTATAGTTGTAGTATACCCGCTTCTGCTAAAAAAATCGAATCATTTTACTTAATGTAACGTCTTGAACTAAAACAAATCTATTTACTTTTAGTAAGTGATAAGATATAGTCTGTTTATTGAGTTACTTAAAGTAACTAAAATACATTAGGTAAAAGGAGAAGAGAGCAATGATGGATACAGGACTTTTAATTATTCGTTTAATCATCGGCTTAACGTTCGCTGCACACGGGACACAAAAATTATTTGGTTGGTTCGGCGGACACGGAATCGCTGGAACAGGCGGTTGGTTCGAATCAATCGGCATGAAGCCAGGGAAGACACTCGCGATTACAGCAGGTCTTGCTGAATTGATCGGCGGCTTGTTGTTTGCAGGAGGCGTATTCCTCTGGATCGCAGCACTCCTCATCATTGGATCGATGCTTGTCGCGATCGTTAAAGTACACGGTGCGAATGGTTACTGGGTGACGCAGAACGGGTACGAATACAACATGGCATTGATCGTCATCGCCCTTGGTGTAGCGATGATCGGTGCTGGAGACTATTCACTCGCTGCACTCATCGGGTGAGGAAAAAGGTGGGTCATTCATGAAGTTCGAGGCATCAACGCTTAGCGCAAAAGACAATTATAAATTACTGATCGGAAGCATCATTCCGCGTCCGATTGCTTTCGTAACGACGCAAGGAGAAGACGGGACGGTCAACGCCGCACCCTTTTCCTTCTTTACGGTCGCATCAAGCAGTCCGCCACAACTGGTGATTGCCGTACAACGGACGGATCAGGGTCAGAAGGATACGGCACGTAACATCTTGGCGAAACAAAGTTATGTCATCCATATCGTCAGCGAAGAGATCGTCGACGCAGTCAATGAGACAGCAGCGCCACTCGCTTATGGTGAAAGTGAGCTCGAACGGACGGATTTGACGCTCGTCGATAGTGACGCGATCGAAGTACCTGGAATAGCCGAAGCAAAAATCCGGTTCGAGATGCGCTTGACGCAACACGTCGAGCTAGAAGGTGCCGATCTTTTGATTGGAGAAGTGCTGCGTTATCACGTCGCGGATGAACTCGTCGAGTCGTTCCGGATTGACGCAGCAGGATTGAAGGCTGTCGCTCGTTTAGCAGGGAATGATTATGCGACGATCGGGAAGACGTTTACGATTGCCCGACCGACAAAATGATAGTAGTGTGAATGCCTGATTCATCGTACGATCTATTTTGACGAGGAACGTTTCGATTCAAACGAAAAGGAGTGGAGAGACCGGTCTAGCTACCGGAATCTCCACTCCTTTTTCTCATGTCGTTCATCTGATTAAGCGATCGGACTTCAAGGTTGCGGATCGATTTCGTTTGAAGAGGCTTCAAGACCATGACGTTTACTGTACTGATAGCCATCGAGCAAATAAAAGACGATCGCGAGTGCCCAAATGCCGACACAGCTGATCAAGAAAGCGGTGAGCGGTGAGACACTACCGTAATACGATAAGATCAACGGGTCAGTGAGTTCGACGAATAGCTGTGTCGTCAGGAGCGTACAGCATAATCCCGAAAGTAAACTGACGAAAAGACCGCTCCATGTCTGGATGACGAGACCGATCATACAAGAAATCAGGAGGAACAAAGGAAGCGCGGCATTAAAAGCATCCGGCCGGATGAAGGTGGACACATAGTCCGCATACATCGGTACGAAATAAAGGATGCCGGATAGCAGTCCTTGAATCAAGTTAATGAAAAAACTTTTCGTCCGCATCAGTGTTGGTTCTCCCATCGTTCCATCAATTCGAGCAGATCGACATCAATCTGGTCACGTTCTGCTGAAAGAGCTGTCGCTTTCGGAATATCATTGAAGACTTCCGGTTCACAGAGTAATTGTTCGATTTCTGCCGAACGCTGTTCGAGCCGCTCAATGTCTTGTTCGAGTTGTTCGATTTGCTGACGGCGCTTGCGTTCTTCTTTCTGTGCTTCCTTGTCGATCGTCTTCGACGCAGTGACTTTTGCGGCTTTTGCTTCCTCCGCTTCAAGACGCGCAATCTCTTCTTGCTCCGCTTTCTTCTCCGTGTAGTACGAATAATCACCGAGGTATTCCGTCACGCCGGCTTCACTCATCTCGATGACGCGGGTCGCGATCCGGTCGATGAAGTAACGGTCGTGAGAGACGAATAGCAATGTCCCTTCGTAGTCGACGAGCGCATTTTCGAGGACCATCTTCGAATCCAGATCCAAGTGGTTCGTCGGCTCATCGAGGACGAGGACGTTCGTCTTCCGGAGTTTCAGTTTCGCGAGCGCGAGACGTCCGCGTTCGCCACCGGATAACTCATGGACGATCTTGAAAACATCGTCACCGCTAAACAGGAATTGCCCGAGGACAGACCGAACTTCTTGTTCACGCATCAGTGGCCATTCGTTCCAAATCTCATCGATGACACGGTTCCGGTCATTGAGTTCCGCCTGCTCTTGATCGTAATAGCCGATCGAGACGCCGGTTCCGAAACGGAAATCACCGAAGAGGGGGCGCAAGCGACCGACGAGGACTTTTAGAAGCGTCGACTTTCCGATTCCGTTTGGGCCGACGAGTGCCAGTGATTCACCGCGTTGCAAGCGGAACGTGATGTCTTTTGAGACAGCTTCTTCGTAACCGATCGCCAGTTGATTGACTTGAAGAACGTCGTTCCCACTTTGTTTTTCAATCGGGAAGGAGAGGACCGTACTACGCTCATCCCCATCTGGTCGATCGAGCCGGTCGACCTTCTCGAGTCGTTTTCGGACACTTTGGGCACGTTTGGTCGTCGTCGCCCGGGCGATGTTCCGTTGAATAAAGTCCTGCATCTTTGCAATCTCTTCTTGCTGCTGTTCAAACTGCTTCATTTCCTGATCGTACAAGGCCGCTTTTTGCTCCAAGTACTTCGTATAGTTCCCCGTGAACTTACGACAGACATTGCGCGACAGTTCGTAGACGACATTGACGACTTGGTCGAGGAAGTACCGGTCGTGCGAGACGATCAGGACGGCACCACGATAACCACCGAGGTAGCTTTCAAGCCAAGCAAGCGTATCGATATCGAGGTGGTTGGTCGGCTCATCGAGAATGAGGAGCTCTGGTGCTTGCAGGAGCATCTTTGCTAAGGCAAGCCGTGTCCGTTGACCACCGGATAATGTCTGAATCCGGCGCGAGTAATCATCCGGATAAAAGCGCATGCCGTGCAAAACGGAGCGGATATTTGCTTCGAACTGATAACCACCCGCTTCTGAGAAGTCGTGTTGCGCTTGAT
Organism: Exiguobacterium sp. s143; assembly: GCF_018618895.1. Lineage (NCBI taxonomy): Bacteria > Bacillati > Bacillota > Bacilli > Caryophanales > Exiguobacterium > Exiguobacterium sp. s143. Next base: position 1,567,071 of record NZ_JACSMX010000001.1, on the reverse strand, counting down.
CGTATGTCTTCAAGAGACGATCGTAAGCGACCGGGTCGTTCAAGATATGCTCCATACCCATTTCGATTTCCATCCGGCGCAATGTCCGTTCTTGTTCTTGGAGATGTTCAAAGACGGTCAGCATCTCGTTCCAGATCGTCTCGTTCGATTCGAGACCACTGTCTTGCGCGAGATAACCGATTTTGACATCCTTGCCTTTCATGATGTCACCCGAGTCATGACTGAGTTCGCCAGCGATGATTTTGAGCAAGGTCGATTTACCGGCACCGTTTCGTCCGACGAGCGCAATCCGGTCCCGCTCTTGTACTTCCAATTTGATATTTTCTAAAATCGGCTCGACGCCGAATGATTTCGAGAGTTGGTTGACTTGTAAGAGTATCATTTCCATCCATCCTTCCACCCTTTAGTCTATCACGAACAAAAGCGCGAGGTCCTGCGGAATATATTATTTGTGACTCTATGTGAAGTGGTTTACAATCAAGGAGAGTAGAAAGCTTTTTGCAAAGATTTGGGTGCCACGATGGATGTGGCCGAAGGGGGAACTGCAGGATGAATGGACCAGACACAAAAATTCCACAAGCGACAGCAAAACGGTTGCCGCTATATTATCGCTTCATCCAAAGTTTATACAATTCAGGCAAGCTCCGCGTCTCTTCTGCTGAGTTAAGCGAGGCGGTGAAGGTTGATTCAGCAACGATTCGTCGCGATTTTTCCTACTTTGGGGCATTAGGGAAGAAGGGGTATGGATACAACGTTCAACATCTCTTAACGTTTTTCCGCAAAACCTTGAATCAAGATGAGGTGACGAATGTTGCCTTAATCGGGGTCGGTCATCTCGGAACAGCGTTTGCAAATTATAACTTTTTAAAGAATAATAGTACTCGGATAGTCGTTGCGTTTGATGCGGACGAAGAGAAGGTCGGAACAACGACGCATGACGTTCCAATCTATCATGTTTCGGACATGAAAGAACAAATCGAAGCGAATCAGGTCGATGTTGCCATCTTGACGGTTCCATCCCAGTTCGCGCAGTCAGTAGCGGATGAGTTAGTCGAGTATGGTGTGACAGGCATCCTGAACTTTACGCCTGCACGGTTGAACGTGCCAGCGAGCGTCCGGGTCCATCACATTGATTTATCGATCGAGTTGCAGTCGTTAGTTTATTTCATGAAGCATTATTCGCAATCAGCTGAAGGAGTGAAATCATAATGGAAAACCTTATTCCGCTCACACTAGGTATCGGACCTGCGAGCATCGGATTAATCGCGGTCGTCGCATTGATCATTTTCGGACCGAAGAAGTTACCAGAATTCGGACGCGCTGCAGGTCAGACATTGAAAGAGTTCAAGAATGCCACGAACGGCATCATGGACGACGATAAAAAGGACGAACCGAAAGAGAAGTGATTGAATCATGACGGTTGATCAAGAGCAAAGCATGACGTCGCACCTTGACGAACTGCGTAAGCGGATCGTCTGGTCGCTTATCATCGTCGTCGTCCTGTTCGCTGTCGCATTTCCGCTCGTCCGACCGCTCGTTCGCTTCTTGCAAGCGGACTTAAAAGAGCTCGGCATCGGTTTGAATGCCTTCAACGTCGCCGATCCTTTAATGTTGTATTTAAATCTTGCGTTCATCATTGCGCTGATTTTAGCGTCACCGTTCTGGATGTATCAACTCTGGGCATTCGTCCGACCAGGACTTTATGACAAGGAGCAAAAAGCGACATTGACGTATATTCCGGTCATCTTCTTTCTATTTTTGGCTGGCGTAGCCTTCTCGTATTTCTGGTTGCTTCCCTTCTTGCTTGAAGTCTCAACGGATCTCGGGAAAGAGCTTGGAATCGAACAAGTCATCGGAGTGGAGAACTACTTCAGTTTCTTAATCCGATTGACGATGCCGTTCGGTCTTCTGTTCCAATTGCCGGTCGTGACGATGTTCCTGACGCGTCTTGGTCTCGTGACGCCATATTTCATGCGAAAGAATCGGAAATATGCGTACTTTGTGCTGTTCGTCGTTGCGGCATTGATCGCACCGCCGGATGTGACGTCACACTTGATGATCTCGGTGCCATTGTTCGTTCTCTATGAGATCAGCATCTTGATTTCTGCGCGGACGTACAAAAAGGTCTTGATCCTCGAGCAACAGGCAGAGCTTGAACGACAGGCGGATTTGATGCGTGAATTGAATAAATGAATCGTGAATTCCTTCCGACGATTTTGGAAGGAATTCTTTTTTATGAAAGCGTTATTTTTATATTGATAAAGCAGTTAGCGATGCGTATACTAAAGATAATTCATGGGGGCTTAGCTCAGCTGGGAGAGCGTTTGGCTGGCAGCCAAAAGGTCGTCGGTTCGATCCCGATAGTCTCCACCAATACCAAATATCCAACTCCTCGAGGCGTCGAGGAGTTTTTATTTTACTCCCAGTTTAATTCCTTAAAAATATAAAATGTCACGTAAAACAAATAAATTAAAAAAATAGGCAAATATAAATTGTTTATTTCCATTAAATTCATTAAACTAAATATACAGAATTTTCGTTTAACTGTTTTATCAGTAGTACTACTATGGTTTTACAGAAAAGGGGAAAACGAACGCATGAAGAAGAAGATTGCACTTATGGCAGCCGTCTTAATGACGTCTTCCAATCTAGTCAGTGCGCAAGGTGCACTGTCGTCGCAAGACAAAGCAACGGGTCAAAAACCGCAAGCGCTCTCGCTGAAGAAATCGGGGCAAGAGAAGCACTACAAACAATCGGATAAAGTCCGTGTCGTCATCGAGATGGAAGAGAAGCCGGCGATTCAAATCGCACAAGCTCAAAACAAGCGGTATAGCACATTGAGCAATGCCGAAAAAGAATCGATCAAAGATCGCCTCGTCAACGTCCAAAAATCAGTCAAGTCAGCTATCGCTAAAAAGGCGATTCCCGTTACATATAAGGAGAGCTTCACGACCGTCATCAACGGATTCAGTGGTGAAGTCAAATTCGGCGACATCGAAGACATCAAACAACTGAGCGGAGTCAAGAGCGTACATATCGCCCATGAGTATGCGCGTCCGGAAGTTGCTAAAGGTGCCAAGCCAGACATGCTGTACAGCAAGGACATGGTCAATGCGAAGGAAACATGGCAGGACTATGGTTTTAAAGGGGAAGGAACAATCGTTGCCGTCATCGATACGGGAATCGATCCATCGCATAAGGACATGGTCTTGAGCCCAGAAACGAAGATCGATTTGACTTCTTCAAAAGTCGATAGTGCGAAAGAAACAAAAGGCTTAAAAGGAAAGTACTTCACGGAAAAAGTACCGTACGGCTATAACTATGCCGATCACGATAGCGAAATCCGTGATTTAGGTGCGGGCGCATCAATGCACGGGATGCACGTCGCGGGTACGGTCGGAGCAAACGGGGATGAAGCAAACGGCGGCATCAAAGGAGTCGCACCGGAAACACAGCTCCTTGCGATGAAAGTCTTCGGAAACGATCCAGGAATGCCATCGACATTCAGCGATATCTACATTAAAGCGATCGATGATGCGATTGCACTCGGAGCCGATGTCATCAACATGAGTCTCGGATCGACGGCATCGTTCGTCAATGCAGATGATCCAGAACAACGCGCAATCGTCAACGCGATGAACAACGGTATCTTGTGTGCGATTTCTGCTGGTAACTCGGCATTCGCAGGTCATGGTGCAGGTAATCCGTATACAGCGAACCCGGATATCGGTGTCGTCGGTGCTCCAGGTTTAACGAGCCAAGCACTCCAAGTCGCATCACTCGAAAATACGAAATTGACACTCGAAGGCATGGCGCTGACGATTGACGGTCAGGATGCTGGTTATTTGGCATACCAAAAACAAGATTCACCGAATCCGATTGCTGTCTTCGATAAAGAGAAGAAAGATGTCGTCTATGTCGGTGACGGTCAAGCTTCGAACTACGAAGGTAAAGACGTCAAAGGGAAAGTCGTCTTCGTCGTGCGTAACGGTGGTTTCAACTACGGTATGATCCAAGCAGAAGCTGAGAAGCAAGGGGCAGCAGGTGTCATCGTCCGCGGTCGAGTCGATCATGGGGATTACGTCAGCATGGCGCTCAACAATCCGACGATTCCACTCGTCACACTCAGCATCGCAGACGGAAACGATCTTGAAGCAAAAGCAAAAGAGGGCAAGGCAATCGCTGTCACGTTCGACGGAAAAGCAGTCTCAGCCGATAACCCGGTCGCAGGACAAATGTCTGACTTCACGTCATGGGGTGTCACACCAAGCCTTGACTTCAAACCAGAAATCACGGCACCAGGTGGAAAAATCTACTCGACGCTCAACGATAACGAGTATGGCGTCATGAGTGGGACATCGATGGCGGCACCACACGTCGCTGGTGGAACGGCACTCGTCATGCAACGGATCGCGAAGGACTTTAAAGTCGACGGTGCGACACGCGTCAAACTCGCGAAGAACATCTTGATGAACACGTCGCGTCCACAACTCGATCAAGGAAAATACAATGCGCAGCTAAAAACAGGCAACTTCTACTCCCCACGTCGTGAGGGAGCTGGATTGATGGATCTTCGTGCTGCCATGAAGACACCAGTCGTCGTCACAGAGACGAAGTCAGGTGAAGGTAAGGCATCCTTGAAGGAAGTCGGCGAGAAGTTCACGTTCACGCTTGATTTGAAAAACTACAGCAGTGAAAAAGTGACATATAAGTTAGCCGGAACGGTTCAATCGGATCTCGGTGCAGAAGGATCGAACTTCCTCGAAGCAAACGGCATCTTTAAAAAGGGAACGATCGGTACAGTGGATGCAAACAAAGGCACATATCCAATCTCATTCGCAGTGGGCTCGAAGAAAGCAAGTTCGGTCTCGATTAATCCGAAGAGCTCAACGAAAGTCAGTGTATCGGTCGATCTGAAGGATACAACGGACTGGGCAAACGAACTTCCGCTCGAACAAGTCTTTGAGAACGGCTACTTCGTCGAAGGATTCGTTCGTCTGATCGATACGAAGAGTAAGAATCCAGAATTGACGGTTCCTTACGTCGGCTTCAAAGGAAAATGGGATCAAGCTCCGATTCTAGATGCTCCATTATACGATGAAGACAACACGTTCTACGGTTTGACAGGTCTAGCGACAGAAGTGAAGGATAACTTCGAATTCCTTGGTGCGAATGCTGCTGGCGATGTCGTCGCGAACAAAGTCTCGTTCTCACCAAACAACGATGGTAGCGCAGATGAAGCATTCCCGATCATCTCGTTCCTCCGTAATGCGAAAAAAGTCGAGTACTCGATTCTTGACCGTAACAAAGCAACGCTTCAGAAGTTCGATACGCAAACGGACGTCGTCAAGAACTACTACGATAGCGGTTCAGAGGACGGATTCACACCAGTCACAAGCGCTGCTTGGGACGGAACGATCAACGGGAAACCGGTCAAGGATGGTCTTTACTACTACAAAGTCAAATCCGTGATCGATTATCCGAATGCAAAATGGCAGTCGAATCTCTTCCCAGTCTATATCGATACGAAAAAACCAGCTGCAACTGTGAAGTGGGATGCGTCGAAATCAACGCTCTCGTGGACAGCAGGTGACCAAGGAACAGGTGTCGCGTCATACGATATCCTCGTCAATGGTAAGAGTGTCTTGAAGCAACCACTTGCTGCAACAGAAAAAGCGTACACGTTGACGGATCTTCCAGAGCGCGCGAAGATTGCCTTCGTCGTGAAGGATTATGCAGGAAACAGTGTGAAAAAAGACGTCAACACGACAGGTGTTGATAAAGCGGTACCGAACGTTCAAATCGATACACCAGTCGCACTTGGTCTTGCGACATCAAAAGTCATCAACATCGCGGGTCATGTCTCTGATGAATCAGGCATCAAATCATTCAAGATCAACGGAAAATCCGTTAAATTACGTTTCGATGCAGCCCAACAGAACTATGCGTTCAGCCATGACGTGACGTACACGACGGATGGCGTCAAGTCATTCAAAGTTGAAGCATACGATGGTAAAGGGAACCGTGTTGCGTTCAGTCGTCAAGTCATCATCGACACAGAATTACCGACGATTCGCGTCACTGCGCCAAAAACTGTTTCAAGCAAAACAAAAACAGCCGAGATGAAGATCGTTCTTCGCGATAACTACAGCGAATTACGCTTCGACTTCAACGGTAGCGCTGAATACCGCCGGACGTTCAAAGAGCCGTACGAGATGAAAGCCTTCAAAAAGACAATCACGAAAAAAGTGACGCTCAAGAAGGGGAAAAACACGTACAACTTGAAACTGAAGGACCTCGGTGGACACGTTGTTACGAAAACAGTCGTCATCACGAAAAAATAAGGAACAAAAGATGAAGCCAGGCGGAAATCCGTCTGGCTTTTCTTGCGTGCCGAAGCGCCTTGAAGGGTTTATGAGACGAGAAGAGGGGGAATTTTAAGAACAGAAACAAGTCAGAGGGGGAACAACCATGAATCCGTTCACGACCTTAATCGCCTTCATCGTAGGGTGTCTCGTCTTATATCTTGGTATCCGTGACAAAAACGGCTGGCTGATCGGTGTCGCGATGATACCGCTCGCGATCGTTGCCTATAGCGTCATCTATCTGATCATCCAGGTCAGTGCTTAGTCTTCATGGAAGATGTCTTACCCTAAGCGGTAGGACATCTTTTTTTTTTGAAATTCGTAATACAGATGAAACCGATCCAGTAAAATGTAAGTATATAACAGTATAGAGAGGTGGATGATCATGGAACACGTACATACACAAACGGATGCCTTGGCGGCGCTGTACGAAGAGATGCACCAAAAGACACAGACCGGCATGTGGGTCATGCTTGCGGCATTCTTAGCGCTCAGTAACACACTCGAGAAACCAATCTACGCGATGATCGTCCCGTTATTGTATTTTGGCTACGACATGTTCGTACAACGCAAGCGGTTCGCGCTTGTTGCGGAATACACATCAAAGGATTCAGCAAGACGGCTCTATCAGGTACATGTGCTGATCGGCATTTTACAATACGGAGCGCTTGCCGGTCTAATTGTCTGGGCAGCCGATCGACCGAATACATCTTTCTTGATCGGTCTCGTCATCGTCGTCATTCCGTTCTACTGGATCTGTCGAAAAACGTTAGAGTTCGTCTCACGAAAGATTGATCCAACGTATATCACGGAAAAAGAAATTCACAAAGCGCGCTAAAGGAGAAGAGGCTATGCAAACGGCTCGTGAAGAACGTCTACAAAAACTTGCGCTCGCGTACCGGGATGTCGAGTGGCTCGGCACACGTTGGTACTGGAATGTGCTCTTATTCATAACAGTTGGTATCCTGATCGAGTGGACCGATATCCCCTTGTTGATTTTGACGATTCCAGCCCTTTTTCTCGGCTCCGATTTTCGCTACCAACTAAAAAAACGAAAAATTTTAGACGGATACATCTCAAAAGCGCAGGTCCGTCGCCAATTTTTACTACGCATTGGTAGTCACGTTCTACTGTACGCGATCTTAACGATCGTCATCACCCAGACGATCGAGGGACCGTTCTGGCAGATGCTTGTGGCAATTTTTACGATTTTAACACCGCTCTATTTCATCAGCGAATGGATCATCCGACGCGACGGAGCGCGTGATCCCGATTATATCAGTGACGGAGAAGTAGCCCGCTTCGTCAGACAGAAAGGAACATCGAAATGGAACACCTATTCGAGCGACAAGCACGTCTGAATGTAATGAAACGTCCGGTGCGTGTCGTCGCCTATTTCTTTTTGATTCCTGGATTGATTGTCGCCGTACTTGCTTGGTTTTTACCAGCGGTTGAATCCGTTTTTGGACAAACCTTGTTTTTCTGTCTTTGTGGGATTGGAGTCGTTCGGGAAATCGTTCGGCTACGACTCATGAAGTCCTATTTAACGCAAGGTATCTATCAACAGACTGTTCGGAAGGTCGCTCGTCTGACGATCATCGGTTATGTCGTGGCGTGGATCATCGCCTTCGTCATGCTGTCGATTCCAAATGCTCCCGGTTATTTATTCGTTCTCTTACTTGTCTGGAGCGGCGGAGTCGGTCTTGGCGTCACTCGAATGAACCGGTTGGCCAAACAAATCGATCCAGCATACGTGACGATGGGGGAAATCGAACGTGCGTGGTGGAAACGGTAAAGCAAAAAGTCCGCATCGATCAGCGAAAGACACTGATCGATGCGGATTTTTGATTATTTCTTCAACAGTAGATAAATGAAGTATGGTGCTCCGATCAAGGCGACGACGATCCCAGCCGGTACGCCGTCTGGTCCCGCGATGTTGCGTCCAATCGTATCAGCGAACGCAAGCAACCAGCCGCCGAGTAAGAGGGCAATCGGCAGAAAGAACTGATGCCGTGGTCCAACGAGGGCGCGGGCGATATGTGGCGCCATTAAACCGATGAAGGAAATCCCACCGGTGACAGAAACGGCAGCAGCGGCGAGCGCAACGGCTGTCAACAAGAGTTGGATCCGTTCTTTTTCAATCGCGACGCCAACACCGATTGCGACCGGTTCATTCAAGGCAAGCAGATTGAGCTTATTTGCCTTATAGAATGTCAGCGGAATCAAGACGAGTAACCATGGCAAGAGCGAGTAGACGAAGATCCAGTCTGTTCCCCAGATGTTACCAGCGAGCCACTTCGCGATGAAGTCGACCTTTTCACGACGCGTCGATGAAATCAGGATGACCATGATTCCAGACAGTGCCATCGAGAAGCCGACACCGGTCAAAATCAACCGAATCGGTTGGAGTCCTTGTACACGGTCGTACGAGAACAGGTAGATCGCTGTCGCGGTGACGAGTGCACCGAAGAAGGCAGCGACCGGTAACAGATAGATGAATGACCCGACATCGGTTGGGAAGTACAGGAAGAACAAGGCGACGGCGACGCCAGCTCCCGTGTTGATGCCGATGATACCAGGATCAGCGAGTTCGTTGCGTGTGATCCCTTGAAGGATTGCACCGGATAAGGCAAGTGCCATTCCCGCCATGACGGTGATGAGCAGTCGGGGTAAGCGGAGTGAATAGAGAACGAACTCCTCTTTGAACGAACCGTTTCCAAGTAACGTCGGCAGTAAACGATCGTACGAAAGGGAAGCAGGTCCAAGACCGATGCTGACGACGAGTGTTGCAATCAATAGTGCCAGTAACGTCCAAAACGTCAGTTGCTGGCGACGGCGTAAACGAGATTCCATCATGAGAAAGCACGCCCTCCTTTCCGAACGATTAAGAGGAAGAATGGTAGCCCGAGCATCGAGACGATTGCGATGACCGGCGTCTCATAGGGTGCGTACAGCGTCCGTCCGATCGTATCGGCAAGCAACATGAACGTTGCGCCAAAGATCGCGGTCATCGGCAGGATGAACCGATAGTCCGTCCCGACGATCGCGCGGACGATATGCGGAATCATCAGCCCGATGAATGCCATGTTGCCGACGAGTGCTACGGCAGCACCGGCAAGCAGGATGACGACGACATAGAGGACCGCCTTGATCCGCTGGATGTTCTGTCCGAGTCCGAGCGCGACTTCTTCCGAAAGACTGAGGATCGTCAATTGCCGTGAGAAAATGAACGCAATCAAAATTCCAATTGCGATGACTGGCGCGATGACTTGCAGTTGTCCCCATGTCGACCCGACGAGTCCCCCGGACGTCCATTGTGAGACATCTTGTGCAATCTTGAAGTAAATCCCGATCCCTTCCGCAATCGCGTACAGAAACGCTGAGATCGCGGAACCGGCAAGGACGATCCGGAGCGGAGAGAAGCCGCCTTTTTTCGAAGCGCCGATTCCAAAGACAAGTGCTGCCCCGAGTGCTGCTCCGACGAAACACGCGATCATGATCCCGAAGTAGTCAATTTTCGGAAAAAGGACGATGACGAGCGCCAGTGCCGCATTTGCACCCGCTGTCAGACCGAGTAGACCAGGATCGGCGAGGGGATTGCGTGTCATGGCCTGCATGATGGCACCTGAGACACCGAGTGCCGCTCCAACAAGGATTGCTGCCAGTTCCCGCGGCAAGCGGATTTCCTGGACGATTTTTGCTTTTTCATTCAACGGTCCGAACGTCAAAGCATTCCAGACTTCGCGCGTCGTCGTATCGGCAGCACCGAACGTCATCGCGATCCAGAACATCCCGAAAAAGAGGACGAGACCGAGTGTGATTTTAATGCCGAACGGAATTCGACCAGCTGACATGAATGTCGCCTCCATTTCTGATTCAGTGAGTGAGCCACAAAAAAAGGGAGGAATCCCGCAGGTTCCCTCCCTTATTCATTATGCGCCAAGGAAACTTTTCTTGAAGAACTCGAGTTGACGTTCGAGTGTGAGCGGATCGTTGAAGTAGAACTCCTTCGAATCGACTTCGAAGACACGATCGTTTTTGACGGCTGGAATGTTCTTGAACGTATCCGTTTTCGTGAATGAGTTGTCCGCTTCCGCACTCTTACTGAAGACGAGGTAGTCGCCTGCGTATTCAGGAAGGACTTCTGGTGACAACGCGTAGTATCCATCTTTTAATGCCATCTTCGTGACTTTATCCGGCATTTTCAATTTCATTTCCTGATAGAGAATCTCTGTTCCACGACCCCAGTTATCGCCGAAGACGTAGAGTTGTTTATCGAAGCTTTCGATGACAGACACAGTAGCATCTTCACCGATTTTTGCTTTGATGTCTTTACCGGCAGCAGCAGCGCGTATTTTGAAGTCTTTGACCCAGTCGCGTGCTTCTTGCTCTTTGTTGAGCAATTTACCGATTTCGATGTGTTGCGTCAAGTAGTCGACTTTTCCGTATGTGTACGTAACTGTCGGAGCAATTTTTTTAATTTTATCGAGGTTTTTCGTTGTTGAGTAGCCGATGATCAAATCGGGTTCGAGTTCGATGATTTTTTCAACGTTCTCTTCCGATACTTCCGTGACATCTTTGAGTTTGTCGAACTTCGGATTCGCTTTTGACCACGAATCGACACCAACGACAGGAACGTCGAGTGCCATGACGTTGCCGGCAAAACCAGCGAGGACGACGACACGTTTTGGATTAGCCGGAACTTTAATGTCACCATTCTCCGATTTGTACGTGATCGTCTCGTTTTTCGACCCAGATGCTGCGTCGTCTTTTTTCTCCGTATTGCCACACGCTGCGATGACGAGCGTGAGAATGAGTAGAACCGGTAAAAGTAGTTTCTTCATGATTCAATCTCCCTTGATTAAGTTGTAGGTGATACACATCGGCTTGTTCGTCCGCGGATCGCGTCCGATTTCAGCATCGATATGGAATACTTCTTGCAAGACGTTTTTTGCGATGACTTCCTCACACGTCCCGGCTTTGACGACTTCGCCGTTTTTCATGGCGATGATATAGTCGGCGAACCTTGCCGCTTGATTCAAATCATGCAGGACCATGACGATCGTCCGTCCTTCGGTCCGGTTGAGATGCTCGAGCAGTTCGAGCACCTCGAGTTGGTGGGCGAGATCAAGATAAGTCGTCGGTTCATCGAGGAAGATGATATCCGTCTCTTGGGCGAGTGCCATCGCAATCCAGACCCGTTGACGTTGACCACCCGACAGCGCATCGACCGGACGGTGTTTGAATGCCATCGTGTCTGTTGCTTCGAGTGCCCAATCGATGATCTCGTAATCGTGTTTCGTCAAGCGTCCGAATCCTTTTTGGTACGGGAAACGACCGTATGAGACGAGCTCTGCGACCGTCAGACCACTTGCGCTCTCTGGAGTTTGTGGCAGAATAGCCATTTTCCGGGCAAGTAGCTTCGTGCTTTCCTTGGCGATATCGAGACCATCGAGCAATGCACGTCCTGATTGATGAGGAATGATCCGTGTCATCGCTTTCAATAAAGTCGATTTGCCACATCCGTTCGCCCCAATGATTGTCGTGATTTGTCGATCGGGAATTTGGACGGACAAGTCTTTGACGATGGGACGATCACCGTAGCCGATATTGATTTCTTCTGTTGCTAGACGTACCATACGCGACGACTCCTTCGTTGTTCTCTCCGTTTTCAATGATAATGATTATCACTATCGTCTCATTAACCATACCAGTCCTATAAAAACGCTGTCAACATTTTTTCTTGTGTTCAAGAGATGTTCACGTTATCATGAGGGAGTGAGAATGATAATCAATCGTAATCAAAGACGAGGAGTGAGTGAGATGAGGGAACAGGAGTTGTTCGACGTAACGATCATCGGCGGAGGACCTGCAGGGTTATATTCGACGTTCTATAGTGGTCTTCGGGGCATGAAGACGAAATTGATTGAGTATCAAGCAGAACTCGGAGGAAAATTGCACGTTTATCCGGAAAAGATGATCTGGGACGTCGGCGGACAGCCACCGATCACTGGTGAAAAACTCATGGCTCAACTCGTCGAACAAGGACTGACGTTCCAACCGACTGTTCAATTGAATGAAAAGATCATCTCGATCGCAAAAGACGTCTTCGGCAACTTCGTCTTAGAAGCAGAATCGGGTCGGATCCATTATTCGAAGACGGTCATCGTCGCGGTAGGCGGCGGCATCCTCAATCCACAAAAATTAAAAGTCGAAGGCGCGGAGCGCTTTGAAGTGTCGAACTTGAACTATACGGTCAAATCGATTGAACGCTTTAAAGGAAAGACCGTCATCGTCTCAGGTGGTGGGAACTCTGCGATCGACTGGGCGAACGAGCTCGAACCGGTCGCGAAAAAAGTCTACGTCACGTATCGCCGGGATTGTTTCTCAGGTCATGAGGCGCAAGTCGACCAGCTCGTCAAAAGTTCGGCGGTCTGTCTCCTCAACACGACGATTCACAAGCTGATCGCAAGTCCCGATCATCAACGGATCGCATCAGTCGAGTTGATCGACTGTCAAACAGACGAGATCGTCGAGATTCCAATTGATGAAGTCATCATCAATCATGGGTATGAACAGGATGCGGCACTGCTTGACGCGTGCGACCTCGACATCGCGCGGGTCGACGATTTCTACATCGCGGGGAACGCGGCGAGCGAGTCGAGTGTACCGGGTCTATATGCTGCCGGAGATATTCTTTCACACGACGGGAAGGTCCATTTGATCTCGGGTGCGTTCCAAGATGCGGCAAACGCCGTCAATCGGGCGAAACGCTTCATCGAGCCGGAAGCGCCAAAAGTAGCGATGGTCTCATCGCACAACGAAGTCTTCAAAAAACGCAATCGTGCGTTGATTGAGGAACGCGTCAATCAACAATCTTGAATAATGTTTAAACGTCCAAAATGCTTGGAAACAAGCGGATTTTGGACGTTTTTTTGTATGAATTTCATTTTTGTACTATAACAGAACGATTTGACAACGTACTGTATTTAGGACAAAATTCTACTTATGTTCCACTACATGTAGGATACAAGTAAGACGGATGTATAAGGAGGAAGGGTATGACAACTACGAAACGTAAGCCAATTGGCCTTGCCTGGCAAATTTTAATCGGCTTAATTCTCGGGATCACAGTCGGTGGTGTATTTTATGGGAATCCCCATGTCGCGGAGTGGCTTAAGCCAATCGGTGACATCTTTATCCGGATGATGAAAATGATCGTCGTTCCGATCGTCTTCACGACGATCGTCCTCGGTGTCTCATCAGTCGGTAGTCCGAAAAGTCTCGGACGTCTTGGTGTCAAAACGCTCGGTTACTTCACGATCGTGACGATGATCGCCATCTTCACGGGGCTGTTCGCAGCCAATCTCATTGAACCGGGTGCTGGTATTAACATGTCGACACTCGATAAAACGGACATTTCGACATATGTCGAAACGGAAGAGACGACACAAGACGCAGGACTCGTCGACAAGATCGTCAACATCGTCCCGACGAACATCTTGGACGCGATGGTCCGCGGTGACATGCTTGCAATCATTTTCTTCTCGGTCTTATTCGGACTCGGTGTCGGTTTTGCAGGAGAGAAGGGCCAACCGGTCGTTCGTTTCTTTGAAGGCGTCGCAGCAGCGATGTTCAATCTCGTCAATATCGTCATGAAATTCGCGCCGATTGGTGTCTTCGCTTTAATCGGTGTCACGGTCTCGACGTTCGGGATTGAATCGCTCGGTTCATTGTTTAAACTGATTGCGACATTATACGTCACAGCGCTTCTTTTCATGGTCATCGTCTTCGGTGCCATCATGAAATGGGTCGGGATTCGCGTTTCTGATTTCACGCGCATCTTCAAGGACGAGTTATTGCTGACGTATTCGACGGCGTCGTCTGAGACGGTACTGCCACGGATCATGGAAAAACTCGAGAAGATGGGTGTTCCGAAATCAATCGTTAGCTTCGTCGTACCGACGGGTTATTCGTTTAACCTTGATGGATCTGCGCTTTATCAAGCGCTCGCAGCCTTGTTCATCGCACAGATGTACGGGATTGATCTCTCGATCGGAACACAGCTGACGCTTGTCTTCGTCTTAATGCTGACATCAAAAGGGATGGCTGCCGTTCCTGGCGTCTCATTCGTCGTTTTACTCGCAACACTCGGTACGGTTGGTATCCCGGCAGAAGGACTTGCCTTCATCGCGGGGATTGACCGAATCATGGATATGATGCGCTCGGTCGTCAACGTCACAGGAAACACGCTCGCTTCACTCGTCATCGCGAAGTGGGAAGGTGTCCTTGACGAAGACCAACTCGAGACGTTCATGTCGACAGAAGGTAAAAAAGACGACGTCCGCAGTGCGTGATTGTCGTAAATATAAGGAAGGACTGAATCGTCAGTCCTTCTTTTTTTCGTCCTTGAAAATAGATTAAAGTCGATTGTTATTAAATAAAATCCCTTATTTTTGATTATAATTAAAATTTTATTGAATATTATTGATTATAAAGTTAATATTGTTGATATAATCATAAGGAAGAGGCGATAGGATGGAAACGGTAGGAATCGTCATTGGTATTGTCACAGTCTGTATCGTACAATTTTACTTAGCAAGGCGCGGGAGAGTCTGGAGTCTCATCATTCCAGCCATCATCATCGGTCTCGGAATTTACTGGTATTTCGGAACAGGACCACACTCAGCGGATCGAAAATCGGTGATTCGGATGGGAACGTTTGCCGGTATATGTTTGATGATCTCAATGGCTGAGATGGGTGTCGATACGCGCCGTAAGCAACTGAAGCGTGAAAAAGAACGAATGGAGATTCAAGATTTGTAAGAGAAGTGAGGGAACACGATGGAACGACAAGACGTGCCCGCTTGGGTACTGGCACTCGAACAGGAACATCTCGAGTTCATCCGGAAGTTCGTCTTGAGCTCCGGTTCATTGAAGGATATGGCAACGGCTTATCAAGTATCCTACCCGACCGTCCGGGCGAAGTTGAACCAGTTGATCGAGCGGATTGATTCGGTGCAGCAGGAAGATGTCGAATTCGTCAACATGATCAAGAACTTAGTCTTAGATGAACGGTTGAGTCTCGATGTGGCGAAGACGATCATCGATTCCTACCGCAAGGGTCAAGCGAAAGAATAAACCAAAAAACGAGATTCCCGTATGACGGAAATCTCGTTTTTTTTATTGCTTATCGTTCTTTTTGTCCTGTTCCTTCTTGATCATCTTCTTTGCTGCTGCGCGGAAGCGGAAGATCAAGTAGAGACGGTAGAAGTCGATCGCGGCGAACAACGTCAACAGGATCGTCCAGAAGTTGAAGACCGTTCCTGCTTCGACCGAGTTGTTGTAAGCAAGGAACATGAAGAGAATACCGAAGATGGCATAGAACACTGCCATGAAGTTCGAGCTTTGACGCATGAAAACACGACCTTTCGTAAATTAAGACATCGCGTAGATGGCGAGTACGACGATTCCGTTGTTAAAGACATGGATGGCGATCGGAGCAATGATCCGGCGCGTCTTGACGAAGACGAGCGAGAAGACGAAACTCATCGCGACATAGATTAAAAATTTGTTGTCCTGGTGAATCAGTCCGAACAAGGCACCCGTCAAGGTGAAGCTGAAGAAGAAACCGAGCTTCGAGGAGAGATTCCCGAACATGATATGCCGGAACAAGAACTCTTCCATGATCGGTCCAAGCAGGACGACCATGACTTGCAGGAGTGGGATGACTTGGATCGCTTGGATGATCTGATCCGTATTTTGCGATTTCGCGACATTCTCGATCCCGCCTGCCATCCAGGCATCGATCAAGTTGACACCGATCAAGAGCGCATACAAGAGCACGATCCCGATTCCGATCCATTTCAACGTATCCATCGGATCGGTTTGACGTCCCTCTGCCTTCCACTTCTGCCAATCGGGACGCAGGCAGTAGTAGGAGACGATGACGGCGACCGTGAAGCCGATCGCAAGCCACCAACCGGCGACGTCAGCAATGACGTTTTTCGGAAGGAAATATTGGAACGAACCCGGAACCAATTGGACGATCAGATAGATGATGATTGGGATGACGTGACGCTTTTGCCACTTCTCCGCCATCAGAAAAGGCAGACTGATTGGATTTTTCATCGTACAGGACACAACTCCTTTGTAATGAAGGTACTGTCCCGATTGTAACAAACAAACGGTCTTGGCGCACGATTGACGATGATTCAAAGGTGTCGATTTCGGGAAAACGGATAAAGGTTCAGGCTTGAATTCAGAAGAGAAAGCGTATAAGATAAAAATATGTTAGCACTCAACTAAAGTGAGTGCTAAAAAACAGTCATTTTCAAGGAGGATGTTTCGCATGTTAAAACCACTTGGTGATCGCATCGTGATCGAAGTCGTTAAAAAAGAAGAAACAACACTCGGAGGAATCGTTCTTCCTGGGTCAGCGAAAGAAAAACCACAAGAGGGTAAAGTCGTCGCTGTCGGTACAGGCCGTGTGACAGAGCAAGGCGTACGTGTACCACTTGAAGTGAGTGTCGGAGATCACGTCATCTATGCACAATATGCCGGTTCGGAAGTCAAAGTCGACGGCAATGAATACTTAATTTTACGCGAAAGCGATATTTTGGCAGTAGCCGAGTAATTCAGTTAATCATCTAAAGGGGGATTTCAGTCATGGCAAAAGACATTTTATTCAGTGAAGAAGCACGTCGGGCAATGCTCCGCGGGGTCGACGCATTAGCGGATGCAGTCAAAGTCACGATCGGACCAAAAGGACGCAACGTCGTCCTCGAGCGGAAGTTCGGTTCACCACTCATCACGAATGATGGTGTGACGATCGCAAAAGAAATCGAACTCGAAGATCATTTCGAGAACATGGGTGCAAAACTCGTTGCAGAAGTTGCCTCAAAAACGAATGAGATCGCAGGGGATGGTACGACAACAGCGACAGTCCTCGCACAAGCGATGATTCGGGAAGGTCTCAAAAACGTCACAGCGGGCGCAAACCCGATGGTTATCCGTAAAGGAATCGAAAAAGCGGTTCGTCGCGCTGTCGAAGAGTTGCACACGATCGCAAAACCAATCGAAGGTAAAGAAGCAATCGCCCAAGTCGCAGCGATCTCAGCAGCGGACGAAGAAGTCGGTCAATTGATCGCGGAAGCGATGGAACGTGTCGGTCAAGATGGTGTCATCACGATCGAAGAATCACGCGGCTTCACGACAGAACTCGACGTCGTCGAAGGGATGCAGTTCGACCGTGGTTACGCGTCACCATACATGATCACGGATTCAGACAAGATGGAAGCGGTTCTTGAGAACCCGTATATCCTCGTCACGGACAAAAAGATCTCGAACATCCAAGAGATTCTTCCAGTCCTCGAGCAAGTCGTCCAACAAAACAAACCACTTCTCATCATCGCAGAAGACGTCGAAGGCGAAGCACTTGCGACACTCGTCGTCAACAAACTCCGTGGTACATTCAACGCGGTAGCGGTCAAAGCACCAGGCTTCGGTGACCGCCGGAAAGCGATGCTTGAGGATATCTCGATTGTTACAGGTGCAGAATTGATCACAGAAGACCTCGGTCTTGATCTGAAGGAAACACAAATCACGCAACTCGGTCGCGCGTCGAAAGTCGTCGTCTCAAAAGACAACACGACAATCGTCGAAGGCCACGGACACGGGGATTCGATCGAAGCACGTGTCGGTACGATCCGTGCGCAAATCGAAGAAACGACAAGCGACTTCGATCGTGAAAAATTACAAGAGCGTCTGGCGAAACTCGCAGGTGGCGTAGCAGTCGTCAAAGTCGGGGCAGCAACTGAGACAGAACTGAAAGAACGCAAGCTCCGGATTGAAGATGCACTCAACGCGACACGCGCAGCGGTCGAAGAAGGAATCGTAGCAGGAGGGGGAACAGCCCTCATTCACGTCACGAAAGCCGTCGAATCGATTTTGTCGGTCTCAACAGGCGACGAAGCAACAGGTGTCAACATCGTTCTTCGCGCACTCGAAGCACCACTTCGTCAAATCGCGGAAAACGCGGGTCAAGAAGGTTCAGTCATCGTCGAACGTCTCAAGCATGAAGCGCCAGGAATGGGCTACAATGCGGCAACAGATGAGTATGTCGACATGATCGAGACAGGAATCGTCGATCCAGCGAAAGTAACGCGTTCAGCACTTCAAAACGCAGCGTCGGTTTCAGCGATGTTCTTAACAACAGAAGCCGTCATCGCCGATAAACCAGAACCAGCCGGATCTGCTCCTGCAATGCCTGATATGGGCGGCATGGGTGGAATGGGCGGAATGATGTAAGACATTTCATCTAAAAGTACTGAATCCTAGTAAATAGGGTTCGGTACTTTTTTATACTTCAAATTTCGGAATAAGTTGCATAATTATTCTTTTATTTGTAATATTATACTTAATGTTTAAACGGTATACATATATAGAATTAACTTGGAATGAAAGGAGATTTAATATTTAATCGTCGACTTACGTTCAGAGATCAAAGAGAGATAGGGGTCATTAATTAAATGAATGAAATTTTAAAAGGCATAGTAACCTCGGGTACACTCATCGTCGCAATCGGCGCTCAAAATGCGTTCGTCCTTAAACAAGGTTTAATGAAAAACAATATTTTCTGGGTGGCGCTAGTATGTTTCTTGTGCGATGTGTTGTTGATGTGTATGGGCGTAATGGGAGTTGGTACCGTCATCAAGAATAATACGTTTGCAAATGTTGGTCTTGCGATTGTTGGAGGACTATTCCTTCTCTTGTATGGATTTAAATCTTTTCGTAGTGCATTTTCTTCATCACATACAATGGATGTTTCAACAGATTCTAAAATCATGCCCATTCACAAAACGATCTTACTTACATTAGCAATTACACTTTTAAATCCACATGTATACCTAGATACGGTCGTCGTCATCGGTGGTATTGCTGGAACTTTGACATTTGATCAAAAAATCAATTTTTTAATCGGAGCTTTGATTGCCTCATTTGTCTGGTTTTTTGGATTAGGATATGGATCGAGATGGCTCATTCCTGTATTTAAACAACCAAAAGCGTGGAAAGTATTAGATTTTGGAATCGGATGCTTAATGTTCTGGCTATCGTATCAATTGATTCAGTTTGCTTTAGAACAAAGTTAAATAGATATTTAAAGGGTTAAGGAGCAACTACCAAATATGAAGGACGATGAGATTTTATATTTAGTTGAACAGATGTCTGATGAAGAATACCTCTATCATGAAGAAATGAAGTGCTATACGAACGAAGGATCACCATCCGACTTAGCTTATGTAAAAGTCCGTCAATTTAGGGACGTGAATATGCTTCTGATATTAAACACTTTACTCGATAAAGTGAAACAAGCAGAACAAAAACAACATCTTTATTTTATGATTGGAACGATTGGTGTGAATTCAGGAGATGTTCGTGCAGGAATGTTATTGCTTGAAAAACTGGAGCAAGAGACAAAGCCGAGTCTTCTTGAAAGTATTCTGGAAGAACTAGCAAAACAACAATGCATTCCTGATACAGAACGAATTGTAAAATACATAGACGATTCTCGGTCGTCTGTTCGAGAAGCTGCGATTCAAACATTGCGAGCCTGTCGAGATGAGGCAGCAGAAGATGCATTAATTCGTTTGATTACGACATCAAATAACTCTTTTGATATCATGAGTGCTAATTTTGTTTTAGCCAAGATTGGAACAGAGCGAGCCGTTCCTTATTTGACTCCTTTGTTGGATCATTCTCGAGGAGACGTGAGGCATTCGGCTTTAGCTGCACTGAGTGAACTTGGAAATGGATTAGATCTTTCAATATTTTTGCACGGATTAAAAGATCGATCTAGCAATGTGAGAGAGTGTGCGTTAGTCGAAATTGAGCGACATGGTGATGAAGTAGCGATTGAGCCGGTGATTAAACGTTTACAAACATTAGTGAAGCGAACGCGACAAATACAAACAGATGAAGTCCTAATCGCTTTTCGATTTTTACATCGATACCAGCATTCCTATCAAGCGATTCCTAAACTATTTCATTGGATCATTCAAACAAAAAGAAAAGTCTTGTTTGACGAAGAATGGCAATGGATCGAAGACCATTTTACTTGCTATTGATGGGCTCGAGGATAGGTGGAGATAACAATCAATAAACAAGCCTGACCTTCTTCACGTCTAGTGAGAAGTCAGGCTTGTTTATTTCAATAAAATTAGCTGCCCTTTGATTACTCCAGTTCATTCTCCTCAATAATCTTATCCGACAGCTTTAACTGCTCACTCACATCCTTCACCTGATCGCGACAGAACTTCATCTCAACTTTTTTCTCGGTCGATACGTCATAACAGGTGCCTTCGCCTGATACTTTCGTCAAATCCGCTTCATAATAATAGTCCTTGTAGCGGAACGAACCATCGCGGAAGCCCGTCAGATTTGGTTTGTCGTCGACGAGGGATTGTCCCATCATATAGGACGTTTTGAGATTCAATAGATCAATGATCGTTGGTGCGATATCAATCTGTCCGCCATTCTCTTTCATGACCCGACCGGTTTGCTGGTCGGGTTTTTTGATGAAGAGCGGGATGCGGCGCTCGAGCTCGAACGCAGCAACCGGAGACGAGACATCCGCCTTTTTACGCATTTCGCTTCCTTCATTGACGAGTCCACTATCGTGATCGCCATAAAAGATGACGAGGGACTGATCCCAAAGATCCCGTTGTTTCAACTCGTCGATCATCTTTCCGACACCGGTATCGACGTAATGCGCGGTCTCGTAATACCGTTTCAACATCGGATCCTTATATCCGGACAGATCAAGCGTCTGATCTTCCTTGTCGATCTCATACGGCGTATGACTCGTCAGCGCGACTAAAAACGAGAAGAACGGTTCTTGCAGTGTCTCCATGTGATCAATCGATTCGAGGAAGAACTGTTGATCGTTCAGTGCCATGCCGATTTTCTTCTCTTTTGAATAATCCTTTTGGCTGAAGAAGTGCTTAAAACCGATGTTCTGGTAGACATCGTCACGGTTCCAGAAGCCTTTTTCGTAAGCATGCATCGCTGCCGTATCGTATCCGTTCTTCTCAAGTAATGCAGGGAGCGGCTCGAATTCATTCGTCGGGTATTGTGTATAAACAGAGCCTGATTTTAATGGATAAAGTGACGTGTTCGTGATGAACTCGGCGTCTGAAGTTCGTCCTTCATGCGTCTGGTGGTAGAGCGACGAGAAGTAGAGCGATTCCTTCTTCAATTGATTCAGGTTCGGTGTCACTTCCTCACCATTAATGGTTTGGTCGATGACTGAAGCTTGGAACGATTCGAGCTGTACCAAAATGATATTCGGCGTCTGCTTCGGACCGGTCGGATTCGTCTGTTCCTTTTGATTGATGCGCTGTTGTTCCTGTGCCGTTAGTCCGTCGCTCGGTCGTCCGGTCACGCCTTTGAACACATCCCACCCGTGATAGCCCCAAAAGCCGAACAGGTAGTAGTCACGCATATCGGAGATCGTTGCCGTCGGTTGACGATCTTCCGTTAGCGTCCGGTAGGTCAGTAGCGAAGCAGACAAGACGATCCCACTGATTGCGAGTAGACCAGCTGTCCGGTGTCGTGTTTGCGCCGTCGTCACTTCCGGTCGCTTGCGGAAAACGAAAAGCAGTAGTACGAAAATCAAACTATCAGCGAACAAGAGGAAGTCTTGCGGCACGATCAAGGCAGTGAAGCCGCTACTGACGTCACTCATCTGCGTCATCTGTGAGAGGAGCGAGACGGAGAGGAAGTCCTCGAAGTAACGGTAGTACCACATGTCGGAAGCCAGTAGAAAACTGTGCGCGAGCAGTAGACCGAGCCAGACCCAGCGGCGTTTATTCCACGGAATCAGCAACGTCCAGCTCGACAGGATCAGCATCCCGGCCAGGTTCATGAGTGTTAAATGGAGCGAAAGATCGGTCTTTGTAAAGTAACTAAACAGCATGAACTTCAGCATGCCGAGTAACAGATAAAGGGTGTAGCGAATCGCCATGGTCAGTACTCCTTACGTGTGTCTTCACACGTTCTTTACCCTAAACGTTTGATGGTGGAACGCCCAGATGTGGACAGCCATGTTCGCTCGTTCCATGATGTAGTCGAAAAATCGGTCTATATTTCCTCTTGAATTCAAACAATTGACGTTAATTTGCGCAGAAAGCGGGAATAGAAAGCGTGTACGTCCATCGTCCGTCACTGTCTTTTAAAAAAGGAGCGAAGTCATGTCAAACGTGAAACTAGCGGTCATCTATTACAGCGCAACCGGAACGAACCATCAACTTGCCTCATGGGCAAAAGAAGCGGGAGAAGCAGCGGGGGCGGAAGTCCGCCTTGCGAAAATCAAGGAGACAGCCCCAGCAGAAGCGATTGCTTCGAACCCATTGTGGCAAAAGCATGCGGAAGCCACACGTGATATCGAAGAAGCGACACCGGATCTACTCGACTGGGCAGATGCGATTATCTTTAGCGTCCCGACACGTTACGGTCATGTCCCAGGACAATTCCAACAGTTCCTCGACACGACAGGCGGACTGTGGGCACAAGGCAAACTCGTCAATAAAGTCGTCAGTGCGATGTCGTCGGCACAGAATCCGCATGGCGGTCAGGAAGCGACTGTTCTCGCGGTCTATACGACGATGTTCCACTGGGGTGCGATCGTTGCGGCACCGGGTTATTCGGATCCGGTCTTGTTCGCAGCGGGTGGAAATCCATATGGTACATCGGTCACTGTCGACCAAGACGGCAACATGGTCGAATCCGTCGAACCAGCCGTGCGCCATCAAGCGAAACGGACGGTTGAAGTGGCAAGCCGTCTCAACTCATAACATTACCTAATTCAAAAAGCGCCGGAATGCTGATTCGCATTCTGGCGCTTTTTCATATGCATCATGTGTTTTGTGTCAACGGAAGTTCGACTGTGAACGTCGAACCTTGTCCTTCGATCGACTCGACATGGATTTCTCCATCATGCCCACGCGCAATTTCGCGACAGATTGAGAGCCCAAGACCAGTACCGCCGATTTGACGGGTGTCCGAATTGTCGACACGATAGAATTTTTGGAACAAGTTACTCATCGCAGAAGCAGGAATCCCGATACCCTCATCTTGAATCGCGACGGTGACACGTGACGCGTGTCGCGTTAGTTGGATATCGATCGTTCCACCCGCTGGTGAGTATTTGATCGCATTGTTGATCAGGTTACTGAACAATTGGCGAATCTTCTTCGCATCCCCCTCGACGATCAGCGGTTCGACGTTTCGGAATATTTCAATCGCGTGGGAAGACGACGACAGGCTATGCAACTGTTTCAAATCACGAATCATCGCGACGATATCAAACGGTGCCATTTCGTATTCCTGACGGTTTGCTTCCATCCGTTGCAGGTCAAGGAAGTCATTGATCAACAGCGAGAGGCGTTCTGTTTCCGAATGGACCGCTTCGAGATACTTCTTCTGTCGCTTCGGTGGCAGGTCGCGCTGAATCATCAGCTCAGTGAAGCCATAGATCGACGAGAGTGGTGTCCGCAGTTCGTGCGAGATTGTCGAGACGAGTTCGTTTTTGATCCGGTCAATCTCGACTTCATTCGTCACGTCACGTAAGACGAGTAGAATCCCGCGGAACTGTCCACCATAATGAATGCTCTCGGAGTACGTCTTGATGAAGCGTCGCTCGTGATCAATCGAGAAGGTGATTCCTTCACCGATTTCACGCTGAACGAACGTCTTTTTCAAGTAACGTTCGAATTCCGGTAGTTGGTCGACGCGATGCTTGAGTTGAACGACAGACGGAGTGATGTTCATCAGTCCGTTCTCATCGAGACTGTCATCAACCGGATGGTCAAACAGATCGAGCAACGGTCGGTTGATCAATTGAATATCGCCTTCGGGTTCGATATAGACGATCGATTCACGAATAGAGTTCAATAGTCGCGCCGTTTTTTCCCGCTCACGTTCAATCTCGTCGAACGTCCGCATCCGCAAGAGTGACAATGCCAGCTGGCGCGCGAAGGCGGCTAGTTCTTCCTGTTCGTAACGATCAAACCGATCCTGATCGCGGGACAAGAAGATATAGGCGATGATCTCATTTTGACTCGGATCAAGAACCGGTGTGACAGCGCGTGCGACTTCGTCCTCGAACTGTGTATGCGGTCGTCGATCTTGTCGCGACTCACGCAATAACGGCTCAATCGTTGGCATCCAATCCTCGACTGTGAGCGGTGTCTGTGGATAAAAGACGATATCGATGACTTTTGTTCCTTCTTTAAAGATCAGTGCGCCTTGATCAGACTGCGTGATCTCAACCATCTTTTGGATGACAGAAGGATAAGCACTGATGCTATCGCGCGATGCCAGTGTCTCCGTCAATTGGTTTCGCAGGCGCAAGTGGGACTCGTTCCGTTGCGTCAGTTTCAATGCATCTTCGAGATTGACGTTCGTTGACATCAATTGATGTTTGTTTTCAATCAAAGCTGTCGCCATCTGATGGAACGATTTACTCAATTCACCGATCTCGTCAGCACGGTTGAGTGGAATGAGTGGTAACGTATGCTCACCGCTTGCAAGAAGTTTACTCTCCTTGCTAAGAAGATGGATTTGTCGCGTCGTCCGTTCGATGAACGGGCGGACGATGAGCAAGATGACGAGGAATAGGACGAGCAGATTGACGAGCCAAATCCACTCAGCGTACTTTGTCTGAGTGACAAGTTGTTCTTTTGCACCGAGTTCTTTCGCACGAAGACTACTCCGATAGTTCGTGAACGTACTCTCCATCGTGTTGACACTTTTACGCATCGTCTCACTGTTCGAGGCATTCATCTTGAATTTCCGATTCGGGTCCCGTGGTACTTGTGGCATCATCGCTTTTAGACTTGGCATCTGCAGGAAACGCTCGTCAATCGTGCCCGATTGCTTTGCTTGGACGTATTTAATCAAGCTGGGCATGACGAAATTGGTATAAGAATTATAGAGCGACCGGATATCAGACGCATAGATTTGATCCGCCTTGTAGAGACGATTTTTCTCAAACCAAGCCGTCTGTTGTTCGAGTGATGCCTTCTTTTCATCAATCACGTCGAGCACGGCATCGTCACCGAAGACGATATAGCCGCGCATCTCGTATTGAAGGGACTGCCAATCGTCCCAGAGTTTTGTCGCTCGATCTTCGCGCAAGCTGATCGCATCGAGCTCTTGTTTCGCATCCGTGACTTGGTGGTTCGTATAAAAATAAGCAGCCAGGGAAGAGATCGATAGTGTAATAAGAATGAGATAAAACGACGACATGATCTGTCGGCTGATCTTTTGATTGAACCATTTTCGCATATGGATTATGGATGCTCCTTTGTCTATGTGAGTCAAGCGTCGATTAGATGTATTACGTTGGAATATTTGTTACCGTAATCGTACATTTTTTAGACGAATAAATATAGTCATAATGCTTAAAATATCTTCAAAGTAAGAGATACAGGTTCACAAAGAAAACTTAGAACGACAAAAAAGCAGGACGGGATTTTACTCCCAACCTGCTCCGATGCCCATTAATGATGTTCGACGACAATCTTCCCAATCGTTTTTCCGCTCTCGACGAGACGGTGTGCTTCTTTCAGATTGTCAGCGTTCATGCCGATTAACGTCTGTGTCACCGTCGTCTCAAGTGTATGTTCTTCGATCCATGCTGCGACTTGCGTCAGAATCTCATGTTGGCGGATCATGTCCTCTGTCTCGAACAGCGGACGCGTGAACATGAACTCCCAGACGAACGTCGCACTCTTTTGTTGGAGCGCACTTAAATCGAGTTTTTGATCCGTCTCGACGATGCTACAGATTTTCCCTTGTGGTGCAATTACATCGACCATCGTCTCAAAATGTTGGTCCGTCGCATTGAGACAGAAGATATAGTCGACGTATTTGTAGCCGAGGGCTTCCAGCTGAGGACGGAATGCCTCGTGGTGATTGATCGTATGATGTGCACCGTGTTCCTTCGCCCACTCAATCGTCTCGTCGCGTGACGCCGTTCCGATGACGGTCAGTCCAGCGTGATTCGCGAGTTGTGTTGCAATTGAACCGACACCACCAGCAGCTCCGATGATGAGGATCGTCTTCTCGAGATTCGACTTAGCGTCAAACGTCAATCCGAGACGATCGGTCAATGCTTCGTAAGCTGTCAGCGTCGTCAACGGGAGAGCAGCGGCTTCGCTAAAGGTCAACCGTTCCGGCTTTTTGGCGACGATCCGTTCATCGACGAGTTGGAAGTCACTGTTTGACCCTGGGCGCTGAATCGCACCGGCGTAATAGACTTCATCACCGACTTGGAAGAGGGAGGCATCATCGCCGACTTCAACGACGACTCCGGCTGCATCGTAACCGATGACCTTCGGCGCGTCTTCATCTTTCCCGTGAGCACGGACTTTCGTATCGACCGGGTTGACGGAGACGGCTTTAATCTCAACTAAGAGATCGTGTCCCGTTGCTTCCGGGCGTGGTAGTTCCAGGTCAATCAGACTTTCGTGTTCCGTCAGTGGTAAGTGTCGGTGGAAACCGACGGCGGACATATTCGACATCGACAATCATCCTTTCCAGATAGGAATCGTTTCTCTCCATCTGTTCCACGCCTATTCAGTCTTAAAACCAGTTGCGAAACTTTGAAAACGGATTCCCCTTCTGTCGTCAACGAAAGAATGCTGGATAGATATGGTAGCATATGAGAGTAGCTATCAATTTCGAGAAGGAGCGATTTTGTATGTATGACGTCATCTCTCTACCGGCAGGACCGACTCAAGTCACGATTGAACGTTACCTCGTCCATGCCCACCCGCACCCCCGTCCGTATCGACCCGCGCGTTTGATTGCCTTACGTCAAAGTGGTGGCGTCATGCATCGACTGTATCGCACGGAGCGGGAAATCGTGCTCTCTCCGCACGAGGCACTCGCCCCACAAGTCCAGCGGCTCTCGTTCTCGCAACAGGAGCGTGTCCTTGCGTATATCGAAGAACGTCGCGCGAGCTTCGGTTTTGATGAAGGGGAGGAATACAAATTTTACTTACTCGAAGTGGCATACGAGCTCCGTCATCTGCCACGAACGGATCGACCGATTCGGGCGCATACGTACTATCAACTGGATGAGCTGTTGTCGGGTCGACCGCTTGTCTTGCGAGCTAGAAGTCAAGAGCGCTCCACATGAGACAGAAAAACGGAACATGAAAAAGCAGTCCGCCTTTCCTTACGTTCATCGCGAGGAGGGCGGACTGTTTATTAAAGTGCTGGCGTTGGCGTCGGTGTGACACCGGTCTTTTTATAAGCTTGATCGATGGCAGTCCGGATTTCCTTGACGGAGCTACCTTTTTGATAAGCAACGATCGACTGTGCTGCGATATCGAGACACGTGCCGCACGTGATGCCGTGCGTCGTCCAGGTCGTGGAACTAGCAGTCTGCTCTTCGATGAAGCAGTCATAGTTGCTTGTATGACCAGCAGACTCACCGCAACCGCAATAACAAGGCATCTTCTTCAAGAGATCAGGATGTTTAGCGACGGAGCGGTAAATCGTCTGGATCGACTCATCCTGTTCGTTCAGAAAAGCGGGTAACGTGTCTGGTCCCGCGGTCTTCTCGAGTTGATCACCAGCACCGTGGCTGGCATGATCAGCATGATCTCCGTGATTCGTCTGTTCTGTTTTTGGAGCACCCGTTTGATCAGCTGTTCCGCATGCAGCGAGCAACAGGCTGATACTGAGGGGAAAGGCGTAACGATATAGTCGTGTTTGCATAATGTGCCTCTCTTTCATCGTCTTGCTTTCATTATAAGGAAAGACGTGTCCGGGAGGCGTGACGATTTGTTGACGCTTACTTGGCGAGTGCTTCCGTGATCGTCTCGATGTTTGCTTGCATCATGCTGTAGTAGGTGTCGCCATCCTTACCCAGTGCACCGAGTGAGTCGGTGAAGAGATTACCACCGATCGGAACACCAGTCTCCCTTGAGACGGTTTCCATGCTCCGCCGATCGACGCTCGTTTCGACGAACAGGACAGGGATATCTTGCTCCTTGATCGTATCGACGATCCGGCGGACTTGAGCCGGAGTCCCTTGATTATCTGAGTTGATCTCCCAAATATAATCCGCTTTGACGTCATAGGCAGTTCCGAAGTATTTGAAGGCTCCTTCGCTCGTGACGAGATGACGTTCTGCTTTCGGAATAGCGGCAAACTGCTGTTTCGCTTCCTGATCAAGCGTCTGCAATTTTTTGATATAGGCATCGGCATTTTTTTCGTAGTCGGCTTTGTGCTTCGGATCTTCCTTGATTAATGCCTGCTTGACGTTTTCGACGTAGCGAATCCCATTGCTTATATCGAGCCACGCATGTGGATCAGTCTCCGATTCTTTGCCCTTCGTCGTCAGGTATTTCGGTTCGACGCCTTTGCTTAAACGATAGACTGGTGCGTCAGACGCGTCTTTGCCAGTCGTTGCCCGGAGTTTATCGAACCACGCACCGCCGGCTTCCAGGTTCAACCCGTTGTAGAAGACGACGTCAGCATCTGCCATCGCTTGTACGTCTGCTGGAAGTGGATCATACTCGTGCGGGTTTGCCCCGATCTTGACCATGCTGTGGACATCGACATGTTCACCACCGACCTCACGTGCGAGGTCAGCGAGAATCGAATACGTCGCGACGACCTTCAGCTTCCCGTTATCTTCTGCTGGTGTCGAACAAGCAGCAAGCAGGACCGTGCTGAGGAGGACGAACAGAATGAGTTTTAATTTCATACAGTAGACTCCTTTCGTTTCCGGTGACGCATCAGACCGTGACGTGGTGAGAAGACGAAGACGAGTGCGAACAACGTCGTCGCGACGAGGACGATCGATGCACCGGAAGATAGGTTATAGGTGAAGCTGAAATACAGTCCGACGATGGCGGACAACGTACCGAAGCCTCCCGCTAGGAACAGCATCCGTGAGAGGCGGTTCGTCAGTAAATACGCGGTCGCTGCCGGTGTGATCAACATCGCGACGACGAGAATGATGCCGACGGTCTGGAGTGAAGCGACCGTGACGAGTGTCAGTAACGTCATCAGTCCGTAATGAATCCAGCGCGTCGATAGTCCATAGGCTTGCGCCATCGTCGGATCAAACGAGCTAATCAATAATTCTTTGTAGAACAAGAAGATTCCGCCGAGGACAATCAATCCGATGATGACGGTCATCCACATGTCGCTTGGACGGACCGCGAGGACGTTGCCGAACAGAATGTGATAGAGATCGCTACTGCTACGTAAGAACGAAATCAGGATGATCCCGAGGGCGAAGGCGGATGTGAACATGATTCCGATTGCCGTATCGTTCTTGATGCGACTGTTCTGGCTAACGAAACCGATTCCGAGCGCTGTCACGAGACCCGTCACGACAGCACCGATCAGGAAGTTGATCCCGAGTAGGTAGGAAATCGCAACACCAGGTAAAACGGCGTGCGAGATTGCATCCCCCATCAACGACATCCCGCGAAGGATGATGAAACAGCCGATCACACCACAGATGATGCCGACCATGATAGCGGTGATCATCGCTTTTTGTAAGAACTCATACTGAAGTAATGCCTCGATGAACGTCATCCTTGTCCCTCCTTGCGTCGTTCGAATAGGGGTAAGCCATACGCTGGTTCGAGCCATTCCGGCGTCAAGATATCAGCCGGTGGACCGACAGCGATCAGTTGTTTGTTCAACAGCATCAATGTGTCGAAGTAGTCCTCTGCTTTATGCAAATCATGGTGGACGACGACGATCGTCCGTCCTTCGGCTCGGAGGGTCCGTAAGAGTTCGATGATCATCTGCTCACTCGCGACATCGATGCCGACGAACGGTTCGTCCAGCAATAGTAGCTCTGCTTCTTGGGCAAGGGCACGCGCCAGAAAGACCCGTTGTTGCTGTCCACCTGACAGTTCACCGATTTGGCGTTCGGCATGATCGGACATACCGACGCGCTCGAGGCACTCCATGGCGAACACTTTTTGTGCTTTCGATGGTCGTTTGAATAAGCTGAGCTTCGGATAACAGCCCATCAGCACGACGTCCTGCACACGAACCGGGAAGTCCCAATCAATTGCACTTCGTTGCGGTACGTAAGCGACGCGTGACCGAACGTCTTCGAGTGATTGGTCAAGCACGCGTAACTGCTCGATGCGAGCCGGGATCAAACCGAGGATGGCTTTTAAGAATGTGGATTTACCAGCGCCGTTCGGTCCGATGATGCCAATCAACGAAGCGACCGGGAGACGAACGGACACTCCGTCGAGTGCATGGGTATCAAAATAAGAGACGGTGAGACGATCAACGTCAAGGGCGTACATGAATAATCACTCCTTTGATTTTGTGGTATATAGAAGGAAAGTTTCCTTAGGGCAAAAAATAAGATAAAAATTTTAACTCCAATCACTGGAAAAAGATTCGGTCTACAAATAATGTTTCCTTAAGGCAAACTTTAAAGCCATAGGAAACAGATGTCAACTGTTTTTCGATATCGATCGCGAATCAACTCGTGCTAAGATGAAAAGGCAGAATACAGGGGGTGAGGAGATTGCGTCAGACAGCAGAACAACAATGGAAGTGGCTATTGCTCGATGCGCTCGCGAAAGAAAAACGGGAGCAAGCACAGCAAATCATCGAAGAGGTCTATCCGTATGATATCGCGCAAGTGTATGAAGAGTTGGGCGAAGACGATCAGGCACGACTCCTCGACTATCTGGATCACGAGCGATTGGCGGATGTACTTGAGGAGCTCGAAGGGGAGCAACGTCTCGCCGTCTTACGTCGTTTAGACGTCGAGCGTGCCGGGCACGTCCTCGATTTAATGGAGAACGATGATGTCGCGGATGTACTTGAGGAACTGGGACCGGAAGAGACCGACCGCTTGCTTGGCAGCATGCGGTCGGACGAGGCTCTGATCGTCCGCAATCTCTTGACGTATCCACCGGAAACGGCAGGGCGCTTGATGACGAACCGGTTCATCTGGGTCGGAGAAGATTTCACGGTCGGTGAGACGGTCGAGAAGATGCGCGACTACATCGAATACTCGGAGACGATCAACTACGTCTACGTCGTCAATCAACTCAGTGAACTCGTTGGTGTCATCTCATACCGGGATGTCATCTTAGCTGAAAACACGGAACGGATCAGTGACGTCATGGAGACGAAGGTGATCCGGGTCGCGGCGGAGACCGATCAGGAAGAAGTCGCGCAACTGTTCGAACGCTATGATCTTGTCTCGTTACCCGTCGTCGAGGGCGACATTCTCGTCGGACTCATCACGGTCGATGATGCGCTTGACGTCTTACGGGAAGAAGCGAACGAAGACATCGAGAAACTCTCGGCGTCCGGTAAATCGATTGATTTCGAGACGAAGCCGTGGATTGCTGCGACCCGTCGTTTACCGTGGCTCGTCTTGCTACTGTTCATTGGGCTCGTCTCCGGATCAATCATCAGTCAGTTCGAAGAGACGCTCTCAAAAGTCGTCGCGCTCGCCTTCTTCATGCCGATGATTGCTGGTATGACCGGAAATACCGGTACCCAATCGCTCGCGGTCGTCGTCCGCGGATTGATCACGCGTGAAGTCGATAAGCGGGTCGCGACTCGGTTGATCCTACGGGAGCTCTGGGTTGGTTTAATCATTGGTGTCATTTGTGGTATCTTGATCGCCATCATTGCCTACGTCTGGCAAGGGAGTGCCGTCTTGGGTCTTGTCGTCGGCAGTTCGCTCGTCATCACGTTGATCTTCGGGACACTTGCTGGAACGATCATTCCGCTCATCTTACATCGCCTAAAGATTGACCCAGCAATCGCATCCGGACCATTGATCACGACGTTGAACGATATCTTATCGCTCCTCGTCTACTTCGGGATTGCAACGGCATTCATTAGCCGCTTGATGTAAAAAAACCGAACCGATTCATCTTCGTCAAGAGGAAGGGAATCGGTTCGGTTTTTTCATGTGTGATCATTCGTCGTGCGAATCCAGATCGCGAGTGGACCAACGTCGTCAAAGCCGGCTTCAAGCGCCGTGATCAGGTGATCACCATACTCGTAACCGACGAGCGATTGACCAGGAAAATGTGCTGAACTCAAACGTGCGATATCATCCCATAAGCGTTCGTCGAGGTAATCGGAGTTGACGTACGTCAGTCCGGTCGTCACTTGATTCGAGTAGGCGATGCAACTTGCTTGTTGCGCCTCTGAATAGAAGAATCGGACAGCGGGATGTTGCCATAACGTTGTGGGCAACTCCGGTGTTGCCTGGATTGACTGGAAGCGAGCGAACTGATCGAGATCCGTCACGACGGACCAATCGACGGGAAGGGCACGGCGATCGAGTATGGCAGGGCGGGTCATCCATTCTGCTGTGAATAGATGACTGAGACCGGCACTCGAGAAATCATAGCTTGCCGTGCAGTCCTTGATGCTATAGACATCCGTGACACCAATTCGCTGATGGGGAAGCCGGACCATCAGTTCCGGATAATAGCTCGGTACGCTTCCTTGAGCGTGCCAGGTCGAATCAGTTTCCGTCACCCGGCAACCGGCTGACTCACAGACGAGGCGACACCAATCGAAATTATTTTGGATGGCAGCTTGGCGCATGGATCATTCCCCCTTATTCATCCTCCGGTTGTTTAATCAGGACATACGATAACGTGGCAATCAGTGTTAAGAACAGCCCGCAGCCGATCGTGATATATGCCATCGTAAAGACCTTACCGAGCGTCGTCGTCGGAACGAATGTTGGATGCCCAACCGTACTTAGTGTCGTGATACAAAAGTAAAGTGCATCCACCATCGATAGGTTTTCTTCCGTGCTATAGAAAATCGTTCCAGAGACGAGCGTCAACAGGCAGAGAATCAATAGACCACGAAAGTAAGATAAGTGAAAGGCGCGGCGCAATCCCTTGAATAAACGTGAAAAAATCGTCAGTACAGAAATCATGGAATCTCTCCTTTAGGATCGTTGCGTCGAGTCCATCGTATCATGAATGAAATAATCGTTCTTTCCGGCATGTTTGACGCGATACATCGCTTGGTCAGCATGCTGAATCAGCGTGTCGAGATCGACGCCATGATTGGGTGAGTAGCTAAGTCCGATGCTCGTTCGAATTTCAATGGTTTCTTCAGCGAACCGGTAAGGGTTGTCTTGCAAGTACGTCAACAAATTCGCGGCATAGGCATGGAGCGTAGCGACAGACGGATGACGATAGAGTAAGAAGAATTCGTCGCCACCGACACGGGCGGCGAACCCATTCTGTTCCGCATGATGTTCAAGTAGACGAGCGATATGAATCAAGAAGGCGTCACCGATTTGATGTCCATACGTATCGTTGATGGCTTTGAAACCGTCGAGATCAACGACGATGATCGCGATATGATCAAGCTCGAGTAACTCTTGTGCCGCTCGTTCGTAAAAGCTCCGGCGATTCGCAATCTTCGTCAACGGATCGTGGTAGGCGAAGAAACGAATCGTCTGCTCCGCTTCCTTGAAGGACTGGATATCACGAATCAACAGCATCCCGTGCAGCTCTTGTTCGATGAAGACGAAGTCGGCATCCATGACGACGTAGCGTTCTTGTTGTTGTGCTGTCAAAATCTTCGTCTCGAATTCGTTGAACTTCCGCTGTGATAAAAAGTGCGTCATATAATGCAGCGACCAATCGGCTTGTTTTTTATCCGGCAAGTAGGTCGAAAACGTACATGCCGTTAAGTCATCGGTCTCGAACAGCCGATGAGCGGCTGGGTTGGCGCTCTCGATTCGTCCGTCCCGGTCGAGTAGCAGGATTGCCGAAGGATTCAAATTGTAGAGCGTCGCGAAACGCTTCTGATAGGACGCGAGATAATCGAATCGGCGCATTGCGATCGCCAGTGCTCCTGCCCAGAACAAACCGCCATACATATAGGCATACGGTGGCATGATGCCGTAGAACGACCAGTAGCCGAAGACGATATCCCACGCGAGAACGAGAATCGCGACACTGAGTAAGACGTTGATGATGCCACGACGTGCATCTTTCAAGTGTGTCCGTGCGTACACGAGCAGACCGATGACAAGAAGATGGAAGATGTTCCCGACCGTCATCGTCACTAGATATTGTGTGTTGAATTCAGGGTAGATGAACTGTCCGACCTGTGTGAATTGCTGACTGTTGATGACGTTCGTCTGGAAGACGTATGTCGTCAGCACGACGCCCATCGGCAGATAGAAGATCCATGGGTACAGTAAACGTGGCATTCGTTTCCACAAATTCGAGACGCGAAAGATGAAGTGAAGCGATGTACTGAAGACGATCAGACCCGCATTTCCGAACCAGTAGGTCACGAATGCCGGACTAAACTCGATCGGGGAGGCATTCCGGAAAAATTCACCAAGGAACAACATCCCGTAAGCGAACGTGAATAAGCTAAGCAGTCGGTGTTGCGGACGTGATGGATTGCGTAAAAATATATCAATCGACATGTAGAACATGATGAAGGTCGGAATCAGATAGACGATCGTAAAAAGAAACAAGGATGGCATGGCGTTCCGCCCTTCTAGATAATTTTTAGGTAGATAGTCTCAGTATAGTGGGCGAAGATTGCTTAGGCGGATTGAAATTTCAAAAAAAGGGAAATCAGTCGAGATTTAATGTTAGTCGTCGTATTTTGGCGATCCCTTCGAGACCTGACGGATCGTGATGCGTCTTATGGGCGACGAAATGTTCATCGGCTTCCGTCGTCCGGATTCGTAACGGACGTTCGTCACGGTGGACGACCTCGAAGATCACCTCAGCCAGAGCTTCTGCCGATTGGCGATCGGCATGTCGCGTCCGGTACGTCTGCAAATAAGCTGTGATGATCGGTTTGAAGTCGTCTTCGTGTAAGCCACCCGTCCGTTCAAGTTGATCGAGAACAGTTGCGGTAAAGTTCGTCTCGACGGCGGCTGGTTCAATCAGGGTGACGTCGATGTTGAAGTACGGTTTATAGTAGGTCGCAAGACTTTCGAACAGCCCTTCGATCGCAAACTTACTGGCACAATACAGTTCATTCATCGGTTGACCGACGAGACCACTGACGCTTGAAGTCGCAAGTAAGTGACTACCGTCCGGTGCTTGTTTGAGTAAGGGGAGACAAGCTTCGATCGTTCGGATGACACCGAAGACGTTCGTTTCGAAGAGTTGCTTGATTTCATAACTCGTCGCTTGACCGAGTGCGCGCAGCAAACCATGACCGGCATTACAGAACACGACGTCGAGATGATCGACTTCTTGTTCAATTTGACGAACGGCTGCTTTCACGCTTGTTTCATCCGTCACATCGAGCGGCAAGAAGGTAAGCGTTGGTAACGACACGGTCATTTCGTCTGGACTCCGGACACCAGCGTAGACGAACCATCCGGCGTCTGCGAATCGCCGCGCCGTTGCAAGACCGATACCGGAAGAAGCACCCGTGATCAACATCGTTTGCATATCAATTCCTCCGTTCTGAAAGTAGTTGTCTTCTATTATTTACCCGAATTACTGTTGAACTATTTGCATTAAAATTGCATATTGTAATGAAAAAACTTAATATAAAGAAAAAGGAGGCAGGAATCGATGGGGCAAATCGAACGGTTGCAACAGATGCGGGAATGGATCAAGACGAGTCCTGAAATTTCGCTCGATCAATTGATGCAGGAGTATCAGATTTCACGAGATACTGCACGTCGTGACGTCATCGTCCTCGAACAAGAAGGGGAGATCATTCGCGTTAAGAATGGATTAGTCCGTGCTGGTGGAACGCTTGCATATGAACAGCGGACAGAGAAACCGGAAAAACGGCGGATCGGACAGCGTGCAGCGCGTCACGTCCAAGCGAACGATCGCTTATTGCTCGATGCTGCAACGACGGTATCTGAGATGGCACGAGCACTTCCGCCATATCCACTACAAGTCATCACGAACTCCCTCGATATCGCAGACTATGTCGGAGCTCGCATGGATATTGAGCTGTACGTCACGGGAGGACGTTTCGACCGGCATGCGCGCAGCTTGAGTGGGATCAAGACGGCAGACGACATCCTGAATTATCAAGTCGATTGTGTTTTTCTTGGAGCATGTGGATTGACGGAAGAAGGACTTTTTGCGGAACAACTCGAAGAAGCGGTCGTAAAGAAAGCGATGATTCGAAGTGCGACCCGTGTAATCGTCCTCGCAGACCATACGAAATTCAATAAGCGGTTTTTGCATAAGGTCTGTGACTGGGAGCAAATCGATGTACTCGTTACGGATCAAGTACCAGACGCAACGTGGCAAGAACGACTAGATCATTATCATGTCGATTTCGACGTGACAGAGGAGGAAACAACATGAACCCGATTCAAACGACGCTCGTCGGATTCGGCTTTTCAGCGGTGACGTTCCACGTTCCGTTCTTACAGGCATTACCGGCATTTGAAGTGACGCAAGTCGTCTCCAGTCGACCGGAACAGGTAGCACAACATTTCAGTAAGGCGACGGTCGTCGCGACACTTGCTGAAGCCTTGCAGGATGAGAACACGGAACTCGTCATCATCACGACACCAACGGCACTCCATTTCGAAATGGCAAAACAAGCAATTGAAGCAAAGAAGCACGTCCTACTCGAAAAGCCGGCCGTCGTGACGATCGAAGAAGCACTGGCGCTGCAAACGTTAGCGGAACAACACGGGGTGCAGGTCGCCATCTATCAAAACCGTCGTTTTGACGGTGACTTCCTGACACTTGAACAATTGATGGAAATGAACGAGATTGGCGACTGGCAAATCATCGAATCACGCTTTGATCGCTATCGTCCGGTCGTTCGGGAACGCTGGCGGGAACAAGCGGGAAGTGGCGCCGGCATCCTGTTTGATCTCGGCTCACACTTACTCGATCAAGCACTTGCCTTATTCGGAGAACCGGATGCACTCATGGGCGACGTTTACCTGCAACGTGACGGTGCTGTCGTCGATGATGGTTTCCATATCACGCTACATTACGGGACGCGTCGTGTCATTCTCCGCTCAACGTCCTTCATCCAAGGACCAACACCGCGTTTCGAGTTTCATGCGACACGCGGCAGTTACATTAAATACGGAATGGACCCGCAAGAAGGACGGCTTGCGAAAGGTCATCTGGTGGACGAACAGCTTGGTGAAGATGAAGTAGATTCCTACGGTTACCTTCAAATCGCTGATCAGCCCGTCGAGCGTCTCGCGACACTTCCAGGCAGTTATGCGACGTTTTATGAACAGTTGGCGGAAGGACTTCGCGGGGGACGAGTACCTGTCGATTTACGCGATGCGGAAAAAACGATGCGTTTGATCGAAGCAGTGCGCATCAGCAGTGATGAAGGACGACGCCTCTTACGAAAGGAATGGGATGCATGGAAGAATTGAAGGTGTTGCTAGCGGAAGAGGACGAACTCGTCTTGACGTCCTTGACGAATACGGAAGCGATTGGGATGGGACATGAATTGATCGGACGGGCGATGAAGGAGAACTTATCGATCGCCGTTGAAATCAAACGGAACGGGCAGCGTTTATATTACGCGGCGCTCGACGGTACGGCGCCAGATCAGGAAGAGTGGATCCGCCGGAAATCGAACGTTGTCTTACGGCATGGCTATAGCTCGCTCTATATGCGTCGGTATAATGAGAGTAAACATCGCTCGTACCACTCGATGTATGCGGTCTCGCCATCTGATTATGCCGATGCCGGCGGATCGTTCCCGATCCGGATCGAAGGAGTCGGTGTCGTTGGTACGATTACCGTTTCCGGTCTATCGCAGGAAGCAGATCATCGTCTTGCGACGGAAGCGTTGCGCTTACTTAAGAGACAACAGCTGGGGCAATAAGGTATTTATAAAACACAAGTGTTGATTCTCGTGCAAGACTTCGCTTTCCGCGGGCGGAAGGCGAGCCTCCTCGCCGCATTCGCGCCTACGGGGTCTCACCCATTCCGCTTTTCCCGCAGGAGTCTTCGTCTTGCACGTTCATCAACGGATCGTTCGACACGAAAAAACCGAAATGCTGAAGTGAATATACTTCAGCATTTCGGTTTTTTTATGTTCTATTTTGATAGATCATGAGAAACAGCAGGACTCACGTTGTTCACGCAACTCCTACAGGAAAAAGCGCAAGATTTTGCGCTGTCAGAGACAAACAAGACCCGGTCGGCTGTCTGTGACAGCCGAGACTGGCTTGTGTCTCGCCTGAGGAAAGCGCGTGAACGAATCGTGAGGATAATCGTCAGGATGCTATCGAATCAGATGAAGCGGACACGTCTTTACGTGTGTTCCCGCGATAGACGAAGTAAAGCGCAGCAAGCATCGCAAGCAGACCAAGCAGACGTTTTCCGTCGAGCGGAACGACGACGCCACCG
Source organism: Exiguobacterium sp. s143 (assembly GCF_018618895.1). Lineage (NCBI taxonomy): Bacteria > Bacillati > Bacillota > Bacilli > Caryophanales > Exiguobacterium > Exiguobacterium sp. s143. Next base: position 1,528,301 of record NZ_JACSMX010000001.1, on the reverse strand, counting down.
AACGCACCGATGTGATCAATGACCATACCTGCTGCGAGTTGACCGATGACGGTCGCGATACTAGCTGCCGTGACACCGATTTGCGGGACAGCAAGAATCGTCAGGAAGAGATAACTGACGCCGAACAAGACGGCGCTCAGTTGCCAACGTGGTGCTTCAAGCAAAAGCAAGACGTTTCCTTGACCAAAGAATAGGATGGCGAGTGCGAGAATCAGCATTCCGGTGAAGAATGTCAGAAACGTACTCTCCAGAGCCCCTGCCTTTTGACTGAAGGCACCGTTGATCGAGGACTGGGCACTCAGCATCACGCCGCCGAGTAATGTAAAACCGAGTAATAGAATATTCACGAGCGAACCTCCTTAAAAGATGAGAAATAGGGCAACGAGCATCAAAGCAGAAGCCGTCAGCTTGTCACGATTGATTGGACGTTTCGGACTACCGAGCCAGCCGTAATGTTCGATGACCATGCTGGCAATCATCTGTCCGATGATGACACTGATCATGGCGAGACCGACACCGACGAGCGGGATGCTGATGATCAAGATCGTCAAGTAGATACTACCGAGTAGACCACCGAGCAAGGTCCATTTCGGTGCGCGGAATGTATAGCCGAGTGAACCTTTTCCGAAGAAGAGGACGATCAGCCCGATGATGATCGTACCGGCGAAGAAATTATAAAAGCTACTTTCGAGTTTTCCGACGAAGTTCCCGAGTTCACCGTAGATGGCTCCTTCGACACTTAAAGCGATACCCGCAAGTAACGCGAGTACGTAATACACGATTTTCAACAGAATTCATCCTTTCACGAATCTAAATATCGAGAAATGTCGATATGTAAGGCAAGGAGAACGGATCAAAGTTCTCCTTTGAGGTACGCTGCGAGCTCCTGGATTTTTTCTTCATTTCGCCGGTAATACGTCCATTTGCCGTGACGTTCGGATTCGAGCAATCCGACTTTTTGCAACATCGCAAGATATTGGGAGACGGTCGATTGAGATAAGTTCGCCTTCTCTTGGATATCTCCGACGCAAATGCCTCCCTTGTCCGACAGATTCGTCGCGAGATGGGCCGTCGGCTTATTGAAATGAGTCTCGGGATCCTTGAGCCAGCGTAAGATATCAAGGCGTACCTCGTTCGATAATGCCTTGAATAGATCCACTTGATTTGTCATACGCTTAAACTAATCGATGATTCTCGATATGTCAATCCAAGACACTTAAGGTTGGACGAATGCATGCTTTAAAAGTCGATGTGTCACTTTGGTTGCCGTATACGGCTCAAAACCGAATCGTTCATAAAATGTACTGGCATCGTCCGTATAGAGCCAGAGCTCGGAATACGTCAACAGCGCTTCTGGTATGATTTTCTCAAGCAGTTGCGTACCGACACCGTGATGTCGCATTTCCGGTAAGACATAGACATGACGAATCCGACCGACGTCGTTCGTGTCGGTTTGTTTCATATAACCCCCGCACGCAATGACGTGACCGGAGAGTGACAAAACGACGAACATTGCTTCTCCGTCTTCTCGATACGTTTCATTTCGGCGTTCACGTAGCATCCGTTCGATGAAGGGATAGCCTTCCTGTGTACTCTTTGATAAGATTGGTAACCAGTTGAAGTCATCAAAATCGTTGACCCGTTCGATTGTCATCTCCATCTGTCATTCCTCCTTCTTCTCCCTTGGATATTCCTTTTTCGAGAGTGGGAAAAACACGAATCGAGAATCAATTCGAGCTTTTTTTAAATAGAGACTGGATTTTTAAAAGCCGTTTTGCGTATAATGAGAAGTAATGGATTGAACGCAAATGAAAGGAAGTGGCCGTCACAATGAGCCTCAGCCGTTTAAGTAAAGAAGAGATTACTGATCTTTCGCTGATCGAATTCGTCAACGAAATGTTGCAAGAAGCTGGCGAACAGCCAATCACGTTCGATGACATCACGTCAGAAATCGAAAAGTACCATACGTTTACAGATGAAGAAGACAAGTTCGAGAAACTTGCTCAACTCTATACAGACATGAACATCGACGGAAACTTCGTCAACGTCGGAGCAAACCGTTGGTCACTCCGCGCTTGGTATCCGTTCGATAAGTCGGATGAGGATCTCGTCATCGAAGCGCGTCAACGTGGAGAACTCGATGAGTTTGAAGAAGAGTTCAACTATGATGCAGAAGAAGATGAGTTCGAGACGATCGAAGACGATCTCGATACATTCGCGAAAACAGCGGACTATGATTCAGCTGACGACAGCGAAGACGATGATACGTTCAAGAAAGTCGCAGCCATCGATGATCTCGATGATGATCTCGACGAAGAAGACTTAGAAGACTTCGAAGAAGAAGAGGAAGTCTAAGCACGATCAACCACAACTGTACAGCTGCTATTTCCCTATAGAAATGGCAGTTTTTTCGTTGACGGCTGACGAACGAGCACGGAAATTTTTCTTTGAAAAATTAGGCTTGACGAAGTTTTCCGAATGACGTAAGTTAGTCATGGGCTTCTTTAAGCAACGTGCTTATTTCAGCAAAAGTGTCTCCTATTCCAATGGGGGCACTTTTGCTTTTTTGTTTTTACCACCTCTGTATTGTTGAGATGTGAATTAGAGAAGGGAGCAATATTTAACATGACAAAGTATATTTTCGTAACAGGTGGCGTCGTATCGTCACTCGGTAAAGGGATCACCGCTGCATCGCTCGCTCGTCTCTTGAAAAACCGTGGCCTCAATGTCACGATCCAAAAATTCGACCCGTACATCAACATCGACCCAGGTACGATGAGCCCGTATCAACACGGGGAAGTATTCGTTACGGATGATGGCGCAGAGACAGACCTTGACCTTGGTCACTACGAGCGTTTCATCGACATCAACTTGAGCCAGAACGCGAACGTCACGTCTGGACGTATCTACTCGACGATCCTCAAGAAGGAACGCCGTGGCGACTACAACGGTGGAACGGTCCAAGTCATTCCGCACATCACGAACGAAATCAAGGATCGCGTCTTCCGTGCTGGAAAAGAAACGGGCGCTGACGTCGTCATCACAGAGATTGGTGGAACAGTAGGGGATATCGAATCGCTTCCGTTCATCGAAGCCATTCGTCAGGTGAAAAACGATATCGGGAAAGAAAACGTCATGTACGTTCACTGTACGCTCGTTCCGTATCTTGCAGCAGCAGGTGAGCTCAAGACGAAACCGACACAACACAGTGTCAAAGAACTCCGTAGCTACGGTATTCAACCAGACATCATCGTCTTACGTGCGGAGCACCCAGTCCCACAAGAGATGAAAGATAAAATCGCTCTCTTCTGTGACACACGTCCGGAAGCAGTCATCGAAGCACAAGATGCATCGACACTCTATGAAGTACCACTCAACTTACAACGCCAAGGCATGGACCAACTCGTCTGTGACTACTTCAAGTTCGATACACCAGCTGCTGACATGACGGCTTGGAAACAACTCGTCCACACAGTGACACACCTCGAGAAGACGACGAAGATTGCACTCGTCGGGAAATACGTCGAATTGCGTGATGCGTACATCTCGGTCGCAGAAGCATTGAAACATGCTGGGTTTGCCTTCAACAGTGACATCGAAATCGACTGGATCAACGCAGAAGACGTGACGCGCGAAAACGTCAACGAATTGCTTGGTTCAGCAGACGGAATCCTCGTTCCTGGTGGATTTGGAGAACGCGGCATCGAAGGGAAAATCGAAGCAACACGTTTCGCACGCGAGAACAACGTACCGTTCTTCGGTATCTGTCTCGGGATGCAACTCGCGACAGTCGAATTCGCACGTAACGTCCTTAACCTTGAAGGCGCACACTCAGCGGAAATCGACCCAGCGACACCATACCCGATCATCGACTTGTTGCCAGAACAAAAAGACATCGAGGATCTCGGTGGTACGCTCCGTCTCGGACTTTACCCATGTAAACTCGAAGACGGAACGAAAGCACGTGCCGCGTATTCAAGCGAGCTCGTCTACGAACGTCACCGTCACCGTTATGAGTTCGGTAACGAATTCCGTGAGCAGTTCGAAGCAAACGGCATGGTCTTCTCAGGTACGAGCCCAGACGGTCGTCTCGTTGAGATCATTGAAATTCCAGAACACAAATGGTTCGTCGCGTGTCAATTCCACCCAGAATTGATCTCACGTCCAGAACGCCCACAAGCGCTCTTCCATGACTTCATCCAAGCATCACTCGGAGAGTAAGTCGTATCCAAATAAACCTGTCTTCTTCAAGAAGACGGGTTTATTTTCATTTATTCCTATCGTCAAAATACATATCTGCTATAATGGTAGCGGATTCATTCCTACAAATTTTAGATAGAGGGGGGAATATCATTGGTTCCGAAGTATAAACATGTCGCTGAACAAATCGAGATCGAGATCAATGAGCACGTCTATCAACATACGAATAAACTGTTGACGGAAGACGAATACGCCCAAAAATTCGATGTCAGCCGGAATACGATCCGTAAGGCGATCGAGATTCTCGTCAATAAAGGATACGTTTACCAAGTACAAGGGAGCGGTGTCTTCGTCCGCGATCATTATAAGAGTGATTACGTTAATCTCGAAAAGCTACAAGGATTGACGAGCGACTTCAGTGGACGGAAGGTCGAGACGCGCGTTCTCGCTTTCGAACAGACGAAGGCAGACGAAGAGGTCGCGGAACGCATGAAATGTCCAGTCGGTACACCGGTCTATTACGTCAAACGATTGCGTCTCGTCGATGATCATCCGTTTTCGATCGAAGCGTCCTATTTCCGAAAAAATCTCGTCATGTATCTCGATGAGAACATCGTTCAAAAATCGATCTATACGTATTTACGTAACGATCAAAATCTGTCGATCGGATTTGCGGATCGCGTCATCTATGCCGATTACTTGAATAGCAGTGACGCCGAGTTGCTTGGATTAAAAGAGAACGATCCATCCTTACTCGTCGATAATACGGTCTATTTGACGAATGGGAAAATCTTCGACGTCTCGCGGGCGACGCATCATTTCCGCCACGTGAAGATGCTGAAGGTCTCGAATATTAAATAAGAAAGAAACACACGAAGCAAATTTCGTGTGTTTTTTTAATTAAATTTTTTAAAAAGAAAGGGTTTACACGTTATGAAAGCGCATGCTATTATCGAACTGTAGAATTTGTACCTATGAATTTAAGTTATCCATACAACAAAGGAGAGACAGCATGACTTCTGAAACGATTGAAATTACCCCGGAAGATATTTTTGGATTGATCGCCTTGTCGGGCGACGCCAAAGCAAGCTACCACCAAGCGATGTTACTGATGCAAGAAGGTAAAGTCGAAGAGGCACAAGCGGCTGTTGCAGCAGGTGACGCGACACTCAAGGATGCGCATAGCATTCAGACGAAGTTCGTCACACTTGAAGCACAAGGTAAGACAGCGACGGTTGGCGTCCTGATGGTACACGCGCAGGATCACCTCATGAACACGATCCTCGTCAAGGAAATGCTCGGATATATGATGAACATGCAAAACGAAATCAACCAATTGAAGGGAATGGATCAATAATGATGAAAATCGGACTCTTTTGTGCGGCAGGTATGTCGACGAGTATGTTAGTAGAAAAAATGAAAGCGGTTGCCTCGGAGCGCGGCTTAGAAGCAGACATCGCAGCATACCCGGAATCAGAGATGGAAACGTACGTCAATGAGCTTGACGTCGCTCTCCTCGGACCACAGGTGAAATACCTTCTTTCGAAAGGAAAACAGATCTGTGAACCAAAAGGTGTGCCAATCGATGTCATCAACACGATTGATTACGGCATGATGAACGGAACGAAAGTACTCGACCAAGCAATCAAACTCGCAAACAAATAAGAGGTGAAGATGATGAAAATGCCAAAAGATTTTCTATTCGGCGCTGCTTCTGCTTCTTATCAAGTAGAGGGTGCTTGGAACGTAGACGGAAAAGGCGTCTCGAACTGGGATGTCTTCTCGAAGATTCCTGGAAAGACGTTTGAAGCGACGAACGGGGATGTCGCAATCGATCATTACCACCGTTACAAAGAAGATATCGGTCTGATGGCTGAGATGGGCCTTGAATCGTATCGCTTCTCGATCTCATGGCCACGCATCTTCCCGAACGGCACAGGTGAAGTGAATGAAAAAGGACTTGAGTTCTATAACAACGTGATCGATGAGTGCCTTAAGCACGGGATCGTACCGTTCGTGACACTCTATCACTGGGATTTACCACAAGTCCTTGAAGAACAAGGCGGCTGGCGTAGTCCTGAAACAGCAGATGCCTTCGTGCGTTTTGCGAAGACTTGTTTCGAAGCGTTCGGCGATCGTGTCCGCAACTGGATTACCTTCAACGAGACGGTCATTTTCTGTTCGCTCGGCTACTTGACGGGCGCACACCCACCCGGCATCACAGGCGATGCAAAAGCATACTTCCAAACGACACACAACGTCTTCGTCGCTCACGCTCGCGCAGTCGAAGCGTTCAAGGAAGCGGGATATGAAGGAGAAATCGGGATCACCCACGTCTTCAACCCCGCATTCAGCATCGATGAAGCGCCAGAGAACAAACAGGCCGAAGTACATGCGAATGAATACGCGACACACTGGTTCTATGATCCGATTTTAAAGGGTGAGTACCCAGCATATGTCGTGAAAGATTTAGAAAAGCAGGGCTTGTTGCCGGAATGGACAGAAGAAGAGCTCGATCTCTTGAAACGGACAGCACCGCTGAACGACTTCATCGGACTGAACTACTATTGTCCACAACGTGTCATGAAGAATGATTCGGCACTCGTCATGGCAGGTGGTCGCGAAAACTCAACCGGACGTCCTGGGAACCCGTCGTTCGATGGTGTCTACAAGACAGTCTTAATGGACGATAAAGTCTACACGAAGTGGGGCTGGGAAATCGCACCGGATGCCTTCCTGGAAGGAATGCGGATGCTCCAAGCACGATACGGCGATATCAAAATCTACATCACGGAGAACGGTCTCGGTGACGAGGATCCAATCGTCGGCGAAGAAATCATGGATACACCACGAATCGAGTACATCGAAAGTCATCTTCGCGCCGTCAAGCGTGCTGTCGAAGAGGGCATCAATGTCTCTGGTTATTATGCATGGTCCGTCATCGATCTACTCAGCTGGTTGAACGGATATAAAAAGCAGTACGGATTCATCTATGTCGATCATGCGAATGGTTTGGCACGGAAGAAGAAACAGTCGTTCCATTGGTACCAGGAAATCATCGCGACACGTGCTGCTGAACTATAAGGAGGAGTCGGAATGAACCGATTAGAAACCGTATTTGAAAAAGTCACTCCTGCCTTCGCACGATTCGCGAACGCCAAGCCTGTCCTTGCGATCAAGGACGGCTTCATCTTAACGATGCCGATGACAATCATCGGCTCGTTATTCCTACTGATTCTCGCGTTACCAATCCCAGGCTGGGAGAAGTTCATGACGGGCCTATTCGGTGCCGACTGGACATTACCGCTCACACAGGTCGTCGGTGCAACGTTTGATATCCTCGCATTGATCGGTGTTTTCGGTATTGCCTACTCCTATGTAAAAAACGAGAAGATCGAAGGGGTTCCAGCCGGGATTCTCGGAATCATCGCCTTCTTGATCATCACACAATCATCCGTTCTGTCGAAGTCAGGGGAAGTCGTCACGGGTGTCGTACCGAAAGTATGGACGGGCGGACAAGGGGTCCTTGCCTCGATCGTCGTCGGACTCGTCGTCGGGTTCATTTACTCGCAGTTCATCAAGCGGGGCATCCGAATTAAGATGCCAGACGGTGTACCACCGGGCGTTTCGAACTCGTTCTCGGCACTTATTCCGGGACTTGCAATCATCACGTTGTCTGTCGTCACGTTTGCTGTCTTCCAAGCGTTCGCTGACCGGACGTTCACGGAAGTTGTCTACGACGTCTTGCAAGCACCGATTCAGAACTTGACGGATACGCTCGCAGGAGCAGTCCTGATCATGATCTTGATGTCTGTCATGTGGTGGTGTGGGATTCATGGCGCAGCAATCATCATGGGAATCATGGGACCATTGCTGACAGCGAACGCTTTACAAAACCAAGCGATCATCGACTCCGGGAAAGAACTTGTCGTCGGTGACAACGCGAAGATCGTTACGATTCAGTTCCTCGATGTCTTTACGAAGCTCGGTGGAACAGGGATTACGGTCGGCTTCATCATTGCGACGTTGATCGTTGCCCGCTCGGCTCACTTGAAGCAGCTCGGGAAGCTATCACTTGCGCCAAGTTTGTTCAACATCAACGAACCGGTCATCTTCGGGATGCCGATCGTCTTCAACCCGATCATGTTCGTTCCGTTCGTCATCGTACCAGCGATTGCATCCTTCATGGTCTACTTCTCGATCCTCTGGGGTTGGGTCGAACCATTTAATGCGCTTCAAGTACCATGGACGACACCACCCGTCATCTCTGGTTTCTTGATCAGCGGCTGGCAGGGTGCCTTGCTCCAGCTGGCGACGATTGCGATGTCGGTCGCAATCTATCTACCGTTTGTCCGCATGCAGGATCAGCTGTCTTACGGTGAAGAACTAAAAGCACAAGAAGAACATGCTTCGGCATGATCAAAAAAAGGAAGCGCGAATGGCGCTTCCTTTTTGTATACCGGTCATGAACGGTTTCGCTTTGATTCAATGAAAATCGTAAGCTTAGTCAGACGCGGACACGTATCCAGTGAGCTTTATATTATAGAAGAAAAACGTCAATCCCACTCTTCCGTCATCTCTTGTAGTTGCGTCAAGATATGCGTCAAGAGGAACGCGCAAAGGGCAAGACTCGGCAGTCCGTGGCGTGAACCGTCCTCTGCCGGAAGTAGCCCTTTATTGAACTTCAATGCGAGCGGAGCAATCGAACGCTCGAGCGTTTCCGTCACGTCACTGAGTGTGACGATCGCATAAGGCGTATGCCATGCGTCGTAACGAGCAAGAGAAGCGAGGAGATCCGAGCGCTCCGTATCCGGCGTGAAGATCAAGACACGATCGACAGCATGCAAGGTCTTTCGATCCTTGATCTTCGTAACGCGTTTCATCTGGTCTGGTCCTTCTGAGAGCATCGGATAGAGTCCTTCACATTCGCCGTAGGCGTCGACGTAGACCGTGCCTTCTCCGACGAGCGCTTGTGCGAGCAGACGGACGACATCGAATAGTTCGTCTTCCTGTTTTGCGAGCGTTTGCAATTTTCCGTTGAATTGTGTAGCTAAGATTTTCATCATTTTTCTTCATCCTTTCTATGTTTCTCTCAAGGACAGTATAAAGCAAGTTTTGCTTTAGTGTAGAATGGAAATAACTAGAGGGGGAGTGGCAGAGATGAAAGGCAGATTGTTGATCGTCGAGGATGAGCCGGGAATCCGGAACTTACTTGCACAATTGTTCCGGGCAGAAGGGTATGAAACGGACGTCGCCGTCGATGGAGAGGAAGCGATCGTCTACTTACAGGAAGCGGCATACGATCTATTGTTGATGGATGTCAACATGCCGGGGCGGACCGGGATCGAGGTATTGCGTCATCAGGACCGGATCGGACGACGTGTCCGGACGATTTTAATGACGGCACTTGGTGAAAAAGAAGCGATGGAAGAAGCGAAACGATTAGGGGTCGTCGCCTTCTTCGGAAAGCCATTTGACATCTTTGAATTAAAAAAAGAAGTGACTGTGCAAATTTCTCACGATGTAAGCGGTTAATCCTTCACGTCGCCGTCACAAACCAAAAAACCGAGCGAAATGCTGTACGTTCCGATGAATCAGTATGTTATAATCAGTCTGAAATTGCACGAGTTCGTGTAAGCAGCGATCAAAACAGAGGAGGATGTCATTATGCCATTAGTATCTATGACAGACATGTTAAACAAAGCTCTCGAAGGTAAGTATGCAGTAGGTCAATTCAACATCAACAACCTCGAGTGGACACAAGCGATTCTCGGTGCGGCTCAAGAAGAGCAGTCACCAGTCATCCTTGGAGTATCTGAAGGTGCAGCACGCCACATGGGCGGATTCTACACTGTCGTGAAAATGGTTGAAGGTCTCGTACACGACATGAAAATCACAGTTCCAGTTGCAATCCACCTCGACCACGGTTCGAGCGTTGAAAAATGTAAAGAAGCGATCGACGCTGGATTTACATCTGTCATGATCGATGATTCGCACAGCCCGATCGACACAAACATCGAAACAACTAAAGCAGTTGTTGAATACGCTCACTCTAAAGGCGTTTCAGTAGAAGCGGAAGTTGGTACAGTTGGCGGACAAGAAGACGACGTCATCGGTGATGTCATGTACGCGAAACTTGACGAGTGTGTACGCATCGTCAAAGAAACTGGAATCGACACGCTTGCTCCTGCACTCGGTTCTGTTCACGGACCATACAAAGGTGAACCAAACCTCGGATTCAAAGAGATGGAAGAAATCCGTGACGCTACAAACCTCCCACTCGTTCTTCACGGTGGAACTGGAATTCCGACACACGACATCGAAAAAGCGATCTCACTCGGAACTTCAAAAATCAACGTTAACACAGAGAACCAAATCTCATTCGCGAAAGTCGTTCGTGAAGTGTTAGCTGAGAAACCAGAAGCATATGACCCACGCGTATTCATCGCACCAGGTCGTGAAGCAATCAAACAAACTGTCATCGGTAAGATGCGTGAGTTCGGTTCAAGCAACAAAGCTTAATCGACTCCTCTTTAAAGTGCGGTAGACTTCGGTCTACCGTGCTTTTTTCATATCATGTCAAAGTCTCTTCAATGGAAAACAGTAGGACTTCTCGTGAAAAAAACCTATAATAGAGTCGTAAGCGATTTCAAGGGATGAAAGGGGAACGAGAAAGATGAGATTTTTCATTGACACAGCAAACGTAGAGGACATCAAGAAAGCACATAAAATGGGGATTTTAGATGGTGTCACGACGAATCCGTCGCTCGTCGCTAAGGAAGGCGTCGATTTCCATACACGACTTCGTGAAATTTGTGAAATCGTCGGGGACGTCTCTGTCAGCGCTGAAGTCATCGCGCTTGATGCAGAAGGAATGATTCGTGAAGGGAAGGAACTTGCCCAGATCGCACCGAACATTACGGTTAAGGTTCCAATGACTCCGGCCGGACTCGAGGCGGTCGCAGCACTTTCAAAAGAGAAGATCACGACGAACGTCACATTGATCTTCAACCCGAACCAAGCATTACTCGCAGCCCGTGCTGGTGCGACATACGTATCACCATTCCTCGGTCGTCTAGATGATATCGGACAAGATGGAATGGGGCTCGTCGAGACGATTGCTCAAATTTTCGTCGTACATGATATTCCGACACAAATCATCGCAGCGTCGGTCCGGAATCCGGTTCACGTCACGAACGCTGCTCTTGCGGGCGCAGACATCGCGACGATCCCATTCTCGGTCATCGAGTCACTCACACACCACCCACTCACGACGCAAGGAATTGAAAAGTTCCTCGCGGACTGGGAAAAAACGCAGCAATAATCGTAGCGAAGAGAAAGGTTGATGGAACGTGGACATTTTGCATATCGTAGGGCAACAACGCCTAGAAGGAACCGTATCAATCAGTGGTTCGAAGCAAAGCGCCATCCCGTGTCTTGCTGCAGCCCTCCTGACGGATCAGACGGTCGTTCTTGAAGGCGTGCCGGAGATTGGCGACGTCGCGACGATGATCGAGATTTTGGAGACGCTCGGCGCGGTCGTGACACGTCAAGGCGATATGGTGACGATTGATCCAAGTCGGGTCGAATCGATGCCGTTGACTGGTGCGGAGACGCGCAAGTTACGCGGATCGATCTACCTCATGAGCGTTCTGGCAGCCAGATTCAAACAAGGAGTCGTCGGTCTGCCTGGAGGTTATGCCATCGGACCACGACCGATCGATTTACACATCAAAGCACTAGAGCGTCTCGGTGTTTCTGTACGTAACGAGCAAGGCGTCCATTACATGCGCGTCGATCGTCTCGTCGGCAACCGGATTTACCTCGATCTCCCGTCTTTCGGAGCGACGATCAGTGCGTTACTCGTCGCTGTCTTCGCTGAAGGAACGACTGTCATCGAAAACGCTGCCTATGATCCAGAAGTCATCGACGTCAGTACGATGTTGACGAACATGGGGGCAAGCGTCAAAGGGGCAGGAACGGACGAGATTCGAATCAAGGGCGTATCGCAACTAAGTGGTTGCCGGCATACCTTGATTCCGGACCGAATGGAGGCAGGAACGTTCTTGACGATGGGGGCGGCACTTGGACGCGTCACCGTCGATAACGTCATTCCGCTTCATCTCGAGAGCGTCATCCAAAAACTCGAACGGTACGGTGCGTTGATCGAAGCAACGGATGATTCCGTCACGGCGACGATTCAGGAGGCGAAGCCGGTCGATATTCGTGTCTTCCACTACGGTGGATTCCCGAGCGATCTACAACCTGTCATCTCGGCAGCGTTGTTGCAAGCGAAGGGAGCGAGTATCGTCGTCGATAAGTTGTACCCGCAACGTTTCCGGCATGTGCAGGAGTTACGACGCTTGAATGCTCGAATCACGCATGAAGATGCCTCAATCATCATTCGTGGTGGAGAAACCTTACTTGGTACGGAAATCGAGGCACCGGACCCACGCGGTGGCGCAGCACTTGTCTTGGCGGGACTTCTCGCTTCAGGGGAGACGACGTTGCACCATGCAGAAGTGCTTGACCAGAGTTACGAACGATTTGATCAGAAGTTGAAGGAACTAGGCGCCCTCGTATGGCGTGAAACGATTTGACCGATTTGTAACAAGGGAGAGGGGACATACACATGGAGAGAAGTCTATCAATGGAACTTGTACGCGTCACGGAGGCAGCAGCGCTTGCCTCTGCGCGTTGGATGGGAAAAGGATTGAAGAACGAAGCGGATGATGCGGCAACAAGCGCAATGCGTGATGTCTTCGATACGATTCCGATGAAAGGAACCGTCGTCATCGGGGAAGGCGAGATGGATGAAGCACCGATGCTTTACATTGGAGAAAAGCTAGGAAATGGGTATGGACCACGACTCGACGTCGCCGTCGATCCGCTTGAAGGAACGAACATCGTCGCAAAAGGAACATGGGGCGCGCTTGCTGTCCTCGCGGTCGCGGATGCAGGAGATTTACTTCATGCACCGGACATGTACATGGATAAGATCGCAGTTGGTCCGGAAGCGGCAGGACACATCAGTCTGGATGCGACGATCGAAGAAAACATCGCAGCCGTAGCGAAGGCGAAGAACAAAGAAATCGAAGACGTCGTCGTCTCGATTCTGGATCGTGAACGTCACGAAGAGATCATTCAACGGATTCGGGCAACAGGGGCACGGATTCGCTTGATTGGTGACGGTGACGTTGCTGGTGCGATCAACACGGCGTTCCCGCATACAGGGATTGATATCTTGCTCGGTTCAGGCGGTGCACCGGAAGGCGTTCTTGCTGCCGTTGCTTTGAAATGTCTCGGTGGTGAACTCCAAGGACGCTTGTTACCGGCAGACGATGCTGAGATCGAGCGTTGTAAGAAGATGGGCATCGAAGATCCGTCGAAGATTCTCATGATGGATGATCTCGTTGCAGGAGATGACTGTATCTTTGCTGCAACAGGCGTCACGGACAGCGAATTGATGAAGGGTGTTCAGTTCACGGCGCAAGGTGGTCAGACACACTCTGTCGTCATGCGTGCGAAATCAGGAACGGTTCGTTTTGTCGAGGGTATCCACTCGTTCAAAAAGAAACCGAAGCTTGTCATTAAGTAAAACAGGACGACTCCTCAAACAGGACGTCTGAATCCATATAAAAAGAGTTGGCGTTGCGGATGATTTCCGGAATGCCAACTCTTTTTTGATGATGTTTAAAACTGATAACGTTCATATCCTCACTTTCCTCAGGCGGGAGGTAAGCCGCGACATCCCGCAACTTGTGCGGAATGCCGGGTCTTACCTTACCCTGACGGAAACGTTGAACCCGTTTCCTTTTCCTGTAGGAGTTGAGGATGAACGTCATAAATATTGAAATAATGAACATTATAACTATCACCGCGGACGCTGGACTTCTCCTGCTTGTCGGGTGACGTACCGACGCGGTAGAAAACGCGTCGAAAAGATATACCAGGCATTCCCGAAGCCAGGCACGATGAACGTTTTTCCCTTCATATAGCCGCGGTAGGCGATACGCGCGACCGTCGGGGCATCCATGACACCAGGTCGCAAGAACAAGCGTGATTGTTCGAGGTTTGCTGCCGATTCAAATCCGGTATGTGTCGCACCCGGACAGACGACGCTCACTTGAATCCCGTCTGGTGCGAGCTCTTCCGTCAAGCCTTCCGAGAAATGAAGGACATAGGCTTTCGTCGCGTAGTAGACACTGAGCCATGGACCGCCTTCGAATGCAGCCGTTGATGCGAGATGGACGATGCGTCCTTTGATTCCGTGTGCCTTCATGCGTGAGGCATAGACCTTCGTCACATGTGTTAATGCCTCGATGTTCAAGGCAATCATATTGGACTCATCTTTAAACGAGGTCTCAAGGAAAGAACCGAAGACACCTATTCCAGCGTTATTGATGACGCAATCGACCGGAATCTGTTCCGTTGCCCGAAACAGTGCCAATCGATGCGTATACTGCGTTAAATCGTAAGGGAAGACGGTTGCTGTTCCACCGAGTCGCTCGACATGGAATTTCGTTTCGAAGAGTGCCGTAGCATCACGTCCGACGAGCAGAACGTGATCCCCTTGACGAGCATGGAGATAAGCGAATTCACGACCGAGACCTCTTGAAGCACCTGTAATTAAGACATGCATCCTATTTCCTCCTTATGAATGAGATGAAAAAAAGCGATCGAGCCAATGCTCAACCGCTTTGAGATGATGAATTAAAGGTAAGATCCTGCGCCGACAAGGCGTGAACCCCAGTACCCTGATTTGAAGCTTGAGTATTTAACGCCACCTGTTTCTGAGTTGACCATGCTTGACTTGCTTGTTGCGATCCCAACGTGCTGAATGCCGCTACCGTGTGAGAAAAAGACAAGATCTCCTGGTTGTACTTTTGAAACGCTAACTTTCTTAGAAGAAGAATATTGTGAAGAAGACGTACGTGGCAATGTTTTACCAGCCGCTTTCTTGTACACGTAGCTTGTGAAACCAGAGCAGTCGAATCCACGAGTCGTTGTTCCGCCCCATACATAAGGTGTACCTTTATGTTTTGCTGCTTCGTTCAGGATTTTCGTCCGTTTAGAAGAAGAGCTTGTTGATTTTTTAGCGCTAGAAGATGATTTGTATGTCTTTGTGTACTGTGAGTAGACATAGCGTGTTTTACCGCCGTATGAGATTTTTGTCCAGCTGCCTGATTTGCCTTTGTATGTAAAGACTTGACCAGCGTTGACTTTCCCGACGATGCTTGCTTTCGTAGAAGGTGCTGTCCGAACACGAAGACCGTTGTCCGTGATCTTGACTTTCGTGACTGTCGCTGCTTCAACTTTACCTGTACCCACTGATGTAAAACCTGAAACCACTAAGGCTGCCGTCGCGATCGATGCTAGAAAACGTTTCATGTTAAGAATTCCTCCGTTTAAATGTAGTGTGTTGCGTCCGTAAGTTATATGATGAAATCATTAAGTGTTTGGTTAAGCAGTCTACCTTACAACTGTGTAAGAATTTTGTCTGCAGGAATATCTTAGCACGAGCACACTTGAAAACGTTTTTTCAGTTAGAAGACAAAACAGATGCTTTTGTAACATAACTGAAATAATATCCTTGAATATTACAAAGTAAGAAACGCAGAGGATTGTTAACGACGAATTCAAAAAAATATGATACCTTTAGTTCACGAATAAAATTACATACCTCCTGATGTATGTATGGAAGTATGCTGAATGCAGTTGAATTTATAAAGAATAGGTGAAGAACATGCCAACAACTGATAAAAAAGATAAACCAGAACGTTCCTATACACTGGCTCAATTGAGCCAACTGACATTAAAAGAACTCTATGAAATCGCAAAGACGAAAAATGTCCCACAATACCGGGAAGCCCGTAAACGCGAGTTGATGTTCAAGATTTTAAAAGCACAGGCTGAATCGACTGGTCTTTATTTCCTCGAAGGGGTACTCGAAGTCATCCCTGGCAACCCACAAATGCAAAACGATGGTGGCTTTGGCTTCCTTCGTCCTATCAATTATTCCCAATCCTCTGAAGATATTTATATCGCAGCATCTCAAATCCGACGCTTTAATCTACGTAATGGTGATGTCGTCACAGGTAAAGTCCGTCCACCGAAGGAAAACGAACGGTTCCAAGGATTACTTAGCGTGGAAGCCGTCAACGGTGAAGCACCAGATACTGCCCGTAACCGTTTATTTTTCCCGGCACTGACACCGATCTATCCGGATCGTCTAATGCGACTTGAGACAGAACCACGCCATCTATCTGTGCGTGTCATGGATATGATCGCACCGGTTGGGTTTGGTCAACGTGGTTTGATCGTCGCACCGCCAAAAGCAGGGAAGACATCACTCCTCAAAGAAATCGCAAACTCGATTCAGGAGAATCATCCGGATGTCGAACTGATCATTCTCTTGATTGATGAGCGTCCTGAGGAAGTAACAGATATTGAGCGCTCGGTTCCGGGAGCAGACGTTGTCAGCTCGACGTTTGACGAAACACCAGACAACCACGTCCGGATTTCTGAACTGGTCCTCGAGCGGGCGATGCGACTCGTCGAACACAAGAAGGATGTCGTCATCCTGATGGATTCGATCACGCGTCTGACACGTGCCTATAACTTAACGGTACCGCAAAGCGGTCGGACGCTCTCAGGGGGAATTGACCCGGCTGCGTTCCATAAACCAAAACGCTTCTTTGGGGCAGCGCGAAACATCGAACACGGTGGTAGTTTGACGATTCTTGCGACAGCTCTCGTTGAGACAGGATCGCGCATGGATGACGTCATCTATGAGGAATTCAAAGGGACGGGCAACATGGAGTTGCATCTTGATCGTAAGTTGTCAGAGCGTCGGATCTTCCCAGCGATCGACATTCGGAAGTCCGGTACACGGAAGGAAGAACTCTTGCTTCCGAAAGAGCAACTCGATGCACTTTGGACGATTCGCCGGACGATGAACGAGTCGAACGAATTCGTCGATACTTTCCTACGTAAGATTCGTGATACGAAAAATAATGAGGAATTTTTCGTCGAACTCGAGAAGGAAAAGAAGAAGGCGGTCCGACGCGCACCGGCTAAACCACGTACCGTCAAGAAGGAAACGACGACGGAAAAATAACTATTGCGACGCGCAAAAAAATCGTTTAGTATAGGAAGGTAACTTACTCTGGCTCAGCAAATGAACCAGGGCGGAAGGAGAGAAATCAACCATGAAACAAGGAATTCACCCTAACTACAACAAAGTAGTATTTATGGATTCAACGACTGAGTACAAATTCTTAAGCGGTTCTACTCGTTCTTCGAACGAAACGATCACTTGGGAAGATGGTAACGAGTACCCACTCATCCGTGTGGATGTGTCTTCAGACTCGCACCCATTCTACACAGGTCGTCAAAAGTTCAACGCGGCAGATGGTCGTGTCGATCGCTTCAACAAAAAATACGGCCGCAAGTAATCACTTGTCGGTTCTTAAAAAAACAGCCTGCCTCCATTATGGAAGCAGGCTGTTTTTGTATAGACTGAATTGTGAACGATACGCGAGATACGTCTTCAAGACGAAGGAGAAGGCGATTCCACCGGCAATCCCGATTAAATACGGCATGACTTCCGGATGTGCCAAGATATAGTCCATGACTTTGTGGAACGAGAGATGACGACCGACGAAGTAGCCGGCGCCTAAAAACACGCTGATCCAAATCAACGCACCTGTATACGCATAACTCGCAAACACGCGAAACGGCATTTTCGAGACACCTGCAAAAAAGGCAGAGAGTTGGCGGAGACCAGGTATGTAGTAACCGATGATCAAGACCGATTTCCCGTAACGACGAAATCCGGCTTCAGCGGAAAGAATATGTTTTTCTGAGATACGCATTTTCGGTCCGACGCGGTGTAATAGTGGCATACCGAGTTTTAATCCGAGTAAATAGCTGATCGTCATCCCGATACAACTGCCGGCGTAAGCAGCGAGAATCGTACCGACGAGTGGTAGATTGCCTTGATGCATCCAAAAACCGGACAGGACGAGCAGGGTCTCATCAGGAACCGGCAATCCCACGATACCACCTGCGAGAAGGACGGAGAGACCAAGGGCACCATATTGGTGCAGGATGTCATGTAAGAGATGATGAATCGGGGACACCTTCTTTCGTGAGAGTCTTCTTCTTCAGTGTACAGGAAATAGGGGACGGTTGGAATGAAAGGACAAAAATTCTAGGTAAAGAAAAAATGAATTTTGATTTCCGGAAGTCAACCCTTTTTCTCGATACCGTTTCGGGCTATACTCGTTAAAGTGACTATTTTTAGAGGACGGTGTCGGACGATGATGCATGTAATAAATCAGTACGGCTGGATCGAAGTAATTTGTGGCAGTATGTTTTCCGGGAAATCGGAAGAGTTGATTCGTCGTGTCAGACGGGCGCAGTACGGCAAACTGCCCGTTCAAGTATTCAAGCCGGCAATCGACGACCGGTACCATGAAGAGCATGTCGTCTCTCATATCGGCAACTCCGTCGTGGCGATTCCGATGGCGACGAGTCGCGATCTCTACGCAGCAGTAGCAGAGGAAACACAAATCGTTGGAATCGATGAAGTTCAATTCTTTGATGATGAGATCGTACAAGTCATCGAAGCACTTGCACAAGACGGAAAACGCGTCATTTGTGCAGGCCTTGATCAAGATTTCCGGGCAGAGCCATTTGGCAAGATGCCGGAATTACTGGCGCGCGCAGAATTCGTAACGAAGCTGCAAGCCATCTGTCTTTCATGTGGTGATCCGGCTTCCCGGACACAACGGTTGATTGATGGAAAACCAGCGAACTACGATGATCCGATCATCCTAGTTGGCGCTTCAGAATCATATGAGCCACGGTGCCGCCATTGCCATGAGGTGCCTGGAAAACCGAAGCCGCTCCAATCGGTGCAGCACCAAGAAAATTAAACAAAAAAGACGAACCGGTCGCGGTCGTCCTTTGATGTAGCAGCTATTCGTTTCCAGAGGGAAGAGAATAGCTGTTTTTTTATTATCCTGTTTCCTGCGAGAACCGGCTTGAGCGTTCGATGAAGCGGATCGTCTCACGAACGATTAAATCCTGATCATGATCGAGTGTCGCGACGTGATACGAGTTGAGTAAACAGTAGCTTCGTTTATCATTCGTTCCGATGTGCTGATGCAGATAATCCGAACTCGACGGCGGAACGACGTGATCCGTCGCCGAGTAAAGAATCAAGGTCGGTAGAAGGATCGATCCAAGACGTCCTTTCGTCTCATCCATCAGACGAACGAGTTCGAACGCACAACGGCTCGAAACGAGGTCATAGATGATTTCGAAAGCAGACCGCTTGATGTCCGGTGCCCCTTCCGGTAAATACTCTGGACCGTCATCAAACGAAAGTGCTTCGTAAGAAGGAACGGAAAGAGCAGCATTGATCGTAATGATGCCGGCAAACGGAATGCCGTCAGCGGCGAGCGACAGTGCAAGCGTCGCACCCATCGATTGACCGATGACGAAGACTTGATCGCATGTTTCTTGTAAACGTTCATAGCCGTCTTGCAGGCTTTGCTTCCAACATCGAGCAGTCGATTGTTCAAACTCGCGGACGTTCGTTCCATGTCCACGTAAGCGCGGGGCATAGACGGTAAAACCTTCAGCAGCGAATGCCTCACCGACGTCCCGGACACTTTGCGGAGTGGCGTTAAAACCATGACAGATTAGAATGCCGATCGATCCACCTTGAAAATAAAACGCTTCAGCACCAGTCAATACAGGATAGTTCATCATTACTATTTTTCCTCCATTCATGAAAAAACTCGTCGACGTCACTGCTTGGACGCCCACGAGTTTTTCACCGTATCATCCAAAGCCGCGCTTTGCTGGTCGGAGCACCTTACAAATTGCAGGTTGCCGTGAAGTCATAGAGCCAGGTCTCTCGTTCACTCTTGATAAATATCATATTGGAATTGTCGGAATAATCATTGAAACGATGGTAGCACGACCAAAAATGACTTGTCAAATCTTTCTTGACGAATCATGATCCGTTGAGTAAGCTAACTCATAACTTGTTCATCCATCGATATGCGCCAAATGGATTATTTTTGCAAAGTTGGTTGACTTTTAAAGTTTCGACCCGTAATGTAAAAATTAGTTTTACGACATAAGCAACAACGCAACAACACACATACGAATTTCATACCGCAATACTTATCCAGAGAGGTGGAGGGACTGGCCCTACGAAACCTCGGCAACAGACTCATTATGAGCACTGTGCCAATTCCATCAGACAGATGTCTGAGAGATGAGTGGAGTGGATTCTGCCACTGTGCGGATCCAGGTCTCTTCTTGTTTCTCAAGAAGGGACCTTTTTTGTTGAATGAAGGGGGAAAACGGAATGATCGCATTTCATCAAGTCAAAAAAACGTACGTCACGAAAGATCAGACGATCGCAGCGCTCGACGGTGTCGACCTGACGATCGAAAAAGGCGAAATCTTTGGTGTCATCGGCTTTAGCGGTGCCGGAAAAAGTTCACTGCTCCGCTGTGTCAATCTGTTAGAACGACCGACGTCAGGAACGGTGACGGTCGATGGGGAAGATTTAACGCAACTGTCTCCGAAAAAATTGCGCCAAGCAAAACAACGGATCGGGATGATCTTTCAGCACTTCAATCTATTGAATGCGAATACGGTCTTTACGAACGTTGCAAAACCACTTGTTCTCGCAGGCGTCAAGAAAGATGAGATTCGCCGCCGAGTGACGGAGTTGCTCGAATTCGTTGATCTCGCGGACAAGGCGGATCATTATCCGGATCAATTGTCGGGTGGGCAGAAACAGCGCGTTGGTATCGCCCGGGCACTCGCGATGCAACCTTCCGTCCTCTTATGTGACGAAGCGACGTCAGCACTCGATCCCCAAACGACCCATCATATTCTCCAGTTATTAAAACGTATCAATGCGGAGTACGGGATCACGATTCTCTTGATCACCCACGAGATGGGCGTCATTCGTGAAATTTGTGACCGGGTCGCCGTCATCGAAGCTGGAAAGTTGATCGAGTCAGGAACGGTCTTCGACGTCTTTTCGAATCCAAAGACCGAGACAGCGAAAAACTTCGTTCGCTCCGTCATGCACGACGAGATTCCAGCATCGATTCGCCAGTTGATCGAGTCCCGGAATGCGAATCCGATCTATAAGATTCATTTCCTCGGACATCACACCGGGCAGCCGCTCTTGTCACAAGTCGCGAAACGCTTTGACGTCGATGTCAACATCTTGCACGGTAGCATCACGGAGTTGCAGGAGACACCGTTTGGCACTCTGCTCGTTGAACTGATCGGTGAGCCGGCTGAAGTAAAACGAGCGTTACACTACATCGATCAGGCACAGGTGACGGTCGAGGAGGTACTTGCCCATGCTAGTTAACTACAGTGATATCTGGACAGCATTTTTACAGACGATGACGATGGTATCCGTTTCGCTCTTATTCTCGACATTGATCGGTTTACCACTCGGGATCCTGCTTGTCGTAACGCGAAAAGGCGCATTGCTTGAAAATGTCCCGCTGTTCACGTTCTTCAACAGTATCGTCAATATTTTCCGCTCGATTCCGTTCATCATCTTACTCGTCGCGATCATCCCGTTGACACGGTTGATCGTCCAGACGTCGATCGGAACCGAAGCCGCAATCGTCCCGCTCGTCTTTTACGCTGCACCGTACATGGCGCGTCTGATCGAGAGTTCTTTACTCGAAGTCGATAAAGGCGTTCTTGAAGCAGCAGAAGCGATGGGCGCAACACCGTTTCAAACGATTTTCCGCTTCCTCCTACCGGAAGCACTCGGTTCACTCATCCTGAACTTAACGATCGCGACGGTCGGCTTGATCGGGGCGTCAGCGATGGCAGGTGCGATTGGAGGCGGTGGTCTCGGTGACTTAGCGATCACCTATGGTTATCAACGATTCGACACGAAAGTCATGATCATCACGGTCGGGATTCTCGTCATCTTAGTCCAAGGCTTACAGACGACAGGCAACATCGTCGCACGAAAAATTAGAAGACATTAATCAAGGGAGCGATTCAGCCATGAAAAAAGCAGTAGCAATTGGAGCAACACTCACGACGATTTTATTTGCCGGGTGCGCAGCATCAGGAGAAGACGAAAAGACGATCAAGCTCGGTGTCAGCGGTTCAGACACACAAGTTTGGGATTATGTCGCGAAAAAAGCAGAGAAGGAGGGCATCAAAATCGAGCTCGTCAAGTTCTCCGATTATGTCCAGCCGAACATGGCACTGGCTGAGGGTGAGATCGACGCCAATGCTTTCCAGACGATTTCCTACTTCAACGCTTTCAAGAAAGAACATAACTTGAAGCTATCGCCGATTGCGACGACTGTCATCGCACCGATGGGGATCTACTCGGATAAATACAAGGACGTCAAAGACATTCCAAATGGCGGAAAAATCGCTGTTCCAAACGAAGCGACGAACATGGGACGTGCCCTCTTGTTACTGCAAGAAGCAGGTCTGATCAAGCTACCGGACGACTTCGATGGCAACGGTTCGGTCGATAAGATCGTCGAGAATCCGAAAAAGCTGAAAATCGTTCCGATCGTCGCTGGACAAACGCCACGCGTCTTACCGGACGTCGCGGCGTCTATCATCAACAATGGCATTGCCGTTGACGCTGGCTTCAACCCGATCAAGGACTCGATCGTTCATGAGAACGAGACAGCAAAACCATACATCAACATCATCGCGACACGGACGGAAGACAAGAACAAAAAAGAACTGAAAAAAATCGCGTCGCTGTATCAACAAAAAGATGTCGCGGCCTTCATCAAAAAAGAATATAAAGGCAGTACGATCCCGACGTTCGTTCCACTGAGCGATATCGGCGAATAATTTCAAAAGGAGAGTGGACAGTATGACGACACCAGTACGCACGACATGGGTAGAGACGATTGAACAGGACATCGAACAAAAACGGGAATCGTATCTTGAGACAAGTCATCGGATTCATGCAACGCCGGAAATCGGGAACGAGGAATTCTTTGCTTCGCGGCTACATGCGGAGCGTCTAACGGCTGAAGGTTTTACGGTAGAACTCGGCGTCGCGGGA
Source organism: Exiguobacterium sp. s143 (assembly GCF_018618895.1). Lineage (NCBI taxonomy): Bacteria > Bacillati > Bacillota > Bacilli > Caryophanales > Exiguobacterium > Exiguobacterium sp. s143. The sequence continues at coordinate 1,504,987 of NZ_JACSMX010000001.1, read as the reverse complement.
CACGATACCGCATTCTTCGCGAAGAAATCGAGCGACCGACCAGGCGCAACGATTGCCTTTCTTGCTGAATACGATGCGTTGCCGGGTATTGGTCACGCGTGCGGTCATAATATCATCGGCACGACGAGCGTCGCAGCGGCGATCGCGCTCAGTAAAGTACTCGATGAAGTCGGCGGGAGTGTCGTCGTGCTTGGAACGCCGGCCGAGGAAGGTGGACCGAACGGTAGTGCGAAAGGCAGTTTCGTCAAACATCAGTTGCTGGAAGGGATCGATGCAGCCTTGATGGTCCATCCGTCGGGTCAAACACGGATCACGGGTTCTTCCCTTGCGGTCGATCCGCTCGACTTTGCCTTTACGGGTCGTCCGGCACACGCAGCGGCGTCACCGGAAGAAGGCATCAACGCCCTCGACGCTGTCATTCAACTCTTCAATGGAATCAATGCGTTACGTCAGCAATTACCGGACGATGTCCGGATTCACGGAATCATCACGCATGGAGGTGATGCGCCGAACATCATCCCGGAATACGCAAAAGCACGTTTCTTCATCCGGGCGACGACACGGGAACGATTGAATGCCGTCACGGAAAAAGTCAAAGCCGTCGCCCAAGGAGCGGCACTCGCGACTGGGGCGACACTTGACGTCATCGCCTTCCAAAATGAAGTCGATAACCTCGTCTTCAACCGGACGTTCGACCGTCTGTTCCAAGAAGAAGCAGAATCGCTTGGTGAAAAGGTCCACTTAGACGAACGACCGGGTCTTGGCTCGACGGATGCCGGTAACATCAGTCAAGTCATTCCGACGATCCATCCGTATATCAAGATAGGTCCGGATGATCTCGTCGCGCATACGGAAGCATTCAAAGAAGCGGCTCGTTCAGAAGCTGGAGATGAAGCATTGATCACGGGGGCGAAAATCCTCGCTCGGACAGCGCTTCGCGTCCTCGCTGATGAACGGACGCGCGGGGCGATCGCTCAAGAATTCCACGATCGGAAGAACGGATATTTATAAGCGGAAAACAACGACTGGATGCACTGCTATCAGGTGCTCCGGTCGTTTTTGAGATGCAGTTGATCACGAATTGGTGATGGGTGACAGAATTGGAGCGAAATCAAAAAAGAGACAAGACAGAAGCATTTGCGCTTTGTTTTCTTGAAAAAGATATGCTAGGCTAAAATTGTATAACTCAATAATCCAGTTCTTCGGGGTAGGGTGAAAATCCCAACCGGCGGTGATGCGATCGATTGATCGACGAGCCCGCGACCTGTGATGTACGCATCATGGCTGACTTGGTGAGATTCCAGGGCCGACGGTAAAGTCCGGATGGGAGAAGAACGAAACGACACGATTCAAGCCGTTTTCTGAAAAAATGTTTTCAGGAGATGGTCTATTTCTGCATGAAAAAATGCAGGGAGCGAACCGTGTATTTCGTGAACCCTTCTATACAGACGCCCCTTTTTCAAGGGGCGTCTTTTTTCATTTGAAAGGAGTGAACGCGATGTCACAGATGATGAGTTATGCCATGCAATTAGCACAAATGTTACACGGACAAACAAGTCCGAATCCAAGTGTCGGCTGTGTCATCGTCAAACAAGGACGCATCATCGGCTTCGGTGCGCACCGGTTTGCCGGTGGTCCGCACGCAGAAGTCGAAGCCTTACGGATGGCAGGAGAAGCCGCCCGCGGTGCCGATCTTTACGTGACGCTCGAGCCATGCAATCATCATGGCAAGACGCCACCATGCACGGAAGCGATTCTACAAGCAGGAATCAAACGAGTCTTCGTCGCAACGGAGGACAAACATGCGATCGTCGCTGGTTCCGGAATCAAACGGCTACAGGACGCGGGAATCGAAGTCGAGGTTGGCCTGTTACGCCATGAGGCAGAAGCTCTCTACACGGAATTCTGGAAGACGATCGAACGAAAACGCCCGACCGTGACCGTCAAGATCGCTCAGACGATGAACGGGATCGCGGCGACAGGTGAACAGCGCTGGATCACGTCAGAAGAAGCACGCGCGAACGGTCGTGCTCTGCGAGGTCGCCATGATGCGATCCTCGTCGGCAGTGAGACGGTCCTCGTCGATGATCCGGCACTAACGTTACGCGCGTCGTCAGGCATCGAGCCGATTCGGGTAATCGTCGATCGTCGTGGTCGGGTCCCGGAGACGGCCCAAGTTTTCCGTGATGGTAAAAATCCAACCTACTGGCTGACGAGTGTTCCTCGGATTAGTCACGATCAGGTGACGGTTCTCGTTGGTGAGTATGAGACGCCGGAAGCGATTTTGAAACGCTTATACGAACAAGACATCCGCAGTGTTTTGATCGAAGGTGGACCGACGATTCAAGCCGCTTTCCTTGAGGCAGATCTCGTTGACCGAATCGAAGTCTACCAAGCCCCATCGATTTTTGAAGGCGATGCGTGGAATAGTCAACACGATATCGAAGATCGTTTTCAAATCGACCAGGTTGAGACGGTTGGACCGGATCTCCATCTGACGTACATCCGAAAGGAGGAGACGACATGTTCACCGGATTGATTGAAGAAGTCGGAACATTAAAACGAAAGATCCCGCGACCGAACGGGTTAGCGCTTGAAATTGAGGCGCACCAGGTACTCGAAGGAACGAAGATCGGGGATAGCATCGCCGTCGACGGGATTTGTTTGACGGTCACGTCGATGAGTCCGACCGGTTTCACAGCAGATGCCGTCCATGACACGATCCGTTCGACGGCACTCGGCACGTACCGCGTCGGAAGCCCATTGCAACTCGAACGGGCGATGCCGGCAGACGGTCGCTTCGGTGGCCATTTCGTCAGTGGACATATCGACGGAACAGCGCGGCTGATCAGTCGGCGACCGGATGGAGAAGCGATGGTCTATACGTTTGATGTCGGATCGTGGCAAAAGTATTGTATTCCGAAAGGCTCGATCGCGATCAACGGCACGAGCCTGACGTTGCAACGCGTCACGCCGGAAACGATCTCGATTTCATTGATTCCGCACTCACGTCAAGTGACGACGTTTGATCGATTGGCAAGCGGCGCAGTCGTCAATATCGAGTGTGACATGATGGCGAAACATCTCTATCATTTCACGCAGCATGAGAAGCAGACGGACTGGGCAGCATTCTTAGGAGGCGACATGTAATGAACGGATTCGACTTGATTGAAGACGCGATAGAAGATTTGAAGAACGGACGACCGATCATCGTCTGCGATGACGAGGATCGTGAGAATGAGGGCGATCTCGTCATGCTCGCAGAACATGCGACACCGGAAAACATCAACTTCATGATCACATACGGAAAAGGACTCGTCTGTGTACCAGTCAGTCCGCGGATCGCACAGCGACTCGAACTTGCTCCGATGACAGCGAATAATACAGATCCACATGGAACGGCATTTACGCTCAGCATCGATCATGAAGAGGCAAAGACCGGCATCAGTGCTGAGGAACGGTCGCTAACGATTCAGCGGATGCTGACGGATGGACCGGAACGTTTCAAACGACCGGGTCACATCTTCCCATTGATCGCAAAAGAGGGCGGTGTCCGGGAGCGACGTGGACATACGGAAGCGGGTGTCGATCTTGCCCGTCTTGCCGGTAGCGATGAGATCGCCGTCATCTGTGAAATCATTAAGGAAGACGGCACGATGGCACGGGTCGATGATCTACTTCTCTATAAGGAAGAACATGATTTAAAACTGATTACGATCGAAGCACTCGTCGCGTATCTTGAGCGACCGTTGAAGCGGGAGGCGGAAGTGTTGCTTCCGACGACGTTCGGAGCCTTTCGGATGATTGGCTATACGACACAAGATAAGAAAGAACATGTCGCTGTCTTATCCGGTGAAGCGCACGACGGGATGCTCGTCCGTCTACACTCGGAATGCCTGACAGGGGACGTCTTCGGTTCGAAGCGTTGCGATTGTGGACCGCAACTCGATGCGGCACTCGAGCGGATTGAACAAGAAGGGGGAGCCGTCTTGTATTTACGTCAGGAAGGACGCGGCATCGGTCTGATGGCGAAGTTAAAAGCGTACGAGTTACAGGAACAAGGACTCGATACGGTCGAAGCGAACCATGCACTCGGTTATCCGACGGACATGCGTGATTATACGGTCGCAGCGAACATGTTGCGCGATCTCGGCGTGACGAAGATCCGCTTGATGACGAACAATCCGGACAAACAACGGGTGCTCGAACAAGAAGGCATCGAAGTCATCGAACGCGTGCCCCATCAAGTACCAGCTGAACCTGAAAATCAACGTTATCTGAAAACAAAACAAACGAAACTCGGGCACTGGCTCGACATCCAAGGAGGACACACATCATGATCTACGAAGGTTTCTTAACAGGAGAAGGACTACGCGTCGCAATCGTCGCTGCACGTTTTAACGAATTGATCACTTCAAAACTCGTCGGAGGAGCAAACGACGCTTTCCGTCGTCACGGTGTCGCAGCGGATGCTGTCGATACGGCGTGGGTTCCAGGAGCATTCGAAATTCCACTCGTCGCGGAAAAGTTAGCGAAAAGCGGCAAGTATGACGCAGTCATCACGCTTGGCGCCGTCATCCGTGGGGCGACGTCGCACTATGATTATGTCTGTAACGAAGTCGCGAAAGGTGTCGCGAGTGCATCGCGCGATACAGGCGTGCCGATCATCTTCGGTGTCCTGACGACGGATTCGATCGAGCAAGCAGTCGAACGTGCCGGTACGAAAGCTGGGAACAAAGGCTACGAAGCTGCGGTTTCCGCGATTGAGATGGCGAATCTTTTACGGACGATTTAACGGAAGTGGAAGAAGGTATCCTTAAGCTTAAGGGTATCTGGATTAGTTGAAGATAAAAAGAGGTCGATCACCAGTTCAAAAAACTGAAGGTCGACCTCTTTTTTTGCTGAAATGATTTAAAATAAACGCCTTTCGAGACCAGGGATGGACTCTCGATTGGGCAAGAAGTACGTATCATTTTCCTGTTTGTGACAAAAAAGGTTTTTCTCTTGTTAAACATCGGTATATAACAACTAGTACGTGCTGAATAGAATGGAGGGACAACATGAGAAAGCAGACATGGACGGTTGGGTTTTGGGAAATCAATTGTTTTATACTTTGCTTTTATATTTGGCTGATTCTTTTTGAATCCAGCCCACAATGGAGTGCGTGGGGAAATAATACGTTCTCGATTCTCGGTTGTCTCGTTGCCACGATCATGCTAGGACGTTTAGCGGTAAAGCACGAAGTAGATGGACAGCGATGGTTCTTCTTCTGGCTTGCTTGTGGAACAGGCAGTTATCTCATTGCAGAATTGATATGGACCTATACGGAAGTCGTATTGAAGCAGGTCGTATCGTTTCCTGGAACACCAGATTCTTTTTATTTATTACAGATATTCTTTTTCTTAGTAGCGTTCTTATACTTCATTCGTCAACAAGTATTACCGAAGCGACTGATCGGTTTTATTTTTGATATCTTGATCGTCATGACGGTAGCTATGACATATAGTTGGTTTTTCTTAATGCGTCCGATTCTCTTGAATCAACAGGCGACCGTTGCTGAAGTCGTCGTCTCCTTTAGTTATCCGCTTAGTGATATCATTCTATTATTTTGTGCCATCAGTCTCTTTTTCATCATCCCGACAGACGTGTGGCGACGACGTCAACGCCTGTTTCGCCTACTCATTACGGGTCTAATCATTCAAATCATTGCGGATACATGGTTCCTCTATGAGACGATCGTAAATCGTCAGGAAGCCAATGAATGGATTGATCCATTGTTTATTGCTGGGCTGTTAATTGTGGCGAATGCAGGATATAAACAAGATGTGGGAACGGTTAGACTTTCGAAGGACGTCTCTCGAACACAATCAATCGGAAAGTTGTTTTTACCGTATGCTTTAGTTCTTTTTCTGTTCGGTACCATGCTCCTGTATGCGCAGCGTGATTCTTCCGTCAACGGATTGATGATTGGGTGTGGAATCACGATTTTCTTGATTCTGATTCGACAAATCTTGATGATTTTGAATAACCAGCAACTCTTGCAAGCCGTTCATCAAAAAACGGATGCGTTAGAAGAGAGTGAAGAACGCTATAAATCGCTATTCATGTATCATCCGGATGCCGTATACTCGCTCGATCTATCTGGAAGATTAGAAAGTACCAATCCCTCATTTGAACGAATGACGAATGATGACGGGAAGGAATGGATTCAAAACACATATCAATCATTTTTAAAGCAGTTGGATCGTCGAGAAGCACATGCATTTCATTTCGAGACGTCGTTTCAGACGGAAGATGGAAAAAGTCGATTATTAAGCATCACGAGTATTCCAATCCGTATCAAGGAAAAAGTCGTGGGTGTTTTTGGTATTGGTCAAGATGTTACGGATATCCGGGCGAATGAGCAGAAAATTCATCGATTGGCTTACTTTGATCCTTTGACGGGAGCATTGAACCGACTGCATTTCGAAGAACGTCTTCAATACATCATGCAACAAGAAGGACAAGAAGAATGCATGTTATGTTTCATCGATTTAGATGATTTTAAGATGGTCAACGATACGTTTGGTCATCAAGTCGGAGATCAGCTCTTGAAGAACGTCGTCCATCGTCTGCGAGAAGCGACGGAATCATCCGATATCGTCGCAAGACAGGGCGGGGATGAATTCACGATTGTCCTTCGCGACATCAAAAATACTAATTCAGGGAGAAAACGCGTGCAATCGATCCTTGAGTCATTGCGTACGCCGCATCAAATCGATTCATATGAACTCATTTCGAGTCCAAGTATCGGTACGGTCACTTTTCATGCGGGTACGCCGCAACCGATGTTAACGTTGTTACGTCAAGCGGATTTAGCGATGTATCAGGCGAAATCACGCGGAGGAAAGCGAATCGTCTACTTCGAGGATATTGCAGAGAGTGCATCGCGACGTTTTCGTCTGGAATCGGAACTACCGATGGCGATCGAACACCAACAGCTCGTTTTGGAATATCAACCTTTAGTCGATACAAAGTCTTATCGAATGGTCGGGGTGGAAGGCTTGATCCGTTGGAACCATCCGGAGTTCGGTAGAATTGCACCGAAAGATTTCATTCCATTGGCAGAAGAAGCCGGAATGATCATTCGTTTAGGGGATTTCGTCCTGAATGAAGGATTTCGACAAGCTAAGCGATGGCAGGAAGCCGGAATCGATCTCAAGCTTGGATTAAACGTCTCGATGCAACAGTTTCACCACCCGACATTCATCTTGTCCTTGTTGCGATTGATCGAGGAAACAGGGGTGAATCCAGCACGGATTGATTTAGAAATTACAGAAGTCTCCGCCATCGAAGAGGTGGAGGAGACGATCGAGACGATGATGCGACTCAAACAGATGGGCTTTACGATATCGATTGATGATTTCGGTACAGGATACTCTTCATTGTCAAGACTAGCTGACTTTCCGATCGATACGTTGAAGATTCCCCAAGAATTCATAGAACGAATGCAGGATAGTGAGACGGATCATGCATTGATTTCATCGATCATCCACTTAGCAAAATCGTTACGACTTGACGTCGTAGCAGAAGGGGTAGAAACGTTAGAACAAGTCAATCTATTGAATCAGTTAGCTTGTCAACGCATGCAAGGTTATTATTTTGGCAAGTCGATGCAGGCAGGAAATATCCAAGAACTATATCAATTAGAAAAATGAATTTCAAAAAAAGAATAGTAGATTTGAAATTCGAGGGTTCGTTTTGAAGTAGAACGGTAATGGTCTACTAAAGAAAGTTTGAAACATTTTCCAATGTTTTTCGTAAATCAGGGTAACGCGTATAAAGGAGGAAATGAATATGAAGAAAACAAGGTGGGTAGCAGCCGGGATTGTCGCAGCATCGATTGGACTAGCCGGATGCCAAGATGGACAGACGGATTCAGGTAGTGGCAGCGGATCGGGTTCGACGAAGTCGGGGGAACTCTCGAACACAGAGCTATTAAAGAAAGCGACAGCCGCTCAAGAGGACATCAAATCGTTCCACATGGAAGGAACGGTCAGCTCTAAAGCAGGTGAGATGGCGATGGATCAGAAGGTTTCCGCTGATATCATTCAAAAGCCACTCGCGATGAAGCAGACGATGACGATGAAAAATCCTGAAGATGGGAAAGACGTGACGATTGAGAGTTATATCGTTGACGATAAAATGTATCTCTCACAAAACGGACAATGGATCGTTCAAGATGTTTCGGAGCTAGGCGAAATGGTCGAAGCGATGGAATCATCGGCATCAACGGAACAAAACCTACAGCTCCTAAAGAAATACAAAGATAATTGGACAGCGAAAAAAGAGGGCGACGTCTATCAGATCGACGTTAAGCTGAGTGGTGACGATCTGAAAGCCTTCATGAAGGATTCACTCGAACAGACAGGACAGATGGCACAGATGAAAGACGCGATGGATAGCATCGATTATAAGAAAATGAACTACAAGATGACGTACGACGCGAAGACGTTCTATCCGAAGTCTCTCGACATGGACATGGTGTTTGCGATTGAAAAAGAGACCGAATTCAATATGAAGAATGAGTCGACGTTCTCGAAATTCAATGAGATCGACGAGATCACATTACCGGCGGAAGCAAAAGACGCACAACCGCTCACAGGTGCAGGACAATAAGTAATAAAAAACAAGCCCCTCTCTTCTGATCTGAAGACGAGGGGATTGTCGTTTAGACTTGGAACTGGCGTAAGACCTCTTTTAGTGCCTCCGCCTGCTGTTGACTGACGGAAGTCTGATCATGGACATCCCGGAACGCTTGGACGGAATGATTGATTTGTTCTGACATCGATTGTGTGCCTTGCGCCCCATCATTGACGGTGACGGCAACATCGTGGATGACACCGAGCATGTTCGCTGTCAGTTCCTGAAGTTGACCGGCTTGGGCAGCGAAGTGTTCCGCTGCATCACCGAATAAATGTGCGTCGTTCCGATACTGGACGGAGGCATCCTCAAACAAATCATAGTCTTTGGCGACCTTTGTATCAATGAAAGAGAGCATCTCGCCGGACGCAGCGTTCAAGTGTTCAACGGACTCGATGACAGAAATCGAGACATCTTGGATTTGTTCGACGGTATCCCGACTACTTTCGGCAAGTTTGCGAATTTCATCGGCGACGACAGCGAATCCGCGACCGACTTCACCAGCTCGTGCTGCTTCAATCGAAGCATTAAGGGATAAGAGATTCGTTTGCGCCGCAATCGAAAGAATCGCGTCCGATAAGACGGAAATTTCTTTAACGGCCTTCGCACGTGCCATCGCATCCTCGAGTTTACTTTTCGTCTCGGCGAGAATGTGATTCGCGGTCTGTTTCGCTTCTGTTGCAACGACTTGAAGTGATTCAGCACGCCCACCGACTTCTTGCGCCCGTTTTCCGTTCGCTTCTGCACTAGAGACGATATCATGAATCGTCGCTTCCATATCGACAGCAGACGAGTTCATCTCTTCGGCAGAAGCAGCTGTCTCCTGCATCCCGGCTGATAAGTTTTCAATCGTATGGGAAGTCGACGCCATATCCTGATCGAGTTCGCTGATTCGACCGGAGACGTGACGTGAAGTCGACACGACATGGGTTGCTGTATCATCAACCTGGATGATGATTGTCCGTAAGTGGGCGATGAATTGATTCATCGACTGGGCGATTTGTCCAATCTCGTCATCACGTACGACGTCGAGTTGTGCCGTCAAGTCGCCACCTTGTGTTGCTAGTTCATACGTTTTCGCCTGTAGTTGGCGGAGTGGACCGAAGATCGAGCGTAAAATCAAGACGGTGAAGATGACACCGAGTAATCCGACGACACCGATGATCGTGAAGAGAAGGATGTGAGCTGTATTGGCAGAACTTGTGATGGCATCACCATTTATTTTCGCTTGTTGATTATTGTATTTCACGATTTTCGTTAATTGATCAGAAACGGCGAAGTATGAATCACGACTCTCACCTTCATAATAGGTGACCGCTTCTTTTTGGGTTTCCGGCGTACTAAGGGCGAGAAGGCGATCAGTCGTCTCATTGAAAGTTTGCCATTTTTTCGTGAGATCATTGAACAGTTCGCGATCGCTTTTTAAATAAATCGTTTTCTCGTATTTCGCGAGATTCGCGTCAACGGTCGCTAAACCGTCTTTGACACGCTTATCATAACCGGCTTTAATTTCTGGATCATTTTCTTGAATGTGTAATAATTCAACACGTCGTAAATCAGACAGTGCCGTGTTCGTTTCATGGGATAAGTTCAGACCAGGAATCCAAGACGAGGTGATCGTTTGACTCTCTTGGTCAACACGATTGAGAGAAGATGCGCCGTATAAACCGACACCGATCAAGCTAAGCAAAAGTATGGAGGACAATAAGATAAGCTTTGTTTTAATCTTCATATGATTCGCTCCTTTTTTGCAAGATGAACTATTTATTTTCTTGATTATACCTTCACAAGTAAAAAATTTACTTATTATCAAAAAAATTAAAACGTAAAATAGTTCCATGAAAAAATAGTTTGACAATTATCGGTAAATTCTGAAAAGATGGTAAGGAACTACATATCTCATAAAGGGAGGTAAGACGAATGGGAAATTCATTTAGTGAGTGGATTAGTGCGGTGTCCGATATCGTATGGGGACCACCGTTACTCATTCTGTTGGTCGGTACGGGGATTTACTTGACGATTCGCTTAGGATTCATTCAAATTACCAAACTGCCGTATGCGCTGAAACTTGCGTTTTCAAAGCATCAGGACGATAAGTCAGAAGGTGACATCAGTCACTTTCAAGCGTTGATGACGGCACTAGCTGCGACCGTCGGTACGGGGAATATCGTCGGTGTCGCAACTGCCGTCGTTCTCGGGGGACCAGGCGCGATCGTCTGGATGTGGCTGTCCGGTCTGTTCGGGATGGCGACGAAATACGCGGAAGCGATTCTTGCCGTCAAATATCGTGTCGTTGATGAAAAAGGACAGATGGCAGGGGGACCGATGTATTACCTCGAGCGTGGACTGAAGCAGAAATGGCTCGGTGTCTTGTTTGCTGCATTCGCTTCGATCGCTGCGTTTGGGATCGGAAACGGGGTCCAGACGAACTCGGTCGCCCTCGCGATGAAATCGACGTTCGATGTGCCACTTTACGTGACGGGGATCGCGTTGATGGTATTGACGGGTGTCGTCATTCTTGGTGGGGTCAAGTCAATCGGGAAAGTCGTCAGTCTGTTCGTTCCGTTCATGATTTTCTTCTATGTCGGAAGTGGCTTGCTGATTCTCATCATGAACTATGATCTGATTCCAGGTGCGATTTCAACGATCTTCAGTAGTACATTCTCAAACGAGGCCATCACGGGTGGGGCAATCGGAGCGGCGATTCGTTATGGTGTCGCGCGTGGTGTGTTCTCAAATGAAGCAGGACTCGGTTCAGCACCGATCGCAGCTGCTGCTGCGAAGACGGACTTCCCGGGCCGTCAAGCGCTCGTCTCGATGACGCAAGTCTTCCTCGATACATTGGTCGTCTGTTCGATCACGGGTCTGACACTCGTCATGGGGGGACAACTCGATACGAAGTTGGAGGGTGTTGAATTGACGACGGCGAGCTTCGAAGTCTTCCTCGGTCCTGCCGGGAAATACATCGTTACGATCGGTCTCGTCATGTTCGCGTACTCGACCGTTCTTGGCTGGTCGTACTACGGTGAAAAATCGATCTATTATCTGTTTGGTCAAAAATCAATCCTACCGTACCGCATCCTGTTCGTCTTAGTCGCTGGAGCAGGTGCAATGACGACGAACTTGAACATGGTGTGGGCGATTTCTGATGTCTTCAACGGATTGATGGCGATTCCGAACTTAATCGGTTTGATTGGACTGTCCGGCGTCGTCATTGCCGAGACACGACTGTTCCGCGAACAGTTGAAACGAGAAGAAGCGAATCGGAAGGTTTCGTAGGATACATGCTCTAATAACGAGTTCGTGTATGATGAAGTATGAAAAAAGGAGATCACGTTCCGGGTCATGAACTCGGATGGTGATCTCCCTTTTTATTTGATCGAAAGAAATTAAGAATGCGCATCCTCGACTCCTACAGGAGAAGAAAGCACAGACAGTGCTTTCGGCAGGGATAGGTAAGACCCGGCAGACCGCAGTGAATGCGGGTGGCCGCGGCTTACCTCCCGCCTGTGGAAAGCGAGGATGAAACATTCGTTGTTAGAGATGGTAATCAAGAGAAAAACGAGAGATACATCACTTTTGACGATAAAGCATCAGGGATTCATAAGGACGTAACGTCAAAGTCTGACCCTCTGTCTGCATCTTCTGATAGTTGTGAAGCAACACCGTATAATCCGATCCGTCACGAGGTAACGTGAACGTCGTCTCTGTTCCGTAGAAGTTCGAAACGACAAGCAACTCTTCCTCGCTTGTGGCACGTTCGTACGCCCAGAGTGACGGATCGTCTGGTGTCAACAGACGGTACGAACCGTCCGTCAGCACGTCATACTGTTTGCGGAGTTGAATCAACTGTTTGTAATGATGATAGACCGAGTTTGTGTCTGCGACAGCCGACTCGACATTGATGTGATCATACGTTGGTGAGACCGGTATCCACGGCTCGCTTGAACTAAAGCCACCGTTGACAGCATCCGACCACGGCATCGGCGTCCGCGCATTGTCACGCGACTTTTGACGAATCGCAGCGAGAATCGCTTCTTCCGTTACGCCGTTGTCCCGAGCTTCCTGATAGGCGTTCAACGTCTCGACATCGCGGTAGTCGGACAGATCCGTGAAGTCCGGATTCGGCATGCCGATCTCTTCTCCTTGATAGATATACGGTGTACCTTGTAAACCGTGAAGCGTCGTCGCGAGCATCTTCGCACTTTCGACGCGATACGTGACGTCGTCACCAAACCGGCTGACGACGCGTGGCTGGTCATGGTTGCACCAAAAGATAGCGTTCCAGGCTTGTCCGTTCATGCCGGATTGCCAGTCGGAGAAAATCTGTTTCAGTTGCTTGAAATCAAACGGTGCTGCCGTCCATTTTTCACCGTTCGGATAATCGACCTTCAAGTGATGAAAATTGAACGTCATCTTCAGTTCTTGTTCATTAAGCGATGAATAACGGAGGCAGTGTTCAAGTGACGTCGACGACATCTCGCCGACCGTCATGAGATCGTGTCCAGCAAAGACTTCTGCGTTCATCTCTTGCAAGTAGTCGTGGACGTTCGGTCCGTCCGTATAATACGTCCGTCCGTCTCCTGCTGGATCGTTCGGAAGACCTGGCGTCTTTGAGATCAAATTGATGACGTCGAGTCGGAAGCCGCTGACCCCTTTATCCCGCCAAAAGCGCATCATGTTGTAAACATCTTCTCGTAAACGTGGATTTTCCCAGTTCAGATCCGCTTGTGTCTTATCGAACAGATGCAAGTAATACTTGCCAGCTACCTCATCAAATGACCAAGCGGGACCGCCGAATTTCGATACCCAGTCGTTCGGTGTATCGCGCCAGATAAAATAGTCGTGATACGGGCTGTCCGGGTGACGTCCTTCTTCGAACCAAGAGTGCGACGTCGAGCAATGGTTGACGACGATATCCATCATGACAGACAGACCGCGTTGTTTTGCTTCTGCAAGTAACGTCTCGAAATCGTCCATTGTTCCGTAGGATGGATCAATCGCGTAATAATCACTGACATCATAACCATTGTCGTTTTGCGGTGAGGCATAGACCGGCGTCAACCAGAGATAATCGACACCAAGATCCGCCAGATAATCGAGTTTGGCAGTGACGCCTCGTAACGTACCGGTCGCTTTGCCCTCCGGACTATAAAAACTCTTCGGATAGATTTGATAAACGGCGGATTTGCGCCAATCGGTTGTCGTGATCATGAGATACACACCTTTCTAAAATTACGCTGCTTTTTTCAGGGCAGCTTTTTTTGCGCGTTTCGTCGAGACATAGTGGAACAGGAACGTACAGGCGACAGGGACGATGATCGCGATCACCATGCCGACGATGAACGACAGAATCGAGCCTGGTACGATCGAAATGAAAGCAGGTAATCCGCCGACACCGATCGCAGGAGCAAGAACGCCACTGACAGCGATGAAAGCTGACGCGATCGCTGAACCGACGAGTGCCGCGTAAAACGGATATTTGAACCGGAGATTGACCCCGAACATGGCCGGTTCCGTGATTCCGAAGTAGGCGGATAAAGCGGACGTTGATGCCATGTTTTTATCGTTAACGTTTTTCGCGAGGAAAAGCATCGCGAGTGTTGCTGAACCTTGAGCGATGTTCGAAATCGCGATCATCGGCCAGATGAACGTCGTTCCACTTTGTCCGATCAACTGTAGATCAACAGCGATGAACATGTGGTGCATGCCGGTAATGACGAGCGGCGCATAGAGTGCACCAAAGAGTAGGGCACCGAGTAATGGAACAGCTTCGAACGTATTGACGACACCGATCGTAATCCAGTCACCGACTTGACGCGTGACTGGTCCGATGACGGCAAGAGCAAGGAAGCCCGTCAATGTGATCGTCGTAATCGGTACGACGAGCAATTGAATCGCATTCGGTACGCGTTTTTTGAGCCAACGTTCAATCGTACTGAGAACATAAGCAGCGGCGAGTACAGGGAGGATTTGTCCCTGATAACCGACTTTTTCAATTTCAAAGAGACCGAGAATGTTGAACGTCGGGATTTCACCTTTTAGAGCACTTTGCCCGTAGTTCCAAGCGTTTAAGAGATCTGGGTGAACGAGCATCAGACCCATGACGATCCCGAGAATTTCACTTCCACCAAAGCGTTTCGTCGCTGACCAACCGACGAGTGCCGGGAGGAAGACGAAGGCCGTATTGGCCATCATATTGATGAGATCCCAAAGTCCTTGTAAGTTCGGATAACGATCGATCATCGTCTTGCCACCGAACTCGATACCGAATAGATTATTGATTCCCATTAAGAGACCAGCAACGATGATCGCCGGGATGATAGGCATGAAGACATCAGAAAAGACTTTGATCAACTTTTGGAACGGATTCATCTTAGCAGCGCCAGACGATTTGACATCCGCGATCGTTGTTGCCTGTAAACCGGTTAATTGAATGAATTCTGCATAGACCCGGTCGACGTCTCCGGCACCAATGACGATTTGATAGACACCCGCGTTCAAGAACGCGCCTTTGACGAGCGGAACTTCAAGTAAGGCTTCTTGATCGACAAGTTCTTGGTTCTTAAGCGTTAAACGAAGGCGGGTGACACAGTGAGCTGCCTGCTCGACGTTCTCCTTGCCTCCGATGTTCTCAATGATTTGCTCTGCAATCTGACGATAGTTTGGTTTCATCTCGATGCTCCTTTTTGGAAGTGACATACTCGACCACTTTTGAAATGAAAACGTTTTCTTATCTGCGCACACTTATCTTAACTTATCTATATAAGTTGGTCAAGAGCTTATATAGATAAGTTGGGAAGAATAAAAAAGAGAGAATCCGTCATCTACGGATTCCCTCATCTTGCAGCCTATATTCAACGACGGGCAATATCAGTGAACTGAAACTTATCGAGCCGATGACGCGATTCCGTCCGCTCAAAATGTTGTCCTTCATAGAAATACGTATCGTTCGTGACGACGATGACATGCGTCATATCATGAAGGTCGAGTCGTTCTTGGTCTTCCATTGTCGCAGGGCGAGCTTCGATTTTTCGTTTCGCGTAGCTGATCTGCCGACCAAGTGTCTCTTCGATGTACTGATAGATCGAACCTTGAGCGATGTCAGTAGTGAGTCCAGGCACGAGTGCGGTCACGAAATGATTGATGTCACGGATGACACGTTCACCATCGATCTGGCGAATGCGCTCGATGCGTGTCACGTTCGTTCCTTGTGCCACATGCAATAATGAAGCCAGCTCAGCAGAAGCAGAAAGGACTTCGCAGGATAAGACATCCGTCTCGACGGTATGACGTCCCATCCGGCGATGTGCTTCCGAGAAGCTGACGATGCCGTTGAATTGAAACTCGATCGCTTCTTGCGACAGGACGAAGACACCTTTCCCCTGATGTTTACGGACGAAGCCTTTTTCTTGCAGGGCATCAATCGCTTTTCGAACCGTTCCGCGACTCGCCTCGAATTCATGTATCAATTCCGTTTCAGAAGGTAATTTCGTTTCAGCCGGGAGCGTTCCTTCCTGAATCCGCTGTGCGAGCTCGTGATAGATGTTTAAATACTTCGGCATATGATCCGTCCTTTACACTCAAATAATGCCTTTAGTGTAGCACGGAACGATTACAGGCATCCAATCGCCAATCACATAAGACTGAGCAAAAAAATGTAGTAATAATAGAATTTACCTACTTGTATAAAGAACTGAACAAAATAAAACAATGGACTAAAGTGTCCACTGTTTTATAGGATGTATAGAATTTTCAAATCAATTTAGATATGATTCAATCTTTGCATAGCTTCGAATACGTAGTGTGACTCTTTCATATTCATAAAGCGGCATTCGTATTCAGTCAAACCATTTTCCAGTTCGAATGACTGAGTAGGCTGAATGATAATGATGTGATCATCAATTTTTAAGGCAAGTTCGATTTCTTCATGAATCGGTAGGTGAAGTGAGGAATAGAATGAGACGGAATGTAAGGTTCCTTTAGAAATTAGGATATCCGTATAGCCGACATGAATTTGTTTTCCTTTTAATCGGTGAATCGTAATGGAAGCCGTTACGGTCAATTGATGTGCAGTGACGCTCATTGCTTCAACAGCACTGACTTGACGTTCCTTAAGAGCAGACTCGAAATCGGCTTTAGGAAGAGGACGACTAAATAAATATCCTTGAATCGTCGTACAATCTAGCTGACGCAAATAATGCAACTGCTCCATTGTTTCTACACCTTCGGCAATCACGTCCATGCCGAATTCGTTAGCCATGAACAGTACACTTCGGACGACCGACTGTGTTTTTTTATCATGTGCCAAGGATGTAGCGAATTGTCGATCGATTTTGATCGTATCAATCGGATACTGTTGTAAATAAGAAATAGAAGAATAACCTTTTCCGAAATCATCAAGTGCAATTCGAATGCCCATGGCACTCAGCATTTCTAAAGATTGATGGATTTTGGCGTTATCAAAGAGTACGTCTGTTTCGAGGATCTCGATTTCAAGCATTCCAGGTGAGATATCGAAACGGCGTAATGTTTCCTTGACGGTCTCAGCGAAGTTTCCATACATCAACCGTTTCGGAGAGACGTTAATGGAAACCGGAACAGCTGGAAGACCTGCTAGTACCCATTGGTTTATACTACGGCAGGTCTCTTCAAGAACCCAGTCTGCAATTAGGATATGCATATCACTCTCTTCAGACAAAGGAATGAAATCATTCGGAGGAATCCGTCCCCACTCCGGATGTTGCCAACGAACGAGTGCTTCCGCCCCGACGATGATGCCAGACCACGCATTCACTTTCGGTTGATATTCTAAAAAGAGTTCGTCTCGACGGATCGCGGTTCTGAGACTGTTTTGAAGTTGATGCCTGCGATACGTCTCGATGTTATATGTGGAAGAATAGACACTGTAGGAATTCGTCTTCGCACGACCAAGCGCGATGTTGGCTGCCTTAATCAATTCATCGGGTTGAGAAGCATCTTCAGGATAACGACTAACCCCAATCGTCATTGAAGGATACCACTCATAGGAATCCACTGCGATTTTTTCCTTAGAACTTCGAAGGAAGGTTTCGCAGACATGTTCAATATCTGATTCACTGACGAGATGAGGAAGTAAGACGATATACTCATCTCCATACAAATGACCGACATAAGCTTCTTTGGATAAATGATGTAATAGGCGTGTGGCAGTTTGTGTCAACCAACGATCCCCAATCTTATAACCGAAATCATGATTGATGGAACGCAGTAGATTGTAGCTGACTGTAAAGACGCTGAAGCACTCATATGTATCGATCCAGTGTTGAAGTTGTTCAAGGACAAGTGCACGGTTCGGCAGACCAGTCACCGGGTCATGCATCGCGAGTTGGAAGATTCGTTCTTCCTGATGCTTCAGTTGTGTGATGTCTTGGACGACACTTTGATAGGCAATGATGTGATCCATTTCGTCACGTAGAGGTGTACGATGCTCAAGGATCCAAAGTAATGTATGTTCGATCCGAATCCGATAAGCGATTTCAACATCGTGACCCGATAAGATACGGGCATGTGCCGATTCGAGTTTCGTTCGGTCTTCCGGAACGACGATCTCTTGTAACCATTCGATAGGGCGCGATTTATACTCAGACAGTAGTCCGTTAAATAAGTTTTCAAAGCCTTGTGTCGAAAAATCGATTTTTTTCTCTGCTAAATTAAATCGATAGATGGCACTTGTAGCAACTTGTTGGAACGTCGAAAGTTTATGACGTTCATCATGGAGCTGCTGATTTAATTGTTTATGATCAGAAAGGTTATAGATGGCACATGTAATTTCAGCATTGTCTCCATCTTCGGGATTACGATAGGCACAACGGCAAAACACATCCTGATAACCGTCTTGTGAGTGTAGGACACGTGTTTCGATTTCAAGAGGATCAGTGGTTTGTTGGAAGCGAAGAATATCTAAATAAGCTTGAAAAGCATCTATGTTATCCGGATGGATCAATCGTAAGATACTCTTTTTATCAAATCGATCGAGTTGGCGATCGGAAATACCAAGTAATTGACCAAAAGAATGAGAGAAGCGTAATAAATAGCCTGCTTGGTTGAATGTGGCAGTCGCGATGCCCGGCAGGCTCTCGACGAGTTGATGATCAAAAGTAATAGATTCGAACTTAGATTTCAAGTGACGTGTTTGGGTGATGTCTCGAGCGATACCGTATGCTCCGACGATGAGCCCTTGGTCAAAAATCGGAATGTTAGCAATCAGCATCTCGAGATAATGCCCCGACGCGTGGCGAACGCGCACGATATAATTGACACTCTTTCCTTGAAGGACTTCTTGGAAATGTTCATTTGCGATAGCATGATCATCCGGATGAATGAAATGATTTTTGTGTCGCAGTAAATCTTGTTTCGTATAACCAAGTAACAACGTTGTTTTTTCATTCAAACTTGTTGTAACACCTGTAAGATCCAAAGTATAAACAGCGTCCGGATGATGTTCAATGAAGTTTGCATCAATCGATGTCGTGGACAGTACATCAGAAGAGGATTTTTTTGGAGAAAAAAGTGTTGCTAATCCTTTTTTTAGCGGCAAGGAAATCCCCCTCGGTAGAGTTTAAAATATATTATACATTTTTATTATATAACAATTATTTGGTTTTGAAATCGTCATTTGTATGATTTTGAAATTAATACAATTTAATACAGTTAACTAATAAAAATAAACCGGAGTCGAATAAACTCCGGTTTATTTTTATTAAATTAACGACTCCATCCAATCATCCGACGATACGAGCTAAACGTCGGCCACGCGAGAATCGCGATTGCGAGCCAGTACAGGAATTGATTCTCGGACGAAATCAGACCGATGATTCCCGCGAGTAGGATTGTCGTATAGATCGAGAAGGTGATGATGAGTGCTGGATGTAATTTCGGGAAAATCGTGAAACGCCCGAGACGTTCGTTCGCACCTTTGACGTAAAGGCGACTACCGAAAATCAGTAAGACGACCGTCAAGGCTAAGCTGAACAACACAGCATAAGTGATATTGAAATCGGTATTGTACTCGAAGAAGAGTGCAAAGGGCGTCGTGATTGTCATCAAAAAGCTTGTTGGTTTGTCTAACTCTTCGTAGCCCACGCCAAAACCCAGTTGACCGATAGCATAGATACTGAAATACGTGAAGTAATTCAAGAACAAGAAGAATGTTCCGAGCAACAGTTGTCCGATGATGTCACCGGCAACTGTTCCGGCGAATAAGAAGATCGTCAAAATCGTCACATCAAATAGAAGGAATAGACCAAAATCTTGAAGGAGTGACGACCACGTGACGTAATCAAACGGATTGATACCGAATGCTTGCAGCAATGACCAACTGGCGAAAAAGCCGATGATCGGGAAGACGATCAACGTCACAGTGCCGATCGCCCATTTAATCCAAAACAGCCAGACCTTCGGAAACGGCAACGCGTGTAAGATCAGACTGCGACCACTTCCACGCTCGGAACCGAGCATCAGGATCGCAAAGACAGCGATCAGAATTGCTGCGAACCCAGCGAAGAACGGACTGACGAGGACAGCTTGAATCGTTTCGGTTTGATAAGATACTTCATATGTTTCAAAGTCATTGATGATGGTATAGCTACCAAAACCATAACTGAAGATCGCCAGTAAAATGAAACAAGCGAGTGGCCATATGCCTTGCTTGATGTGATAGCGAATCAATTGCTTAACCATGTCGTTTCCCTCCAAATGTCCCTAAGAAGTAATCTTCCATCTGCACCGGCAAAGCATCCTTTAAGAGAGGACGCGTCGTTTCAAGATACTGCGCGCCTGCATCGGATAAGACGAGTAACGTCACGACCCGACCGGTTTGAGATAAGACGTGGAGATCGGCATGACTGAGCTCTGGAACATCTTCATAGACGACTTGCCATTTCTGCATGCTAGCTTTGGCATCATCGAGTGCCTTCGGTTCGCGGACGAGGTGTTTTTCGATCGTCATGACACGGTCGGCAAGGGAATCGAGTTCTTCGAGTTGATGGGAAGCAATCAGAACGGCAGTCTGACGCTCCGCGAGTAACGAGACGAGTTGTTTCAGATAATCACGTTTGTTGATCCGGTCAAGTCCATCGGTTGGTTCATCGAGCAAGAGAACGGGGGCATTCGTTGCGAACGCGAGTTGGAGAAGGAACAATTGCGCTTGCCCCTTCGATAAAGAAGTTACGCGACGTCCGCGATCGAGATTCGACGAGCGGCAGTAGTTTTCGATATATGTCTTTTCGAAATTCGGATAAAAGACGTGGTAGAAGTTGATCAGTTCACCGAGCGTCATCTGGCGGTAGACGGAAACAGAATCCGGAACGAGGAAAAGGTGCTCCCGCGTCTTTGGAACGTGATGGATCGACTCACCATTCCATTCGACTTTCCCACGGGTCGGCTCGAGCGCTCCGACGAGTGTTTTCAGTAATGTCGTTTTTCCGGCACCATTACGACCAATTAAGGCAGTAATCGTTCCTGCCGGCAGGGTGAAGGATGCATTTTCATAAATCATGGTACGGTCAATTTGTTTCGTCAGATGAGAAACGGTCAACATGAGGAATCCTCCCTTATGTGTAAGATATGTTGATAGAGTTCTTCGTTCGAGATGGATAATTCGTCGGCAATGGCACAAAGGCGGATGAGTGGATCTTGGATGGCGGCTTGTTTGACTTCATGAAGTGGAATGTCTGAGATGAAGGAGCCTTTACCGCGCATCGTGACGATGAAGTTGCGGCTCTCGAGTTCCTGATAGGCGCGGGAGACAGTGTTCGGATTGACAAGGAGTGTACCGGCAAGTTCACGGACGGATGGCATCTGTTCGCCGGAGCGGAGTAGACCACGGGCAATCGAGCGGATGATTTGAGCGACCAACTGTTCATAGATCGGTAACGGACTTTTCGGATCAACGGTGAACATTTCTTCACCTCCTTAAGTGTACTAATTCAATTAATACACCAATTATAGGAATTTACAACCTGTCTGTCAACGTTTCTTTTCAAGAAGACGATGACGCCATCGATCGCAATATTTGCTATACTGACGACAGAAGAATCGCCAGGAAGGATGACCGAGATGTTGGATCGATTGAGTGCGTTAGAGGACCGTTATGAAAAACTAAATGATATGTTGGCTGATCCAGCCATCATCAATGATACGAATCAATTGCGTGAGGTCTCAAAGGAGCAGTCACAACTTGCGCCGACCGTCGAGACGTACCGTGTCTATCGCGAGAAGATGGAAGCTTATCAAGAGGCACGTCAAATGTTGACGGATCCGGAGATGCGCGACCTCGCGAAGGAAGAAGTCGCGATGCTTGAACCGGAGATCAAAGAGCTTGAAGCGAAGCTGAAGGCTTTATTATTACCGAAGGATCCGAATGACGATAAGAACGTCATCGTCGAGATTCGTGGTGCGGCAGGGGGAGACGAGGCAGCCTTATTTGCGGGGGACCTGTTTAAGATGTACTCGAAGTTTGCTGAGAAACAGAACTGGAAGATTGAGATCATCGATGCAAGCTACACGGAACTCGGTGGCTATAAAGAAATTATCTTCATCGTCAAAGGAACCGGTGCTTATTCGAAGTTGAAATACGAGAACGGGGCACACCGCGTCCAACGCGTTCCGTCAACGGAATCTGGTGGGCGGATTCATACATCGACGGCAACGGTTGCGGTGTTGCCGGAAGCAGAAGACGTCGAAGTCGAGATCCATGACAAGGATGTCCGAGTCGATACGTTCACGTCGAGTGGACCGGGTGGCCAGTCCGTCAATACGACACAGTCCGCTGTCCGTGTCACGCACGTGCCGACGGGAATCGTCGCGAGCTGTCAGGATGAGAAGTCGCAAATCAAGAACAAGGAAAAAGCGATGAAGGTCTTGCGTGCGCGCGTCTACGATAAGATTCAACGCGAACAGCAAGCGGAATACGATGAAAAACGAAAGTCAGCTGTCGGTACGGGTGACCGTTCGGAACGAATCCGGACGTATAATTTCGCACAAAATCGGGTGACGGACCACCGGATCGGATTGACGATTCAGAAGCTTGACCGAATCTTGCAAGGCGAGATGGATGAAGTCATCGATACGCTCGTCATGGAACATCAGGCGCGGGCATCGGAGGCGGCAAACTGATGCGGATTGCAAAACGTCTAAATGATGCAAAAACGATGATGGAACAAGCAGGACGCGAGGGTTCAAGTGCCGAATGGTTACTCATGCACGTCTTGGATGTCGACCGGACTGGACTCCTTGTCCGTCTATCAGATGAATTGACGCCGGAGCAAGATTTACGATTCAGTGAATACTTGCTTGCTCATGTTCACGGCGTGCCCGTTCAGCATTTAATCGGCTATCAGCCGTTTTATGGACGGGATTTCCGTGTCACACCGGATGTATTGATCCCACGACCGGAAACGGAAGAGTTGATTGTCTTCGTCACGGAGCGTCTCAAACGTGAGTCGTTCACCGCGGGACAGATCGTCGACATCGGAACTGGGAGTGGAGCGATCGGAATCACGCTCGCCCTCGAACTCGAGCAACCGGTCACGACCGTCGATATTTCACCGGCCGCTATTACGGTCGCGAAGCAAAATCAAGCAGCGCTTGGTGGAGACGTGACGTTCCTTGAAGGAGATTTACTAGCGCCACTTGCGGATAATTCCGTGCGGGTGCTTGTTTCGAATCCTCCTTATATCGAGGAAGAGGAATTACTCAGTGAAGTCGTGTTCGATCATGAACCGCATCTCGCCCTGTTTGGCGGAAAAGACGGTCTCGTCTTTTACCGACGTCTCGTCGAGGAGAGTGGACGGGTCCTACGCGACGATTTCAGACTGATTGCGTTTGAAATTGGACACAATCAAGGACCAGAAGTGCAAATGATGTTAAAAGAACGTTATCCAAATGCGGAAACGGGTATTTTAAAAGATATAAACGGTAAAGACCGTATCGTGTATGCGGAACGAAAGGATTGTACAGCGTGAAGACGGAAATGATTGACTTACAGACGATGGATGAAGCAGTTCGGTTATTGCAGGAAGGAGAGGTCGTGGCGATGCCGACCGAGACTGTCTATGGTCTCGCAGGGGACGCAACGAACGAAGCGGCTGTTCGGCGAATCTTCGCCGCGAAGGGTCGACCTTCTGACAATCCACTGATTGTCCACGTCGCATCCGTAGAACAGGCACATCAGTTCGTCACGCACATTCCAGATGTTGCGGCACGTTTGATGGAGGCGTTCTGGCCAGGAGCCTTGACGATCATCCTCGAATCGAACGGCACCGCATCCACACTCGTCACAGCAGGACTAGATACGATCGGATTACGGATGCCAGACCATCCGCTCGCGCTTCGATTGATCGAGGCGACAGGGTTGGGTCTCGCAGCACCGAGTGCCAACCGTTCCGGAAAACCTTCACCGACGTCATCTGCGCACGTCGCACATGACCTCTCGGGACGCATCGCTGCGATCGTCGATGGAGGGGAAACGGGCATCGGGGTCGAATCGACTGTCATCGATTGTACGATGACGCCACCGGCGATTTTACGACCGGGCGGCGTGACACGCGAACAAATCGAGTCGGTCATCGGTCCTGTCACACTCGATCCTGCCTTATCGATGAAAGATGTTACACCGAAGGCACCCGGGATGAAATATACTCACTATGCACCGGAAGCAACACTGTCCGTAGTTGAGGGAGATATTTCATTCTTACAGCAACTCATCGATGATGCACGACAAACCGGACACAAGACGGGCGTTCTCCTGTTTGATGGGGAGGATGTCGACGCAGATGTTCGCTGCTCCCTTGGTAACTCGATGGAGACGGCGGCACAACGTCTTTACGATTGTTTACGGCGATTTGATCAGACGACGGTGGATCAGATTTTTGTACGAGACCTATCAGAAGAAGGGGTGGGGCTTGCGGTCCGCAACCGCCTCCATAAAGCAGCAGGTGGTCGGGTCATTCGCCCTTGAAGAAGGAGGATACGGAGATGAGCACACGTCGCGTTTTATTCATCTGTACAGGAAATACATGCCGTAGCCCGATGGCGATGGCGTTACTACGCTCTAAGGTCGCTGATCAGGAATTCGACGTCCGTTCAGCAGGACTACGTTCGATGCAAGGATTTGATGCGTCCGAGAACGCCTTACAAGTGTTACGTGAGCGCGGTATCGAACTCGAGCACTATACGCAAGTCTTTGATGATGTACTCGGACGTTGGTCTGACATCATCTTGACGATGACGCGCCAGCACAAGCAGGAAGTCGGTGAACGCTATCCGGAACTGAAGGAACGGACGTTCACCTTATATGAATATGTGACAGGGCTTGAACGGGACATCAATGATCCGTATGGCGGATCGATGAACGTCTACCGGCAAGTACGTAATGAACTCGAACCCCTCGTCAACCGTCTTGTGTTAAAATTGACGCAGAACGGAAACGGAAGAAAAGCTCCGGATACACGGAAACTTCCGAAAAAACAACCTAAACAAACGGGGGAATAGTAAAGATGAAAGTAGCAATCGGCGCGGATCATGGCGGTTTTAAGTTAAAGGCAGAAATCAATGACCTCTTACAAGAGCTCGGCATCGACTATACGGACTTCGGTACGCATTCAGCCGACTCGATCGATTATCCGGATGTCGCGATTCCAGTCGCTGAGGCAGTCGCGAACGGAGAGTTTGATCGTGGTATCTTGATTTGTGGAACAGGCATTGGGATCGGAATCGCAGCGAACAAGGTCAAGGGCATCCGAGCAGCACTCGTCCATGATACGTTCAGTGCGAAAGCGACGCGTCAGCACAACGATTCGAACATCTTGACGATGGGCGAACGCGTCATCGGTCCAGGACTGGCTCGTGAGATCGCACAACTTTGGCTTGAAACGGAATTCGAAGGCGGGCGTCATGAGAACCGCGTTTGCAAAATCTCAGATTATGAGGTGAAGTAATGGACTTGACACGCATCCAGCACGATTTAGAAGAAGCACTGAACGCTCTGGATGAACGATTTTCCTTAAAAGGAAAATTGCTCGTGATTGGCTGTTCGACGAGCGAAGTCATCGGCAAACAAATCGGCAAGGCGGGTTCACCGGAAGTTGCGGACGCGTTGTTCGACGTTTTCGATGCCTTTCGTCGGTCGCACCAAGTCGATCTTGCCTTCCAAGGCTGTGAGCATATCAACCGGGCGCTGACGCTTGAGCGGCAAACGGCAGAACGACTCGGGCTCGATCCGGTAACAGTCGTTCCTGTTCCGGAAGCCGGTGGATCGATGGCGAGTGCTGCCTATCAACGCTTCTCGGCACCGGTCGTCGTCGAAGCGATTCAGGCAGACGCCGGGATTGATATCGGTGATACGTTCATCGGGATGCACTTGAAAGCTGTTGCGATTCCTGTGCGCTTGCCGCACAAGGAAATCGGTGAGGCACACGTGACGGCAGCCGTGACACGACCGAAATTAATCGGTGGAGCACGTGCTAAATACGAATGATTGATGCAAGGGGTTGCGCACCCCTTGCTTTTTTGATGTTGTTTTTAGGGATGCCGGGAACGAAACATTCGTGTTAAGATAGGTCTATCGAAATGAAATGGGGGAATTCAGATGGAACAAACACCGCTTACGTATCTGAAACAACAAGATGAGGCACTCTTTTCGGCAATGCGCCAGGAACTAGGTCGTCAACGGGATAACATCGAATTGATCGCATCCGAAAACTTCGTCTCGCAAGCTGTCATGGAAGCACAAGGCAGCGTCTTGACGAACAAGTACGCAGAAGGTTACCCAGGTCGTCGTTATTATGGTGGCTGTGAGTATGTCGATCTCGCTGAGAATTTAGCACGCGACCGCGCGAAGGAAATCTTCGGAGCGGAGCACGCGAACGTGCAACCACACTCGGGCGCACAAGCGAACATGGCGGTTTACTTCACGATTCTCGAGCAGGGCGATACGGTCCTCGGGATGAACCTCTCGCACGGTGGCCATCTGACGCACGGTAGCCCCGTCAATTTCTCCGGTGTCCAGTACAACTTCGTGGAATACGGTGTCGATCAAGAGACAGAGATGATTGATTACGATGTCGTCGCGAAATTAGCGGAAGAGCATAAACCAAAATTAATCGTCGCGGGCGCATCGGCGTATCCGCGTGTCATCGACTTCAAACGTTTCCGTGAAATCGCAGACAGCGTCGGTGCTTACTTGATGGTCGACATGGCACACATCGCTGGACTTGTCGCAGCAGGTCAGCACCCGAACCCAGTCGAGCATGCACACTTCGTCACGACGACGACGCATAAGACGTTGCGTGGTCCACGTGGTGGGATGATCCTCTGTAAAGAAGAGCATGCGAAAGCAATCGATAAAGCCATTTTCCCAGGTATCCAAGGTGGTCCACTCATGCACGTCATCGCCGCGAAAGCTGTCGCGTTCGGTGAAGCTCTTGCACCAGAGTTCAAGGACTACATCGGTCAAGTCGTCACGAACGCAAAAGTCCTCGGTGAGGAATTGACGAAGCGTGGACTCCGGATCGTCTCAGGCGGAACGGACAATCACTTGCTCCTCGTCGACTTACAACCGCTCGGGATCACAGGGAAACTCGCTGAGCATGCACTTGACGAAGCCGGCATCACGGTCAACAAGAACACGATTCCGTTCGACCCAGCGAGCCCATTCGTCACGAGTGGTATCCGGATCGGAACGGCAGCCATGACATCACGTGGCTTCAAGGAAGCTGAGATGAAAGAAATCGCCGAGTTGATCGAACTCGTCTTGAACCACCCAGAAGAAGCAGACGTTCTCGCACAAGCACGTGAGCGTGTCGTTGCTTTGACAGGTCGTTTCCCACTCTACCCAGAGCGCGGATGACTGTCATCCCCTTCGTCCTTTTCATTATGAGAAGGGGAAGGGGATTTTTGTTTGTCTAAAAAAGGAGGCGTACGATGTATATTCTAGTCGTTGAAGATGATCCACATATTCAAGCACTTGTCGTATCGACGTTACAGACCGACGGACACTCCGTCCGAGCGACAGCAGACGGAAACGAAGCGCTCGCTTGGATTGAAACGATGACGTTCGAAGCAGCCGTGCTCGATGTCCTGCTCCCCGGGCAGACCGGTCTCGTCCTGTGTGAGCGATTACGGCAAAACGGGGACATCCCGATCTTGATGCTGACGGCGCTCGGTGAACTAACGGATAAGCGAGACGGCTTTGCAGCAGGTGCTGATGATTACATCACAAAGCCGTTCGATCCGGAAGAATTAGTGTTTCGGCTTCACGCCGTGGCTCGGCGCTATCAAAAAGCGGCGCAACCCGTCTTACATCTCGGGGATGTCACGATTGATAAACGCAGTCAGCTCGTAACGATCCAGTCGACCGAGTGGACACTCCCGCGGCGCGAGTTCGAATTATTACATCAGCTGGCAAGTTTCCCGGGACGGGTCTTCAGCCGCGAGGAATTGATCGAACACGTCTGGGGACTTGATTTCATGGGGGATGACCGGACGATTGACGTCCACATCAAACGACTTCGTGGACGCTTAAAGGAGACGAATCAGGTGAAGATCGAGACCGTCCGCGGACTCGGCTACCGGTTGGAGGTCGAAGCATGAGAAGCCTCTATACGAAAATCGTCGGACTCGTCTGTGTCGTCCTACTCGTGTCCGCACTACTCGCTCTTTTAATCAGTAACATTGCCTACTATTCGTTTTGGCAGGACAGCTATAGCCAAAAAGTCGAGGAAGCGGTCGAGACAGCGATCGATTATTACGAGACGCACGGTGACGGAAAGACGGAATCGTTTTACCGGATGTTACAAGCAACTGGCTTTCAACTGTATGTTCGAACAGATGACGGAACGGAGCGTTACGGAAACACATTTCGCAATGAAACGCTCTCGAGTCAAGTCATCGAGCAAGTGAAAAATGGTCAACCGTACTACGGGATGCGTGAGTATCCGTTTCATCTGTTCCTGCTTGGACTATTCGATAACGAAGTCATCAACACGTACGGGACGTCGGTCAAGACGGCACAAGGAACGGATGCAATCTTCGTCCGTCCGGACTTGAGTCGGCAGATTCGCGAGTTACACCTGTTCGTTGGTCTGTTCCTCGGACTGCTTGTCGTGATCAGCTTTCTCTTGCTCGTCTTCTCGATCCGGTATCTCGTGCGTCCGATCCGGCGCCTGACAAAAGCAACGGAACAGATGGCAGACGGCGACTATGGAATTCGCGTCGGAACGAAGGCGCGCGATGAGATTGGTGAACTGTCCCGACGCTTTGACGAGATGGCGATGGCGATTGAAGCGTCCGATACGGAACGACGCCGGTTCGTTGCAAACGTCTCGCATGAATTCCAGTCGCCGCTGACGACGATCTCGGGGTACGCTGGACAACTCGACGTGACGGGAGAAGACGTCAGGAGACGGGCAATCATTCAACAAGAGGCAGCGCGAATGTCGGAGCTGACGCGTCAATTATTGATCTTAGCAAAGCTCGATGAAGGACGGCGCTTCAAGCGACAAGCACTCGATCTACGAACGAGTCTAGAGACGACACTCACAACACTTGCCTTTCAGCTGGATGAGCAAGGCATCGCTGTCGCACTCGATGTATCGCCAGCACTACAGATTCAAGCAGATGCCAGTGCGCTCGAACATGTCTTCCAAAATGTCATTCGAAACGCCGTCTCAGTCTCAGCCGAAGGAGCGACGATTCATATTCAGGCGGAAGAACAAGTGAATCAGGTCATCGTCCGAATCAAGGACGAAGGACCAGGGATGACCGAACAACAGATGGAACATGCCTTTGAACGCTTTTATCAAGGCGATGCATCCCGAACGTCGCGCGGGACGGGACTCGGGCTTGCGATCGTTAAAGAGACGATGCGCCAACTTGGTGGGGACGCGAACTTGTCGTCTGATTCATCCGGTCTGATTGTGACATTGACTTTTTTACGCATTTGACGCGTGCGTTCATGTTCCGTTCATATTGCAGTCGTATCATCAATCCTGTAGCGAACATACAGGAGGGATCACGCAATGAAACTAGGGTGGAAAGAACTCGTCCGAATGAAAGGACGATTCAGTTGGATGACGATCGTGACGATGTTGATCGTCTTATTGATTTTGATGATCACCGGTCTTGCGGACGGGCTGGCCTACGACAATGGGGCTGCCGTCCGTAATCTACCAGTCGAACAGTTTGCGCTGAGTAAAGATGCGGAAGGGCAGCTGACCCGTTCGTTCTTACAGGCGGATGAGACACCAAAGGGCGCGGAAGCACTCGGTGTCCAGAACATGGTGCTTGAGAAGAAGAATGGAACGAAGGATGATGTGACGGTCTTTGCGTTACCACAGACGACGAACTATGGTCCAAAACAGCTGCAATCGTTGCAAAAAGGTGAAGTTCTCGTCGATGCTGCGTATGCAGAGCAACGCGGAACCCGTGTTGGCGATACGATTACGGATTTTCGGACGAAAGAGACGTTTCAGATTGCCGGTACAGTAACGGACGGACGTTATAGTCACGCACCGGTCCTTTGGATGACGGATGAATCGTGGCAAGCATGGCAATCGAAGATGGGGGCATCATACGTCTCAGCGTATATCGGTCAGTCGTTGCAAACGGATCAAGCCATCTTCTCAAAACAAGCAGTCGTTGAGAACGTACCAGGCTATGCAGCGGAGCAAAACTCCTTCCAGATGATGCGGGTTGCACTCGTCGTCATCGGGGCATTGATTCTGACAGCCTTCTTCTATATCTTGACGATGCAGAAGATGAAACAGCTCGGTGTCTTAAAGGCAATCGGCATTCGGACCCGGACGATGGGTGCGAGTCTACTCGTACAAGTCATCCTCCTGACGAGCCTCGCCTTTACTGTCAGCGTCGCCATCACCTATCTGACGAGTCGTTTCCTACCGTCGGATCTTCCATTCCGTTTTGAATGGTCGACCAGTCTGACGTACGGGGGCATTTTACTCGTAACGGCAATCCTCGGTGCGCTCGTTCCGTTACGGATGGTCAAAAAACTCGATGCAGCAGATGCGATGGGAGGAATGAACGGATGATTCGATTAGATCAGATTGAACAAAGTTATGGTGAGATGACGGTTCTACATGACATCAACTTACAAGCAGAAGCGGGTGAGTTGATTGCCCTCGTCGGACCAAGTGGTAGCGGGAAAAGTACATTGCTCCAGTTGCTTGGATTGTTACAGACACCAACGAACGGTGCCGTCTACTTTGATGATACGTGCGTCAGTGAAGCAGCGGACGAAGAACGTCGTCGTTTGCGTCTCGAGGAAGTCGGGTTCATTTTTCAAGAATCGCATCTCGTACCATTTTTGACAGCAGGAGAGCAACTCGAACTGGTCGCAAAGGAGGCTGGACGGACGGTTGACGCGACGGCGGCGCTCGCCGTGTTCGGACTCGAGCACCGGAAAGACCATTTGCCGCACGCCTTATCAGGTGGCGAACGACAACGTGTCGCGATTGCCCGGGCCTTCGTCAATGAACCACGACTTGTACTCGCGGATGAACCGACGGCAAGTCTCGATTATCCGAATGGTCGCCGGGTGATGGAGCTGTTGCAACAACAAGCGCATGTTTCTAACAAGACCGTCATCGTCATCACGCATGACGAACGGATGCTTGACGTCTGTGACCGGATTTGGCGGATTGAAGACGGACACATCACGGAAACAAAAGTATTCCGATCCTATTCTCATCGTTAAACGATTCATCCTCTTGTTTTCGTACATCGACGTACGAAAACAAGAGGTTTTTTTCAATGCTTCGTCAAGAAGATAGGGGAAACGAACCATTTGCGGAAGCGTTATCTTTGCTATACTTAACCGTAGTAAAAAAAGATAAAGGTGGAAATAAATGTGAACTTATCAACCTTGATCCAATCAGAACTTCAAGCCATTCAAACGGAACGCCTGACAGAATGGTTCACCCATAAAAGCCACGAGCGCCGGGAATATCACCGGATGCTCGAAGATTTCAAAGCAATCGTCATCATGCAACAGGCAGGATTTTATGAACAGGCAGATGCTCGTTTTGAACAGTGGAAGACCTTACCGATGCCAGCAGAAGTCTATCGTTATCGCCTGGCGATCGCAGGAAAAGCAGGTGGGAAGCGTCTTGCCCAGAAGCGATTGGCATCCTTTCCCATGACGGTTCAGAATCATCCGCAATTGAAAGACTGGAAGCGACTCGGCAAACTGAATCCATGGTGGATTGGTGGAGCTTTAGCTGTCGTCTCTCTCGTTCTCGTCTGGACACAGTTGGATAGCGAACCCGCAACACCAGTCGCAACGAAACAAACAGAGGTCGAGCAACAGCTCGCAGCGCTGCAAACGGAAGTCGAACAGTTAAAAGAAAAAAACGAGCAGCTGGCAAGTGAGCAAGAAAAAGCGAAAGCGATTAAGCCAGAGAAGAAGGAGGCTTCTTCCGAAACAAAGCAGACGCAACTACCTCCGAAAGAAGCACTCGAGCAAGGGGTTGCTG
Source organism: Exiguobacterium sp. s143 (assembly GCF_018618895.1). Classification (NCBI taxonomy): domain Bacteria; kingdom Bacillati; phylum Bacillota; class Bacilli; order Caryophanales; genus Exiguobacterium; species Exiguobacterium sp. s143. Next base: position 1,472,774 of record NZ_JACSMX010000001.1, on the reverse strand, counting down.
CTGTTCAGGCGAAAGACTACAAACGAGCAGACAGTGTCTTGACCGGATCCGTCTTGACGAACAAAGAGACAGCAGGTATGGCACGCTTCTATAAGTTGATCGCTGACGGGAAGTTGAAGAAAACGACACAAGCGGACTATATTGCCTATCGGGAAGATTTCCCGAAGTCTGGATACATGAGTGACGTCCTCTGGATGCAAGCGGTCTATGAACAAAAATATAAAAAAGGTGATTATCGTGCGACCTTGCAAGAACTCGCGAAACAACCGGACAATGAATGGTCTTACGCCGCAAAAGCGATTCTTTCTGGTAAGAGCACGCTTGGGAACTGACGAAAAAACAGTTCCCAAGCAGTACGTTTTTAGAGTACAATGCGAAAAGAGAATGGAGAGGAGATGCAAACAATGAGTAAAGTACATGTATTTGATCACCCATTGATTCAGCACAAGATGACGATCATGCGTAAAGTCGAAACAGGAACGAAACAATTCCGGGAACTTGTCGACGAGGTGGCTTCATTGATGGCATATGAAATCACACGTGACCTTCCACTCACAGATGTCGCGATCGAGACACCGGTCACGAAGACGACGCAAAAGATGATCGAAGGCAAGAAACTCGGGATCGTCCCGATTCTCCGCGCCGGTCTCGGTATGGTCGACGGCATGCTCCGCATGATGCCGAACGTCAAAGTCGGTCACATCGGTTTGTACCGTGACCCAGAGACACTCGAGCCAACGGAATACTACCTCAAGCTCCCAACAGACGTCGCAGAACGTGATTTCGTCGTCGTTGACCCGATGCTTGCGACAGGTGGTTCGGCGGCAGACGCCATCTCCTCCTTAAAGAAACAAGGGGCAAAGAGCATCAAGCTCGCATGTCTCTGTGCAGCACCTGAAGGCGTCAAACGCGTTCAAGAAGAACACCCGGATGTCGACATCTATCTCGCGGCACTCGACGAGAAGTTGGACGACCACGGATATATCGTCCCAGGACTCGGTGATGCAGGAGACCGTCTCTTCGGAACGAAGTAAAAAACAGCAAGCTACACAAAAAGACCGCAGACGATGATCTGCGGTCTTTTCGTTGCTATTTCGTAAACTGCGCAAGACTGCTGAAGTATGCTTTAATGAAAAAAGGAAAAAAGGAGGAAGTCACCATGCCGATTACAGTCATGCCGATTTTCGGGACACGACCGGAAGCCATCAAGATGGCACCGCTCGTCAATGCCCTGAAGCAACACCCTGCTTTTGATGTTCATGTTACGATCACTGCCCAGCACCGCGAGATGCTCGATCAAGTGCTCGATTTATTCGAAATCCAACCGGATCATGATTTAAATATCATGAAGCAACGTCAGACACTTGTTGATATTACGACGCGTGGTCTCGAGGGACTCGATGCGATTATGAAGGAGATCAAGCCAGATCTTGTCCTCGTTCATGGGGATACGACGACGACGTTCGTCGGAAGCCTGGCTGCCTATTACAATCAGATCGCAGTCGGTCACGTCGAGGCGGGACTGCGCACGTATAATAAATACTCGCCGTTCCCGGAAGAGGTCAATCGTCAGTTGACGTCGACGCTCGCGGACTTACATTTTGCTCCGACAGCACAAGCAGCAGCGAATCTCGCATCCGAGAACCGTCACGCTGGTGTCTACATCACGGGGAATACGGCAATCGATGCTCTGCAGACGACCGTTCAAACCGATTATGTCCATCCGATGCTTGAGACGGTCGGGGACCGGAAGCTGATCCTGATGACGGCACATCGTCGTGAGAACCAAGGCGAGAAGATGCATCAGATGTTCCGGGCGATTCGTCGCCTCGTCGATGCGTTCCCGGATACGCATGTCGTCTATCCGGTTCACCTCAATCCGGTCGTTCAAGAAGCTGCGAAGACGGTCTTTGAAGGGCATGATCGAATTTCTCTGATCGCCCCACTCGATGTGTTCGACTTCCACAACTTCGCGAGCCGTGCGCATTTAATCCTGACTGACTCGGGTGGCGTACAGGAAGAAGCGCCATCACTTGGTGTACCTGTGCTTGTCTTACGCGACACGACAGAGCGCCCGGAAGGGATTGCTGCTGGAACGTTGAAGCTTGCCGGTACGGAAGAAGAGACGATCTATCAGATGGCAACGGAATTGTTGACGAACGAAACACTTTATCAAGAGATGGCGCATGCTTCGAACCCGTACGGAGATGGTCATGCCTCAGAACGCATCGTCCAAGCGATCTTGCATCACTTCGGTCAAGGGGAAGCTCCGGCACCGTTACTCACGCAATGAAGTAGGACAACACGCGTCATCACCCGACTCCTACAGGAGAAAGCGCGACAAGTCGCGCTGTCAGAGACGAACAAGACCCGAATTCACGGACCGGAAGGAACGTGAATCCTGGCTTGTGTCTCGCCTGAGGAAAGCGGGTGAAGGAAGCGTGGAAAATTCAAAGCAAGATAAAATACTAGTATATGTAGCTTCTTACACGAAGGAGCTATATTATTTTTGTCATTTCCGCTAAAATCAGCTCATTTGTTTAGAAAATGTAAAACCAGATGACCTTGAAACTGGAAAGGAAACGATGACGATTCAAGCTGTGACGTACCGCACGATTGAAAAAATGGAAATCGCTGAAATGTATTATTACAAACAGATGTCAGAGCTGTTTTTATGTCCCGATTCGGAAGCGTTTTCAATTGTGAACAAAAAATGTTTTTTCACAAAATCGACACAAATCAATTTTAGAGGTCTTGTTTCGCTTTAACGGGCACGATATAACGTTACTATTCAACGGTTTTGTTCACCATATGAACAATCTCTTTAACCGTTGATAGTACTACATATTTTCTTCACATCTTCGTGAAATGACTTGCACGGATGACATCTGTGAAAACCTTATCAATCGTTGATATGTATAGGTTTTTCGGCTCTGTTTTTATTGTGAATTCATTTGACTATGAAAGCTGCTTCATTGTATTCTTGACTAGTATGAAAATCCGCAAATTGTGGGAAAGAAAAAGAACTCACAATTGGGAAAAAAGGGGGTCGTCTCTAGTGCGCCAAAGTGGGCTCGCGAAGAGTATGGTCATGGCCTCGCAAATTTCGACGGCACTGGCTGCACCGATCGTCATTGGCTTTTTGGTTGGGAACTATGGGGAACAACAACAATGGTGGGAAAAAATGGGTGCGACGTTCGCCGTGTTCATCGGGATTTTCATCGGCATTCTTTGCATGATCGCCATGATCAGGCACTTGTTAGGGGAGAAGACATGAACATCATCCTTCAAGATGCGTTGTATCGTGCGTACTTACGATGGTTTGGACTCTTTTATGGAATCCTGGCTGTCCTGCTGCTCATCGGACGCCCGAGTGACCCAGTCATTTATGGACTAGCACTTGGTGGAACTGGCAGCTTTCTGATCTTGACGCTTCAACGACTCAGCGTCGATCGGATGTATCGTGTAATCGAGACGGGGCGCAAGCCAGTGTCTCGAGGGACCGTTTCACGCATGGCGGTCGCGGTACTTTGTGTGATGATCGGTTTGAAGTATCAAACTGAATTGTCATTAACTGCGGTGGTAATAGGCCTTCTCGCCGGCCACGTCATACAATTTTGTGAGTTCTTGACTCACGAACTCAAGCGGGAAAAGAGGTGAATAGTCAAATGAACCACGAAATGCCACTTTACGAAATCCCACTCTGGGGTGACTTCGTTCTGTACGGTAGCTGGACGAACTTGATCACAGTATTGATTGCTGCTGCTCTCGTCTTCTTGATTGCCGTGGCCGGTACGCGACGTCTTGTGATGAAGCCAACCGGTGCTCAAAACGTGATGGAGATGTTCCTTGAATTCGTTCGCGGAATTATCAGCAGCACGATGGACTGGAAAACAGGGGGTCGCTTCCTTACGTTCGGAATGACATTATTCCTGTTCATCCTTGTGTCCAACATCATGGGTCTCCCATTCAACGTCGTGACGGGACACTACATTTGGTTCAACTCACCAACTGCAGATCCTTACGTGACACTGGCACTTTCATCTCTCGTAGTAGTCTTAAGTCATTACTACGGTGTGAAGATGCGAGGCTTCGGCGCTTATGCGAAAACATTCATGACGCCGATGTTTATCATTACCATCATCGAGGAGTTTGCAAACACGTTGACGCTCGGTCTTCGTCTTTACGGAAACATCTTCGCTGGTGAAATCATGATCGGAATCATTCTTTCGATCGGTATCGTCTCTGGTACGAACGATTTCCAATTCCTCGGACCAGTCGGCGCGATCATCTCGGGTATCCCGATGTTGATCTGGCAAGGATTCTCACTCTTCATCGGTGGTATCCAAGCGTATATCTTCCTTATCTTGACGATGGTTTACATCGGACATAAGGCAGCGCACGACCATTAATTCGAAGGTAAAGCATCCGCTTTTCCGATAACAGCACGACAAATCAATGAACATACTCTAGGGAGGCAATTTATCATGAATCTTATTGCAACAGCGATCATCATCGGACTCGGCGCACTCGGCGCAGGTATCGGTAACGGTCTTATCGTAAACGGTACAGTATTAGGTCAAGCACGTCAGCCAGAACTCAAAAACGAACTTCGTCAAACAATGTTCATCGGTATCGGTCTTGTTGAGGCACTTCCAATCATCGGTGTAGCGGTCGGTTTCCTTCTTCTCAACTCTTAATCCACGATTAACGAGAACGGACTACATAGGGCGCTATTCGTTCAACGTTTGAGTGAACCGTCACGGGAGCTTAGGCTCCCTTATGTAGATATTGAAGTTGAACCAACCACGAGGGGAGTGTAATCGAATGAATCTAACGTATCTTGCGGCAGAGGCTGGCGGCGAAGGCAACCAACTCTTATTAGCCAACATGATCGTCACGATCGTCGTTTTCCTCTTGCTCCTCATCCTCTTGAAGAAATTCGCATGGGGCCCGCTCGTCAACATGATGAAAGCGCGGGAAGAGCATGTGGCTAGCGAGATCAACTCGGCTGAAAAGAGCCGTAAAGACGCTGAAGTCTACGTAGAACAACAACGCGAAGAATTAAATAAGGCGCGTACGGAAGCACGCGACCTTTTAGAAGCATCACGCCGTCAGGCAGAAGCAGAGCAAGCACGTGCGATGGAGCAGGCACGTCTTGAATCCGAAATGAGTAAGGAAGAAGCTCGCCGTGCGATCGAACGTGAACGCGCTGAAGCACAAGCTGCTTTGAAGAACGATGTCGCTCTTCAAGCAATCGCTGCAGCACGCCACGTCATGAAAACACAGCTTGCGACAGACGAAGCCGCTCAAAAAGCACTCGTCGATCAATTCCTTGCTGATACTAAGGGCACGAACTAATGCGTGATCACGTAGCGGGACGCTACGCAAAAGCGCTCTTCGATCTTGCGCTTGAGCACCATGTGCTCGAGCAAGCAGAAGCTGATGTGCGGACGCTCGGCGAAGTGCTCCACGCAACACCAGAGCTCGCTTCGGTTTTAGATAACCCATCGATTTCTGCTGAAGAGCTCAAGCAAGTTCTTCAAACAAGCTTCACTGGCTTCAACTCGATCGTCTTAAACACATTGCTTGTCATGGTCGAAAACGACCGGGCAGCAGAGATCGTTACATTACCGGAACACTTCATTGCATTGTTGAATGAACACCGCAATGTCGCGACGGCAATCGTCACGAGTGCATACAAATTGTCAGACGAGGAACTCACGAAAGTGAAAGAGACGTTTGGCCAAAAATCAGGTAAAACGCTTGAAGTCGAGAACGTCGTCGACACGGGTGTCATCGGAGGACTTCGCGTTCAAATCGGTTACACGACATATGACGGTACGATCGAAACTAAACTAACGCGCCTTGAGCGTGAGCTGTTAAAAGCGTAAGAAAATAGGGGTGAAACGCATGAGCATTAGAGCTGAAGAAATCAGCGCCCTGCTTAAAGCGCGTATCGCGCAGTACGGTTCTACGATGGAAGTGAACGAGACAGGTACGGTCATCCAAATCGGTGATGGTATCGCTCGTGCACACGGACTCGACAACGTCATGTCGGGAGAGCTCGTAGAATTCGCTAACGGCACAATGGGCTTGGCGCAAAACTTAGAAGAAGGCAACGTCGGTATCATCATCCTCGGTGACTACCTTGAAATCAAAGAAGGCGACTCTGTTCGCCGTACGGGCCGCATCATGGAAGTACCAACAGGAGACGCACTCCTCGGACGTGTCGTCAACCCACTCGGTATGCCAATCGATGGTCTTGGTCCAATCGAAACAGAACACTACAATCCGATCGAGCGTAAGGCGTCTGGCGTCATGGCGCGTAAATCGGTACACGAACCACTTCAGACAGGAATCAAGGCGATCGATGCCCTCGTTCCAATCGGTCGTGGACAGCGTGAGTTGATCATCGGTGACCGTCAGACGGGTAAAACGTCGATCGCAATCGATACGATCATCAACCAAAAAGAAGAAAACATGATCTGTATCTACGTCGCAATCGGACAAAAAGAATCAACAGTCCGTGGCGTCGTCGAGACGCTCCGTAAAAACGGTGCCCTCGATTACACGATCGTCGTTTCGGCAGCGGCTTCACAGCCAGCTCCACTTCTTTACCTCGCACCATTCGCAGGTGTCGCGATGGGTGAACACTTCATGGACCAAGGCAAACACGTTCTTGTCATCTATGATGATCTTTCAAAACAAGCAGCTGCTTACCGTGAGCTTTCACTTCTTTTGAAACGCCCACCAGGCCGCGAAGCTTACCCAGGGGATGTCTTCTACCTCCACTCACGCCTTCTTGAGCGTGCGGCGAAGTTGAACGACGAGCTTGGTGCAGGTAGCTTGACTGCTCTTCCGTTCATCGAGACGCAAGCGTCGGATATCTCAGCTTATATCCCTACGAACGTTATCTCGATCACGGATGGTCAAATCTTCCTTCAATCGGATCTCTTCTTCTCAGGTGTCCGTCCCGCGATCAACCCGGGTCTCTCGGTATCGCGTGTAGGTGGTTCGGCTCAAGTAAAAGCGATGAAGAAGGTAGCGGGTACGCTCCGTCTTGACCTCGCATCTTACCGTGAGCTTGAAGCATTCGCTCAGTTCGGATCTGACCTTGATAAAGCGACTCAATCGAAGCTTAACCGTGGTGAGCGGACAGTTGAAGTCTTGAAACAAGACTTGAACCAACCACTTACTGTCGATAAGCAAGTCATCATCATCTATGCCTTGACTCGTGGTCACCTTGATGATGTTGCTGTAACGGATATTCGTCGTTTTGAAAAGGAACTCAACCTCTGGCTCGATCAAAACCGCAAACAACTTTGCGATGAGATCCGTAAGACAGGTAACCTTCCAGCAGACGAAGAGATCGTAGCAGCAATCTCAGAATTTAAGAAAACGTTCCAAGCGACGGTTTAATCCGACGGAACGCTCTTGATACTAACAAGGTGGTGAATCGAAATGGCATCGTTGCGCGAGATACAAACGCGGATCAACTCGACGAAAAGTACGAAACAGATCACGAAAGCGATGAACATGGTTTCGGCGTCGAAACTGAACCGCGCTCAAGCACATAGCGCGAAGTTCCAACCTTACATGCTGAAAATGCAAGAGGTACTCGGAACCATTGCGAATGGCACGACAGGTGCGAGCCATCCGATGCTCGAGAAACGTCCCGTCAAAAAGACGGGCTATATCGTCATCACATCGGATCGCGGCTTAGCTGGTGCATATAACGCCAACGTGCTGCGTGAAGTCTACCGGGAAATCAAAGAAAAGCATACTACGGACAGTTACGTTCTCTTCGTGGTCGGTAAAGTCGGTGTCCAGTTCTTCCGTTCACGCGGAATCACGGTCACGGATGCGATCACAGGCTTGAACGATTCTCCTTCGTATGTCGACGTCGCTGAAATCGTGAAGCGCACAGTGAGTGCGTTCACGATCGGCGAAATCGACGAGCTCAAGCTGTGCTACAACCACTTCTTATCTGTCATCAGCCAAGAAGTGAAAGTCGAAACCCTTCTCCCACTCGGAGAAATCGAAGCTTCGTCTTCGACGACTTATGAGTACGAGCCAAGCGAGGAACAAATCCTTGCGGAACTCCTCCCGCGTTATGCGGAGAGCTTGATCTTCGGTGCGCTTCTTGACGCGAAAGTAGCAGAACATGCGTCACGTATGACAGCAATGCAAAGTGCGACAGATAACGCAGATGACTTGATCGGTCGATTGACTCTCGTCTACAACCGAGCTCGACAAGCTGCGATCACGCAAGAAATCACAGAGATCGTCAGTGGGGCTGCTGCGCAGCAGTAATCCCGACTGGCGTAACGATAGGTAGGAGGAAACACGATGAACGAACTCGGTTTAAAAGGCCGCGTCGTCGCGGTCATGGGACCTGTCATCGACGTTAAGTTCGAAGGACACTTACCGAACATCTACAACGCGCTTCGTATTCAATATACGCCGCAAACTGTAGAAGAAGTGGCTATCGACTTGACGCTTGAGGTCGCCCTGCACCTTGGTGACGACGTCGTCCGTACCATTGCGATGGACTCTACGGATGGAGTACGCCGTGGAATGGAAGTACTCGATACGAATGCTCCAATCTCGGTACCCGTCGGAGAAGCGACACTTGGTCGCGTCTTCAACGTACTCGGTAACCCAATTGATGAAAAAGAAATCGCTGCTGACGTGGAACGTCTTCCGATCCACAAAAAAGCACCGACTTTTGATAACCTTTCAACGAAAGTTGAAATCCTCGAGACTGGAATTAAAGTCGTCGACTTGCTCGCTCCTTACATCAAGGGTGGTAAGATCGGTCTCTTCGGTGGTGCCGGTGTAGGTAAGACCGTCCTCATCCAGGAATTGATCAACAACATCGCTCAAGAGCACAGCGGTATCTCGGTATTCGCAGGTGTTGGTGAGCGGACGCGTGAAGGAAATGACTTGTTCCACGAGATGACGGATTCAGGCGTTATCAAACAAACAGCGATGGTCTTCGGTCAGATGAACGAACCACCGGGTGCACGTCTTCGTGTTGCCTTGACTGGTTTGACGATGGCGGAATACTTCCGTGATGAGCAAGGACAAGACGTTCTTCTCTTCGTTGATAACATCTTCCGTTACACACAAGCAGGTTCTGAGGTATCGGCCCTTCTCGGTCGTATGCCATCTGCCGTTGGTTACCAGCCGACACTCGCAACAGAGATGGGGATGCTCCAAGAGCGAATCACATCAACAAACAAAGGTTCGGTTACATCGATCCAAGCGGTTTATGTACCAGCCGATGACTATACTGACCCGGCTCCTGCGACGACGTTTGCTCACTTAGATGCAACGACGAACCTTGAGCGTCGTCTCTCTGAGATGGGGATCTATCCTGCCGTGGATCCACTTGCTTCGACATCGCGTGCCCTTTCACCGGAAATCGTCGGCGAAGAGCACTACAGTGTTGCACGTCAAGTTCAGGAAACACTTCAGCGTTATAAAGAACTTCAAGATATCATTGCGATCCTCGGTATGGACGAGTTGTCAGAAGACGACAAATTGACTGTACACCGTGCGCGTCGTATCCAGTTCTTCTTGTCGCAGAACTTCCACGTAGCTGAGCAGTTCACAGGACAAAAAGGATCGTACGTCCCAGTTAAGGACACGATCCGCGGCTTCAAAGAAATCCTCGAAGGTAAACACGATGACTTAACGGAAGAAGCATTCCGTCTCGTCGGTCCGATCGAAGATGCGATTGAAAAAGCGAAGGCGCTTGTCTAAGTGACAAAGCATAAGGGGGACTTGAGATGAACACACTTCATGTCAATATCGTCACCCCGGATGGCGAAGTGTATGATGGCGATGTCCGTATGGTCGTTGCGAAGACGATTTCTGGTGAGATCGGGGTTCTCCCGCACCACGTCCCACTCGTGACACCACTCGACATCAGCATCTTGAAGTTGCGCCACGAAGATGGCGGACGCACGTTGATCGCTATCAGCGGTGGCTTTATGGAAGTGCGCCAGGATACTGTAACGGTTCTTGCGGAAACTGCGGAGCAAGCAGACAAGGTCGACTACGACCGGGCTGCAGCTGCGAAGGTTCGTGCAGAACGTCGTCTCCAGGACACGAAATTATCAGAACTCGAATTCAAGCGTGCTGAACTTTCACTGAAACGAGCAGTTAACCGTCTCAGCTTGAAAGACTATGGTCGCGATTGATTTTGATGAAAAGGCTCGATTTCCTTTAAGGAATCGGGTCTTTTTTTGTACGACGCATCAATGATTTTTCGAATGGCAACCGTTTTCGCAACACGATGAAGGATACAGGTTTAAAATACTGCAAATATGTAAAAGTACACTATATGCCTCGTCTTCACGAATTCTTCAACCTTTTTTCAGTAGAAGACCAAATTTATCTTCAATAAATATATTTTATACGCTAAAATTAATTCAGCGTGTTCTTTTTTGTTTGCGCAATCATTCATTTTATGAAATCATAGTAGAGTTGGAGAAACTATGAAGAAGAGGTGCAACGAAAGTGACATCTATTGGTGTGAGTGCGTTAGTTAGTATGCTGGTCTATATCGTAGCGATTTTGCTCGCTTGGTGGTCCTTGTTACCAGTCAAATGGGAGAAAATCCTGCAACATCCTAAAGGACCGCATGCGGTAGCCTTACGAACGATTCTTGCGATTGCACTCGGATCCATCGTAGCGCGCTTTTTACTGGATTATGCCGGTTTTGCACAACGTCTTCAGTTTTTAATCGGGTGAACTTGTAACTGCATTGTAAACCCTGAAATGGTAATTTGTTTTACCATGGAACAGGACACTGCTCTTTCAATGAAGGAACACAGTCATTTAGCAATCATCTAACATTACAATCGAAACGTCGTATTGGCTTTGTAGTAAGAGATCAACTATAGGGAAGTTTCTTTTCTAACATTCGTTGAATTCCAACTATGATCCTCACCAATCACGAATTGAACATACTAGAACAGAAACGAAGCAGAGGAGTAGGGAGAATGGAAAAAATCGTTGTCCGTGGCGGACGTAAATTAGCTGGAACAGTCAAAGTAGAAGGTGCAAAGAACGCGGTCTTAAAAACACTCGTCGCGACATTGCTTGCATCAGAGGGACAATCGGTTCTTCAAAACGTACCACGTCTAGCAGACGTCTATACAATCAATAACGTCTTACGCAATTTGAACGCGGAAGTCGAATTCGACGCAGAAGCTAACACGGTGACGGTCAATGCAGAGCCGAATCTCAAAGACGAGGCACCACTCGAGTACGTGCGTAAGATGCGAGCTTCGATTCTCGTCATGGGTCCATTACTTGCACGCCTCGGGCGCGCACGTGTCGCAATGCCAGGTGGATGTGCAATCGGATCACGTCCGATCGATCTTCACTTGAAAGGATTCGAAGCGATGGGCGCAAAAACGATCATCGGAAACGGATTCGTTGAAGCACATGTCGACGGTCGCCTCCAAGGTGCAAAAATCTACCTCGACTTCCCATCTGTTGGTGCGACAGAAAACATCATGATGGCTGCGACACTCGCAGAAGGAACGACAGTCATCGAGAACGTCGCAAAAGAACCAGAAATCGTTGACCTTGCGAACTTCTTGAACGCAATGGGCGCAAAAGTCCGCGGTGCAGGTACAGAAACGATCCGCATCGAAGGCGTCGAGAAATTACACGGTGCAACACACTACGTCATTCCTGACCGAATCGAAGCAGGTACGTTCATGATCGCAGCAGCGATCACAGAAGGTGACGTCGAAGTCATCGGTGCTGAGCGCGAACACCTTCGTCCACTCATCTCGAAGATGGAAGAGATGGGCGTTAAGATCACGGATACAGAAGAAGGGCTCCGCGTCGTCGGTCCAGCGAAACTCGAAGCAGTTGACGTCAAGACGATGCCACACCCAGGCTTCCCGACAGATGTTCAAGCACAAATGATGGCACTCGTCCTCAAAGCAGGCGGCACATCAGTCATCACGGAAACAGTCTTCGAAAACCGCTTCATGCACGTCGAAGAATTCCGTCGCATGAATGCTGACATCAAGATTGAAGGTCGTTCATCGATCATCAACGGTGGCGTACAGTTGCAAGGCGCAGAAGTTCTTTCAACGGATCTTCGCTCAGGGGCTGCACTCGTCACAGCAGGATTGATCGCTGAAGGCGAAACACGCGTTGGTGCACTTCACCATATCGACCGTGGATACGTCGACTTCCACTTGAAGTTACAAGCACTTGGTGCAGACGTAGAGCGTGTGACAGAAGAAGCTGTAGTCGTTGAAGAAACAGCTGCTACAAAACTTTAAGCACTTATATAAGAGCATCATCCCATTTTGCGGGATGGTGCTCTTTTTTGTCGTCTTTTGAAAATGACGACAATGAAATCCGAAAAGCGGAAAAAGAAAGTCGTTTCACGAGGGGGCATATGCTAGAATTGAAAGGTATGTATACATAAATGGGTTAGACGTCCAAACGACGTTCTATATTTTGGAAGAATAGCCAGTGGGTAAAGGAGAGCACACGAGATGTTTTCAAGAGATATCGGAATCGACTTAGGGACGGCGAACGTCGTCATTCATGTCAAAGGTAGAGGCATCGTCCTCGATGAGCCATCGGTCGTCGCGATCGATAAGGCAACAGGCAAGATTCATGCGGTAGGTACGGAAGCACACTTGATGGTAGGGCGGACACCGGGGAATATCGTAGCTATTCGACCGCTTCAAGACGGTGTCATTGCCGATTTCGAAATGACGGAAGCGATGCTTCGCCATTTCATCGATAAGATTGAAGTTCGTAAGATGTTTGGTGGAGTCAGGATGTTAATCTGTACACCAGCAAGCATCACGACGGTTGAGGCGAAAGCAATTCGTCAAGCCGGTGAAAAGTCAGGGGCAAAAACGGTCTTCCTTGAAGTCGAGCCGAAGGTCGCAGCAGTTGGTGCCGGTATGGACATTTGGATGCCAGCAGGGCACATGGTCATTGATATTGGTGGTGGGACGACGGATGTTGCCGTACTTTCAATGGGTGATATCGTATGCGGGGAGACGATCAAGGTCGCAGGAGATCGTTTCGACCACGACATCATTCGTTCGATCAAGGATACACATAAGCTGATCATCGGGGAACGGACAGCACAAGCGGTCAAGACGACGGTTGCCACTGTATCAGAAGACGGACGTCGCGAGCAGATGGATATTCGTGGACGAAATCTCGTGACAGGTTTACCGCACAACATCACGGTGACATCGGAAGAGATGCACGATGCGCTTGCGGAAGCAGCGATGGAGATCGTCGAAGCAACGAAGCGTGTACTCGAAAAGACACCACCGGAGCTTGCAGCAGACATCATCGATCGCGGTATCATCCTGACGGGTGGAGGCGCGTTGCTGGACGGAATTGATCAACTGCTTGCAAAAGAACTTGGACTACCGGTTCTGATCGCAGAAGATCCGATGTTATGTGTCGCACGCGGTACAGGAATCATGCTCGATAACCTCGGGAAGTAAGAGCGTGTCAGCGTAAAGGATATGATCTCTCGTAAAAGTTCATTCCTATAACGACCGTCTTGTCCTTCTCGCTTTCCACAGGCGGGAGGTAAGCCGCGACAGCGCGCATTTCATGCGAGTTGTCGGGTCTTACCTATCCCTGACGAAAGTGCTGCTTGCACTTTCTTTTCCTGCAGGAGTCGAGAATGGACAAGTTCGTTCGATATGAATCAAACCAATAGGGAGTCCAGTTTCCGAAGTACGTATCGGAAACTGGACTCCCTTTGTTTTAAACATAATGCAATGCCATGGTACTAAATGATCATGTGCCTCCTTGTGCTTCATCCGACTCCTACAGGGAAAAGCGCGATTTTGCGCTGTCAGAGACAAACAAGACCCGGCTTCACTGTTATACGAACAGTGAAGACTGGCTTGTGTCTCGCCTGAGGAAAGCGGATGAAAAGCAAAGGGGGCAGACAGATGAAGATAGCTCACTGCGTACTACGCATGAATGTTTGGTACGCTTCAAAATCATGATAGACGATCGCACTTGGCGGCAGTGAACTGGCCATCGTTTGATTGACGAGCTGATTCAGCTGCGTCCGCGTCTTGCCATAGAACGTGATGTCCGGTGTCTCTGGAAGTTCAGTGAACTCGATTGCATACGATAACGTGTGATTGTTGCTTGCGGCATAGAGCGCGTCCGTCATTGTAATGGCACCAAGTCCATTCCCACCACCATAGACAGTTCGGTAACTCATCAACGTGACTTCATCAGCGAGCTCCATTGCCCATTCACTGAGAGGGCGACCGCTTTCATCCTGTACGGTATGGAACCAGAACGGAAGGAACAGTTGCAGCGGTAATCCTTCAACAGACGCTTTCTCGCGAAAGGCAAGTAAAATCCGTTCATAGGAGGCGATGACACGTGGTTGGTCCGTCTCCCATTCCGGTAAGGCATATGGTTCGAGATCAACGCTGATGCCGTCCGGATGACTGATCGTTTCCTGCTGATAGGTCGAAATCCAGGCTAACGGATCCTCGACGTTTGGTCGAGCTGTCGTACCTTCGTTTGTGATCCAGCGCGGCTGTCCGAACAAAAAGTACACTTCGATGCCGACAGCATGCGCTTTTTCAACGAATGTTCGGTAGAGAGTACGGTCACCCTCGACAGCGACATGCAGATAGACACGTTTCATCTGTCTGTTTGCCAGCTGATTGATCTTCGTTGAAATGGATTTGGCCTCTGGGATGGACCAGATGACCGTGTGACGAGTGACGGAAACGGCAGCTGAACTCTTGAGTGGTAGTCCGAATTGAAGCAACGACAGACAGACTACGCTTATCAAAAAGCGTTTCATTTCAATTTCACTCCTTCGTGTGGATTACCTTACTATCGACCGTCAAGCAGTTGCTTATATGCATCAAAGGTCCTGTTCTACACTTTGACAGTTCAAATCCTAGACATTTCACAATGTGAAGTGTATATTAAAAGTTGTTGAATTGAAACGAATTGTAAATAAAAAGGAAGTGATGCCACAATGCCATTGTGGAAAAGAAATTTAGTTGTCGTTTGGTTCGGTAGTTTTTTGACCGCTGCAGCCCTCAGTCTCGTGTTACCGTTTTTGCCTTTATTCATTGAAGAACTCGGTGTCGACAGCCGACAAGATATTACGACCTGGTCCGGTATCGCCTTTGGTGCAACCTTCCTCGTCGCTGCGATCGTCTCACCAATCTGGGGACGTCTCGCCGATCGAAAAGGACGGAAGCTGATGTTGCTTCGCGCAAGTCTTGGTATGTCGATCGTCATGTTCTTGATTAGTTTTGTGCAAGACGTCTACCAACTCGTATTTTTACGTCTTGTCATGGGAGCCGTATCCGGATTCATCTCAGCCGGAATTACACTCGTTGCTTCCCAAACCCCAAAAGAGAAAAGTGGCTGGGCGCTCGGCACCCTGTCGACCGGTGGGATTGCCGGTGGATTGCTAGGACCTCTCATTGGAGGATTCCTCGCCGACGTTGTTGGGCTTCGACCCGTTTTTCTCTTTACGAGCGTACCGCTCTTCATTACCTTCCTCGTGACCTACTTCTTAGTTAAAGAAGAATTCGTCCCAATGGAAGTCAAAAAAATGGCGTCCGCGAAGGAAATCATCCAGTCGCTCCGTCATCCGGAACTCATCTTGAGTCTCTTTTTGACGACGTTCCTGATTCAGTTCGCGGCACAATCAATCAGTCCGATCCTGTCGCTCTACGTCCGGGAACTCAGTCCGGGAACAGAACGTCTGGCGTTACTATCCGGGATCGTCGCTTCAGCACCAGGGATCGCAGCTTTGATCGCAGCGCAACGACTCGGTCGTCTCTCCGATAAGATCGGGGCAGAGCGTGTCTTATTCTTTGCATTACTTGTCTTTGCCGCTTTCTTGATTCCGCAAGCGTTCGTCACGGATACAAGTCAATTGATCGTCTTACGGATGGGAATCGGTTTTGCGACAGCAGCACTGATGCCGTCGGTACAAGCACTGCTTCGGAAGAATACGCCAGCCAATGCGTCAGGACGTATCTTCGGGTATAATCAGTCCGCGCAGTTCATGGGGAACTTCCTCGGACCACTCGCGGGTGGACAGATTGCTGGTCACTTCGGTTTTGAAGCCTTGTTCCTCTTCACCGGCTTGATCGTCATCACGAATGCCGTACTCGAGCGGACGCAGACCGCTGTCTTGAAAAAGAATCCGAATAACTAAGGAAAGCTTCCATTCCCGTTTGATTAAGGGGATGGAAGCTTTTTTTTTACAGTCGATTGTTCGAAGAAGTCGTCGACGCGCGAATGATGGGAATGATTCAACTGTTCTTGGACGATGAGAGACAAGGCGCGGACTTGGAAGTCAGCGACGTAATAGAAGAGACCATTATCGAGTTCAGAAATCGACGTCGGTTCAATGAAGATGTCGGGATGTGTCAGGTGATGCAATTGCAGGGAGAGTTCCAGTTTATGCTTCACCGGCAATCGAATCGAGGAATAGAAAGAAATCGTTCGATTCGTACAACGATTGATCAAGATTGGGGACGATCCGACTTGGATCGCCTGTCCATTCAGCTTCGAAATCGTCACCTTCGCATGGAGACTAAGAATCGGCTCCTTCGGTGGAGCAGTGCCCGTATCTTTCGGATAGAGAATACTGTTCTCAAGCAGTTTCTTAAATGTTTCGATATCGACAGGTTTACTGAAGAGATAGCCTTGAATCATATCACATTCTAGATCTCGATACAGGTTCAGTTGTTGCATGTTCTCGATACCTTCCGCAACGACGGTCAAACCGAACTCCTTCGCCATATAGATGACACTTTTAATGACAGAGAGGCTCTTTGGATCGTGTTCAGCATGGATCGCGAACGATCGATCAATCTTCAGGCAATGTACCGGATAACGCTGGACGTAAGAAATCGATGAATAAGCTGTTCCGAAATCATCGAGTGATAGTTTGACACCGAGATCAACGAGACGGTCGAGTGTCTCGAGGACTTGTCCGCCTTCTAGTAGTACATCCGATTCAAGTAGTTCGATTTCTAAGAGATGACCAGGAACACCATGTTTTTTTAGATGTTGTTCAACGACGCTCGCAAAATCACCGTAGAACAATCGTTTCGGTGATAAGTTGATCGATAGCGGAACGACATGCTCCGGTTGTTCATCGAGTAGATCACGAATCAATCGACAGGATTGGTCGAGTACCCAGTCACCGATGTGGATATAGAGATCACTTTCTTCTGAAAGGGACAAGAAATCCTTTGGTGCCAGTCGTCCCCATTCTGGATGGTCCCAGCGAATCAAGGCTTCCGCACCAACGATACGTCCACTCCAACTATCGACTTTCGGTTGGTACTCAAGGAAGAGTTGATTTTTTTTGATGACATGACGCAAATCGCGTTCGAGTTGATAACGACGGTACGTCGTGATGTCGAGTTTCGACGAATAGAACTGGAAGTTACTCTTAGAGATCGACTTGGCACGGCGGAGTGCCGTGTATGTCTGTTTAATCAGTTCTTCAGCCGTATGATCGTGATGAGCAGAATAGGTGATGCCGATGAAAACCTTCGAAAACAGTTCATAGGACAAGACGTCGAACCGGTGATGGGTTAGCTCGAGCAATTGATTAGCAAGTCCGATTGCCCGTGTTTCGTCAATCTTACCTTTTAAGATGATAAGGAATTTATCACCGAATAGATGACCAATAAATACTTCTTTTTTGATAAGCTTTTTCACGGCTGCACTCGTCTGACGGATCCATTCTTCCCCGATTTCGTGACCGAATCGCTCAGCGAGACGGCTGTGTTGATTAAACGTGACCGTTAATAAAGTGAAGGGGGAACGATGCTTCAATAATTCCCGAACCTGTTCTAACGTAAAGGCATGATTGGGTAAATCAGTGATCGGGTCATGCATCGACAAGTGCCAAATCTCATGCTGTTGTTCCTTTAGACGCGTGATATCGGTCGAGACTCCATAGTGACCGAGAACTTCACCATGTGCATCGATGATCGGGATACACGTCTCTTCGACCCAGAATTGGCGGTCGGGATAGTTTAAACGATAGACGAGTCGAACGACTTCCCCTTGACGAATTTTCGGATATGCCTCCCGCATGAAGACGAGATCTTCGGATGAGACGAGTTTCGTCCACAATTGATGATCCTGTTCGATTCGTCGGAGATAATCGGTGTACGGTTCGAGGAACCCGGCAGCATGAAACATCACGGTATTATCTTTATAACGATGCTCGTAAGCGGTCGTATGCAGCGACGTGAAGAACTTTTTAAGAGAGGCAATCGCAAGATCTCGTTCTTGCTCGAGCTGGATGAGCGATGTCGCATCCTTGAGAATGAAGAGGAGTGAGCTCGGAATCGTATCCGTCTGAACGACACCTTCACAGTGGACGATCTTTTGGAATTGACCTCTGCGCCCCATCCGTAACTGCATCGAGAAGGTTGGAATTTGCCCCATATGCAGTGCGAGACTTTGTTCGCGGAAAATCGTTCGATCCTCTGGATGGAGCTCTTCAAGAAAGTCATAGGTGTCCATCTTCGCTAAGTGTTTCTTAGAAAGTTGTAATAGTGTAGCGAGAGAGGGTGATGCAACGATTTCTTTTGACGTTGGGAAGTATTCAACGAAACTGACCCCTTCGATTGCGTTCGTTAATCGATCTTTCATCAATAAGCGCTGGTAATCGGTTCGGAGTTCTTGTTGCTGTGATACATCACGGGCAATCCCATAAAGACCGATGATGACACGTTGATCGTAAATCGGGATGTTCGTGACGTTCAACGTCAACCAATGCCCATCTTTATGACGAACCGTCGTCGTGAAGTGAACGGTTTCGCCCGAATAGACCCGTTTCTTGAACTGATTGACTTCCTCTACATCATTGGGCTTTAAAAACGTTTCGAAATGGAGTTGCTTAAGACTATTCCGATCGTAACCGAGCATTAGTGGGAATTTATTGTTGAAGGAAATGAAGTGACCCTTTGTATCCATCGTATAGACGGCATCCGGATGATTTTCCAAAAAATAAGTGACGTCGGACAGTGTGTATAAATCCAAAGACCCAGGCACAGTTCGTTCAGTGGCACGTTTTTTAAAGAAGCTCATAGGTTTCACCTCGAGAATCATGTTTTTGTTGTTTATAGCATAACAATATTTGTCAATTTTTAATATGTAATCTATTAAAAAAAAGGCGAACGGGATTCTGATAGGTCTTTTGATTCATCTCTTCCGAACATTACCTTTTTGTTCAAAAAAGCTCATAATTGATGAAGAAGCGACCGATATACTGAGAGGAAAGAATTGAACATGAAGTCAATGAGGAGATGAACGCATGCTACGAGGAATGTATACGGCGTCGAATGCGATGCAGGCATTACAACGCCAACAGGAAATGCTCAGTAATAACTTGGCGAATGCGCGGACGCCGGGCTTCCGCGCTGATCAAGCGTCACTCCGGACGTTTCCAGAGATGCTGATTCAGCAGACAGCAAACAATGAACGGACAGGTGTGCGGGGAGTTGCGACGGTCGGAAAACTCGCGACCGGTGTCTTCATGCAGGCAGCGACGCCGAACTTCACGCAAGGTTCAATCACGGAGACGGGCAATGCGACGGACTTGCAAATCAGTTCGCTTGAAGGGGCACCGCTCTTTACGATTCGTCATCAGGATCCGTTGACGGGAGAGGAAGAGACACTTTATACGACGAACGGACAGTTCGCCGTCGGACAGGATGGATTACTCCGGACAACGGAGAATGATCTCGTCCTAGATACGAACGGACAACCACTCAACGTCGTCAATGAAGATTTCCTCGTTGACGCGAATGGTGCCGTCACAGACGGAAACGGTCAGGCGATCGGTAACCTCGGTCTTGTCGTAACTGATCAACCGGAGACGCTTGAGCGGACAGGAAACGGTTTGTTCCGTTCCGCTAATCCATTGAACGCCGGAAATGTCCGAGTTGATCAAGGTGTACTCGAACTCGGGAACGTCGAGATTGAACAGACGATGGCAGAGATGAATGCTGGTCTGCGTCAGTTCGAAGCCAATCAAAAAGTCATTCAAGCGTACGACCGGACAGCGGAGAAGGCTGTTTCCGAAATCGGACGCGTTCGCTAATAGGAGGATACGATGCAATCAATCTATACATCCGCAAGTACGATGGGACAGTTGCAAAAACAGCTCGACACGACTGGTCAAAATCTGGCTAACGTCGATACGAACGGCTATAAACGTCGGGATGCCCAGTTCAATGAATTGCTCGTCCGTAACATCAACAACCAAGCGGCGGGCTTCACGCCAGGTCCATTAACGACACCAGAAGGACTTCGACTCGGTGTCGGAGGTTACGTCGCAAACGAAGCGACGCGCTTTGGCGTCGGAACGTTCCGGACGACGGATCGGAAACTCGACGCAGCACTTGGGAATCCACACCATTTCTTCGGTGTCATCGATACGGATGGCGTAACGAAGTTCACGCGTGACGGAAACTTCCAGTTATCACCGCAAGCGAACGGACAAGTCCTGCTGACGGACGATGCCGGACGCTCCGTCATCAACCAGGCAAATGATCCGATCGTCTTGCCGGCGAACGCGACAGAGATTGAGCTGAACAAGGACGGTAATATCACTGGGATCATAAATGGAGATCGGCGTGTCCTCGCTCGGGTCGGTGTTGCGGACATCCCGAACTACGGTGAATTGACGGAAGTCGGTGGTGGTTTGTTCACAGCAACTGGACAATACCAGAATGCAGCGGGCAATCCGTTGACGGTCGGTCGGCTTGAGACATCAAACGTCGATATGGCGCTTGAGATGACGAACTTGACGCAACTGCAGCGGGCGTATCAGTTCAACTCGAAAGCCTTGATGACGAGTGATCAGATGATGGGAATCGTCACGTCTCTTAAATAATCTCACAGCAAAAGGGTGATGCTTCTCACATCGAGAGGCATCACCCTTTTCATTATTTTTCTTGTAACGCGAGATAAATTGCTGCCATGTCCGCATCACCATAAGTCGGTTTTGCTTCAGCGTAGCTAGCGTCCGTCGCTTGCGCGAGTGGCAGCTTGAGCTGTTGGCGTCTCGCTTCAGCCGTGATCAGACCGAGATCCTTTGCCATCAGACGGAGCGGGAAGGCAGACGGGAAGTCATTCTTCCGGTACATGTCGCGTTTTCCGGTAAATAGCGGGGTGTTCATCCCGGAAGCACTAATCATCTGAATCAGCTTCTCTTTCTCGAGCCCCGCACCTTCTCCAAGTAACAATGTCTCCGCGACCCCTTGCCCGACGACGGCGAGCAATAAATTAATGGCGAGCTTCGCTGCACTGCCTGAGCCATGTGGTCCGAAATGAATCGTTTCTTTGCCGAGTAGGTCGAGATAGGGCTGACAGGTCGCGATGACTTCTGCGTCACCACCGGCAAGTAAGACGAGCTGACCGTTTTCAGCGACCGGAACGGATCCCGAGACCGGCGATTCCAAGTAGGTGCCACCGTTTTTTTCGACGAGACGAGCCACCTCCTTCGTTTCTTCCGGTGAGATCGTACTTAAGTTGACGATCATTTTACCGCTAAGAGTGGGTGTGATGTCTTCGATGACGGATGCGACAGCTGGTCCGTCTGCGAGCATGACGAAGATGATATCGCTTTGACGCACGACGTCCTGTGCTTCTTTGACAGCTGTTGCTCCTCGTTCAGTCAGCGGAGCTGTTTTTTCATACGTCCGGTTGTAGACGGTCAAGCCATGACCGCCGTCAAGTAGACGTGTTGCCATCGGTACCCCCATATGTCCTAACCCAATCCATCCAAGTTGCATGTCGATTCCTCCTTATCCTAATACGCTTTTGACTATACCCCGCACGTCGTCGAATCTAACGACAAAAAAGACCGTCCACATGATGTGAACGGTCAGGTGATTAATCTTCATACGTGAGGATGGTCGAGATGACAGCAATCGGGAAACGGATCGTAAAGGTTGATCCAACACCGACGACGGATTCGACATCAATCGTTCCGCTGTGGTGTTTAACGATCTCCTTACAGATCGATAGACCAAGACCGGTCCCACCGATTTTCCGTGTCTCGGAGTTATCGACACGGTAGAACTTATCGAACAACTTCGGAAGCGCGTCTTGTGGAATCCCGATGCCTTCATCCTGGATGCGGATTTGGGCGAAACCAAGTTCATTTGTAATCCGTATCAAGACTGTCCCACCGCTCGGTGAGTACTTGACGGCATTGCTGAGCAGGTTGTTCAGTAATTGCTTCATCTTTTCTGCGTCGCCGTCGATCATGATCGGTCCACGCGCCTCGAAATCAATCGTGTGCGTCTCGTGTGAGACATCATAGAACTCAATCAAGTCCTGGGCGAGTTCGACAACATCGAACGTAGTCATCTCATACCGATGTTCACTCGACTCCATCCGTTGAACATCGAGGAAATCATTGACGAGCGTCGTCAGGCGACCGGTCTCGGAGTGGATCGTCTGGAGATATTTCCGTTGCCGTTCTTCCTCGAACCGTTTATTAAGCATCAGCTCGGTGAAGCCATAGATCGAAGAGAGTGGGGTCCGTAATTCATGCGAGACGGTCGAGACGAATTCTTCCTTCATCCGCTCGGCTTCCGTTTCCTTTGTGACGTCACGGAGAACGAGCATCGTACCGACCCATGTACCGTCGACTTCAATCTTCTCAGCGTAAATCTGGATATAGGTACTATGCTTCCGGATCGAGACGATTAAGCTATCTTTCGGTAAATCGAGTTCGACGATCTGTTCGATGTACCGTTCGAACGCTACCGGTTCATCAATGATGTCAGCTAATGCCTGCATCGCTTGCTCGAAGGCGGAGCGTTCTTCGTCCTCGAACTGAGTCGGGACTTCCGGGAATAACGTCATCAGCGGTTCGTTGACGAGTAACTCATCTGTCTCATGTTCGATGTAGACGACGGCTTCCCGAATCGAGTTCAATAGTTGTGTCGTCTTGTTTTTCTCACGGATCATTTCCTCATAGATCCCCATCCGTAGGAGTGAGAGTGACAATTGATGCGAGAACGACAGGATGTCGCTCATTTGCTCCGTCGTGAAAGCATCGCGATAACGAACGAGGTAGATGCAGGCGATCATATGCTCTTTTGACGGATCCATGACAGGTACCGCGACCTCATACATATAGTACGGATACGGAAGCGGACTTTCGTGCGCGACCTGTTTCGATGAATGAACTGGACGCTTCAGGAGGCGTGCGCGGTGCAAGAGTGATTGATCATCGGAGACAAGACGACCGACCATCTCTTCCGTCATCCCATAATCGATCGTTGAACGGACTTCCTGTTGATCAAGGAACAACAATGCACCAATTTCAGAATGTGTGATCGAGACGAGCTTCTCGATGATTTCCGGATACGCCGTCAGTGTCTCACGGGACGCAAGCGTCTCGGTCAATTCATTGCGGTACTTGAGATGTTGTTCGCTCCGAAGCGTGATATCGAGTGCTTCCTCAAGCTCTTCCTGTTGCGCTTGCAGTTCTTCTTGCTGGGCGACGAGTTCCTCTTGTTGCGCTTGGAGTTCCTCGTTCTTCGCCAGCATATGGACCTTGTTATCGGCAATCGATGCCGCCATCTGATTAAACGATGTCGTCAGCGTATGCAGCTCGTCCTTGCGTTTCGGCAATGGAATCGCTTGAATGTCTTCTCCCGTCGCAAGTAGTGCGCTGTCGCGAGACAGTGCGTTGACCTGCTTCGTAATGCGGCTGATGAACGGACGAACGAGCGAGAAGAGGACGAGAATCAAGACGACGAGATTTGAGAGCCAGATGAACTGTGCAACACGCATTTCGCCTAGAAGGTCGTTCTTCGCATCGATCTCTTTCCCTTGAATCAATGTCAGATAATCGGCGAGTAACGTATCAATCCGTGTCATGTCGACATCAGCGTCTGATAAACTAACCGATCCGCGTAACGTACCGTTTTCAGTGAACAAATCTTTTCCGTTCGACAGCGCTGCGAGTGTATTCGGATCAACAAAATCTTCATTGATTTTCCCGTCCTTCTTTCCTTCGACGTATTCGTTGAGGAGCGGAAGTGATGTTCCGAAGTAATCGTCATACATTTGACGTGTCGCGGTTGCGTACTCTTTTCCTTGCTCGTACACGGCGTACTTCTCGAACCATGTCGTCAAACGATTGATTTCCTGTTGATTCGTCTTGACGGCATCAAGCGTTTCCTGTGAGCCAGTCAACAAATAGGATTTGACGTTACTTTGGGCGAGGGTCCACTCGCTTGCGAGGGCATTCGCATTGGTCCGTCGTTCACGTAAGTCATCAAACGTCGCATTCGCTTGATCAATCTTCTGTTCTGTATAGAAAAAAACGATTGCAGACGTGATGCTGAGAGCGACGAACACCATGTAGAAGGCGAACATCAACTGGCGACCGATGGTATGGTTGATCCATTTCACTAGGTTTTCCTCCGTATTCTATTTTACATGTATAAAAAAGGTTTCTTAAATATCGAATATACTTATCTTACGCAGAAACATACACACCATCAAATTTGAATCTGCAAAAATCACTAAAACAAATATATCATATATTTCTTAGTAAATAACGAACTATATATTTTCTAAGAATAAGGATTAGGAAGTATCGTTTTAAGGAAAACTATAGAGGATATTGAACTTCATATTTTTAAGTAGGGAAGTGGTTAGATGCAAAAAATGTTCGAAAACAAATGGTACCGATTCGCTTGGTGGGTCATGACGTTACTGATCATCGTCTGGATTGGTAATCACGTCACGTTCCTATTCCGACCAATCGCGATTCTGCTTCAGATGGTCGTACCACCACTCGCGATTGCTGGGATTCTCTATTATGTCTTGTTGCCAATCGTCGAGTTACTCGAGAAGAAGATGAAACGGCGACCTGCTGTCCTGATCGTGCTAGTCGGTTTGATTGGTATTTTAACGACACTCGGATTCATCTTTGGTCCGATGCTGTCGGAGCAAATCACGCAGTTCGTCAATTCGATTCCGACACTCGCGACTCAGTTCCAGCGGCAATTAGTCGATGTCCGGGATCAACTGGAGAATAGTGCGTTCTTTTCACGCTTCATGACGGGTCAAGACAACTTATTCAATAAGTTCTCTGGTAACATCTCGGAATATGCGTCGACGTTCCTGAAGAACATCGGCACGGGTGTCGGCGGGTTCGTCAGTGTCCTGACGACGACGGTCGTGACGATCGTCATCATCCCGATCATGTTGATCTATATGTTGCTTGATGGTGATAAGCTGAAAGGGAATCTCGTCAAGCTGATGCCGTACGAGTATCATAAGGAAACGAAGAAAATCCTCGGTGACGTCCACTTGACGATCATGAGCTACATCCGCGGGCAAGTCATCGTCAGCATTGGTGTCGGGATCATCGCCTATATCGGGTATCTGATCATCGGGATCGATTATGCGTTGTTGCTCGCGTTGTTTGCGACACTAACGAACATCATTCCGTTCCTCGGACCTGTCCTCGGTGTCATTCCAGCATTGATCGTCGGGTTCATTCAGGATCCGATTCTTGCGATTTATGCAATCATCGTCATGACGGTCGCGCAACAGATCGATTCGCATATCATGTCACCACTCGTGCAAGGGAAGACGCTTGACGTTCATCCGTTAACAATCATCATCGTCTTACTCGTCGCTGGGAACATCGCCGGTTTCTTCGGCGTTTTGCTCGGTGTTCCGTTCTACGCTGTCATGAAGGTCGTCATCTTGAATATCCGTCGTCTCTATCATCTTCGGTCACAAAAGAAGATGGTCATCACGGAGGAAGAGAAGACGTTCGATACGATCATCACAAAGCGCGATTGAGTTTTGAAATTCACGTAAAAGTGCGTCATACTGAAGAGGTAGCTAAGAAAAAGGGGGCAGGAATCAGATGGATTCACGTCATACCGAAGAACAAGCCGATTTACTGGCGTTGCAGAAATTCCAGCACAACTTCGAGAACAGTTTGAAGTCGAGTATCATTTATCTCTTGCGTGATGGTGCGTTGACAATCGGGGAACTCGAGCAACGGATTGATCAGTCGCACGGTCAAATCCTTGAGCAATTGCAGGAGTTGATCGAAGATGGACTCGTTGTCCAGCAGATGTCCGAGAAAGTGCACGGACTTGCCTATTATTTAACGGCACCCGCTGAAGATCTCGTCCGACAGTTCAAGGAATCGATCCGTTGGAGTAAGCAACACATTCGATACTAAAAAGCAGGTTTCTAGACCTACGAGCAGACGCTCGTAGGTCTTTTTACGTTTTTTAAAACTATGGTCATATAAAATTGAAATAAGCCAATTTTACACAAAATGGATAGAACTAGTATGAAATAAAATTACAATATATTTTAATTGTATATTATTCATAATATATATTATTTATATTTTAATGGTAAATTAATATCTAAAATACTGGTTAATAATAACTATTTAACCATTGTTTTTGTAAAAAATTGTATATTTTTATGGGGATTGCATGCATAATAATAGGTGTACGATTATTTTTTCCGTAGAAAAGGAGTGTTGAAATGAAGAAAAAAGCACCTGATTTTCGAAAGAAGATGAATCGACACCATAGAAACCACACACGAAGACTAGTGAAACTGCTGGCAGCGTCCTCTCTCGCCCTCTCTCCGATCTCATTCACCTATACAAAAACCGAAGCAGCTGAGAATTCTGAAAAGAAGTTTCAGACGCAACAAAGTCAATTCGCGAACTCGGTTCGAAACTCGCTTGTCCAAGGACCGAATCGAGTCAGCTTAGCTGAAGTTCAACTATTGACGGATGTCGCGGTCAATGCAAATCTGACGGAACAACCGGATAACTATGATTTAGCCCTTAATTTAACCGGAGTCGGATTAGCCGATGCGGAAGTATTGAACCCGGACCGGGTGGCCGTCTTCAACATTCCAGATTTAGCGGGAAAAATGCAGGCGAACGGTAATGCGTCAGTTAGTGTTGAACTATTACCAATTACACTCGAAGATTTACCGACGCTGAAAGGTCAACTCGATCCTCTGACGGGAACAGTAGCAGCTACTGTGACTGACCTGTTAGCGGGTATCGATCGATTACAACGAACGCCAGTCGTAGGTAGTTTATTGAGAGTAGAAGGGCTCACAGAATTAACGAATGCCCTGGATAATCTACAGAATTTAGATACCGCACTGTCAGACCTTCTAGACTATGAAGGCTCTGCCCCAGTCACGATTAATCCGGATGGTTCAATCGTGATTGATTTTAGTGATGGTTTAGGACAACATCTTGATACGTTAACGAAACAAGTCGTTCAAGACGCCTTGACCGATTTGGTCAATGCCATCACGAATTTAAAATTATCCGGAATAGCAGGAAATTTAATCGATCCTGTTTTAAACCCGGTTAAAGCTCTTTTACCAGGTGTAAATAATGTTCTGACTGCTGTGACGAACGATACGGTGAACTTATCGAATGAACTCGTAGGTGTACAAGTACTTGGACCAACTTCTGTTAGTGCCAATATCATCGTTGATAAACCGGCTGGAGTTGCTCAAGACGAAGTTGTTGTTACAGGATCTGTCGTCAATACGTCTGCAATCGATGCACAACTGCTCGCCGATCTAGATGGTCAAGATACGATTGTCTTTGATGAAGAGGCAGATGGAGATGCGGATGCTGACGCTGACGCGGATGCCGATGCTGACGCAGATGCCGACGCTGACGCCGACGCTGATGCGGACGCGGACGCTGATGCAGATGCCGACGCTGATGCGGATGCTGACGCCGATGCCGATGCCGATGCCGATGCTGATGCTGATGCTGATGCCGATGCCGATGCTGACGCCGATGCGGATGCGGATGCTGACGCTGACGCGGATGCGGATGCTGACGCCGATGCCGATGCGGATGCGGATGCGGATGCTGACGCCGATGCGGATGCCGACGCCGATGCCGATGCCGATGCGGATGCGGATGCTGACGCCGATGCGGATGCCGATGCCGATGCGGATGCGGATGCTGACGCCGATGCCGACGCTGACGCCGATGCGGATGCGGATGCCGACGCCGACGCCGACGCCGACGCCGATGCGGATGCGGATGCTGACGCGGATGCGGATGCGGATGCCGACGCTGATGCCGACGCCGATGCTGACGCCGATGCCGATGCGGATGCCGACGCTGACGCTGACGCGGATGCCGACGCTGATGCGGATGCCGACGCCGATGCTGACGCCGATGCTGACGCCGATGCGGATGCCGATGCGGACGCCGATGCGGATGCCGACGCTGACGCCGATGCGGATGCCGATGCGGATGCTGACGCCGATGCGGATGCTGACGCCGACGCCGATGCAGATGCTGACGCCGATGCAGATGCTGACGCCGACGCCGATGCCGATGCCGATGCTGACGCTGATGCGGATGCTGACGCCGATGCAGATGCTGACGCCGATGCAGATGCTGACGCAGATGCGGATGCCGACGCAGATGCGGATGCCGACGCCGATGCGGATGCGGATGCCGACGCTGACGCTGATGCGGATGCTGACGCCGACGCCGATGCCGACGCCGATGCCGACGCTGATGCCGACGCCGATGCGGACGCTGATGCTGACGCTGACGCCGATGCTGACGCCGATGCTGACGCCGATGCTGACGCCGATGCGGATGCTGACGCCGACGCCGATGCCGACGCTGATGCCGACGCCGATGCGGACGCTGATGCTGACGCTGATGCCGATGCTGACGCTGATGCGGATGCGGATGCTGACGCTGACGCTGACGCGGATGCCGACGCCGATGCTGATGCGGATGCGGATAACGATAACAATGGAGACAAGGATAATGCTAATGGTGGAGATAATGGTAACAACGAAAATAGTGGGGACGATTCCAACAATGTTTCGAATCAAAACACTAATACTGACAATGATAATATCTTCATAACGATTCCAGCCGTGACACCACCTATGACACCGCCGAGTAATGGATCAGTCATCACCCCATCTCCAATAGTGAGTTCAGGATCAAACATCAAGCCTACACCTTCATCAGGCTCTCTAAGTAGTTCGAGCGTTAAACCGACGTTACCGAACACTTCGGTTAAAGCATCAACCGTGAAATCACCACTCGTTTCAAAACCGATCACTCAACCAGTCAAACGTATCGTCGGTGGTACGCTACCGAACACTTCGGAAAATCTGTTCTTGATCACCCTCATGGGAATGCTTGCGACAGCTGCTGGATTGTTCACGAAACTGTTCCGTCGCCGTCCACAAGAGTAAGTCATGCTGTAGTTAATCGTAGTGGGGCCATCTGTGCCTCACTGCGATTCATCCTTTTAGAATAGGAGTGAAGCTGAACATGGATCTGCTCAACCGATTCACCACTGCCATGGATGTACTGGAACAACACATGAAGACCGATGATATCTATTACTGGAATCGTCAGATGATGTTATTCGTCTCACTCGGACAAGCATCGGAGCGGGCCCGTGTCGTTCGATTCCAAGGCAAAGGACTACAATCCGTAAAAGATCAAGCACGTAATTGGCTCCGCAAACAACCGGAGATGGAGTGGTTAAAACTCGATATCGCTCGAAACTTTGAGGCACTTTCGTTTGAGACTTTAAATGAGCGGGTGAAAGACACACGGAAAAATTACTTCCGATACGGAATCGCATTCGATCGGAAGATGCAATGTGCCTATCTAGAAGAAGAATTGAATGGTAATGCCGTTTTGACACAAGATCCGACGCATCAAGAACTACACATCAATCTAACGAACTTGAGCAATTATGCGCACCAACAAGGGCGGACGGAGCGGATGGACTTTCATCCGACAAGTCCATGCCTCCTCTTTGATACACTCGGTGTCTTCGCAGA
Source organism: Exiguobacterium sp. s143 (assembly GCF_018618895.1). Taxonomy (NCBI): domain Bacteria; kingdom Bacillati; phylum Bacillota; class Bacilli; order Caryophanales; genus Exiguobacterium; species Exiguobacterium sp. s143. Next base: position 1,442,828 of record NZ_JACSMX010000001.1, on the reverse strand, counting down.
CGAAACACCATATGTACTTGAAGTCATACGTGATGTCGAAAAAATCCGTGAGACGACAAGCCCACTTCCTTCTGAAATCAAGACGATCGTCGCCCAGTCGAGTGAGTATCTTGCTCGCCAAGTCCGGACGAATGGTCGCTTCCAATATGGTTACTTCCCATGCTTTGATAAACCGATCAAGTTCTATAACAGCTTACGTCATGCAAGCACACTCTATTCAATGATTGAAGCCTATCGACTGACACCAAGCGAACGATTACGCAAAGCAATCGATCGAGCAAAACGCTATTTGATCGAGGAATTGATCGTACATGAAGGGGAGCGTTCCTTCGTGCTTGATCGTGAATCGAACGAAATCAAGCTCGGCGCGAATGCTGCAGCGATCTTAGCATTAACAGAATACATGCAGACGTTTCAGATGACCGAGGATCTACGACTCAGTCAACGACTCGCAGCCGGCATTCTTTCACTGCAACAACCATCAGGTCAATACCTGCACGTACTCGAGTATCCGTCGTTTGCGTTGAAGGATGCCTTCCGGATTATCTACTACGAAGGAGAAGCGACGTATGCCTTGATGCGGTTATACGCACTCGATTCCAATCCACGTTGGCTCGACAGTGTCGTCCAATCGTTTGATCATTTCATCGCTAAATCGTACTGGAAATTTCACGATCACTGGTTGAGTTACAGTGCGAATGAGTTGACGAAATGGTTACCGGAAGCGCGGTATTTCCAGTTCGGTCTCAAGAATGTCTCTCCGAAACTCGACTTCATTCATCACCGGGAGACGACGTACCCGACGTTCCTCGAGCTGATGCTTGCGGCACGCGAGATGATCGACCGGATCGAAGCGCTCGGACGAGCCGACTTGTTAGCCGACTTTCCACTCGACTGGCTCGACCAGACGATTGAACGACGGATGATTTATCAGCGAAACGGCTTCTTCTATCCAGAAGTCGCGATGTATATGAAGAAACCCGGTCGGATTCTCGGAAGTTTTTATATTCGGCACCACTCGATGCGGGTCCGGATCGATGACGTCGAGCATAATTTGTCTGGGTATTGCCGTGCATGGACACGAATGCTGAAGGAGGTGCCGTCATGATGCGACGCGTATCAACGCTGTTACTCGTCATCGGACTTACCTTACTTGGATACGTCGGGTATCAGAAACTGACGATCCAGCAAACCTTGACGACGGAACTCGCAAAAGCAAAAGATGTCGTGCAGGCGGAAGGAACGTCATCGACGACATCAAAATCAGCAGCAACGAGCAAACAAGCGAAGGAGAAGACGGAGGATGTCCTCTTCCAAACCGGTGAGACGGTCGGTTATTTAAAAGTGCCGTCACTTGAAATGGAGTTGCCGGTACTCGAAGGCGTAGATGATGCGACACTCGCAAAAGGCGTCGGGCATCATCCGGAGACGGCCTTTCCAGGTCAAGGCGACCGGATTTTCCTCGCCGGGCATAACGATACAACATTCTCGAAAATCAGTAAGTTGAAGAAGGGCGACGAGGTCGTCCTCTATCTCGCGAATGGGTCCTATCGTTACGTCATGCAGTCGAGCGAGATTGTCGATTATAAAGATACGCGGGTCCTTGAGTCAACGAAGCAGGAGTCGCTCGTCGTCTCGACCTGTTATCCGTTTTATAACGTCACGGACAGTACGGAACGTTATTTGATCTACTTTGAACCCGTCGAGGAGGATGCGTCATGATACGAATCGGAATTTTACGCTTGAACGAGAATCCACAGTTTCGCGATAAGATTGCCTGCGTCATCGGTGCTTCGATGGGCATTGATATCTTCTTTTTCCGTCCACGTGATGTCAATTTTGAAAATCGGACGATCCGCGGACTCTTCTTTGACGAAGATGCCTGGCACCCAAGTATGTATGAGTTTCCGGACGTCATCTACAATCATTTGCCACTCAGTGATGCAGACAAGGAATTGTTTAATCGTCTCGCAGCCGAGATTCCCTTTACGACGCACCGAATCGGCAATAAAAACGTCGTCTTACGTCAACTGGCGCAAGAAGGATCGTTTCAGGATGTCTTGATTCCGATGCACCGGGTAAAGAAAGGAAAGGCGATTTTCCCGCTGATTGAAAAGTACGGAAAAATCGTTTTCAAGCCGGCAAATGGAAAACAAGGGCAACGGATTTATACGATCGAGCCGGAGGGAGACCAGTACCGGTTCAGCCATCTACTCGAGTCGACTGTCTGTTCGACAGGGGAATTGATTAGCCGCATCGAAGAAGAGACAAAACGGAATCCGATGCTCGTCCAGCCGTTCATCGCCTCGCAAACGATCCATGGGCATTCGTATTGCATGCGGATCCATGTCGCGAAGGGAGCGGACGGGCGATGGAAACTCGTCAAATATTTTCCGTTCGTCAGCAACAATCATCAAGAATCGGTCAGCCATCTTAGTCACGGAGCATTCTCGACGACGCGGATGGATATCTTCATGAAGCAGAACTATCCGGATCAACATGAAGCGATTTCGCGACGGATCGTTGACTTTGCGCGACGATTCCCCGTTTATTTCGAATCGTTTTATGCCTACCCGCTCGATGCGCTCGGGATCGATGTCGGGATCGGTGCGGATGGGAAAATCTATCTCTATGAGGTCAACAGCTTGCCTGGTACGCGCTACGTCGAGTTTCAGGCAGAGTATCTAGCAGTCCAGTATTGCCAGTACCTTGCGACACATGGGCGTCCCGGTGTACATGGACTCGATCAGGGATGGATGAAGGAACGGATCGAGGCTTAGAAAAGAGGCGACGTGTGAAGACAGTATTGTTTTATGTGATGTCGGGCTTGCTCGTCCTCATCATCGTAACGAAATTCATGGTCCCGCTCTTCGGTTGGTTTCAGGCAGAGGAGCCAGTAAAAGAGACGAAACCACGGACATCGATCCGACTGGACGAAGCACAGCTGAAGCAGTTCGATCGCGAAGATCGACTTGGTGTCGTCTATGAGATGGCAGGATTGAAGCTGAAGACGCTGGACGTTGATACGACGGAAAAAACGCGGCAAACACCACTTGTTCAAATGAAGGTCGAAAAACAAAAGCTCCTCCAAGTGATGGGGGAGCCGGGGCGGTTGCTTGCGATCACGGTCAAAGTGACGAATCAGTCAGCGGACGAGATTGAAATCTTACCAAAGATCGGGGAGTATGAGACAGAGGACGAGATTGTAACGATTGCGGATCAATTTAATGCCTTGAACGGTAAATATAAACCGAGTGAGAGCCGGATCGGGATCGTCTTCATTCCGTCGGAGCAGCTCCGCGTGACGGAAGGGCGGCTCAGTCTGTTCTATGAGACGATGTCCGGTAAAAAACAACTCCGGATTGCGTTACCGGCAGCAAGTAAATAAAGAACGGGATGCCTCCGACTTAGAGACATCCCGTTTTGTCATTTCTGAACGGCGCTGAACGCGTCTTCTGATTCGATTCCTGCTTTACTGACAGCTGTGATGACGAAACGACCAGTTGCATCTTCAGGAAGTGGGAACGCTTTACGCTCGATCGATTCGGTCGTACCGAGTTTTTTGCGTTTTCCGTCCTTCTCTTGATAGATGTTGTATTTGACGACATCTTCATCCGTTGACGCATACCAGTTGACGAATCCACCACTGATCCGAATGTTCGTCGCCGGTTTCGGTGGTGTCTTAACAGGGTCAGACGCCTTCTCATCCAGTTCCGTGAAGACGACGAGACGATCATCATACGTGCCTTGATTTTCATCATACGTTCCGATACAGGTGATCAAGTTGAGGTTCCGGGTATCGGCTGGACCGAAGATTTTTTTCAGTGGTGCTTTCAAGTGATCGTACTGAACGATTTCTTTGACGCGGAAGACGAGCTTACGTCCAGACGCATCGGTGATTTCGACGGGATCACCTTTCTTCAGCTCATGCAGTTTATAGAAGATCGCTGGACCGGTCTTCGTATCAGTGTGACCGTCGATGACGGCATTACCGACGTCACCGGGACGCGGACCGAACTTATACCAGCCGGCTTGTTGTTCGTTTTTAGGTGTCGCCATCGCACCATCCTTATCGAGCCCGACCTGTTCGACCTTCGTCTTGATGTCGTGCTTCGGGATGACGAGTTGTTTTGGAAGCTCGACCTCCGTTGCCGAGAGGTCCTTGAACTCCTTCTTGAAGATTTCAGACGGCTTGAGCGGATCTTCTTCCTTCGTCTCGGAAGAGGCCGCGGATTCTGTTTTGGGGTCACCTTGCGTGATGTTTGATGTATCCGGTTTTGTTTGACCGAACAAGAGGAACAGCAGTGTTCCGACCGATGCGACCATCAAGAGGATGCTCGCCGGTAATAACCAACGTTTCATAAACGCGTATCTCCTTTCCGAGAGAAGGGATTCCCTCTATGTACAAAAATAACAGGATAGCATGTCGCTATCCTGTTATTGATTATACCCAATTTCTTAGGCGTTTTGACGTTTACGTGCGAGGACAAGACCGACTGCTCCGAGTGCAAGACCGAATACTGCGATCGCACCAGTTGTTGCAGCTGAGTTATTATCGCTCATTCCACCGTTACCTGTGTTAGGCATTGATCCTGGAGTACCATCCATGAACTTCTCTGGTGATTGTTTAACGATTGCATCACCGAGGTTAGCTCCTACGCCGTACATGTAAGCGTAAGACTCACGGAATGTGTCGACAGAACCTTTGTAGTCGCCTTCAACATACTGCATGAACGTATCTTGGACGTAAGTCTCGTGACCTGATACGGCTTCTTGTGCTGCTTTTGTTGGAAGGTTTTCTTCTGTAGCGGCACCAAGGAATGCACCGAAGTCGTTCGAGAACATTTTGAGCATGTCTTGTGCGTCACCCATCAATTTCTTGTCGTCATTGATTGCTGCTGTGACGAGGTTCGCTTGTGCTTCGATGTGGTTTTTCGTCCAAACTTGCTCGAACTGATCTGCACCGGCTTGACCGTAGATCGATTTGATTGCTACTTTGAAGTCAGCTGTGTGCATATCTTCAGCCCAGTTTGCTGCATCATAGTCTTTCGCTTGATCGACACCAGCTGTTAAGCTGAGGTTTGCAAGAGCGACGTGTTCAGCTGCAAGGCTGTTGAGTGTTGAACGAAGATCTGCTGCTTTTGAGTCAGCTTTCGTGTTGTCGAATTTCTCTGGCATCTGTGTTGTGATTGCAACAGAGAGTGCTTTTGAGATATCGTACATGCGGCTGTACCCTTCACGGAACGTGTTGTACGATCCTTCGTAGTCACCAGCTGCATATTGCTGGAATGTTTTGTAGACGTCTGCTTCGTGAGCACGGAGGACTTCTTCAGCTGCTGCTTTCGGGAGTTTACCTTCCGTAGCTGTATCGAGGAAGCTTGAGAGATCTTGAACGAACTCTTCTGTTTCTTTCTTCGAAGCGTTGATACCGTCTTGGTCGTCTGCTTTTACAGCTTTGACGAGGTCTGTCGTATATTTGTTGTGATCAACGAAGATTTTCTCGAACTGTTTTGCGCCTTCTTCGCCGTAGACTGAAGCGATTGCTGGAGTCATGTCGAGTGCGTTTTGTTTGAGTGCTGCTTCGTAGTACTGTGCGTCTTTTGAACCGTCATACTGTTTCTTCATGTCCATGACTGCGAGGACGAAGTGCTCAGAGAGTAATTGATCGAGTGTTGCACGAAGATCAGCGGCTTTTGTTTTGACCGTGACGTTTTTCGGTGCATCTTGTTTCATGTCTTCTCCGCCACCGGAAGCGAATGCTGCCGTTCCTGGTAGTACGAGTGCTGCTGCCATTGCTGATGCTGCGAATTTTTTCGTGTGTTTCATCTTAAATCATTCCTCTCAGTTTTTGGTTTATTTGGTAGGTGTTTCTTGCCTGTTCTGAATAGCTTACGCAACGTCGGGTGGTTTGGATTGCATAAAGTTTTAATTTTTTTAATGAGTTGTTGAAGTGATGTTTCGTGCCATCCAAGGACCGTTGTTGCGTCGTTCTGGAAAGCTTACGCCGGACAGTTCAGTTTGGATTTAAAAAAGTGTAAAAAAACCGCAGAACGTGGGAAACTGTTTTTCGCCTTCCTTATATACACAAACTAAAATTTTTTAGAGGAATTGCCTGTCTCATCGTGTTACACTAGTTGCGGAACACGTTTTGTAGCGAATTTGGAACTATTTAATACCAGGTACTAATATGCTATACTGTTCTCAGACTGAATCAATGAAAGGTGATCAAGATGGTACAAAACCAAACAGGCACGGATCAGCCAACGCGTGAACGCCTGAAGAAGAAGCAACAGGCTTCAAACCAGGAAACCGGCAATCCGGAGCACAAATCAGAGCGACGTCTTCGTGCATATTCGACACGCCGAGTTCCGATCATCGTACGTGTACTGATCGTTCTCGTTCTCATCGTCGTAGCACTGATCGTCGGCGCAATGGTGGGTTATGCGACGTTTGGTGGTGGCGAGGCAATGGATGTGTTAAAGCTCGACACATGGACCCGCATCACCGATTTTTGGATGAAATCTTAATTTAATCAGTGATGGGAGCTGTCGAATATGTATACGATCGAACAAATCAAGGAAGTCATTCCGCATCGGTATCCGTTTTTACTCGTTGACCGCATTTTGGAAGTCGAAGAGGGAAAACGTGCCGTTGGAATCAAGAACGTCACGGCGAACGAAGAATTCTTCAATGGCCATTTCCCAGAATACAATGTCATGCCCGGCGTCTTGATCGTCGAAGCACTCGCCCAAGTTGGTGCCTTCGCCGTGCTGAAGATGGAAGAGAACCAAGGGAAGCTCGCCTTCTTCGCAGGAATTGAAGGATGCCGCTTTAAACGTCAAGTCGTGCCCGGGGATCAGCTCCGCCTCGAAGTCGAATTGACGAAGGTCCGTGGACCAATCGGTAAAGGTCGTGCCACAGCCACAGTCGATGGGGAAGTCGCCTGTGTCGCTGAACTGACGTTTGCTATGAAGTGAAGCGAACATGAAACGCTGGCTTCTCCCCCTCGCGATTTCCTTACTCGTCGTTCCTGGTTGTCAGCGCGCAGAACAAGCGAAGACCGCTTCCCCGACGGTCATCGTGGATCCTGTTAAGCGTGCAGGACAGACCGAGAACATTTCCGCACAGGTCACCCTGACGGAAAATGACCGGATGCGTCTCGTCATCCGGACAGCGAATGACATTCGACTCGATGACCAACAGGTCGATATCCGGCTCGAAGTCGCCAACCAATCGATTCCGTTTCCGTTCGTCTCCTTCGAAGCGAAGAAGATGGGGGAAATCCGGACCTATACGTCCAATACGACGATCGAAAAAGAAGTCTTCGATGACCAGCGTCTTCCGGTCCTCATCATTGATGCAGGAGCAGGCCGTGGGATCGAAATTCCGCTTGAAATCGTCAAATAAGACAGCATAGTGAGCTTCTAGCTCCATGTGCTGTCTTATTTTTGTTTGATTTCGGCTCGTGAGGGAACAGAAAATAGATATAAAGGAGGAATTAATATGAATCACATCTTACAGCAACGACTGACAGATTGTATTCTTGCTTGTAATCATTGTTTTGATGCCTGTCTGAAGGAAGAACATGTCGGGCATATGGCGGATTGTATTCGACTCGACCGGGATTGTGCGGATATCTGTAGCCTCTTGCTACAAGCAATCGCTCGAAACAGCTCGAATGTCGCGGTTCTTGCAAAGGCATGCCAGGAGATATGTGAAGCCTGTGCCGCTGAGTGTAGTAAACACGATCATGACCATTGCCAAGCGTGTGCGAAGGCGTGTACGGCATGTGCGCAAGCGTGTAGTCAGCTCGTCTAAGACCTTGTCTCTCGACAAGGCTTTTTTATTATAAAAAAATAGCAGGAATTCAAGATTTTTTCTGGTTATTTTTGGCGGATTTGTTTACTATTTAGGGAGGTAATATTAAATCACGATAGGAGCATACATACACTCATGAGAAAACTTAGCTTACTTTTGATGGCACTCGTCGTCGCGTTCGGACTGAAGTTACCGGTCTACGCAGAAACTGTCGAGTGGGACGTCACTGGGACGGGCACGGGTCCATATACGTTGACGTTTGAAGGCACAGGAATCGTTGATATCACGTCGGAGACGGCACTCGTCTTTGAAGATGGCGTGACAGGTGAAGACGTCAACATCGAAGAGACACCGGTCGTGACGTTCACGGCAGAGACGGCACCTGTCGTCAAGGTCGTCTCAGCAGATGGACAACGGACGATTCTTGTCCAGTTCGGTAAAGTTGTCGCGCCAGAAGAGCCGAAGACAAAAGAACCAACTCCAGAGACACCAGTAACAGAAGAACCGGTCAAAGAAGATCCAGCAACGGACGAACCGGTGACGGAGGAACCGACACCAGAAGAGCCTGTGACGGAAGAACCGGTCAAGGAAGAGCCGACGACAGACGAGCCAGAGACGGGTGATGACGCGACACCGACACCAGTCGAGGTACCGACGACGGCAACGATCGAAGGAACGATCTGGTTCGATGAGAACGAAGACGGCATTCGCCAAGAGAAGGAAACACGTCTCGATGATGTCGTCGTCTATTTGATGGACCGGAATGAAGATGTCATCGATGAAGTATACACGAAGAATGGTCTATACAGCTTCAAGGATTTAAAACCAGGAACATATGAAGTCGAAGTCGACGGATATGACATGGGGTACTATTTCTATTCCGAGCAAAACGTTGGTGACGACCGGACGATCGACTCCGATGTCGATGAAGACTTTGGGATGAAGAAAGTCCGTCTCGTCGCAGGTCAGACGGAAGTGATCGACGCTGGGATTTACGGCGACGAAGAGCTCGACGGTATGTTCGAGCATTGGTTAGCTGTCGTCAATTTCTTTGATGCAAACGGAAACCAACAGCCAGATTTTGATGAAGGAACAGTTCCTGCGACGTATACGGTAACGGATGCGATCACAGGAAAGGATGTCTATCAGGAAAAGATCGCAAAAGATGACTTGATGATGCTCCAACTTGATCCGGGAACGTACACGATCAAGACGGAAGTCGCAGCGGGCTACACGGTCAAAGCGATGCATCACCTTGACATGGATGACTTGATGATGGATATGGATGAAGAGATGTATGAAGACTATGAGTCATTCGCTCAGCAAGCGAAAGCGATGAAACTGATGGCGAGCGATGAAGAAGCAATCTCGCCGGAAGAACAAGAGATGATTGATGAATTGTTGAAGTACTTCGAGCGAAAATCACCGGAAGCGGGTGTGACGATCGAAGAAGGCAGCCTCGGTACGATCTTGCTCGCGGAAATCGCGAAAGCAGAACCGGTCGCAAAACCGACGCCAACACCAACGTCAACAGAAACATCTGTTCAGACAGTCGAATCGGCTGAAAAACAATCAAAACCTACGACAACGACAGCAACGGGCACATTACCACAAGCAGGTGAAGACAAGCCGTTCCCATATGCAGCAACGGGAGCAGGACTTGCGATCGTCGGCCTTTGGTTACTCGTTCGTCGGGGAGCATAACGATTAGAGACCTTCTATACGAGGGTCTCTTTTTTGATGTGTGTATCCTTTGACACACACGCACACATGTGTGTATAGTAAAGGTACTACTAGAGGGAAAGAGGGATGACGATGTTAACGACAAAACAGATCAGTGAATTGTTACGTGTCTCAGAAGAAACGGTCCGTCGCTGGATTCGGACGGGCGAATTGCATGCCGAACAGGACGGAAAAGGGTATCTCGTCGATGAGTTGGCGCTGAAACGTCTCGTCGATGAGAAGTCGCAGATTCCAGGAACCGCGATGAACAAGATTCTCCCACTCATCCAAGATATGTTCGGACCGGAGGCGGCTCAGTTTGCGAAATCAAACTTGTTTGGCCCACTCCGTCAATCGATGGAGCAAGCCCCTCCAAAGCCGGAAGCATCGAACGAGTCACTCGCAGAAGAACTCGATCGTCTAAAACGCAAAAAACGTCGTCTCGAACTTGAGCACGAACTGAAGTTGCTTGAGATTGAAGAGAAGATCGCAGCAATCGAACGGAAAGTCCAGTCCTGAACACGAAAAGCGATGTCCCCAATTGAGGAGACATCGCTTTTTTTCGTTCGACCATAAGAAAAACCCACTTCACGAGTCGGAAGGGGTTTTGTCGTTTGCTTGTTTCTTTTTACGGTACCAGTACCAGTAAGCAAGTCCCAGTCCAATCGGGATTGCAGCCAAGTACGGGTTAGCTTCGATGAAGCTGATCATCTCAAAGAGCGCGAACCATCCACTAATTAAACCGAGGATGAGTAAAATCGTCCGTAGTGCTTCGGGAAGCTTGCGGATCCGATACGCAATGAGACAGACGAGGCAAAAGATAATGATAGCCACGAGCATTCCTCCCATTCCCGTAATTCAGTATAGCGTATTCGGAAAGCTTTTTCGATGTTGAATGATGGGAAAAGATTCAAATCCGTTCCGAACAATCGAACCGTTTGACCTGTCATGATAAGTGAGCCCCTCGCGGACTCGCTTATTTTTGATGAAAAGGAGCAAATACATGGTCATTGATTATTTCGCAGTCTTACCGAGTGGGAAAAAAGGCGCACTAGAGCCGCACTGTCTGACTCAAGGAACATGGTATCAGCGTATCAATGAGGAATTGTTTCGAGCCATCCATTATGGAGCCGGGATCATCCGAATCCGTGATAAAGGAGCGGAACTGCGGATTCCGATCGAGTTCGGATTCGGTTATGTCTTGCAGTACCTGCGTCAGTTCACGGAGGCGGAACGACAGGAAGGACGAAAACGTCATGTCTTGCAACGACAGCTTGATTGGATTGGTCGCGGATTACCGATTGAATTAAAGCGACGCGGAACGAAGATCGAAATGTGGGCCGATGATGTCCATCGCTTGCATCGGGAATCGTTCCTACGAGCAATCGAAAAAGCAGATCATTTCATCTCGTAAAATCGAAACTTTATTTTAGTAAAACGAAAATAAGACAAAACTTAATAAAATGTAAGCGTTTTCTTTAAAGGGGTGAATCCAAAATTTAATTTCCATGCACAGCCTATGTAAATATATTTTGATTTACTACTATTCACCTATTTTTTACAAAAAATCTATTGTGGCGTCTTTCCTAGTTTTGTATATTTGACCTGTAGCGTTTCTACCGATTCTCAAAAACGAAACGGTGGAACGCACGAATCTACAATCAGAAATGGCTTCTTGGAGCGATTTCGGCAGTTTCTTTAGTTCATCCCAATCGGATACATAATGGCTCACGAATGGATCGTCTTGATGATAGACGAAAAGTCGCACGTGAAACAGAACGTACTCCTCCTAAGACGACTAAAGAATTTTTTAACTGCTTTAAAGTAAAATATTTCTATATTTTACTTATATTGTAGATTATAAATTGGGATTTGCGCTTTTGATTTGTTAGAAAAGAGGAGGAATAGTAAACATGGGTTATTCGAAAAAAACGAACAAATTGTACGCTGCTGCAGCTGCGCTTGCAGTCACGGCGTCTGTCGTAGCACCGGTTGCTGCTGATGCAGCATCGAAGGTCTCGGTTAAATACATCTCTCCAATCTTGATGAAGCACGCTGGTGGTTCGAAATATGCAGTAAAGAAATTGACGCTTCCGACGAAAGTCAAAGTCAAACTTTCAAACGGCAAGTACGAAATGCGCTCAGTCAAATGGAGCGGTTCTGTCAAATTCGAAAAGAAATACATCAACAAATACCAAGTCCTTTACGGTAAGGTAGCGGGTACGACGAAAAAAGCGATCCTCAAAGTCGAACTTCAAAACTACCCAGTTGATGTTCTCGAACCAGTCCTCGAGCCGGTCGCTGTTGGCGGAAAAGTTCAATTGCCAAGCACGATCAGCATCCAGTACAAATCAGGTATCATCGTGAAACGCCCAATCAGCAAGTTCAATCTCAAAACTCCATCGACTTCAAAAGCAGGAAAATATAAACTGGCTTACTCGTACAAAGGTGCTAATTCTGTCGTAACAGGTTACATCAACTACGAAGTCAAGGCAGCAAGCATCTCGAACGTCATGGGAAGCGTCGATGATCAGATGCTTTCAGTCAAAGCAGACGTCATGTACCCGGCAGTCGGCGCAATGGCAGAACTCTTGATCTACCCAGGAAAAGACATGTCAGCAACTCCAATCGTTGCAAAAGGAACGCTCTCGAAAGGGAAGTTCATGGCATCACAAGGTGGCATTCCAGAAGGAACACACAGCTACGTCGTCAAAGTCGGCGATGTCAAATCAGCTCCGATGGACTTCACGATTGCAAACACAGTTCTCGCTTCAGCAAAAGCAATCGGCAAAGAGAAAGTCGAAGTCTCATTCTCGCGTGCCGTTGACTCTGTCTCAGCAGACAACTTCAAAATCGCAGGTGCGACAGTCAAGTCAGCGACACTTAGCGCAGACAAGAAGTCAGCAGTTCTTGAAGTCGAAGGACTCGAGTACGGCATGGACTACTCAGTTGACGCAAAAGGCATCTTGATTGGTGGCGTTGCAAAAGACCTCGGTTCACTCAGCTTCATGACGCAAAGCGTCGAAAACATCTGGATGCTTGAAGTGACACCAAAAGCGTCTTCGATCCTTGCAAACGGATCAGACAACACGGAAGTCACATTCCAGTTGAAAAACAAAGCAACAGGTGAAGTCGATACGAAAGCAGACGATATCGTCTTGAAATTATCGACATCATTCGGTTCACTCGCGAAAGAACGCGTTACGATTCAAGATGGTAAAGCGACGGTTCTCTTGACGTCTGAGTTCAGCAACACAGACATCGAAGCAACGATCGATGCGCAAATCATCGAGACGGTCAATGGCGAGTACAAAGACTTGATCGGTAAGATCGATGGACAAGCGAAAGTCAAATTCAGCACGGTCATGGTTACACCAGCACCAGTTGAATTGATCAACGTTCTTGCAGCGGAATCGAACCAAGCGGATCGTGTGACGATTTTCCTCGATAAAGCCGTTTCACGTGACCTTCTCTTGAAATCGTTCGGTCTCGATAAGAAATTACCGACTGTTGACGAGAGTGAATACCTCGCAAACGACAACATCCAAATCGAACAGTTCGATGGTTCGAAACGCGTCATCGGTATCAAATCGATTCCTTCGAATCCAAAAGCATTCGAATTGATCCTTGATAAAGAAACACCACTCCAAGACAACGCAACTGTTAAAGTGCTTGCGAAAATCACGAGCAGCACGGATACAGAAGTGAAGTCAAAAGCAAGCTTCAAGTTGACAGATGCACGTCAGCCGGAAGTCACTTCGGTCAAACCAGTCGGTCTGAACCAACTTGAAGTGAAATTCTCTGAAGCAATCGCAGGCGCGAAGTTCAAAATCGATGGTCAATACGGCGAGAAGTACTTCAAAGTCGAATACCTCGGATTTGATAACAAAACAGGTGTCGATCGCCGTGATACAGTCATCATCACGTTGAACGATGCGAAAATGATGGGTGTTGCTCCAGAAGAAGCGTATCCAGGAGCAAAAGAAGGCTACTTCGCACCTGGTAAACACTCACTCCAAATTTGGAACACGATGGACTTCGCAGCCCTTTCGGATGAGTCGAACATCGGAACGACACAAAACCTCGACTTCACAGTTGCTGCTGATACAGTCAAGCCAACTGCAGGCGTCGTTGTTGAGTCGCCAGAGCAATTCCGTATCATGTTCAGCAAACAGCTTAAAGGTCTCGACCTCGACGCAGTCAAAGCATTGCTTGCTTCGAAGAAGTTGAAACTCGAGCGTTACAACTCGAACACGAAGTTGTACGAAGACTTCAGCCAGTATGCTGATGTCACGTACTACGATGAAGAGACAGGCGAAGTTCTCCTCGAACTCAATAAGGACTGGACGGAAATCTACGATACAGTCAACACGAAAGAGAACTACTACAACGATAAGTTCAAACTTTCGCTCGCAAAAGATTCTGTCAAAGCAGAAGCAAACGGCGAGAAAAACGACGCGTTGTCGCTTGATCTCAACTATGCTGGTTCACCGCTCAACTCTCCAGATCTGAAGAGTGCGGAAATCACGACGATTGACCGTTACCTCTTGACGAATGACTTCACAGTCATGATGAGCGAGCCGGTTAAACTTCGTGGTCTTGATCAGTCGGATACACCACTCATCAACGCAGAAGGTACAGTACTTCCGCCGAAAACAACAGTTGAGTTCATCGGTAAAGATAAAAACGGTAAAACCGTTACGATCGATGGATCAGTCGTTGGTTACACGGATAGCTCAGATATGAACTTCCGCGTCGCTGCGAATGATAACCTTCAGTATCTCGTCGACAAAGACGGTTACGGAGAAGAGTGGAAAGTCGTCGTCAAGTCACTCTCTGACGATGTCGGTAACACGGTTGCTACAGCGACACACGACTTCAAAGTTTCGAAAACGCCAGTCACACCAGTGGCTTCACCATTCGAAATCGTTAAAGTCACGGCAAATGCAAAAGACGAAAAAGACGTCATCCGTATCAAGTTCACAGAAGGTGTTCAATACACGGGCATGTACGATGCAACGAACACTGCTCAGTACACGTTGAACGGAAAAAATCTCCCAGTCGGCACAAGCATCTCGCTTGCAGATTCGGATGATGATATCACGAACGGTCTCGACATCGTTAAGATCAAAGTTCCAGAAGGGACACTTAAAACATTGTCGAACGTCATCACGGTCAACAAAGAGCTTCAGTCGTATGACAACTCTGTCTTGACTGGTGGTTACGAGAAAGCAGTTCTTCTCGGACTATAAGAAACGTAAAATCTCTTCCTACTACGGTAGGGAGAGGTTTTTTTGTGACAAAATAGCGCAATCGATTGCATTTTGGTAAATCTATTTACCTATTTTATAAATTTACATCTGTCTTTACTTTAAGAAGATGTTAAATTATGTGATGTTATTTGGAATTTTAGGTATAAATAATCAAAAATATACATCTTTAAAAGGGAGATTAGACTCATGAACAAGACGAAAAAAGTCTCAACAGGTTTGCTTGCGGCATTGGTCGCGACAAGCGGACTGACGTATGCACCAGAAAGCGCAAAGGCTTTCGCACCAAGTGAAAAGCTCGACAATCGCGTTATTTTCCAAAGCTTCAGCCTGTATCAACCGTACGAAAGCAACATGTACCGGACGCTTGCTAAAAAAGGTGAATTGCTCAATTCATGGGGCGTAACAGATGTGTGGTTACCGCCTGCATATCGTTCATTCGATATGGCACGTTACATGGAAGGATATGCAATCGCTGACCGTTATGACCTCGGTGAATTCCCACAAGGACCAAATAAAACAGTTGCGACGAAATACGGAAAAGCCACACAACTCGAGATGATGGTCGACATGTTGCATGACGACAACATCAAAGTCCAGATGGACCTCGTTCCGAACCAAATGCTCGGTCTCAATCAACGTGAAGCTGTTTTCGTTCGTCGTGCGACAAGCTCAGGTGAGCCGTTCACGAACCCGTTCACAGGCGGAGAAAAAACGAAGACGCTCGCAACACCTTACCTCGCTTATACAAAAGGTGGCGGTATGGGACAAGCAAAATATGGTTACCTCAAAGAATGGAACAAATCGTTCATCAATGGAACATCACTGCAAGGGCAGGGGATGGGCCGCGTCATGACGGACAAAGACGGTAAACCATACCGTTACTTCGGCAAAGACGATGCGAAGAACTACTTACCAGAATGGTTGCTTGACGCAGCGAAGACACAGAACTTGAATGTCATCGATACGTATCTCGCAGCAGACGGCTGGTATGAAGTCTCACCAGAGAACTGGAAGCCGATGCTTTCGCAATATGCGAAGGATGAAGGATACCTCGAGTACATGAAACAAAACGGCTTCGCAACAAAAGAAGCATTGCTCACTTCAACGGAAAACGGAAAAATCGCTTCGTTGACAGAAGAATACATGAAAACACAAGCTGCGTACGGTTATGGATCAGAAGAACGTTCATACCAAAACGATAACTCAGGGATCGATATCGAAGATCAATTCCTTTTCGTCGATGAGACTGGCTTCCCAACGCAGGCATACAACAAAACGATGACGAACAACGATGAGTTCTTGATCGGTGTCGACCTTGCGAACTCGAACCCAGAAGTCATCAAGGAGCAAAAGAACTGGATGAAGTGGATGCTTGAGACATACAAGTTCGACGGTTTCCGGATCGATGCAGCATCACACTATGATACGAGAATCTTGAATGCAGAAGCAGAAGTGTCAAAAGCGCACTTCGGTAAAAAAGATTACCTCAGCTACATCGAGAGCTATAAAACAGAACAGAATGCTTACATGAAAGCTAACAATAATGAACAACTCGTCATGGACGGAGAGCTTTACTTCACGCTCCGTTCAGCACTTACGCCATCGAACAAACGTGCACTCCGTGACTTAGCGAAAGTCTCAGTCGTTAACCGTGAAGGTGACGGCGCGACGAACGTTCAAGCGAACTGGTCATTCGTCAACAACCATGACCAAGAGAAAAACCGCGTCAACCAAATCATGCTTGATGCGTACGGCATCAAAACGAATACGCAGTACGGAAAAGACGGCGAGCCGAAATCGTTCGAGAAGCTCTACAATAAAGAAGATGAAGCGAAGGCACTTGCGATCTACAACAAAGAACTCGCAAGTCCAACGAAGAAATACTCGACGGAAAACGTCGTCGCGCAATACGCGTTCCTTCTTTCGAACAAAAACACGGTGCCAACGGTCTACTACGGTGATCTCTACCAGACGGATGCATCGTACATGTCGAAAACGACACCGTACTATGATGAAATCACGAATCTCCTAAAAGTCCGTAAACAGTATGCGTATGGTAAACAACACGTTGCGTACCACACGTCGAACACGTCAAAAGAAGCGGGTAAAGACTTGATCTCAAGCGTCCGTTTCGGAAAAGACCGCAACACAGGTGTCGCGACAGTCATCGGGAAAAACGCAGCGCTTGATACGACAGTTCAAGTCAACATGGGTAAAACACACGCGAACCAAGTCTTCGTCGATGCTAGTGGCGTCACGAACACGAAACTCGTCACAGATAAGAACGGTATCTTGACGGTTCCAGTCAAAGGCATCAAGACAGCTGAAGTCAACGGTTACGTCGGCGTCTTCGTTCCACAAGCAACAAAGGCACCAGTCGCAACGACCAAAGCCGGTGCAGTTTATCAAGGAAAAGCACTCGACTTGAAAACGACAGTCGCGAACACGACATCAGCAGTTGCGTCAACACGCTACCGTGTCCTTGATACGAAAAAAGCGACAGTTGATTCAAAAGGTCGCCTGACAGGTAAAGCAACAGGTAAGACGACGGTTGAAGCAACGGTTACGTTAAAAGACGGTTTTGTCTTGAAAACAGTTTTACCGATCGAAACAAAAGCAAACAGCGTCACGCTGAAAGCAACAAAAGCAACACTCAAGAAGAACCAGACGACACGTATCGCGTATACGTCAGCAACGGATAAGATCAAATCTGTTCAGTATACATCAGCAAACAAAAAAGTCGCGCAAGTCTCGTCACGTGGTAACGTAAAAGGAATCAAAGCAGGTAAGACGACGATCCGTGTCACATACACGACAGTAGGAAACTACAAAGTCGTCAAAACATTCACAGTCACAGTCAAGTAATATTAGACATCACTCTCCCTGCGAGAGTGATGTTTTTTTGATTCACATCAATGTTTTACTATATTCCACATAATTCCATCTAATCCGGGTATTAGTAAGAAAGACCTAGAGGGAGGAACAATGATGCGAACATGGATAGCAGGGAGCTTAGCACTTGGTTTGATCTGTAGTACAGTACCAGTCAAGGCGCTTGAAAAGCAGGAAACGATTCGTCCGGCAACACTAATGAAGGCAAAGGAAGTCCCCACGTTTTCGAAACAAGCCGGCAGCGCCTTAACAGGTCGCTTTGACTCGGATGGATTTGCGGTCTGGTATTTTGATGCGAAGAATTTTGTCGCAAAAGGAACGCACTTTGAGTTCGAGCTCGACTACGATACGTACGGAACGATGTTCGCCAGTAAAGCGGACGCGGAAGCAGGTCGCGTCTACAACCGCTACTATCAAGTTACGGGTGATACACTCTACTTCCCACTCAGTTGGAGCGGACGCCAATACTTAGTTCTCGAAGGCTATCCGGGCGATCGTTATTCTGTTCCTGCCTACATCTCACGTTACGAACCGATCGAGGAATCGATGACAGCTGCCGTCAAAGCAGTCAAACCAGCGTTACTTGTTCAGACACGTCCTGGTGCAATGCGGGCGCAATCGTTCGGTGCCTCAAAAGTCGAACCACTAGCGTCTGAGCTTCGCATCGAACGACTCGTCTATAATTCCTATGCTGACGCTGAAGCAGCGAAGAAAAAGTTCGAGCGATCGAATAGCGTTGCGTTCGCAGAGTTCGACGCACCGATCCAAGCCTTCAGTATCGACGCCTATCAAAAACATCAGTGGTCGCTGCAGAACACGGGACAAAAGAAGGGACTGAAGGGAGCAGACATCGGCTTCGTCGCCATGCAAAAACGCATCAAAGGCAAGAAGCTGTCTGCAACGAAAGTCGCAGTCCTCGACTCCGGCATCAATCCAACGTATGCGGACTTCGCTGGTAAAGTCCGGATGGATCTCGGCTATGATTTCATCAATGGCGATAAGACAGCCTGGGATGATAACGGACACGGTTCACACGTCGCCGGGATCATTGCAGCAGGTGGAAATAATACGTACGGGATGACCGGTATCAATCCGATGACGACGTTGATTCCAATTAAGGTGCTCGATGAGTCAGGGGCTGGTTCGGTCTCGGGACTCGTCAAAGGCATCCAGCATGCGACAAAACAAGGTACCCGAGTCATCAATATGAGTCTCGGTGGTAGTTCTTCTTCGAAATCGATCGAGTCGGCATTAGCCGCAGCGGTCAAGAAGAACATCCTGATCGTCGCTGCTTCCGGGAACGAAGGACGCGGAACGGTCGCATATCCGGCCCGTTCGAAATATGTCTTGTCGGTCGGTGCAACCGGACGAAAGGATACAAAAGCGTCGTTCTCGAATTATGGAACGGGTCTAGACCTCGTCGCTCCCGGCGTCTCGATTCCAAGCTACCTCGCAGATGGAGAGTTGTTATATGGAAGTGGGACTTCGATGGCGACGCCACACGTCGCAGGTGTCGCGAGTCTTATGATCAGTCTGAAGCCTTCTTTGAAGGCAGGTAGTGTGGAAAGTATCCTCAAGAAATCAGCGAAGGATCTCGGTAAAAAAGGCTATGATACGAGTTATGGTGCCGGTCGTTTGAATGCCGATAACGCCGTCAAACTGATCCCTTAATGCAGTCAAGAAGTCCTGTGCGAACAGGGCTTCTTTTTTTCAGTCAATTCATTGATTGATAGAGGTAAAAAGAACTAGGAAAATCAATTTTTTCCATTATAATGAAAAAGGATACAACGATAAGGAGTGAAATCAAATGAAAAAGGTCATCGTCAGTGCTCTCCTCGTGAGTGCATTTGGTACATATACATGGGATACGACAGAGGCAGCGACAACGGCGAAAAAAGTCCCAGCCATCGAAGCCAAAACGAAAAAAGGCTACATCAAAGGAACGTTCGATGCGAGCGGGAAAGCCTTGTTCTATTTTGATACGAAGACGTATCTGTCAGGTGGAACACACTTGAAGTTCGCCTTTGACGCTTCCAAAAAAGCGACCGTTTATACGTCGCAGACGGAATACAAACAAAAAGATCCATATGCGCGGTATGCGAATAGTAAAAAGACACTCTTTTTCCCACTGACATGGAGTGGACGACAATACATCGAAGTGACGGGAACGAAGAATAAAGCATTTACGATTCCCTATAAACTCGAACGCCTCGAACCCATTCGCGAATACGCGACAAAATCAACGACAACCGGACAAGCGACGAGTCTCGTCGTCCGTCTGAACGGGGCGACGAAAGCAAGTACGTTGTCACAGACGTCACGGGCTACTGATCACGAAACGATTGACAGTACGCTACGGCTCGAGAAGTTCTCCTACAACAGCTTCATCCAAGCGATGGCAGCTAAACGGCAACTCGAAAAAATGAAGGGCGTGCGTTACGTCGAACTCGATCAACCGATGAAGTTACTCAGCACCGATCCGTTCCAGTCCGTCCAGTGGGCATTAAAAAACACCGGACAACGCGGAGGCGTCAAAGGAGCGGACATCGGTTATCACGCGATGGTCAAGCGGATTGCCAACAAGTCACGTTCAACCGTTCGTGTGGCAGTCGTCGATACGGGGATCAATCCGACCTATGCGGATTTCGCCGGACGCGTCCGGATGGATCTCGGATATGATTTTGTTCATAAACGTCAACTTGCTTACGATGATCACGGGCACGGAACACACGTTGCCGGTGTCATTGCTGCAACATCAAACAATGGGTATGGGATGACGGGGATCAACGATCGAGTAAGCATCATTCCGATCAAGGTCATCTCGCGCAATAACTATGCGTCGAACTCGAATATCGCTAAAGGTATTCTGTTCGCTGTAAAACAAAAAGCAAAAGTCATCAACTTGAGTCTTGGTGGTGGCGGTGTTTCCTTAGCGATTGAAGATGCGCTAGCGGAAGCACGCAAGAAAGGAATCTTCGTTGCAGCAGCAACCGGCAATGAAGGCGCGTCGAAACTGTCCTATCCGGCACGCTCGAAATATGCGTTCTCAGTCGGGGCGACGAACCGATTCGATAAACGAGCGTCGTTCTCGAACTACGGCGAAGGACTCGATCTCGTCGCACCAGGGCAAGATATCGCGAGTTATTTACAAGACGGCGAATCGATCTTTTGGAGTGGCACATCGATGGCGACACCGCATGTCGCCGGCGTCGCGAGTGTCCTCTATAGCTTAAAGCCAAGTATCAAAGTGATGGACGTCGAATCGATTCTTCGTAAGTCAGCGAAGGACCTCGGCAAAAAAGGCCGTGACACGACGTACGGGTATGGTCGCTTGAATGCCGATCGTGCCGTCCAACTCGTGAAATAAGGAAAGTAGGTTAAACGATGAAACGTATCTTATGTGTCTTTCTGATTGGTGTCCTCTGTATAAGCGGGACACTCGAAGGACAGGCAGCGTCAAAAGAAGAACAGCAAACATTAAACGATTATCGGAAGTTGAAGTTCGGACTGACACTGACGCAAATCGCAAAAGTCGTCTACGGTTCATCATACAAGGAACATCTAACACAAAAGAATGGTGCAACGGTCTTGAAACAAAAAGCGAATTGGGCGAAGCAGGATAAAGGATATCGGTCCCGGTCGTATTCATTCGTGGATCAGTCGAAGACCCTTCCGAGTCGGACGACACTTGAGTTCTATACGAAGAAAAATGGAAAAACGTATTATCTCGCTCAAAAAGCGATTCAATTTTTAGCGGATACGAATACGGGACTTCGGGAGAGCACGCGGACACTGAAGCATGTGACGTATGTTCAGGGAGATGAGACAGAAGAAGAGCTCGACGCACTGTTGTCAGGAAAAGGATTAGGTCAGGTTGGAATGCGCTGGTCATGGGACTTTACATCCGTCCAGACGAAACAGGAACGGAAAGCGTATAAGTATAAGGGACGGATCAAGATTTATATCTTCCAAAGCTCTAATCCAAAGAAGCAAATCGATATGACGATGAAGTTTGATGATCAGCAGAAGCAATATAAGGTCAACAACTATAGACTCATTCCGATTGAAGCTCCTAAAACAAAATAAGCAGACAATCATGTCTAACAGTCATCATGAAGGAACAATTAGAAGGGGAAAATAGAAATGAAAGTACTAGCAAAACTGATGGTTTTCGTAATCATAGTGATGTCAATTTTTGCTCCAACTACAGCATCGGCAGCATCCAAAGAAGCACTACAGATCAAACAAGAGTACAAAGCACTTAAGTTCGGTATGACGCTAACGGAAGTCGCAAAGACGTTATACGGAAAAGAGTACCGGAAATACATCAAGAAACAAAATGGTAGCGTCGTCTTTACGAAAAAACCGGGAACGACCGATAACGAACAAGGGTATCGGTCCCTCGGATACGTACTTGATCGCCCCTCTAAAAACCTTCCAACGACAACGCTTCTTGAATTTAGTACGAAACAGCACCAGAAGACATATTATCTGACACAAAAAGCGCTGTACTATCAAGCCGATACGGAAAACGGGTTGTATGAAAATAGCCGGACACTCATGAAGTCAGCGTCATTACGCCACGGGATGACGGAGAAACAACTCGACCAACTGGTGTCCGGCAAAAAGCTTGGACAGGTGTCAATGTATTTTAGTTGGAACGTTTCGTCCGTTTTCAAAGAAAGTCCGATGAAAACGGGGCGCTACAAAATCTATCAATTCCATCGACCACATTCGAAAAAGATGCAGGTCGTCACCTTGTCCTATAACAAGCAGAAAAAGCGATATGAGGTGGATACAGAAATCGGGATTTCATTGAAATACGAAAAATGAATAAGGATGATTCATGGAGTCATCGAGGAGAGTAGGAAACAGATATGAAACGCATCATGATAGGGTCACTCTGTTTAGTACTGTTGCTTGGTCTGTTTGTTCCAGGAACAGTATCCGCAGCAACAAAAGCAGAAACGCTTGCGACGTCACAGTACAAAGGCTTGAAAAATGGAATGACGATGGAACAAGTCGCGCAAGTCCTGTATGGCAAGTCGTATCAGAAACACCTGAAGAAAAGAAACGGATCGACTGTTCTTAAACTTCCAATCAACTTCGAAGGAGACGAAGAAGGACATAAACAATTGATCCATGTCCTCTCCGATTCGGCAACACCCCATCTCCCGACTGAACTGGTCTTACAATTCATGACGAAAGAGAAGAGTGCGAAGTATCGCTTGGTGACGAAAGCCTTGTTCATCGAACGGAAGACGAAGACAGGATATCGTGAAAGCACACGGACGCTCGTCAAAGGTGCCGTACTCCAGAACGGGATGACGGAAAAAGAGCTGGATGCGAAATTGACGGGGAAAGGTCTTGGTAACTGGACGATGCTCGGTCATATGGATACAGCGTCTGCTTATACGCTGGACGAACAAAAAAGAGGATTTGCTGAAGTGTCTCGGATCAAAGAATATGTCTTTAGATCGACGACGAACAAGTGGAAACATGTCGAACTGACGTATAGCGAACAAAAAAGAACCTACCAGGTCAGTGATATTCGGACGATTAAGACAAAAAACTAAAGCACGTGCAACAGAAAGTGAGTGAAATGGATGCAGAAGTGGAACGTAAAACGATGGCTTCTCATGGTACTTGTCGCAATAGTTTCTTTACATCCAGTAACGGCGGGTGCTGCAACGAAGGCTGAGACGATCGCCACGAAACAATATCGTGCTTTAAAGCCCGGGATGACGGTGGAACAAGTCGCCAAAGTCCTCTATGGCAAGACGTATAAAAAACAACTGAAGATGAAAAACGGTTCACAAGTCTTACGATTGAACACAGAAATTGAGATGGAGGAATGGGATCGGAACGTCCTTCTCTATGATCTTGTGAATCGAAAAGTGGAATTCCCGTCAGCGATCGGTGTCCTGATGTTCATGACGGAGACGGGCGGAACGAAGTATCGGCTGACGATGAAACAAATGGAGTTCAAACGTGACACGGCAGCCGGATTCCGGACGAGCGATCGTAAACTGATCAAAGGTGCGAAAATCAAGAACGGGATGACGGAGCAACAAGTTGATCGATTACTGACGGGGAAAGGGCTCGGAGCATTCGGGACACTCGGTCACGTCGATACGACATCCGTTCTTCGAAAAAAAGAAGTCAAAGCAGGGAAAGCAACGATCATTCATACGAAATCATACGTTTTTCCGACAGCAACACATAAATGGCAATACATCTTTTTCATCTATGACACGAAAAAGAAAGCGTATCGTGTCGAAGATCATAGTCAGTACTAAAAAGGAGAGTAGAGTATGAACACGACCTTCATGAAAATCACAGTGGCAACAATCATCGCGGGATCAACACTCTTTAGTGGAACGGCATCGGCGGCGACGAAAGTCGAGACAACAGCGACAAATCAATACACAGCACTCAAAGCGGGTATGACGATGGAGCAGGTCGCAAAAGTCTTATACGGCAAAGACTACAAAAAACAATTAACGACGAAAAGCGGTTCACAAGTATTGAAGACGAAAGAAGAGTTTAAGGACGTTGAAGATAAGCGTAAAGAAATTTATTACGAAATCTATGATCGGAAGGCAAAGATTCCTCCGACTTTGATGTCGCTCGGTTTCATGACGAAAAAGAACGATTCCGTGTATCGTCTTATTTCGAAACAAGTCGAAATGGGACGGAATACATATTCCGAATACCGAGAGAGTACACGGAAGTTAAACGCGGGCGCTAAAATCAAGACGGGAATGACGGAGAAACAACTCGATGGTGTGCTCTCGGGGTCTGGTCTTGGGGAATGGGCTGGATTGCTTGAGGAAGATGCACGAAGCGTCTTCGGTGCGAAAGAAATCAAAGACTATGAGATTGAAGCGTTTAAAGGAAAATTGTATGTCTTCCAAAAATCGACGAAATCACGTGTTTACGTTGAGATGAGTTATGACACGAAAAAGAAAGCCTACGTTATTGAAAATCACGAGACATTCTAAAAAGGAGATAGGAACATGAAAATGACATTTACGAAAGTTGCAGTAGCAACAGTACTCGCAGGAACGACTTTATTCGGAGGAGCGGCATCGGCTGCGACGAAAGACGAAACGAAAGTAACCGATCGTTACACCGCATTAAAAGCGGGGATGACAATCGAGCAAGCAGCAAAAGTCATCTATGGGAAAGATTATAAGAAACAACTGACGAAAAAAAGTGGTTCGACGGTACTAAAGAAAAAGGCGGAATTCACGACCGTATCACAAGGTCAAAAAACAACGGCATACACGTTCTCTGATGAAAAGAACTTTACGAACATATCTGTGTTTCAGTTCATGACGAAAAAAAATAGTTCAGTCTATCGTTTGACAGGAAAATCACTAGATCTGTTTCGTGTTGATAGTTACTCAGGTGCTCGTGAAAGTAAGATGAAACTGCTCAAAGGAAAGAAAATCAAGACGGGTATGACGGAGAAACAATTGGATGCAGTATTATCTGGTTCAGGTCTTGGCGAGTGGACAGGAGTAGACTCGATTGACTGGACATCGATTCAAACGAAACAAGAACTAGACTATGGACTCGGAATCAAGGCACTCTCTAAAACATACGTATTCCCGACTTCGACAACACAACGTAAACTCGTCATTATGAACTATGACTATGAGAAAAAAACATATACGGTAGAAAGTCAAACATCACTCTAATGAACGAAAGAGCTTATCTGAACGATAGGCTCTTTTTTTCATCTTTTCCCGTTTTTGACAAATCGCTCTCAAATTTCGTTATACTCGGACTGTAAGTTTTTTCATGGATGACCGATACTAACGAGAAGCAAAACACAGAAGGGAATGGACGCAGTTGGAACGAGTCAAAAAAAGACGTAAGGTGAAAAAACGCTGGACACCACTGAAAATCATGCTATTGATTGCACTTGTCCTCGTCGTCGGTGTCGGCGGATTCATCGGCTATACATATTATCAAGTCGACCAAACGGTCAAAAAAATTCAATCCCCCGTCAAGAATACGGGAGACAAAGTCGTCGAAGAGCAAAAGCCGGTTTCGGTTCTGTTACTTGGTGTCGATCAACGTCCAGGAGAGCGCGGACGCAGTGACTCAATCATGGTCATGACATTGAACCCGACACGAAACGAAAGTCGATTGATCAGTATTCCTCGGGACACGAAGGTTGATATCGTCGGAAAAGGAACAAATGATAAGATCAACCATGCGTATTCATTCGGTGGACCGGAGATGGCAATCAAGACAGTCGAAAAGTTTCTTAATATCCCAATCAATTACTATGCAGAAATCAACATGGAAGGGTTCACGTCCCTAGTTGATGCAGTCGGTGGGGTGACGGTCAATAACGACATCGACTTTACGGTCAGTGGGACACACTTCCCGGTCGGTAAAGTTAACTTAGATGGAAAATCAGCATTGAAATTCACACGCATGCGTTATGAAGATCCACGTGGAGACTTTGGTCGACAAATGCGTCAACGGGAAGTCATCGCCCAAGTCGCAAACAAATTATCATCCGATGTATCAGTCAGTAATTTTAATGCAATCATGGATGTCGTCGGGAAGAACGCACAAACGAACGTTTCATTTAAACCGATGCGTACTTTAGCATTTGATTACATGGATGCCTTCCGTAACCAGAAGAATTTGAAACTCGAAGGAACGGGTGGAAAAGAAGGCGACGGAATTTATTACTGGCACCCGACAGAAGATTCATTAAAAGAGACACAAACGGCATTACGCTATTCACTCGATATGGAATGAACAAAAGCACCGAATCTCACGGATTCGGTGCTTTTCGTTTAGAACGATTGTTCCGCTAGACGAATCCGACTGATCGTTCCGTCTTTTGCAAAACGTTGGAGACGATACGAGTTACTCGTGACGAGTCCTGTCGATTCCGTTTCTAGTTGAAGTGGGGCGAGTGAGGCTAATTGCTCATTCGTAATAGTCGTCTCCGTCCAGTCAATGGCGATGACCTTGTTGTCCTTCAAGACAAAAAAGTGATTTCCGTAAAACAGGTAGTCATGCAATTCATCATTGAAAGTCCGATCGGCTGGTCCATAAAGACTATTCAGTTCTTCACTACTTTTGCCGATAAGGTCAATGAGGGTCCCGGTAACAAAACTCGTATCGAGCTGATCGTTGACCCACGTCAAAAGCGTTTCATCAGCAAGTGGTTCACCTTCAAGCTGTTTTGTTGTATCGGACGTTTTAATATACCCCGTTAAATCATCCGACAATTCGATTTCAGTCACGCCGTCATTTTTCTTGACGATGCGATATCCGTCACCGAAATCGGCTTCGTACAGCAATGTCGTCATCGACTCTTCCCGATAGATGTTGCTCGAACGTGTTTTGACGTATAGGACATCATCAACAGCGGCAGTCTCTTCTGGTGCTGTTGGTTTCTTTTCCTTCGTTTTTTCAACTGTGACCGGTTTTTCGACAGTAGCCTTTGGTGTCGTATCTGCAGATCCTACGAAGTATGTCGAGTAGACGTAAGTTCCACCGGCTCCAAGTAAGAAACAAAGAATCAACAGCGCGATCCAGCCCCAAGGTAACGGTCGTTTTGCTCCAGCATGCTTGATTTCTTTCTCTTTTTTACGTCGTTTTGGTTCCGGTTCGCGTTGACTCCGTGAAAGAGTCGGAAGTGGTTCTTCTGCCTCGTCCGGGAGTGGACCATCTTCGTCCAAGATTGGACGAGCGACTAATGTACCGTAAAAGTCAGCTAATGTCGCATGATGTTTTCCGGCGAGAAATGCATTCCATTCGTCGACCGTGACGGTATCTTCGTCATAAGGAATCAGTGGCGGTTGACCGGTAATTCGGATCATCGTATCCGTCAAGGATTCCGTCGAAGCAAGACTCGAACGAATCCGTTCATGAAGTCGTGCGATATCTTCCTTCGAGTGAGATGTATAGAATTGTAGCGCTTGTAACGAGCGATGCATAAAGAAATTCCTCCTATGTCGAGATACGGAAATGAATGTAAAAAGTAACAATTCATCTTTTATTATACGCAATGTTTTTCAATAAACGTATGTCATTTCCTAAAAAAACATCAACCATTTCCCAAATATTTGTTATACTGAGTCCTAGTTGATGTAGGAAAGTCACTGAATTAGACAAATAAAGGAGAATAATTAGACCATGAATGAAACGATTAGCTTGCAGGAATTATTTTCGATTTTACGTAAATCGTTCTGGCGCATCTTGGCGTTGACGATTGTCGCCGCCCTCATCTCATTTGCCGTCAGTAGCTTTTTGATTAAACCGACGTATCAAGCAGGGACGCAAATTCTCGTCACACCGAAGAAACAAGACAATGAAGTCATTGATGCACAGTCTGTCCAGTCGTCTGTCACATTGGTTAATACATATCGGGTCATCATCAAGAGCCCGGCGATTTTAGAACAGGTTCAAAAGGAAGTTCCGAACGCACCAACGAATATGAATGCTTTGAACAACATGGTCACGGTCGAAAGTGAGCAAAACTCTCAGGTCATTAACGTTTCGGTCCAAAGTACCGATGCAGCATTAGCATCCAACTTGGCGAACTCGATTGCTGAAGTCTTTAGTTCAGACGTTCAAGAATTAATGAGTGTTGATAACGTTACGGTCTTGTCGACATCAGGTATCCCAACGTCACCTGTCAGTCCCAATATTATTTTGAACACAGTAATAGCAGCAGTCGTTGGATTCTTACTCGGTGTCGGTCTTGCTTTCTTACGTGAAGTACTCGATCGTCGCATCCGGACAGAAGATCAGGTCCAACAAATTCTTGATCTCCCGGTACTCGGTAGTATCCCGGATATCGACAGTAAAGTATTCAAGTCATCGTCAAAAGCAGCAAAACGAGAGGCGGTCAAACAATATGGCTAAGAAGAGCAAAATGAACAAAGATGCACGGAAACTGATTACGGTCACGCAACCGAAGTCACCTGTTGCTGAGCAGTATCGAACGATCCGGACGAACATTGAATTCATGGCTGTCGATCGTGAGATTCAAGCAATTCTTGTCACCTCCGCAACACAAGGTGAAGGAAAATCAACGACGTCATCAAACTTGGCCGTCGCTTACGCGCAACAAGGGAAAAAAGTATTGATTATCGATACAGATATGCGTCGCCCAACGGTTCATTATACGTTCCGTGTTGCGAATGGTCTTGGACTTTCGAGTCTTTTAACTCGCCAAGCGGAAAAAGAAAAGGCAATCTTACCAACGAAAGTCGATAACCTATCAATTTTGACAGCCGGTCCGATTCCGCCGAATCCAGCGGAGCTCTTGTCGTCACGTGCGATGGAGCATCTAACGGAACAACTACGTGAAGAATTCGACATCATCATCTTTGACGCACCGCCATTACTACAAGTCGCCGATAGTCGGATTACTTCGAAACTAACGGATGGTGTTGTCCTTGTCGTCGGTTGTACGACATCTGATCGTCAACGAGTGTTAAAAGCGAAAGAACAGCTTGAACTGGCCGAAGCGAAAATTCTCGGTGTCGTCTTGAACCGTCGTGAACTGACGGATGATTCAGCATACCAATACTACTATTCCTATGAGTGAGGGACATCTATATGGTTGATATCCACTGTCATATCTTGCCGCTCGTCGATGACGGTCCGGCCAGTGTCGAACATGCCTTGCAGTTAGCTGAACAAGCCGTCGCAGAGGGGGTGTCGCGGATCATCGCGACTCCACACCTCTATCATCCACAATTCGAAACAGAAGATGTCGATGTCCAGTTGACGGTCGATGAGTTCAATGTCTTGTTGAAACAACGTGATATTCCGTTAACCGTCTATCCAGGTCATGAGATCCGGTTGATCGGTGAGTTGATGGAAGCGTTAGAAGCAGGACAAGCGCTGACGCTGAACGATTCACGCTATATTTTGATCGAGTTTCCATCAAGCGGAATTCCATCGTATGCGCGCCAAGTCTTTGCAGAATTAATTTCCGATGGTTATATCCCGGTCGTTGCCCATCCAGAAAAGAATAAAGCAATCATTCAAAATCCATCGTTACTTTTTGAATTGATTTCAAACGGTGCGATCAGTCAGGTGACGTGTGCCAGTTTGATCGGGAAGTACGGAAAGGATGTTCAGCGATTTGCGATTGCCTTGCTTGAGAATGGGCTAGCCCATCTTGTGGCAAGTGATGCGCATCACCTCGAGAAACGTCCATTCTACTGGAAGCAATGCGAACGGATGCTTGAGAAAACATTCGAAGATTGGTTGATCGATGAGATTTATGAAAACAATGAAGCCGTTCTCTTGAACCAACTCGTGACAATCAATCCCCCGAGTCCTGTCGAGAAGAATTGGAAAGGACAGTGGGTGTAACATTTTTTGTCAAGGTAAGGGAAAGAGAGTGAATTGGCACTCTCTTTTTTCTATGTTAACGCTTACATTATTAAATTATGGAAAACTTTATGGAAAATGACATGTTTCCTGTGTTATTGTATTTTACATAAAGAATGGGATTGATAATATAAATTTCCAATTAGAATTTGGAATGAGGAGTGAACTAGATGATGCGAGTTAAAAAAGCAGTCATTCCAGCAGCAGGGCTCGGAACACGTTTTTTACCGGCGACAAAAGCGATGCCAAAGGAAATGTTACCGATCGTTGATAAACCAACGATTCAATACATCATTGAAGAGGCGATCGAATCAGGAATCGAAGACATCTTGATTATTACTGGTAAAGGGAAACGCGCGATCGAAGATCACTTTGATTCCGTACCGGAGCTAGAAGCGAACCTGATTTCGAAAAATAAATCAGAATTACTTTACTTAGTCGAAGAGACAACGAAGATTAACATTCATTTCATTCGTCAATCAAAACCAAAAGGTCTTGGGGATGCGATTCTTCAAGCGAAAGCATTCGTTGGTAATGAACCATTCGTCGTCATGCTTGGTGATGATATCGTTCAGGCTGAAGTGCCTTGTACGCGACAGTTAATCGAACAATATGAAATCACGAATAGTTCGATCATTGGTGTGCAACCTGTTCCAGAAAAAGATACACATCGTTACGGAATCGTTGATCCAAGTACGAGCATCTCAGAGCAATTACATAAGGTAAAATCTTTCGTCGAAAAGCCAGCACCAGGAACAGCCCCATCGAACTTAGCGATTTTAGGGCGTTATCTACTCACGCCAGAAATCTTTAAATATCTTGAAACACAACAAATCGGATCCGGTGGCGAAATTCAATTGACGGACGCGATTACACGACTCAATGAAATGCAGCGGGTCTTTGCCTACGAATTTGATGGTAAACGGTATGATGTTGGTGAAAAATTAGGATTCATTCGAACAACACTCGAATTTGCCTTGAACCGTGAAGATTTAGGGGAAGACGTAGCAGCGATGATGGAAGAGTTGTTACAGGCACACAAATCACAATCGCTTGTCTGAAAATCAGTATGTCAAATATTAGTTGAAAGGAGTGAATGTTCGTGAAGAAGTATTATTATTACCGGACGATTTTACTGGCATGTATGGATGCCTGTGCATTGATGGTGGCGATGAGCTTTACATATTTTTTCTTGTATCCAAAGGAATTATTTTTATTGATCGACAGTCGTGATGTAATTCAGTCAGCGACGGTATTTGCCCTACTCTTCATCACTGTCGCGTTTCTCATGAAACTGTACCGTGTTAACTGGAAATATGCGAGTGTACAGGAAGCAATGACATTATCATTGTCCCTGGGACTCAGCTCAATCGGCTTAATAGTGTATCAAGTTCTATTCTTCGGACAAGTCTTAGAACGCATCACGCTATTAAGTTTTTGTATTTCTTTACTGCTACTTGGAGCAATCCGAGTAGGCTTACGTCTCCTTGGGATCGGTCAACATTGGCGGAAGTATGCCTTACCTCGTCGTATGATCAAGTCGCGAAAGCGGACGTTGGTCATCGGGGCAGGACGTGCAGGACGGGCATTGGTTCGTCAACTCTATGCATCACCATTCCATGAATTAAAGCCGGTTGCTTTTGTCGATGATGATCCAAAAAACATGCATTTCGTGATTCAAGGAATCGAAGTTGCAGGAACGACGGAGGACTTAAAAGCAGTCATCGAGCGACATAAAATTGAAGCCATCGTCTTAGCGATTCCATCGTTGTCACAGCAACGGCGGATCGAACTGATCACCGAGGCAAAGACACTGTGTAAGAACGTTCAAACCTTACCGATGATTGAAGAACTTGTGACGGGGAAAG
Organism: Exiguobacterium sp. s143; assembly: GCF_018618895.1. Taxonomy (NCBI): domain Bacteria; kingdom Bacillati; phylum Bacillota; class Bacilli; order Caryophanales; genus Exiguobacterium; species Exiguobacterium sp. s143. Next base: position 1,410,865 of record NZ_JACSMX010000001.1, on the reverse strand, counting down.
TCTCGGTCAACGCGATTCGCGATGTATCGATTGAAGACTTACTCGGACGCGAACCGGTTGAACTGAACATCTCGGGGATTCGAAGTGAGATTGAAGGACGGACGGTCCTTGTTACAGGAGCCGGTGGATCGATTGGATCAGAAATTTGTCGCCAAATCATTCAATTCAATCCGACGACGTTAGTATTACTCGGTCATGGTGAGAACAGCATCTATTTGATTGAACGGGAACTTCGTAGTTTACAGACAGCAATCAATCTAGTGCCAATCATTGCCGATGTGCAAGACCAGATGCGTTTAGATGAAGTGTTTGCACAACATCGACCGGATGTCGTCTTCCATGCAGCGGCTCATAAACACGTGCCTTTAATGGAAGCAAATCCGTATGAGTCAGTTAAAAATAATGTCTATGGAACGAAGAACGTCGCAGAAGTAGCCGACCGTCATCAGGTCGAACGATTCGTCATGATTTCAACGGATAAAGCGGTCAATCCGACGAACGTCATGGGTTCGACGAAACGAATTGCCGAGATGATCATTCAGGATTTGGGGAAACGAAGTCAGACGAAGTTCGCTGTCGTTCGTTTCGGTAACGTCCTTGGTAGTCGAGGGTCTGTCATTCCACTCTTTAAGTCGCAAATTGAAGCCGGTGGACCTGTTACGGTGACTCATCCAGAAATGACACGATTCTTCATGACGATTCCAGAAGCGAGTCGATTGGTCATTCAAGCCGGTATTCTAGCTGACGGTGGAGAGGTATTCGTCCTTGATATGGGCGAACCAGTCAAAATCGTTGATCTTGCAAAAAATATGATTGAGTTAAGTGGTTTTACGGAAGACGAGATGCCAATTGTCTTCTCAGGAATCCGACCTGGAGAAAAGATGTATGAAGAATTACTAAAAGATGGAGAAGTCGATCCAGAAGCGATTTATCCGAAAATTTTCGTCGGTCGAACGAAACAAGCTGAACCAATCGAAGAAATATTACTGATGGTAGAAAATCATCAACTAAATCCATTGCAGTTACGCAATACGTTACTGGATATCGCCAATGACGTTGCGATGAAACAACAAAAATTAGTATGAACATAAGGAGCTAAAGCAAATGAGTTATATGAAAGTGAAACGGTTGTTAGGATTCATCCTAGCACTTGTGGCATGTATCGTATTGATACCAGTGTTTTTATGCATCATGGGAGCGATAAAGATTGAATCAAGAGGACCTGTCTTCTTCAAACAAAAACGAGTTGGGTTGAAGAAAAGTCATTTCAACATTTTGAAGTTCCGGACCATGTATATTGAAACACCACAAGATACACCGACTCATTTGCTTGCTGATCCGGATGTTTATATTACGCGTGTCGGGAAGTTCTTACGAAAAACAAGTTTAGATGAACTACCACAACTGTTTAACATCTTAAAGGGTGAGATGAGCTTTGTCGGACCGCGTCCTGCGTTATGGAATCAATATGATTTGATTGATGAGCGCGATAAATACAAAGCGAACGATACATTACCGGGTTTAACAGGATGGGCTCAAATCAATGGTCGTGATGAATTACCGATTGAAGTAAAAGCAAAACTTGACGGTGAATATGTTCAACGTATGGGGATTTTAATGGACTCACATTGCTTCATTGCTACAATCTTTAGCGTATTGAAAAGTGATGGAGTAGTTGAAGGTGGAACGGGTGCCGTTTCTAAAAAAGAAGTTGCCAGTACAAAGGAGTAAGTTGATGAAAAATATATTGATTACTGGTGAAAATGGATATATAGGAAATCAATTCAGTAACTGGGTTTTAGCTAATTTTCCAAATCAAATTTCTGTAGAATTTTTAAGTGTTCGAAATGATGAATGGAGAACTAAAGATTTTTCTATGTACGATTCAGTGCTTCATTTAGCTGGTATAGCTCATTCCTCAAGACATGCTAGTAATAAGGATTTATATTATCGAATAAATCGTGATTTAACTTTTGAAGTAGCGACACATGCCAAAAAATATGGTGTAAAGCAATTCATTTTTATGAGTAGCATTATTGTCTACGGAGACGCCGATTCAAGGGAAACGATAATTGACAAGCATACAGTTCCGAACCCAGCTACTTTTTATGGAGACAGTAAACTACAGGCAGAAAGTTTGTTAAATACTCTTAAAAATAACGAATTTAAAGTAGCAGTCATTAGACCGCCAATGATTTATGGTGAAGGATCTAAAGGTAATTATAGTCGACTATCTCGTTTAGCAAGTATTACACCTTTATTTCCTCATTTTATTAACAAACGGAGTATGTTGTTCGTAGACAATTTATCGATGTTTTTATATCAAATTATTGAGAGTCAATCGGAAGGATTGTTTTTTCCACAGAATAACTCATATGTAAATACGTCAGAAATGGTTCAAGTGATAGCTAAAAGTAAGAATAAAAAAGTGTTCCTAATTCCTGGTTTTCAACTATTTATAAAGCTCATGATTAAAAGGTTTGAAGTAGCAAACAAATTATTTGGTACATTCATCTATGATCAAGAACTATCTCGACTAAATGGAAATACGGATTATTGTATATATGATTTTCATGAAAGTATTTTTATAACCGAAGGGATAAAGTATGAAAAAAAATAAGCATATTTTAGTAATTAGTCAGTATTTTTTTCCGGAAAATTTTCGGATCAATGATATCTGCAAGCAGTGGGTTTCTAAAGGATATAAGGTAACAGTAGTAACAGGAATTCCAAATTATCCTCAAGGTAAATTCTTCAAAGGGTACGGATTTTTCAAGAAAAGAAATGAAGTGTATGAAGGAATTAACATTATACGTTTACCAATTATTGCGAGAGGTAATTCCTCGATTCGATTAGTTTTAAATTACTTGTCTTTCGTTATAAGTGGAGGAATTTGGTCCCTTTTTTCCAAAGTGAAACCGACACACGTATTCATTTTTGAAGTATCTCCAATGACACAGGCATTGCCTGGAGTCTGGTTTGCGCAAAGAAAAAATATTCCATGTCTCTTATACGTTCAAGATCTATGGCCGGAAAACGTGGAAATTGTAACTGGGATTAAAAATCCGCTCATTATTCAATCAATAGGGAAAATGGTTGATTATATATATAAGCATTCAACAAAAATATTAACAACTTCAAATAGTTTTATAAACGCTATCGAAAATCGTGGAGTACCAAGAGATAAAATACAATTTTGGCCACAGTATGCAGAGGATTTTTATCAAGAAATTAGCAATAAATCTGATAATAAAATAGCAGAAAAATTATCAATTATTTTCACTGGAAATATTGGTACTGCTCAAGGATTAGAAATATTACCATTGGTAGCAGCTAAATTAAAAGATATGAACTTACCTAAAAAAATAGTATTTACTCTAGTTGGGGACGGAAGATATAAAAGTGAACTAAAAAAGTTAATTATTAATCAAAAAGTAGAGGAGTACTTTACTTTTATTGATCGACAACCAGCTGAACAAATTCCTATGATTTTGAGTAAACATGATATAGCATTACTCACATTGGCAAACGATAAGTTATTTTCAATGACTATTCCAGCGAAGTTACAATCATATATGGCATGTGGAATGCCGATAATTGGGTCTGTAAATGGTGAAAGTGCAAAAATTATTGAAGAATCTGAAGCAGGGATGAGTAGTTCATCGGGAGATATTGAAGGCTTTGTACATAATATACATTCGTTTGCTAATTTATCTAAACAAGATTTGAATGAAATGAGCATATCTTCAAAAAAATACTATCAAAAGCATTTTCATAAAGACATGTTACTAGACCAAATGGATCGAGAACTTGAAAAAACTATTTAGAATGGGGTAAATATAATGTTTAAAGATAAAGTATTGCTTATTACAGGTGGAACAGGCTCATTTGGACATCAAGTTCTAAAGCGTTTCATTGATACAGATATCAAAGAGATTCGAGTTTTTAGCCGTGATGAAAAAAAACAAGATGATATGAGAAAATTAATTAACAATGAAAAAGTAAAATTTTATATTGGTGATGTACGTGACTACAATAGTGTCGAAGATGCAATGAAGGGTGTTAATTATGTTTTTCATGCAGCAGCACTAAAACAAGTGCCTTCATGTGAATTTTATCCAATGGAAGCAATTAAAACAAATGTTCAAGGATCGGACAATGTATTTCGTGCCGCTAAATATCATGGAGTAGAACGAGTTGTTTTACTAAGTACAGATAAAGCAGTATATCCAGTTAATGCTATGGGGATTTCAAAAGCAATGGCAGAGAAGTGTATGGTCGCAGCTTCACGAAATGTATCTGAAGACGAAACAGTTTTTTGTTCTACACGGTACGGAAATGTAATGGCATCACGTGGATCTGTCATTCCACTTTTTGTAGACTTAATGAAAGCAGGAAAAGATTTAACGATTACAGATCCAAGTATGACGCGTTATTTAATGTCTTTAGAAGAATCAGTTGATCTTGTTTTATACGCTTTCAACAATGCAAAGCAAGGAGATATATTCGTTCAGAAAGCACCTGCCTGCACTATTTTCGAATTAGCTACTGCATTAAAAGAGCTTTTTAATTCAACAGCCGAATTTAAAATCATTGGACCTCGTCACGGAGAAAAATCATACGAAACGTTATTAACGAAAGAAGAGTTCGTAAAAGCAGAAGACCATGGTGAGTATTATCGAATTCCAGCTGACACTCGCGATCTAAACTATGAAAAGTTCTTTACAGAAGGAAATGAAATGGTTCGAGATCATTTAGAATATAATTCTGATAATACGAATCGTGTCACTGTAGATCAAGTAAAAGAGATGTTGATGGAGTTACCATATATCCAACATGAATTACGTCAATGGAAGCAAGAAACAGTCAAAACAGATAGCATTATTGAGTTAATGTGAGGAGTTTGAAAATGAAAGTACTCGTAACTGGTGCAAATGGATTTATCGGTAGAAATTTAGTCGCTCATTTAAAAGAAAATCAAGAAATAGAAGTGCTGTCATTTACTCGAAATGAGACAATGAATGATTTGAAAGCACTTGTCAATCAAGCAGATAAGATTGTTCATCTAGCAGGCGTTAATCGTCCCGTTAACGAGAAGGAATTTACTGAAGGCAATCAAGAATTGACGAGTCAATTAGTTGAGTATGCTCTTCAATCTGAACAAAAACCTTCGATTGTTTTGTCCTCATCAATTCAAGCTGATTTAGATAATGCTTACGGTCGAAGTAAATATGCGGCTGAAAAAGCGGTCATTCAATATAGTCAAGATGCTAAAGCCAATTCCTATATTTTTCGATTGCCCAATGTGTTTGGTAAGTGGTGTCGACCGAACTACAACTCAGCAGTTGCCACATTTTGCAACAACATTGCAAATGATTTAGAAATCAATGTACACGACCCTTCAATCAAAGTGACACTCGCTTATATTGATGACGTTATAGAAGCAATAATAAACGTGTTATTTAATGATTTAGAAGTAAAAAAACCTCAAGCGATTTTTGCTGATGTGACTTTCACATACACAAAAACGCTTCAGGAAATAGTTGATTTATTACAAAGCTTTAAAGCTATGCGAGATAATTTACAACTTCCGGATTATAGTGATTTTTTCGTTAAAAAACTATATACAACATATCTATCTTATCTAAAAGAATCAAAGTTTTCATATTCTTTGACGAAGCATGAAGATAATCGTGGTTGGCTAAGCGAATTAATCAAATCACCGCATATGGGACAAATGTTTGTTTCGACCACTAAGCCAGGGATTACTCGTGGAAATCACTATCATCATACGAAAGTTGAGAAATTTATCGTCATTCAAGGTAGAGGAATGATTCGCTTTCGACATATAGAGCGAAATGATGTATTAGAATATGAGGTCTTTGGCGAAAATGTAACAGTAGTGGATATTCCACCAGGATACACACATTCTATCGAGAATATTGGATCAACTGAAATGATTACGTTGTTTTGGGTAAATGAGCAGTTTGATACGCAAAAACCAGATACTTATATGAATGAGGTAATGAAATGACTAAATTAAAAGTAATGACAATCATAGGAACAAGACCTGAAATTATTCGTTTATCAGCAACGATCAAACGTTGTGACGAATTTTTCAATCAAGTTTTAGTACATACTGGGCAAAACTGGGATTACAGCTTAAATGAAGTGTTTTTTGAAGATTTAGAACTTAGAAAACCAGATCACTTTTTAAATGTTGTTGGTAATCATTTGGGTGAAACCATGGGTAACATCATTGAAAAATCATATGAGGTAATGAAAAAAGAAAAACCAGATGCGTTATTAATTTTAGGCGATACGAATAGCTGTCTAGCAGCAATTTCTGCTAAGCGTTTAAAAATTCCTGTATTCCATATGGAAGCTGGAAATCGTTGTTATGATCAAAATGTTCCAGAAGAGATTAATCGTAAAATAGTGGATCATACATCAGATATTAACTTAACATACACGGAGCATAGCCGACGTAATTTAATTAGTGAAGGAATTCGAAAAGATCATATTATGGTAACTGGCTCTCCAATGGCAGAGGTTTTAAAAAATCAACAAGGCAAAATAAATTCTAGTAATATATTAGCAGAACTAAACTTAGAACAAAATAACTACATGGTATTGTCTGCTCATAGAGAAGAAAATATAGACAATAAGCAAAACTTTAATCAATTAATAGATTCTATAAATTATATTGCTAAAAAATTCGATAAAAAAATAGTTTTCTCTGCTCATCCAAGAACATGGAAAAAGATAGAGGAAAATAACGTCGAATTAAATAAAAATATTATGAAGTTAAAGCCATTTGGATTTAATGACTACAATGCTTTACAGAAAAATGCATATTGCGTTTTATCAGATAGTGGAACGTTATCAGAAGAATCATCAATTTTAAGTTTTCCAGGTGTTTTGATTAGAACTTCTACTGAGAGACCTGAAGTCTTAGATAAAGGATCTATCGTCATTAGTGGCTTGAACAAGGAAACTATTGAAAATAGTATAAATATCGCATCGAATTCAGTAAAGTATGAAGAAATCACAAAGTCTCCGGTAGATTATCAAGATGAGAACGTATCAATTAAGGTTGTGAAAATAATCCAAAGCTATACTTCAATTATTAATAGAGAAATATGGAGAAAGGCTTAATGAGAAAAATATTAATTTTCACAGAGTATTTTGAACCTGGTTATAAAGCTGGCGGACCAATTAAATCTATTAAAAACATGGTTGATTCATTAAAAGACCACTTCAATTTTACCATTATCACAAAAAATAAAGATTTAGGTGATGAATGCAGTTATTCAAATATAGATTCTGATATTTTTTACAATCGAGAATGGGGAAATATACTGTACACTGATTTAACAAAATTAAACATTATTGAGATAAAAAAAATGATTAATAAGGTCAATCCTGACTATATATACTTAAATAGTTTTTTTTCTCCTTTAAGTGTAAAAGTTTATTTGTGTAGATTACTATTAGGAATAAATCCGGAGATTATAATAGCGCCTCGTGGTGAGTTTTCTCCAGGAGCATTAAATATAAAAAAGAATAAAAAAAGAATATTCCTAAGTTTTTTTAATTTGCTTCCTTTTAATTTTAAATTTCATTCTACAGATAAATTAGAAACAAAACACATTACCAATCAATTTCATAATAAGAAAATTTATTTGGCACCTAATTTACCTGATCCTTACACTAACATCGATAAAATAATAACAAAAAATGAGAATGAACTTAATCTAATATTCATCTCAAGAATTAGTCAAAAAAAGAATTTACATTTCCTTAATAGTATTTTTGAAAATATAAAGGGTAAAGTCAATTTAGATATTTTTGGACCTATTGAGAGTCAAGAGTATTTTAATGAAACAATGAAAATGTTAAAAAGTAATAAAAATTTGAGTGTTAATTACAAAGGTCATATAGAAAATTCTAAAGTAAGCAATACTATTAGAGACTATCATTATTTTATTTTACCAACACTAGGTGAGAATTATGGTCACGCTATAATTGAGTCTTTTCTTGCTAAAACTCCTGTAATTATTAGCGATCAAACTCCTTGGCGAAATCTTAAAGATTTAGATATAGGATTCGATATCGATTTGACAAATAAAAAAGAATGGGTTGAGTCAATAAATTTATGTTTATCTGAGAATCAAGAAAAATATAACGAAAGAATTTCAGCAATTGAGAAGTTTATCGTTAAACTGAACTCGGAAAGAAATAGAAATATAGAATTATCAAAAAAAATTTTTCAATAAATATTAATGTGTGTTAGGGGAAGAATTATGAATTCGTTGAAACTTAAAAGTATTTTTCTAGGGGTTAATAAAGTAATAATTCTATCCTCTAACATATTATTGCTAATGATTTTATCAAGAGGCTTATCTATTGATGAATATGGTGAATATAGATTATTAACAACATATTTGTTAATATTGAATACAATTTTAACTTTCGGTATACCGTCTGCTATTATGTACTTCTTGAATAAAAATAATAATGCATTCTTAAATGAACTTTTATTTTTGACTACAATGATCTCTTTTGTATCACCAGTCGTTTATACAATTTTTTTGTTGTTAATTGGAGATTATAGTTTAAGTTTAATGATAGTATTAATTTTAGTATTTCTTTTAAATTTATTAAGTTTATGGCAAGATAATTTTTACATTATTTATGATAAAATTCGATTGTTATTTTCTAGTAATGTTTCTGCTAATGGATTTTTAATATGTTCTATAGCAATAGGAACATATTTTTTTAATTGGGATTTAAAAGAAGTGTTTATTGCACTGTTAATCAGAGAATTAATTAAACTAATATATTTTTTTATTTTCTTAATTTCAGTAAAAAAAGACTTAAAAGTACAAATTAATAAAAGTGATTTAAATAAAATTATTGCTTTTATAATACCTCTATTTATAGCGAGTTTAGTTACAGTTGTTAATATGAATATAGATAAAATATATGGTTCTATTTTTTTCACTAAAAAAGAATTTGCTTTTTTAGCAAATGCTTCTTACGAAATCCCTATAATGTCACTTTTAGGGTACGCAGTGTTTAATACTTTAATACCAAAAATTAGAAATTTACAACATAATAAAAGAGAGGTAACAATTTTATGGAATAGGGTTGGAGAAATAATGATAGTAATTATTTTTTCGATAATAATTCCCTTAATTTTTTTCTCAAAAGAAACTTTATCGATTCTGTTTTCGGAGGAATACGAGGCTGCATATTTGGTATTTATAATGTATCAATTAAGTGCTCTTTCTAGAATATATATTTATAGCACTATTTTTTTAGCACTTGAAAAAAACAAAGTTTATTTAATGAATACAGTAATAAATTTGATTGTTAACAGTATTTTAATCGTACTCTTTGGATGGATTTTTGGTATTTATGGAGTAGCACTAGCTATGCTACTTACAAATATCAGCTTAATGATTCGTCAGAATATCCAACTAAAAAAATATTTGGATTGCTCAATCCTTGAAATATACCCATTAAAAAAATTTCTTCAGGCACTTTTAATTGGATTAATTATATCTGGTAGTATATTCATCATTTATAAACTGCTGTATAGCTATGATCCACTAACTTCACTAATTTTTATTTTCATAAATGTAATTCTCTTATTTATTGTATACAGTTTTACTATCAATAAAGAAATAGTCGAATTTTTATGGAGGGTTTTAGTAAAAAAATGAAAAAAAAACTACAAATTATAATGAGGAAGATACCGTTTTTTAAAGATATGTTCAATGTATTAGATAACAAAATTTATGTGAATATACCTCAATATATTTTTTTAAAGCTCACTCGTTTCAAAGGAAATGTATTTTGGCCAGTTCATAAAACATCTCACGTTTTTGGAGATGTTACGATTGGTATTAACAGTAATGTAGGAGCTAATAAAGGTATCTATGTTCAAGGAATTGGCAAAGTAAGCATTGGAAATTACACTATAATGGCTCAGAATTCTGGAATTGTAAGTGCTAATCATAGTGTTTATAACTATAACAAACATGAACAATCAGAAGTTATAATAGGAGACTATTGTTGGATAGGTATGAATGCAGTTGTATTACCTGGAGTAACTCTTGGTAATCATACAATAGTAGGTGCTGGGGCAGTAGTCACTAAAAGTTTTGAAGAGGGCTATTGCATCATTGCCGGTAATCCAGCGAAAATTATAAAAAAGCTAGATATCGATCAGTGTGAAAATTGGAAAGATGATAAAGAGTATATAGGATATATTCCAGTAGAGAAATTAGAGTATTACTCTAAAAAAGGTATGATGAAATGATAATTTTTCTTAGTTTAATTTTGTCTTTAATTCTAGTTTTAATGTATGTAGTAGATAGCAAAAAAAATAAAGATATTTTTTCCCCTGTAAAATTATCCACTTTATTTTTGTTTGTTTACAATGTTCCCTTTATAATTAATTATTATTTTGATAAGAACATTATTGATTCAAGAATTGATGCAAAAGTAGAAGATTTAGATTCAACTATGATTATTTATATTTTGTATATGATTTTTGGTGTCTTTGCTTTATATCTCGGTATAAACTTCTCTAGAAAAAGAAAAATGAAAAAAATAAATAAAAACAGAGGTTTTCACTTTTTTAATCTTGAAAGCGAAGCTCGATATTTAACTGCTACGATTTTAGTTTTTTCATTAGGATTGATCTTTTATATCGATTTTATTCAATCTGTAGGTGGATTTACTTTTTGGCTCAATAATATCGCAAACAGAGCTGCATTTACTACAGGTAATGGGTACTCTACTTTATTTATCAGTTTACTACCTATCAGTGTTTATTTTTACATAGGAACATTTAACTTTAAAAACAATATGTTGAAAAAAATCATATTAATTTCACTAGTGTTATTTACTTTTATAATTTTAACAACTTTAGGAGGAAGAAAATCGTCTTTAGAGTTTGTAATATTTTGTATAATAATTTGGAATTACAAAATAGGAAAAATAAAAAATTTAAAGAAAAAAATATTACTTTTATCACCTTTAGCGATTTTTTATATGATTGCAATTCCAATATTAAGAACTAGTCAAGATATTATGGGATATATAACTGATATAGGAGGGTTCTCTAAAGAAGTATTATCTAATCTAACATCAATTATTACTGAAGTTAGTTATGTAGGACATTATTTGTTTATTATTAATTATTTTGATAATCATGAATTTTGGTTAGGAAAAACTTTTAAGGATTTATTTTTTGTTGTGATTCCTAGAAGTTTTTATCCTGATAAACCGCCTGTTGATGATGGGGTTTACGTTAAAAGCTTAGTAGAGGGAATGAACATAGCTCCAAATGCCCCTTACACCACTCTGTATAAATCTTCTTTACCTCCTGAAACTTTTGGGAATATGTATTTGAATTTCGGGTTTATAGGAGTATTGATTGGTATGTTTTTATTAGGTCTTATATTCAGACAATCGTACGAATACATGATAAAAAATGAATATAACCTTTTTTCTATCCTTATTTATGCAAATATTATTATAAGTTTCCAACTTTCGAATTTGAGAATAACTCAATTTTTCTCTGATTTATTGCTTTATATGATTTTATTTAGTGTGTTTTTTACTTTTAAAATATATAAAAACAACAATTTATCGCAAAAGAGGTATTAAATTATGAAAATTACCGTTGCAGGAACTGGATACGTCGGTCTTTCAATGGCCGTATTACTCGCCCAGCATAATGAAGTCACATCGATTGACATCATTAAAGAGCGAGTCGAACTCGTCAACAACCGTAAATCACCAATCGTTGACGCAGAAATCGAAAACTTCCTTCAACATAAAGAGTTGAATCTTCATGCGACGACGGACAACTTCGAAGCTTATAAAGAAGCAGAATTCGTCGTTATTGCAACACCGACGGATTATGATCCAGTACGTAATTACTTCAATACACGGACAGTTGAAAGCGTCGTCGCTACGGTACTTGCGATTAATCCGGATGCGACGATGGTCATCAAATCGACCGTACCCGTCGGTTATACAGAAGAATTAAAAGAAAAATTTGATACACCGAACATCGTCTTCTCACCAGAGTTCTTGCGTGAAGGACAGGCGTTACATGACAACCTTTATCCATCGCGTATCGTCGTTGGTGAACGGTCAGAGCGTGCGCAACAGTTCGCTGACTTATTACTGCAAGGAGCAGTGAAGAAAGACGTTCCTGTCTTATTGACTGACTCGACGGAAGCAGAAGCGATCAAGCTCTTCTCGAACACCTATCTTGCGATGCGTGTCGCGTTCTTCAATGAACTTGATACATATGCGGAAGTACGAAATTTAGATACGAAGCAAATCATCGAAGGTGTTGGTCTCGATAGCCGGATTGGGAATCACTATAATAACCCTTCGTTCGGATATGGTGGGTACTGCTTACCGAAAGATACGAAGCAGCTGCTTGCGAACTATGAGGATGTTCCGAATAACATCATCGGTGCAATCGTCGAAGCTAACCGGACACGGAAAGACTACATCGCGGATACAATCATTAAACAAAATCCGAAAGTCGTCGGTGTCTATCGTCTAACGATGAAGACAGATTCGGACAACTTCCGTGCGTCATCGATCCAAGGTATCATGAAACGGATCAAGGCGAAAGGAATCGAAGTGACAGTCTTTGAGCCAGTCTTGACGGAAGATACGTTCTACAACTCACGTGTCATTCGTGACATTGAAGCGTTCAAGCAAGAATCGGATATCATTATTTCGAATCGGATGCATCCAGAGTTGAGTGATGTGGAAGAGAAGGTTTATACGCGGGATTTGTACAGTAGAGATTAAAGAATAATCGAAAGAGTGCACTTGGATGAAACGAACTGTTCACCCAAGTGCACTCTTTTTGTATGGATTTCCAAGGAAGTTTGAAAAGTTTATACTCCATTGTTTTTGAGTACGTAATACGGATACCATTTGTTAACTAGACTAATTGAACTGTGCGATATTCATCAAAATATCAAGTGTTTCACGTTGACCAAGAATCACTCCAATTTAGTATCTATATTTTTTATCTCTATGGCTGTAGATTATTAATAAAAAAGAATGATTTTATTAATAAGGTTAGCTTTGTAATCAAATTAATACGTGTTACATTTTTCATAACATAGTAGTTGTTCTGAAAAGGATGGTGGGGAAATTGAAAAGTAATACAAAAAAATACATAGGAATCGCTATGATCATAGTTATTGTTATTGCACTAGTAATTAATTATATGTATCCGTATAGCGCTTTAAGTGTGAATAAGAAAATTGAAGTAGATCAAAATAAAACAACAACTCGTTATATGAACAATCTAAAAAAACTGTCTGCAAATGTTTCAACTCTGTCAGAAAATCAATCATACAACGAAAAAATAAGTGCTCAGGTTGAGAACGTTCTCGCTTCTTCAACATTGAAAAAAGAAGAAATTAAAAAATCGGACTTACTAAAATTATTGAGTGAGATGAACGATTTAGTCAAAAATATCGGACATCATGTAAGATATCAACCGGAGTACTTCAATGAAAATCAGCGATCTTACCTCATAGAATTAAAAAACCATCTTCAAGTGAATTCATACAATACAAATCAAACTATCGAAGATTCTTTTTCTAGTAAAGCAGATATCAAAAAATCAATTAATGAGTTATATATAGGTATGAATCAAGATATTGAATTGTTGTTGATGCTTGGTTAATTTATCAGTACTTATAGAAAAGCACCTGGATATACAGATTCAGGTACTTTTCTTATTATAATGGTAAGGTGATTATCAAAAAAGCTTCACTGCGGAATTCATGGTTAATAAATTAGGCGCTTCCGTTCGACCGCAACATGTTTACATATCCGAAAAAATCATCTTCTTTTAGTGGTCGACTGAAATAATAGCCTTGGAAATAATCACAACCTTCACGCGCAAGCCAGTCTGCCTGTTCAACTGTCTCTACTCCTTCAATCAAGACCTCCATTTCTAAGTTATGACCAAGTTGGATCATCGATTGAACAATCGCTTGTTGGTTCTTACCATCAAATAACGAACTGATAAATGAACGGTCAATCTTCAATAACTGAATTGGTAATGAACGAAGTTGTTTAAAGGACGAGTAACCAGTACCGAAGTCGTCAAGGGAAACACGAATACCGAGTTCCTGTAGTCGTGCTAATTTTTCATAGGTAGCCGTCTCATACGATAAGGCGGCGGACTCCGTGATTTCGAGCTCGAGGTATGCTGGATTCATTCCTGTCTCCTCGAGAATTTTTTCGACGCGACGTAAGAACTTTTGACTCGCGAACTGAAGTGGGGAGACGTTGACAGCAATCGAAAACGGTTCCGGTGTCAAGTCTTGCCACGCGACCCAGCGTAGGCAGGCGGTACGTAACACCCAGTCACCTAGGGCATGAATCGCTCCGGTATTTTCAGCGATTGGAATGAATTCTGCCGGTGAGACGAACCCAAGCTCATCGTGCGTCCAGCGTGCTAACACTTCAACACCCGTCATGCGTTCCGTAGCTACTGCAATCTTTGGTTGATAGACGAGCTCGAAGGCTTCTGCTTCGAGTGCCTCGGTCATGAATTTTTCGATCTGGACGGTCCGTAAGATATCGTTTCGATTCTCGACCTTAAATTCCTTGATCGTGTTTTGCGCTTCAGTAAACGAAGCATGTAGTGCTAGTTTTGCATACTCGATCAGTTCTTCTGCTGTTGTTGCGTCTTCTGGGTAATGACTAATCCCAGCGCGCATCGTCAGCGTAATGACCGTTCCATCGATATCGAATGGTTGCGATAAGGCAGTGTAGCACTTCTCAGCTTTTTGAGTCGCCAGATGACTGCGTTCGTCAACGAGGAGAACAAGGAATTCCGATGAATCAAGACGTGCCAGAACATCACGCGCGTGAATCGTTGCTTGTAGACGTTCTGCAATCTGCAGCAATAGACTCTCAACACCTTTATGTCCGAGCATATCACTCAGAGAACGCCAACGGTCCATACTGAGCGAAAGGCAGGATACCGGAATTCCTTGTCTAATCTGTTCTTCGATGAAGAGCGTGATCTTGTCTCGATTCGGTAAATCCGTCAACCGGTCATGAAAGGCAAGGTGTTCGAGTTGCTGCTGAGACGAAACTTGATCCGTGACGTTGCGGAAGAACCATAGTGTCTGATTCAAGTTCTCTCCTTTTAGCGGATGATTGACGACTTCAAGGATACGTTCGTCGACGTGTAGCATCTGTTTCGTATGATCGGTTACATCAAGACGTAAAGCTACGTCATGCTCCGTTAAGTATGGATGACGTTCCGGGAAAAAATCATGGAACAGCGAGTTCGCATATTGGATTAGACCATCAGGATTCGTCGTGACGACACCATCTTCAGTGGATTCAAGAATCGTCGCTTGGATGAAGTCACGCTTACGTAACTGGAGGTCAAACAAGACGGAAGCGAAGAAGACGATGAATAAAAAGAGCGTGACGATTGAAACAAGTGTCAACAGCATCGCTGGTTCGATGACTTGATCACTCGTGAATGATGGAATCATCTGAAACTCTAAACCGAGCATCCCAACGTGATGCATCCCGGAGATCGCGATGCCCATGATGAGAGCAAAGAAGACTTTCGTCTGTACCAGCATCTGTTGTTTTGCGTAACGCGAAAAGAAACCGATCCAGAGTGCGGTCCAAGAAGCAGCAATCGCAATCAAGATCGAGAGTAAGACGTACCCAGCATGATACTGCAGGGTCATTCCCTGTAAAGCAGCAATCCCGACATAATGCATGCCGGCAATCGCACTTCCCATCAAAAAACCGCCAAGAACGAACGATTCACGGGACATGCGGCGGGCGACGAGATAAAAGCCGAGGATACATCCTGTCATCGCGATGATGACCGATAGAAAGACGAGCGGGAACGAGTAGGTCGCATCCTTCAAGGTACCGTGACCAAGCATCGCGACGAAATGCATCGACCAGATACCAAGACCTAAAATCGATCCACCAGCAATCAACCAAAGATGTTTCGAACGATCGGTCGCCGTTTTGACGCGTCCCGAGAGTTCAATTGCGATATAGGCGGATGTTGCAGCAATCAGATAAGATAACGTGACAAGTAAAAAGTCAGTATGAGCATGCATCGTATGGTTTGGCATGATGGATGGAGTCACCTCGGCAGAGTGGAATGTTTAATCGAATGGTAAAGGTGTAATCTAGATACCCTTTTTCATTCAATCATATACATTTTTTTCAAATAACATCTGACGGGTGAGGAAACATCAAAGCGTATCGATTATAGATGAAGACCGACGAGGATTTTATGATCCATTAATTTCGTATACTGGAGCGTATGGAAAAACGGATTTCCGAAGTCGCATGGTTGAAGATGGACATGAATCATGTGATAACTGTAAGACAAGTTGGGGTTTGCCTTTAGCAGATTCAAAATCGTCTGTTCTTGGGATGCTGGGCTGATGTCATAGATATGAAACGAGATGATGTTATGACGGATGCGAAACGGGGCAATCGTGAGGGTGAACGATTTATGATGGGCAAATCGATGTTCTTTTGAGACGGTCGATCCGGTAATCACGAGCTCATGTGGCGTGATGCGTAGTTTCGGGTGCCAAAAATCTTTAAATTCGGTTGCGATGATGTCGCGCAAGTCTTCTTCCGTCACATACGTCGTGACGAGAATATCTGTTGGATTGCCAAGATAGTCGTTATCCGTATTCATATGTAAGCTCCTTTATCGATTAGTGGAGGGAATCAATGCGCTGTCGTTCAGGGTAAAGAAAGGTATGCTTTTTCTCCTGATCTGCAGAACATAGATTCAATATGATTGTAACTTTTTTCCTTATTTTTGTTTTTCGTTCATTGATTGTTTAGGGAAAGCGATTCTTGATATTTCATCAGAAATCAATCGTGTACTCCATCGGCTGTCATGTCAGTCCCTACAAAAGGAGGAACCAGCTATGACCCACTATGACTATCTCGATCAGTATTTATTGACCGACTGCTCGCGGTCAGCTCATACGATCAAAGCATATCGGAGTGATCTTCGGCAAATGCGTTTGCATCAAATCGATTGGTCAGTCGCGTCCTTACGACGCTACTTTCACTGGATGAAAGCACATTATAAGCCGTCGACGATCCTGCGACGGTATCATGCCTTACACCGGCTCGGAAATGTCCTCGTTGAGCGACGACGGATCAAAAAGAATCCGATGGTCGAGATCCGTCCGATCGTCCATCAACGTCTTCAAGATGAGACCTATTATGATAGTGAAGAGTTGATCCCCGTAATTCGACAGATTCAAGATCCAACCTATCGCCTCTTCTTCGAGGTGCTCAGCCAAACGGGCCTCCGCTTCATGGAGGCCCGTTTGTTGACGGTGCAGGATTTTGATTTAGCGAAGAATGAACTGTATGTTCGTCACGGCAAAGGTGGGCGGACACGGACCGTTCCGATCGGAGAGACCCTTTGCGAAAAGATCGTTCTGTTTCTAGCAAATCGTACGACCGGCTATTTGTTTCAATCCGTCACGGAACGGATGATCAATGAACATGCGGCAAGGAAGGCGCTTCGCGAGGTCGGATTTACGTCCTTAAAGCGTCACGTCCGTCCGCATATGCTCCGGATCGCCTATGCGACCTATCTCTATCAGCAGGCAGGGTTGAAGTTACTCGATATAAAGCGTCTGCTTGGTCACGCCAGCATCTCGACGACGGAAGGATATATCCGTAGCCAGACGAATCACGTCCGGGACGTTCTTAATCGTCTGTCCGCTTGAGGCGATTGACTGACGTATGGGCAATATCGTGCAATGGTAAAACGTAGTGTTGGGTCGTCCGAACATCGCTGTGACCGAGTAAGCGCATGATCGTCAGAATGTCCGTCTGATGCACGTGATAAAGTGTCGTCGCGAACGTGACCCGGATGTCATGCGGTCGCAGGATCCGTCCGAGACATCGTTCACTTGCTTCTTTTAAGACACGACGAAACTTTGCCGGATTGACCGGTCGTCCACTATCTTCACAAAACAACGGCAGGACATCAGGACGGATCGTCTCGATGTAACGCGTCAGGACATCACGCAATGCATGATGCAGCGGAACTTGACGTGATTGATCGCCTTTACCACTCCGGACGAGTACCTGATCGCGCGCAAAGTCGACATCTGCGAGCTGTAAGTCACGGGCTTCCGAAAACCGCAGTCCCGTGTGCAGGAGAAGAAAGCTAAAGGCGTAGACAGCCTCGTCACGAATCGTCTCGAGGACACGGTGGACGTCGTCATACGTGAAGGCAAGTCGTCGGTAGGGTGCGGGAACTGGTTTTTTGACACGCACCAATGGATTCGTCTGGAGCGAACGTTCAGCGACCAGTTGATCGAACAGGATTGAGAGAGCATGCAGTCGTCGAGCGGCAGTTGCTGGAGCGTAAGTATCGCGTAGGAACTTACCGTAGCGTTGGAGCGACGGGACATCGATCCGTTCGACATGGCGACAGAGATGCCGTACATCCGAGCGATAGGCTTTTTTCGTCAAGGGACGATAGTCCGCCTGTTCGATGATCGCAAGTAAGCGTTCTTGATAATAGGTCATCATCCGAGGAGGAATTGGACTTTCTGCCGGAGTTCCGACTTCAATGAGCGCAGTCGCGCCGGGGAGTAACCGAGCGTCTCTTCCGTGCCGTGCATCAAGGCTTCGAGAAACGTGTACTCTTTATTCGACAAATCCCGTTTGAGTTCGCTGAGGAGATAATGAAAGGAGACGTTCGGGGTCCGAGGGAGTTCCGGCATCGTCTCGACCGCGACTTCAGTCGCAAGCGTCCGGTTGCGGGTCGCTAAGTAATCGAGCATCGCCCCTTTTGCCCGGATCCGGGCGAAGGTGACGGTCATGACCTTTCCTTCTTCAATTGATTTCCAAAGTCGTAGTAGGGCAGCTTGCCGGTATTCATCATGTTCGTTCGGGTGGATCGAGAGGCGGGACAGGAGGGAGTTGACGAGGGGAATCCAGTTACGTAGTAAATCGTTCATGGGTATCCGTTTCTTCAGATATGCATATCTGTTATGTATTCCGCGGTAGTTTTAGTATAAGTAGAGTTATCCGCTGGGCGCAACGCTCCATTTCTTCAATCATGCCAACGGTTTCTTTAACTTTCGATGAGCGTAAGCTATGTGATTTCCCATCCTTCCGTCCATTCGCTTCAGATAAACCCGCATTCTAGCGCGATCGCTTTCAGGATAACTCTACTTATCCGCTGGGGTGTTCGGAAAAAAAGAAATCAGTATCGTTCTACCAATCGAAAGATAGGGAGTAAGTCATGGGAGAAAAGAAAATTAAAGAAGCGATCTTCCTAATTCGCTTATAGTTCTTAGATTCCTAGTCGCAAAAGAGAAGCGAAGCTGCTGATTTTAAGGAATAGATGGCTATTGTTTTTAAAAGACGCGTTTTGTCGGATGGCTTGATAAAATTACATCTTTTGGTTATTCATGTTTCAAGGTAATCTGAACGTATTACTAAAAGATGGGAGGGAACCGGATGAAACGCTTGAAGTTAATGATTCTAACCGTGATGGTGTTTACGAGTCTGTTCATCATTGGAGAGAGTCGGATGCTGACACTTGAAGGATTCGCTGAATCATTCGTGTCGACGACGATCTATCCGAATCCGAAGATTTCGGAACAACAGATGCTAGCAGATATCGAGCGAGCCGCGACGAAACATCAAGTCGATGTCTTCACTTATGAAGAGACGCCTAATCAGACGTTCTCAAGTACGAAGACGATTTACGGAACGGTGGGTACTAAAGCGATGTTTGCTACCCGCTCAATCCAAGAGCAGGTCTATCAAAGCGTCTTTCTCGGTGATATTACGTTCCAGTTCAAGCCGTTATCCGAGCATCCTGCCGTTGCTTATACACCAAACTTTTACGGGATTGGTTCAGCTGCTGCCGTAAAAGCGTTTAAGATGGAGTTGATTGATACATACGCGGGGAATCATCCGCAACCGGGTTATAACGAGTCAGCAGAACTGTACCGTATCTTAGGCGTATTCGCTCTCGTCGCGATCATCACCGTGTTACTGACCTTCTATGAGCTGGCTGTCGTCAGAAAGGAATTACTCGTTCGTCTATCGATGGGCGAATCGTTAGCGCGATGGGTAACACGTTCGATTCTGATGGACTCCGGCATTTTGTTGCTTGCGTTCATCGTTAGTTTTTTGACACTCCGTTCGTTCACACCGATTGATCCATACCTGATGCTGTTCAGTGGTTTGATGGTTGGATTACTCGTCGTCAACGGACTGGTCTATCTTCGATTGCGACGTTTGACGATCAAAGAAGCGTTCTCAAACGGTCAGCGGTCGAATAAGTTACTTGTCTTTACATATGGCATGAAATTCGCAACAACCTTCTTGACGATCTTGATGCTCTCAACCAGTATCACGGTCATCGCTGAAGCCGTGACAATCTATAAACAACGGCCGTTCTTTGAAGCGAAGAAAACCTATTCGTATACCTACATCGGTCACAAAGTAACCTCTCCGCACTATTTGGACGAGAAAAGTTCCGACATCGCGGAACGAATCCAAACGGAACTGTACACACGCTTTTATGATGACTTCAAAGTGACATTGAGTACCCCGATTAATAGCTTCACGACGGCAGACCAACCGACTGTCTTGATGAACCGGACAGCATTTAATGAAGTGGCCGGGCAATTTGCGAATAGTTCTTCCGTCTTGAAGCATGAGCTGACGTTCTTTGCACCCGATGGGGTATCAATTCCAGCGAAGTCGACCATTGATAGTGGACTTCGTGAACTCGGACTCGGGGCGTATCTCGCAGATTCCTACCCGGTCGTCCATTATAAAGAAGATGTCGAAACCGTCGCGATCGATCAAAATCTTACTAGCGGGAGTACGCTCATCAATAATCCGTTACTCATCGTCGTCAATGAAGCAAAGCAACCGAAAGCATTGAAACAACTGTCGAATGTCTTACTCGCTGACGTCATGTATGAGCTTGATCAAGGAGCCTTTCAAGACTATGTGGCGGAGAAACAGATGACAAATGAACTCGTTTTGCAGACGAATGCGTGGGAGAAGTATCTTGGCATCTGGGAAGCAGCGAAACGATTGATGAATATGAACCTGATCTTTGTCATTCTGATTCTTAGTCTGGAGTTACTCGTCATCTGGACGGTGCTACGACTCGAGTATCAAGTGAACGCAATTGAGTTGTCGGTTCAAAAGGTGATGGGATACAGCATTTGGCAGAAAAACCGACGCCTGATCGTATCGACGATGGGGATTACGCTTGTCAGTACACTGGCTGTAGCGCTTACTGCCTATATCCTTGAGTTTTCTTCACCCGGGCTACTGTTAGCTGGCGGAGGATCCTTACTAGTGGCAGAAGGCGTCTTGCTAATTTGGCTGATTCGAAAGATTGAACGGGCAAATGTCCAGCGCATTTTAAAGGGGGGAAATCTATGATTGAAATCCGGCAACTGAGCAAGTCGTTTCAAGGGAAAACCTTATTCGAAAACCTATCGTTAACGATTTCTCAGGGCGACTTCGTCATCTTTTCCGGTCCAAGTGGATGCGGGAAGACGACGCTGCTTAACATGATTGGGGCGCTAGAGCCGATCGATACCGGAACGATTGTCGTCGACGGAAAGGATATCACGAACAAGCACAATCAACTGGCATACTTTCGGACGAAGCTTGGCTTCTTGTTTCAGAACTTCGCACTCGTCGACCAAAAAACGGTTCGGCAGAATCTCGAGATCGTTCAAAAACGCTATCGCTCCGGTAAGACGATCGAAGAAGTGCTGACTGCTGTTGGATTAAGCGACAAAATCGATCGAAAAGTCTTCATGTTGTCAGGTGGGGAACAGCAACGGGTCGCATTAGCTCGATTGATGCTGAAGCAGTGTGACATCATCTTAGCGGATGAACCGACGGGCTCGCTCGATCAAGTGAATGCTGAGCGGGTGATGGCGCTCTTACAAGAGTTGAACGATCAAGGAAAGACGATCATCCTCGTCACGCATGATGAAGCGATTAAACAACAAGGGAAAAGGCTGGTGGAGATAGGATAACGGAATGAACGATTCGCTGTTGTTGATTGGAGTTGTTCTAGTACTTTTTGTAATCAATCAAGTCTAAAATATTTGAAAGAAGTAACGCGTGAGCATTTTTTCGCTTGATTGATCGTCAGATACCTCTCCTTTTTAGGGAGAGTTTTTTTCATTAGAAACAGAAAATAGATTTCAAAAGTAGATTGATGTTATTTGAAACACAGCGATGGAATAAAAACGGATAAATTTTGAATTGGTCGGAATCCGTGACAAAGAAGGAATCGTCAAATGAGATGGATAGGGCTCATCATACTCGTCATGATCTTGGTGTTGCTCGTCCCTATTTCAAAACCATGTCAAATACTAATTACTAAAAAACAATTTACAGCAGCAAAAAAAGAACTTTTCTTTTATGCGAAGGCAAAGCTGTATGATTGCTTCACCATAAGAGAAAATGGTAAGTCTGCAACGAATTGATGACATTCATTTAAGGCATTAGGAGTGACTTTTGGTTCCATAATGGGAGGCTCTTTTTTATTTATAGTTATCCATTGCTTGTCAGAAGAAAAAGTTTAGCACCATTACTAAAGGGTGTTTCAAAATAATATATAAAAACAAATAAATTATAAGGTAAATAAATGATGGTAGAAAAACGAAAAATGGAAATTTTTTTCTAATTTGATGGTTGTTATCTGAAAATTTATGATAGGATTTTTACGAAAGGGTAAGTGTAAAAGGAAATGAAAATTTAGGAGGAAATGTAAAATGAAAAAAGTACTTACGTTAACTGCAGTATCGACACTCGCTTGTACGCTTGCTTTCGCACCTCAAGCAGATGCTTACCGAGCGACCAAAACTGTGAGCAGTGTCACGTCAAAAGCAGATTTACCTTACTTCTCTGATTTTAGTGGCTGCGGAAATTATAAAGCCTATAGCTCTACTACACGGACAGGCTTTAAAAGTTTAAAGCACCACGTCACATTTACGACAGTTGGAGGAAGTGTTTCATTCTCAGGTGCCGGCGTTAGCGGTAGCGGAACAAGCCCAGGGTACACGAAATCAACAAAGAGTAAATCATACTATAGTTCAGGAAATGTGTGTGGTAGTGGATTGACACTCTATTTAGGGATGAACACGACTACACATGTGGATTATAGCAACCGAACGTATACAGCTACTGCAAAGATTTGATCATTCGAACATAATTTAATCATTCCTTTTACACTAACCTTTCGTATTATGAACAGGAGTATCGAAACCATATGAAAAAAATAATCCTTATTTGTATCAGTTTTTTATTCATATTAGCTGGTTGTAGCCAAGGTGAAACGTTCATCAATCGAGATATACATAATTCAAACTTAGTGAAGACTGCATCTTCTTATCTAAAAACATCAGATGGTGGCTCTGTCTTTGAAGTAGATAGTCAGTTTAGTGAATCTTCAGCTATTAAAAATAACAGTACCTATCGTTTTCTAAAAAAGAAGTCAAAGAACTATTCGATTCAAAAATGTAATGAAAAGAGAAACAAGTTTTATTGTGACTTGATTGTTATGCAAATTAACGGTGAAGGTACATTGAATAGCAAACAAATTTCAAAAATCGACTCATTTTTTGATCTCTATTTTTTATACGAAACTGCAAATTCAATCAAAGAAGTCAGCATGATTCAAGACATAAAAGAGCATATTCACCAAATGAGAAAACCCGTTCAAGGTGATCAAATTGAATATTTATACTTTACACTCCTATCGCTTGAACTTGATTCTAATATAAGCACTTCTCTGACAAAAGAAACGATAAAAACAATCATTGACGAATACTCTAGTCAAGATTTGATGGATCCAAACCGTCCTATCTTGTTGTATGCAGCATTAAAATTAAACGATAGTCATAAATGGGGAATAAAGTTAGAACGTCTCCAATCTCTCTATCAGAATGAACAAAACCAAATCACACTACTATTTTGTGATGAAATCACATACTGGATACAATTACAAATTGTCGAGATGGTTATGGAGAACGATGCAGGAAAAAAAGCATTCGTAAACTTATTGAATCAAAATAAACCTTACACTAGTTTTTATCATTCTTTAGACAGTATTCGAAATCTGTATCTGATGTCTAACTTATTTGCTAGTAATAAATTGAAACATACAGAACAATACATCGAGGTGATTAATTCCCGCCTCGATACCCTCTTAGGAAGCGAAAAGAAGACGCAACAAAATTTGTACTTCATATCTGTCATAGATCAAATTTTAAAAAATGAAAATCGAGATTTGAGTGAGTTTCCAGATGTGAATTGTAACGATTTGAACAATCTATCGGAGAGATATTATTGTGGGAAAAACCAAGATGAAAATGATCTTTTTAATGAAAAGAATTTATTAGAAGAAAACAAATTATTAACAAAATTGTTGATTTATGATAGCGTTACATTGACCTCTTCACAGAAAAAAGAAGTGAAGTCATTATTTCCAACTGTCTTGAAATATGATGGGAAAGATGATTATGTCGTTTTGAATGTGTATAGCAGTATGATCACGGAGCATGAATTAAAAGTGGATACTGAGAAGATCAAAGAGCGTATAAAAGAGAAAGAATGCGGTCTTGGTTATTGTGAGAAAGCAGGAAACTATTCATTCGAAATGAGTGTCTATCTGAATAATATCTTAAATATTTTAGAGGGTGACGAAATTGCTAGGAGGTTTCGATGATTCGATGATGTCAATAAACGTAAATAACGTAAGTTTCGGCTATGGAAATCAAGAAATTTTAAATGACTTTTCTTTAGAAATTCAAAAGCCAGGCATTTATTCACTATTTGGTAAAAGTGGTTGCGGTAAAACGACTTTGATTAACATCTTGTCGTTGATACAGGCTCCTACGCATGGAGAAGTAGTATTGTTCAATCAAACGCTAGATTTTTCGAATAAAGAAAAGATTGATGAGGCGCGTAAACAAATCGCTTATTTCTTTCAGGATTTAAATCTCATTGAAGCATTAACCGTGCGTGAAAATCTCGAAATCATATCGTTGATTAATCATCAAAATATTGATGAAGAAAGATTAAAGCGATACAGTGAAAAAATCGGAATGTCGAAGAAATTAGATGTACCTGTCAACAATCTTTCAGGAGGAGAACGGCAACGGGCTGCTTTCCTAAAAGTAATGATTTTTGAATACAAATTGATTTTGCTAGATGAGCCAACAAATAATCTAGACAAAGAAAACATTGAAATGATCATGGATTTATTAAAGGAAATTAAGTCTGATAAAATCATCTTAATCGTTACGCATTCTAATTATGTAGTTGGCCAATCGGATCAAACATTTAACTTCAATGAATTGAATAGAGGAATTGCAGTATGAAAATGACCGTTTTTCATTACATGAAGAAGAAGTATATGAAACAGCTAAAAAAATTGACTACATTAAATTTTCTCCTTATCATTTTACTGTTATTTTCTGTTTTTACAATTTTTATATCAACAGAAAATATTCGAAATAACATTTTAAACAATGAGCGGCTTTCCATGGTACTTATTAACGGATACACTAAAAACGGTGAGTTTACGTACGATACAGAAAAGATAAAAAAGTTGGATAATGTTAAAGATTTGTCGTACGAATATGAGATTCCATTATCGTATTCAAATGGCGACGGTGAACAGGATTTCATGAACTGTCTGACGCTAAATCCAACGACACGAGATGCTATCAACTATCATAAACCGGTCAAAGGAAACGAAATCATTCTACCTGATTCATTTAAAGGGAACACGTTGAAGTTCACGGATATGGAGAACAAACCACTATCCTTAAAACAATCCTACTACGAAGGGTCAGGTATTTTCTTTTTAAAGGATAAATGTTATCTAGCACCTCAAACTAGCGCGAAATTAGCTGAAGAAATAAGTAAATCAGATAATTATTCTAGTGCTAAGTCGTTGTTAGTCAATATTACGAAAACAGAGTATATCTACGATTTTGTACAAGATTTTAATAACATGTTTGATGAAGAAAAAGCATATGTATACTATCAAGCGGAAGGATTAGAAAAACTTGTAACAGGTTCTAAAATGTCGATGTATCTGTTGATACTCTTCCAAGTAGTGTTACTTGCTATCGTCTTTATCTTCTATAGAAATAGTTTAAATGCACTGATCAAAACACTAAATAGAGACTTGTTGTCATTGTATATCAACGGGTTATCGAGTAAAGAAATTTCTCGACAATTTTATTCAACCATCGAATCCATGAATAAAAAAATATATCTGTATTCCTATGCTCTGATTGCATTATTTGCAGTAGGGATGTGGAAATACATGGGAATTCAGCCGCTTCTGATAATGGTCGCTGGATTAGTCGTTCTATTGTCACTCTTGATTGTGTTGAACAAACGATTCGTGAAGCTATTGATTACTCGGAAAATGAAGAAAGAGTTGTCTAACGACAACATCGTGTCCCAGTTGAGAAACTGACGTTGTTACACATACCGTAAGAGATAGAGTAGTTTAACATTTTATTTTGTAATGGAATAAGAAAGTTTTTTGATACCCTTTGGTCATTTAATGATCAAGGGGTATTTTTTATGCTGATACGATCATTGAGGATGGATGTCATCAAAATTCGATTCTGTAGCTAAAGTTCTTTTGTCATAATCTGATAAGAATAAATCTCGAATCGCTTCAAATGACAGATTCATTGTCTGTAATATTGTTTGTTGTTTTTGCATTTGTTCTCTCGGTGTGATTGCAAACGATTTCATGATACGCTAGGGGACAGAAAAACCTGCCTAGAAAGAAGGAATTCCTATGCATATTCTTGTCATCGATGATGAGGCGAGCATCCAGCATCTCGTCAAACTTCAACTCGAACTCGATGGTCAGACGGTCGAGACGGCAGCCAATGGAGCTGATGCACTTGCCCTACAGGCGACACAAACCTTTGATTTGATAGTCCTCGATTTGATGCTACCGGATACGACCGGTTTCGAATTGATTCCAAAACTTCGACAGACGACGCCTGATTTACCGATCTTGATGCTGACAGCGCGTGATCAGATGAACGATAAGATCATCGGGCTACAGCTCGGAGCGGATGACTATATGACTAAACCGTTTAACGGAACGGAGCTCGTCTTGCGTGTCAAAAACCTGTTGAAACGCACGAAGACGGTCGCGCCACCAGTGCCTGTCGCGACCGACCCGTTCTTATCTGTTGATTCCGAAGAACGAGTCATTCGGCTCGACGGTCAACCATTGCCACTGACGTACCGGGAGTATGCATTGCTCGCACTCTTCCTGACGCATCCGAAACGGGTCTTCGAGCGAGATGAACTGCTCGAACAAGTCTGGGGCTTTGACTTCTCGGGTCAGACCCGAGCCGTCGATATCATGGTCCAGCGCTTACGGAAGAAACTCGGAGCGCAAGGCGAACGGATCAAGACGATTTACGGTGTTGGCTACAAGTGGATCGACGCATGAAGCTACGCCAAGTCATCACGGAAAACTTCGTCTTGCTCCTCGTTCCGGCACTGCTCGTCCTCTTCTTGATTCTCTATGCCTTCATCCAATCGAACCTATATGAGAACGCCGTCGAGTCCGTCCAAAAACTGAGTCGGGAAGCGGAGCTCTATACGATGAACTACCTTGCAAGTGAAGAGACGGACTCGCTCGCCGATACGGCAGTCCCGATTGCTTCCTATCTCGCGGACCGATTCGATGCGCGCGTCCAACTGTTTGGACCAAACGCAGAACTGCTCGCTGATTCCGAACGCGATCAATTGCCGCTTCTCGCGGGAGACATCGATCAAGCGTTAAAAGGGAAGTCGAGTTATCTCTTTCTGAAAGAAACCGATGTTCCGGTGTTGTTCTTCTCGAGTCCGCTGTATGGCAAAACGGACGTCATCGGCTCGGTCCGTTTTCTCGTCGATCTGCGGACGGAAGCCGAACTGCTGCGGCAATTCACCTATGTCTTCACTGGCGTATTTCTGATCTTGATCGTAATTGCTGTTTGGACAGCACGGCGGATGGCAAAGACGTTGATTGGACCGATCGATGATTTACGGAGTGTCTCGCACGCCTTGACAAAAGGACACTATGCGCATGCGCTACCGGCGTATCCATATGAGGAATTAAACCGACTGGCAGCGGACTTCTCGACGCTTGCTGACGCAATTCAGCACAACATCGGACAGCTCGAACAACAACGAAGCGACCAACAGACGTTCATCGATCACATCACTCATGAGCTCCGGACACCGATGACGGCGATCATGGGCTATGTCGAGTTGATCCCCAAGCTACCCCCAGATGAAGCGGCGCATTGTTATCACTACATCGAAGTCGAGAGCCAGCGCTTGTTACGACTCGTCTCGCATAATCTCGAACAGGCGAAACAACAGCGCAACGAACGTCACATGACGTCGACGATGTTCGCGCTCGACGCCTTGCTTGCCGACGCCTTATTCATCATGCAATTGCGTCTTGAAGGACAAGGGATTCAAGTTAAACAAGATGTTCCACCGATCTACGTGCTTGGGCAACCCGATCAGACGAAACAAGTCTTGTTGAATCTTCTCGAGAATGCCGTCAAATACAGTGACGCGATGACGGTGACGTTTTCGAGCGTCAGTACGGATACGACCCTCCGACTCATCATGACGGATGATGGGATCGGTGTTGATCCAGCAGTGCTTGCCGAATGGGAGAAGGAGCAGCATAGTCTGACGACGGCGAGTGGGAATGGACTCGGTCTACCGCTCTGCCGGCGTCTGATGCAGGAACAAGGTGGCGATTTTGAACTTGAAAGTGATGTAAGCGGCACACGTATCACATTAACTTTTCGATTAGCGAATCAGACTTAATGTAATCGCTTACAAATGATACATTTACGAAACAATTCGACCGGATTTACGAAACAATTGCCCCGTAATCTAAGAATCAAGCAAGGAGAGGAATCATGAAAGCATCGACCATCGCTTATCTCTTCCTGATGGGCATCTTGTTTGCCCTCGGTCTTCTTTTGCTTCAGCAGACGGTCTTCGGACGCTTACACGTCCTTGATGGACCGAAACGACTGAATGCTTCCGATGACTCGCTCCCGACCGAGTTGACGTTACGTCACCGGGCATGGGGGGAGCAGACGGTAGAAGACGGAACGGAAGTCCAGCGTATCACGACGCTATTGAAGCAAATGAAGACGGTGACAAACGGGACTTGTCCGGCGGGAACGGCGACATTTAACGGGACGCTCCGTTTCTTAAACGGAACGACGTGGACGTTCTCGCTCGGAGAAAGTATGACGCTAAATGGAAAATGTGTCGCAAAACGTCCTAGCACCCAAACGACGTCACTGAAAGCACGATTCTTGAACGCCTATCACGAACCAGAACAGCTCGCGCATCAGTTCGCTGAGGGGGAAGTCGTGACCGTGTATGCAGCAGGACGTTCTCGTTCTTTGACTGCACGCGAACGAGAAGACGTTAAGCGTCGCCTGACGCAAGCAGAGCCGATGACGGACTATGAAGAGGTCGGTCAAGCGCTCGATGCCAGTCAGGGACAGCCGCGCATTCTCAAGCTTCAGCGGTTCAAGAATGAGCAGAATACGCGTGCCAACTTAATGAATATTACTGTGTATGAGACATTGTTCAGCGTCCAGTACATGGATGATGACAATGGAAACACCTTCTATTTAAAAGGACAACTCCTGCCGACCGGGAAGGAGGCAGATCGATGAGAAAAGGAATGCTCTTCTTGCTGAGTATCATTTGTCTCATGAGCATTTGGATCGTCCGCAACAATGAACAGACGAAGCAGGGGACAGCCGCGCGGGAAACCGTTCCGCATTTGACGGCGTATGTCTCTGCGAAAGAGGATATCGGTCGCGCCTTGCTGTCGTCATATTGTGAGCAGGCGGGTTGTACGTATGAGTTCGTGCGCCTGTCGACGGAAGAACTCGTCCGGCGTGTGACGAAGGAAGCGGATCATCCGCGCGCCGACGTCATCATCGGCGGAACGTGGGATGCTCACCAGACGCTCAAGCAACGCGGGTTGTCGACACCGTTCCCGAGCGGCATGGATCAAGCGGAACTACAAGATCCGGACCGCTACTGGATCGGCTATGAAGTCGAACGCTTAGCAATCGTCATCAATACAGACGTTTGGAACGAGCGGTTCGGGGCAGCAACTTATCCGAAAACGCTCGCTGACTTGACGGCGAAGCGATATCAGAACGAGTTGATTTTGCCGGATCCGAATCATTCTGGTACCGGTGCGACGATCCTGCAAGCGGTCTTTGACGGATACGGGACGAAAGCTGAAAATGTCTTACGCGAGCTCATCGAGCGAACGCGACTATTCACGGCGAACGGTTTTGCACCGACGTCGTACGTCGCCAGTGGGGAAGCGATGCTTGGGGTCAATTTCATCGGGGATCAACAATCACTGCGCGAGAAGTATTATCCGGTCAAAAGCATCCCGCTCGATACGTACTCGATCAACGCGATCTCAAAGCTGAAAGGACGAACGCAACAAAAGCAGGCGAACGCCTTCATGCGTTTCGTACTCTCGGCGGACGGTCAGGCGATTCTGAGGAAGGTCTCATTCGGTACGCCGACCTATGCGATCGCGAAGACACAACCGATCCAGCAGAACGTCGGGCAGGACATCGTCGCCGATTACCGCGACTACCTCCATCGATTCAATCAGCTCCAGGACAAATGATGCGAAGACTCTGATTCAGATAGGGGAAATGGAAGATGGGCTTCTTCAGCATCAAAAAATTGCCGAATGCCGGCATACCAATCGAAGTACAACGGAAACAATGGTTACAGCAATTCTTAAAGGCATTCTTAGTCGTCTTCTTCTCATATATGGCGATGTATCTCATCCGAAACAACTTCAAGGCAGCGCAACCGCTCTTGAAAGAGGAACTAGGTTTTACGACGACGGAACTCGGTTATATCGGCTTCGCCTTCTCGATTACATACGGAATCGGGAAAACATTGCTCGGCTACTTCGTTGACGGGAAAAATACGAAACGCGTCATCTCGTTCTTATTGATTCTCTCTTCTTTGATCGTCACCGCGATGGGACTCTTGATGAGTGCCAGCGGAAGTCCGGTCGGTTTATTGATGGTTTTATGGGGACTCAGTGGGTTCTTCCAATCGGTCGGGGGACCGTCGTCGTATTCGACGATCGCCCGCTGGACACCGTTTGAAAAACGTGGGCGCTACCTCGGCTTCTGGAACGTCTCGCACAACATCGGTGGAGCAATTGCCGGTGGTCTCGCACTGTGGGGAGCGAACGTCTTCTTCAACGGAAGTGTCGTTGGGATGTTCATCTTCCCAGCTGCGATCGCGCTCGTCATCGGAATCGTCGGTCTGTTCATCGGGAAGGATGATCCGGAGGAACTCGGGTGGAATCGGAGTGAAGAAATCTTCGAGGAACCGATCGAACCGGAAAACATCGCTGCTGAAAGTATGACGAAATGGCAAATCTTCAAAACGTACGTCATCTCGAACCCATGGATCTGGACGCTCTGTATCGCGAACGTCTTCGTTTACATCGTCCGGATCGGGATTGATAACTGGGCGCCGCTCTATGTCACGGAACACTTGCACTTCAGCACGGAGAGTGCTGTCAATACGATCTTCTTCTTTGAGATCGGCGCATTATGCGGCAGTATGATTTGGGGTTACGTGTCCGATTTACTCAAGGGACGCCGGGCGCTCGTCGCAGCGATCTGTCTCTTACTAACGGCCGTCGCGGTCCTCGGTTATCGTTACGGTACGAGTGAACTTATGATTTACGCGTCACTATTTGCACTCGGTGCGCTCATCTACGGACCACAGCTCTTGATCGGTGTCTCGGTCATCAGCTTCGCACCAAAACAGGCTACGACGGTAACGAACGGGATGGTCGGTACGTTCGGTTACTTGTTCGGTGATTCGATCGCAAAAGTCGGTCTAGCGAAAATCGCTGATCCGGAAACGAACGGTCTAACGATTGGTTCGGTTACGTTACACGGCTGGAGTGATACATTTGTCATCTTCAATGCGGCGTTACTGTTCGGTTTGATCGCCCTCGCGATCGTCGCTGTCGTCGAGGAGAAAAAGATTCGTCGCCTCGGATTGCTAGAGCGTCAAGCGGATAAGTTGAGTTCGTAACAGACACGAGCACCCTCGCCTAATGTAGGAGAAGGTGCTCTTTTTTAATGAGACAAATAAGCAAGCAGCAAACCTTCTTCAAGTTTAACGTGACGAATCGAGCGGTAACGGGCATGACGGAAAGGAAGATAGAAGGAAAGATCAACAGTCAGAAGTCGATTTGCATAACGCAGATAAGGAGGACGAATGAGGTAGGTTTCATTAAAGGATTCGGTATCATGAGGACAGACGTCAAAGACTTCGAACGTGACGGTACGTTTATCGACTGCCCGCAATTGAAGCGTCAATTCGACTGGTAAGTCACGCTCTATACCATAACGTATCAATGGTACAGCGGCTTGAATGTGAAGATGCGTCGGTCGAATCGTGACACAAATATCTGTCAGCTCTGGAATTTCCTTTGTCAGCGCACTTGCAAGGTCGTATTCATCAATACTTGTTGCAAGCGTAAAACGACGAAAGGTTTCAATTATATGGCGCCCCAGTTTCATGAAGTAAATTCCTTTCTTATGATTCTTAACCTTAGTATAACTAAAATTTAACCTAATTATCCCATATTGTATTTTTTTAAAGTAAATTAATTCCTCTTAATTAGCGTTATTGTTTAAAAACAATACGATTTCTGCATGTTTTTGCGTCGTTCAGGGAACGATTAACCATGTCGATCTGTTGGTTTTCTTTTTTGAAGGGAGTTTTTTGATGCCTTACTTATCCGGATTTCCGTCGTCTTATTGGAAACAAAGCGCACCTGCTACTTCATATCCCGCTCTCAATCAAGATGCTAAGCATGATGTTGTCGTCATTGGGGCTGGGATTGCTGGACTCGTCACGGCCATGCAATTGACGGAACGAGGATATGACGTCGCGGTGATCGAAGCAGGTGACGTGGCTGCCGGTACGACGGGTTATACGACGGCTAAAGTTTCCTCACAGCACGGTTTGATCTATGACACGCTGATACGCACCGTCGGCGAGGAGTCAGCGCGACTATATTATGAAGCGAACGAGGAAGCGATCTCGTTTTTACGTCATCAGGTGGAACGACTCGACATTGCCTGCGAACTTGAAACGCAAGACGCTTATCTCTACGCGGCAACATCAAAAGAGCAAGCGATGGAACGGGAAGTCCGTGCCTATGAACGGTTGAGATTAAACGGTGGCGAAGCAACGGAAGAAGTCCGAAGTAAGTTGCCATACGATGTCAAACGAGCTGTCGTCCTTCGCGATCAAGCGCAGTTCCATCCCGTCAAATATCTTCAAGGACTTGCGCAACAAATCGTCCATCAAGGTGGAAAATTGTATGAACAGACACGTGCTATATCACTCGAGTCGAATCGCACCCCAACTGTCATCCTGGAAAACGGTCACCGGATCGAGGCGAAGAAGGTCGTCATCGCGACCCATTTTCCGTTTCATGACTTCAAGGGCTTATACTTTTCAAAACTCGAAGTCCATCGCTCGTATATCGTGTCGGGTCAGGTCGACGAGGCGTTTCCGGACGGGATGTTCATGAGTGCCGATCAACCGAGTCGTTCTTTACGTCACACGCGAACAGACGATGGTCGTCTGCTTGGTCTGTTCGGTGGCGAGAATCATTTGTCCGGTCACGAGACGGAGACGATGCAACGGTATGAGCATCTTGCTGACTTTGCGAGAAGTGAGTTCCATGTCGAGGCGTTCGAGCAGTTTTGGTCAGCGCAAGACTTGATCACGCTCGATAAGATTCCCTATATCGGACAGATGGCGGCGAATGACCCGAACGTGTTCGTTGCGACCGGCTTTGCGAAGTGGGGGATGACGAACGGTATCGCAGCCGGATTGTTGTTGAGCGATTTATTGACGGGAACACCTAATCGTTTTCGCCATTTATTTGACCCGACCCGTTCGAAGCTAAAAACGAAGGATGCAACTCAGTTCGTCAAGAACAACGCGGACGTCGCCATTGAGCTCGTCAAAGGGAAGCTGACCAAAGCACGTCGTCATGCTGACGAGTTACAGCCAGACGAAGGAGGACTCGTTACTCATCACGGGAAGACGGTAGGTGGATATCGCGATTCGGAAGGGAATCTTCACCTCGTCTCGACGACTTGTACCCATATGGGGTGCGATACGAAATGGAATGAAGCAGAACGGTCATGGGATTGTCCGTGTCATGGTTCACGATTTGGTCCGACAGGAGAGGTACTAGAAGGACCAGCCGTCAACCCACTCAAATCAATCGATTAAGCAGAGGCACTTGTCTCTGCTTTTTTATTTTTAAAATAATTCGGAGTCGATTTATAATATGTGCTATAATTACCTGGTAATAAAAATATTTTAGTGCTAAACAATTAGAGTGCCGCTTTTGAATCGTGTTGTAGAGGCACCGTCACGACCACCGTTCACTGGTTTCATATTTTAGTTTCACTATTTTACTTAGCGTCGTGAACGCTGAAACAACCCGAGGAGGAAGCACCACTATGAGTAAAGAAAAGATTGCCCAGCTGCGCAAACATGTGTCGCCGTTTGAAAAGGCAGACATCAAAGCCAGCGTCCGGCAGATGATCAACACGATCCTGCCATTTCTCGTCCTATGGTTTCTGGCATATCAGGCCCTGAAGCTATCTGTGTTTCTCGCGATTCCTGTGGCGATCCTCGCCGCTGGATTCGTCGTCCGGATGTTCATCATCTTCCATGATTGTACGCACGGTTCATTCTTCAAGAATAAGAAAGCGAATGCCATCGTCGGTACGATCACTGGGATATTGACGTTATTCCCGTATGAGAAATGGAAGCGAGAGCATTCAATCCACCACGCATCAAGTGGAAATCTCGATAAGCGCGGTGTCGGTGACATCTGGGTCATGACAATTGAGGAGTACATCGAAGCGTCACGCTTCACACGTCTCAAGTATCGTCTGTACCGGAACCCACTCGTCATGTTCGGTCTTGGACCGCTCTTGTTGATTCTCGTATCGAGCCGATTCAACCGGAAGGATGCGCGCAAAAAAGAACGAGTCAACACACATGTCATCAATGCGTCGCTTATCGTCCTGTACGGTATCCTGATTTACTTCATCGGCTGGCAGGCCTTCTTGATCATCCAAGGAACGACGATGTTCACAGCAGGCGTACTTGGGATCTGGTTATTCTACGTTCAACACACGTTCGAAGACTCGTACTTCGAGGATGAAAGTGAATGGGATTACGTCAAGGCGGCAATCGAAGGTAGTTCGTATTACGAGTTGCCGAAGGTCTTGCAATGGGTGACAGGAAACATTGGCTTCCACCATGTTCACCATCTCAGCCCGCGCGTCCCGAACTATCATCTCGAAAAAGCGCATGTCTCGACACCACCACTTCAGAAGGCGACGAAGATCGGTTTATTCTCGAGCCTGAAGTCGCTTCGCTATAAACTATACGATGCGAAGAACAGAACGTTCGTGACGTTCCACGACATCAAACACCTCTTACGCGAACCAAAGACGTCATCGTTGTAAGGAACTGCACCTCGTCCACTTGGATGGGGTGTTTTTTGTTGTGTTTGAAGCAAAAGAGGGAATCAACAGGTAATGAGAGTAAGGTAAGTCCGTCTTTTGGCGTATGTTCACGATGAGCATCCATGGTAGGATGTACAATAGAAAGGAGAGTGCCTGATGCGCCGGATACCCATTGCTGCTTATGTAGGAGTAGCCATCTTACTTTCCTTATTCGTCTTCAGTTCGATGACGTACCAGCAACAATCCTTGATTTCGTTTTTGACACAGCGTATCCCACTCGACTGGGTGTATGCATTTTCCTTCGTGTCGTTTCATTATGAAGTTCCGATTAGCGTTGCATCGCTTGGACCTGCGGCGTTCCTTGAGTTTTTCATTCGAAAGGGAATGCACGCTGGTTTGTTCCTCATTCTTGGGATTAGTATCGTTCATTTTTTGCGTGGACGAGGCTATGCGGCATTATCAGCTGCCTTCTTTGCCTTTACGACGGCAATGACGATTGGTGTCATGGATGAGTTCCATCAGCAATTGACGGGTGGACGAACCCCACTCGTCGGCGATGTGTTGATCGATGGCAGTGGTGCATTGATTGGTATCGTATTGTATACAGCGATTCGTCTTTATTTGAAAGCTGACCAGATTGTGCGAGAGCAAGAACAACAGCGTGCATGAAAATAACCCATCGTCTCAATCATCATGACTGAGGCGATGGGTTATTTTAGCGATTAGAACCGTTGTACCCATTCAATCTTATACTGAGTACGTCCGAATTCTTTTCTTAACATGTTGTCGGCTTTCTTTCGTGCTGTCGTGTGATCGCCTGCCCGGATGTTGAGTCGATCCGTATCAACGATCTCATCTCCGCGTAATACTTGATACTGGACGGTATAGTCCTTTTTCATTAAATTAAATAAACCCAAGAAATTCACTCCCATATTCTTCTTCCTGTTAGTTATTATATGGTATTCCAAATTTTTCTGCAATCTAAAAAAGTGACTATTGTCCTACCCATCAATAAAATGTTAGTGGTTCGAATGACAGGTTGCTTTATTGTGTGAATTGCGTATAAATGCTGAAAAATCAATAAAAACCGCTCTAAAATAGAATATATGAAATTTTATTACATATATAATGAATATTCAGGAAAAAATATTGCGTTATCAACAGATTGACGAAAATATAAGTTATCTGAATAGTCTTTTGGTATGTCAGGAAAGGATTCCCTTGGAACTTCAATGGAATAACCGTTAAGATAAGAAGGAAGAGAAAACGATGAATTACGTGACAGATGAGGGAGATGACACATGGAGCAGGAGATGCATGAACGAATCGATCCCGCGCACCGGATCAGGCAAGCGGTTACCCGCAAAGAAACCGTCTACTTTAGTTTGTTGTTAGGCATCGCCATTTTGACAGTGGGTGGCATCATTGGGTTAGTGTTTGAAACCGGCGAGAGCGGTATTTATGCCATGTTTGCGCTAGTGATCCTATTGTTACTACTTTGGTTACGCCAGTGGCAACGGGTGTCACGGATTCGAAGTGAAGGGGTTCGCTTGAGTGCCGAGCAGTTCCCAGAGTTGTTCGAGCAAGTCCGTATACATACAGAACAGTTGCAACTATGGCGGATGCCAGAAATCTATTTCCAAGATGACGTGAAACGACCGCACGTCATTGGACTATTCCAAAAGTATTTGATCGTCCTACCGACGTCGTATCTGGAGTTGACAGAAACACGTCGTTTTCGGTTACTGCTTGAACTGGCACGGATCAAACGGAACCATCAGGAAAAGCAAATCTTACTATGGATTGGCAGCTGGATTCCGTTTTTACGTCCGGTTTACATGCGGGCATGTGCTCGAACCCGTCATCAGATGGTCCTACCACTTATTTCGCCTATATACGCGCGACAAGCCATGTTTGAGGATGTGCTCGGACCAACACTTCTAGCAACGACAGATACAGAGGTCTATATCGAGGAGAAACGGCAGCGACGGACGTTTTCCATCTTATTGTATGAAGCGTTACGAACCGAACTTTCTTTACTCGAACGGTTGCACTTAACGGGTGAGCCAATCGAACGTCCGCGCCCACTCTTTCGATATGGTCAAGGCTTCGTCGTCGCAGGTAGCATTCTAATGGCAATATTCCTTGTCAGCACGACTGCAGGTATGCTGTTAGACGAAGGGGCGATTGAGGCAAAAAAAGAAACGAGTGACGAGAACGTCACGACGAAGACGAATGGTCAGGATCTCAACGAGACAGAGTTGATGGCAGCGATTCAAAAAGGGAAGCTCGAAGACATACATCGACTGATTCCGGAAAGTGATATGAAGGCAGTCGATGCCGATGGCGATACGGCATTGCATTACCTCGGATATCGTAAATCCAGCACGGGACTCGAATCGGTCTTTAAGGAATTGCTTGCAGCAGGCAGTGATGTCGATGCTGTCAATGAGTTCGGCGAGCGACCGTTCATTACGGCAGTCTTCAGTAACAACGATGAACTCGTCGACCTGTACTTGAAGCGAGGCGAAAAGGTCAATCAACAAGATGCCGACAAGTTCACGCCTCTTCATCATGCTGTTGAAGGGGAAGGGAAAGAGACAGTCAAACTCTTACTTGAGCATGGCGCTGATCCGACGATTAAAAACGCAGATGGCTTCACGCCACTTATGTTGGCACAAGAGTATGAACTCGATGAAATCATTGAGCTGTTGAAGCAAAACTCAGCGCAGACACTATAACATAACAACCGCAGGCGTTCTCGAACGAATCGAGAAGACCTGCGGTTGTTTGTTGTGTCTAATTAGTTTGGAAGTTTTGATGTATCGACGATGCGACCTTCAATCTTGTAGTCGACTTGACCGAGTGATTTCGTGAAATCACGTAGGTTTTCCCAGTCAGAGAGACCGAGGTCCGTGACGCGACCAGCTTTGTAAGCCGTCTCGAATGGTGTGAGACCATCGCCACCTTTAGCTGTGAAGGCATTCGTTGCGATGACATATGTCTTCGCTGGATCGATGACTTCGAATGTGCCGTTATTGTTCACTTCCATCTTCGTGACGCGTGCACCGGCCGCTTTTGTGCTATCGTATTCGAATTTCATACCAGAGACATGGAGGAAACCACCATTTTCTTTTGGTGCAATCCCGACACTGATTTCAAGAAGGTTTTTGATTTCTTCTCCTGTCATTTTAGCTGTCGCAAGCGTGTTACCGAATGGAAGCGTCGTTAAGACTTCACCGACTGTGAGTGGTCCGGCATCGATAGCAGCACGGATACCACCACCGTTTTGCATCGCGATGACTGTATCTGTATTGTATTCTTTTGCTTTTTTGAGCATGCCGTCCGTGATCAAGTTTCCGAGAGCTGTTTCGCTGTTACGGACACTGACTTCACCACGTGGGTTTGGAAGAGCATTAACGATATTCGCACCGACTTCTTCGTTTTTCAATTCAGCGATTTGATCTGCATATGGTTTGAGGATTTCAGCTGCACGAACGTCTTCAACTGCTTTTGAAACGTCGATCAGTGATCCGTTGTACTCCGTCAACTTCCCTTTGTAGTCGAACGTCAAATCAAGATTTCCGAGGAAATCACCGTATTGGTATGCTTGAGCGATGATCGTTGGTTCTGTTTTGCCTGGTACGACCGTTTCGTCGACAACGACTGGTTTTTCAAGTTTCGTATGCGAGTGACCACCGACGATGACGTCGATCCCGTCGACGTTACGTGCGAGCAGTTGATCGTTATCGATTGCTTCGTTGTCATCGAATCCGATATGTGTCAAGGCGACGATTTTATTGACGCCACGATCTTCGAGTTTCTTCACGGCCGCTTTCGCACTCGTGATGTAGTTCGCGAACGCCACCGTACCTGGGCTTGCGATATCAGCAGTTTCTTCAGTCGTCAAACCGAAGAAGCCGATTTTTTGTCCTTTGTATTCCTTGATGATCCCTTGATAGATTTTGCCACGCTCTGGTCCGGCTGTGATCGTTTTCTTTTGTAGACCATTGAAGAGTTCGTTTTTACTGAAATCGACGTTCGCCGTGATGAATGGGAATTTCGCTTTCGTGACGAAGTTTTTCAAAGCGATGTTGTTGTCTGTATCACCGAGATCGAACTCGTGGTTACCGAATGTCATCATGTCGTACTTCATGTAGTTCATCAGTTCAAGATCAGCTTGTCCAAGGAACTTGTTGAAGTAGAGTGATCCGGAGAAGACGTCACCAGCGTCTAAAAGAAGCGATGGTTTACCTTCTGAGCGGTAAGCAGCGCGTAGTTCTTTAATGACAGTTGCCCGTTTTGGTGCTTTATCGAGGTTTGCATGCGTATCGTTCGTATGCATCAAACCAATCGAGAAGTCATCCGTGTTGACGTCGAGCACCGTGATTTTTGCTTTTAATGTAATCGTCTTACCAAGACGCGTATAACTTGCGACCGCAT
This sequence comes from Exiguobacterium sp. s143, assembly GCF_018618895.1. Taxonomy (NCBI): domain Bacteria; kingdom Bacillati; phylum Bacillota; class Bacilli; order Caryophanales; genus Exiguobacterium; species Exiguobacterium sp. s143. The sequence goes on along the minus strand of NZ_JACSMX010000001.1, from coordinate 1,370,645 downwards.
ATTTCACACCCGCTTCGCTCGTATCAACTTTCGACCAGCGGACTGGCTTATCATAGATGCGACCTGTTGCATAAAGAACAGCTAGTGTTTTCGGCAATTCTGGTTTTTGATCGACATAGATTGTCTGATCTGCGACCTTCTCGACGAACTTCACTGCGTAGTTCTGAATGTAGATTTTGATTTCGATTGGATTCTTTTTCTTGCCGTATGTGCCTTTGACCGTTTGATAACGGTTGAACGCATGGCGATCGTAAGATTTCCACGTGATCTTCTCACCTTTATATGTAGCAGGGAGTTTGACCGGAGCACCTTTCGTGAAGACGAGTGACTTGAGTTTGACCGTTTTGACTTTGACATGTGTTGCAGCCGAAACTGTCGTTTGAGCAACTGGCACGATTGCCGATGTCGTCAGGGCGACAGCAACAGCTGCCGCGTAAAGCGGTTTTGATTTGTACATACGTAAAAATCCTCCTTCAAGAGTGGGGTATGAATGCAAGGTCGCGATGCGATCGTTGACCTCTTCTTCTACTATAAAGGGTTCGGAAAGCTTCGTGGGATGAACCTTTTGTAAATAACGTAAATTCTTAGGTCCGACGACAAGACAACCCACGGAAGTCGTTTGCTCGTAAGCTTTAGAATCCGAACGTTCGTCTTCATAGATAAATGATAACGCTTTCATTATATCTTGTCTCAAATAAAAATGAAACGAAAGAATATTACCAATCGTTAATCATTCCCATTAAATGTCGATTTTTTAGTGGTCCTGAATTGCTAAATATTGTATGATATCAGTATACAGACAGTTCGGATGAAAAGAGGCAACGATAGATGAATGATACGATTCGAGGCGGTGTCCTCGTCGGCATTATTTGTGTGATCACCGTCCTCCTCGTATGGGGGCTCGCATCACCACCGACGACGATTGAGTTTCCACATTTTAATCATGCGTAAGGAAACAAACTAGGAGATGACCGGTGGTGGACCCGCCGGTTTTTGTCGTGCCTGAAAAACTACAGTTTGGTGTCGGTTCGTCCAATACATTGACACGCTTTTTCACGATAGCTAGAATTGATTAAGTGTATATAGGAAGTATTGCTTCTGCCATGCACGAATGAGTGGACAAAGGAGGCGAGTCGGAATCGACCGGGCAAGGACCCGTTCACGCAGAGAGAGCGTTCGTTTGAGCAATCGCGGACGGCATCTGTCTTTTTTTGAGTGGAATCAACGAATATGAAAATAAAATACATGTATCATGAATCGGAAGGAACTTACACTTATGCTGAAAGAAATGAGAAGTATCATCCGGGAACAGGTGGAGAATTTCCCACTGATTCGCCGGTTGGCGCGATATGAAATCAAATCAGCGCATGCAGAACAACGCCTTGGCCTTTTATGGGAGCTCCTCAATCCGGGTCTCCAAATCTTCATCTATTGGTTTGTCTTCGGGGTCGGTCTTAAAGGAAATAAGAACGTGGATGGCGATATTCCATTCATCGTCTGGCTCCTTTGTGGGATCGTCGTCTGGTTCTTCATCAATGACGCGTTACTTCGTGGATCAAACTCGATCAACAGTCGTCTCGCGATGGTAACGAAGATGCGTTTCCCGATGAGCGCGATTCCATCGTATGTCATCTTATCGCGGATGTATCAACATTTTGCGATGCTCTTGATCGTCTTCATCGTCATCATCGCAAACGGTATCCCGATCACATGGAAGTTACTCCAGTTGCCGTATTATATGATCGCGACGTACATTTTCGTCTATGCGTTCTCACTTTGTTTTTCAACACTCATCACACTTGTTAAAGACATCCAGCTCTTCTTGCAGTCGATGATGCGGATGCTCTTTTATATGACACCAATCCTCTGGAACATTGAACGGTTCCCGGACTTCTTACACGGCGTCCTTCGTTTGAACCCTGTCTTTTATCTCGTCGAGGGATACCGGGCGAGCTTGCTCGGAGGGCATTGGGTCTGGCAGGAGTGGCCGACCGGTCTGTATTTCTGGAGTGTGACGCTCCTGTTGTTCACAGCGGGAACATTCTTGCACATCAAGTTCCGTAAATCATTCACTGAGCTCGTTTAAGGGAAGGAAATCGCCATGTCTATGATTAAACTCGACCATGTCACGAAACGCTTCGACATGGTCACGACTACGAAAGAAAAATTCAAGCTCTTGTTCAAGAATCAAAGCAAGAGCGTTAAAACATTTACTGCATTACGGGATGTCTCGCTCGAGATCGGATCGGGAGAAGTTGTCGGACTCGTCGGTATCAATGGATCCGGTAAATCGACGTTATCGAACTTGATTTCAGGTATCATCTATGCAAACGAAGGAGACGTCGCGATCAATGGTGAAGTTGCGATCATCGCCGTCTCACAAGGGTTGAAGAACGTCCTGACGGGGCGGGAGAACATTCGCTTGAAGTGTCTCATGCTTGGGATGGACGACGCAGAAATCGAGCGTCGGATGCCCGGCATCATCGATTTCGCGGATATCGGTGACTTTATCGATCAGCCAATCAAGAAGTACTCGAGTGGGATGAAGTCGCGCCTCGGCTTCGCGATCGCGGTTAATGTCGACGCCGACATCCTGATCGTCGATGAAGCGTTATCGGTCGGGGACCAAACTTTCTACAACCGTTGTATCGATAAGATGAACGAATTCAAGGAGGAAGGGAAGACAATCATCTTCGTCAGTCACTCGCTCTCGCAAATCAAGAGCTTCTGTGAGCGGGTCGTCTGGCTCGAATACGGTCAAGTCCGCCTCGACGGAACGACGAAGGATGTCTTGCCGGAGTATAAGAAGTTTCTCGCTGAATATAAGAAGTGGACGAAAGAGGAACAACATCAATACCGTCGCGATCGCTTAAAAGAACAAGCAGCGAATGCGCGGTCTGGTAAAGAAAACACAGATTCAGCGGACACGGTCAAACACCCAGGTTGGATTTTGTCGGGTCTTGGTCTCATCGTTCTCGCAGCAGGGAGTTTGATGGTCATTGACGAGACACCGTCTTTGACGAACCTCAGTGACGCGATCTTGAAGTTCTTTTAATGTTAAACCAGGTGCCAACGTGCATCTGGTTTTTTTGTGCTGTAAAGTAGGATTCTTACGTCAGTGTAGAGAAAATGAGTAACGAGAGAGAAGTAGAATCGCAAGAGCTGGGAATCCATACAAAAAAACGGAGTCGAGGACTCCGTTTGCATCAGGTTTGTGAGCGATCCATATAGGTTTTGACGTGTGGAGCTTCATACGTCGCGAAGCGTTCAAGAAGACGATCAGGATCTGACTCGACGATCAGCATCGCACGGTGTTCTGGAATCAGGAATCCTTGACGTTCCATCGTGTCAAATAGGGCGATCAAGGGATCATAGTATCCTTCAATGTTGAGTACACCACACGGTTTTTCGTGTAGACCGAGTTGCGCCCACGTGAAGACTTCAAAAAACTCTTCCATCGTACCGGGACCACCCGGAAGAATGATGAAGCCGTCAGCGAGTTCTGACATCTTCGCTTTCCGCTCGTGCATCGAGTGAACGAGATGTAATTCAGTTAATCCTGGATGAGCAAGTTCCTTTTCTTGTAGAAAATGAGGTAAGACACCGATGGCCTGACCTTGAGCAGCAAGCGTAGCGTCCGCGACAGCCCCCATCGTTCCAACGCGGGAACCGCCGTATACGAGTCCGATACCGTGCGCGGCGAGCGCTTGACCAAGCGTACCCGCTGCCTCGCGAAAGACTGGGCTAGCACCATCTTTGGAACCACAAAATACAGCAAGTCTATTCATGAAACAGAACCTCCTTCGTTATCTTCACCATAGCATATTCGGTGATCGGACGGCAGAGTAGATCAGAAAGGAGATTGATATGCGACCACGTACGATTGTTTGGCTCGTCCTAATTATCGCAGCAATCAATTTAGGACTTGGGATATGGATGCCGGATACGTCAACGCGAACGACGATTAGTTCAATACTACTAGGTGTGATTGTCGTCCTCGGTATCTTTTACGTCATCGCGTTACGACAATCCTCAAAATAAAGAGAGCTCGTTCGACTCGTAGGAGTTGGATGAGCTCTCTTTTTGTCTGTTACGGAATTTCATCATGATGGAATATTCAAAAAAATCTATTTTCATACACAAGTTCGACACATTGATGGATGATTTGTAAAAAACAAGCAGTAATCAGGACATATGACTCGAGTCAAAAGTCATACAAAGTGAAAATAATGTGTAAAATACCATAATTATTCGTATTCGAATATTCAGAGGGGGTCTAAGGTTATATGATGTTGTTACGAAGCCATACGAAAAATAATAGGAGGTTATTTAAATGAACTTGAAAAAGAAATTAGGTTTAGCGATTGCAGCTTTATCATTATCTGTTACTGTTGGTGCTGGCGTTGCTAGTCAGCTTGAAACTAATGTAGCGATTAAAGGATTGCCACTCGAGTATTCAGAAAAAACAGACCTAGCGATCAAAGGATTACCACTTGAGTATGCTCCAGCTTTCGATGTAGCGATTAAAGGATTGCCTTTAGAATATTCACAAAAAACAGATGTGGCTATTGATGGAATTCCACTTGAGTACGCAGTAAAACGAGCTTAATTGAAATTCATACACTGATACAGCTATTTGGCTAGATATTCTTCTTTCATCGTTGTGATAATTTTTTGATACTCTTTCATTCCTAATAATTCAAACAAAAAATATGATTTATCAAAAGTTCTAATGATTTCTTGTGATGGAGCACCTAATTTATCTAAACAAGCAGCTCTTTGAGAGTATAATTGTCCGAGTAACGACATATCTTTAAATTTTAAGCTTGTTTCAATTGCTTCATCAATTATAGTAAGTGCTCGATTATGTTTTTGGAATTCTAAAAGAATCTTTGAAAAATTATACGAAATTCTAATTCGATCGACGATTAAATCATCATTGTCAAAGTTGAGATTTAATATTTCTTCATAAACATTGATACTATATTGAAAACTTCTATTTTCAGAATATAGATTCGCAATCGCAGATTTAATTCGAATTAGCATATTTGGTGAATAATATGAAGTGGAGTATTCATTAGATAGATTTTGAAGTTCTACTATACATGTACGGTAATCGATTTTTCCTAGACGATATGAGCAAATGAAGAAGTAATATTTATACAATAATGAATGTTCAAATGAAGTATTAGCATTAGATAGTGCGACTTTACTTTGTTTATAAATGCCTTCAAAGTCCTGATTTCTAAATTTATAAAGTAATTCTTCGTCAATCGTTCGTAAATTCGTTTGTTGATTTGTAGGGTCTAAGAACGCTGATAATGGAACTTGTAATCGCTTTGATAAAGCATACAGCAATTCGACTGTCGGTGAATGTGTGCCACTCTCAATCTTACTGATCTCTGCTTGACTGCAGATTCCGTTTGCTAAATCTTTTTGGGTCAGATTGTGTTTCTTCCGCAATCGGCGTAATGCTAAGCCGATTTGCGGTGACATGAATTGATCCATCGGCTCCTCGTCCTTTCGTGGAGATTGAACTGGTATAGGGTATCAACTTCTATTATAGAAGCGAACAAGACGAGATACTACTGATTTACTTGATTTCGTATCAATGTTTCAAAGACCATCACACTTGATTCAGAAAGGGGTACAACCATGACACTCATCTTAAAAGAAACGCGACGTAACATGACTTCATGCGCTTGGTGTCTCAATCCTGCTACCGTCTCCGTCGCCCCCCTCGCTCATCGGGAAATGGACCGGACTGCTACGAAACCTAAGGCAAACGTTAAATCGGCTTAATCCACACAAAAGGACTTCATTCGGATGTTAGAATGAAGCCCTTTTTTCAATCATTTGATGAGAAAGGAGAGAGGACATGATCGGATTATCGCTTTTATCGGAACAAGACGGCTGGCTGCAACGTTCTCTACCATCGCTTGATCTGCAAACGTTTTGTGAGACGCACCGTATTTCGCTCGACGCGTTTGATTACGACACACATACGTTCCATGATTTACTCGACTATATGGATTTTCAGGAGTATGAGCATTACGTCTTCGTCCTCCAAGGGGAAGGCGAACGGACGTTACGACTCGTTGCGTATTTGCAACACGAGATGTTGCATGTTCAGTTCCACTTGATTCGTCCAAATGGAGAAGTCCTGTTTGGCCAACCGGATTTCCTGAATGGTCTCTTCTTACCGCAGGAAGACATGCCTGATTCTGCATCCGTTCCAGCTGTCCATCATGCGCTCCTCTCGTTGATGACAGGTGTGTACCCAGCGTCGGTGCCACATCATCCGCAACCGTTACGTCATGTCTACATCGAGGACAGCTCATTACTAGAGCGGATTCCAGCTAGTAGCTTTCATGCGATGACGATCAACAGCGTCATCTATTTTGATCATCCGATGCGCCACGATCTACCGATCATCGAACTGATGAGTCGGACACCGATTCTGTTGACGTTTTCCGATCGTCTTTCTCCCTCGCTTGATTCGCAACTAACGGTCTTATCGCGTGACGCGCTAGCAGAGCGACTAGCGGACTGGCAACAAACGGGACGGATTCAAAACGATCAGTCGATGGGAATCCTCGACTATGCGACGTTAAGTGGAATACGTGTTTCGCATCGACTGTTCTTCTTTGCGGACGGGATTTACGCCGATCGACAGAAGACGATTCAGTTGAGTGCAGATATCTCCGTTGATATCGAGTCATTCCGAGAACAGCAACCTCAACCTGAAGCGCTTGCATCACAAACTGAACTGGAGCTGTTTCCTCTACTGTATCAACTGGCAGGAACGTTTCAGGGAACGAGCCGTTTCATCACACCGTACTCTGATCTCGAATTGCCTCGGACGTCCGGGCGAATCGGACCATTGACGTTAATCGGTATTCAAAACGAGGAAGGCTGTTTTGCTTTTGACCGGACGACGTTACGTTTATTTGAGACGAACGAAGCATTTCTCTGGATTCTCGAAGCGGATCAAAAGGAACAGTTCGACGTATTACCGGAGCGACTCGGCGCAGATTATGCAGAAGCGATTCAGCACTACAAGGAGTTGATGTATCATGGGTGATGTCTTATTTGGTCCATTCTTGCGTAAAGGGAGCTACTCGCGCGTCCAGGTACTGAATCATGTTCAGGCAGATGAACGATTCGGTCAACTGTATCAGGAAGCGCAACAGTTAAATGAAGTCGATGAGCTGATGCTGTATCGGCGTTATTTACGAAAAGGCGAGCGAATCCTGTTTCATGGAACGTTTGATCCGGCGCTCTTTAATCTTTTGTCGGATGAAGGATACGATCTTTACCTGATCGAACCGGAAGCAGCCCGGACGAAACAGATTGCGGAGAAGTATCAACATAAGATTTACGGCTGGAGTCATGACGTGACGGACGTCGTCGGGCCGGAGTACTTTGACCGGATCATCTTACCGGGAACGACGATTTTACGTTATACGCGCGGGGAACTGCTGTTGTTCTTTCGAAACATCCGTCAATTGCTGCGACCAAGTGGACGCTTGCTCGTGTCCTTGTATCGCGTCGATCATCTAAAATCGATCGCTCATCCGATCGCGACGCGACGTTTTCAAAAAACTTTGCTGTTCTATGGCTATCAAGTCGACGGTGAACGTTTATTGTTCAACGCCTATCTCAAATCGGGGAATGAGGAAAAAATCAGTTATGCGGTCGAATATTTGTATGAACCGAACACGCTGTTTGAATTTGCGACGCTATCGCGCTATCGTGGACAATTTTTGTACGAAGGAAAGACGACACTCGTGCTGGAGTTCGAAAAACAATAAGTATAAAATATAATGTGATAATAAAAAGAAAAATATATGTAATATACTGGTTTGAATAGGTCTAAAGACTGGGTAATTGGATACAGTAGTTTCCTTTTCACGATTCGAAGTACATCATGAGAAAGAGGAGCCGGACACATCATGGAAAATCAGAGCGGAAGTACCTTTCAGCAAAGCTGTTTATCGTTCATTGAGACCTTGTTTCCAGATGAATCTTTTTACTTCTTAGAAGAATCGAAAGCAACGGACGCCTTTGGGCATCCCGGTCGACAATTGTTCTTCTCTTCACCGGTCCGTACCCTGAAATTCAGCGTACTCGCGCAGGCGCATCAGCGCTACGCACGCGTATTCGTATCCGAGAAAACAAGTGAGAATACGTTTTTTCGTCAGTTACTAGAAGCGACATATGAAGACGGACAATTGTACATTGACCATATCGTTCAAACGGAATAAGAAAAAGGAATCAAAATCTGCTGATTTTGATTCCTTTTTTTACGCCTCGATGGAGGAAAGCCCTCGTTTTAATGCCTGATCAATGGACGTCGCCATCTCATCTCGGACGTCCGCTGAGACGAGGCGACCATCAAAATAGATTTCCTTCGATAAACTCAGGTGAACGAGTAAGTCCTCGAGAATGAGCTTCAGATCAAGCGGTTGCGAGGGTTCAAGCGCTTGTTGCATGAATTCATTCAACGAAGGATGCTGTACATACTTCGGATCGATGAGATCAATGACCGTCGTGTCTAAAGCAAGAGCTAATCGTTCTAGGACTTGAGGAGAGGGCATGCGCTGACCACGTTCGTAAGCGGAGATGTCCGTTGCTGTTTCCCCACACCGTTCAGCTAAAAACTTTTGAGTATACTTGTGTTGTTTGCGCAATTGCATGATTTTTTTACCTAGTGCACGATTCATGGCACTCCACTCCTATTCTTCAGGTCATCGTGTATAGTACTAATTAACCACTTTCATTATAAAAGAAACCTGTGAAATGTAAAATATCGTTTTTCAAGGAAACTAAAAAAATGAAATGGGTTAAACTAGAAATTGAATTTTAGAAAGAATCCGCCAATTTTCTGGGGTCTATGCTATTGTAAAATGATATTAAAAAAGGAGTGTCTTCATGAAAAAAATCACGTGGTCCGGCTACGTCGTCCTTGCCGTTCTATTGATCCTCTTCATCTCAAGTTCGATGCCGTATCAAGCGCAATCCATCAAACCAGGGTTATCGCGATTCATTCCGTTAGGATTCGTCGATCATCTGCGTTTCATCTCCTTTTCCTATCATGGAGAAGTTAGTGTCGCTGCCCTTGGACGAAGTGGCTTCATTGAGTTTTTCATCCGAAAAGCTGCCCATGTCTCGACATTTCTCGTATTAGGGATCGGATTGATTGATTTGACACGTCGTCGTCTGACACCAGGACTTGCCGTCTTGTTCGCCTATTCGTTAGCGATCATGGTCGCTGTCTTTGATGAATTTCATCAAATCTTGACAGGGGACCGGACGGGACTCATCCAAGACGTCTTACTCGATGGAACTGGCGCCTTGATTGGAATCGGATGTTATTTACTCATCTATAGGAAAAAAGTACGACGCCAAGCAGGAAGTGTTTCCTTCCAGCACGAAAAGAACAGGCATCACTTTTAACGAAGGAGACTGCCCTATGAAGACTTCCCATTTGTTGATGACGAGCGTCGGTCGCCGGACGAAGCTAGTCGAGTATTTCGTCCGTGAGATGCCGGACGGTCACGTCAGTACTGCGGATTGTAGTTCACTCGCACCGGGTCTCTATATGACAGAACGCCATCATCTCGTTCCCTGCATTGATGCACCGGATTATATCGATCATTTGCTAGAGTTGTGTCAGCGCGAACAGGTGACGGCGCTATTGTCATTGATTGATCCTGAACTGGAATTGCTCGCAGCGGCGACGGAACGGTTTGAAGCCATCGGTGTCACGGTCCTCGTCTCACCGATGGATGCCTGTCGTCTCTGTTTCGACAAGTACGCGATGTATACGTATTGTGTCGCGGAAGGGATTGCGCATGCGCGGACATATGTGACGCTCGAAGCATTCCGGAGCGCGCTTGCGCAAGGGGAGGTCCAGTTCCCGGTCTTCGTCAAACCACGCAATGGGAGTGCTAGTCTCCATGTCCAGGCAGTATCTTCCCTTGAAGTCGTTGAAGGATTGTTCGCCGTTCATCCGGATTTATTGATTCAAGAATACTTAAGAGGTCAGGAATTCGGTGTCGATGTCTATGTCGACTGGCTGACGCATGAAGTGACCGATATCTTCATCAAAGAGAAACTCGTCATGCGTGCAGGGGAAACGGATAAGAGTCGCTCCGTTAAACGCGACGATGTCTTTGAACTGGTCGAGCAGGTCTTACATGGAACCGGTCTCGTCGGACCGCTTGATTTCGACCTGTTCGATGTCGACGGAACGCTCTACCTATCGGAAATCAATCCGCGATTCGGTGGTGGGTATCCGCATGCTTATGAATGCGGCGTCAATTTTCCGAAAGCGATTCGAAACAATCTGCAGGGACGGCGTAATCCCCGACGCATCGGAGCTTATGCGGAAGACATCTATTTGTTGAAGCACGACACGGTGACGCTGTTGCCTGCAGCTTTGCTTGAGCAAATCAAAAAACCATAAGCGCACGAAAAAGGAGTGACTCGGTAGTGATACCGGGTCACTCCTTTTAGGTAGAAGAGCAGAATTAAGAAAGAGAGACGCGTGCACGCTTGAGGCATTGCACGGCGGAGGTCCAGCTACCGAACAGAGCGTTGATCGTCGAGGTACTCGGAACCGAGCGCCCTTCTGCCCATTTCCGGTAATGAATGATACTGAGGGAAGGTAATTCTTCTTGTGCTTGCCGCAGTGCTTCAAGAACATCTTCTTCGACCCATTTCCGACGAGGCGGTGCGATGTCGAGGCAAGCGAGGGCATCTGCCCATGAACCGTATTTACGGGCAATCGTCGCGACTGTCGGATGACCATTTTCCTGTGCCCAAATCGCATACGTCTGTGTCGTCAGACGGGGGAGGACATCAGAAGCTTCGAGTAAGGCGGTGATGATGCGTTCTTCGGTCATCGAGATGGAACGTGTCATCTCGATTTGTGCTTCTTCGAGCGCACGTGACCAAGAACCGAAACGTAAGTTGATCAATGTCAAGGATGGTCCATGTTTCGCCTTTGCCCATTCCCGGTAGCTGTTGCTATGGAACGGGTGTAAGCGTGTCGATGCTTCCTTGATGAAAGCAAGGATCTCTTCATCTGAAAAGTACGGACGAATCGATGAGAGACCGGCCGCTTGGAGTGCTTCACGCCAAGAGCCGAATACATTGATGATCGTCGTGATCGACGGAATATCTTTTCCAATCGACCAACGTGCATACGTCTTTGCGTCGAGAGCGGGATATTCGATACTAGCTTCGATTAGGCTATCGATGACTTGTTGTTCTGTCCATTTCTTCATGATGTCATACCCCTTTCGTGTAGGTGCTCTAGGTGTGGGTACTGTCGTGAGGTGGAAGTCGACGAAGCGACGTATAAGCGAGAAGACTGAGCCAAATGAAATAAAATCCACTCGGTCTTACGAGAATGCTTTCCGTGAATTGAAGTAGTCCGAGCCAGCCAGTAAGCAACAGGGCGAGAAAAGTGAGATCCGTCGTCTGAATCCGAAACAGTCGATAGAACAGATACAGAAAGACTGCACCGTACAGCAAACAACCGATGAGTCCGAATTCATAAAGATGGGTGATCGGTGTGCTGTGGAACGTATAGAGAACTTGTTCGTTCAGTTGTTCCTGCAGACCGCGTGGGGCACTTCCAATCCCGTGTCCGAACCAAAGCGAATCAGTGGAAGCGCGCCATCCTGCTTGCCAAAGCGTAAATCGTCCGTTGAGACTGAGCAAACGGGGAAGCAGTCCTTGAAACACAAAGACAGCTAGGAGAATCAAGCTTCCCGTTACGTAACATGCTGTCACCTGCATCCTGCGTCTCGTCCCTTCAACCATTCGAATACTCGTCAAGAGAGCAAGGAGGAGAAAAGAATAGATTCCTGTCTGCGAACCACTTCGAAGTAGGGCGATGGTGATGAGAAGGAGGAGAACAGCATGTAGAAAGCTTTGCCGACGTGGGAACTGTTTGAGTAGATAGAACCAAGCAAACAGTCCGCCTGGAACAAGCCACGCTGCAAACGTATTCGGATTGTTCATCAGACCAGCGAGGCGAAGGAATGAGCCTTGTTCCCCGACGTACAATTGTGGAAACGATAAGGGACCGATCCGAAGCCATTGCAGGTTTTCGACCGGGATATACTCTGAACCAAATGAGACGATGAGGGCATAGGAAGCGAGAAAGACGGCCTGTCCATAAAGAAAGTGACACAAAAGCCGTTGCCATTGTTCGATCGATGTACGCGAGAGCGAAGAGACGATGCCAACGAATAGCCAAGTCGAGATGAGGTAAAGCGAAGCGAGAACACGATCCGTATTCGCGTTAAAAAAGAAAAAAATGATATGAAATGTCAGATAAATCAGAAAAATGATTACAATTTGATGCCCAGTCGCTCGATTGGCACGATAGAACGGTCGTAAGATGAACCAACAGACGCTGAACAGAACGATATAGATGGGAAGCAACCAAAGAGACCACTGTTTCGGCAACACTTCGTCCGTAAACGATAAGGGACGAATCCAAGCATCGAGCATGATCCAAACGACTAGGATGGATAAGGCAAACGATATGGGTATATTGGCTGATTTTAACATGATTTCTAAAGACTATCCACCCTTCATATAGGACTTATTACCGATTTAAGCACTTTTTAATCATCAAATTGGTATTTACCCTTATCTTTCAAAACATCATGCAGATAAATGAAAAAATATTAAGGAAACCGTGATCATTTTTTCGTGAATCGCGTTTTTTTTGTGATATGAATTCATGCTGTGAACTAGTGTCACGCAAGCGAGATAGCTACCGAAAAAAATATAATCATTTCCACCAAGCTCTAATTGTTTTAGGAACCGATTGGAAATAAGGTGTAGACATAACCAATGTCCATCCATTCGGTCAAGTCAGAAAGAGGTGAACAACAGTGAGCTCGATGCATCAAAGAAAAACCTTCGGAGATCATTTGACGACGCTCCGACGCGGCTGGTGGTTACTCGCACTCTTCATGATTCTCTTTGCGGGAGCCGGATATGCGCTTAGCACGTATGTCATCCCGAAGACATACGAGGCGACAGCCTACATCCTCGTCGTTCCTCAAGCGAACGCAGAGGCGACATCGACGCCGACACTCGTCAGTACCTATCAAGATATCCTACGAAGCCCAGAGGTCGTCGATCAGGTCGCCCAAAAGATGAACGTCACCGACAAGCGGTTATTCGATTTGACGGATCGTCTGACGGTCTCGAGCAATCTCGATTCGCAAGTCATCGCCTTATCCGTCAAGGATCGTTCAGCGGAGCAGGCAGCTATCCAGGCGAATACGATGACGGAAGTCTTCCAGGATTACCTCCCGCAACTGATCAACACGAGTAAGACGGAAGTGTTCTCGAGCGCACGGATTCCAACGAAACCCGTGTCACCGAACATTCTGATGAATACAGGCATCGGTGGCGTCCTTGGTCTGATGCTCGGACTCTTGATCGTTTATTCTCGCTCGTTAAGCAAAAAGGAAGCGACACGCGAATCCACTGATAGTTATCCGAAAGCGATTCCCCGCAGTCATTCATGAGAGAGGAGAGGAGACACCGTCATGCAGCATTCCCCGCTCACCCCGTACCGTCGGCAGTTGAAGATCGGACTCCTTCGCCTGATCGACGCCGGAATCATCGCACTCGCGACTGTCGTTACGTTCTACTTCTTTAATCCGCTCCATCTCACCGTCAACTTCGAGTTGCAGGACGCACTCGAAATCGCTCTCATCCAGTGGGTCGCCCTTACGTTCGTTGCACACTGGATGCGCTTCTATCAAATCATCTGGCGTTACGCGAGTCTTCGTGATCTCGCCGTTCTCCTCGTCGTCGTTCTCGCCAGCAGTTTCGTCTTACTTGGTCTTGAATACGCGTTGTTCGACTTCGCGGTCGAACGAGCGATCTTCTTGCAGACCGGACTCGTCTTGAACGGTATCTTATTCGTCCGTCTGTTGATTCGTGGACGTAGCTTAAGACTCGTTCCTGACAATAAGACGCTCGGCAAACGAACACTCATTATCGGTGCCGGTGCTTCCGGTCAGATGATCACAAAAGAACTGAAGCAAAAGAAGTCGCACATCTTAAACGTCGTCGGCTTACTTGATGATTCGCTTGAACTACGCGGGATGCGGATTCACGGTGTTCCCGTCATCGGAGCAATCGACCAACTCGAATGCATCATCGAGGAACAAAAAATTGAAGCGGTCGTCCTGGCAATCCCATCGTTACCTTATCCGCAGCGGGTTGAATTGCTGAACCGGATCAAACAAACCCAAGTCGAAGCGCATACGTTACCGATGCTCGTCGAACTGGCGTCCGGAAAGGTCTCGATCAAACAAATCCGTGAAGTCTCAATCGCCGATTTACTCGGTCGAGAACCGGTCGAACTCGATATTACGGAAATCGAACGAAGCGTTCATAGCGCGACCGTCCTCGTCACCGGTGCTGGTGGTTCGATTGGTTCCGAGATTTGCAGGCAACTGATTCGCTTCCGTCCTGAACGGCTCATCCTTCTCGGACACGGCGAAAACAGCATCTACCTGATCCGCCGGGAGCTCGAGTGTCTCAGTCGAGACATCCAGTTCGAATCCGTCATCGCCGATGTTCAGGACAGTGACCGGATGCTTGAAGTCATGCGACGGTTCGAACCAGATCTCGTCTATCACGCGGCAGCCCACAAGCACGTACCGCTGATGGAGGATAACCCAAGCGAAGCCGTCAAGAACAACATCTATGGAACACGCAACGTCGCTCGAGCGGCGGAAGTAGCCGGTGTCAAACGCTTCGTCATGATTTCGACCGATAAGGCCGTCAATCCGACGAGTGTGATGGGGGCGACGAAACGAATCGCCGAGATGGTCATCCAGCAGATGGCGCGTAACAGCGAGACGACGTTCGCTGTCGTCCGATTCGGCAACGTCCTCGGGAGCCGCGGTTCCGTTATTCCACTCTTCAAAGAACAAATCGCGAAAGGCGGACCGATTACGATCACCGATCCCCGGATGACACGTTACTTCATGACGATCCCGGAAGCGAGTCGTCTCGTCATTCAAGCGAGTGTCCTCGCGAAAGGTGGCGAAGTGTTCGTCCTCGATATGGGTGAACCGGTCCACATCACGACACTAGCGAAGAACTTGATTCACTTGAGTGGATTCACGGAAGAGCAGATCCCAATCGTCTACAGCGGCATTCGAAAAGGCGAGAAACTATACGAGGAACTGCTCGCTCGCGATGAAGTGCATGACGAACTCGTCTTCGACAAGATTCTTGTCGGTAAGACACGTCCCTTCGGATCCGTCGACCCGTACTTGCGTGAGATCGCCCAAGCGCTCGGACAGGACGAGGTACTTCGCCAGTATTTGTTAGACGTCACGAACGAAACCGATGCCGACCCGGTCGCACCGACGATGCGGATCGCTCGCGAATAGAGAGGAGGGAGAACGATGAAAACGGCCCGGCTGTCCCGCTTCAATCTCATCTTCATTGCCGATACGGCGTATTCGCTTCATCAATGGATGATTTTGACGCTCCTGATCAAATGGAGTACACCGCTCAACATCGGTTATTTCAACTACGCCCTTGCCATCACCGCACCGATCGTCATGTTCTGTTGGCTGAACGCCAGTACGATCCTGACGGCAGAACGGGCTGGTCTGACGAACTTCTGGCTCTTCATCAAGACTCGTTTTTCACTCCTCTCGGCAGGTGTGTTCGTCCTCCTTGGTGTCTATTATTTCTTCGGTGAAGCGGACATCTTACTCCTGACACTGCTCGTCTACCTCAATAAATACATGGAGTCATTCGCTGATCTCGCTTATGGTTTCCTGCAAGGACACACTGCCTTCAAGGAAGTCGCCGTCTCGAAAATCTTCCGGAGTCTCTTGAACGTCTCGGGCGCAGCACTCGTCCTCTTTACGACCCATTCGATTCATGGATTCGTACTCGCCTTGATCGCCGGAAACTTGATCATGCTACTCGCATACGACTTACCGACGATTCGCCGCGTCGGTCGCGGCTTTGACAATCAAGCACTCGACTTACGGTACCGATCAGGTAAGGAGCTGTTCCTTAAGGCGATGCCACTCGGATTCGTCGCTCTCCTGATCGCCTTGAACGCAAACATCCCACGATTGTTCGTCGGTCACGCAATCGGAACGGAAGAGCTCGGTTATTACGCCAGCATCGCCTATCTACTCGTACTTGGTAGTCTGTTCATTCACTCCTTGATTGCCGTCTTGCTACCGAACTTCTCGTCTGAGACGGGTGAACGCCAAAGTTTACCGGAACTGCGCAAGCTGACTCGTTCGATGTTACTGATGACGAACGTCGTCGGGATCCTGTTGATCATCGGAGCAATCTTCTTTGGTAAGTGGGGCTTGACGATTTTCTATAACGCGTCGTTCGTTCAATATCATCTGATTTTCGTCTTGATGATGGTCGCCTCACTCTTTTTCTACAACTCGACCGTCATTCAGGCACTCTTGACCGGCTTCCAGCAGTTCCGGATCCAGACGATCTCGATCTTCGGCAGTGTCGTCGTCAATCTCATCGCCTGTAGCCTGTTGATTCCGCTGTATGGTCTATACGGTGCGACGATCGCTTACACCCTCTGCGCCGTCACTCAGATCGTCCTGCTATTACCAGCACTGTATCGGTCTTTATATCCACGGGACGTTACGCTCGTCGTCGAACAAAGCAGTTAAGGAGGGAAGAAGATGCGACCAATCCTACTACTCATCGTTCTCGAAGCGCTTGCTTGCCAATTTGCCCGGTCGCTCTTCCCGGACACCTACGTGACCGCCTTGCTGCTCATCAACGCGGTGTTGTTTCTGTATTATCTGCTCCGTCAGGCAGAGACGACGCCACTCTTTCTCGTTTTCATCACAGCTTTCTTCGTCCGATTGGTCCTGATGTTCATCGATCTCGAGCTGTTCCGCTTACCGCCACACAGTGGTGACGACACGGAAGCCTTTCATCTCGAAGGTGTCCAAATCTTCACCGATCCGTCGACCTTCAATGATGTCGTTCGCGGCACCTATTCCAAGTTTCTCGGAATCTTCTACTTGATGTTCGGTCCGGAACGGATTCTCGCTCAGTTCTTGAACGTCATCCTCGGTGTCGTCGCTGTCGTCATCCTAGCGAAGACGCTGCAACGGTTACGCTTACCGGAACGCTACGTGTTTGCAGCAACACTGATCTTCGCGTTCTTCCCACAAGGATTGTTGCTCTCACCGATTCTCTTGCGTGACCAGATCGTCGCCCTTGGCATCGTCTACACACTTTACTACATGGTGCGCTGGACGGAAGAGAAGTCCGGATGGTATATGGCGCTCGCGTATCTCGGCTACTTCGTCAGTACGATGTTCCACTCCGGTCTTGCTGTCGGGATTATCGTCTTACTCGTCTATTTCTCATTTTATAGCCATGAGACACGACGAATGGACTTTGAACCGACTAAGGTACAGCGACTGATCTTTCAAGTACTGATCGTCGGCTTCATCGTCTACAGCTTCCAGGACGTCTTGTTCGCGAAGTTCACTCACGTCTCAGAAAACGGACAGTTATTCAGCGGGATGAGTTACGACCGTGGCGGCTCCGCTTATCTGAACGGATTGATGGTGACAGGTCCAGCTGACATGATTCTCTACTCGCCGATTCGGACGATTTACTTCTTGTTCTCACCGTTCCCGTGGCAATGGTCGAGCGTCATGAACATTCTGATTTTCTTCCTTGACGCCATCTTCTACTTCATCGCCTGTTTTGCGATCGTCCGGTCCTTTAAACTGATCCGTCAGCATCCGTTCGGCAGCGTCCTCTTCTTCTTTTTCCTTCTCTTTGCGCTTAACGCCGTCATCTTCGGTCTAGGAACCGGCAATGTCGGAACGGCCATCCGACACCGGTATAAGTTGTTCCCGATGTTACTCATCGTCTACACATCCGTTCACTACTTGCGCTGGCAAGCGCGCCACTACTTCGAGGAGGTCGAACACCGTGCCGAATAAAACGATCTTAATTACAGGTATCGCAGGCTTCATTGGATTTCACGCCGCACGTCGTTTCATCCGGGAGGGTTACCGGGTTATCGGACTCGATGAAGTGAACGATTATTACGACCCGACGTTAAAAGAAGCACGGCTCGCTGAACTCGGAACGAACTACACGTTTTACCGAGTCTCACTCGAAGAGACGGCAGCCGTCGCGCAGATTTTCGAACAGGAATCGATCGATCTCGTTCTCCACCTGGCAGCACAAGCAGGGGTACGGTACAGCATCGATCGACCGGACGTCTACATGACGTCAAACATCGTCGGCTTTCTCTCGATTCTAGAAGCGTGTCGGCATTACCCAGTCGAACAACTGATTTACGCTTCCTCCAGTTCCGTCTACGGATCAAATACGAAGATGCCGTTCGCGACGACGGATGCCGTCGATCATCCGCTAAGTCTTTACGCCGCCTCAAAGAAAGCGAATGAACTGATGGCTCACACCTACAGTAGTCTCTACGGGATCAAGACGACAGGACTTCGCTTCTTTAGCGTCTACGGTCCGTGGGGACGCCCGGATATGGCATTGTTCAAGTTCACGGAGGCAATTGCGAAGGGCGAACCGATTGATCTCTACAACTACGGCGAGATGGGACGGGACTTCACTTACGTCGACGACATCATCGAAAGCATCTATCGCCTGTTCCAGACTGAACCGGAAGTCGACGAAGCGTTCGATGCCTCGAATCCCTTACCGGATCGCAGTAACGTTCCGTATCGTGTCTACAACATCGGTAGCCATAGCCCGATTCGCTTAAATGAATTCGTCGCTTTGATCGAACGACGTCTCGGTAAGACCGCGATCAAGAATGGGATGCCGTTACAGCCGGGGGATGTCCCGGAAAGTTTCGCCGACGTCTCCTCGCTATTCGAGACGATCGGGTACCGACCACAGACGACGGTCGAAGCCGGCGTCAACGCATTCATCGACTGGTATGAGAGTCACTACTTGCTGAAGGAGGAAATCCAAGATGGCGCTTAAGGGGGAATTCTACTACCGCTCTCCGATCTTCATCCAAAATTGGCTGACATCGTTATACGGACGCAAGTTGATGCAAGAACGATACGGTCCCTTCTATGAACAGAAGATGAAGGAACTTCGGATGAAGGATCGGACGCAGGATTATAAAGCGGAACAACTCGATCGCCTGAATGCCTTTCTCGCTTTCGTCGTGACGCATACACCGTACTACACGCAACTCTTTCACGAACATGACATCCAGTTACCGTTGACGTCACTCGAGCAGCTGAAGACGATTCCGATCCTTGAAAAAGAGACGCTTCGCCAAAAAAACGATGCGTTCATGTCCCGCGTCGATGCGCCGGTTCGAGGACGGACGGGCGGAACGAGCGGAAAGTCGCTCCAAGTCGCGTTCATGCGCGAGGACGTCCAGGAACGAATGGCTCATCTCGACTACTTCAAGGAACGTCATGGCTTCCATGCCGGGATGCGCAGAGCGAGCTTCACCGGTCGGACACTGACGGCCGTCGATCAAAAGAAACCAATCTTCTGGCGGATGAACCGACCACTCAATCAGTTGCTCGTTTCCATCTTTCACATGAAGGAAGAAAACTTCCCAGCTTATATCGAGGAGCTGAATCGCTTTCAGCCACGAGCGCTCGACGGCACACCGACGGCGATGGTCGAAATCGCCCGCTATATGCTAAAGCATCACATTCGACTGGATATTCCACTGATCGCCATCTTCCCGACATCGGAAACGGTGACGGAGGAGATGCGCTCAATCCTTGAGGAAGCGTTCGGCGTTCCAGTTTTCGATCAATACGGTTCCTCAGAAGGCGCACCGATCATCTCAGAATGCAGTCATCGAAAACTACATCTCCACCACGAGACGGGCATCATCGAACCGTATGGAGAGGACGGCGAAGTCGTCGTCACGTGTTTTACGACACGCGGCACGCCACTGATTCGTTACCGGATCGGTGACCGGATGACACTGAGTGACGAGACATGTAGTTGTGGACTAAACGGACCGGTCATCGCTTCAATTGATGGTCGGGGAACGAGTTACATCGTCAGCGAAAAGCGGGGCAAAGTGTTCGAAGGGGACATCACGACGATTGCCCGCGAACTACCGAACTCAGTCTTGCGACTTCAAGTCGAGCAGCACGCGCTGAATCACGTGACACTCCGGTATATTCCAGACGCCAAACGTTTCCATCCGAAACACGAACAGATTCTTTTAAACGAGATGCGCAAGCTACTCGGCTCCGAGATGAAAATCGTCCTTGAGCCGGTCGAACAAGTGAAACAAGAGCCAAACGGAAAAACGTTGATCGTCAAACAGTCGATGAAATAGGAGGAACCCACCATGAACAAGGCAGTCAAACACATCGTAGATACGACAGCAGCCCAAACTGGTTCACTTCCCATTGCCAACCGTTCGATTGCCGTCGTCGGACTCGGGTATGTCGGACTTCCCGTCGCCGTCGCGTTCGGTGAAAAAACAGGCGTCGTCGGCTTTGACATCAAGGAACAACGAATCCAAGAACTGCAAGAAGGCATCGACGCAACACTCGAACTGAGTCCGTTTACGTTGAAGAACGCAACCGTCGATTACGTCTCGGATCCTTCTGCTCTTCAAGCAAGCGACTTCATCATCATCGCCGTTCCAACACCGATCAATGCGCAGAACCAGCCGGACTTAACGCCACTCTTGCGGGCCTCACATCTTGTTGGTCGCCAGCTCAATAAAGGCGACATCGTCGTCTACGAGTCGACGGTCTACCCGGGAGCGACGGAAGAAGATTGCATCCCCGTTCTTGAAGAAGCATCCGGCTTACGCGCTGGCGTTGACTTCTTCGTCGGCTACTCACCGGAACGGATCAACCCGGGCGACCATGAGCACACGTTCAAGACGATCAAAAAAATCGTATCTGCCCAGGATGAACAGACACTCGACATCGTCGCAGAAGTCTACGAAGCGGTCGTTGAAGCCGGAGTCCACCGTGCGTCGTCGATCAAGGTCGCGGAAGCGGCAAAAATCATCGAAAACACACAACGCGATCTCAACATCGCCTTGATGAACGAACTAGCAATCATCTTTGACCGGATGGACATCGATACACTCGAAGTTCTCGAAGCCGCCGGTACGAAATGGAACTTCCTTCCGTTCCGTCCAGGTCTCGTCGGTGGTCACTGTATCGGCGTCGATCCATTCTATCTGACGATGAAAGCCGAGTCACTCGGCTATCATCCGGAAGTCATCCTTGCCGGACGCCGGATCAACGATACGATGGGACGCTTCATCGCAACAGCGCTCGTCAAGAACTTGATTAAACAAAACATGCCGGTCCTCGGCGCCCGTGTCACGATCCTCGGCTTATCGTTCAAGGAGAACGTCAGCGATATCCGGAACTCGAAAGTCGCGAACCTCGTCCGCGAAATCGAAGAGTTCGGCATCGACGTCCAGGTGACGGATCGACTCGTCGAAAAGAGTGAAGCGAAACGTGAGTACGGGATTGATCTACTCGAGATGAGCGAACTCAAACCAGCCGACGTCGTCATCTTCGCTGTCTCACACGAAGAATACGTCGAAGGCGGTTGGAATCTTGCACAACATCTACTCAAAGTCGGACGCGGCATCGTCGTCGACATCAAAGGGATGTTGCCACGGTCAGAACAGCCAGAGGGGGTCCACGTATGGCGCCTCTAAAAATCCTTCAAGTCTGTGCTCTTGATACGACGGCAGAG
This sequence comes from Exiguobacterium sp. s143, assembly GCF_018618895.1. Lineage (NCBI taxonomy): Bacteria > Bacillati > Bacillota > Bacilli > Caryophanales > Exiguobacterium > Exiguobacterium sp. s143. Next base: position 1,348,862 of record NZ_JACSMX010000001.1, on the reverse strand, counting down.
ACGATGTTGCAGCCGCTCTTACTCGCTTTACAAAACGCCGGGCACGACGTCGGTATCGCCTGTGCCGACACCGGTACCTCAGTAAAACTCGCAGCGAAGGGATTCCGGATGCATGACATTCCGATCGAGCGCCGGATCGACTGGACGAGTAATTGGCGGACGATCCGTGAAATCACGCGAATCTTGAAGGAGGACGGCTACGACGCCGTCCATGTCCACACACCGGTCGCAGCCGCCCTCGGACGCGTTGCCGCGAAACGGGCCGGAACGAAGCATATCGTCTATACGGCACACGGCTTTTACTTCCACGAGAAGATGGGGCGGATGACGTATCAGCTGACATACTCCGTCGAGAAGTGGCTTGCGCGTTTCGCAACCGATTATCTGCTCCTTCAAAGCGAGGAAGATTATCAACTCGCCCAGCGCAAACGCTTCAAAGCAAATACGCGTCTGATGCACCTTGGAAATGGGATCGACTTAACGCGCTTCTATCCACGCCCGCGTGAAGCAGGCGCACCGTTTACGTTCCTCTTCATCGGTCGGATCGTCGAAGAGAAGGGGATTCTCGAACTGCTCGATGCGTTCGAGGATGTCGTCTATCGTCATCCGGAAGCCCGTCTCGTCATTGCCGGTGAGATGATGGCAAGCGAGCGCGATCAGACGACGAAACATCTCTTCTTACGGCGGATCCGTGAGATTCCGAATATCGATTACCTCGGATTCGTCGAAGATGTACCGAGCTTGTTCCAACAAGTCGATGCCTTCGTCTTACCGTCGCATCGCGAAGGTGTCCCACGATCGATCATTGAAGCGATGGCGAGTGCAAAGCCCGTCATTGCGACAAACATTCGTGGCTGCCGCGAAGAGGTCGTCGAGGGGAAAACAGGTTATCTCGTCGAAGTCCGCGACATCGCGAAGCTCGCCAAACGAATGAACACGCTTGTCGAACATCCGGACCGTGCCAATGAGATGGGGCGGAATGGATTTGACCGTGCCATGAAACATTTCAACGAAGCCGACGTCATCAAACGACAACTTGATCTCTTTTCAGCCATGTAAAAGGAGGACGTCATCATGAAACGCCTATTCGACTTCACGGTTAGTCTTATCGCCATCCTCATTCTACTTCCTGTGTATGCCGTCGTCGCCTTAGTCATCTATACGAAACTCGGACGACCGATCTTCTTCAATCAAGTCCGCCCTGGCTATAAAGGCGAGTTATTTAAAATCTACAAGTTCCGTACGATGACGAACGAAACAGATGCCGAGGGGAATCTCCTTCCGGATGCGGACCGGATTCCAGCATCGCTCGAGTGGATCCGTCGCTTAAGCCTTGATGAGATTCCGCAGTTCGTTAATATCCTCCGCGGACAGATGAGTTTCGTCGGACCGCGTCCGTTGCTCGTCAGTTATCTTAATCACTATACGAAGGAGCAGATGACACGGCATGATGTCCTGCCTGGTCTGACAGGCTGGGCGCAGATTCACGGCCGCAACGCAACGACGTGGCAACAACGTCTCGAGCAAGATCAATGGTATGCGGCGAATCATACGTTCCGACTCGATCTCTACATCCTGTTTAAGACGTTTAAGATGGTCATCTCGTCAGAAGGGAACTCAACAGCTCACCAGACCGGCATGGGTGAGTTCAAGGGTCTCGACGGAGGTGTTCCCCATGATGTCGCTAAGCGATGAACGATTGATTCGGGATCCGCGCGAATGGGACGCGCTCGTCGCAACCTATCAACTCGATTGTTACTACGAACATGCTTACTTCGAACTCGCAAAAGAGCAAGGTGAGATTCCTGAATTATTTTATTATCCGACGGAGTTCGGAACGTTGATCTATCCGTACTTGCGGCGACCGATTCCAGGCACACGCTTTGAAGACATCACGACACCGTACGGCTACGGTGGTCCTTATTTCACGGGTATCTGGTCACTCGATCAGATTCGCGAAGCCCGTGAGCGATTCGAACAATACTGTAGTGAAACTGGAATCGTCACCGAGACGGTTCGTTTCCACCCCTTGCTACACAACCAGGAACTTGGTCAACACTGGTGTCATCAAACGGATATCCTGCAGCCGACCGTGACCCTTGAGCTGACGGATCCGTTCGAGACGATCGAAGGTGGATTCTCGCAAATGACACGCCGTAACATCCGGAAGGCGCGCCGCGAAGGGGTCACGATTCGCCTCGGACGTCCGGAAGAGTACTCGGACTTCGCCCGTCTTTACCAGATGACGATGGATAAACACCAAGCCGATGCGCGGTATTACTTTAATCAGACCTACTTCGATCACTTCGCCGAAGGACGGATCAAAAATGTCCTGTTGCTTGCCGAACAAGAGGGACGGATCATCGCTGGATGCATCGTCTTGACGGGTCGCCAGTTTGCACATTATCATCTCGGTGCTTCAGATCCTGCCTACTTGTCGCTTCGCCCGAATCACCTCTTATTTGCGGAGATGATTCGTTGGGCAAAACAAGCTGGTCTTCAAGCGCTGCATCTCGGTGGCGGAACGACACGATCCGATGAGGATAGCTTACTCGCCTACAAACGATCTTTTGGTGAAGCGAATCGAACGTTTTTCGGACTCGGGACATCGATTCTTGATCCGACGATTTATGACCGGCTCGCACGACAAATCAAACGACAACATCCGGAAGTCGAGACAGGACAGTGGTTCCCGATCTACCGGACGCCGCTCCGTCAGCTGTCACCTCGAAGGGAGGAAACATCATGAAACACATCCCGCTCTCCATCCCGCACTTAAGTGGTCAAGAAGCACGTTACGTCACGGAAGCACTCGAGACGAACTGGGTCGCACCGCTTGGACCGAACGTCGACGCCTTCGAACGAGAGATGCGCGCCTACACGGGAGCTCGCGCAGCGCTTGCGACGAGCAGTGGTACTGCAGCCATTCACTTGGCACTCGCGACGCTTGGTGTCACGACGGGGGATGATGTCTTCTGTCAGTCCTTGACGTTCATCGCTTCGACGAATCCGATTCGCTACGTTGGTGCCCGTCCTGTCCTGATCGATTCGGAAGAAGAGACGTGGAATATGTCACCCGTCGCACTCCGACGCGCGTTGATCCAGGCGGCAACACGAGGAAAACTTCCGAAAGCCGTCATCGTCGTTCATCTGTACGGCGTTGCAGCGCAGATTGAGGAGATCGCTGCGCTCTGTGAAGAATACGATGTTCCGTTGATCGAAGATGCGGCAGAGTCACTCGGAACACGCGTCAACGGACGGATGACGGGAACGTTCGGGACGTTCGGGATCTATTCCTTCAATGGCAACAAGATCATCACGACGTCAGGCGGCGGGATGCTCGTCGCAAATGATCCAGCCTTGATCGAACGTGCCTTCTATCTCGGAACACAGGCACGGCAACCGGTCATCCATTACGAGCATACGGAAGTCGGCTATAACTACCGGATGAGCAACGTCGCTGCTGGGATCGGACGCGGACAGCTCGAAGTGATCGATCAACGCGTCGACGCACGGCGAAAAATCTTTGATCGTTACGATCGTGCCTTTGCACCGGACGGCGTCACGTCGCAAGTCGAGCAGACCGGAACATTCGCCAACCGTTGGCTCAGTGCTTTTCTCTTACCAGGCGGTCAAGTGCAACGCGACGAAATGATCCAGACGCTCCAACAAGCGAATGCCGAATCCCGTCCGGTCTGGAAGCCGATGCACTTACAGCCCGTCTATCGCGACGTACCATTCGTCACAGCAGAAGGAGATGATATCAGTCGTCGCCTATTTGAAGACGGAATCTGCCTTCCGTCTGCTTCACAAATGACGTTCACCGAACAAGCCGTCGTCATCCGAAACGTTCGTCACGCCTTGCAGACGACCGTACGCCGGAACGTCCAGTCATGAATATATGGGAAGGGGACATCGTCATGCGCGATATGGAGGAAGCGATCCACGCACTCCGTCTCGCTGCGAACGGGAAAAATGAATTGACGGCCAATACCTATTTCCGCTGGCAACTAAACACCACTCATCCAAGCGTCGCGGAAATCCTGATGCTGTTTGGGTCGTGGCAGATCGCCTTGGAACGAGCTGGCATCGGACATGCCCGCTTGACGTTCACGAAGTCGGAAATCATTGACGCCTTGCGTCAGGCACGGGAGGAACTCGATCCTTTCACGAGCGCGACGTACCGCGAATGGGCGCAACAAAAGCAAGCACCAAGCCTGACGGATATCGTCCATCAATTCAACTCGTGGCAGCAGGCATTGTCAGAAGCAGATATCTTGAAGGAACGCGTCCAGGAAATGGAACAGCGGATCATCGAGTCATTACTTGAAGCGCAAGGTGCCTTGCCGGTCTTGACGAGCCAGACCTACACGAAGTGGGCGGCTGGTCAAAATCGTCCGACCGTCGCAACGATTGCCCGCCGGTACGGCTCTTGGTCAAACGCCCTTGAAATCATCGGCATCGAATTCCCGCGGAAACGCTGGCGAGAAGAGGAAGTACTCGACGTACTTGCTACAGCCGCGCAAGAAACGGAAAATCTGACGATCGCAAGTTACCAACGGTTCAGCATCGGTCGTGATGCACCCAGCATCGGTGTCATCACCGCCTTGTTCGGTAGCTGGCGCAATGCTTTGCTCGTACTTGAAGCGCAGAGACCGTCCTGAATTCAGATCGAAGAAAAGGAGAATGGATGATGAAGAAGTGGAAATGGATCGTGTTGACACTGACGGGGATATGCCTGCTCCTTCTCTTCGGTTCAGGCGGATACGTTTATCAAAAAGCGAGTCGGACGATGCAAGAAGTCCAAGTACAGGTGCCCGTCAAGGCAAGCGTCGAGACAGAGAAGGCCGTCGAACAGAAAAAAGGACTCTCGTTTCTCTTACTCGGGGTGGATCAACGAAAAAACGAAACGGGACGCAGTGATACGATCATCGTCGTGACGATTGATCCGAAGACGAATAAGAGCCAGATGATCAGTATCCCACGTGATTTAAAGACAGAAATCATCGGCAATGGTTCGAACGATAAAATCAATCATGCCTATGCCTTCGGTGGTCCACAGATGGCACTCGATACGGTCAGTCATCTACTTGATATCCGACTCGACTATTTCGCAGAAATCAATCTAGATGGTTTCACGGATCTCGTTAATGCCGTCGATGGTGTCACCGTCGAGAACGATATCAATTTCTCGTACTATGAGATGCAATTTCCAAAAGGGGAACTGTCGTTGAACGGGAAGGAAGCACTCGCCTATGCGCGGATGCGCTATGATGATCCACGCGGAGATTTCGGACGACAGATTCGTCAACGGCAAGTCGTTCAGGCGGTCGCTGATAAGATGACGGAGGACTTTTCGATTCGTCGCTTCAATGCTGTCCTGGAAGCACTCGGGAAAAACGTTAAGACGAACGTACCGTTTTCCGTTGCCCGGACCGTCGCGACAGATTACCGGGATGCTTTACGAAATGTCGAGACCTTATCACTCGACGGAAAAGGTGGCATCGAATCGGATGGCATCTACTATTGGCATCCGACGGATAAGTCATTGAAAGAAGTTCAGGCTCAACTGCAGGAAGCATTGAAATGACATGAGGGAAGAACGAACGTACATTTTGTTCGTCTCACATTGTTTTCCTGGGACAAGCATCGTGCCGCTTCGTTTCGCTGCAGGGTCACTCTTGCTTGTTTTTCCCTAGGAAGCGATGTCGAGCGAACAAATTACTTTGCTTTTCGTTTGACGTGTACTGCAAATAGAACAAAAAAGATGTCCATCTCCGATTCATAACCGAAAATGGACATCTTTTTTTGATGAATCGATTAGCGTATCACGACGACCGAATCGTCCGAAGCATCGAGAATTTCATCATCGTATAGAGGAAATAGACAGCAGTCAGAACAGCAGCGCCGCTCCATAACCACTGGTATGCCGAACTGAAGTAGCCGAATCGAAGCCCTATCAGTGCCGGTACGATCAACGTCAACCAGCTCAAGACGAGAGCAACACGGGCAGTGATCGCATCAATCGGACGATTCATTCCCATGCCGAGGAAGAACAGGCTCCAGAGCAATGCCCAGAACAACCAGGTCACACCACCGATGATGTCATTCGTCGTGAAACTGACGAACGCATAAAACAATGCGGCAATCGCAACGAACAAGGAAAACCAACCGACCCCGCTCCCGTCGAGATTGAACAAGAACGTGATCCCGACGTAAACGTACGTAAAGGCAAACAGATAGATGCTCGCGTATCCGAACGTCAACGCCGGATCACCAGCGGCACCGATGACGAGATAGGTCGCGATGAACGTCTGCAATAAACCGGTGATGAGACTGAAGACACCCGCGCTACGGAGATCGACTTTTCCGAACAAGGTCAAACTATTTAAAAAGAGCGCGACGCCCCCAAATAACAAACTGACATTTCCCACGTAAAACTCTCCTTCATTAAGACGTCAGACGTCTGATTCTAAACTTAACTCTAAGATGAATTCGTTTTCAGCGCAAGCATAATTTTAGAGACAAAACGAAAAACAACCTGACTCCTGGAAAGGGAATCAGGTTGTTGATTAAAAGATCATTGGTTCAAGACAGAACGGAGTGTCGTCTCGGTTTGAGACAACGATCCTTTCAGTGTGACAAGACCATATCGCGTCGAGCCTTTTTTGATGAAGAAGACACGTGTGTAGCCAGATTCCGGAGTGTAACCGGTCTTGCTCGCATAAACACGTGTATCACCTGGAAGTGAGGTGTTCGTGTGATACCACGTCAACGTCCGTGCATACGGTCCTTTGACGGTCGTCTGGTATGATTTTCGTCCACTGATCGTCATGAGCGCGCTGTACTTCGCATATGTATTCGCGAGTTTTTGCATATCAGCAGCCGTCGTGTAATGACTTGGATGATAGAAGCCATGTGGGTTCATGAAATGGCTCGCACTCATCCCGATCGAACGGGCGCGACTGTTCATGTACGAGACGAACTTCGATTCAGAACCTGCTGTCCGGACAGCGATCGCTTTTGCTGCATCATTACCAGAACGGATCAGCATCCCGTTCAAGAGTTGACGCATCGTGACTTTATCACCAGCACGGAAGCCAGCGACACTGCTACCTGCAGGAACGGATAACATCGAAGACGTCAGGGTGAACGTTTGATCGAGCGTGCCTTTACGTGCTGCTTCGTCATACGCGACGATTCCCGTCAACAGTTTAGTCGTACTCGCTGGATAACGGCGGACGAAGCTTTCTTTCGTCAATTGATAACTTGACGATCCAAGCTTGAAATACCGCATCGAGGCAACCGGATAACTCCCGCTTGACGGTTTAGGGCTGCTCGTCGTCACTTTTCGGGCGACTTGGCTAGAGACGTAATAATAATTGACTTTCCCTTTGACCTTATACCAACCGTTTGAGTAAGAGACTGCATTGAACTTCGAGTTGTAGGATGCGAGTCGTTTGATGTTCTTTGATGAGGCCGTGCTTGGTGATGTCCGGACGTTCGCTCCAGCTTTCGAGTAGACGACGATTTTGTACGTCTTCACGGAACTACTCGACACTTTTTTAGCGACTTGGTTCGATAGATAACGATATGTACCTCCGTCCTTGATCTTATACCAGCCATTCGTATACGAGACGGCTGTGAATTTTGCCTTGTACGCGGCACGTCGGACGATTGTCGCAGACGAGGCTGTACTCGGCTTTGAGCGGATGTTCGCCCCAATCGTCGAAGTGACGACGACTTGGTAACTGGCTGCCTTTGCAGGTATGGCAGGAAGACATAAAGCGAACAATAATAAGAGCGTAAGACTAGTACGGAGCAAGCGCTTCATAAAAACTCATTCCCTCCTTGTTCAAATATGGTTTTATCATAAAACAAAAAAAGGAAATTCACTTCTTTTCAAAAAAAGGAATTCGAATCCTGTAACGAGCCAATTTCCATCTTTTCGTGTCAATTGACGTATCATAGGGAATGTAAGCAACAGAGGAAAAGGAGGAGTTCACATGAAATTAGCAGTCATTGGTCTAGGGGACATCGCACAAAAAGCCTACTTACCCGTCTATGCCGAACGATCCGATATCGAGGTGTATCTGATCTCGCGAGATGAAGAGAAAGCAAAACGATTGCAAGCGGCGTATCGCTTTGCAGGAACATACGCGACATTTGCTGACGCCGTACAGGAGGGAATCGATGCGGTCATGATCCATTCAGCGACGATCGTCCATGCGGAGCAAGCACGGCAAGCGTTAGAAGCAGGAATCGCCGTCTATGTTGATAAGCCGGTCTCGATGGAAATCGAAGAGATTCGTGAATTGACACGTCTGTCAGAGGAGAAACAGTTACCGTTCATCACGGGATTCAATCGACGCTTCGCTTCGGCGCATCAGCGCTTGCTTGAGGTGAACGATCCAAATCTCGTCCTCATGCAAAAGAATCGAACGTCGTTCATCGAAGATGCTAAGCCGTTTCTGTTCGACGACTTCATCCATGTCGCAGATACGCTTCGTTTCTTGACAGGGTGCGGCGAGATTGAAGACCTACACGTCAAGAGTAAGCAAGACGCAAGCGGTCTGCATCACGTGACGATTCAATTCGTCTCAAACGGAATCACGGCAATCGGTGTCATGAACCGCAATAACGGCATTACGGAAGAACGCGTCGAAGTGATGGGACCGGAAGAAAAACGAATCGCAACGGACGTGACGACACTCGATCAATTGACGAAACAAGGCACGCTTCGATATCCGCTCGATAACTGGGAAGCGACATTAAAGCGCCGTGGATTCGTCGATATGCTGGACGCGTTCCTCCGGACAGTCAAGGGGGAAACGTCCGAGTCGGTCGTAGCTTCTGACAGCCTCGCGACACATGAATTATGCCAACAGGTGTATGAGCAGGTTCAAGCAACACGTTAAATTCAAATCATAAAAAAAGCGCCGCTTCCCTCGAGGATTGTCTCAAGTGAAGCGGCATTTTACTGGTTATTTATCTGACAGTTGTTTGAGTTGATAGATTCGCTTACCGCCTGGTCCTTCGAACGTCACGCGGAGTGTCGAACGGACGAAGCGATAGCTGACTTGTCCTCCAGATAAACTGACACGAGCGGAGAGATCGGGTTCAAAACGAATGATTTCTTCATCGTTTCGGAGCGCGTCCGGGAGACCGAATTGATCAAAGCGAAGCGTCGCGATGAACGTATCTTGCTCATCAAAAGAGACATGGATGCGCCCGGTTCCGTCGAACGGCTCATCTTCGAGCGTGCTTCGTTCAACTTCATACGTACCTTCGAACTGTTTGACCTGTTGCAACGTCTCTCTTGCACTGAGGGCAATGGCTTCTGCTCGTTTTCGGACAGGGTGATCCGTTGCGAGTTGAAGACGTTCGATCGCCTCCGCCGTTTTTAAGACATCACGCAGTTGATAACCGGCAAGCTGTCGCTCAAGCTGAACCATTAGCCGAGCAGCCGGTTCGTCGATGTCTTGTTTCGATTGTTCGACGGCGCGGGTGTAAGTTTGCTGTTCAAGCTGATCTTGAATCTTGGATGTTTCGGGCGAACACGCCATCAGGAGACAAAGGGGCAGACAGAGGAGCACTCGTTTCATGAGGTCACCTCCGTTCGATTGACATCAATGATTTGCAGATGATCCGTATGCACTTTCAAACGATAATGAACGCGGTAGGTCACAGGCTTTGAACCCGTTGCTGTCGCGATTTGGTACGTTTCCTGTGTACGCAAGTGATACGTGGTACCTTTTGACGTAAATTTTTGGAATGTCACGGCAAGAACACTTGGAGCGACAGGGGCATCAGCGGCATTCGTCAATCGCTCGAGATGGTCGAACTCGGATTCGAACACCTTCAAGGTCGTAAACTGGATGGCGGAAAATGTCTCGATGGAATCGTATTTCTTCGAATACGTCGCTAGTTCTGGAATCGTTCGTGTGTATTGGCGGACGAAACGAAGGACATCATAGGACGTCGGAGGCCGATCTTTCGAATACGTTTGATTGTAAGCCGTTTGTTCATCGGACCATTCAGAAAGAGCGAGTGCTTCGACGCTAGGCGTCTGATTGGCTTCCGGCGAAACGGGATCTTTTAACGAATACCACAGGAAACCGGCTCCTCCGACGAGAAAGAGCAAAAGACAGGTGCTAATGAGCCAAGTGCGTGAAGAGGACGGAGCGGGTGGTTCAGCTGGTCGTTCTTTCTTGATGACAGGATGTTGGCAATGAGAACAAGTCGTATCGTGTTGACGAAGTGGTGTACCACATAACGAACAGCGTTCCATGAAATAAGACCTCCTGTGTATGTAAAATGAAATGTCAGATAAGGTAATGGTAATTTAAAATTAGTATCATCGTAACATTAATTGGAAACGCAATCAAAACTTGATATGAGTTTTTTAGGGGGAACGTACAGATGGGACGTCACTTGATTTTGATGGATGCATTCAAAGGGAGTATTTCTTCGAGCGAGGCGGCAGAAGCTGTCGCCTCCGGTATCCGGGCGTATGATCCGACAGCGATCATCGATTCCTTGCCTGTTGCGGACGGCGGGGAGGGAACGCTCGATGTCTATCTTGCACTCGGATATGACGTGAAGACGGCGATGACGATCGATCTAGCAGGTCGTCCGTGTGAAGTAGAGTACGCTGTCAAGGGGACAGATGCCGTCATCGAAGTCGCGCGTATTTGTGGACTGCCGATGCGGCGAAGCGAGGATGATCCCGTTCGAATGAATACGCGTGGTGTCGGTCGTTTGATTGCTCAGTTACGCGATCAGGGAATCACGCATATCCGACTGGCTTTAGGCGGGACTGGTACGACGGATGGCGGACTCGGTTTACTCGCGGAAGTCGGTTGTCGGCTTGAAGATGCGTCTGGTGATCCGATTTCGTTTCAAACGAATCCGTTACTTGAGACGTATGCTATTCAATGCCCGGCGTATCCTGTTCAACTGGAAGCGCTCGTCGATGTGACAGCCCTTTATCATGGTCCAGATGGTCCAGCGTATCTGTTCGGTCCCCAAAAAGGACTGCTTCGAGAAGACATCGTAAAGTTCGATCAGCAACTTGAACGGATCGGGCGGTTACTTGGACTAGAGAATGTTAAAGGAGCTGGAGCAGCCGGTGGACTCGGGGGAGCGGTCTATGCGCTGGGCGGCACGATCGTTCCGGGAGCCAAGACGATCCTGCAACATCTTCGCGTAGCAGAGCGGATGGAGCAAGCCGATTATGTCTGGACAGGAGAAGGACGCGTCGACCGTCAAAGTCAAATCGGTAAGTTACCAGGTGAGGTCACGCGGATGGCGAAAGCAGCTGACGTTCCTTGTCTGATCCTTGCCGGAATCGTCGAAGAAAACATGCCGCACGCACTCGATTGTCGCTCGATCCATGCCGGACAAGCAATCACGCTGGAGCGAGAACAGACGATGGCTCGTATGAGCGAGCAAGCACGTAAGTGGCTCGAGGAACTTTCACTGAAACAGGGATGAAGTCGGAAAAGTTTGGGTAAATAACTGTATATTGCCATACTTTTAGAGAAGGTAGGTCATCGTATGATCAATCAATCGATTCAATTATCGTTTCGCCAAGTCCGAGCACTGGTCGAACATACCCTGCTATTATTCAAAGAGCTCGATCAACAATTAGCAAACCGTGGATACGAACCGGTTCTCCCGGAAGTCGTCCAAACGGAACATGGTTTGAGCATCCATCAGACGAAGGAGAGTGCGGAGTCACTCGTGCCGCACTTTTTAACACGGACGTATGTCCGGCAACAAGAAAAAACGAACCAACATGGATTGCTGATCTCTGTTCAATATACGCATCCGCTCCATGAACGATTCGATCCGGTCGTCCTCGTCGGCGATGTTGCGTTCAAGCAAGCAAAACATGCGCAAAAAATCTTAAGTGAAAAGCCGTGGCTCCTGAAATACGCAGCTTTTGAATCTACGATTGCGCAAGAGTTCGTTGCCGATGGTACACGCTATACGACGCAACCGATTGAAGAAATCGAAGAGCTGATCGTCTGGGGACATCCGTTCACGGAAATGCGCGACATCGATGACGTCAAACGATTGGCGGAAGAGATGATCAGCCGTCATCTTGAGCCGGGAACAACATGAAAATAAGCTTCCGTTCCTTCAAGAGAGAAGGAAGGAAGCTTATTTTTTTAGACTTGAACGAGCAATCGTTCGATCGCAGCCGTCAAATCAGTTGGATTCGTTTTTGGTGAGAACCGCGTCACTTCTCCATCACGGGTCACGAGGAATTTCGTGAAACTCCACTCGACGTCTGTTGCACCGTCCGTCGTTGGTGCTTGTGCTTTCAGTTCCTCAAATAACGGATGCGCTTGCTCACCGTTGACATCAATTTTTGAGAAGACGGGGAATGTCACGCCGTAGTTGACTTGGCAGAACGACTGGATCTCCTCGTCCGTTCCCGGATCTTGATTCGCGAACTGATTACATGGGAAACCAAGTACGGTCAACCCTTGCGAACGATAGTCTTGATGCAATTGCTCGAGTCCTTCGAACTGTGGCGTCAAGCCACATTTGCTGGCTGTATTGACGATCAGCCATGCTTGAGCTGGGTAGTCACTTAAGGATGCCGACGTTCCGTCGACGCGTTGAAATGAATGATCTTGTAACATATCGATTCCCCCTTTTTAAGTACTTCTCCAGTGTAACAAATCCGTTTTCTCGTCGTCTTCTATCGTTACTTGCGAGATGACAGAAACATCACAATCGGGTGTCAGCGACGCTTTTTCGATGAATCTTTGTTACGATGAAAAGGAATATGGAAGGAAAGGAGAGATGCCACATGAGAAAAATGTTGAAACAATCGCGGTTCGTTATGATCGCGACGCTTTGTCTCGTCCTGGTCAGTAGTTGTATTACCTTACTGACGCTTGGGTTCGAACGCGATATTGTGATTCTTGTTTCTGGAGTGGTTGCCCTATGGGTGACGATGCTAGCTCCTTTGACGGTCCATGCCAAAATGAATCAGCAATCATAATCATTGTTCGTTCATGAAACCGCGGAACGATTCTCGCTAAAATGGAGCTCCTCCATTTTAGATGAAGGAATCGATTTCTGCGGTTTTTTTTCTTCTATAGCATAGAGGTGAAAAACGCTATTTTTCGAAAGTAAGTCATTAAAAAATCAGACTATTTTTTTTTCAACTTTTCTATTTACAACCCGAAAAAATCGGAGTAATATCCATCTCATCAACGAACACTAACATGTTAATGCTTCGATCTCAAAGTACGCCGAATTCATGATTGAAGCGGGGGACCCAACCGTCACGACACGTGACACGGGGTGAATCCTTTCCGAACGGGAAAGGTAGGGCGAATTCCTAGGTATGCCCGAATCCGACAGCTAACCTCGCAGGCGTTTTTAGGAGGGAACGACTCTTTTTCAGTATGCCAAAGTATAAAGGCGATGCTGGGGCCGTTTATTGCCTCACATCGTCTTTTTGTCGTGTCTAATTGTAAAAATATTGAATAATATGGGGGTAATTTCATAATGGGAGAGCTGTGGAGTATCGTATTGCTTGCCTTCTTCTTCGGTACGACGTTCGGGATGATTCATCTGATCGAACGTGTCCAGTGGAGAGCAGGTGACCGTAAATGACATGGTTTTTACTAGCGACGGGCTGCCTCGTCTTCTTGTATCTCGGTTATTGTCTGATGTATCCAGAAAAATTCTAATCGCATAGGGAGAAAAGAAAAACATGTGGACTCAATTCATGATCCAATTTTGGATCCTACTCGTCATCGCACTTTGCGCGGCGGTCTTGCTTGGTCGCTACATCGGGATATACTTCGCACCTGTCGCAGAGCGTCGGGTCGATAAAATCGGTAAGGTCGAACGACGACTTCTTTTGTTACTCGGCGTCGATGAAAAGAAACACGATCAATCGTGGGTCGGTTACTCGAAAAGTTTGTTGCTTGTAAATATTTTCTTCTTCATCGGTGGTTATTTGCTACTTCGTTTCCAAGGCAGTCTACCCTTGAATCCGAACGGTGCTGTGAATCTCGATTGGTCGACAGCGTTGCATACGACAATCAGTTTCATGACGAACACCGATCAACAACACTATTCAGGCGAGGCACTCTCATATCTCTCGCAAACGTTCGTCCTTGGAACGATGTTGTTCGTCGCTCCAACGATGGCGTTCACGGTCTGTATCGCTGTCATTCGTGGTCTTGCGAACAAACCACTCGGTAACTTCTATGCCGACTTCGTTCGCTTCATCTTGCGAATCCTGATTCCGATTTCACTCGTGTTCGGGATGGTCATGATCGTCTTCGGTGTACCACAGACGTTCGGAGGGGCGGTCAGCGTCACGACGCTCGAAGGAGCGAAGCAGTTGATTTACCGTGGACCGGTTGCTGCGTTTGAAGTCATCAAACAGCTCGGGAACAACGGTGGCGGTTTCTTTGGTGTCAATGGTGCTCATCCATTCGAGAACCCGAACCAGTTCGTCAACTTCATCCAGATGTTCTTGATGTTGCTGATTCCGATGTCACTTCCAATCGCTTACGGAAAAATCATCGGTTCAGCGAAACAAGGACGACTGTTCCTTGGTGTCATGACGCTTCTCTTCATCATGATGACGGTCGGGATGGCAGGGAGCTTGCTTGCGAATCCAACGGCACACGGTCAGGAACTACGGTTCGGTCAAATCGGAACGGCGCTCTACAGTTCAATCACGACGGCAGCTGAAACTGGTGCGGTCAACGCTATGCACGACTCACTGCATCCACTTGCTGGATTGATCCAACTCGGCAATATGATGCTCAACGTCGTTTACGGTGGAGCAGGTGCAGGATTCCTGAACGTCTTACTTTATGCCTTCGTCGCCGTCTTCCTGACAGGTCTCTTGATCGGTCGGACACCGACGTTCCTCGGGAAGAAAATCGAGACGTTCGAAGTGAAGATGATCGCGATTGCGCTACTCGTGCCGCCATTCCTGATTCTCGTCGGAACGGCAATCTCGATGTACGCTGCACCAGGCGTCGCCGGCATCTCGAACCCAGGCTATCACGGACTGTCGCAAGTCTTGTATGAGTTCACGTCCGCGACGGCGAACAACGGATCAGGTTTTGAAGGACTCGGCGACGCAAACGTCTACTGGAACGTCTCGACGTCATTCGCGTTGTTCTTCGGACGCTACATCCCATTGATCTTGATGCTTGCAATCGTTGGTTCGCTTAAAGCGAAGCCATCCGTCCCGCAAGATGAATTTTCGTTTAAGACAGACACACCACTCTTCGGAACAGTCTTCCTCGGTACGGTCGTACTCGTCGGTGCATTGACATTCTTGCCAGTGCTCGTACTTGGACCAGTCGCGGATTGGCTGACGATGTGAACAGGAGATAAAAGCATATGATGGAACGAATCATGCATCCGACGCCCGAGGAACACCAACCGAACGGGGAGCCGGAACACCAATCCAAATCAGCAATCAATGGCTCGATCGCGCGTCAAGCGACGATCGATGCCTTTAAAAAATTAAATCCCGTCAACATGGTCAAACAACCGATCATGTTCGTCGTCTGGATCGGTTGCTTGCTCGCGATCGGTTACACGATCTTCATTGACGAGATGCGGGGCTTTAACTTGACGGTCAGTATCATTCTTTTCTTGACGGTCTTATTCGCGAACTTCGCGGAATCGATCGCCGAAGGACGCGGGAAAGCACAAGCGGACTCACTGAAAGCTTCAAAAGCAGACGTCATGGCACGTAAACGTGTCGGGCAACTGATTCAAAGTGTCTCGTCCGCGACACTCCGGAAGGGCGATATCGTCTTCGTCCGAGCAGGGGAGTATGTACCGGGTGATGGTGAAATCATCAAAGGACTTGCTTCGATTGATGAATCGGCGATCACCGGTGAATCCGCACCCGTCATCAAGGAAGCGGGCGGTGATTTCTCCTCGGTCATCGGCGGCACACTCGTCGTCAGTGACGAGATCGAAGTCCGGATCACGAGTAATCCAGGTGAATCATTCCTCGATCAGATGATTGCCCTCGTCGAAGGCGCAAGTCGTCAGAAGACACCGAACGAACTCGCGTTATCAACGCTCTTGACGAGCTTGACGTTGATTTTCTTACTTGTCGTCATGACACTACCGGTCTTTACGAACTATCTTGGATTTGATCTTTCGGGTCCAATCTTGATCGCCTTACTCGTCTGTTTGATTCCGACAACAATCGGTGGCTTGCTGTCCGCGATCGGAATCGCCGGAATGGACCGCGTTACCCGCTTCAACGTCATCGCGATGAGCGGGAAGGCGGTCGAAGCAGCAGGCGATATCCAAACGATCATCCTGGATAAAACAGGAACGATCACGTTCGGTAACCGGATGGCGTCGGAGATCACGCCAGTCGGCGGACGTACTGCCGAGCAGGCGTTCGAGGGGGCGATCCTCGCCTCACTCGCTGATGAGACACCTGAAGGACGATCGGTCTTAGAGCTCGCGGAACTTCGCGCGATGCCGGTTGAACAACATTGGTTAGATGGCGCGGAAATCGTACCGTTTCGAGCAGAGACACGGATGTCCGGACTCGACTTAAGAGATGGACGCCGTGTGCGTAAAGGGGCGGGGCAAGCGATTCAAGAATGGGTCAAGGAACAAGGCGGCACCATTCCAAATGATTTGCAAGAGAAAGTAGATGCGGTCTCTCGTCTTGGCGGCACACCACTCGTCGTTGCGATCGACGCAACGATCCTTGGCGTCATCTATTTGAAAGATACGGTGAAACCGGGTATGCGCGAACGATTCGATCGGTTGCGTGAGATGGGTATCAAGACGGTCATGTGTACGGGTGACAACCCATTGACGGCAGCAACGATCGCCCGCGAAGCAGGCGTCGATGATTTCGTCGCGGAATGTAAACCGGAAGACAAGATTCGTGTCATCCAGCAGGAACAAGCAGCCGGTCACCTCGTCGCCATGACAGGAGACGGAACGAATGATGCACCAGCACTCGCTCAAGCCGATGTCGGACTCGCGATGAACAGCGGAACGCAAGCCGCAAAAGAAGCGGCGAACATGATCGATCTTGATTCGAACCCGACGAAAATCATCGAAGTCGTCGAAATCGGGAAACAGCTCTTGATGACACGGGGTGCCTTGACGACGTTCTCGATCGCAAACGATGTCGCGAAATATTTTGCGATCATCCCGGCAATGTTCATGGTCGCAATCCCGCAGATGGAAGTACTCAATATCATGCGTCTTGATTCCCCGACGAGCGCGATCTTATCTGCCTTGATCTTCAATGCGATCATCATTCCGATGTTGATTCCGCTTGCGATGCGAGGAGTTACCTATAAACCGATGACGGCGGATCAATTACTCGGTCGTAACTTACTGATCTATGGTCTTGGCGGTGTCGTCGTTCCATTCATTGGGATTAAAATCATCGATGTCTTGCTTGCAAGCATCCTCTAAGGAGAAAACGAATCATGAAACAAGCCATTCGTGTGACGGTCTTCGTCACGGCGTTATGCGGGATCGTCTTTCCCGCTTTATTGACCCTGTTCGGTCAACTACTCGTACCGGATAAAGCTGAAGGTTCTTTAGTACAAGAAAACGGAAAATTCATCGGATCGGAATTGATTGCCCAGCCGTTCACGTCGAAACAGTATTTTCATGGACGTCCATCAGCGGTCGATCAATTAGCGGGAGCGTCTGCTGGGGATAACCTAGCAGCATCGAACCCGGAGCTTGGCACGAAGATGGCGGAATTACAGAAACAGAACCAAGTGGACGGCGCTTCGCTTCCGGACGATGCCCTCGTGACATCCGGTTCTGGCTTCGATCCGCACATCTCAGTCGATTATGCTTTGGTTCAGGCGAAGCGTATCGCAACCGCGCGCGACCTGTCGCGTGAAGAAGTACGGAAGTTGATCACGAAGGAAGCCGGAACACATGATTACGTCAACGTCCTGCGCTTGAACTTAGCACTTGATCGGAGTAAATCATGACACGAGGAAAGCTGAAGCTGTACATCGGCTCAGCTCCTGGTGTCGGAAAGACGTATAAGATGCTTGCCGATGCACGAACATTGACGCTTGAAGGCAAGGATGTCGTCATCGGTCTGATTGAGACGCATGGTCGAAAAGAGACGGCGGAGATGGTCGGGCAACTCGAACAAGTTCCACTACTTGAAGTCGTCTATAAGGACAAGACATTCCCCGAGGTGAACGTGGACGCGATCATTGCCCGTCGCCCCGATATCGTACTGATCGATGAACTGGCGCATACGAATGCGCCAGGATCGGTACGAAAGAAACGCTATCAAGATGTCGCAGCATTGCTTGAAGCAGGAATTAATGTCTATTCGGCCGTCAACATCCAGCATTTCGAAAGCTTGCTCTTTAAAGTCAAAGAAGTGACGGGTGTCGAAGTGCGGGAACGCATCCCGGATCCGTTTCTCGGTGAAGCCGATGAGATTCTACTCGTCGATGTCACGCCACAAACGTTACGGGAACGACTCGAGCAAGGAAAGATCTATAAGAAGGAAAAGATTGAACAGAGCTTGAATTCGTTCTTTTCGCTTCAGAATCTTGCGAGCTTACGTGAGTTATCGCTACGTCAGGTCGCGGACGAAGTCGACGATCAAGTCTATCAATCACGCTTGTTGATTGAAAAGGATCCAGCGTCGCTACAAGAACGGATTCTCGTCTGCATCCAGCTCAACGACAACGCGCGGAAGTTGATCTATCGCGGCTTTCGCATGGCGAGTCGTCTAAAAGCGGATCTTTATGTGCTGACGATTTTACCGACGGCAGAGAATCAATTGAATGCGAAACAAAAAGAAGTCTTAGCGATGGTACGCGAGAGTGGTTCCTTGTTCGGAGCAGAGGTGCTGATCCGAATCCAAGGGGAGCGCTCGATCGCCCAAGCGATCACGGCAGCTGCCAAGCATCATCGCATCACCCAAATCGTCCTCGGTCAATCTGCACGGACCCGTTGGCAGGAAGTCCGGCGTGGATCGATCATCAATGAAATCATGCGTCATGTCCGCGGGATCGATATTCAAATCGTTGCCGATGACATGGAACGCTAGGGGAGCCCTTCCGCGTAAATGCAGGGGTTCTCTTCGTATCATTCAAAGGTAACAGTGCTTCGTAGTATCTCGGAGCATTGTTCATACTGAAGGCAGAGTGTAGTTTTTCTCTTAGTGAGAAAGATTGCACTTTTTTGTTTACCTCGCATCGTTTTCCTGGGACAAGCGTCGCGCCGCTTCACTTCGTTGCAGGGTCGCTCCTGCTTGTTTTTCCCTAGGAAGCGATGTCGAGTGAACAAATCGCGTTTTTTCTTCCGGGTATAGAAAGTAGAAACGAAGAAGGAGAAGGACTTCTTTTGATAGATAAGAGAGATCATCATCACATCAGCACACCTTGTTTTGTAGGACCACTTTAGCCGTAAAAATGATGCGCTTATCGATTTCATTTCGTTATGTTTTAGTAGGACGCAACCGTACATCCTTGACTCCTACAGGAAAAGGAAGTGCGGTTAGCGCTTCCGTCAGGGATGGGTGAGACCCGACAAATCGCATGGAGTGCGAGATGTCGCGGCTTACCTCCCGCCTGTGGAAAGCGAGGATGTCGGGAACGTCTGTCATAAAAACGAGAGTGACGTCATTTATTTTCGATTCTCACTCTTGAAGAATTTTAAATGGATCAACATTACGAAAAAGGAGTAGTCTTTCTCTATCAAGAGAAGAACTACTCCTTTATGTGTATGCTTTTAACTATCTCTTAGCGAGCGAAGACCGGAATATCGAAGGTTGCCGTATAGCTATCCATCTGTTGATAGAGTGAATAGATCCGTGACGTCTGTTTGACCGCCCATCCCATGTCTGTTGCGTACTGATGGCTACCAGGGCGCATCGGACTCCAACGCATTTTGTAAAGCGTATTTTGTCCATAGGCATTGTGGATGTACTTCGTGCTGATGAATTCAGCACCACCGACAATCGCGGCTTCCGGAGTGAACCAACCTTGGCTGTACGCATAAGCAGCGCCGGTGTTGATTGCATCGTAATCATACGCACCAATGCCGTACATGTTGTAGACTTTGCGTCCATTCCATGTCACACCCATTGCGAGTGTCGATTTTCCGTTACCTGTCTCAAGCAAAGCGTGGGAGATCAAGTAAGCTTCGTTGACGCTGTACTTTTGACCAGCATCGATGAACGCTTGACCACAACTACCATTGCTACACTTGTTAAAGATTCCTTCGCCTTTCGTCACGTTCGCTAACATCTTATCGAGTGTCGCAGGTGTCGCACCTGTTGTTTTCGATAGATCAAGGAACTGATAGAAGTCTGAAGAATTTCGGTCGACCTTGAGTGGGTCAGCAGCGTTACGGACGTCTGTTTCGAGTGCATTCAGCCACTGGATCGTCGAGTAATTCGTTGCGTTCGAATAGACACGTGGGTACGTCGTATAGAAGCCACTGACGGATTGATAGACACGAATCATCCGACCAGGCTGGAATTGACCGTAGACGTGACTTGCTGTCGAAGCGCCTGAACGAATGTTGAGCGGTGTCGTCGCTGTGACAGTCGCAATCGTTCCATTGACTGGATCGAGTGCACCACCGAGACGGACGTAACCCGTACTGACGTACATCAATTTGTTTTTGTAGATATCCGTTTGCGGTGGTGGATTCAGTTTCATCTGTGCGCTGATGAAGCTATCGAACGTATACGGTGTCGCGACGGAGTTATAGACGTTTAATTTAGAAGAAGTCGTCACGAACGCCCCCTTATATGCATATCCACTTTTGCCATCGTAGGAAATCTTATACCAATCACCGATTTGACCAGAGACAGTGACGACGAGATTTTGAGGAATCGTCTTGATGACATTGTATGAGCTACCGACGTAAGAGCGTAACGCAACGTTTGATGTAGCCCGTACGTACAATTTTTGTTTTGCTTCGTATTTGATTGATGACGTGTTTTGTCCCGTCCGGATGTAACCCGTTTTGCCATCAATCGTCACTTTATGCCACGAGGTGTTCGTGTAGGACGTGATCAAAGAAGATGTGTAATAGACATTTCCGAACGAGAGTGTCGTTACAGTTGCTGCTTGATCGTCCGGTGCTTGTTTGACGACAAGTGATTGGTTCGCCAAGAAGCGTGCACCCGTAATCTTTTTCGTTTCCGTGTACGGTGTCAGTGTTGATTTTAAGACATAGCCGTTTTTACCAGCGTAGCTGATTTTTAACCATTGATCGAGACTACCTGTTACTTGAACGACGGCTGCTTTTGGCAGCTTCGTCACCGTCGCATAAGCTGAACCGGCATCCGACTGGAGTGTCGTATCCGTCGTTGCTTGATAGCGGTGGTTATTGACACTTTCGTATGTGACAGGTGAACCTTGATTGATTTGAATGTAACCGGTTTTCCCGTCAACCGTCAGGCGATGCCATTGCTCCGAACGACCAGTCGTGACGACTTGATTCGTCGTGTAGACGTCTCCAGAAGAGAGGCGAACGAGAGTGTCAGCTGTCGCTTGATGCGACGTTTTTACTTCGACGGTACGTCCAAGGCGATAAGAAGAAGATGGAATCGATTGCGTCATGACTTTTTCCTTAGCGTAACGTGAAGCGATATAACCTGTTTTCCCGTTGTACGTCACACGATACCAATCATCGATCATTCCAGTGACCGTGATGCTCGTACCAGAAGGAATCGTTTTGACGGTCGCGTAAGTGTTTCCAGCATATGAACGGAGGGGAGTCGAAGTCGTCGTCTGCATGACGATCCGGTCCGATTGATAACGAACACTCTTGCCTTGACCGACAGGAATGTAGCCTGTCTTTCCATCCTTGCTCACACGATGCCATTGCTGACCGTTTGATGTGACGAGTTGTGTCGTGTAGTAGATGTCACCGCTCTGAAGTGTTGCAAGCGTGGATGCTTTTGCATCTGGTGAAGATTTGATCGAAACCGCTTTTTCAAGTTCAAAGCGTGCACCTGCAATTTTCTGCTTCGTTGCAAGCGTCGTAAAGGTGCTAGAAGCAGCATATCCCGTTTTACCGTTATAACTGACCCGGTACCAATTGCCGATCCGTCCAGAAATCTTGATGACTGTATTGTTCGGGATCGTTTGTACTGTTGCATATGATGGACCTGCATACGAGCGGATCGTTGTTGCGGCTGTCGTTTTCAATGAAAGGTTTGATTGTGACTCGTAAGCGATAGGTGTTGCCTGATTCGCTAATACGAAGCCGGTTTTACCTTCCTTCGATACTTGATACCATGTTTCACCGAGTGGATTCGTCACACGTGTCTTCGTGTAGTAGACGTTTCCGGCACTTAGTGTCGCAAGTGTTTTTCCGTTTGTTGCAGGTGTCGTCTTGATGGCGAGTGATGCTGTCAACAGGAAGCGTGAAGACGGAAGCTTCGTCTTTTCTGTGTACTCTGCCAATGTAGCGGATAAGACATAACCCGTCTTACCAGCGTATGTGACTTGATGATACGTTGCCGTCTTAGCGCTTGATGTGACAATCGTGCCTTTCGGAAGACTGGCTAAGCTGTTCTTCGGTTCCGCTTGATTGTAAAGGGGTGTCGCACTTTTCGTCTGATACCGTGTTTGTGGGATCAGGGTCACACTTTGCTTTTCAGAAGAGGCGAACGCATCTTGATGCATGTAGCCTTTTTTCCCATCGTACTCGACGCTGACCCAGTCCTCGATCCGACCGACGATTTTGACGTCTTTTCCAGATGGAATGGTCTGAACTTTTGGATAACCGGTTCCAGCGTATTGGCGCAAGATATAAGCGTCGACCGTTCTTGACGTCGTGTTCGTCACCTTTTTATAGGCAACTGCTTTTGCACCAGCAGCGACATAGCCCGTCTTCCCGTCATATTTGACGCGGTACCATGTTTCGCCATATGGATTCGTCACACGTTGTGACGTGTAGTACACATCCTCTTCGTTCAACGTACCGATCGTCACTGCAGTATCCACTGCCGTTTTTTTGATCGGTGTTGTTTTGAGGACGAGGTAGCGCTGTCCAGAAACGGTTTGTTTCTTTTCGTACAGCGTGAGGTATTTCGACGCGACATATCCCGTTTTTCCAGCGTATGTCACTCTTCTGAATGCGCCAGAAGCATACGTGGATGAAACGACAGTTCCGGTCTTGATCGTCAACAAGCGTTTCCGAGAAGATGCCGTCTTGTCGTACAGATAACTATCGGTAGACAGACGGTAGGTCGTCGCTTTCGTCGTCGCTGCTTCAGCTACGGGTAAAGATGTTAAAACGATGCTGAAAACGATGAGAAAGCTCGCGAACACCTTCAAGGTCTTCGAGAATGATGTCGTGTTCAAAGTATCTTTCCTCCTAGTAGATATTCGTCCGGATGGACGGAATCGGCTTCTAGGATGTCTAAGTCTAAGTTGTGGAATCTATTGCCTATCCTTACTATCGACAATATCGGATTTTTATGAATAAGATATTGAATTATTTTGAAAAAAGGGGTCTGGTTTTTTGAAAAACCCTCCTGTTTGTTTAAACAAGAGGGGAAATGATCAGATGTTGAGACGAGCGAGGAGTTCTGTCAGATTCGTCGTTGGTCGTTCACACGAAAAATCATGACAGAGATAAGCGGTAGGTACGTTTGGTTCAGGATAATCTGCGATCAATGGTACAAGCGGTAGAAGGTCACGCTTCGTCCCAATCAATAAGGCGACTTCCGGTAAGCGCATCTGTTGCAGTTGATTGATTTCGATTGGGATTTCCGACTCTTCAGGAATCAAGATGATCAATTCCTTCGGTTCCATCTGCCGATAGGTGAACGTACTGACAAGTGAGGCGAAGCCCGTTGGTTGTTGCTCGACTTCTTCTACTAATGCCGTAAGAGCCCGTTCGGCACTTTCCTGATAGACGAGACGCCCGGTGAGGCGACTGAGCGTGAAGAAGGCATGCAAGGCAACGCTGTTTCCAGCCGGTGTGACCCCATCATACAGATCAAGTGGACGAACGAGTAGCTCGTCGGAGCGTGAAGATGTCAGATAAAAATAGCCATCTACTGTCTGGAACTGATCTTGTAGCACATCTGCAAGTACTAAAGCTTCCTCTAGATGAAGCGCTCGTCGTGTAGATTGAAACAGTTCAAGATGTGCGTCAATCAAATAAGCATAGTCATCGAGGAATCCGTGTCCGGTCGCTTGTCCTTCGCGGTAATGAACGGCAAGCTGCTGTTCGGTACGAACGAATCGTTCGAGTGATGTCATCGCACGCGTTGCAACACGTGTATAATGCGGTTCATCAAAGACACGACCGGATTTAGCGAACGTCGAGATCATCATCGCGTTCCACGATGTCAAGCGCTTATCGTCACGAAACGGACGCGGACGTTCATTTCGCGCACGAAGAAGAAGCTGGCGCTCGCGTTCGAGTTGCGCCGCTGTCTCAGCAGGCGACAAGTGAACAGAACGTGCGAATGCCTCAAGTGTTCGTCCCGTCCGGTAAAAGACGTTTCGTCCTTCAAAATTTCCTGATGGTGAAGCATGATAGAAGCGCGGGAACAGTGCGTCTGGTCCGAGTAAGTCCGTCAGTTCAGCTGCCGTGAAGGTATAATAGTGTCCTTCGCCGCCTTCACTATCTGCATCTAGTGCGGCGTAGAATGTGCCGTCCGGTGCAGACAACTCATGCTCTACGAATGTAAGTATTTCTTCCGCGTAACGTCGGAAACGGATCTGTCCGGTCACTTGGTACGTCTCGATGCATAAGGTCGCAAACCAAGCATTGTCGTACAGCATCTTCTCGAAATGAGGAATTTCCCACTTGGCATCGACCGTATAGCGGAATAGACCGTAGCCGACTTGATCGGTCATCCCACCGTCACGCATAGCAATCAGCGATCGCATGACCATATGGAGCGCTGTTTCGTCTTCCGCGTATTGATAATAATCAAGCAAGAAACGAAGCAGGGCTGGCGACGGAAACTTCGGTGCCCCGCCGAATCCACCGTGTTGACGGTCAAATTGGCGCATCGCTTGATCAAACGTCTCGTGAATGATGGATTCATTCCAAGTATGGGTAGACGTCGTAGGCTGCAATACGTCGCGAAGCGTTTGCGACATGTTCTGACCGGCTTGCGCGATTTTTTCTGGTGAACGGCGGAATTGCTCGCTGAGCTGAAGCGTTACCTGACGAAAACTCGGGCGGTTGAACTGAGGCGTCTTCGGAAAATACGTACCGATATAAAACGGTTGCTGGTCCGCTGTCATGAAGACGCTCAGTGGCCAGCCGCCTTGTCCGTTCATGATTTGAGCCGCCGTCATGTAGACATGGTCGATGTCAGGACGTTCTTCCCGGTCTACCTTGATTGCGATGTAGCGTTCGTTCAAGAGGCGTGCCGTTTCTTCATCCTCGAAGCTTTCGTGAGACAGCACATGGCACCAATGGCACGTCGAATAACCAATCGATAAAAAGATCGGCTTGCCGCTTTCCCGAGCGGCAGTGAAGGCGTCTTCGCCCCACGGGTACCAATCGACAGGCTGATGAGCGTGTTGCAATAGGTAGGGACTCGTTTCATGGATAAGTCGATTCGACATGATGGATTTCCCTCGTTTCTTCTATAGTAATGAGTCCTCTTCACGATACTCGGCTTTTACGGCAGGTGCAACTCCAATTCTGAGACAGGAGAAAACGATTTTTCAAAAGAAAGATTGACTTTATAAAAGAAAGTGTGATAGATTAATATAAGTCATGAATCGGGGATGATCACTCATGTGAGAATCTTCAATCCATATCATACAATTAAATCGACAGGTCAGGATTTTTAGACCGCTACTGACAAATGAGTCAGACATAAGTCATCGCTTTTATTTTGTCCTTCTTCATACTACGAGGAGAAGTTGACCCAGCAAGATAAACCTTCCAATCGATACTTTTCCGCTCATTCCCGAGCTATTTCTAAAATTCCCAGTATCATGCGTCCGTTGCAGACGCATCACGATTCTTGCTAAAATGCTTGATTCAGCTGGCGCGGCCAAGGAGCCGTAACAACGAAAGAGAGGTAGGGCTTTCGTCGTTTCAGGTGTTTTGATCACCTGTAATCCTCGATTCTCATGACAACCAAAACAACGACACGCTGATGAGGCGTTTTTTTTGTGCCTTTTTTCGGGTAATGCTGAAAGAAGGGGGTGACGATATGCCATGGAATGAGAACGACTATCCGGAGTCATTCAAGAACTTTGATCCGCCACTTCGAAAGAAAGCAATCGAGATCGCGAACGCGTTATTAAAAGACGGGTATGAAGAGGGACGCGCCATTCCGATCGCGACATCGCAAGCTGAAAAATGGTACGAAAGTCACAAAGACGAACAATAAAAAGTTGTAAGCGATACCATTTCTTTCATTTACGAAGGATGGTATCTTTTTTTACGAAAAACATACACTATTGAGAATATAATCTGATATTATTAAGAAGTGTCAGAAAATTCAATAGGGGGTCTCATCATGAAATACGGCAGTACGTTTGGAAAGTGGGCATTGGCCGGAGTATTGACTGCAGGAATCCTTCCACAAGCGGGTCTTGTCGGGGCAGAAGGCGAAGGCGTCATCTTGTCTGAATACATAGAAGGAACAAGCAATAACAAGGCAATCGAGCTGTACAATGGATCGGGGCAAATCATTGATTTAGCAGACTATACCCTCGTTCAATATACGAACGGTGGACCATCAGAAGCGAAAATCACACTATCGGGGAAAGTGGATCCAGGAAAGACGTTCGTCATCGCGAACTCGAGTGCGAATGCGGACATCAAAGCAAAAGCACAATTGACGACGGGATCATTGAACTTTAACGGAAATGATCCAATTGCACTGAAAAAGGGCGACGTCGTTCTTGATATCATCGGACCACTCGGTTCATCAACGGATTTCGCAAAAGATACGACACTCGTGCGGAATGCGGGCGTCACGTCTGGTGCTAAAACGTACGAACCATCACAGTGGACGAGCTTCCCGGTCGATACACTGACGAATCTCGGTAGTCATCAGACAGAAGCGGGCGACGTTCTTGCAGCACCTACAGCTTCTCCAGTCGGTGAAGTTGAACGTGGAGATCAAGTGACATTGTCAGGTGAAGGAACGATTCATTATACGGTCGATGGCACGACACCAACTGCCGACAGTCCGGTGTATACGTCACCGATCACGATCAACGATGAAGTGACGATTCAAGCAGTTGCCGTCAAGGACGGTAAAACGTCAGCGGTTTCGACATTCAAGTATTATATCGCACCACCGATCACGAAAATCAGCAACATCCAAGGCGTTGCGCATACGTCGCCTTACGCAGATCAACTCGTCCGGACGACAGGTGTCGTCACGTACGTCGTCGATGCGAACAACTTCTACATGCAGGATCCAAATCCGGATAACGACAGCCGGACATCAGAAGGGATTCTCGTCTATGCGAAAAACCATGGTGCTGCCGTTGGACAAAAAGTCGCGACGACAGGATATGTCAAAGAGTGGTTACTTGGAGGCTACAGCGATAAGTTCGATACAGACTTAGCGGTCACGGAAATCAGTACGGTCAATCTCGTAAAGGGTGCGCTCAACGAAGGATTACCAGCAAGCATCGTTCTTGGTGATAAAGGCGTCTTGATTCCGACACAAGTCGTCGACAACGATTCGTTTGCTCAGTTTGATCCAAAAGAAGATGCAATTGACTTATACGAAAGCTTAGAAGGTATGCGTGTCGCTTTACCGAATGCAATCGTTACAGGACCACAAGCGAACCGGACGATTCCAGTTCGGACGCAGACAGCGGATAAGGTCTATACGAAACGTGGAACGCCGATCCTGACGAAAGACAACGTCAACCCGGAGCGTCTCTTCGTCGAGATGGGAAGCTCGTCGTACCGTGCAAAAGCTGGTGATACGTTCAATGGAACGATTGAAGGTGTCATGAGCTATAACTATTCGGCGTATAAAGTCCTTTCAAAAGCAGCGGATCTTCCGCCACTCGTCGCGCGCGAAGCAGATCGTCAACCAACGAATATCGAAACCGGTAAATCTCGTTTGACCGTCGCTTCATACAACGTCGAGAACTTTGCTTCAACAGCAGACGAAGGAAAAGTCGATCGCGTCTCAGAAGGAATTGCGACATTCCTCAAGACACCGGACATCGTCGGTTTGACAGAGATGCAGGATAACGATGGCGCAACGGATAGCGGCACAGTCGATGCTTCGAAATCATTCGAGACATTGATTGCAGCAATCGAAGCGAAAACGGGTGTCCGCTATGCCTATACGGACATCGCACCAGAAGACAAGAAGGATGGTGGACAGCCGGGCGGAAACATCCGTGTCGGATTCCTCTACAATCCAGCACGTGTATCGCTCGCACCAGGTGAAAAAGGTGGCGCGACGGAAGCCGTTACGGTGGAAAATGGTAAGTTAACGAAAAACCCGGGTCGTATCCAACCGACGGATCCGAACTTCGCGAGTTCACGGAAACCGCTCGTCGCGGAATTCCTCTTCAACGGTGATTCGTACCATGTCATCGTCAACCACTTCAACTCAAAAGGTGGCGACGGAGCTGACTTCGGTAAGAACCAACCGGTCGTACGTAAAAGTGAAGTCCAGCGTCATGCGATCGCGAACATCGTCCAAGATTTCGTCTCTGAATTGAAGACGGAAGTCAAAGGCTCAAACGTTGTCGTTCTCGGTGACTTAAACGACTTCCAGTTCTCGAAGACGCTTGATATCTTAAAAGGTGATAACTTGTGGAACACAGTTGACGATCTGCCGGAATCAGAGCGGTACTCGTACGTCTACAACGGAAACGCTCAAGTGCTCGACCATATCTTAATCTCGAACAACTTAAAACGTTATACGTCTTCAGATATCGTCAACATCAACTCAGAGTATATGGAAGCAGACGGTAGCGCGAGTGACCACGATCCAGCGATCATCTCGATTCAAGGTGCAGAGACGGCCGTACCGGTCAAAGGAAAAGCAGAAGTCGGCATCTGGCGTGCTGTCCAAAAAGGGAAGCATATCTTCATTGAGCGTAAATTAGGTCGTCATTGGTTAAAAGCAAGTGAGACGCATGGTGATCAACAAGGCGAATTGCTCGCACTTCGTGTTTCGCAAGGACGTCCGTACATTCAAGTGAAAACGAAAAAAGGCAAAACGATTTGGCTCGAACTGTCGAACAAATATAAACTAACTGAAACAACAAAATATCAATAAATTAAAAAGCGGACTTAGCGGTCCGCTTTTTTGCGTGCTGGTATAAAAAGCGAAAGAAGTGAGAGTGTACTGATCGAGAGTGTCGAAATTAAAGCAATCGGTAGAGGGATGGCGCGGAACATATACGTGAAGTGGATCAAGATTAAAAAAAGGATGATAGCAAGACCAGGAATGAATTTCTTAGAGAGCAGCATACCTGATCCAGGTACGAGCAACTCAAAACCGAGCCGTTGATTCAGCCGAACATCTTCATGTGCATTAGCCAAGCTAAACGATACGGTCAACGCGACAAGAATCATCCAGCCGGAAAATAAGTATTGTTGAATCGGTAAAAAAGCAATGGATTCATAAATGAAATACAGTAAAACCATAGGTCAACTCCTTTATATCATTATGTTATTTGGAAAAGCATTGAAAGTTTGGCTTACGAATTCTAATGATACCGAGTCGAGAATCGGAGAGCAATCAAAAATCGTTTAGAATGAAATAAAAGAATGTTCACACATTTTAATAAAAGGGGAAAATCATTTAGTATGTGTATTAAATACTTTCAAGAATCGTTTAAACAAAAGCTTTTTTGAAATGGTAGCGCTCTCATGAAATATGTCGGATTTGTGGACGAAAGATGTGATTTAGACAAATGAGAGCCGATGACTGTTCGAAGGAATGATTTTCTTTTAAAATAAAGGTAATGAAATAGAAGGAGGCGAAACGAGGGCATGAAAAAATGGCTAATCATCGGAGTAGCAGCAGTAGCCTTTTTCGGCTACGAAAACATTCCAATGGAACAAGCAGAAGCCGATTACCCGAAAAGCGGCGGCAAGCTGATTGATCGATATAGCAGTGAGTATCCGGGATACGACTGGGAAGTCAGACGGACATCAACGGAGGAATTCGTCGCCTTGACGAAGGATGGAAAAGATTATGGGAAGTATCGTTTCAAGAACGGGGTGACGACGCAAGGCGCGGTCTTGAATAAGGATACGGAATCTTCCTTGAAGAAAAAAGGTTGGACCGCAGTGAAGTCCTACCGTAAAGGCAATACGAACTACATGTTGAATCTGGATCATGCCGCCGTCTATGAGAAGAAAGGCAATTACGTGACATATTTCTTCGATCAACATGACGGCAATAAAGTCAAAGCGACGCTTGCGATTCCAAAAGACGTCGAAGCGAAGAAAAAAGGCTTCTACGGTACGGCGTCGAATGCGTTACGAACGACAGATGAGAAACTCATGCTTCGGTTGATGAACTGGGAACGGGGCGACTATAAGTTGAATCCGTTAGCACCGTACACGGCACTGAAGCCGGTCACACGAGGTCACAGCGAAAACATGGCGAAGAATAATTTCTTCTCGCATACGGATCCACAAGGGCGTGACCCGTTCGATCGAATGAAACAAGGCGGTATCAAGTTCATGGGAGCCGGTGAGAATCTCTCGATGGGCTATCCGAATGTCTTTGCGGCGCATTGGGGCTTGATGAACTCGAAAGGACACCGCGATAACATCCTTCAAAAGAGCTTCAAGCAGGCGGATGTCGGTGTAGCATTCCGAGACAACGCACCGTACTTTACGATTAATTTCCGGACACCTTAAATAGAAGAATGGAGGACGATATCGCTCGATGTCGTCCTCTTTTTCATGGAACGGTTTGTACTATACTACAGACAGGGGGTGGAGCAGTTGAAAATACGTCAATTGACGGCAGAAGATGCAACTCGTTACAAAGCATTGCGGTTAGAAGCCTTACGAAACCATCCTGAGGCATTCGGCTCTGATTATGAAGCAGAAAAAGATCGACCCATCGAACGGTACGCAACTCGTCTTGAAAGCGAACAGTCGATGACGTTCGGTGCGTTTCATGAAAATGAACTCGTCGGTGTCGTCACGATCGTCAACTTAGAGCCGTTCAAGATGCGACATCGAGCGAATCTATTTGCGATGTACGTCGCGCCACGCGCCCGAAAGCAACAGGTCGGACGACAACTCGTAGAAGAGGCATTACGTACATTAAAGCAGCATCCTGTGATTGAGCAAGTCCATCTCTCGGTCGTCCGGACGAATGAAGCTGCTAAAGCGTTGTATCGATCACTTGGTTTTGAATCATACGCGATTGAACCGCGGGCGCTGAAAATCGATGATACCTATCATGATGAAGAACTGATGTGGTATCGGTTCTAACACAAAACGACCGGATTTCAAAGAGATGATCTCTCCTTGAAATCCGGTCGTTTTTTACATCAGTTTGCCCATTCAGGTTTACTGAAGCCTTTGAATGATTTTTCGATGACTGTATTGAAAGCGTCCGATTCGACGGCTGCTTTTAAGTCTTTTGCGACTTGCTTGTCCGCATCTTTCGTTTGGACAGCGACGAGGTTACGGTATTGTTCGTCCATCGTCTCAAGCGCTAACGCATCAAGTAAGTCGAATTTCGCAGCAAGTGCGAAGTTCCCTGGAACGGCTGAAATGTCGACACTTTCGACGGCGCGTGGCAATTGAGCCGCCTCGAGTGGTTTAATGACGAGTTTCTTCGGATTCTTGACGATATCCTTCTCTGAAACAGTTAGTGGATCGACATCCGGCTTCAGTTCAATCCAGCCTTGTTCCGCAAGTAAGTTCAGTGCCCGTGCTTGGTTCGTCGGATCATTCGGCGTCGCGACTTCAGCACCTGTCTTGACGTCGTCAAGTGTCTTCGCTGTCTTGCTGTATAGTCCCATCGGTGCTGTCGGAACCGTGATGAGTCCTTTTAAATCGAGGTTCTTTTCTTTAGAGAACGTCTTGAGATAGATCGAGTGTTGGAACAAGTTGGCGTCGATGTTCCCGCTACCGAGGGCGATGTTCGGTTGGATGTAATCGCTGAACTCGACGATTTCGACTTTATAGCCTTTCTTTTCGAGTTGCGGCTGGATCGCTTGTTTGACCATGTCGCTATACGGACCGCTCGTCGCACCAATCTTGATCGTCTTGTCTTTTTCGTCAGCACTGCTGTCTCCACATCCCGCGAGAACTCCTGCACCGAGTAAGGCTGTTGCTAAAAAGGCATATCGTTTTTTCATGATTCCACTCTCCCTTTGTATGTATGATTAGCGTTTATCTGTTTTTCGCGCCAGTTGATTGCCAAGTGCTTGAATACTTTGAACGATGACGATGAGCACGACGATCGTCACGATCATAATGAGATTATCGTAGCGATAGTAACCGAAACGGATCGCGAGGTCACCAACACCTCCACCGCCGACGATACCAGCCATCGCTGAGAAGCCTATCAAGCTGATCGTCGTTAATGTGATGCCCTGAATGATGCCAGGGAGTGCTTCCGGTAAGAGGACACTGACGATGATCCGTAATGGTTTCGCCCCACATGCTTCCGCTGCTTCGATTAGACCAGGCGGAATTTCGCGCAGTGACGTCTCAACGAGTCGCGCGAGAAACGGAATCGCTGCGACACTGAGACTGACGGATGCTGCCGTCGGACCAATCGTATTGTCGAGTAAGAACTTCGTTAACGGAATGAGGGCAACAAGCAAGATGATGAACGGTAGCGACCGGACGATGTTGACGACGAAGTCAAGGACACGGCGGACGGCAAGGTTTTGAAAAAATAATCCCCGGTCGGTGACGAACAAGAGAATCCCGAGCGGAATCCCGACGACCAATGCAAAGGCAAGTGAAATTCCTACCATCCACGCCGTCTCGCCGAGTGCCTTCAAGAGCTCAGGTAACATCGTTTGAATACGATCAAGCCACATCCTGAATCACCTCGAGTGCATGAAGTTCCGTCGCGAGCCAGTCGAGGGCAGGAGCGATTTGGTCGGATGATCCCGTCAAGCTGACAATCAGGACACCGAAGGCGACGTCTTGAATGTAGTCGACCTTGCCGTGCAAGATGCTGACTGAGATATCGTAACGGCGGATTGCTTCTGATAACGTACTCTCACCGGTCTTCTCGCCCGTGAACTGCAAGCGGATGATCTTGCCTGGAGTTGCCTGTAAGATGCGTTCCGGCAATTCGATTTGTAGTGCCGTATCGACGTAATGTTGCGTCACTGGATGCTTGGCTTGACTGAACAGGTCATAGGTTGAGGCGACTTCAACGACTTCACCTTGCGACATGACCGCGACGCGATGGCAAATCTGTTTGACGACATCAATCTCATGCGTGATGAGGACGATCGTCAATCCGAGTCGTTCATTCAAATCCTTCAGCAGTTCAAGGATCTGTAGTGTCGTAACGGGGTCAAGAGCTGATGTCGCTTCGTCACATAACAAGACGGTCGGATCGTTCGCGAGTGCCCGGGCAATCCCGACGCGCTGTTTCTGCCCACCGCTTAATTGGCTCGGGAAGTTCGTCTCAAATCCTTCAAGTCCGACGAGCGAGACGAGTTCGCGAATTCGCTCCGGGAAGTCTGCTCGTTTGACTCCAGCAGCCTTGAGCGCAAAAGCGATGTTATCCGCGACGTTGCGCGACTGGATCAATTGGAAATGCTGAAAGATCATTCCTGTCCGTAAGCGAAGTTGACGCAAATCTGCTTTTGACATTCCGCCAAGCGAGACACCGTCGACCTTGACGGTTCCCTGTGTCGGATGCTCGAGTCCGTTGATTAGGCGAAGTAACGTACTCTTACCGGCACCGGACTCACCGATGATCCCGAAGATTTCTCCTTTTTGGATCGTCAAATCGACATCCCGTAATGCAAAAATCGGGGTCCGATCTCGAACGAACCGTTTTGTAATGTGTTTGAATTCAATCATCCGCTCATCTCCTCATACAAAAAAAGTCGCTTTTTCCTAGTAGCGGAGCAACCAGAAAAAAGCGACGAAAGTGTAAGATTTCGTAACTTATCTCTCAGAATGAAAATCATTCTGTAGGATGTGGCACCGTTCCTTACAGGTGGTTGCCGGACGTCGTTGGGCCTAATCCCTCGGTCGCTCTCGATAAGTAGTTATGCTGTTGGGATTTACTTTAACGGAAATGATTCCCATCTGTCAAATGTTTTTTCAGAATTATTCCGCAACAGGTGTCCGGAACAGGTTGAGCGTTCCGATTCGATCGACGGCTTCTTCGAGACGTTCGACGTCAGCAATCAAGCTAATCCGGACGTAGCCTTCACCGTATTCGCCGAAGAATGATCCAGGGGTCACGGCGACGTGTGCTTCGTCAAGCAGGTGATCGGTGAAGCTTTGGGACGTGTAACCTTCTGGAACAGGAAGCCAGACGAAGAAGGAACCGCCCGGGCGTGGTCCACTCCAACCAATCGCATCGAGTTTTGCGAACAACGCATCGCGTCGCGTTTCATACAAGCTACTTAACTCGCGGACGCACGTTTGGTCACTCGTGAGGGCAACGGTCGCCGCATGCTGAATCGGTGTGAAGGCACTGACGTAGAGATGTTCTTGGTATGTTTCGATGCTTGAGATGACGGACGGATTTCCGATCGCGAAGGCAATCCGGAAGCCGGACATGTTGAAGCGTTTTGAGAGTGAGAATAGCTCGATCCCGACGTCTTTTGCCCCTTCCGTCTGCAGGAAGCTTCGCGTCGGACCATCGAAACTGATGCCGCCGTATGCTAAGTCATGGACGACACAGATATCATGGGCATCGGCGAAAGCGACTGTCTGTTCGAAGGCTTCTGCCGTCGCGGTCGCACCCGTCGGATTACTCGGGTAGTTGAGGAACAACATCCGGGCACGCTCGACGTCCGTCGTATCAAGTAAGTCGTAATCCGGTAAGAAGTTATTTTTCTCAAGTAACGGAAGCGTAATCGGGAATGCGCCAGCAAGTGCTGCGCCAGACAGGTAATCCGGGTATCCTGGATCCGGAACGATGACACCTTCTCCAGGGTTGACGATCGTCTGCGGTAAGGCGACGATGCCGGCTTTACTGCCGAGGAGAATTGCGACTTCCGTTGCCGGATCGATTGTGACACCGAACTCAGTCGCATAAAAGCGCGCGACGGCTTGCTTTAGAAAATCATGTCCACGAAACGGTGGATATTGAAGGTTCGTTGGCTCGTCGATGGCTTGTTTTAAGGCATCGAGAATATGTACAGGCGTCGTCTGGTCGGGTGTTCCTTGACCAAGTGTGATGACATCGTGTCCGGCAGCTTTCACAGCACCGATTCGGTTCGCGAGTTCAGCGAAGACAGGAGCAGGAAGCCGATCAATGGCGATGGATGGAGCGAAATGTTTCATGGATGAATGCCTCCTTCGTGGTATTGTCGTCAAGGATAACGAATATTCAGTCAAAAGAAAAGAACTTTTTCGAAATTCAAAAAAATTGTCGGATAAACAGGTACAGATAAGTGGAGCGGGAATAAAGAGTAGGGAGAGGAGTGGGAAGATGAAGCGAGCTAACTGGAAAGAGGCAGTCGTCTATCAAGTCTACTGGCGTAGCTTTAAAGATTCGAACGGGGATGGGATCGGTGATTTACGAGGTGTCATCGATAAGCTTGATTACATCGCTTCACTTGGTGTCGATGTCGTGTGGTTGAATCCGTGTTATCGTTCCCCGGACGTCGATAACGGCTATGATATTGCCGATTATTACGAGATCATGGAAAAAGCGGGAACGATGGGAGATCTCCAGGAGTTGATCACGACCGCTCATGCCCGTGGATTAAAGGTCATTCTCGATTTAGTCGTGAACCACACGAGTAACCAGCATGACTGGTTCCGTCAGTCGCGAGAGCGGATTAACGATAAGGATGACTGGTACATCTGGAAAGACGGCACGAAAGAGACGCCTCCGAACAACTGGCGCTCGTACTTTGCGCCAAGCCCGTGGACGTGGAGTGAAGAACGCGGGCAGTATTATTTTCATTCCTTCGCCAAAGAACAGCCCGACTTAAACTGGGAGCACCCAGC
Source organism: Exiguobacterium sp. s143 (assembly GCF_018618895.1). NCBI lineage: Bacteria > Bacillati > Bacillota > Bacilli > Caryophanales > Exiguobacterium > Exiguobacterium sp. s143. The sequence continues at coordinate 1,312,739 of NZ_JACSMX010000001.1, read as the reverse complement.
TGTGAGGCAAGCGATCTACGATATGATGAACTGGTGGATCGCTCAAGGGATCGACGGCTTCCGGATGGATGTCATCAACTTGATCAAAAAACGGTCGTTTGAAGATGTCGCCAATCCGTTTGATCTCTCGTACCTTGGAAATCAGCCCGGCGTGCATGACTTTTTGCAGGAGATGCATGCGAATGTTCTTGCTGGTAAAGACTTGTTTACAGTCGGTGAGATTCCGTTCGTCGGTCCAGAAGACGGGCTGTTATATGTCAGTGAGGACCGAGAAGAACTCCGGACGCTGTTTCACTTCGAGATCGCGGATGACATGGAGGCGATGGATCTCTTACGATTCAAGGAGATTCAAAAACGCTGGTACGACGTCTTATATCCATTAGGTGTCAATTCACAGTTCCTCAACAACCATGATCATACACGACAAGTGACGCGCTTCGGCAGTGAACGATACCGCGTTGAGAGTGCGAAACTACTTGGTTTGATGTTGCATACGTTACCGGGCATTCCATACGTGTATCAAGGAGAAGAGATCGGGATGACGGGGATTCGCTTCTCGGATCCGTCGCTCTATCAAGACGTCGCCTTTCGAAATCGATACGCGGAGCGCGTCGCTGGTGGAGAGGATCCAGAGGTCGTACTCTCGTCGATGCAGTTACTTGCCCGTGATAACTCCCGCACACCGATGCAGTGGGACGGTACACATGCAGCTGGCTTTACGAGTGGGAAACCATGGTTAGCCGTCAACCCGAATTATACGGACATCAATGTCGCGCAGGCAGAAGCCGATCCATCGTCCGTGCTTGCTTTTTACAAGTCGCTGATTCAGATGCGAAAGCAACATCCGATCATGGTTTACGGCACGTACCGAGACTTGGCACTCCATGATCCGTATCTCTATATTTATGAACGGGAACTAGAGGGAGAGGTCTGGCGGATCGTCCTCAACGTACATGATGAACCGATGCAGACCGCCCTCATTTTACCGCATGAAAAATTGTTCGTATCAAACTATCCGGATAGCCCGGATATCTTGCGTCCCTATGAAGCACGCGTCTATCGTTATTCTGTTGCAGAACAGAATTGAACCACTGGACGAAAAAATGGGGTTAACTCAAAAAAAGAATGACGCGTCTTTTCACGCCCTTTCCTCAGGCGAGACACAAGCCCCGTTTTCCTGCTTCATTCAAGCAGGAAAACGGGGCTTGTTTGTCTCTGAAGCGCATAAATGCGCTTATTCCTGTAGGAATGGCGTGCGACGCGTCATTCTTTTTGTTATGAGATAAGGGTGGCAGAATGAAAATCTGCCACCCTTATCTTTGGAAAGACTGACTTATGATACAGTCCCGTTTTAAGTGTGTGATTTGAATGGAGATGATTTTTTCGTCTGTAAGACCTGAGAGAATCGATCGACAGCTTGGCGCATCTCGTAACTCGGTCCGAGAATGAGGGGACCGTGTCCGACGGCAAGAATATCTGGAGATAGTTCCGTCAGTTGATCAGCCGAACGAAGGGCGACGTCCGGATCCCATGTTGCGAGTGCGGGGAACGGGAATTGCCAACGGACATCACCGGAGACGGCAAGTCCCCCTTGTGTCTGAAAAGCATCCCCGGCGATCAACGTCCGGCTTCCTTCATGCCAAAGCGAGATCGAACCAGGTGTATGACCGGGTGAGGCGATGACACTGAGACTTCCGACTTGTTGACCACTCTCGAGCAATCGATCTGGTCGTGTTTTGATGTTTTTCGGAATACCCCCTTTTAAGGGTGTCGTTTCGCCTTCTCGTAGCGTCTCATCCCCGCTGAGCAATGCAGCATCTCGGTAACTGATACAGACTTGAGCGAGAGGGAAGGCGTTCGCAAGGAAGTCCAGTGAGCCGACATGATCGGCGTGCGCATGAGTCAGGATGATCGCACCGAGTGGTTTCTCTTGCTTTCGAATATAGTGATAGAGCGCCTTTGCGTTGATTCCGAGTCCAGCATCAATCAATGTTAAACTGTCTGCTTCTTCAAACAGGTAGCAGTTGACCGGGAAAAAGGATGGGGTCGTCTGCAATTGGTGTAAACGTTCGATTGTCGTGACACGCATCGGCTTCACTCCTTCAAAAAATGAATAGTCTTCTTCTTTAGTATCGTCTGTTTTTGAATAGGCGTCTAGACGAATTGTGTGGAAAAAGAGGCATCACCTCTAAAAAGATGATCCCTCCTCTACGAATCATTCAAATGTTACAGCGAAGACGGCACCGGCGTGTGGCGCATCATCTCCGTTTGCAGCCGTCGTGACGAGCAATCGATCTTCGTAGAAAATCGGGCACGTCGGATTTGCGACCGGGAAGTCGACATGAGCGAGTTTTTTACCAGTCGTAAGATTCCAACGGGTGATGCATGATCCAGCATAATGCGCGATCCAAGCGTGACCTTCCGCGTCCTTCGTCATACCATCCGGGAACCCTTCTTCTTCTTCGAGATCAACGGCGACACGCTTATTCGAAAGTGGTGCGTCCGGAGCGTAGTCAAAGGCATAGACTTTTTTCGTCGGTGTATCGATGTGATAAAGCGTCTTGCCATCTTCTGACCAGACGAGTCCATTGGAGTTCGTCAAGTCTTCATGTAAGACATCAATGGAGCCATCGTGACGCAGACGGAACAATCCAGCGGTCTTACCGTCTTCTTCATTAATGCTACCAGCGACATATTGACCGGTTGGATCAAGCTTTCCGTCATTCATTCGGTCGGAATCGGGGAGCGACAGTTGATGCTCAAGAGACAGGTGTCCTTCTTTGAGATCAAACGTCCCGAATCCGTGTTCAGCCGTGACACGTAATAAATCCGGTGCATCGGTCAAGGCAATCGATGTGATGGCGCTTGGTAACGTGTACGGTTTAAGTGCTTCTGTGACGAGGTCATATGAAAAGAGAAGTTGATTCGGAATATCAACGAAATAAAAGCGCTTTGTTTTTGCGTCGTAAACAGGAGATTCGCCTGTCTTACATGCGACATCAATGAATAGGGAAACGGTCATAAGTACTCTTCCTCCTAAGTGGACACCTTTTACGAGCAGTCCAGATAATAACAATTTAGTATACCTGTTTTGACGTGCACTCAAACCTGGATCAAACGGCTGGTATACTAAATAAACGTCTAAAAAAATAGCCTGCTATCCAAGCAGGCTATCCGTACGAGCGTTATATCAGCGGCTCTTAACGAGCAAGTTGACCGCTTCCTTGACGAGTTCTTCAGTTTGTCCGTCGCCGTTTTGTTCTGCGTCCTTGACGCACTCAATTAGATTCGAACTGACGACGACGCCGATCGTCCGGTCAATCGCAGAACGGGCAGCGGAGAGCTGGGTGATGACATCGCGGCAATCTTGCCCTTCTTCCATCATCCGTAAAATGCCTCGTAGCTGTCCTTCGATCCGACTAACACGGTTCTTCATCTTCCGATCATAATCCATTTGTATTCCTCCGATTCCCGTTGACCTGACGTCATGTAGTATCTTTATGCTATGCCCATTACGGTATAACTGTCAATTCAACAGAATTTTAAGCTATACTTTTATTAGAATTAGGGAATATGGATGTGGTGAAGTTTTTACTTAGAAAATGAATAAAATAGAAAACGATTTGGTGTCAGCTTGCGTATACTATATGATAAGGCTGACATCAGAAGGAGGAGAAGGATGCACACTCAATCCGATGAATCGCTTTATCACCTGATGCGTAGCGGTGATGAGCAAGCCCTCGAGACGTTGTACGATAAGTACGAGCGGCTGTTGTTCTCATTCGCCCATCGCTTTACGAATAATGACCGGTTGTCCGAAGAAGTCATACAAGAAGTGTGGATGAAGATTTGGAATGGTCGTGTTGATTTTGATACACAAAAAGGAAAGTTTTCATCGTGGATTTTAACGATTACACGTAACGCGGCACTTGATTGTCTCCGTCGTGAAAAACGACAGCCGACAATCGAGGTCGAAGAACGAGATGGTGGATACGACGAGCCGGTCGAGCGGACGGTCATGCAGCGGGAAACAGCTGCTGAAGTGCGCGGGGCGGTTAGTGAATTGAAACCCGAACAGCAAGAGCTGATTGAACTCGTTTACTTCCAGGGTATGACGCAGCAACAGATTTCAGAGCTACTCGATTTACCTCTTGGAACGGTCAAGACGCGAATCAGGAGCGCGATTCAAGCATTACGAAAACGAATGGATGGGAGGGAACGAGATGGAAGAACGTTGTCATGACTTAATCGATTATTTCAATGGAACATTATCCGCAGCAGATCGCGACGCGTTCGAAGCGCATCTTGCGACGTGTGAAGAATGTCGCGAAGCGCTTTTAGAAATGGAAGAACTCATGCTTCCCATCGCTGAATCGCTTCCGGAGCGACCCGTTCCTGCAGGTATGAAAGCACGAATTCTTGGAGAAGTCCTTGGTTCAGCAGAGACGGCGTCTCCGAAGGAAGCACCGATGACTACTCCGGTAGACATCAAACAAGCACGTCAGCAACAAACGAAGAAAAAGAGTGTCCCACTCGGCTGGTTGATGAGTATCGCCGCCGCCTTGATTCTCTCACTTGGTGCGAATGCCTACTTCCTCTCGCAGGAAGAAAATACGGATACACCAGAGACGTTAGCGATGGATGAGATCAAAGGGATGGGGAACTTCGAAAGCACCGAGTCCATTAAAGGATCAAGCATGATTTTCACGCAAAACGATAAATCGTACATGCTGGTCCAGTTGAAAGATTTACCGCCGCTTCAAGAAGGGCAGCTTTATCAATTATGGACGATCGAAGGCGAAACACCTACTGCGAACGGTGTCATCGAAAAAGATGGAGAGGCAGCAGCTGTCTTCCCACTTAAAGGAGACGGCAAGGTGGACGCGGTCGCCATCACGGTCGAACCAGAACCAGATTTAGAAAAACCGACGGGCGAAATCGTCGCATCGGTCGCATTATAAGAACGAAGTTTAGCGGATCCGTCTCGTACGGATTCGCTTTTTTTGTGCAAGGTGCTCAATGGAATAAGTAAATGCGCGTTGAAATGATAAGAAATCGAATGAATTTCTAATTTTTACTGAAGAAATGAGACCGAGCAGACGATAGTTAGGAGAATGACAGTCTATTAAGGAGAGGCCTCATACAATGAATGAATGGATTATCTTAACGAAACATTATGAAGTGACACTCGTCGTAGTGTCAGTGCTCGTTGCCATCATCGGATCATATGGTTCATTAGAGTTAAATCGGCGTCTCGCGAAGGCGACTTCCTTGAAGAAGCGTGCCTTGTTCCTCTCATCATTGACGATGGGATTATCAATCTGGGGAATGCATTTCGTCGGGATGGGGGCATTCGCCCTGTCGGTTACGGTTCGCTATGATTGGTTTTTAATGTTCTTATCCGTCATTCCTGCCATTTTGGCTGCCTTCATTGCCTTTCATCTCTTATACTCGTCGACGATTACGAGAAATAAGGTGATTTTAGCGGGGGCACTGATGGGAGGCGGAATCGCCACGATGCACTATCTCGGGATGATGGCGATGCAGTTCGGTGGAACCGTCCGGTATGAGACAGGATTATTCCTCTTATCGGTTCTGATTGCCGTTACCGTCGCGTATATCGCTTTGCTACTGCTCCATCGCTTAAGACATGTCAATCAGAAACGGATCTTGATTCCCATCGCGGTCGTGATGGGGTTTGCCATCTCGTCGATGCATTATGTCGGAATGCTCGGTACATCGTTTTGTATCCCAGCTTCCAATGCCGAAATCATCGGTGACGCTCCCATCACGTCGAACATCTTAAACGAAGTCGCAATTCCCGTCTTCTTGATTGTCATCTTGATTGCTGGACTCTATATTCATTTGGAGCGACGTGCTCTACAAATGATGGCGTATACGGATCATTTGACCGGACTGCATAATCGGAGATGGCTTGACCATCATATGACGAAGGTCGATGCCCATTACGGTCGAGCGAAACAGGAGATGGCGATGGCCTTGCTTGATCTGGATGGATACAAGTGGGTCAATGACACATTCGGTTTTGATAAGGGCGATGCGGTCATTCGGCAGTTCGCAGAACGGATGCTACGGACGCTAAAGGAAGATGAAGCATGTATCCGTTACAATGGTACGCAGTTCTTCCTGATCAAACGTGTCTCGCAGGAAGATATGACGGAGGTCTTCGAACAGATTTTAGAGGACGTGCGTCAACCGATCGACCTCGAAGATCAGGCAGTCCATCTGACAGCGACGATGGGCGTCATCTTACCGGATACGAAGGAATCGCTTGAAATGCGAATCGGTCAGATGGAGAGTGCGCTGCGTGCTGGTAAGAACGAGGGACGCGATCGTTTCATCATATATGATGATGCGCTACACTCTGATCGCAGAGAGCAATTGATCGTCGGCTCCTTACGCCGGGCGATGACGGATTTCAAGGAGTTCGCTCTCGTCTATCAACCGAAGATCGCACTCGCGACAGGAAAGGTGGATCAGGCGGAAGTTCTGATTCGCTGGAATCATCCGAAGTTCGGTTTCATCTCACCGGCGGAGTTCATCCCGCTTGCTGAAAAATACAGTCTGATTCATCGTTTAACCGAGTGGGTGTTGAAGGAGACCGTCGCACAGATGGAGATTTGGAAGAAGGAAGATTATTTCATTCGCCAAGTCTCTGTCAATTTATCCGCGATGCACTTCCGATCCGAGTCACATAACGTGATGATTAAAGAGATCGTTCACCATTCCTTAAAGAGTGGAAGCGAGTTACAACTACAGCTCGAAATCACAGAAACATCCGTCATGGAGAATCTCGACCGAGCGATGATGATGCTCGGTGAACTGAAGCAACTCAGTCTGACGATTGCACTCGATGACTTCGGAACGGGTCTATCTTCACTGACACACTTAAAGCATCTTCCGATTGATATCCTGAAGATCGACAAGTCGTTCATCGATGAAGTCCCACATGACGAACGGGGAACAGCGATCACAGAAATGATCATTCAGCTTGCGAAGAGTCTTGGAATCGAAGTCGTCGCGGAAGGTGTCGAGACACTCGAACAGCATCTTTTCTTAAAGCGTCTCGGTTGCGATTATGGTCAAGGTTACTATTACAGTAAGCCGATGCACGTAAAGGATCTAAACCAGCGGACGATCGAAGAAACGGTTCTAAATGTCGGATAAGGCAATCCAAACGTGACTTCCGTTCGTATACTAGATAAGCATGCGAGGATTGTGCATGCGACGTCTGGGGGGACGCAAAGCGCTGGAGGTTTTCACCAGCTCGTGCACGATGCAGACAGACATCCAGTACATTCGACTATACTCGATCAACTCAGCTTTCGACGCAGCACCTGTCTGTTCGAACACAAACAAAGGCAACTTCCACGGTGGAAGTTGCCTTTTTCATTTTCGCTTATGAACGAACCGTTAGGACGCAGCCTGTTTGATCCGTCACGAGCACATTCGTATTAAAGTATTGTCCATCACTTTTTAGGATGAGCGCTTTTTTCTCCGCGTTGTAATCGAGTGTCATTTCTTGATCGAGGAAATGACTCGACCACCGCTTGACGAGAACGGGACCGACGTTTGAATCAATCGTCATGTCTTCCGGTGTCGCTTCATCGACGATGCGAATACTGAAAATACCAGAGTTTCCGCAACCACAACCCTCTGTATCGTAATAGAGGTGCAGTTGACCGGATACTTCACCGCGTAATTGGCGGATCCGCTCCTGAGAAGACGGTGTAAATGTGATATTCATGGTCATTCACTCCTTTCCTTTAGTATACGCCGTTTGAACAAGAAAGGAACGTCACTTGCTCACGCTGACTTGGCGGCGCATCCGGACGAGAAGGAAGATATAACCGGCTAACAATAAGACGACGCTACCAAGAACCGTCGTATCGACGAGACCGTTATCGGACTCGAAATTGATCGCGATATACGCCCAGACGAAGACGAGCGGATAAATCGGATCACGGTTCGCAAACATGAAGAGAAGAGCGATGACGACTCCGACGACGAGTATAATCATCGTCCAACCCGCATCTCCGATTCCGAGCCAAGATGTCACACCTTCTGCGTTGATCGTCAGGAAGATGTCAGCAATCGTTGCGACCGACACCCAGCCGAGATACAGCGAAAATGGCAATTTAAAGCGTAACCCTTTCGTCTCACGATCAATTTTTGAGTAGATGACGATCAATGATAGTAAGAGACCAACGATGACGACGACGGAGACGATGAACAGTTCAAACGTGAAGGAGACGATCCAACCTGCGTTGAACAAACAGCTGATCAAGAACCACGGTCCGATTTTCTTCGCTAGTTCGTGTTCCTTGAATTTCGGAATCGATTGTAAAATCAACCAGATGAGTAATACCGCATAAATCAATCCCCAAATCGAGAATGCATACCCAGCAGGTTTGAACAATGTGATGATCGAATCAGAGATTCGTCCTGTCTTTCCACCATCGAGAGCGTTCACGGCAATCGTGAAGATGAAGCCGACCCAGTTGAGCCAAATCCATTTATTATTTTTCAAACAAAAAACCTCCTTTATTCTCTAAAGAAGGTTTACCCAAAAATCATTTTCATTATTCATCACGGTCGGCGTGTCGGGTTCAAAAAGGACATACCGATTGCTGGATTCCCTGTATGCGAACCGAGAACCGGTGTTAAGTCATCGATGCGGACACGCACATCGTATTGCGATTCCAGTCGTTGTTTCCACTCGAGTGCAAGGTCATACGCTGTCGCGTGGAATAGTGAAATATCCGTGACCTGCCCCCGTTCAATGATTGCGACAAGATGATCAAAAATCTTTGAATGCGCTTTTTTAAACGTCCGGACGGTTTGGTAAGGCACGATTTTTCCTTCTTCGAAGTGGAACAACGGGCGAAGTTGCAACAAGTTACCGACGAATGCCTTCGTCGAAGAGATGCGTCCACCTGCTTGTAATTGATCGAGGTTCGCGACCGTGAATTCAATGTGATGGTCGAAACGACGCTCGAGAATGATCTGTTCGACGGATTCGATCGAGTGTCCCGCCTCGACGAGTTCAATCGCTTCTGCTAGAAGTTGACCAGCCGGATAAATCCCACAACGGGAATCAATCGCAATCAGACGAAAGCCAGCAATCTCTGCCCCTTGAACGGAAGCGTTGTACGTTCCGCTCAGTTCACTCGATAAGTGAACAGCGAAGCCGACGTCGTAATCCTCTTTCAACCGTTCATAATGCTCGGTGAAGCTCCCGATCGAAGGTTGGCTCGTCGTTACCTTGTGTTTTGAGTCAATCCAGCTATAGACGGTCTCCGCATCAACGTCGACACCATCGACGAAACTTTCGCCATCCTTCATGACAAGTAAAGGGACGACCGAAAGATCATCGCGCTGAGCGATCGTATCCGGTAAAATCGTTGTACTATCAGTGATCCAAGCGATCCGCATAACAAGTTCCTCCTTAAATTAGTACCTGATATTAATTGTAGGTGTAAGCGTTCTCGCTGTCAAATGAACATTAAAAAATATTGAACGTTTTAGTTGATTAAATAATGAAATACGCTATAATCGGTACGTGATTAGTAAACTTTTAGTCATCTTATACTAAACTAAGCCGCTGAGAGGAGGACGTCGATTGTACTCAATCGGACAAAAAATCAAGAACCTCCGTCTTCAAAAGGGATTGACGCAAGAGGAACTAGGGGAAAGAACAGACCTGAGTAAAGGGTACATCTCGCAACTCGAACGGGAACTCAGTTCACCGTCGATCGAGACGCTGTTTCATCTCCTCGAAGTTCTTGGCATCTCACCGAAGGATTTCTTTGATGAGGATACACTCAATCAAAAAGTCATCTACGGGGAAGAGGATGTCACGACGTATGCCGATGAGGAACAAGGATATCATGTCACGTGGCTCATTCCGGAATCGAACGAGAAAGAGATGGAGCCGGTCCTATTGACACTCGCGCCAGGGGGAGCATTCAAGACGTATGAGCCATCAGGTGCCGAGACGTTCGTCTATGTGCTCGCCGGAAACGTCACGCTGACGCTTGGTCGTCAGTCTTTTGTAGCGAAACAAGGAGAGACACTTTACTATAAGGCTTCAGAAATCCATCAACTACGCAATGAGTCAACACAAGAGACGAAGGTCCTCGTGACCGCGACTGACTCATACTTATAAAGGAGGAACTAGATTGGCAGATACTACGATCATTCAATTCAAGGACGTTACGAAACGATATGACGATCAGACCGTCCTCGACCAAGTCAGCTTTGAAATCGAACGCGGGAAGTTCTATACGTTACTCGGACCATCGGGTTGTGGGAAAACGACGATCTTACGACTGATTGCTGGCTTTTCGGAAGCAACAGAAGGAGACATCATCTTCAACGGAAAACGAATCAACGATGTACCGGCGAACAAACGTCAAGTCAATACTGTTTTCCAAGACTATGCACTCTTCCCGCACTTGAACGTTTTCGAAAACATCGCCTTCGGTCTTCGCATCAAGAAGGTGAAAGAAGCAGAAATCGCAAAACGTGTAACGGACGCATTGAAGTTCGTCAACTTGTCCGGTTATGAGAAACGAGAAATCACCGAGATGTCAGGTGGACAACGGCAACGTGTCGCGATTGCCCGGGCAATCGTCAATGAGCCGGAAGTCATCTTGCTCGATGAGCCATTATCAGCGCTCGACTTGAAATTACGGACAGAGATGCAGTATGAGCTCCGCGACTTGCAACGTCGTCTTGGCATCACGTTCATCTTCGTCACGCACGACCAAGAAGAAGCACTGGCGATGTCAGATGAAATCTTCGTCCTCAATCACGGTGTCATTCAACAATCGGGCACACCGACGGATATCTATGATGAACCGATCAACCGCTTCGTCGCTGACTTCATCGGTGAGTCGAACATCATTCCAGGGCGCATGGTGGAAGACTACCGGGTCTGGTTCGCAGAAAAGGAATTCGAATGTGTCGACCGTGGTCTTGAATTGAACGAACCGGTCGAGATCGTCATCCGTCCGGAGGATCTTGAAATCACGAACGTGACACAGGGGAAACTACAAGTCACCGTCGATTCGCAACTCTTCCGTGGCGTGCACTACGAAATCGCTTGTATGGATGAAGTCGGTAACGAATGGCTCGTCCACAGTACGAAAAAGGCGACGGTTGGTGAGCAGATCGGACTGACATTTGATCCGGAAGCGATTCACGTCATGCGACTGAACGAGACGGAAGAAGAATTCGATAAGCGTCTGGAATCCTACGACGGGGTGTTATGATGCAAAAATCACGTAACTGGTATCTCATCCCGTATCTATTCTGGATTGCCTTGTTCGTCATCGCACCGATCGTACTCGTCGTCTACTATTCATTCCTTGATTTGGACGGTAACTTCTCATTTGAGAACTACCAGAACTTCTTTACGTCGACGTATTTGACGATGACACTCAGCTCGTTCTGGTATGCGTTTTTGATTACGGTGTTTTCGCTCTTGATCGGTTATCCGACCGCTTATTTGTTGACGAAAACGAAGCATAAACAGCTGTGGCTACTTTTGATCATCTTACCGACATGGATCAACTTATTGTTGAAAGCTTATGCCTTCATCGGGTTGTTCAGTACGTATGGTCTTGCGAACCAAACGCTTGAAGCGATTGGGATTGGACGACAACAGATTCTCTTTACCGATTTCAGTTTTGTCTTCGTCTCGGTGTACATCTTCATTCCGTTCATGATCCTGCCGATCTTCAACGCGATTGAAAAACTGAGCCCGTCACTCGTCTTCGCTGCACGTGATCTTGGGGCGTCGAACTTCACGACGTTCCGGCGTGTCGTCTTCCCGTTGACGCTCGATGGTGTGAAGTCAGGCTGTCAGCTCGTCTTCATTCCGGCATTATCGCTGTTCATGATTACGCGTCTGATTGCCGGAAACCGCGTCATCACGCTCGGTACAGCGATTGAACAGCAGTTCCTCGTGACACAAAACTGGGGCATGGGAGCGACGATTGCCGTCTTCCTCATCATCGCAATGGCGATCATCCTTGCCTTGACGAGTACGAAACGGAAGAAAGGAGCGACGACTTGATGAAACGTCTGAAACTAGCAAATCTTTATCTGATCGGAGTCTTCATCATTTTGTATGCTCCGATATTCTACTTGGCATTCTATTCGTTCAACAGCGCAGACAATATGACGAACTTCGATTCGTTCACGTGGGATTGGTACAAGGAAGTCTTCCAAGATTCACGCTTGTTGATCATCGTCTTGAACACACTCGTCATTGCCTTGTTATCTGCCGCAATCTCGACGATCCTTGGCGTATTCGGAGCAATCGGGATTCAAGCCGTTCGCAAAAAACGGGTCGAGACGTCGTTGTTGACGCTAAACAGTATCTTGATCGTCAGTCCGGATGTCATCATCGGGGCATCGTTCTTGATCTTCTTTACGCTACTCGGCATCCAGCTCGGCTTTACGTCGGTCTTACTGTCCCACATCGCGTTTTCGGTACCAATCGTCGTCATTCTTGTCCTGCCGAAGTTGCAGGAGATGAGTCCGACGCTCGTTGATGCAGCGCGTGACTTAGGCGCAAGCCGTTGGGATGTTTTGACGAAAGTCATCTTGCCGTACATCACACCAGGTATCTTTGCTGGATTCTTCACGGCATTGACGTACTCACTGGATGACTTTGCGGTGACGTTCTTCGTGACAGGAAACGGTTTTACGACATTGTCCGTTGAGATCTACTCACTTGCCCGTCAAGGGATTTCGATGAAGATCAACGCCCTGTCGACTGTCATCTTCTTGTTTACGTTCCTGCTCGTCATCGGCTACTACTTCTTGAACCAACGTGCTGCTACGAAGCTTTCGCGACCGGAGGTGAAATGACCGTTGAAAAAATTGATTCAATTGTTCGCCGCGATTTTCTTGATTTCAGGTGTTATCCTATTCACCTTGAATCAGTTGAATGAGACACAAGGGTATTCGGGTAAAAATGTCCTGAACATCTACAACTGGGGCGATTACATCGACCCAGCACTGATCAAACAGTTTGAAAAAGAGAGCGGCATCAAGGTCGTCTATCAAACGTTCGATTCAAACGAAGCGATGCTGACGAAAATCGAACAGGGAGGAACGACATACGATATCGCTGTTCCGTCCGACTATGCGATTGCGAAGATGATCGATGAGAAGCTCGTCGTTCCGATTGATCATCAAAAAATTCCGAATCTCAAAAACATCGATTCACGCTTTTTAGATTTATCATTCGATCCGAACAACAAGTACTCGATTCCATATTTCTGGGGAACGGTCGGTATCGTCTACAATAAAGACTTGATTGATGGGAAGAAACCGACGAGCTGGAAGGATCTTTGGGATCCGAAGCTAAAGAATCAGATTCTACTCGCTGACGGTGCCCGTGAAGTCATGGGGATGAGCTTGAATAGTCTCGGTTATTCGTTGAATGAAACGGATGAGTCGAAACTACAGGAAGCAAAAGCGAACTTGATGCGCCTGACGCCAAACGTCAAGGCAATCGTCGGGGACGAGATCAAGTTATTGCTCGCGAACGAAGAAGCAGGACTCGGTGTCGTCTGGTCTGGTGATGCAAACGAGATCATGAGCGAAAACGAAAATCTCGACTACGTCATTCCAAAAGAAGGATCAAACGTCTGGTTCGATAATGTCGTCATTCCGAAGACTGCGAAAAACGTCGAGGGGGCACACGAGTTCATCAATTTCATGTTGCGTCCTGATATTTCAGCGAAGAACGCAGACTACGTTGGCTATTCGACACCAAACAAAGAAGGCTTGAAACTGCTCGACAAATCGGTTCGGACCGATGAGCGATTCTATCCTGATAAACAAGTTACCGATACGCTTGAAGTCTATGAGAACCTCGGAAAGAAAATGCTCGCGCATTACAATGAGTTGTTCCTAGAGTTTAAGATGCATAAGAAATGAGGTAGAACCTAGTGTCATGCGACACTAGGTTCTTTTTTTATTTCTCATCAAAAAAATAAATATAAGTTCCCAGAAAAAAACTATAAAAACTGAATAATTTTTTGAAATAGGGGAATCAGTTTATTATCAACGCCTTTCATAGGCGCCGAGGAGGACATCATCATGAAACAAGTCTTAGGAATCATCTTAACTGCCGCACTCACTGTCAGCATCGTGTCAGGCACTTCATATAACCAACCGGTCGAAGCAACAAAACAGACAGACGTCAAATGGTTGCAAGAAATTCAAACACAAGCGAAACAAGCACGTTCACTCGATGGAAAAGTCGTTCTTGAAAAAACAACACTCGCCCAAGTACATAAATCCTATAAGGGGGAAAAGAACTCGAATTGGTGTCAAAGCGGAAATGGTCTTGCCTCAGCGGATCGTGCCCTTCATTACTGCTCCACGTATGGGGTGAAGGATACAAAAGCGAAAGTTAGTGCCATCGTCTATGATCCGAAGCAGGTCAAGCGGACTGTGACGGTTAAGGAAGTCAAAAAAGCGTATCCGACGGCGAAACTCGATAAAACATTCAACGTCATGACCGTTTCCTCAAAACAGGTCAACATTTATCTAAATTTGAATTCCGACCGTACACAAGTCATGTCAATTCTAGTAAAATATAACTAATGTAAAAAGGATGACCGATTCGGCCATCCTTTTTATTTAATCGTTTTGTAGAGTGGTACGAGATGCGAATAGGTATTTCGAATCATTTCCAGTAATTCTTCGCGTGACAGGTGATGCACTTGTTCTGCCGGAATATGACGACCAACAAGGAATTCTGCCTTTTTGACGTCGTGGAAACGTTGTAATCCTTTTTCGATATCCGTCTCATGAACGGAGACGGCGTCTTTTTTCATATGATCGTATGAGACGACGAAATCATCCGGAAGGGATGTCAGCAGTTCTGTATGCTGTAACAGTTTCGATGCGTATTGTTGTTTATTCGGTAACTCGTAGATGTAGGCGAGCCAAATAAACAGATGATCATCAAACAGGCCGACTTGGAAATGCGGATGTTTTTTGTATCCACGTTTATCGGGGGAGAATGCCATCCATGTATCCTTCGGAGGGTTGACCTTCCGACGTGCATGTTGCGCGATGTGAACATGGACATCTTCTGCTGTTGCGACCGTTAAGTCAGGTGCGACTTCCTGACCGATGTCTCGAAAGACCGGCTGGATGCGTTCGCGAATCGCTTCCATCCGTGGTTCTAGTCCATCAATCTGAAATGTATCAAATGCGTGTCGCGTGAATGTATTTGTCATAAAAAAATCACCTCGCGTCAATTGTATCAAAGGAGACTATCGAAGTTCGACTTTTTGCTCGAAAAGTAGAATAATGGACATATCGATTTCCAGTAATATACAACTACATAACTTAAAGGAAGGGGAATGTTTTGTGCGTCGTTTTCAACAATATCTCCTTCGAAGCTGGGTCGTTTTTTTCATAATCGTCATAGGCATCGATCTTTTTGCGAAGTCGAGAGATTATAGTCTCAGCGTCGATTTGTTTACGTTCTTATTGATTGCCGCCTTATCGACGATTTTTGTCGTCGATCCTGTCCGTCGTCGCCATATGAGTTTTACTTTCCATTTTGGATTCGTCCTCTTTACATTCTTGACGTATGGATTATTATCAGCGATTTGTGTTGGGCAATTGACGATGCTCATCTATCAGTTGCGAACGATTCATACACCAATCGGACGTCGGCGGATGTTACATAACTATCCGTTCAACGTCGCACTCGAATTGTTTTTAATCGTTCCAGCAGGTCTTGCCTATAATGCACTCGGCGGAACACATGGCGAAGCATTCGTGCTGACAGAAAACATCGTACCGTTACTGGCGATGGTTGCGATTCTCTGGATCGTCCTCTTATTGCAATACCAGTTATCCCGATTTCTTCTTGGAGAAAACATTCCAAGTGACGTCATGTTCCAACTGCTACGTTTCGAAGCGGTCGTCATCACAGCAGAATTGTTATACGGAATCTTCAGTACACTTGTCGTTCAAGGGAACGGAAATAGCGGACTCGTCATGGCGGCGTTTGCCTTATTCATCATCAAGCGCGCACTGGGAAGTTCGGTTGAAGCGACAGACCGGATCGAACATTGGGAGCAGATCGAGCGATTGAAAGAGGCGGCTTGGAAAGACGGTGATGCCCAGTTCATCATCGAGCGGTATTTACGACAGCTCAATCAATTCGTCAAACCGGATATCGCTTGGATTAAGTTTGATTTCAAAGAAGGAAAGCAAAGCGTGTACTATTCGTTGAAGGACGGACGAAAGTTAAAAGCCGATCATGTCGAAGGACGAATCATTGAAGACATCATCGAAAAAGAAGAAGTCCTTCTTTACGGGATGCAACAGGAGTGGGATATTCGTCTTTACGATAGCTTGCCGGAAGAGACACAGTCGGTCCTCTTCATTCAACCGGAAGCGACGGAGACGATCAACTGCTCGTTGCTCCTTGCCTCGAACGCAAGTGGTGAATTCACGCAGGATTTTGGATATGAGCTATACCGTGCCCTTCGTGTCCTGTCGTGGGCAGTGGAACGGGCACACGAGCGAGAACGCTTGTTGACTGACAGCCGGACAGATGCGATGACGAAATTACCGAACTATCGTGCCTTGCAAGAGTGGGGCGATCGTCGAATTAAACAACGCGACCTTTATCCGTTCTCGGCCTTAATGATCGATTTAGATCACTTCAAACAAATCAATGATACGTATGGTCATGAAGTCGGAGACGTCGTCCTATTTGAAGTTGCGAAGTTATTGATGCAGGCAACACGTATCACAGATCTTGTCGCGCGCTACGGGGGAGAGGAGTTTGTCATCTTACTACCGAATACGGATCTTGATTCTGCCCAAATCGTCGCAGAGCGAATCCGCGAGACGTTGCATGCAAATCCAATCTTAGTCGAAGGGCATACGCTCCGAATCACGGCCAGTATCGGCATCGATACATTAAAAGAACTTGGTGATCTCGCGAGTTTGATTCGAAATGCCGACCGTGCGATGTACGTCGGAGCGAAGTTCCAAGGACGCGACCGTGTCGCATCGTATCAAGAGTGGAAAGAGAAGGTCATTTAAATCAAGTAGAAGAAGGTAGCAGAGACGCTATCTTCTTTTTTGATGTAAAAAATCCTCCCAGTTCGGATGAACGAGAAGGATCAAAAAAGAATAAGTTCATTGAGCTTGTTGTTTGCTGAGGCGAATCTCGTTTTCAATCGCATGAATCGCGGCTGACCAAGAGCCGTAACGATGAAGTAAGGCTTTCGTCGATGGTTTGTTGTTTCGTTTTGCCCATTCCCGGTATGCTTCAAAAGAGAGGGCAAAGCCGACTTCCTCGATTGCTTGACGCAGAGAAGCAGCAAGTTCAGCTTTTGAATAGGTGACGCTCGCTTCGAGTCCTGCAGCGGTACAAGCATCGTGCCACGAACCGAACATCTTAACGATGTGATAGTGACTCGGTGCATGATGGACGGATTTACGCCACATCTGGTACTTCTTGAGTGTGATCGTAGAGCCGACGTCTTGTGCGTACCGTTCGAACGACTTTAAGATTTCGTCTTTCGTGTATTTCGGTGCCCGCTCAAGCTCCTCCGGCTGTTGATCGACATTCCACTCGTATCCAGCAGCAGACAAGGCTTCTGGCCACGAACCAAATTGACGGATGATGTTTTCTGGCTGAGGCCAGTCATTAACTAAAGCATAACGGCGATAGACAGTACGGCGTGGACGGTCCTGGATGAGTTCACCGACCGCACGGATGGCTTCAATCATCTCAAGCTGCTCTTCTGTATAACTCTGTTGACTCGTAAGTACACGTTGCTTCATGAGTGAGTCCTCCTTCCTAGTTCGATGTAGTATTGAGGCAAAAGTCCTCTGTATTAGATATATCGGTACATTTCCATTAATTATGAATAATTCCCGCAAAATATTGTAAATAAAGTGAATCGGATTCTTTGCTTAGTATAAATGGAAGTCATGGAAATGAAAACAGAATGACACGAAATTTTAATTCTATTCAGAAAAATAGGACAAACGGCTCATATGGAAAAAAAGACCAGACACGCTCCTCAGCGAATCTGGTCTTGGGGTATGACTTATTTTCCTTCGATGTAAGCCCATTTGTACGAAGTATCGGCACCGACTTTGTGGTTGACGATTCCTTTGACGTACGGTTTACGAAGAAGCGAAACACCTTTTTGGTACATAACTGAGATCGCTTGATCCTCTTCAAGGAGTGTTTTCTCAGCATCTTTGAGGGCCTGCCAACGTTTCTCAGCATCTACTTCTTTTTGAGCTGACTTGATGAGTGAATCATACTTATCGCTCGTGTACTTACCACGGTTGTATGGTCCACCAGTTACCCACATATCGAGGAATGTCATCGGATCCTGGTAGTCAGGTCCCCATCCTGCGAACGATAGCTCGAACTCACCTTTAGACTCGAGATCCAACTTGTTCTTGAATGGTTGTTGTTTGATTGTAACTTCAAGACCTGGAAGGTTTTTCTCCCACTCGCCTTTGAGGTACTCCGAGATTTTTTTCGAGTTGTCATCATCGTATGAAAGAAGTTCGAGTTTGAGAGACTTCTTGCCGACGGCTTTCAGTCCTTTTTCGAATGATGCTTTTGCAGATGATGCGTCATATGAACCGAAACCTTCGTTGCCATCACGGAAATCTTTACCGTCTGGACCTTTCGCGAAGTCTTTTGGTACGTAGTAATAAGCAGGGATTGAACCGTTGTTCAAGAGAACATCAGCCATCTGCTTCTTGTCGTATCCTGAATCGATCGCTTTACGGATATCCTTGTTCTTCAAGAGGTCATTCTTGAAGTTCATTTGGATATAGTACATTGCTGCATCAAGACGTGTATCAAAGTCTTCTTTGTCTTTGTATTGATCAACGAACTCACTTGTTAAACCAGCTAGATCGATGTCACCTTTTTCGTACAAGTTGACGCCTGTCGAGACTTCCTTAACGATTTTCGTGTTGATTTCTTCAAGTTTGACATTATCTTTATCCCAGTACTGATCGTTTTTCTTATAGCTCCAGCCAACATCCGTCTTCCAATCCGAGAGGACGAATGGTCCGTTGTAAAGGAATGTGTCCGGCTTCGAAGCAAAGTTTTTACCTTGTTTCTCAACGAATTCTTGTTTCAGTGGCATGAATGAACCGAAACCAGTCAACGATTTGAAGTATTCAGCCGGTTGAGTCAACTTGACTTCAAGCGTTTTGTCATCGACCGCTTTGACTGCGACATCGTCTGCTTTTCCTTTACTTGTGTTGTATGCTTCAGCGCCATCGATGATATACATGATATACGCATACTGTGAACCACTCTTCGGATCAAGGACGCGTTTCCATGCGTATTCGAAGTCTTTTGCTGTGACATCGCTGCCATCCGACCATTTCGAATCACGAAGTTTGAACGTGTATGTAAGTCCATCTTCAGAAACATCAACACTTTCTGCGACACCCGGTGTTGCTTCTTGATTCTCGTCTAGACGGAACAGACCTTCTTGAACGTTGTTCAAGACTGTGAAGGATACAGAGTCTGTTGCGACGGTTGGGCTAAGTGCTGGAATATCCGAACCGCTGATGATATTCAAGACTTGTTTGTCTGAAGATTTTTCTCCAGATGTCGAACCGCCTTCTTTTGAACCTTCATCTGTCGTCGAGCATGCTGCAAGACTTGAGCCAGCGATTGTCAGTGCTCCAACGAGTGCAAGTGCCTTTTTCTTTTCCATAAAGTAAATCCCTCCCAAAAGAAATAGATATATCTGGTGAAACGATAAGAACCGATAGGATAGCGATCCGGTGTCCGACTAAAAATAAGAGGGGTCATCGCCTTTTATTCTTAAGCTGTGGAAAGCACCGGATCAACTTGTTATCAATAATAAATACAATATTCAGAAAAATCAATAGAATATTTTCAGATTATTTCAAAATTATTAAATTTATGTGTAATACCAACGTTTTTTTACGAAAAATTATTTTTATGTAAGGATAAAATTAGGAGTTTTTAAAATTATTGAATACAAAAAGAACCAGTTGTATGAAACAACTGGTTCATAATCTCATTTCTGCTTTTGGACGTACTGAAGTGCTTCTGCGACGTGATCTTTTACTTTCACACTGCGCCATTCTTTGACGATTTCACCAGATTCATCAATTAAAAACGTTGAACGAACAATTCCAAAATATTCCTTTCCATAGTTCTTTTTCAGTTGCCAGACACCATATTGCTCACACACTTCGTGATCGACATCTGATAACAATTGGAACGGTAATTCATATTTTGCGATAAAGTTTTGATGCCGTTTCTGACTATCGGCAGAAACACCGAGAATGACGGTGTTGTTCTCTTCGAACGCTTGCGTCGCATCGCGGAAATCACATGCCTCGGTCGTACAGCCAGGCGTTGAATCCTTCGGATAGAAATAGAGTACGACTTTTTTTCCACGATAATCCTCGAGGGAAATCGGTTCTCCTTGTGCATTCGGAAGGGTGAATGTAGGTGCTTGCATGAAAAATTCCTCCTTATCCTAATTCCATGTTTAATTGATCCGCATATTTCTCAAGCTTCTTTTGAAGACTCTCTTTTAATGGATCGAGTGCGATCAAGTACTTCTCATAATCCGTCCCGGCTTTCGCCGTCTTCATGAGGAGTGGCTGTTCTTCTTCATACCAGTCTGCGTAGTCTTGATAGTAATCAACGAGCGTCTCAGGGTTTCCTTCGTTCTTGAGCGCCTCACCATAAATCATCAGAATGTTACTGTTCATCTCGAGCGCCATATAATCGGTTTGCGCATTGACGCGAGAAAAGACGGCATCTTGCTCTTTTTCATCGGTTTTTCCGATCTCATCAGCCGCCTTCGCATTGACACCATACTCATCAGCGTTAAATCCAGTGAATATGTCACCAAGTGTCGAGAAGACGGACGGATCGAATGTCGTCGGTGTCAGGACGATTTTCCACTCGTCGTCTTTCTTCAATAACAGCTTCGATCCTCGGTTCGGGAGAATCGATCCTTTCGCATCCTTGAATTCGTGGATGATATAGGCGACGTCGCCCTTTTGGAACGACTTGACGACCTTACCGGGAACGACATTCAAGTTTTTCGCACCGATGGCGAGCGGTTCAAGTTGTTTTTCGTCACCCGTATATTCAATCGATGCGAGATCCTTCGCATCTGCTCGTCCGGATTGACCAAGCGTTTTTTCATATGTTTGATAGACGTCAAGAACGGCTTGTTCAGCCTTCTGTTGTTTCGTTTCCGTCGTCTTCGGGGATTTGGTATCTGTAGAAGACGGGGAATCGTTTCCGCAACCGACGAGTACGAGACTGGTCGCAAGCAGCACTACGAGCGATCGTTTCATTCGAATTCCTCCTAAGATGAATGTTTCATGGTGCTTCCATAGCTAATCTTGTCTCTACCATACAGGAAATTCGCTTTTTTGAGTAGGATATCGGTACACTAAACGAAAGGGGAGTGATAGATATGAAAATTCATATTACAGATGAGGCATTGCAATACTTTAAAGATGAGATGGAAGCAAAATCAGGCGATACGATTCGCTTCTTCGCAAAATATGGTGGCTCAACGGATTTAACACAAGGTTTCTCGGTTGGTGTTCATATGGAAGAAGTCGAACGGGTAGCAGTCGAAGAAGTCGTCGATGGCATTCACTTCGTCGTCTCGGATCAAGATGATTGGTTATTCCAAGGGCAAGACGTCAAAGTTTCAATTGAACACGAAGAGATCGTCTTTTCACAAGCGAAGGAATAATTGAGAACGGAGGAGCGACCAAATCGGTCGCTCCTCTATTTTTTTGACTAGAATAATTGTAAGCGGACTCATGCTTCTGTACAATGGAGAATGTAAGCGATTTAAAGTAGAGATTAAAGGGGGAATAGAGATGATTCCGTACAAACACGAACCATTCACGGACTTCTCACAAGAAGCAAACAAGAAAGCGTTCGAAGAGGCACTTGCACTCGTCACGCAAGAACTCGGCAAAGATTATCCGCTCGTCATCGGTGGAAAACATGTGACGACGGAAGATAAAATCGTCTCCGTCAATCCGGCTAACAAAGAAGAGATCGTCGGACGTGTCTCGAAAGCGACACAGGAACATGCAGAAGAAGCGATGCAAGCAGCGGTCACAGCCTTCGAAACATGGAAATTCGTCAATCCGTCTGTACGTGCGGACGTCCTATTCAAATCAGCGAACATCATCCGTAAGCGGAAGCATGAGTTCTCTGCCTACCTCGTCAAAGAAGCAGGGAAGCCTTGGAACGAAGCAGATGCCGATACAGCAGAAGCGATCGACTTCCTCGAGTACTACGCACGTCAGATGCTCGTCTTAAAAGACGGCAAAAAAGTCGAGAGTCGTCCAGGCGAATACAACCGTTACGATTACATTCCACTCGGTGTTGGTGTCATCATCTCACCATGGAACTTCCCACTCGCGATCATGGCTGGAACAGCTGTTGCAGCAATCGTGGCAGGGAACCCGATCCTCTTGAAACCCGCATCAACGACACCGGTCGTCGCAGCGAAATTCGTCGAAGTGATGGAGCAGGCTGGTCTTCCGGCAGGCGTCTTGAACTTCGTACCAGGTTCAGGGGCAGAAGTCGGTGACTACCTCGTCGATCACCCGAAAACACGTTTCATCAGCTTCACGGGATCACGTGATGTCGGTCTTCGCATCAACGAGCGGGCATCGAAACTAAACGAAGGTCAAATCTGGCTCAAACGCGTCATCGCGGAAATGGGCGGAAAAGATACGATGGTCATCGATGAGTCGGCCGACCTCGATTACGCAGCGGACATGATCACGAAAGCGGCATTCGGATTCTCGGGTCAAAAATGTTCAGCTTGTTCACGTGTCGTCGCACTCGACTCTGTCTATGACGAGTTGCTCGAAAAAGTCGTCGCGAACACGAACAAACTCAGCATCGGTAACCCGACGGATGTCTCAAACAACGTCGGACCAGTCATCGACGCAGCAGCATTCAAGAAAATCACGTCGTACTTCGACGTCGCAAAAGAAGAAGGACGTATCGTCGCAGGTGGTACGGCAGATGATTCAACAGGATTCTTCGTCTCACCGACAGTCGTCGCGGACGTTCAACCAACGGATCGTTTGATGCAAGAAGAGATCTTCGGACCAGTCGTCGCGTTCACGAAAGCGAAAGATTTCAAAGAAGCAATCGACATCGCGAACAACACGGAATACGGATTGACAGGTGCTGTCATCACGCAAGACCGGACGAACCAAGAGTACGCGCGTGCGAACTTCCACGTCGGTAACCTCTACTTCAACCGTGGGTGCACAGGCGCAATCGTTGGCTACCAACCATTCGGTGGATTCAACATGTCTGGAACGGATTCGAAAGCAGGCGGACCGGATTACTTGACTTTACATCTTCAAGCAAAAACAACTTCAGAAATGTTCTGAAATGGTGTTTAATAGATGAAACGGGTGTGCGACCTGCATGCCCGTTTTTCTTATATCACGAAAAAAAGGGGGAGCAAGGATGAACGGAATGTGGTTTGCGATTTTGCTGTATCTCGGACTGATGGTCGCACTAGGCGTCATTGCGTATTATCGGACGAAGAACATGAATGACTACATGCTTGGGGGACGTACGATTGGTCCCGTCGTCACGGCGCTCTCTGCTGGAGCAAGTGACATGAGTGGCTGGCTGTTGATGGGATTACCGGGTGCAATGTATGCAACTGGTCTGTCCAGTGGATGGATTGTCGTTGGTTTATTACTTGGCGCTTATGCCAACTGGTTACTCGTCGCGCCGCGTCTGCGTGCGTATACGGCACATGCAGGGGATGCGATCACGATTCCCGATTATTTTGAAAAACGATTCCACGATAAAAGTGGCGTCTTGCGTACTGTTTCAGCTGGAGTTATCTTAATATTCTTTATAATGTACGCATCAAGTGGTTTTGTCGCGGGTGGTCGTTTGTTCGAAGCTGTCTTTGGTCTCGAGTACACGACGGGTCTTTGGATTCTTGCGGGCGTCGTCATCGCTTATGTCTTCCTCGGTGGTTTCCTTGCTGTCAGTTGGACGGACGTCGTCCAAGGGATGATCATGGTCATCGCGTTGCTGATCGTACCAGGCGTTGCCCTCGCTTTAAGCGGTGGGATCAACGAGACGCTTGAAACGATCCGGTCGACGGACGGTTCAAAGCTCGAGTTATTCAAAGGTACGACGGTCATTGGGATCGTCTCGCTACTCGCATGGGGACTCGGCTACTTTGGTCAGCCGCATATCATCGTTCGTTTCATGGCGATTCGGAACTTACACGAGATGAAGTCAGCACGTCGCGTTGGGATGATCTGGATGACGTTCTCAATCGTTGGAGCGATGGTGACAGGTTTGATCGGATATGCCTACTTCACGCAACAAAATAGTCCTTTAGGAGAACCAGAGAATGTCTTCATTCAATTATCACGCGATCTCTTCCCTGGTTTCATTACGGGACTGTTGCTTGCAGCCTTACTTGCTGCCATCATGTCGACGATCTCGACACAGCTACTCGTCTCTTCGAGTGCGGCAACGAATGATTTCTATCAACGTTTCTTCAAGCGTAATGCTTCGGATCGTGAATTGATGGTCATGGGGCGCGTGATGGTCCTTGTCGTCGCTGCTCTAGCGATTCTCTTATCGTTCGGTGCACAGAAGTCGATCTTGACTCTCGTTGGTTATGCGTGGGCTGGTTTCGGTGCCGCGTTCGGACCAGTCGTTCTGTTCAGCTTGCTTTGGCGCCGGATGAACAAGACAGGAGCACTTGCTTCGATGATTACGGGATCTGTCGTCGTCATCGCCTGGATTCTCATCAAACAAAATGTCGAAGGGTTGCCATTCTACATTTCTGAGATGTACGAGATGATTCCAGCCTTCTTCGCTTCGACTGTTGCGCTCGTCGTCGGTAGTCTCGTGACGAAGGAACCGAGTCAAGCGATCTATGATGAATTCGATCAAGTGCAAGCACAGCTAAAAGGTGCAGAACCAGAGCGGAAGATCGTCTAACTAACAAAAGGGATGTTTCCTGATTACAGGAAACATCCCTTTTTAATTCACTTCATACGTTGTTATTTACCATAAACATATTTGTTGCACTTGGGCAATATAAGCGTATAATAAAAACCAAAAGTGAGGTGAACGAGATGGCGACACAGCCACTTACACAAGATTTACCAAGAAAACGGACATATCTTGGACCAGCGTTCGTCGCTGCCGTCGCGTATCTCGATCCGGGAAACTTCGCGACGAACATGACGGCAGGTGCCCAGTATGGCTACTTACTGCTCTGGGTCATCGTCGCCTCGAACTTGATGGCCGTCGTCATTCAGTTCCTATCAGCTAAGCTCGGAATCGTCAGCAATCTCAGTTTAGCGGAAGTGATCCGGGAAGAGTTATCGCCAGTCACGCGCTTCTTCTACTGGATACAAGCGGAACTTGTCGCGATGGCGACCGATCTCGCAGAGTTCGTCGGAGCCGCACTCGGATTTCATTTATTGTTTGCAATCGATTTACGGATGGCGGCATTATTGACGGCGGTCTTGTCGTTCGTCATCCTTGGCTTTGAGCAAAAAGGACTCCGGCATTTTGAAGCTGTCATCGCCGTTCTTGTTTTAATCATCGCCGCTGCTTTTGCGATTGAAGTATTTGAAGTTCATCCGGTCTTTCGTGATCTATCGGCAGGATTGTTACCGGGATTTGAAGGTACGTCGAGCATCGTCCTTGCTGCCGGGATGCTCGGAGCGACCGTCATGCCGCATGCGATCTATCTCCATTCCGATTTAACGAAACGACGGATGGGGCACGTTGCAAATAAATTGTCGATGTTACGGATTCAGCGTTTCGATATTTGGGGAGCGATGTTGATTGCCGGAGCGGTCAATGGAGCGATGCTCGTCATCGCAGCAAGTGTTTTTTATGGCACGTCATACCAAGCGGGTTCGCTTGAAGCAATTTACGAGGGGCTTCATGTCACGCTCGGTGGTAGCGCACCGTATCTGTTTGCGATTGCTTTACTCGTCTCGGGTCTCGCTTCTTCAAGCGTCGGGACGATGTCAGGTGACGCGATCATGCGCGGCTTTCTTCATCTTCAACTGCCATTGTTCGTTCGACGGACCGTGACGATGTTGCCGGCGATTGTGTTGCTGTTCTCCGGTTTTGATCCGACACGGGCACTTGTCCTTAGTCAGGTCGCCTTATCGTTCGGGATTCCGTTCGCCTTGATTCCCTTGATTCGGGCGACTGCGAGTGAGCGGTACATGGGAGAACATCGGAACAGTCGGTTCATGAACGCGTTGGCATGGGTGATCGTCTCGATCGTCATCGTCTTCAATATCTATCTGCTCATCGATGTCTTAGTATGAATATTCAGTATTTTTGTTTCGTCTGATTTAAAGCGGGTATTTCATAACTAGAAGCTTTCCGCCCGGAAGCTTTGCTACCCCTATAGGACGATGGTGCGGACCTCCCCCCGATGCACCATCGTCTTTTTTGTCTGGACGAAAAGTGCTATGATTAGAAATAGTGTAAAATATATCGCAAAAGTTCCGGAGGTGGAATGACATGGCAAAGATTAATGAGGAGCAAGTCCGCCACGTGGCGCATTTGGCACGCCTTGCCGTGACAGATGAAGAAGTAGCACAATTCACAGGACAACTCGAGAAGATTCTTGGGTTCGCTGAACAATTAAATGAACTCGATACGACAGGCGTCGAACCGACGACTCATGTCCTCGACTTAAAGAACGTCCTACGTAAGGACGAAGTACGTCCATCACTTCCTCGTACGGAAGTAGAACGACTCGCACCCGATTGGGAAGACGGACAAGTCCGCGTCCCAGCGGTGTTCGAATAAGGAGGAAATGACCCGATGTCACTTTTTGAACATGGTGTCAAAACACTACACACACTCATTCAGGATGGCGAAGTCAAAGTTTCTGAACTCGTCCAAGAATCCTTTGATCAAATCGACCGCGTCGATGGAAAAATCGGTGCGTTTCTTTCATTGAACGAAGAAGCATTCGAGCAAGCAAAACGAATGGATGATGTCGCGAAACACGAAGCGAATCCATTGTTTGGTCTTCCAATCGGCGTCAAGGATAACATCGTCACGAAAGGGATGACGACGACATGTGGTTCGAAATTCCTCGAGAACTTCGTACCAGCGCATGACGCGACGGTCGTCGAGCGTCTGCATGAAGCAGGGGCGATCACGATCGGGAAATTGAACATGGATGAGTTCGCGATGGGTTCTTCAAACGAGAACTCAGCCTACAAACCGGTTCGCAACCCATGGAATACGAAACACGTTCCAGGTGGTTCTTCAGGTGGTTCAGCAGCAGCTGTCGCAGCAGGCGAAGTCTTATTCAGCCTTGGTTCGGATACAGGTGGTTCGATTCGTCAACCGGCTGCCTATTGTGGTGTCGTCGGGTTGAAACCGACATACGGTCTCGTCTCACGCTTCGGTCTTGTGGCGTTCGCATCGTCGCTTGACCAAATCGGTCCGTTGACACGAACAGTCGAAGACAACGCGTATCTCTTGAGCGCGATCGCAGGACACTGTGAAATGGATTCGACGTCTGCGAACGTCGCCGCAACGGATTACACACAAGCGTTGACAGGTGATATCAAAGGTCTGAAGATTGCTGTTCCGAAAGAATACTTCGGTGAAGGTGTCAGTGAAGGTGTCAAAGCTAACATCCGTGAAGCAATCAAAAAACTCGAAGCACTCGGTGCGACAGTCGACGAGGTGTCACTCCCGAACTCGAAATATGCTCTTGCGACGTACTACTTACTTGCTTCATCGGAAGCATCATCGAACCTCGCACGCTTTGACGGCATTCGTTATGGTGTCCGTGCTGAAGCGGACGCACTTGAAGATGTCTTCAAGTATTCCCGCTCACAAGGATTCGGAGACGAAGTTAAACGCCGGATCATGCTCGGAACGTACGCGCTCAGCTCAGGTTACTACGATGCCTACTATAAAAAAGCTCAACAAGCTCGGACGTTGATCAAAAAAGACTTCGACGATGTCCTTGCGAACTATGACGTCATCATCGGACCAACAGCACCGACACCAGCATTCGAACTCGGTGCACAACTGGATGATCCCGTCACGATGTATGCGAATGACATCTTGACGATTCCAATCAACTTAGCGGGTGTCCCAGCAATCTCGGTTCCAGCTGGATTCGTCGACGGTCTTCCGGTCGGCTTACAAATCATTGGAAAACATTTCGATGAGGCGACGATCTATCGCGCTGCGCATGCGTTTGAGCTTGCGACAGGTGGATTCGCGCTTCCGAAGTTATAAGGAGCGAATGTATCATGAACTTTGAAACGATCATCGGGATCGAGGTCCACGCCGAATTGAGCACGAACACGAAGATGTTCTGTGGTTGTGCGCGGGAATACGGCGCGGAGACGAACACGAAAACGTGTCCGATTTGTCTTGGACATCCGGGCGTCTTGCCGAAAATCAACGAAAAAGCCGTTGAGCTCGCTGTGCGTGCAGCAATGGCACTCAACTGCCAAGTTGCCGATCAAACGAAATTCGACCGAAAGAACTATTTCTACCCAGATACGCCAAAAGCGTATCAAATCTCACAGTTCGATCAACCGATTGGCTTCGATGGCTACATTGATGCGGAAGTTGATGGTGAAACGAAACGCTTCCGAATCGAACGTGTCCATCTGGAAGAAGATGCTGGTAAGATGAACCACACGGGTGCGAATCACTCAGTCGTCGACTTCAACCGGACAGGTGCACCGCTCATCGAAATCGTCAGTGAAGCGGACATGCGTTCACCAAAAGATGCAGTCGCCTACCTCGAACGTCTCAAGGAAGTCTTGCAATATGCAGGCGTCTCGGACGTCAAGATGGAAGAAGGATCACTTCGTTGTGACTGTAATATCTCCGTCCGCCCATACGGACAAGAGAAGTTCGGTACGAAAACAGAACTTAAAAACTTGAACTCATTCGGAAACGTCTTAAAAGGTCTTGAGTTCGAAGAAGATCGTCACCGTAAGTTGTTGCTTGCGGGTGGTGTAATGCGCCAAGAAACACTCCGTTTCGATGAGACGAAAAAACAAACGGTCCTCATGCGTGTCAAAGAAGGGGCGTCGGATTACCGTTACTTCCCAGAGCCTGACCTAGTCAAGCTCGTGCTGGATCACGATTGGAAAGAAGCGATCCGTGCCGGTATTCCGGAACTTCCAGATGCCCGTCGCGTTCGTTACCAAGAAGAACTTGGTCTTTCAGCGTATGATGCGAAACAACTGACGGTCACACGTGAGATGGCAGAGTACTTCGAAGCGACACTGGCAGCAGGCGCAGAGCCGAAAGCAGCAGCCAACTGGACAATCGGTGAGATCCAAGGTCATTTGAATAAATCGACGGAAACGTTCGAAACAGTCAAGATGACACCAGCTCGTCTGGCAGAGATGATCGACTTGATCGCAAGCGGTACGATTTCTTCTAAAATCGCCAAACAAGTCTTCACGGCCGTCATCGAAGAAGGTGTCGAGCCACGTGCATACGTCGAAGCAAACGGTCTTGCACAAATTTCAGACGAAGGATTGCTACGTGGTCTGATTGTCGAGATGTTCGAAGCGAACCCAGCCGTCGTCGAGGAATTACTCGGTGGACGTGACCGGAAGAAAGGCTTCGTCATCGGTCAAATCATGAAGAAAACAAAAGGAATGGCGAACCCTGCCCTCCTGGATCAACTCTTCTATGAAGAGCTTGAAAAATTAAAATAAGTCGCTGATCGAACAGCGTCCGTTCCTCCTTTACTTCTGCGAGGAAACGGACGCTGTCTTTTTTGGCTTTGTAATGTCTCGAGAGTTCATGTAAAATAAAACAGTTATGTATCAAATGAACGGTTGAGTCAAAAAGGAGAAAATCTTATGAGACCTAGAGCGCGCGTGATTTATAACCCGACTTCCGGGAAAGAGATGGTTAAACGAAATTTACCGTATATCCTCGACCGACTCGAAGCAGCGGGTTATGAGACATCTGTCTACTCGACGAAAGCGGTCGGCGATGCGACGTATGAAGCAGCACGAGCATGCGAAGCAGAATTTGATCTCGTCGTCGCAGCAGGCGGCGATGGTACGTTGAACGAAGTGATCAGCGGAATGGCTGCCTACAACAAACGTCCGAAGCTTGGTGTACTACCTGTTGGAACGACGAATGACTTTGGTCGGGCGATGCGTATTCCATTGACGATCGAAGGAGCGATGGATGTCATTTGCACAGGACATACGATGCCGGTCGATATCGGTAAGATCGAAGGATCGGCAGGCGTCCATTACTTCATCAACATCGCTGGTGGTGGCATCATGACAGAACTGTCGTACGAAGTGCCTTCGAAGCTGAAGACGGCACTCGGACAGCTCGCGTACTACGTCAAAGGGATGGAGAAACTTCCGCAAATCCGACCGACATATGTCGAACTGGAGCATGAAAAGGGTATATTCAAAGGAGAAGTCATGCTGTTCTTGACATCCAATACGAACTCCGTCGGCGGATTCGAGAAATTGTCACCGAACGCGTCACTCAATGACGGTCGGTTCGATCTCTTCATTCTCAAGAAATGTAACCTCGTCGAATTAATTCGTGTCATGCGTCTTGCCTTAAAAGGGGATCATTTCTCGGACCCTTGCATCGAGCATGTCACGACCTCATTCGTCCGCATGAAGAATACATCAGAGATGAGCTTGAACATCGATGGTGAGTTTGGCGGCATTTGCGAAGGCGAGATGACGAATCTTCGCTCTCATTTCGAAGTCATGACACCAAAGTTCCGGATCGAAGAGATGGAACAAATCAATACACAACTACAAGAAGCAGAAACGAACCTCGCGTGAAGCGAGGTTTTTAAGGAGGATATTCATGATTCCAGTACAAAAGAACGATGAACACGTCGTCGAGATCGTCGACCTGACACATGAAGGATCAGGGGTCGCGCGCATCGATGGATATACGGTCTTCATCCCGGGCGCATTGCCGACGGAGCAGGTCAAGATCAAGATCACGAAAACGACGAAGTCTTACGGGTTCGGTCGTATCATCCGTCAAAAGACGAAAAGTGTCGATCGTGTCGAGCCGCCTTGTCCGGTTTACAACCAGTGTGGCGGTTGCCAATTGCAACACTTGTCATACGACGCAGAACTCAAGTTCAAGCACAACCGTGTCCGTGACGCTTTCGCGCGCCTGGCAGGTCTTGAAATTCCCGTCCACGAGACGATCGGGATGGAAGATCCTTGGGGTTACCGCAACAAAGCACAAGTACCGGTCGCCTTCCAATCGAACAAATTGATGGCTGGCTTCTATCAAAAACGAAGTCACCGGATCATCGATATGGACTACTGCTTGATCCAAAACAAAGAAAACGACGAAGCCGTCCAAGCGGTGCGCAAAGTCCTCGCTGATTTAAAAGTCCCAGCGTACGACGAGAAGAAAAAAGCAGGCGTCATTCGTCATATCATGGCACGTCATGGGTACCACACGAACGAGTTGATGGTCGTTCTCGTCACGAAGGTCAAACAACTGCGTGGGATCGATAAAATCGTTGAAGGGATCTTAAAGGCGTTACCAAATGTCACGTCGATCCAGCACAACATCAACCCGGATGATACGAACGTTATTCTCGGGAAAAAGAACGTCGTCTTGTACGGACCGTCCGTCATCCGCGATCAAATCGCTGGATTGACGTATGAGATCTCACCGCATTCGTTCTTCCAAGTCAACCCGTTGCAAACAGAGAAACTCTACGCGAAAGCGCTCGAGTACGCTCAGTTGACAGGCGATGAGACTGTCGTCGATGCTTACTGTGGTATCGGTTCGATTTCCTTGTCACTCGCGAAACAAGCGAAGCACGTCTACGGCATCGAAATCGTACCGCAAGCAATCGATGATGCACGCCGGAATGCACAAGCGAACGGGATCGAGAACGTGACATTCGAGTACGGTGCAGCTGAGAAGGTCATGCCGGATCTCGTTAAAGCCGGTATTCAACCGGACGTCATCGTCGTCGACCCACCACGTAAAGGCTGTGACGAAGAATTCTTGCGTGCTGCTGCGGATGTTGCACCGAAGCGGATCGTTTACGTCTCTTGTAACGCGTCGACTCAAGCGCGTGACGCGAAGTTGTTGACAGAGCTCGGTTATACACTCGTCGAAGTGACACCAGTCGATATGTTCCCACATACGACACACGTCGAGAGCGTTGCCTTGTTCGTCCGTAACTAAAACGTTCATATGACTGACTTAAAAAAGAATGACGCGTCTTTTCACGCCCTTTCCTCAGGCGAGACACAAGCCAGTTTTCCTGCTTCATTTCAAGCAGGAAAGCGGGTCTTGTTCGTCTCTGACAGCGCATAAATGCGCTTTTCCTGTAGGAGTGGCGTGTGACGCGTCATTCTTTTTATTACGAGATAAGGGTGGCAGATCATCATTCTGCCACCCTTATCTTTGTAGAGACTGACTTGTGGGTCAGCTTCATTTTTTGATTGACCTGATGTATAAACGAAAGTA
Organism: Exiguobacterium sp. s143; assembly: GCF_018618895.1. NCBI lineage: Bacteria > Bacillati > Bacillota > Bacilli > Caryophanales > Exiguobacterium > Exiguobacterium sp. s143. The sequence continues at coordinate 1,280,110 of NZ_JACSMX010000001.1, read as the reverse complement.
AATAAGAACCTCTATATGGTAAAATAATCAAGTTATATATAAAAGTATAGGAGGGTTCATGATGACGACTAACGATGTTCAAGTGTATGCAACATTCCGGCTAGAGCAAGACGTATTGTATCGCTATCATACATATATCCAGTGGGGAGAGAGTGAAACGTCGCTTGGTGCGTGCCTGATGTTGAATCCAGGTTCTGCGACAGTGGATCCTACATTACGTCAGCAAATTGATACGGCAGGGCAAGCGACGGGTCAAATTGGTCGATTGGATGAGACGATGCGACAAATCATCCGGATCGTAGAAGGTATCTACGAAGGACAAGCCTTATCGGGACGCTTTCATCTATACAATTTATTCCCGATGCAACATGGAAATGATGTCACATCGATCAATCGTTTCGAAGAACTCTGTCAGGAAACCTCTTTTGAAAAGCAGACGTTGTTTGCGTCAGTCGAAGAATTGCGTCGACATCCTTTCGTGATCACAGGATGGGGCGTCCGGAGTCATCTTATTCGCTGGACACATCTGCGACAAGCGAAAGTAGAATGGTTGAAGCGTCTTGAAGCGTCGGGTATTCCGCACTTTGGTATCAAGCATCCAAGAACAGATGATTTTTATCATCTGTGTCCGAATCTCGTTGCTAGCCGGGAAACGATCAAAGAGCAAATCATCGCGCGACATCGTGAAGTCATGGTGCCGAGTCGGAAGCGTCAATGGGAGCGAATCCTTCTGTACCGGATGGAAGGTGGACGTATCACCTTAATGGGGCGCAAACGATCTGATGATACGTGGGTCTTCATGAGAACGACGGATGAGACAGCATTGCTCGAAGAGGGGGATGTATCTGCGAAGACCTCTTCTGAGATCGTCGAACGATGGGACGACGTGGTAGAACATCTCCTCGGTGAGGTCGTCTTATCGTTACGTCCTAGTTTCGTTCACCCTGAATTTGAAGAGCGGATTGCACCGTATCGTAGACGATGATACGAAAAAGGAGAAAGAGCGCAAAAGCGCATCTTTCTCCTTTTTCATTGTGTCTCCTTATTCAGCATCTTCAGCATCTGCTGAGCTTGCGTTCGGGAACAACTCAGCAAGAACACGTTCACTTGCCGTACCATCGTCAAGACTGCAGAACCGCTCGAGGAAGCGATCATACTTTTCTTGGTAAGCGACGGATTTCGTATCGATCTGTTCGATATAATCGATGACTTGATCCGTTTCCTTCAAGAGTGGTCCTGGAACGACTTCTTCGAAATCGAAATAGAATCCACGTAACGTCGACGCATATTTCTCCAAGTCGTACGTAAAGAAGATCATCGGACGTTGTAAGTGGGCGTAATCGAAGAAGACAGACGAGTAGTCAGTGATCAAGACATCACTGATCAAATACAACTCTGCGATATCGCCGTACGAAGAGACGTCGTAGGCGAAGCCTTCGTGTCCACTGATATCCATGTTTTGCGCAATCAAGTAATGCATCCGGAGCAAGACGACATAATCGTCACCGAGTCGGGCCTGCATCTCGTTCAAGTCGAGTTGGAGATCGAAGCGGTATTTTCCGCGCGCGATGAACTCATCATCTCGCCATGTCGGTGCGTACAAGACGACTTTCTTGTCAGCTGGGATATCAAGACGTGCTTTGATTTCGCTGATGAGACCAGCTTGATCGTCCGCATACAAGAGATCGTTTCGCGGATAACCTGTCTCAAGCATCGTGTTTTGGAACCCGAACGCACTCTTGAAGATTTCGCTCGAATAGGCATTCGGAGAAATCAAGTAATTCCATTCCTGCGCTTGATTGTAGAAGTTCCGTTTGTAGCGCGTCGCGTTCGTTCCTGCCATGTGGACTTCTTCCATATCGAGACCTAGTCGTTTTAATGGTGTGCCGTGCCATGTTTGAAGGTAGATCGTTTCTTCGCGTTTCGTTAAGCTGAGCGGTTGACGTGTATTGAAAATCCAGTACTTCGCACGTGCCATCGCTTGGTAATACGCGAAGCTGTTTTTGAGCACCCAGTTTGGGCAAGCTTCCTTGACGTCATCTGAAGGCTCATTCGCGAAAATCCAGACGAGCTCAAGTTCCGGGCGTTGTTCTTTTAATTTCAGATAAAGGGCCTTTGGATTATCGGAATAGCTTCGTCCGAGGAAACTCTCGAATAAGACGAGGTTCTCTTTGACCGGCATCTTTTGGAACAAACGATAGAGCATGAGACCGTTCTTGATTTTTTTACGTCGTGCCGTCCGTAACGTCTGCTTTGTCTTAACAGCAGTGATATATGAACGGAACATGATATACGAACCCGTCGACCATGCCTGCAGATACTTGCTTCGTGTCTTCGCCCGTCTCAAGTCGTAAGCGACATGACGGAAGACGTCGGTCTGCTGACTTTTTGACGTGCTGCGCTCAAGCAATGCTCGACCACGTTTTGAGATGAAACGTTTGTACCATGTATTTAAGAACTTTTGAACGTCGTTATCCTTCGTATGGGCGGATAACATACCGTAAATCCGTGAGATATCGGACAATGTCGTGATATCACGCGCTTGGTAGAGCGATTGTCCTTCAAGTGGCGTACTACGTGAGTTTCGACCATAGACGACATAACTGACCGATGTCAGGTTCGTCAGTTTCGAGATGATTGTATGGGCGATGATCGTATCGGCGAACCATCGTGTCTCAAGAACAGGTAGATCATTGAGCAAGTCCTTTTTAATCATCCAGCCGTGAATCGTCGTCAAATGACGCGAATTGAACTTCGTACGGGTATAGAAGAAATAACGATCATCATCGATTGGCATGAGCCATTTTTTCTTGTTGTAGACGGGTGAGACCTTACCGATGATGACTTCACCGCGTGATTTCTCATAGGCTTTGATATACGTATAGAGTGCACGTGGTGCGAGGATATCATCACTATCGAGGAAGGTAACGTAGTCACCTGTCGCGACTTCAAGACCACGTCGACGTGCAGCGTAAGTTCCTTGATGCGCCTGTTCAACGATCGTACATGTTGGATAGAGGGAACGGAGCTCATCGATGTATGTGCTCGGACCGTCAAAGACGACGACGATTTCCACCGGGATAGATACCTTCTGGTCGAGAACGGATTGAATGGCTGTCTTCGTTTGTGATTCAGTTTGATAGACAGGAATGATGACACTAATTGAGTTCATGTTGATTCTCCTTTTTGATGAAAGAATCCGCCAAAAACGGATTCACGAAAATAGTTCCTGTTGAATAGGATATCACAAAACGAAAAAAAGGCACGACTCTCTTAAAATTCACTTCGTTGCCGGTAATGCGTTGGCGTCTCACCAGTCGTCTGTTTGAAGGCTTGACTGAAATGGCTTTGGCTTGAGAAGTGCAACTTGTTTGAGATCTCTAGTAGCGAGTCGTCTGACGAGCGTAGGAGACGCTTTGCTTCCCGGATGCGTTCCCGGATGACATACCGGGCGAGTGGTAAACCAGTCTCATCTTTAAACAGAACGGACAAGTAATTGGACGAGACATGAATGGCTTGGCTGATTGATGAGACGGACAACGGTTCATACAGGTGTTGCTGAATATAGCGAATCGCAGCGAGTACATGAGGCGAGTGCCGCAGCGCTTGGAGTTCCTTGACGGCCTCCGCGAACGAGACCGTGATGCGGACATGACGATTACGGAGTTCGGCAATGCTCGTCGCTGCTTCGATCGTCTCGATCATCCGGTCGCTTAGAGAGAAGGCTTCGTCCGGTTCTAATCCACCGCGAATCGCGGCGCGTGCGCTCAATAGGACGGTTCCGAGCAACAGATTCTTTTCTGCGCGTAACGGTTGATGCCGTGCGAGTGTGCCGAACTCACCGTATGCAGGTAAAGAGTAGGTCGTTGCGAGTCGCTCACTTTGACCCGTCGCGATCCAGTCGATGATTTGCTGCTCCCGTTGCCATGCTTTTCGGTATGCGGTCACCCCTGTATGGGACGGTGCATCCGCAACGAGTGGGATTTCAGCTTCCTGAATATCAGATAGTTGTTCGATTTCTCGCTTCGGCAATGGTTCCCCGTGCAACAAGCGATACATCAGGTGAGCACAGTCAATCAATCGGTTCTCCGTCGTACGCGGCAAGACCTTATAAAACTGGTGATAGGCTTCATCTTGGATATGCGCCCGAAAGAGAGCAGATTGTAATAGAACAGGACCGATTCGATACATACCTTGTTCCGGAACGTCCAAAAAGAGGTAGGCTGTACCGTCTTTCAGGGTATAGAGTAAAGGAGTCTTTTTAAGGACGGGCCATTCATTCTCAATCGGCAAGGTTCCCGGATGAGGTGGAGCTTCTGGACGTAGAGCAAGCGGAGTACCATTACGATCTCGGTACGTGACGAAAAAACCGGTCATTCCGTAAAGGTGCTCTGCGATTTGCGTCAAGTCGGATGTCGACAAGCGATTCATGACACGACTCCTTTCGAAATAAAGTGGATTGCTTCTAGTGTATGTCCTCTTTCGCGGATAGTCGAGAACGAACCAAGAAAAAACGAAGCCTTCCGAAAAAGGCTTCACTATCAAGTCGATCGGATGGAACTGAGGAGTCTTTTGAATCTGAATCGTGTCGTTCAACATCCAGTAACGTGTTAGTTGCTTCTTTAGGCAAAAATGATTGTTTTGGACAGATGATTTCTGCAATGAGTTCATTCGTCAAAGCGAAAATCGTTTTTACGGTGTCAGAGGTTTCTTTCATGTGTTGGATCAGTGCCTAAACGTCACTGGTCAGTTTTTCCTGTCTACTTGGAATATTGGGATATAGTATAACTAAATATGAAAGAATTATGTGGAGATTTTCATCATTTGAGAAATGAATCAACGCAAAGTTCATGATAAAATGAAAAGGGTGTCACAGAGTGGCTAGGGAGGAACAGAAATGAATATTGCTTTTTTCTTATTACCTAAAGATGAGGTGAAATATTTAGATCCTGAGTCAACGGTCAGACAAGCACTAGAAAAGATGAAACATCATCGTTTTACGTCGGTCCCACTCGTTGACAATAAAGGGAAATACGCAGGAACGCTGACAGAAGGTGATATCTTGTGGGCGCTCGAAGCAAATCTCGAGCATGCCGATTACGACCACGTCTTGCAGACACGATTAACTGATATTAAACAACGTGTCCGTTATAAACCAGTTTCGATTACAGCACAAATGGAAGAGATGATTGAAGTCATCACGGATCAAAATTTCGTGCCCGTCATTGATGATGGTAGACATTTTATCGGGATCATCCGTCGACGTGATATTATCGATTATTTTGCTAAAAAAGTAGCGCGTGAGAACGTCAGTTATTAAAAAAAAATAAAACTAGTAAAAAAAGCACTGATTTTCACAGAAATGTGGAAAGAAGTGCTTTTTATTGACCCAAAACGACTTCAGGAAATGGGAGGAGGCGACGATATAGAAGCATAATGACAATTTAGGGAGGACGATGTGTTGCGACGTTTATCACCAGTCTTCATCGTAGAAGCTTTTCGAAGACGCTCCTACTATAAAACGTTCTCATGGATGATTGCGATCATCGGTCTGTTAGCATTGATCGTCGCGTGTCAGCATTTGACGAAAACATTGGATGAAGGGTATCGCTTCAAGGCATCGGGCAAAACAATTGCTGAAGTGACACCTTTTAATCATGCCGAACAAGAAGTGACGCGCTATTATTTTTCATCTTTGAATGACGACGCCGATTTGACGCAAGCTTCAAAGCGGGCCGACCAAGCACTAGAACAACTAACGGATCGACTTCCGAATATGAAAGCGACCGAGTCGACACGCGAAGAAGTCCTAACAGAGATTAAGAAACTACAACGACAAGGATACGAATCGAATCATCGCTTTTTCACGACGATGACGAACTTCAAAAGTGAAATCATCTTTAATCAGCTCGTATTGAGTAAAGAGACGGGGTCTTATTATAATGTGTTCTCCAATCTGATTCTGATGGAAGAACAGCTTGGAAAGTCCGCTGAAATATTGAAGGATGCTCGACAAAAAGAAGAACCTAGCTCAATTGATCGGTTACGGATTCAACAGATGCGGATTGATTTGCCATTGCGACAGGAATCGCTCATTAAATCCCTGTATGATGTGATTCCGCTTCACAACGATTCAGGACGTCAGGATATCGCAATCATGCGGGAACAGATGGATGCTTATACACAAACGCTCGATGACCTATTGCGCGCTCCAGAAAGCTGGACGTATGCTGCGTTAGCAAACCAAGCTGAACGGTATGAATCCAGCATGTATCGTCTGTATGATCAAGAACTCAACCAAGTCGCACAAGAAATGCAGGATCGGGGAAATCAAATCATTCGTAATGCCTGGCTCCTCTTTGGCGCAACCAGCATCTTGATTCTTGGATTACTGATGTTGACCTTATCGTTATTACGTGCGTTCCGCCAAGATCTTTCTTTATTGAAGGGAGAAGCGAATACCTTTGCTGAAGACCGTCGGCAATCTGGTTATGACGTACCGGAGCGAAATGATTTTCAACCCGTCGTTCAAGCGTTTCGAACGATGACAGCTATCATTGCTGGTTTATTAGACCATAGCGATGCGAAGACAAAAGAAATCAAACAAAAGAAAGCAGAAATCGAGTCACTCTTTTCGCAGAATACCGACCCGATCCTTGCCTTATCATCCGACTATACGATATTAAACGGAAACGAACGCTTTCGACAATTGACGGAGGCAACGGCAGGATGGACGATTGAAGAATTGATCCATCCGGCTGATTTGAATCGGATGCGGCGAGCATTGAGACGATCGCTTGAAGGACATAGTCAAACGATTCGCTGTAAGATGCTCTTCAATGAAGAAATTTTGAATATGTTCGTCAACATCATCCACGTTACCAATAAAGAGGACGATACAGGTGTTGCGCTCTACTTATCTTGTCATGATGAAACGGATCAGTTCCGGCGGGAAGAACGGATTACACAACTCGCACTCTTCGATATGTTGACGGGTTTGTTGAACCGGAATGGTTTCGAGCAAAAGATGGCAGACGCGTTAAAAGCACCTCAACCGGGAGAGCTCGTCACCATCAGCGTCCGGCAATTCCGGCGGATCAATGACATCTATGGACATGGTGCAGGGGATCAGATTCTAAAAGATCTCGCGAATCGCCTCAAGCATCATTTCATCGGAACAGGACAAGCGGCGCGAATCGGTGGAGATGAATTCGCCGTATTAGTCGCACAACAGGATATCGTCGATTACCAAAAATTAAAGCAAGTCATCGAACATGTCTATGAGATCAACGGAGAATACGTCAATGTCAGCATCAGTATGAGTATGGTCCGCTATCCCGATGATGCAGTAGCCGTTACTTCCTTGTTGTCCTCGGTTGATATCGCGATGCAGCATGCGAAACAACAGACAGAGGGTGGACCAGTCTGGTTCGAGTCCTGGATGAGTGCCGAGTATCTTGAATCGGTCGTCCTCGAAGGTGAATTACGAGAAGCGATTGAAAAGAACGAGCTTCAACTGTTCTATCAACCACAAATCAATCTTGCGACAGGTCAAGTCGATGGCTGTGAAGCTCTCCTGCGCTGGTTCCATCCTGAACGTGGGATGATCAGTCCAGCAATTTTCATTCCGATTGCCGAACGATCGATGTTGATTGAAGAAATCGGGATGTGGGTCGTTGCCGAAACGGTCCGGCAAGTCGAGGAGTGGAAGGACACGGAACTCGGGGTACTGCGTGTCTCGGCGAACTTATCCGTCAAAGAGCTCGTCTCTGGTCGGATCGTCGATTACCTGACCGATGTTCGAGAGATTCATCCGGGGATTGAACAACGGATGGAACTTGAAATCACGGAATCGTTTGGTGTCTTTTCAGACACACGCGTATTTGACGCCTTACAGACGTTGCACCAGATGGGATATCGTCTTGCGATCGATGACTTTGGTACGGGGTATTCTTCCTTGTCGTACTTAAGTCGATTACCGATCCAGCGACTGAAAATTGATCGTTCGTTCATCAGTGGTCCGGATGCGTGTTCGAACGCACCGCTCATCGAGACGATCATCAAGCTTGCTCATACGTTGAAGTATGACGTCGTCGCTGAAGGAATCGAGGAACTTGAACAAGCGGATCATTTACGAGTGCTTGACTGTGAGTATGCGCAAGGATTCTATTATTCAAGACCGATTCCAGCTGACGAGTTTCGGGTCTGGTACGGGAGGTACCATGAAAAGCTTCTATCTGAATGAAATGAGCCCTGTGGTCGTTTTACGAACGTTTTTGTCATCCTTGCTTTCCACAGGCGGGGGGTAAGCCGCGGCACCACGCACTCCATGCGGTGTGCCAGGTCTTACCTAACCCTGACGAAAGCGGAAGTCATGCTTTCTTTTCCTGTAGGAGTCAAGGATGAACATATACGTTCTATAATCATGTAGCAAAAAAGAAGAGGCGTTTTCCAGATGATATTCTGGAAAACGCCTCTTCTTTTATTGATGTTGCTCGAGATGTTCTGACTTTTAGTCAGTACGACCTTGCACGCAAAGAATTAAACGCGATCGAGCACGAGGTCGTCTGCTTGTTCAAGATAGGCTTTGACCGGTGCGACCGCTGCCTCGACCGTACCTGGTGCGAACGGAGACTTCAATCCAGCACGTTCGACGAGCATGAGGAAGCTTTCCGATCCGCCGGCACGACAGAGATCGAGATACGACTTCCAAGCCGCTTCCCGGTCTTGTTCCATCCAAGCATAGAACTGGAAGGCACAGACTTGAGCGAGCGTGTAATCGATATAGTAGAACGGACTACCGAAGACGTGTCCTTGTTGATGCCACCATGCACCTGAATCGAGATAATCGTTCGCTTCGTAATCACGATGCGGCAGGTATTTCTTCTCGATCGTTCGCCATGTCTGACGACGTTCTGCTGGTGTCAGTTCAGGTTGGTTGTAGATGACGTGTTGGAACTCGTCAATCGCAACGCCGTACGGAAGGAATGTGACGCTTCCTGCGAGGTGATTGAACTTGTATTTCGCTGTCTCTTCACCGAAGAACTCTTCCATCCACGGATAAGCGAAGAATTCCATCGACATCGAGTGAATCTCACACGCTTCATACGTTGGGAAAGCACTCTCTGGAGCTGTCAGGTGACGGCTCTCATAGACTTGGAACGCATGACCGACTTCGTGCGTCAGGACATCGATGTCGCCTGCTGTTCCATTGAAGTTCGAGAAGATGAATGGGAGTTTTTCGTCTGCGATGTAGGTACAATACCCACCGCCGGCTTTCCCAGGCTTCGCTGTTAAATCGAGTGCTTCCCGGTCGAGCATGTAGTTGAAGAACTCGTTCGTCTCCGGTGACATCTCTGCGTACATCTTTTTGCCACCTTCAATGATGAACGACTCTTCGCCTTTAGGTGTCGCGTTACCAGACTTGAAGGCAAATCCTTCATCGTAGTAGTACAAGTGATCGACACCGATGCGTCGTTGCTGGCGTTCTTTAAGTTGTGTCGCGAGCGGAACGATCGTCTCACGGATTTGTTCGCGGTACTGTTCGACCATCGATTGGTTATAATCGACGCGGAGCATACGTGCGTATCCGAGCTCGACGAACGATGGGAAACCAAGTGTCTTCGCGATGTCTGTCCGGATGCGAACGAGTTTGTCGTAGATCGTATCGATTGCTTCACCATGCTCGTTTAAGTAGCCATAGCGTGCTTCAGAAGCTGCTTTACGGACATCACGATCAGGTGATTGAAGATATGGACCGAACTGCGATAAGTTAAGCGTCTTGCCATCGAACTCGATTTGAGCAGAAGACATCAGTTTCGTATATTCACTCGAGAGACGATTCTCTTCTTGGAGTTTCGGAATGATCTCTTCCGAGAACGTCTTCAGGCTCGCTTCCGCAATCAGGAATAACTGTTTGCCGTGCGTCTGTTCGAGTTCACTGCGGAGTGGATGCGTCGTCAACGCTTGATAATAGCTTGAGACATATCCTTGATAAATCGCACTCGCTTCATCAAAGAATCCTTGTTCCGTCTCATAGAACGTATCGCGCGTATCGATCGTGTGACGGATCTCGACGAGCTGGCTTGCCGTTTCAAATTGATTTCTGAGGGTATTAATCTCAGTGATGGCTGCGTTTGCTTCATCTACCTGTGTGGCTTCCGTCAGTCGAGCGATCGCTTGATTCATGGATGTTTCAAGCAAGGCAAGGTCAGGACGGACATATGTAATTTCTGAAAATGGTAACATGTAAGCGCCTCCTTATGATTTCTAACTATTATCACACAAAAATACTTGCAAAACCAGAGGGACAAACGTATGCTTTTTGTGAGAACGTGAGCGAGCTGTCTGACAGCTTACTCCTATAAAAAATCGAAACTTCCATTCGGAAGAAAAACGATCGAGAAAGTAGAGGGATAGTATCATGGGATTCTTAAAAAAATTGTTTGGTGGTAACGACGCAGGAAACGCGAAAATCGCTTCTGCACTTACAGGTAAAATCGTCAACATCGAGAACGTACCCGATCAAGTTTTCTCTCAAAAAATGATGGGCGACGGTGTCGCGATCGAACCAACTGAAGGTAAAGTCGTCTCGCCGATCAACGCAACGGTTGAAACGATCTTCCCAACAAAACACGCAATCGGTCTAAAAGGTGAAGATGGTCTTGAACTGTTGATCCACGTTGGTCTTGATACAGTTAACCTTAAAGGTGAAGGCTTCACGGCTCACGTCCAGTCAGGTGACAAAGTCAAAGCAGGAGACGTCCTCGTCGAGTTCGACCTTGACTACATCCGTGCGAACGCACCATCGACGATCACACCGATCATCGTGACGAACCACGATCAATTCACGCTTTCAGCTGTACCAGCTGAAGGAACTTCTGTTGTCGCAGGCGACACAGAGCTCTTCAAAGCAACACACAAATAAGATACGATACGCCTCCATTCCTTGCGGATGGGGGCTTTTTTGTCGTCTCATCCCGTGTCTTACCGTTTTGTAAGAGAAGTGAAAGCAAAGTCCATTTTGAGAAAAGTATGGAAGGACTAGACTGAGTGTAACGAATCAAACACAGGAGGCATTACAGATGAAAGCAATCTTACAAGCAGAACAGATTTCAAAAACGTATCAAACGAAAACAGCGCGCCACGAAGCACTGCGTCCGACGACGCTCCGTGTTCACGAAGGAGAATTTGTCAGTATCATGGGTCCATCCGGTGCCGGGAAATCGACATTACTCAATCTGCTGTCGACGATCGATCAGCCGACGGACGGCTCGATTTTAATCAACGGAGCAGACGTGACAGCGATGAAGGAAAAACAATTAGCCCGTTTCCGCCGGGAGCAACTCGGCTTTATCTTCCAGGACTTCAATCTCCTCGATACGATGACGGTTCGAGAAAATATCGCCTTACCGCTATCACTCGCGAACGTCGATAAAAAGATGATCTTAGAACGTGTTGATCGTGTGGCGCGTCAACTTGGTATCCACGACTTACTCGATAAACGTCCCGTTGAACTATCAGGTGGACAAAAACAACGGACGGCTGCCGCTCGCGCCATCATTCATGATCCGTCGCTCATTTTAGCCGACGAGCCGACCGGTGCGCTTGACTCGAAGTCGGCAACAGGATTGCTCGAAGCGATGCAAGCGCTCAACGACGAAGGCGCGACGATTTTAATGGTAACGCATGACCCGATGACAGCGTCTTATGCGGAACGGATTCTGTTCGTCAAGGATGGAGAGCTGTTTAAGGAAGTCCATCGCTTCGGTTCGCAGAAGGAATTCTTCGAGCAGATCATGGAAGTCCAACGCGAACTCGGAGGTGCCGTCCGTGAGCTTGTCTAAACTGGCGTTTCAAAATTTGAAGAACATCCGTCAAAACGTGATGTACCTCGGTGCCGTCACGTTTGCGATTCTGATTTACTATACGTTTCTCGCGATTCGATCGAATGAAGCGATGCTTCAGGCGAACGAATTGTACGGAAAACTGGGAACGGTCTTTACCGGAGCAAGTGTCATTCTAGCGCTTTTTTCTGCCATCTTCATCTGGTATTCAAGTGACTTCTTCTTACGTCGTCGTAAGAAGGAAATCGGGCTCTACGCGTTGCTCGGTCTAGAGCGAGGGCAGATCGCCCGCCTGATCTTCCTTGAGACGATGGGGTACGGAGTAATTGGTCTAATTCTCGGAATTGCGATTGGTACCGTCGCTTCGAAATACTTCGTGCAGCTCCTTGCTTCCGTCATGGCGATGCAAGTCGATGCGACCTTTACGATCAGCGGAACTTCCGTCATGCAGACGATTGGTGTCTTCCTGTTGATTTTCTTGATCATTGCTTTACGTTCTGCTCGGACGATTTATCGTTTTACATTAATTGAACTGTTCAAGGCAGAACAACAAGCGGAATCGCTTCCGAAAGTCCATCCGATCTTAGCTGTCCTTTCCGTCATCTTGATCGGTGTCGGTTACTATTTGACCGGACAACCGTTGATGGATCACTTTACAATCGTTGCCCCGCTCTTGATGCTCTGCGTCATTCTTGGGACGTTCGGAACGATGAGTTACTTTACGATCTTCTTATTGCGCGTCTTAAGTAATCAAGCGCGGCACTTCAAAGGAACGAATTTGATTCTGCACGGGCAATTGTTGTCACGAATCAAATCGAATGCCGTCATGCTGTCGACGATCACGGTCATCACTGCCGTCACATTGACGACGGTCGGTACAGCGACATCGATTTATTATTTCATCGATCAGACCGTCGAGGAGCAAGTTCCGTATAGTCTATCGATTGCGAGTAAACAAGCAGAAGCGGAACAGCTGATTGCAAAGTCTGACCAGAAAATCGACAGCCGGACGATGGTTAACGTCAAGAACGTCGACCATCAGATGACCGATCTGCCGAACCCGCTGACGTTCACACGCTACTACGCGACGTATGCGTATGAAGACCAGCCGGGACAATTCAGCTACGTCAACTATTCGGACTACGTCAAGCTCGCGAAAGCGAACGGGAAAACGGTCATCAAAGAACCAAAACAAGGCGAAGCGATCGTCCTTGAGACATTCAAAGGAAACGATTTGTTGAAGATGAAAGTCAAATCGCCAGTCGGTGTTGAAATCAAGGACGTTCATGAGTCCTTTCGCATCACCGCTGCGACGAATCTACCAATCGCTCAACTTTATGAGAAACAGCGGCTCGCCTTCGTCGTAAACGATGATGCGTTCGCGAAGATGCCGGAAAAAGGCTTCACGCTGACGAATTATCAGTTCTCGGATGAACGTCATGACGATGGATTGATGAAACAGTTGACGCAACTATATGGAAAACAAGCGGATACGGAGATGGCGGCGTACTATCCTGTCTATGCGATGACGACGGCAACGACCGGCTTACTCGCGTTTGCTGCCGGCTTCCTCGGTCTCGTCTTCTTGCTTGCGACGGGTTCGATCATCTACTTCAAGATGCTTGCGGAAGCAGAAGAATCGAAACAACGGTTTGCCATCATCCAGAAGATCGGTGTGGATGAGAAGGAACAGACAGGCATCATTCGGCGCCTTGTCGGATTCGTCTTCTCCTTACCGTACGTGCTCGGACTCGTTCATAGTTTAGTGGCGATGCAAGTCTTGCAGAAACTATTGAACTACAACATCGTTCGTCCGACATTACTTGCGATTGTTTGTTATACGATCGTCTATTTGATCTACTATATCGTCACGGTCCGTGCTTACCGCCGCATCGTCACGTGATGAACTAAATAGGGGTACACCGAACTGGAAACGGAATAATCGTTTCCAGTCCTTTTTGAGTTCGTTATGATAAAGGGAGAAGGAGTTGATAGGAACGATGCATACGATTTTATTAGTCGAAGATGACATGAAGATTGCTACATTATTGAAAGAACTACTCGAGCGCTATGATTTTAGAGTCGTCGTTGAAGATGGGCGAGGGGATGTCGTCGCGGTCTATGAAGAGACGAATCCGGACGTCATTCTATTAGATGTCAATTTACCGAAGTTTGACGGTTTCTATTGGTGTCGACAATTGCGGATGAAGACACGGGCGCCGATCCTCTTCATCTCGGCACGGGTCGGGGAGATGGATCAAGTCATGGCGCTCGAATACGGAGCGGATGATTACATCGTCAAACCGTTCCAAGGAGCGGTCGTCATCGCGAAGATTAAAAGTCAGATTCGCCGAGCCTATGGCACGCTGTCGAACGAAACGGATGAGCGGACGGTGACAAAAGAAGGTGTCACGCTGTACTTGGACCGTTATATCGTCGAGTACGGGGAACAGTCGATCGAGCTGTCAAAAAAAGAGGGACTGATCCTTGAGATGTTGCTGACGGCAAGTCCACGAATCGTCAGTCGGGGCGATTTACTCGAACGGATTTGGGATGACGAAGCATTCGTCGATGAGAATACATTGAACGTCAATATCACGCGTGTCCGCAAACGGCTTGCCGAGATCGGTGTCGCTGGACTTGAGACGGTGCGAGGCGTCGGTTATAAACTGGTCCTTGAACCATGAAGCTCTTTTTACGGCACGCGATACCAGGCATCATCTTCTTTACTGGACAAATGCTCATTTTATATGCCGTTTTATGGCTCTATGATCTTTATCGCCCAGCAGCCTTCTTTTATATCGTGCTCTTGAACAGTATCGGTCTCTTGATTTATCTCAGTTATCGTTTCTTCAGCATGCTTCCATTGCTACGACGGATGCAACAGCCGGTCCAGTCGGTCGCAGAACCGATTCGCAGTGATAGTGAAGAACCGATTTCCGTTGCCGTCGAACAATTTTTAGAACGACAACAGACCTTATTTCGAAACAGTCTGTTTGCTGAGCGACGAAAGGAAAAGGAACGTCATCGGTATGTCGATCAATGGATTCACCAGATGAAGACACCATTGTCCGTCATCGAGCTGATCCTCGAACATCCAGGAGAACAGTATCAGGCTGATTTACGGCAAGAGGTCGATCGATTGCGCAGTGGACTCGACCAGATGCTCTATTCGTCACGTTTAGAAGCAATCGAGACAGATTTGAAGGCAGAACGATTGGCACTGAAGCCGCTCGTCACGAGCATCATCAATCAAGAAAAACGATTATTCGTCAAAAATCAGGTCTTTCCGAAACTCGATATCGCTGAAGACGTGTACGTCTACACGGATGCAAAGTGGTTTCGTTTCCTCGTCCTACAGCTCGTGACGAACGCCATCAAATACACGACGGGACATGGTCGTGAAGTCGCTCTGACGGCAGAAGTGACAAAGGGGCAAGTCGTCCTTTCTGTTCAAGACGACGGCGTCGGGATTCCAAAACGAGACGTCCCACGTGTTTTTAATGCGTTCTTCACTGGCGAAAACGGACGACGTTACGGGGAATCGACCGGAATGGGATTGTATTTCGTCCAGCAAGTTTGCTTGAAGCTTGGGCATGAGATTGAACTCGAGAGTGAGGAAGGGGTCGGCACGACATGCCGGATTCGATTAGTAGGAGGTCGCGCACATGATTGAGGTCAAACAATTAGGGAAGGTCTATCCCGGAAAGGTGACGGAACAACCGTTGACGGATGTGAATTTCCGAGTCGAAGAAGGTGAGATGGTCGCGGTCATGGGACCGTCCGGTAGTGGGAAATCGACGCTGATCAACTTGCTTGCGACTCTCGACGAACCAAGTTGGGGATCAATTCTGATTGACGGCGTCGACACAGCGACGTTCAAACGAAAAGAGATGACACGTTTCCGGCGTGAGACGCTCGGCATCATCTTTCAGGAATTCAATTTACTCGATTCGTTGACGCTCGGTGAGAACATGCTCGTGCCGTTGATGCTGTCAGGGAAAAAAGCAAAGCTCGCGCGGGAAGAGATGGAGGAGTTGGCACGCCGTCTACAGATTGATGATCTGCTCGACAAACAGGTCGATGAGGTCAGTGGTGGACAACGACAACGAACAGCGATCGGTCGCGCCCTGATCCATACACCACGTCTGATGCTTGCGGACGAACCGACGGGGGCACTCGACTTCCAAGCGACGAAACACGTCATGGATGTCCTAGCCGAGTTGAATGCGACGGGCATGACGATGGTCATCGTGACACACGATCCGCAAGTCGCGTCGTATTGTAATCATGTCTTATTCCTAAAAGACGGTAGTATTCAAACGGAGTTGTTCCGCGATGAACCACGCCGTGTCTTTTTCCAACGGGTCATCGAATCGCTATCGTTGTTAGGAGGGGATGAGCATCAATTATCTGCAATACGCCCTACGTAACATCCGGCGCTATCAGCGCTTGTATTACGGCTATGCCTTGACGATCATCATCGCAATGACGATCGTGACGAGTTATTGGAACTTGTTGACGAATGGATCATTCCAAAACGTCGCCAAAATCCTCAGTCAATTGAACCAAGTCATCGAGATGACGATCTTCTTCGTCTTCATCGCGGAGCTGATTATTCTTTTTTTTAGTGTCTTGTTCATTTATTCGACGACCTATACGATGCTTGAGCACCGTAAGAACGATTTACGGACGATGCGGACGCTTGGCAGTGGACTGTCACACTTCTTAAAGTATTTTTTAATTGAAGTCTTGATTGTTGGTGGTCTAGCGATCACTGCAGGAATGATTCTAGGTAATGTCTTGACGAAGATGCTGTTGCTGTCCGTTGTCAAAGTCATGTTCTTACCAGCAATCGAATTCGAATTATCCTTTTATGCGATTCTTGCTTTGATTGGTGGTGCCTTCCTTGTGTTGCTGACGGCAACGGTCCTTGCGATCTACCGCTTTCGTCCCGATCGACCGACACGTTCCCGTTCGCTATTTCGAAAACGAGCCTGGATTCTGACGCAAATCGGAGCGTTACTCCTGTTGATCTATGGTTATGCCTTAGCCTTTGTTCGGACGGAAGGATTTTATATATTTTTCCCACTTGTCATCTTCATCGGATCGTTTTTCATTTGTCGATATGTCTTACCGTGGTTGACCAAGTTATATCGACCACGTCGCTTGTCACTGCGGAAGCTGATCGTCTCGGAAATCGCCAATCAATTGCGAACGAATAGTACGCTCATTGCCCTCGGAACGATTCTAACATCGTGTGCGCTAACAGCAGTCGGACTCGTTTTCTTGTTTCAATTGATTGGACTCGACTTATCATCACAGAACCAATTCGGGCTCGTCTATTACGAGGAATCCGCTCAACCGACGAAACGATTGAAGGATATCAAGCAGACGATGACGGAGGCATTCCCGGATCGCTATCAGCAGGATATCCAAGTGAAGGCAGAAGGAACACGCGTCCTCTTACCGATCTCGTCGTACAACAAGATGATGCGGCAACTGGATCTTAAGGAGCGGACAGCGACGGGACGTCAAAGTTTCTTTGTACCAGCACGCCCGGTACAACTCGAAGAGAATACACCGACGATGAAAAAAGAGAAACAGGCGATGGAGAAAGAAGACTTTGAATTACTTCCCGCTGCTTCTCACGATTTAATATTTGGTTACAATTATCAAATAGAGACGATCTTCGTCGTCAGTGATGCCGTCTTTCAGACACTCAAGCAACCCGTCCGGCAAATCGTCGTCTTCGATACGCCAGCCTACCATGATTACGGAACGAAGGACTGGAAACAGTGGATGAAAATCGTCCGCAACATCCAGTCGGCAGCAAAGCTAGATGAGAAGCAACCGGTGCCCTATCAACTGATCAATGAGACGGAAGATGAGATTGACGGGATCCGAATCGTGCGACTCGTCACGTTCGTCGTCGTTCTCCTGACGATCTGGTTATTCGTCATCAATGCCAGTTTTTTGCATGTGTGGATGCAGATGACGGCGGAACAGGAACAAAAGCGGATGAAGACGTTGTTTGCGCTAGGGTTCGGTTCCGGAAACATCCGCTGCTACTTATTAATGAAGTATGGCGCTGTTTTGCTGATACCATATCTGATTTCTGTCTTTCATGCCTTTTTATTGTTCCAAGTCGTCGTCACACAAGCCGGACTACAGACGGGATCATTTCTTAACTTAGCTGTATTTTGGATCAGTATCGTCACGGTCGGGTACTTCTTAAGTGTCCTACCGATTTGGTTGCGTTACCCACGGCATCTGTTTCGGAATTCATCCGAAAGTTCGATGTATCCGACATCGGATTCAAGGGTATGATGATACCATAGGAATAAGGGAGGGAATCGTATGCTAGACCATTCACCATATCGGGGTTACGGTGACCGGATTCGTATTTTACGGGAGCGTGCCGGGATTACGATCGAACAGTTGGCTGAACGACTCGGCGTCGCGCCGTACTTCATCCGCCGGACGGAGCTCAGCGAAGTCTATCCAACCAAACCCTACATCGAAGCATTGGCGGACGTCTTGAACATCGACGCTAGTTATTTGGCACGGCATATCTGGACGGGGGAGTCGTTGAAATTCATCATGCAACAGAACACACCGCTCGAAGAGATGAAGCTTGCTTATGAACAGACGCTCGGACAAGACGGAACGTGGGTCGAGGAACAGCTCGAAGAGCGAATGCGCCTGTTTGATTTAATGTATGATGAGGACGTCAAACGGATCGAGCAGACGATGAGTGCGACCGAGCAACGGATCTTCCATGAGCTCGTCGAAGCCGTGATGGAAGCAGGGGAATTGCAACGCGATCAAGCGGAAGAGACGTATGAGTTGTTCGAGGATAAATTACCATCGATGATGCAACTCGATGAATATCTCGATCGCATGACGGACGGTGTTTCTTTATCCAGTTCGACCTATTATGCGGATTACAGCGACCGGAAAAGTCGTTCCCGCTACCATCGTAAATAAAAAAAGTCGCTGTCTTCTGATTGACGTTCAGAAGACAGCGACTTTTTATTAACGTTGTGGCATCGGGCGTGGACGACGCGTCTTTTGACGGATCCGACCGATGATGAAACCAATGATCGCATTTGCAATGACGAGTACCCAACCGACATAGCCGAAATTGAGAGTTAAGCTACCGAGCATCGCTTGCCATTTGAAAATCATCATCACATCACCACGCAAGACGAATCGCGCGATACAGACGAGTAAGACAGTCAGTCCGGCGATGAAGACACCGACCCAGCTTCCGTATAAACGAGAAGAGTGGCGGCGCACCGCAACGAAGGACCAGCAAAAGAGGCTAGAGACGAACGCCATGCCTCCATAGGCAAGGACGAGTTCCCATGTCGCACTCGCTTGCGGGAATTTCGTGAACATGACAAGTGACGAGACCATGGCAGCAGCTGTGAAAAGGATCGCTGCCCAAAAACGAGACCGCATAACGTAGTTCCTCCTAAAGGCTTTTTCTCACCTAACGATAGCGGAAACGATTCGTCTTGTAAACTGTTACCGGCGACCGCTTAAAATCCGGCGCAACTGTTTGAGTGGATTCGATCCATAGAACAGAACACCACCCCGGTAGAATTTTGTTCCGACGAACAAGGCAAGCGAGATGCTGATCAGCATCAAGATGAGCGAAATCGACACTTGCCATAGCGGTACATCGGTCAACATGACGCGCAGGAACATGACCATCGGTGTAAAGAACGGAACGAATGACAGGACGACGACAGCTTGGTTCGTCGGTGCATTCAGACTAAACATCGAAATCATGAAGGCAGCGACGATCAACAAGATGACCGGTAACGTCACTTGCTGCGCGTCCTCGACCCGACTGACGAGCGAACCGAGTGCCGCGAGGAGCGTCGCGTACAGGAAGTATCCGAGCAGGAAGAAGACGAACAGATAAATGATCGTCCGAGCACTCAAGGAATCGAGTGATAACTGATCGAATAAACTGCTGCTTTGAGCACTGTAGTAGCCGACACCGACGAGAATCGACAATTGTACGAGACTGACCGTCGCGATCGAGAGGATCTTCGCCAGCATATGTTGAATCGGACTCGCTGCTGAAATCAGCAATTCCATGACGCGTGATGACTTTTCGTTCGCGATTTCCGTGACAATCATCCCACCGTAAATCGCAATCGTGAAGTACATCAAGAACAGCAACACATAGACGAGCGCCGAGGCAGCAAAGAGTTCATCCTCACTTTTCCCACCCGTCGACGTCAACTCCTGTTTAACAGGAACCGGTTCAGCGAGCGAGGCAAGGACGTTCGGATCGATTTCAGCATCCGTGATGACGGCTTGGTCACGGACTTGTTTGACGACCGTTGCGACCTGTGTCTGTAACTCAGACTCAGGACTAGCACTGACGAGTGTCACGTCATATGAATCCTGAACGATTGCCACGGCATCGAATGTACCACGGTCGACTGCCTTTCGTGCTTGTGCGACCGTATAGTCCTTCGTCGTGATGTCTGAAGTGACACCAGCCTTCTTCAAGGCCGGACGAAGATCGGTCGACAATTCACTAACGAGAGCAACTTTCGGATCGTCACCCGAAAACCAGTCGAGAATCCGTTCGATATTACCGAAGCCGACGAGGAACAGGACCATCAGGACCGTCGAAATCAAAAAGCTTTTAGCACGTAATTTTTGTAGTAGATTGAAGCGATATAAAGTCAGGAATTTACGGTTCATAACGTTTGCCGACCTCCTCGATGAAGATATCCTGCAGGGATAACTGATCCCAGACGAAACGATCGACATGGTGTCCATGGCTGACGATATGTTGAAGAAGTTGATCAGCCGTTTCTTTTGAAGAGACTTGGACGATATGTCCATTATTGTCTGACTCGACTTGTAGAACACCTGGCAAGCTATCCCACAGGAGTGGCGGGGCATCTGTCGTCAAGAGGACACGTGTTTTTCCGTATCCCGCCTTGATGTCAGGGAGATAGCCAGCAACGACGGGTTTTCCGTGGTCGAGGATCGCGACGTGTTCGCAGAGTTCTTCGACATGATCCATCCGGTGACTTGAGAAGACAATCGTCGTTCCGTCGACGGTTAACTTTTTGACAGCACGTTTTAATTGTTCAGCGTTGACCGGGTCGAGTCCGCTGAATGGTTCATCTAAAATCAGCAGTTCAGGTTTATGTAGGACAGCAGATATCAACTGAATCTTTTGTTGATTTCCTTTTGAGAGTTGTTCGACACGCATTTTTTCATACTGCGGAATTTGGAAATATTCGAGCCATTCCGTCAACGCTCGTTTCGCCTCTTTCCGCTTCATATCGCGGAGTTCTGCGAGGAACAAAAGTTGTTCGTCGACGCGGACTTTTGGATACAGACCTCGTTCTTCCGGAAGGTATCCGATCTTTGAAGTCGGGATGCGCTCCCCGTTCCAGGTGATCGATCCTTCAGTTGGTTGCAGTAGACCGAGCAGCATCCGGAACGTCGTCGTCTTCCCGGCACCGTTCGCACCAAGCAAACCAAAGATTTGCCCGCGCGGCACCTCAATCGTCAGAGCATCTACGGCCGTAAAATCGCCGAAACGCTTCGTGATGTGTTTGATTTCTAACATATGAACCTCCTTTAAAGACGTCTGTTGCACGACAAGTGTACCATTGTTACCTAGTGTCCTACGGTTTAAATTGGATAAAGGTTCCAGAAAAAACGAGGAAAGGCTTATTGATTTACTTTTTGTACATTAGTTACTATTATTGTGTTAATAGATACGACTGAAGGAGGAACGCATCATATGAAAACGCAAGGCATTCATCATATCTCAGCAATGGTCGGCGATCCACAAGAAAATCTCGATTTTTACGGAACCATTCTCGGACTACGATTCGTCAAAAAAACGGTCAACTTCGATGATCCAGGAACATACCACTTCTATTTTGGAAACGAATCCGGAGCACCGGGAACGATCATCACGTTCTTTCCGTTTAAAGGCATGGCAAAAGGGAAAGTCGGTGCCGGACAAGTCGGAACGACAGCGTACGCGATTCCGGTCGGTGCAGCAGATTTTTGGAAAGCGCGGCTGACAGAAAAAAACGTCTCGTTTGTAGAGACGGTTCGATTCGGAGAGCAACAGATCGCCTTCGAAGATCCACATGGTCTTCAAATTGAACTCGTCGAACGCGAGGCAGGACGAGACAGTCGCTATGAAATCGACGGCATCACACATGAGGTCGCCATCAAAGGATTCGCGGGAGCGACGTTACTGTCACGGAATCCATCAGACACAGCAAAATTACTGACAGACACATTCGGCCTGACACTCAGCAAACGGACGGAAACCGTTGACCGGTACATCGCAGAAGGCGAGTTCGGGAATGTCGTTGACGTCGTTCATGGTCAAATGCCAGTCGGTCGTCCGGGAACGGGAACGGTTCACCATATCGCGTGGCGGGCAACGGATCAAAAGGAACAACTCGACTGGATGAACGCCATCAACGCGTTCGGTTTGCTGACGACTGAAGTGAAGGACCGCAATTACTTCACATCGATCTACTTCCATGACCGCGGTCGGATCCTCCATGAAATTGCGACCGACAATCCAGGATTCGCAATCGATGAAGCGTTCGAGATGCTCGGAGAAGACTTGAAGTTACCGGAACAATTCGAAGCACATCGCAGTGCAATCACAAATCATGTAACACCTATTACTGTACCGAAGGGGAGACTCGTATGATTCATTTATACCAAGCACCAAAAACAGCAGACGCACCCATCTTTTTATTTTTACATGGCACAGGCGGAACGGAACAAGATCTCGTCGGACTCGTCTCGTTGCTCGATTCGGAAGCAGGCTACTTGTCCGTCCGCGGGGAAGTCTCGGAAAACGGGATGCCACGATTCTTCAAACGACTCGCAGAAGGCGTCTTCGATGAAGAAGACCTCGCTTTACGGACAGCACGTTTAATTCGGTTTTTACGTGACCAGGCAGCGGAGCGTGGTTTTGATCTCGATCGTCTGATTCCAGTCGGATATTCGAACGGTGCGAACATCGCGGCGAATATGTTGTTCGAAGAAGCCTTGTTCAAACAAGCGATTCTGTTGCATCCGATGGTACCACGTCGTGGTGTGACGTTACCTGACTTATCAGACGTGCGCGTCTTCATCGGCGCCGGAAGCAATGATCCGATTTGTCCGGCTCAGGAAACAGAAGAGTTATCAGCACTCTTGAAGCAAGCCGGTGCATCAGTCGACGTCACGTGGTCGAATTATGGTCACCAACTTGTCATGCCAACGATTGAAGCAGCAACGGATTGGCTGAAACAGTAAAAAAAGGGCTGTCCCATCTACTTCTTTCATAGAAGATGATGGGGCAGTCCTCTTTTCGTTTCAAGCAGGATGATCACTTTTTGGTCGAGAATAGACGATGAGCACACCACGCTCGACGAGCTGGAGGGCGAGCGTCTGTTTCACTTCTTCCGATGCTTTCGTCTTGGCAAGTTGTCGGTAGAGCAGGCGAAGTTCACGGCGCATCGTCTTACGGATCAGCCACATGCTATCAATCGTGGTACACCAACCGGTCACGGTTTCGTGTCCGATGTAATACTGGGTCTGACGTTCAAGATAACGAATCCACCACTCGTCACGCGCCATTTTTAGTACGACACCTGTGAGACCAAGTACAATGATGGCGAGGGGAATGCTTTCATATAAAGGAAGACGACCAAGAACGGTACCAACATTCGTGACGAGGGCAAGCATCACCCATCCTATGCATCCGATGACAAGCCAATATCCAAAGTTGAGAGTACTTCGATGTCGTAACGTCACTTTCGGCGTAAGCAATGAAGTGGCCATCAGAAACACCTCCTTGTTAAATAATCGAATTTTCTGACAATTTGTAGTTGTCCTTCTACTATAGTTACTTTTTCCCGAATCGTCTAGTCATTAGACATGGAAAATGTGTTTCTTTCTTGACGAAATTCGTGTACGCTAAATGTAGAAGTGAGCGGTTACATAAAGGGGGATATAAAGAAATGATGGATCAAGTGATTTGGATTGCTGTCGGTATCGTTGCCGTTGCAGTTTTCTCAGCATCGAGCGTCGCAGCGTACATGGGTGTCAAAAACCAAGAAGACTAATAATCGAAAGCGGCTCATCCCGGAAATCGGGATGAGCCGCTTTCGATTATTAGTTATTTGCTGTCAAATCGGTTTTGAGCGCATAGGGTTTCAGCGCATCACTCCAGCGCAGGTAACCGCCACCGACGAGATGGAGTCCATCGTACGTCATCCGATTTTGCAGGTAGCCCTGTTTATTCGTCAAGACGGGTCGCAGATCAACGAATGGAACATCCACCGATTGAGCAAGGTTTTGTAAATTCCGGTTCAACGCTTCGACGTCCCGATTGATTCGGACGGAGTCCGAATATTTCGGTGCGACAGGAACGGTTGACTGAATGACGACGTCGATGTTATTTTTTCGAAGTGTCGTCACAATCGTCGTCATGTTCTCAGTGATTTGCGGAATCGGTGTATAGTGACGAATATCATTGATACCACCCATCAAGAAGACGCGTTTTGGTTTCATCTCGATGATCAAGTCGAGTCGGGTCAAAAAGCCTTCTGTCGTATCACCAGGAATCCCGAAATTCACGATCGTCGGGTCTTCCATCAAGATACGCCAATCGGCAAAATTCGTCATCGAGTCGCCTAACATGACAGCGTTCGCTGATTTTGGGTATTGATAAGTATGGAATAGACTATTCAGACGGACATAGTTCGGGTTCTTATCGTATTGGAAGGTCGTGACTGGAGTCGTACTCGTTGCAGGTAAGACGCTTTCGAATAGTTCGAGCGGTTTACGTCCCAGTAACAATGCAAGGAGAACGACGTTCAAGACGACAGATAGAATCAGGAGTGTCTTTTTCATAAACATTCGTTCCTTTCGAGGGAGTATAAGGGGTAGTGTAACATGAATCGGAATCCGTGGTTTGATAATATCAAAGGTTTTCTTGTCATTTTCGTCGTCATTGGTCACATGCTGACGGATTTACGGTTTGATTATGACGGAAAGTTGCTTGAGACGGTTTATCTGTTGATTTACTCGTTTCATATGCCATTATTCATTATTTTAAGCGGTTATTTCTTCCGCGAAAACAAGTATTTACGTGTCATCCAACTATTTGCGGTCTACTGTGTCTGGCAAATCTTAATTGGATCTTGGGCGACGCTTGGAGAAGGATTGCCGCTCTTTTCTGGTGAAAACATCGGTACGCATCTCCTACGTCCCTACTGGGCACTTTGGTATCTGTTCGTCATGGTCGTCTGGTATATCGTGACGCCGTATGTCGTTCACTTGCGTGGATATGTCTGGTTCGGTCTTGCCTTCGCCTTGCTGTATGGATTCGAACTCGAGAACACGGGATTCTTGGCACTTCGGAAGCTGATCATGTTCTATCCGTATTTCTTGCTCGGGAACTATCTATCGGAACACGAATTCATCCGCATCTTCGAGATGCCGAAGAACTTCAAGCGCCGGATGAACGTCCGCTTGATTGGTGGTGTGACGTTCGCAGCCGTCATGGGCTTCTTATTGTTCGAGGCGTGGCGTGACACACCGCAAGAGATCGTCGATTTCGCGAATGCCTTCAAGCATCGTTTCCCGTACGCTGAACAGTATGACAGTGACACGTGGATTGGTGTACTCAAGCATAGCGTCATCTATGTCTTGTCGATCGCGGCCTCGCTCGGTTTCATGATGTTGATCCCGATGCGTCGTCTTCCGCTCATCACACGAGCTGGGGAACTCAGCCTCTACGTCTATCTACTCCATGTCTTCTTCGTCATGGCGTGGCGTCAATATGTGACGGATGCATTCGTACCGCAACCGTGGCTCGCTTTACTGATCATGATTGGCGTCGCCTTGTTGATCGTTGGTATCATCATACACCCACTCGTCGTCCGTGTCCTCCGTCCTTTGATTGAGATTGACATTCGCCCGATCGTCGAGAAACGGGAAGACCTTTCAAAATAAGGCGGAATGCATTACACTTTAAGATAGATGGATTACTAGACGAAGGGCGTGGAAGGTATGTCATATAATTTAAATAATGCGGACGGTGTCGTGAACGTCTCGCAACAAGTCATCGAGGTCATCGCAGGGGTAGCTGTTCAAGAAACGGAAGGCATCGCCTTTACAGCAGATGATTCGAAACTGCAGGAAAAACAGATGGTCAAACTCGTAAAAGTCGAAGATGTCGGTGGCGACATCACGGTCAGTCTGTCCGTGCATATCAAATACGGCATGTCGATCATCAAGACAGCTGGAAAAGTCCAAGAACGGATTGCGCAAGACATGGAAAACATGCTTGCGTTCCAACCAAAAGCGATCAACGTCCGCGTCATCGGACTCTTAAAAGGATAAGTAAAACGTCTCGGCATCTTGTGTGCCGAGACGTTTTTTTAGGAAGAGGGAGGAAGATAACGGAGACCGAATGCAGGAACATCTGTTGCGGTGCAGGCGAAACGGAGACGAATCGCATGTTGGCTATGAGCGGGTAAAGACAATCCAGGATGGATGACGTCTGCGAGTGGCGTCTCGTCATTCATCAATTCGAACGCCAGCGCCTCGAGCATCAGTGTCTGATCGCTGGCATTACGGACGAGGACGGTCGCGGTCACAGTATCCGGCTCGCGCATGATCGAGACCGGTAAGAGAGACCAGCCATCTGCTAGGGGTGCCGGGTGCGAATAAGCGACTTGACGGATGATGCGTCGTTCCGATTCCGTGAAGTCATCGTCGATGAACAGCTCGGTCAGCGTCTCATTTGAGAAGACGAGCTGCAATGGCTCCGTCAACTGCTCGAGGTCGACGAAACATTCGTCTTCTTCAAACGTCAACCAGAGCGGCAACGTCGCCATCGGAAGTATGACAGGAACTTCTTCGATACTGAGGACTTTCCGAGCGACGAGTTCGTCACCGGAGAGCGCAAGGACGACGAGATCATTCAGATGGAACGACCGAGACAACGTATTTTGGAACAAGGCGATGACATGAAGCGGACGACGCGATAAGACTTGAAACAGATGGATCGCCATCTGATTGATCTGTAACTCAGGTAGTTGTTTCGCGACGTGACGAAAGACGTATTCATCTTCCTTGACGATCGGCATGTCCTCCGTGAAATAGAGCGGGGGACGGAACACTTCATTCGACGTGTGCATGATGCAGTTCTCCTTCGCTATCGTATGTCTGTTCGGCGCGGCAGATGCCAGAAAGGACCTGCTTTTCGAAACTCGCAATGGCATATTCGAAGTAATCCATGCCTTCCCGCTCAAAGATGCGGACTGGTTGCTCTTGTCCGTAACTCCGGAGGTGGATTCCTTCTTTTAAGCTGTTCATGGCTGTTAAGTGGCGCGTCCATTGCTCATCCAGTGCAAGGAGGATGAAGCGTTTGACGGTCTCTTTTTCAGCCGCAACATGGGCAACGAGTAAGGCTTCAGTGTCAGCAATCAGCGGCTCAAGTTGGCGTTTCATCTCGTCGATTGTTTCCAGTCGTTCCAACGTGACCGGTTGATGCAACAGTTGCTCGAGTTCCGTCGTGACGAGAGCCAGCGGCCATTCTTCCGGGACGAGATCGTCAGAAAGCGTTTGGTCGATGATCGACGGCAAGACACGTCCGGCAAACGGTTGGACGATGTTTTCGAGTGACGTCGCATCAACGATTCTGTTGCGGAGATGATAGATTGCTTGCCGTTGTTCGCTGATGACTTCTTCGAGCTGGACGAGTTCATCTCGAACACTCCGATTGACGGATTCACACGTCGACTGAGCGAACTGCAATAGATCCCGAACGTCACGTGAAGCCAATGGACCGGAAGCATCCCGTACTTTTTGTTGCACGCGTGCGAGACGGTCGCGCGCGAAACGACGAGGCAGTTCATCTTCGAGTGAGAGATAAAATTGCGTCAATCCGGGATCGCCTTGGCGACCTGCCCGACCACGGAGTTGGTTATCGATCCGGATCGATTCATGGCGTTCCGTTCCGATGACGAACAAACCGCCTTGTTGTTGTGCCGTTTCATCAAGTAAGATATCCGTTCCGCGACCAGCCATGTTCGTGGCGATCGTGATTCGACCGGCTTGTCCGGCTGAAGCGATGATCCGGACTTCCTGATCGACGGTTTTTGCATTCAGGATCTCGTAGGTAAGTCCGTGTGCATCGAGTGTCTTCGCGACGCGCAAGGACTGTTCAATCGATGAAGTACCGATCAGAACCGGTCGTCCCGTGACGTGTGCCGATTTCGTCGCCAGCGCGATCGCTTCTAATTTTTCGTCACGCGTCGCAAAGATGACGTCCTCCGCATCGATCCGGATTTTCGGTCGATTCGATGGAATCGTCACGACATCCATCCCGTACGTCTTTTGAAACTCCTCCCGTGACGTCGCCGCTGTACCCGTCATTCCTGCCACCTGATGATAAAGACGGAAATAATGCTGAATCGTGATTTGTGCCGTCGTCCGGTTCTCTTCCGTGACGGGAACACCTTCTTTTGCTTCAAGTGCCTGATGTAACCCGTCAGATAGACTGCGCCCTTCCATCAGACGACCCGTGAAGAGGTCGACGAGCGCGATTTTTTGATCTTTGACGATATAGTCGACATCTCGCTTGAGGACGACATGGGCACGTAAGGCTTGAATGACGTAATGGAAAAGGACGGAGTGCTCAGCAGCGAACAGATGATCAATCGCAAACGCCTCCTCGATCGTCTCGATCCCATGGTCAGTCAAGGCGACTGCTTTAATCTCTTCGTCGAACGTATAATCCCGCTCGTCTTCGAATGTTTGGACGACATGACGGACGAGTTGCTGTAACCCTTCGTGGACACTGTCTCGTTCCGCCATGATGAGTGGCGTTTTCGCTTCATCGATTAAAATGCTATCGACTTCGTCGATCAAGGCGAAATGAAGCGGACGTTGCAGACGTTCCGTCGGCTCCATGATCAGATGATCGCGCAGGTAATCGAACCCGAATTCAGTTCCGACACCGTATGTAATGTCTGCTGCGTAGGCGATCCGTTTTTCCTCAAACGTAGCTTCAGCGGAATTGATTCCGACCTGCAACCCTAAAAATCGGTGAATCTGACCGATTTGCTCCGCATCGCGTTGTGCCAGATACTCATTGACGGTAATGACGTGGACACCTTTTCCGTGAAGCGCCTGAGTGAAGCTCGCGAGTGAAGCAACGAGCGTCTTTCCTTCACCGGTCGCCATCTGGGCGATTTGTCCTTCAAGTAACGCCAGACCGCCCATGAGCTGCACATCGTAATGCCGTAAGCCGAGCGTTCGTTTACTCGCTTCTCGGACAAGGGCGAATGCCATTGGTGTGATTGCATCGATTCGTTCCCCGGCTTGTAGCCGCTCACGTAATGAGGCGGTCAATTCACGTAACGCTTGATCGGATGTTTGTTCCATTTCTCGTTCTAGGCTATTGATCGTCGTTACGATTTTTTCATAACGATGAATTCTTCGACTTTGATCATTCAACAACTGTTTAACACGTTGAAACATCTTCGTCACTCCCTCATATGCTATGAGATTCATTATAGCAGTTAAAAAATGTAAAACGAATAGTAAAGAACGAAATAAGTAAAACATTCCCTTAAAATTGAAAGCGTTATCAAAATTAACGTGTTTCGTGCTTAAAAATAGAAAATCAGAAATATTTGATAACGCTTGCAAAGATTCAGAAGAACCAGTAAAATTATTCATAAGGCAAGTGCAATCGTTTGCGCAAAGTCATTCGATTTCTTGCCTTTCATGGACGATGGAAGAAAGGATGGATGTCGGATGGCACCAACGATCGAAGCGGTCATTTTTGATTTAGACGGCGTAATTACCGATACAGCAGAGTATCATTACTTAGCGTGGAAACAACTTGGAGAGGATTTGGATATCCCGTTCGACCGGGAATTCAATGAGACATTAAAAGGTGTCAGCCGGATGGATTCACTCGAGCGTATCCTTGCGCTTGGTGGGAAACAGAACGCTTTTTCGGAGGAAGAGAAGCTAGCACTTGCTGCGAAGAAAAACGAACACTATGTCACATTGATCCAACATATTTCTGAACAGGATCTTCTTCCTGGAATCACTGCATTCCTCGATGAAATCCGAAACGCTGGGCTGAAGATCGGAATGGCGTCCGCCTCTAAAAATGCGCTGATGGTCGTCGAGGCACTAAAGGTCCGACACTATTTCGATGACATCGTAGACGCTGCGACCGTTGCACAATCGAAACCACACCCTGAAGTGTTTCTCCGTGCTGCAGAAGCACTCGACGTCGAACCGAGCCGTTGCATCGGTGTAGAAGATGCGACAGCTGGCATTACTGCCATCCACGCTGCCGGCATGTATGCCGTCGGAGTTGGACCGGAGTCGGCGCTCCATGAGGCAGACTATCGTGTCGATTCGACAGATTTGCTATCCCTTGAGCAAATCCTCGCTAGTCGCTCCCTTGTCTGAACCATTCCCTGATGGTGAAGGACATTCCTTGAAAGTTATGTGTATGCAAAAAGGATCGCTTCCCTGAGCGATCCTTTTTGATATGGCGTTGATTTAAAGTGAGGCGAGAATGCCGTCTGCGATTGCTTGAGCGTAACGTGACTGATACGATGCGTTCGTCAGTTTCGCCCGATCCGCGCTGTTCGAGAGGAAACCGAGTTCCGCTAGAATCGACGGTGCTTTCGTACCACGAATGACAGCGTAGTTCGCATAGTGGACGCTTCGGTCGCGCATGCCCGCGTAGGAGACGAGGCGTTGTTGGACGTTACGAGCGAGGTTGATCGAAGAGGCGCCTTTATAGTAGAAGGTCTCTGCTCCGTATGCTTGCGTACTCGTTGAAGCATTGATGTGGACACTGACGAAAGCAGTCGTTGCATGACTGTTCGCAAGGGCACTCCGCTCTCCAAGTGACGGATAGTAGTCGTTCGTATAGCGTGACATCGTCACATCGACTTTTCCGGCAAGACGCTCGGCAACTTGTTTCGTGACAGCAAGGACGATGTCGCGTTCAGTAACGCCGTAACGAACTGCACCTGCGTCGTGTCCGCCGTGACCCGGATCAAGAACGAGAAGTGGGCGATTCGATGGTGCCGGTTGGAACAACGTCAGATACGTCGCATCGACATAACCGCTTTGACCACTTGCCGTCCGGACGGCGACGAAGCCTTTCGTTTGATGACGCGAATTCGTGACGACGACAGGAGTACCGCGTCCAAGACGAGCGATTTGACCACTGAGCGTCGACGCGCTCGCACGAAGCGCGACACTATTGCCTGACGGGATCAACACATACATCTTTGAACCACTATAATCGACGTTTCCAGTCGTCGAGGCAGGAACGGAAGTCCCTTTCTTCAGGTACGTTCCCATGACATACCCCGTTTTCCCTTGGTACTGGACCGTGTGCCAATTCGATTTAACGGCGAGGGAATTGACGGCAGTTCCACTTGGAATCGTCGTCAGGACTTTTCCGGATGTCGAAGGAGACGAACGGAAATTCAAGCGATCCGTCGTCGTATAGACCGTCGTTTTGGCTGGTGTAGTCACTTTCTTTAAATACGAACCAGAAACATAACCGGTCTTATTTGCATAGGTCACTTTGTACCAATTCCCGCTTTTGAAACTTGATTGTACACCGGCGCCTTTAGGAATCGTCAGTAATCGAGTGGAAGATGTCGTTGCCGCACTACGTAAGGACAGCGCATCCGTCGTCTTATAAGACGTCTTCGAAAAAGAAGTGCCACTCTCGATTTTTTTCAGATAAGATCCGGTCACATATCCCGTCTTTCCTTTATATGACAACTTATACCAAGAGCCTTTTCGATAGCTCGACGTGACTTTCGTCGTCTTCGGGATCGTCAGTAACTTTTTAGAAGACGTCGAGTTCGAACTGCGTAGATTCAAGGCATCTGTCGTCTGATACGAAGTTTTCGTAAAGGTTGTACCAGAAGCAGCCGATACAGTAGAAGTAGAGGCGAAGCAACCGGATACCAACGAAAGTACTAGCGCGGTCCGAAGTGTTTTAGGTAATTTGCCCATTAAATTTCCAGTCTCCTTTTCGGTAAAATAAGAAAGATATATATTGAATTAGTAGAACTTAAGTATTATTAAAATAGTTAAATATCGAAATTATATGTTCCGTTTTCATTCCTTTCTGTTAATATGAGGTGTAGCCAATTTATCGGTAAGGATATGAAAATATTACAGGATAATTAAATAATTAAAGAAATTATATATTATCAAGACAAATTATAGTTTAAAATATTTCAAAATACATACAAATGAAACACGATTGAAACATTAATGTATAAAAAAGGAAAGAGGGGCAAGGAATGGGTAACAGTGAACACATCTACCGCGAACTAATGGAAATCGAAGAGGAATACCGTCGTTTACAGCGGCGTGCCGAGTATTTGATCTCGGAATTAAGCCGTGGAACGGGAGAACATTCGCAAGAAGTCGCCGTCACGCATGAGCGTCCGTTAAAACAACGTCGCGTCAACCAACGGTACCCGCTAGAAGTCTACGTGCACCAAATCAGCGATTTAATGCGCGAGCGTGAATCGATGACAGCACGTGACATCCAAATGGAGCTTGAATTGCGTTACCGTCACCAAATTAGTAACATCTACCAATTGATGGCGAAAGTCGAACAGGCAAACCCTGCCATTAAAAAAGTCGGGCGCGGTATCTATACATATGATCCAGCTGCTGAAGTACCGATCTTCATGTAAGAGCCGCTCGTCGGCTCTTTTTTTTTATGATATAATTCGCGCAGGAGCGTGATGTTACTATGTTATGGACTGCGTCCATCGTCTGTTTTATCGCCGCCTTACTGATCACACCCGTCGTGAAACGCTTTGCGATTGCAGTCGGTGCCGTTGACAGTCCAGACGCGCGAAAAGTACACGTCCGAATCATGCCGCGACTTGGCGGATTAGCGATCTATATCGCCTTCATGATCGGTTATTTTATCTTACAACCTTCGAGTCCGTACGCGACGCACATTTTAGTCGGTGGGTTCGTTATTATTTTGACCGGTGCACTGGATGATCGATTCCAACTTAATGCCCGTTTGAAGCTGATGGGGCAAATCGTTGCTGCCGTCATCGTCCTAAACGGTGGGATCCGGATCGAGTTCATCAATCTACCGTTCGACCAGCAGTTATATCTCGGATGGTGGAGTGTTCCGCTGACGTTCCTTTGGGTCATCGGGATCACGAATGCCGTCAACTTAATTGATGGATTAGACGGACTAGCAGCGGGTGTCTCGAGTATCGTCTTGTTGACATTGATCAGTCTTGCCGTCATTCAAGGAAACGTCTACGTGACGATCGTCGCGATTCTCTTATTGATGAGTACGTTCGGTTTTCTGTTTCATAACTTCTACCCAGCGAAGATTTTCATGGGTGATACCGGTGCCTTGTTCCTCGGCTATATGCTCGGTGTGTTATCACTCCTTGGATTCAAGAACGTGACGTTGTTCTCGCTTGCCGTTCCGGTCATTTTGCTTGGGATCCCGATTTCCGACACGTTGTTTGCGATCGTTCGACGGGTATTGCAAGGAAAACCACCATTTGCGCCGGATAAGGCCCATCTGCATCACCGATTGCTTGATCTCGGCTTTACGATGCGCCAAGCCGTGCTCGTTATCTATGGACTCTGCGCCATCTTCGGGATGACGGCGATTTTATTCTCGCAGACGAATTCGATCGGTGCCCTCGTCTCACTCGTCATGTTATTGCTCGTTCTTGACATTCTCGTCGAGTCGCTCGGTTTGCTTGGCGAACGTTATCGACCATTGTTGAATTTGTTGGAACGTTTTACATCGAAATAACGTATATCAAAAAAGACCGCTCATCCGTGTGAGCGGTCTTTTTTCAGAAAGGGAGTGTTGGAATGAATCAATCATTGAATCAACGCATCGTCTATTTGGATGTGTTGCGTGGTTTTGCATTATGCGGGATTTTATTCGTCAACATGCCGAGTTTTCTCGGTGATCGACCGAATGCGATG
This sequence comes from Exiguobacterium sp. s143, assembly GCF_018618895.1. Taxonomy (NCBI): domain Bacteria; kingdom Bacillati; phylum Bacillota; class Bacilli; order Caryophanales; genus Exiguobacterium; species Exiguobacterium sp. s143. The sequence goes on along the minus strand of NZ_JACSMX010000001.1, from coordinate 1,246,190 downwards.
ATGGGGGAGATGGATCAATCGATTCGTCTCATTTTCGATCTCTTCATCCAGACGAAATTCTATACCCTGTTTAGTGTTCTTTTTGGAGCCGGTTTTTATCTGTTCATCGATCGGTTGCGACAACGTGGTCTACCGATGACGATCTTCGCAAGGCGGCTCGGAATTCTGCTCATCATTGGTCTTTTGCACCTGCTCGTCTGGCAGGGAGATATCTTACATACGTATGCGTTGACGGGCTTCATTTTGTTATTGTTCGCCAAAACAAAGCCGGTCACGAAATTCTTGTTTGCGATAGCATTTCAAATCTATGCCATTCTGCTCTATCTACTTATTTTCTTTGGGGCTCGTCAATTTGGCGACGCTCCCGTCGTCGAGCTGGATAAGACACTTCAGTCGTTCGTCGCATCACGCGATCTTCTCGGATTTTTATCGCATCACGCGACAGTTCAATTACCGGAAGCCCTCATGAATTCCGGTGTCATTTGGCCAGAAATTCTATCCCTGTTCTTGATCGGAGCCTATTTGATGGAACGCTTCAGCGCAGCGCCCCCGACGAATCGTTTCCTGTGGTGGACGCTCGGGATTAGTTTACTACTGACACTTCCATCGTTCGCTGGAATCATACAAGCACATGCTGACGTACCAGACGGATCAATCAATCTATTTTACGTCTGGCTCTCAGGACGCACGCTTGCGATCACCTATGCTTGTGCCGTTGCGTTACTCGTTCGTGCTGGGCGCATGCAATGGTTTGCTGGACTGGGACGGATGGCATTGACGAATTATTTGATGCATACAGTCGTCTTTACCGTGTTCGTCTTCTTCAGTGGACAACATGGAACGGCACCGTTATGGCAAGGACTGTTACTCGTTTTCCTACTTTTGATCGCACAAGGTATTGCTTCAAACAGATATCTCCAGTCTCATCCACAAGGTCCCATGGAGAAATTGTGGCGAAAAGGGACTTATGGAAAGAAAAACCGTTGAAGTTCACAGGAACTTAACATATTTTGTGTAGAATGAAGGATGGAGGTGAAACATGCATCGTTTAATTGAAATCTTTCTTGTATCATTTAAGCTCGGATTGACATCATTCGGCGGTCCGGTCGCCCATCTCGGATATTTTTATGAGGAATATGTCAAACGGAAAAAATGGATTGATGAGAAAGCCTATGCTGACTTAGTTGCACTCTGTCAATTCCTACCGGGTCCCGCTTCGAGTCAGGTCGGAATGGGAATCGGTCTGATCCGTGGAGGTGTAGCAGGGGCGATCATTTCCTTCGTCGGCTTTACGTTGCCATCGAGTATCGCTTTGATTCTATTCGCGATTCTTGCGACACAATTCGATGTCGCGGAAGCCGGATTCATTCATGGCTTGAAACTCGTCGCTGTCGCAATCGTTGCTGACGCCGTCCTTGGCATGGGAATGAAACTTGCGACAGGCGTCAAACGGATGACGTTGATGCTCCTAGCGCTAGCAGGCGTACTCTTGATTGCACATCCACTGGCGCAAGTCGGTGTCTTGTTGCTCGCAGGTCTTCTTGCGTTCTTCTGGTTCAAAGAAGAGACGGAGACGGGTGGATCCTTGTCGATTCGCGTACCACGCCTACTTAGCATCTCAGCACTCGTCTTATTCTTCGTCTTACTTGCCGTCACACCGTTTCTCGCGCAATCTGCGACGGGAACCGTCCAACTGACGAGTATCATGTACAGTGCTGGTGCCCTTGTCTTTGGTGGCGGACATGTCGTCTTGCCATTCCTTGAGCAGACACTCGTACCTGGGCTGATGAACACGGATACGTTCCTTGCTGGTTACGCTGCTGCACAAGCGGTACCGGGACCACTCTTTACGTTCGCGACGTATCTCGGTACGATCGTCTCTGGTGTATCCGGCGGTCTTCTTGCGACGCTCGCCATCTTTCTGCCAGGATTCCTACTCGTCATCGGTGTTTTACCGTACTGGGATCGTATTCGCAAGAATCAAGCAGTCGGACGCATGTTGATCGGCGTCAATGCTGCCGTCGTTGGTATCTTGCTTGCCGCTCTTTATGATCCAATCTTTACGTCAAGCATCAAGAGTGGTCTTGATTTCTTGATTGCCTTCGGTTTGTTCTGTTTACTTCGTTTTTATAAACAGTCGCCGTTACGAATCGTGTTAATCGGAGCCGCTCTCGGATTTCTTTTCTTCTAAACAACAAAGAAGCAGTAGACCCGGTGTCTACTGCTTCTTTGTTGTTCCTAAAAGTCAGGTGCGTGTTAAAAAGACAAGTTCGATCCCGCTACGCCACTCGCGCCGGACTTCTGAAAAGCCGAAACGAGTATAGAGCGAAAGCGCTGGCAGATTACGTGCACCGGTCATGACGTGTCTTGTGTGATGTCGCTCCATCACGTGATGCAGCAAAGATTGTGCGATTCCTTGACGGAAGTATGGCGGATCCACGACGAGTCGAGTGATCGTCCCGTCATTAATCGTAACAGCACCAACAATGTCGTCATCAATGACGTAAACGAAACCGATCGGCGCTTCAACGTCGATCTCATCGATCGTTTCGCGTAAGGGCGGGAAATCAGTCGCATTGAGTAATGCGGCTTCTATCTGATAAGCGCGACGTTGTACTTCCAGTAGTGACGCATGATCAGTTGCTTGGAGTGAACGAATCATCTGCAGCCTCCGACGTGATGCTGTCTGTCGTCTCATCAATTGGCAAATTGAGTTGTTCCTTCAATGTCGTCTTCGCGTCAGCCAATGAAGTTTGATCAAGCTGGTAGTAATAGACCCCGTTAATTTTCGTGTCCGTTCCTTTAAGATCGATCCGGTTGATGGAACCGATTTTTTTGATGAACGGTTGCAGTTGGAACGCTTCCGTCAACGACATGTTCGTCCGGAAATTGTCTCCCGTCGCGTCCATCAGGGTATTTAGCTTGGTGATTGAACCGAACGATGTCGACTGATCAACGATGGCTTCGACGATCTGTTGTTGACGTTTTGTCCGACCAATATCTCCTTCAGGATCTTGATAACGCATTCGGGCATAGGCGAGTGCTTCCTCGCCGTTCAACGTCTGTTGACCCGGTTCCAATTTAACGCCATTGCGCTTATCGGATGAGTCGAGTGTATCGATCGGTAACTTGACATCGACATCGATGCCGCCTAATGCGTCGACGATCGCGACGACACCATTGAAGTTGATCGATGCATAATAATCGATTGGAATATCGAGCAACGTCTCGACCGTTTCAATCGTTGAATCGATGCCACCAAAGGCATAAGAGTGATTGATTTTATCCTCGTAACCGACAGAAGGGATCTCGACGAGTGAATCACGGGGAATGCTGACCATATCAACGGTTTGATCGTCCTTGTTGAATGTCGCGACAATCATTGTATCAGCACGGGATGAGGTGTCGCCAGGTCGTTCATCCGTCCCGACGAGCAGAACGGAAAAGTGATCTTTCGTCAAATCAATGGCTGCTTCTCGTTTCTCGGACTTGTCACCGCGCGCTAAATCGACATTCGCATCGTTTGCAGTCTGGAACGTCTTATACGCGACGTAAGCGAAGGTCGCACCTCCACCGACGAGCACGACCAGAAAACTGATCACGAACACCTTGAACCACGAACGTTTTTTCTTTATCTTTTTTTTATTACTGCGGGTTCGCTCTTCCACCTTTATTAACTCCTAACTTTAACTGAATTTTTAAAAAACTTTAAAATTCTTTACAATCAGTATAGCAGGTCAGGAAATAATGTCACGTTCGAGGTAACGAGTAGAGCCGCTTGACAAATTGGCTTGACCGTTCGTCATGTTTGTCATCCAGTCGAGAAAATCGGGGACATCGGCTGTCTTGACGAGGACGTCGATCTGGACTTGATCGAGGTAATGGATCTGATCAATCGGATGAACACTCGCTCGTAATTCGTTCTCAAGCTTTCCGAGCCATGTGTAGTCGACATTGACAGAAACGACGGTATGCTCGATTCGTTCGACGACACCGACTGCGTTCAATGCTTCAGAGACACTCGAACCATATGCGCGAATCAATCCACCACCACCGAGCTTGATGCCGCCGAAATACCGTGTCACGACGACGACCGTATCGCGTAAGTCACGCTTCTTCAAGACTTCGAGCATCGGAACACCAGCTGTTCCGCTTGGTTCACCGTCATCATTCGCTTTTTGAATCTCATTACGCTCACCGATGACGTAGGCGGAGCAGTTATGGTTCGCATCGTGATGTTTTTTTTTCAGCTCGGAAATGAACGCCTGGGCTTGTTCTTCCGTCGTTGCGCGAGCTAAATAAGTGATGAATCGAGACTTTTGAATAATGATTTCGTGGAAACCGTTTTCTTTTACTGTATAATAATTAGATAATGTCATAATCAAAATGTCCTCCTCGTTAACTAGTTCTTTCTAGCATAACGACGTTCCAAGAGAGAGACAACCGTAGACGACTGGAAAGGAATGGAGGGAGTACCATGACGAATGAGATGAGGGAGCGGCTATCCTTGAATGATATCGTACAGAACATCATCGGCGTCGTAGAAGAGAGTCGGGAAGAAATCGTCCGGATCACGGAAAGTTCTCGCGAACAATATGCCGAAATCCAGCAAGAACTGCGCGACCTGAAAATTCGGGTGCACGACTATATAAAAGAAGCAGAACGACTCGAACGCCATATCAAGGATGCAAAGGCGCGACTCGTCGTCGTCAGTAAGAACTTCGACAGCTACTCGGAACAGGATGTCCGGTCGGCCTACGAGACAGCGAACGCGTTACAACTCGAATCGTTCATCAATCAACGAGATGAGATGAATTGCCGAAAGCGCCGCGATGAGCTCGAACGCCGACTGATTCAGCTCGATGAGACGATTGAACGGGCAGATCAATTGATTGGACGTGTCTCGGTCGTCCTCAACTTCTTGACGGACGATATGCAGATGATGAATGAAAAATATGAAAAGGCGATGCAAAAACAGGAGATGGGTCTAAAAGTCTTCCAGTCCGCCGAAAATGAACGCCGCCGCTTGTCGCGCGACATGCACGATGGTCCGGCGCAGACGCTTGCCCACGTTTTGATCCGGGCTGATTTGATTGAAAAGATTCACCAGCATAATGGGGCAGAGGCAGCTTTTGAAGAGATTCACCGTTTACGGACGTTGATTCGGGATGGACTTGCCGATATCCGCCGTATCATATACGATTTACGTCCGATGACGCTTGACGATCTCGGATTCGTTCCGACGCTCGAACGCTATCTTCGACATATTCAAGAAATTTCGAATATTCCGGTTCACTTCAATTATCTAGGAGGCGGTGAACGGATCGATTCGACGTATGAAGTTGCTGTCTTCCGAATCGTCCAAGAAGCCGTCCAAAATGCAGTTAAGCATTCCAAAGCGAGTGACATTCGTATTATCATAGAACAATATCAACATTCCGTACGAATCCACGTGAAGGATAATGGCGTTGGATTTGATTTCGATTCCATCGTCGCATCATGCGACGAGTCATTCGGACTCGTTGGTATGCGTGAACGGATCGAATTGATCGATGGTGAATTCGATATCGAGACGCAGCCCGGAAAAGGTACGGTCATCAAGGTCAAGATTCCAATCGAGGAATCCGAAGCGAGAGGGGAAACACTGTGAACAACGAGCAAGTGAAAGTAGTCATCGTCGACGATCATCAGTTATTCCGCGAAGGCGTTAAACGAATTCTTGATTTCGAAGAAGAATTCGTCGTCGTAGCGGAAGGGGAAAGCGGAGCAGAAGTCATCTCGCTCGTCGAAACCCATCAACCGGATATCGTCTTAATGGATATCAACATGCCGCAAGTCAACGGTGTTGAAGCAACAAAACGTCTGATGGAAGTCTATCCGGACGTACGTGTCATTATCTTATCGATTCATGATGATGAGACGTATGTCATGCACGCCCTAGGTGCCGGTGCAGTCGGTTACCTCTTAAAGGAAATGGCAACGGACGAACTCGTCAATGCGATTCGTTCCGTGTACCGCGAAGGTGGATATGTCCACCCGAAAGTCACACCGAACTTATTGCAGGAATACCGTCGTTTGATGAAGATGAAACAAACGATGGCGTCACAACCTGTTGAAAAACGAGTCGCGGAAGCACCACTCCACGTCTTGACGCGTCGCGAATGTGAAGTCTTGCAATTGTTAGCGGACGGTTTCTCGAACCGTGCGATCAGTGATACGTTATACATCAGTGAAAAGACGGTCAAGAACCACGTTTCATCGATCCTCCGGAAGATGAATGTGCCGGACCGGACCGGTGCTGTCGTCGAATCCATCCGTCGTGGATGGGTCGTCGTTTAATATCTCGAAAGACAGGAGCTCCCGCTTCCGTCTTTCTTTTTTTATCCAATAAAAAATGCTACACTTAAAAGCGATTGTGGCGTGTCACATTTGGCAGCGTCACGACGGAACTATAAAAGCGAGGAAATTCACGGATGAGCCAGATTGTGATCTTAACGGATAGCACAGCCTATCTGCCAACTACCTATTGTGAAGAACATCAAGTGCACGTCGCACCACTTAGTGTCATCTTCGACGGTGACGCCTACCGGGAAGGGTTCGATATCTCGGTAGCGGAATTTTATGAACGCATCCAGACAGGTAGTCTCCCAACGACCTCACAACCGAACATCGGTGATCTCGTGTCGTTGTTCGAGCAGTTGCCAGAAGGAACGGATATCATTGGTATTACACTATCAAGTGGGATCAGCGGAACGTACCAAGCGTTACATACGATCAACATGATGGTGGATCATGTCAACGTCCATCCAGTCGATTCACGTATTTCCTGTATGCCGCAAGCGTTTCTCGTCCAAGAAGCCGTTCGTTTGCGAGATGCAGGAGCGACGGCAGAGACGATCGTCCAGCGTCTTGAGACGTTAAAGGAAAAGATTCGTGCTTATTTCGTCGTCGACGATCTCGAACACCTCCAGCGTGGAGGACGTTTAAGTGTCGCGCAAGCATTCGTCGGCTCGTTCCTGAAAATCAAGCCGGTCCTTCATTTCGTTGATGGAAAAATCGTTCCGTTTGAAAAGATTCGAACGTTTAAGCGGGCAGTCAATCGGATTGAGGAAATGATGAAGGAAGATATTCGCGGTGACGGTACCGGTTATGTCATCGGTGTCATCCATGCCGAGGATTCTGCGAAAGCAGAGGCAGAGATTGCTGAACTGAAGGCACTTTTCCCGCAGGCACGCATCGAGATGAGTGTTTTTGGACCCGTCATCGGTACACACCTCGGACCAGGGGCAATCGGTGTCACATGGTATCACGCAGCAGAATAAGATAAGAGCGGAAGCAGTAGGGATTCTCTTCATGAGGATACCTGCTGCTTTTGTTTTGTCAAAATCCTCAAAAATCATGGATGACTATATGGAAACGCCTGTTGAAACCGTAACGTATGACGTTACCTCGAATTCTGCGAGTCAAAAGCTCAAGTTGAGTAGTGGAACGCTCACAAGGAGATACCGAACGTCCGCGAGAAAGAGACGAAACAGAAAAGGAGAGATGACGATGGATCTTCGAGGACGACTCGTGCCTGTTGAATGGATAGACACACCACAAGTGACATACCGATTCAGACCAGCCGTGACATGGCGTTGCCAACGATGTGGCGCGCTTCCAGTGCGAGGGGACTGTACATGTGGCAAAGCCTGTTATTATTGTCGGAAATGTCTCGCTTACGGCAAACTGAGAAGCTGTGGACGACTCGTGACGGATCAGCGGGCACTTGATCCGGTGACACCGGCACAACATGGACCATTGACGTTGACGCCGGCGCAACTACGCGTTGCTCAAGCAATTCAACGAACGGTTCTAACTAACAAACGGCTTCTCGTCCATGCCGTGTGCGGCGCCGGGAAGACACCGATGCTTTTCCCGGGGATCGCAGACGCTCTCGCTAGCGGACGCCGTGTGCTTGTCGCGGCACCACGTGCAGACGTCGTCCGGGAATTGACGGGACATTTGAAGCGGGCATTCGCCAACACTTCCATCGTCTCCTTGTACGGTGGTTCGTCGGATCGTCTTGAGCTAGGGGACATCACGGTCAGTACGACACATCAATTGATTCATTATCGGAATTGTTTCGACGTCGTCTTTTTGGATGAGGTCGATGCGTTTCCGTACCGGCTCGACCGGACGTTACATCGATACGTCAAGCGCGCGATGACGAAAGATGCCGCGCTGATTTTATTGAGTGCAACGCCTTCGTTTTGGCATCGACGGTTTCCGACGGTTCGGCTGATGCGACGCTATCATGGCTATCCGTTACCGGTCCCAAAGCTCGTCGTACCGTATAGCGAACAGATCGTGTTCGATTGGTTGGCGCGTCATAATGCTGTACCACGGCTCGTCTTCGTCTCACGGATCGCGGAGCTCGAGCGATGGCAAAATCGATTCGCGACAGCGGGCTATGACGTCGAGACCGTCCATGCTGCAGACTCGGAACGAGTCGAGAAGGTCCAGCGTTTTCGACAGTCGACAGGAATCTTACTGACGACGACGATTCTTGAGCGGGGTGTGACGATCGAAAACGTTCAAGTCGCGATTCTTGATGCTGATCAAGGGTTCAGTACGGCAGCCCTGATTCAAATCAGCGGACGAGTCGGACGATCGTCGGCATACCCGGATGGTGACATTTTATTTTGCGCCAATGACCGGAGTGATGCGATGTACGAAGCGATCCATCACATCAAGAAAGCAAATGCTGTGCAACCATGAATCGATGTCTATTCTGTCAAGAGGTCTATCTACCTAGTTGGGAACTCGGAAATCTCTGGACTAGGCAAGTGACCTGTCCGACCTGTAAAATAAAGTTTGTAAAAAGAGGGGAATGTGTCGATTGTGGAAAGCCGGGTCCAGTGCGCTGTTCAGACTGCGCAGAATGGCGAAGACAAGGGTTGACGCTCCAAACAGCACCTCTTTATTTATACAATGATGCAGCGAAGAATTTCATGTATCGCTTCAAGTTTCTCGGTGATACTGCGTTGCTTGAGATGTTTACCGATGACTTGAAGAAGGTAAAAATCAAGCAAGCAATTCTTGTGCCGATTCCGTTAAGCACGGAACGTCTCTCAGACCGCCGTTTCAATCAAGCGGAGCTGATTGCACGTCGGATGCGCGGAAAGATCGTTCCATGTTTAAGTCGTCTGGATGGTCCAGAACAAAGTAAGGCAGGACGACAAGCGCGACTTGCGCGTAGCAATCCGTTTTGCGTAACGAATGACGTCAAGGGGAAGAACATCGTACTTGTCGATGATGTCTATACGACAGGTGCGACGCTTCGCCAAGCGATGTTTCGCCTCAAGGAAGCGGGAGCGAAAGAAATTTCTGCTGTAACTTTATTTCGAAGTGTTTAAGAAAGTAACATTCCTGCCGATACTCTATGTGAGGTGAAGGAAATGGATGTCATCAATTGTAAATCTTGCGGGAAGTTAGTCGTGCGTCAATCTTCAGAACTGTGTATTGATTGCATACGAAAGGATCATACGGATTTTGAGAAGGTACGCGAATTTCTGCGAGAACGACGAAAAATCCGAACTTCACCTAAAGATGTCGAGATCGGAACGGGTGTTAGTCGAGATACCGTCTTCCGTTACATCAAGGAAGGGCGTTTATTGATCTCCGAGATTTCCCAGATGGAAATCATGTGTGAGAGTTGCGGGAAGCCCTCCCGTGAAGGCACGATTTGTGCCACATGTCGTGATCGTTTAAGACGTGACCTCGCCCAGGCGATGCTTGACTCTTCTGACTCTTCGAAACCAAGGACGTATCGGACTTGAACTAAGAATCTTGTAGTCTAGAAAGCAGGTGTTCACATGCGAATTGATTCTACGAAATGGGTGAACATGCCCAAAACGTACGAAAGAACTCAATCAGTAGAAGGAACAAAAAACCAACGTACGAATCGTCCGGATGAAGTCAGTATCTCTACAGAAGCGCGTGCGCGTTTCAACGAGACACAGTCGTCACGGACTGAAAAGATTGAATCCCTCAAACAGGCGATCCAGGATGGAACCTATAAACCGGATGCGAAAAAAATCGCGGAACGTTTCTTGAACCTGTAAGCGGGACATCGTAGACAATGGAGGCGACTCGGGGCACGGATGCGCGGGTCGTTTTTTATATGAATGGAACCTTTTCAATTCGGAAGGAGAAACCGAATGCAACTCATCAATCAGCTCAACGAGGCGCATGCTCATTTACTTGCGCTCGCAGAAGAAAAGAAGCAAGTCTTGATTGCAAATGACATGCGTCGTTTGTCTGAAATCGTTAAAGAAGAACCCGTACATATCAAACGGATCGAAGGACTAGAACAAGAGCGGCTCGCACTGATGGGGAGCGTGACGATGACGGAATGGATCGCGACGCATCCGGAAGATGTCGACTCACTCCGAACGTTGTTGCAGACGATCGGTCAATTGCGACAGCTCAACACACTAAACGCGGAGTTGCTGGAGCAATCCCTGTATTATTTGGATTGGCATCTCCAACTCTTGATTCCAGAAGCGGACGACTTCACATACGGACAGTCCGCACTGAACCAGACACACTTCAATCGAAACGCGTAAGGAGGAATACGGATGGGATCGACTTTCATGGGGCTTGAGACAGGACGTCGGGCATTAACGACGAACCAGTGGGCTCTGCAATCGACTGGAAATAATATTGCGAACGCCGGAACGGAAGGATTCTCTCGCCAGCGTCTCGTCATGGGAACGACGGAACAACTTTCGATTTCACTTGGATCTGGACGAAATGGACAAGTCGGAACTGGGGTCCGCGGAGAAATGCTCGAGCGAATTCGAGACGTCATGCTCGATAAGCAGTACCGGGATGAAGTGACGAAGGTCTCTTATTACGGTACGAAACAAGCGGCATTCGGGCGGATGGAAGATATCATCAATGAACCGTCTGACACCGGTCTTGCAAAAGCATTCGATGGATTCTGGGAATCACTCCAGACCTTGTCGACGAATCCGCAAGATTCAGGTGCACGCAGTGTCGTCCGACAAAAGGCGGAGACTCTCACGCAGACCTTCAATTACATGGCAAAAGCGATCAATCAAGTCAAAACAGACTTAAAAAGTGAAATCGAGGTCTCGACGAAAAAAGTCAACGACCTCTTACAAAAAATCCATAACATCAATACGGAAATCCACGTTGTCGAACCGCTTGGTGCTTTACCAAACGCACTCTACGATGAACGAGATCGTTACTTTGATGAGCTTGCTCAATATGTCGATTTCGAAAAAGTGACAGTAGATGCTCAGGCGATCGAAACAGGACAGATGGGGAATGCGTTGCGCAATGCGGAAGGGCGCATCGACGTCAACATCAAGTTTCCGAACGGGGACAAGCTGCTTGCTGTCGACTCCGATTTACCGAAAGCGGACACACTGACGTTCACGACGAACGAACAGGGACTGTACACCGGCTTTAAGTCTGAGACACAGACGTATACGTTCGATCAGCTCGGCGGCTTCTCAACAGGACGTTTATCAGGACTAATTGAGATGTACGGGCAAGAGCGAGACGGAAAAGCCGTCGGGGAATACGTCAAGATGGAAAGTCAACTCAATGAGATGGCAAAGACATTCGCGAATGCCTTTAACGCTGCGCATGCGACGAACTTGAAGAAAGATGGTACAGCGGGATCAAATGCCTTCTTCGCATCAACAAGCGGTGACATCACGGCAGCAACGATCTCCGTCGGTTCGGACATCAAGGCTAGTCTTGATAACATCGCGACGTCGACGGACGGTAACATCGGGGATAGTCAAGGGGCATTGAAACTGGCGAAGATGAAGACAGCGAGCATCGAATTCACGGAGTCGAAAACGACGACGACGATCGGCTCGTTCTATCAAAACGTCATCGGCGATATGGCGGTCTCGACCGATCAGGTCGGACGCCTTGGTAAGAGTGCTGCTGTCTTGATGGAAAGTGCGGATCAGCGCCGCATGTCGATGTCTGCCGTCTCGATCGATGAAGAGATGACGATGATGATTCAGTATCAACACGCTTATAATGCAGCAGCACGAAATATTACGACCGTCGATGAGATGCTTGATAAAATCATCAACGGTATGGGACTCGTAGGACGGTGATGAATAGATGAGAGTAACACAAACGATGTTGACAAAAACGAATATCGGGCACTTATCCTCAAGCTATCAGCGCTTGAGCACGCTTCAGGAACAATTGATCAGTGGGAAGAAGATTCAACGTCCGTCTGAGGATCCGGTCGTTGCGATGCAAGGCGTGCGTTACCGGACGGAAGTACGAGAAGTCGAACAGTTCAAGAAAAATGCCAACGAAGCAACGGGCTGGATGGACTTGACGGATTCTGCCCTTAACGAAGTCACATCAGCGATGAGTCGGATTCGTGAGTTGACGACACAAGCGGCGACGGATACGTATGATGCTACACAACGTAAAGCGATCCAGAGCGAAGTCGGTCAATTGATTGAACACATTGGGACGCTCGCGAATACGAAATACAATGAAAAAGGCATCTTCAACGGAACGAAGACGGATACGGCATTCGTCTCGATGGACGGATTGCGTGATTACTTAGCGAGTACAACTGGTCCTGTTGACGGTGTCTTCACGGATGGTGATCCGACAGGTAAGGAGACGGAATCCATCAAATATGAAGTTTCTTCTGGTATCGAAGTCCAAGTTAACATTTCACCACTCAGCGTCTTTGGACCGGAAACGTTCCAAACGTTGAAAAAAGTCTACGATGCACTTGGAACGAACGCTGATAACAACGGGGCTACCTTATCCGGGATGTTGAAAGATATCGATGAGATGGTCAATGGAACGGTCGAGACACGTGCTGATCTTGGGGCACGGGTCAACCGGATGGATTTGAACACATCACGGCTCGAGGATCAGGAAATCATCGCGAAGACGGTCATGTCGGATAACGAAGACATTGAGGCGGAAAAAGTCATCATGGAGCTGAAGTCATACGAGACGTTACACCGCGCAGCACTCAGCGCCGGGGCACGAATCATTCAGCCGACATTACTCGATTTCCTACGATAAGGGGTGAAGGCAGATGAATCTTCCGCATCTTGAAATACGTCAGACGGCGGCACGAATCGGGATGAACATCACGCGTCCGCAAATCGAGCAGAAGCAGACACCTGCCTCCCTGTCGATCGAACAACCACGTGGGGAACTATCGATTGAAACCGTCGCGGCGCGCCTTGAGATCGATTCGACGCAAGCCTGGATCGAGATGGGGCGCGTTCCTGCGCTCGAATCCGTTCGGCAGTATGCTACTTATGGACGACAAAAAGGGCAGGAAGCTGTTGCGAGACGATCCTCTGAAGGCGATCAACTGATGCGAATCGAGCAGGGCGGTGGAACTGTCGCGCGGATTGCGAAAGCCAATGATACACCACCTGCTGAAGTGACGACCCTCGGATTCATTCCGCGGAGCCTCGATCGAGTCAAGACGACCTATACACCGGCTGAGGTGCGACTAAGTTATACCGCGAATCGTCCGAAAATCGATGTTGAAACGCATCGACCGGAACTGACTGTGAAAGAAGGTCAGGTCGACATTTATCTACAAGAACAAAATCAACTGAATATGTGGCCGGTTGGCGGCATATTCGATGGGGAAGGATAACGACATGCAGATCGAAACGGATTTTTTTGGAACCATTACGATTGACGAGACGGAAATCATCACCTTCGCGTCCGAATTACCAGGTTTTCCGGAAGCAAAACGATTCATCTTGCTCCCGTTCGGAGAAGGGGTCCCGTTCTGGTCGTTTCAATCGATTGATCAGCCGGAGTGTGCCTTCGTCGTGACGAACCCGTTCTGGATTGATCCGGAATATGTCTTCGAGTTACCGGAGGCAGCAAAAGAGCAACTCGGAATCGAGGATACGGCGCAAGTCGCCGTTTATACGACGGTCACATTACGGGATCCGTTCACGACGTCGACGACGAACTTACGAGCACCTTTCGTCATGGAGACGAAACAACGGCTCGCAAAACAAATCATCCTAGACGATTCATACACGAATCGTCATCTGATCGGTAGTCTGACGGAAGTAGGTGGTCGCTGATGCTCGTACTTAAACGAAAGACGGGAGAAGCGATTCAAATCGGTGACGACATCGAACTGACGATTCTTGCAATCGAAGGCGATCAAATCAAGATTGGTATCAAGGCGCCACGGCAAGTTGATATCCACCGGAAGGAAGTCTACTTGTCGATCCAAGAGGAGAATACGGAAGCGTCCCGTAGTACTGGATTGATTGGACAACTCTTGAAACAACAGGAAAAATGATTCCATTTGAATGTCATCGGAACGTATCTTTTTAATGAACGATGCGCTTTAAACGAGGACGAAAAGACTCCCTTTGCCCGAATGTGCTGCAAAGGGAGTCTTTCTTATCATGAAACAAATGCTGAAACGCGTTGAATCGTGTATAGTAATGAAGAGAAAAGAAACCTTTTGAGCCAAAGAGGGAGTTGTCAGGAATGAATGAGACGAAGCAGCTGAAAAAAGACGCGAACCGTGTATTAAAAGCGACGAGTCGCACCTTCTATATCCCGATTAGTCGACTATCGCAAGACTTACAGGAAGCGGTCGGTGCTGCTTATCTATGCATGCGTGCCATCGATGAGATTGAAGACCATGAGGACTTGGCGACGGACGTCAAGACGATGTTGCTTCGCGAGACAGCGTTATTGATGCGGGGCACGTTCTCCGCTACGACCTATCTCGAGTTGATTGCGCCCTACACGGCGCACCTACCGGAAGTGACACTCCGTCTACCGGAGTGGATCGCCTATTGTCCGGCCGCAATTCGTCCGAAGGTCCTCGATTCGACGGCGGAGATGGCAGAAGGGATGGCTGTCTGGGCAGAGCGTGACTGGACGGTCGAGACGGAAGCGGATCTTGACGAGTATACGTATTATGTCGCCGGACTCGTCGGTGTCATGTTATCCGACATCTGGTACTGGAAGGCTGGTATCGTCACTGATAAACAGCAAGCGATCGGATTTGGTCGTGGTTTACAAGCCGTCAACATCCTGCGTAACCAACAGGAGGATGCGGAGCGTGGTGTCGGTTACTTCCCACCTGGTTGGACGACGGATACGATGTTTGCTTATGCGCGCGAGAATCTCGCAGAAGCCGATGCTTACCTTGCGTCCATTCCGAAGGAGACGACGATTTATGAATTCTGTCACATTCCACTTGCACTCGCACATGGAACGCTGGATGCCCTTGCAAAAGGGAAAGAGAAACTCAGTCGTCCGGAAGTCTTGAAGATTGTCGGCGCTGCCGTACTAAAACGATAAGCACAAACAACAGCCGCTCGTTTCCGTCAAGGAAGCGAGCGGCTGTTCGTTTAACGTAATAAGTAAAGAGCTAGTCCGATTAGGGCAGAGCCGGTCCAAATCAAGGCTATCGTTCGTCCGTACGGTAAACGATAGCCGGCACGGCGGGAGACGAGCAGTCCGATTGTCATGACTATCAGTGCGACGAAAAAGGTCAGGAACAACGATAACTGTTGCATGTCAATCTCCTTTCATCAATGCAGATCTGACAAGTACGTCATGACTTTCTCTTCATATGCTTTCCGGTCGTGCGCATACGACTGGACGTGTCCACCATTTTCCGTCACGTAGAGCTCGGAGCGCGGTGCCGCCTTTTGAATCTTCATGCTTTCCGTGACCGGAATCGCATCGTCGTCCTTCCCGTGGATCAACAGGATCGGATACTCGATCCGTCGAACCGCTTCAATCGGTTTCACCCGTTCTGGATTGAGGCCTGTCAGAGGTGGCGTGATCTCCAGGATGATCGGGGTGAACGGGAAGTTCGGTAATCCGCTCCAGACAGGCAGATTCGTTGCGAGATAGTTCTCGAGATCGCTAAACGGGCTGTCGGCGATGACGCCGACGACGTCCGCCTTTGGAGCGGTCACGAGTGATGTTGCAGCGCCCATCGAGATACCGTAGAGGACGACTGGTTTTGAAGACCGTGACTTCGCGTAGCGAACGGCCGTCAGCAAATCATCTTGTTCCTTTGCACCGACTGTGACACGTTTTCCGTCCGATTCACCGGACCCGCGGAAATCAAATGTCAGGACGTTATAGCCCGCGTCGTGGAACTTCTTGAATAACGGGAAGATCGGAACATCTTCTTGCTCCCGGTTCTTGCCGTAACCGTGGGCGAAGACGACCGTCAGTTTTGCATCCTCACTTGGCATCCACCAGCCGGACAAACGTGTCCGGTCTTTATAGGAGCGGAAGGTGACGTCTTCATAGTCGAGTCCTTCCGCTTTCTTTGGTGTCGTCGTCAAGGCTTCTCGTCCCGGTTGCGTCAACGAGGAGCCGACATAACCGGAAATCCCGATGACGACGATGACAGCAAGCGTCACGATGACGATCACGCCACCGATGATTTTCTTACGATGTTTTTTCCACACCCGTGTTCCTTCCTTTCATTCGGTTAATGGATATCTTTTTTCTTGAAGCGACCGCCATGGACATCATGGATGTTGCCGATCGCAATGAAGGCTTGTTCATCGAAGTCACGGACGATGTCTTTGAGTTTTGATTCCTCGAGGCGACTGATGACGCAAAAGATGACTTTTTTACCGTCGCCGGTGAAGGCACCTTCTCCGTTTAAGTACGTCATGCTTCGACCTAGTCGATCCATGATTGCAAGACCGATCTCTTCGTAATTCTCCGAAATGATCCAGACACTCTTCGACTGATCGAGTCCGTCGATGACGACATCAATCGTCTTGAAGGCAACGAAATAGGTGATCAACGAGTACATCGCCCGGTCCCAACCGAAGACGAAGCCAGCGGCGCCGAGGATGAAGACGTTGAAGAACATGACGATCTCACCGACTGAAAACGGCGTTGAGCGGCTGAAGGAGACAGCAAGAATCTCGGTTCCGTCGAGTGATCCACTCGAGCGGATGACGATGCCAACGCCGATTCCAAGAATCAAGCCACCGAAGACGGTCGCGAGCAAATCCACGCTCGTCAGCGGACCGATGTGCTCGAGGAGTTTTGTTGCGATCGCCATGACGAAGATGGCATATAACGTCGACAGGGCGAACGTTTTTCCGATTTGTTTGTAGCCAAAGAAGATGAATGGGATGTTCAAGAAGAACAGCCATAAGGCGAGCGTCGTATCGGTCACTTTTGAGCCGATGATCGAGATCCCGACGATTCCACCATCGATGATGTTATTTGGAACAAGGAATCCTTTCAGTCCAAGCGCGAAGATGATGGCACCGATCGTCAGCATCAATAATCGTCGAAAGAGCTGACCTTTCGTAGAGCGGCGATGATGTTTCGTAGGTAGTGGTGACTGCATGCCATTCCTCCCTTCAGAAGTAAAACGCTTTACGATTACTATAACAAAAAAGCACGAAGACGTGTGTGAACGTCTTCGTGGAGAGATCAAGGGCGATAACGTAACGACTGGAAGAACCGCATGATCTGTTCCGCTTCTGTCGGATTCGTGTATTCGCCGATATATTGTTCATCTTCCTGTCCGGTGATCGTCACCGTACACGTGACGAGTTGTAATCCTTCACTTAAGCGAACCTCAAACGTCGCATCCGACAACGGTAACGGTGTCTTCGTTGAAAAGTAGAGCGCCCGCGTACTCGTCTGATGGGCTTCGATGTCCGAAAAAGGAAGTTCGAATGGTCGTTCATGATGCGTTAACATGCGAACCTTTCCTGAGACAGAGAAGCGAGGAACCGTATCGCTCGACAAGGAACAGGCTTCGATCGGATACAAGATCTCGCGCAAGAGGAACGATTCCATGACGTCCGCTGGCACCGGGCGACTAAACAGGTAGCCTTGGATACTCGGACAATTGAGCGTCCGGAACGTATCGAGCTGACGAAGTGTCTCGATGCCTTCTGCGACGACCGTTAGATTGAACTCACCTGCCATGTAGAGAATACTTTTGACGATCGCTTGGGCTTTGGCGTCATCCGTGATGTGGGTTGCGAACTGTCGATCAATCTTGATGACGTTGATCGGATACCGTTGCAGATAGACCATCGAGGAATAGCCTTTCCCGAAGTCGTCGAGTGCGATCCGAACGCCGATCCGACTGACGTATTCAAGCGTCCGACTCGTCATCGGGTCATCCATGATCAAGGCCGCTTCCGTGATTTCGAGTTCAAGTAATTCAGGTGCGAGCTGATACGTCGATAGCATCCGCTCGATATGATGTTCAAAACCAGGAATCAAGAATCGTTTTGGTGAGACGTTGACGGAAATCGGAACGAGCTCTGCGCCTGTTGCTTTCCAGTGTTGCATCGAACGACACGCCGTCTCGACGACCCAGTCCCCGATTGCGACATGTAAGGCACTCTCTTCAGCAAGCGGAATGAAATCGTTCGGGGGAATGCGTCCCCATTCCGGGTGTTGCCAGCGAATCAATGCCTCGAGACCGACGATTTTTCCGGTCCAGCTATCGACTTTCGGCTGATATTCGAGGAACAGTTGATTACGCTCAATCGCATAATGCAAGTCCTGCTCAAGACGATAGCGTCGGTAGTAATCGATATCAAGATTCGATGCGTAGTGGTGCATCGCGCTGTGGTTTTCACGACGTGAGCGACGTAAGGCGGTATAGGAATGCTTCAATAATTCGACAGCGTCCGTACTGTCTTCCGGATATCGGCTGACCCCGACCGAGATTCGCGCGAACAAGGCATACGGTTCGATCGAGATCGGTGTTTCCGATAAGTCGAGTAGTGCCTCAGCACATGTCGTCACGTCCTGTTTATAGCTCGTCGGTACGAGCAAGGAGTACTCATCGCCACCAAGGTGCCCGAGAAACGTCTCGTCCGGTTTTGTTTGTTGTAATAAGGCTGCCGTTCCTTGTAGCCACTGATCACCGGAACCGTGTCCGAAGGCGTTGTTGATCTCAGCGATCCGGTTGAAGGAGACAGTGAGGACGAAGAACGATTGATTCTTTTCTTGCCACGCGTCAATCGTCTCGATGAGTGCTTGCCGATTCGGCAGATGTGTCACGGCGTCACGCAAAGCAAGCTGCCTTAATTGTTCCTCGTACGCTTTTTGAAGCGTGATGTCATGCATGATGCTATTTGTGTAAGCAATCGTGCCGTCTAGTTGGAAGACCGGGATCTGTTGGTCCTCGATCCATTTGACGCGACCATCCGGGAAGTGAAGACGATACTGGATCGTACCCGCCTGACCGTCGACTAACCGTCTAATGAACTGTTTCATCGCCGCGTGATCACGGACGTCCAACCGTTCAAACAACCACTCACGACTAAGAATTAAATCCTGCGGCAATTCTTCAAAGATGTGCAGGAAACCTTGTGAGTGAAAGAGGATTCGTCCCGAGAACAAGTCGATTTGTGAGATCGCGGCATTAACGGCTTCGTAGATTTCACGTGCCTGTGCCCGTTCCGTGACGAGTTGACGTCGCGCTTCGTCGACTTCCGATAAATCATAGAGGACGACCGATAGATGATCTGGATGATGTGGACGATGAAAGGCTTTCAAGCGCAACAGCTGATAGGTATCGTCAGCGGTCAACAGGGAGACTTCCATTTCAAAACGTTCCTTTTCACCCGCAATCAAACGTTCCATCTCGAACCGGAGCGGATCGAAGTCACGTGGATGAATCCGACTAAATAACTGTCCTTGGTCAAGCGTCGTCGCGTTGACTTCTGAAAGACCTAAAAAATGCAATAAAGCGGGAGAAAACTCGATTGTTTGTGTGTTGACGTCGAAGTGAAAGACGACGAGTTCCGGAATCTGTTCCGTCAGTTCAAGTTGAGAACGAATCGACGAGACATCTTCTTCGAGTTGTTTTTCACGTGTGATATCGCGTGCGACTCCGTAGACACCGATGACTTGTCCGTCTTGTTCGACTGGCATGTTCGTGATCTTTAATGTGACCCGGTGTTGGTCAGCATGAAGTCCTTGCGCCGTATAATGAACGGTCTCACCGTTTAAGGCACGCGTGAAAAAGGCAGTCACCGCTTCAATCTGATCAGGCGGATTGAACACAGCGAAATGCTCATAGAGCGTCTCAGCGGAATAGCCGAGCATGTCTGGTAACTGTTCATTGAAATAGATGATCGTTCCAGAGGCATCGAATAAAAAGATTGCATCTGTCTGTTGCTGAAAGAAGGCTTCCGCCGTTTCCGGACGGGACACTTCCAGTCCACCGATATAGAGTGGGGCTGTGTCGGATTGACGAATCCGATTCATCGCTTCATGAAAAGCCATCCACGTCACCTCCTTACAATACTAGCGTTCTCTTTACTAGTATCGGGTGTAGGAAATGGAAATTGCAACCTTCGTTCAAGGAATAGACTTATTTTTCAAAAAAGTGAACCAGTATATGAAAATCATGATTAAAAGACATCTGTCCTAAATCGAACACAAAAAAGCCGAAACTCTCATGAAAGAGCTTCGGTCTCATCCTTAAATCGCTAAATCGACGGACGTGTCACTGGCATTTGGATCGGTATCCGTTCCTTGATCCGGTGCGCCCGGCATGTCGCCGTCCGGACCAGGTCCGTGTCCTCGACCATGACCACCATCGCGTGCTGGTCCTTTCTTCAAATCAGCGTAGCTTGAGACTTCATCCGCTCGAGACTGGATGTGTTCCTTGATCTGCTTCGCTTGTTTGTCTGTCAGCTTGCCATCTTTGACTTGTTGATCAATCGCAGCAGTTTGAGCTGTCAGGACGGCTTTCTCGAAATCGGCGTAAGCGATCTTGTTCGCTTCCGCGAATTCAGGTAATGATTGCTTTGCAGCTTTAAATTTCGCTTCATCGAGTCCAAGTGCTTTTAAAATTGCGGATGTTGAATCACCAAAGACACCACCCGGTCCATGGTCGCCACGCTTACCGTGTTCGCCGCGATCCGGAAGATCGTCGTAGCTCTTTGCATCCTTATATTCCTCTGTCAGTCGAGACTTGATTTCCGTTGCTTGCTTTTTCGTCATCTTCCCGTCTTTGACGAGTTGATTGAGTTCACTTGTCTGCGCCGCAAGCAATGCTTTTTTATAGTCGGCGAACTTGATCGACTGTGCCTTCGCATAAGCAGCAAGCGATTGATTCGCTGCGTCGAACTTCGACTGGCTCAGTCCGAGTGCCTTCAGGACGTCAGCAATCAATGATTCATTGAAGAAACCTGGTCCACCGTGGCGACCCATCGGCATCTTGTCTTTGAGTTCAGCGTAGCTCTTGACGCCACTGAACCGTTCCGTTTGACGCTTCAAAATGTCGTCTGCTTGCGTTTGCGTTAAGTCGCCTGATTTAACGAGACTTGCCAGCTGCTCCTTCGCTGCTGCGAGTTCTGCTTTTTTGTAATCAGCGAACGAGATTCCTTTTGTTTTTGCGAGATCGGCGATTGATTGCCCTTTTTCCCGGGCAGCATCTGCCTCAGCTTGTGTCAGGTTCAATTTTTTCAAGAGTAGCGTCATATCATGTTTTTTCATACCTTCGAAGTGGTGCCCGTGTTTCGCTTGTTTTGTCGTGCTCGAGTCGTCGTTCGTCGCAGCGTATGCTGATGCGCCTCCGACTGTTAATGCGCTAATTGTCAATGCAGTGATCCATTGTTTTTTGAATGTCATGGGATGATCACTCCTTTCACCTTTTATGGTAGAGGGTCACGAAAGAGAAGTTGTGAGGAAGTTGCAAAGAAACTGCGAAGAAAGGCAAATGTAGGCAAAAAGGCGCTACACTAAGAGTGGAGGGATGACCATGAACGTACTATTGATTGAAGATGAACAAAAATTAGCGCAGGTGACGGCACGTTTCCTTCGGCACCATGCGTATGAGGTGACGATTGCCGGTTCGTTAGCAGAGGCGAAACAGTGCCTGACGAGAGCGTTTGATGCCGTTTTGATCGACGTCCGCTTACCGGACGGGGACGGTTGGTCACTTGTACCAAGTATCAAATCACAAGTTCAGCCACCGGTCGTCTTCATGATGACATCACGCGGCGAGGCCGATGATCGCGTCTTCGGACTCGAACTCGGTGCCGATGACTATCTCGTCAAACCGGTCGTCCTGAAAGAATTGACGATCCGGCTTGAACGGGCACTTAAAGTCCGTCCGGTCGCTCGCCATGCGTTCGGTGACTTGACGATCGATGAGAAGGGACGCCAAGTCAAAACAGGTGAGCGGGCGATCAGTCTCGCAAAAATGGAATTCGAACTGTTGCTTTACTTCATCGAACACCTCGGGGAGGCACTGAGTCGGGATCAGATTCTTGATGACGTCTGGGGGTACGCGTTTGGTGGCGATACCCGGACCGTTGATACACACGTTAAACAATTACGGGATAAGTTACCTGTCATTAAACAACAATTGAAGACGGTCCACCGGGTCGGCTATCGATTGGAGGCGATTGAATGAAACGGCGTCCTTTGATACGTAAGTTCTTATACGCTGTCGTCGGTCCGCTGCTCGTGATGGGGATCCTCAGTTTCGTCTTGACGGCGTTTCTCGTCAATCGATTCGCAGAAGGCGAACGGTACGATCAACTCGCCCGGGAAGCGAACATCATTAAACAAGCGCTTGAAGCCGACACGCCGATACCGCGTGATATTCAAGGGTTTTTGACGACCGACGGGTTGACGCAACGGATTGGGGCGCGCGGACCGGCGGGGCGGTTGCCACTTCTTGATAATCTCAAGAAGGAAGATGTCATTGAAGTGCAAAATGAACGGTTGCTGACGTATCAGTTGACGGTTGACGGAACGCGCATCACGACGGTCCGACAAGCACCACTGGCGAGTAGTGCGCTGAGTGGTGTTTATCTCGCGATCGGACTCGCGTTACTCGTGACCCTATTACTCGCATCGTTACTCGCTTACTATATGGGACGACACCTGACACGACCGATCGTCACGCTTCGATCCGTTGCTCAAAAGATTGGTGCTGGCGAAACGGACGTCGTCCTGCCGGCGCGACCGAAGGATGAAGTCGGGGAGTTGATTGACGCGGTCGACGAGATGCAGACGCAACTCAAACAGAAGGATCATCTACAGAAGACGTTCATTGCCGGCATCACCCATGACTTGCGGACGCCGCTCGCGATCATTCGAAACGAGACCGAGGCACTGGCAGCAGGTGTCATTCCCGTCGCTGAACTGCCCGACGTGACGACGAGCATCATCGAGGAGACGGATCGACTCGGTCATCTGATTGATGAGACGTTGCTTTATTCGAAGCTTGCTGGTGGACGGATGCCGCTAGAAAGGACAGATGTGGCACTCGATGAACTCGTGTCGATGACGAATGAACGCCTGCGCGGGACGTTCACGCAAGCAGGGCTGACGCTTACGACCGAGCTGCAACCGGTTAGGCAGTCACTTGATCCACGCATGTTCGAACGCGTCTTGATCAACTTCCTGATGAACGCCCGTTTTGCTTCACCAGTCGGCGGGACGGTCACCGTTCGCTTAACGCATGACGAATTGACAGTTGAAGATGAAGGCGCGGGAGTTCAGGCAGAAGACCGAGCGACGATCTGGGACGTCTACGTCAAACAAGAAGGCAGTGCCGGACATGGACTGGGTCTTGCGATCAGTCGGATGATTCTTGATAGTCATCAATTCGACTATGGTGTTCGCGACCGAAGTGGTGGAGGAGCGGTGTTCTACGTTCGGTTTTGATGGGGTAGAATGATAGAGGATTCTGACGAACGATTCCGTCATCCTTGCTTTCCACAGGCGGGAGTAAGCCGCGGCATCTTGCACTCCGTGCCATCTGCCGGGTCTTACTAGTCCCTGACGAAAGTGCTATTGGCACTTTCTTTTCCTGTAGGAGTCGCGGATGAGCTACTTCGTTCTGGAATAGGCACACGAAAAAGGAGAACAGCTTCCGTATCACACAGAAGCTGTTCTCCTATTAATGTTGGTAAAAGTTAAAGATCATTCGCCTTCGTTCGCATGAACGAGACTTGGTTTGACGAGAGTATAGAACTCATCGCTCATCCCGACACGGCTACCCATTTGGCACGCGAGTTCGAGTGTTTCCTTATAGAAGTTCGCGACGAGATCGTGGTTCTTGATGTGCTCGTCTTGCATCGCCTTTTTGACCCCAAGGACGACTTTATCGATTTGCTCATCGGCATCATTGCGGACCGGCACGACGTTTTCCGGAAGATCGACTTCCTTGTCGTGTCCGTTGAAGCGGAACGATGCACCGAATCCGAGGTGCTCGAGGAAGAAGTGCGGTAACAGTTTACTAGCGAAGAACTGATGCCATTCCGTCTCTTTCATCGCTTCCATGTCACGCTTGAACGACGTCGTTGCGAGTGCATAACGATCGTGTGTATCCTTCATGAACTTCTCGAGGATCGGAACCTGCATTGCAAACGCATTCTTGAGCAAGTTATCGAGCTGTTCTTGCGTTAATTGTTCTTGTTCAGTCATCGCTTTAACCCCATTTCGTTTCGTTATCCCTATCGTAAGAAATTTAGACAATTCCGTCAAATCTTTTTCGAGAATAGAGTTTACCTATTTCACAAAAGGGAATCCATTACTATCGATCATTTTAAGGGGGAGTCAGCATGAAACGAATCGCAATGACAGGAGTCTTACTCGGAGCATGTCTGACTCCGGTGACGGGTTTTGCTGCAAGCAACGTGACATATAGTAAAGGGGTCGTCGCGAACGAATCGTTCGGCTATACAGTCAAGACGACGGACGCGTTAAAAAAGGCGATCCAACAAGATAAAGTCGAACTTGTCAAAAACAAGACGGTCAAATCGAAATACGGTGTTGTCACGCGAAGTGGTACGTTCGCCTTTTATTATAAAGTCAAAGGCGCGGATCAGTTGCTCGTCAATTTGAACTACGAGCCGAAGAAGCTCTCGAAAAAACAGTTCGACCGTGAAATCGGATATGGTACATATCTCGGGACGAAAGGTAGCAAAACGTACTACTACGTCTTACCGACGGAAGCCGTCAAAGGTGCTGTCGGTAAAAAAGCGATCGAGAACTTGATCGTCAAGGACGTCCCGCAGATGATGAAGACATTTAAACTGCAATGAGCACTAGCTTTTGCTAGTGCTTCTTTTGTTCGTTCGGTATAGTTGAAAATGAGGTGAATGAATATGGAATGGAACGTCACAGACGTCAAACAAACAACAGATGTATTACAACTCGAAAAATGTGTCAACGATCATGATGGCATTGAATTAAAGGTCGCAGCCGATTGGGTCGGCGAGAACGATTTCGCAATCTATGATGGCGAGCAATTGATTGGATATTTACAAGCATTCGCGTACTTACCGACGGAGTGGGAATTGAATGTCTTCGTTGATCCGGATTACCGAAAACAAGGCATCTTCACAGCACTCGTTGAAGCGGCACGTGCGCAGGCAACGGAAGCAGGCGTCGAAGCATTCACGTTCGTCATTGACGATGCAAGTGAGTCAGGTCAAGCTGTCCTCGAAGGGTTAGGTGCTGAGTACCGGATGACGGAGTACAACATGATCTTGAAAAAGGCGCAGTTGTTCTTAAAAGCCGATCCTGATTTCGAATTACGCGAAGCGACAGCAGACGACCGTCCGTTCATCGTCGAGACGCTTGGTAAATCGTTCGGGAACACGGACGAAGAAGCAGAGTCGATCTATCAAGCGATTGAATCTGACGACCGGATTACGTTCATCGGTGTCGCAAACGGCAAACCGGTCGGCGTCATCCGTGCTTATCTTGCTTCCGATACACAAGCGAGCATCCATGCGTTCGCGGTTCGTCCGGAAGCGCAAGGTAATGGTTACGGGAAGAAGATGCTGAAGCTGATGGTTCAAGCATTGTTCCGGACAGGTCGGACACAACTCGAGCTTGACGTCGAGACGGATAACGACCGGGCACTTGATCTTTATAAAGAGGCAGGATTCGTCGTCCATCGTGGCTATCAGTTCCACGTGTTGGCGGTTTAAAATAATGAGCGATTGACGGATATTCCAGTGCATGCTGGACACTCAAGGTGCTCCACTCCTACAGGAAAAAGCGCAGTTGCGCTGTCAGAGACAAACAAGACCCGGCTTTTTGCTTGAAGCGAAAGAGTCGCGGCTTGTGTCTCGCCTGAGGAAAGGGAGCAAGACTTGAGTACATTCGTCGATTGCTTTTTTTATGATTACTATTACAGAAACTAAACAAAAACGTTGGAACCTTTTCTGCAATCCGTCGTATACTAGACATATGGAAAAAAAGAGGAGGCGACGTCATGGAGAGTCGACAGGATTCATTGCGGACGTTGAAGTGGGTATCAGGTGGAATGGAAGCGGTGCTCGGGATTCCGCTTCTAGGTGGTTCAATCGTTATTTTCTCAGGTTACAATGCCCTGTGGTTGATGCTGGCGTTTCACATCGTCGTCGTCGTATTGACGGCACGTGCCGGAAATGTCTCAAAAGGGAACATCGTTGGGATCGTCGCATCAACGGTCGGTGTCATTCCGGTCGTCGGGATGTTCTTACACATGGCAGCAGCAATCACGATTCTCGTGGACGCAGCACTCAGTAACCGAATCGTTACACGAACACATGTCAAACACGTCGAACCGATTCGACCACGTCCGGTCCGTCGGGAACAAGAAAAACAAGAAGACCATCCGTTCTGAGTTTTTTTCGTTGACAGCGAAAAACAAGCCGTGTAAAGTAAACAACAAGTTAAGCCATATCAATTACATCGACGACGCGGAGTAAGTATCGTCAACACTGCCGACCAAGCGAGTCAGGAATGGTGAGAGCCTGACACGGTAAGCTGAACGAGAATGGACCGCTGAGAGCCTGTTGAACCTTCGAGTAGACAGGACGGTTGCCCCCGTTACTGGGCTAGCTGGTTGTTGGACCAGCGACAAGTGGAGACGATTTTTCGTCTCAATCAGAGGTGGCACCGCGCGGATACAGGCGTCCTCTATGCATTAGCTGTTAGCTATGCGTAGAGGACGCCTTTTGTTGTACGTCAAGGTATGCCGAATCATCCAACGCTCATCATATTTCTCAGGAGGCATTACACATGAAAAAGACATTGATCGCAGCGGCGAGTACGGCAGTCCTATTAGCAGGATGTGCAACGACAGAACCAGCAGAAGACAAACAAGCGGACAAAAAAGTCCTGCATACGATGGAGAGTTACGACCTCCTGTCGGTTGACCCGGCAGATGCCATCACATCAAACATCTTCAATCAAATCTACGAAGGACTCTATCGCTTCGACGCGAACAACGAACTTGTTCCGGCGGCAGCGAAATCACATAGCGTGTCTGAAGACGGAAAAGTCTATACGTTCAAGCTTGACCCGAATGCGAAATGGTCGGACGGAAAGCCCGTCACAGCAGAGCACTTCCGTTATGCATTTGAGCGCGTCATCAAAACGAACTCACCGTTCGCTTACTTGCTCGAGCCAGTCGAAAAAACGACAGCGGTCGACGACGAGACACTTCGAATTGAACTGAAACGCCCGACACCATACTTCCTCAGCATGACGACGTTCGGCACGTACATGCCGGTCCGGGAAGATATCGTCAAAGCAGAAGGCGACCAGTTCGGAACAGATCCAAAGACGAACGTCTACAACGGACCGTTCACATTCAAAAAATATCAAGCCGAACAAGGCTATACACTCGCGAAAAACGCTGAGTACGCAGACCGGAAGAACGTCAAAATCGACGAAGTCGACGTCAAAATCATCAAGGATCCGATGCTTGCGATCAACTTGTTCGAGTCCGGTGAACTCGATGTCGCACCACTCAACTCGGAGAACGTCGTGACGTACAAGGATCAAAAAGAGTACAACACGTTCAGCGATTCACGGATGTTCTTCATCCGGATGAACGAAAAAACGGATGCTTTGAAGGATAAAGAAACACGCCAAGCGATCGACGCGGCATATGATAAAAAAGCGATGACAGAAACGTTACTCGGGAACGGATCACTTCCTGCTGACTACATCGTGCCGAAAGAACTTGATCCGAAATACGATGGTGCGCGTCAAATCGAATCGTCATATGATGTAACAGCGGCAAACAAAGTGCTGGCAAAGCAAAATCTTGAATTGACGATGTTGATCGAAGACGATGACGTCTCGAAAAAAATCGGTGAGTACATCCAAGGCGCGTTGAAGAAACAGAACGTCGACGTCAAATTGTTGTCACTACCGAAGAAAGAACGTCTCGCACGTGAAGGACGAGGGGACTACGATCTGTCACTTGCAAGCTGGGCACCAGACTATCAAGATGCGACGACATACCTGAACTTGTTCACGACCGGTAACCCGTTCAACATGATGGACTACTCGAACAAACAGTATGACCGTCTCTTGAAACAGGCTGAAAGTGAGCTCGATCAAGACAAACGTCTTGCGTTACTCAGTAAAGCAGAAAGCCTGTTGCTCGACGATCAGGCAATCTCACCGGTCTACCAACGAAAGAATGCTTTCTTGCAAAACACGGAAGTCAAAAATCTCGCCCGTCATAATGTCGGAACGGATATTTCGTATAAGTATGTTGAGATCGAGCGGAAATAAGAAAGAGAGAGTGATGGACGATTTGATCCATCACTCTTTTTGATGTGTTTTTGTCATTTCACTGGGAATCGTTTTTGCAAATCGGGTCAACTGACTTAAAACGGTTCCAAAAGAAACCGATAGAGAGGACGGTGAAAAAAGATACAGGAAAGGGAGTTTCGGTTATGCGTAAATTACGAAGCAACTTGAAAGTACGGTTATTCTTTTGGGTCTTGGCGATCTCAGTCATCACGATCGGCATCTCAGCTCAGCTCGTGCTCTATCTCCACCGTGGACTTGATGTCACGGATACGAACGCAATCTGGATTGGAGCAGGGATTGGCATATTGTTATCGTTGATAGGGACGTCGTTGACGCAATTGATCTTACGTCAACCGATCAAAGCGATCGAAAA
Organism: Exiguobacterium sp. s143; assembly: GCF_018618895.1. Taxonomy (NCBI): domain Bacteria; kingdom Bacillati; phylum Bacillota; class Bacilli; order Caryophanales; genus Exiguobacterium; species Exiguobacterium sp. s143. The sequence continues at coordinate 1,217,209 of NZ_JACSMX010000001.1, read as the reverse complement.
GGCAACAGAGACGGCGCGCGAAGTCGCGAACGGCAACTTCAACGTCGATTTTGAGGAAGCGAAGCGCGGGGATGAAGTCGACCAATTGATGCATGAACTCGAAGTCATGGTTCTACATATCCGCAAACAGGCGACACAGATGGGCAGTTCAAGCGATAAGCTGACAGCGTCCGCGCAAGAAATCGCAGCAGCAGTCCAGGAAGGTAATGCATCAGGTGAGAGTATTCGTTCAGCGATGGCAGAGCTATCAGCGAAGATGAACGAAAATGTCGATCAAGCCTACTTGTCGATGGATGCGCTTGGTGCCGTCAAACGGACGATGGATGAAGTCGCAAAAGAGATGAACGAAGCCTTGAAATCAGCGACGGTCATGCAGACGGAAGCCCAGAACGGGAAGACGCTCGCGACAGATTCTGTTGAGGCAATGCACATGATTTCGAAGAAGATGGAACAGTCGGCGACACTTAATGGTCGCTTGACGGATATGACAGGTGAGATCTCACGGATCACCGATGTCATTAGTGACATCTCAGCACAGACGAACTTGCTCAGTTTGAATGCATCGATTGAAGCGGCACGCGCAGGTGAAGCAGGACGTGGATTTGCCGTCGTTGCAGCAGAAGTTAAGAAGCTCGCGGAACAGACAGCGACATCCGCAAAAGAAATTACGGATTTGATTTCTGGTGTCAAGCGTCTTGTCAATGATACAGCGAATGCAATGACCGATGTTCAAAGTGAAGTCGCGACAGGAGTTGGACTCGTCGAACAAGCAGGATCGTCGTTCGAAGAGATTCATCATTCAACAGAGAACGTCTATTCACGAGTGAAATCAGTTGACCAACTCGTCGTCAAATCGGATCAAGAGATCGACCAGGTCGGCTTAACGACAGCAAATATCCTTGCGATGGTCGAGGAAGCATCGAAGCATGCAGAACAAGTCTTGCAGGCGTCGAGTCATCAAGCGGCGTCACTCGGTGAAGTCAATGGAGCGATGGAAGAATTGGTTGCCGTAGCTGAACAATTACAAGAAGAGACGGGTGCAACGCGTCTCTAAACTATGAGAAAATCGTACGTCCAAACCGGATGTACGATTTTTTTTGCATTTTTTTGAAGAAAGCTGTTAAACATTTCGAACGGACGACGATATATAAGGTGGAAGCAGTCATCGACTAATTCTACCGTGTCACCCTTGGGCCGGCCAGGGGACACATCTCGGAGAAGACGGATCTTCAAAGAGACAAAAAACTTATCCTATGGAGGGAAATTACAATGATTATCAATCACAACATTACAGCTCTTAACACACACAACAAGTTGTCTGCAGCTTCTGCAGCGCAAGGAAAATCAATGGAGAAACTCGCTTCAGGTCTTCGCATCAACAAAGCAGGAGATGATGCAGCTGGTCTTGCAATCTCTGAAAAAATGCGTGGACAAGTTCGTGGACTTGACCAAGCTTCACGTAACGCACAAGATGGTATCTCATTGATTCAAACAGCTGAAGGTGCATTAAACGAAACACATGATATTCTTCAACGGATGCGTGAATTAGCGACTCAATCTGCCAACGATACTAACACACTTACTGATCGTGAAGAGTTACAAAAAGAATTTACTCAGTTAGCAAAAGAAACTACACGTATTGCTAAAACTACTGAGTTTAACACTCAAAAATTACTTGATGGTTCAGATACTGACGGTAAAGTATTCCAGATTGGTGCGAATGAATCACAAAACCTCACATTGATCATCGGTAACATGGATGCAACTGCACTTGCAGTTGGTACGGGAACAGATGAAGCTTCAACAGTTGGTATTGACATCACTACTCAGACTGGTGCTAACACAGCCATCACTACAGTAAACGATGCGATTGAAACAGTTTCAGCTGAGCGTTCTAAACTTGGTGCTACTCAAAACCGTTTAGAGCACACAATTAACAACCTTAAAACATCTTCTGAAAACCTAACAGCGGCTGAATCACGCGTTCGTGACGTTGATATGGCGAAAGAAATGATGAACCAAACAAAGAACTCGATTCTTGCGCAAGCTGCACAAGCAATGTTGGCTCAATCGAATCAGACACCGCAGGGCGTTCTCCAACTCCTTCGATGATTGATTCTACCGGGCGTCTAATCTGGCAACGGGTTAGATCATGACTGGGTGAATTGCTGGAACTCCTGAGAGCCTTAATGTACGACAACGTGGCTGGAAACGGCGGGCGTGAACGTTTTGAAAAACATCGAGGATTGGACAATCAGCAGCCAAGCACCTGTAGGGAAACCTTGGTGAAGGTTCAACGACTAGGATAGACGACCTAATGGACTTGTCCGATGGTTATGAAATCCGTACTCCGTAAACGGCGGGGGAAGTGCCCAGCTCCTTGAACTTTAGGGATGAAGATATAGTCTTATCATTAGCGAAAGCTAATGCGCGTAGCAAGCGAACCAACAGCCGCAAGGCGTTCTCCAATTACTCCGTTAATCGTAATTGGCACATATCGATTGTTCAGGTCACGGACTCGTTCCGTGACCTTTTTTAATGGCATTGAGTTTGGCGTAGATTGACCATGTCGATCGATTTAAGCGTTGAGCGATTTCTGATATAGGAACTTCGTTTGACATGTCATTCAGCAATTGCTCTATTTCTAGTGGACTAAAGTACCGATTTGGCATTGCGCTTAAGACTTTTACATGTGGGTGATCCTGTTGTATTTGTTTCAATCGAATTTTCCAATCGAGTTTATACGAAAAGTCAGGTAACTCATTTACATAGGGTGTCAAATAATCAAGAAACTGCATCGTGTCTTCAAAACGAGTTGTTCGCAAGAAATATCCGGAGCCATTCGACGTTTTGGCTACTCTGAAATAGAGTCGGAAATTATGATTTAGCCATTCACAAAGCAGAGTCAGTGACTGTTTTGAAAAAGACTGAAGGTAAAGTGCGATTGTAGGAGAAGCAATCAGTTGTTGTTTTGATGTAAGGCGTTTTGAGACAATTAGTGAGCCGTCATCAAGATAGAGGGTCAATAAGAAAAGCGGATGATTACATAAGGAGAGTAAGGCGAAAGGAATATCTTTTTGATCAGATGGATAAAAGTAAGGATAAAGTTCCGTAAATAAAGGAAGGGAGCGTGACACTAAGTTGTTTTGACGAATGTATAGCAAATCAGGAAGTTGTTGTCGCTTCCATTCCCGATAAAATCGCTGTGACTCTCCAAAGTGTTCGCGATAACTATTGTTCTTTCGCCTAGAACTTGAATAACACTTTGTGATTTCTCCATCTCCTAGAATACTAGCTAATAGAATAGCTTGTTGTTGTGACGATAGATTGTTTAGCAACAGCATTATCATACCTCCTTTTTATAGAAACATACGTTCTTTTTACCCTGAAATCACGTTCCTTAAATTAATACTTATAAAATATCTAATTCAGCCGATATACTACATAGAGAACAAATAAGGAGTGACCGACTATGAATTCCATTAATACGGAAATTCGCCTTCATCTGCCTTCGAACGTCCTGCCGTACGAAGCGACACGCAATGTGTTTGTGGAAGCGAATCAGGAAGCGCTAGCAGAAGAAGGAGTCGTTGTCCTACCGACACCGCAACACATCACGAAACTTGAGACGGCGATGGAGCAGGCGAATGTAAAACTTGAACTGCAACGGACAGGACTTAAATTCGTCAAACATGAAAAATTAAACGAATATTACATTCAAGTCGTCGATACGAATAATAACGTCGTGCAAGAAATCCCAAGTAAAAAAGAACTCGATTTCTTTGCGGCATTCATGGAATTTAATCAATTAATCGATAAACGGATTTAACAGAAAGGACTGATTGGATGGCAGGGATTCGACTAAGTGGTCTTGCGAGTGGGATTGATACGGAAACGATGATTAAACAATTGATGCAGGCGGAGCGAGCACCGGTTGATCGTTTATCGCAAAAGAAACAGACGTTGACATGGCAACGTGATGCGTACAGAGAGATGAATCGGGCATTGCTTGATTTTCGGACAGCTGCAAGTGACATGTTATTATCAAAGAATTATCAATCGAAAACGGTCACGAGCTCGAATCCGACGGCGTTGACGGTGACGGCGAGTCCAACAGCGTCAACTGGCAGTGTGACGATTGACAGTATTAGTCAACTCGCGAGTGCTGCATCCGTAACACTCATTGCGGCAAGCGGAAAGAAGAGTGATGCAACTCTTGAAGAAAGTGGACTGTTCACGAAAGATGCGAATGGCAAAATCAATGTCCAAATCAATACATTTGATGCAACGGGCGTAGCGGTGACGGAGACACTGCAACTGGACGCAACACAAAAAATCTCTGACTTAACAGCAGCGATCAACGGTAAAACCAGTCTTGGAATGAATGCCGTCTTCAACGATTTAACAGGAAAACTGGTCTTAACGAAAACGAGTACCGGTAACTTAAACACCGCGGGAGCGGAAATCTCGATCGTCGATGCATCAGATAATACTGCGAAGGTTAATTCACAAGACAGCACATTCGGTCGTGAAGGACAGAATGCGAAGTACACGATTGGTGGACAAGAACTCGAACAGACAACGAACACGTTCACGCAAAACGGACTGACAATCACGTTAAATAATGTCTCGACGACAGCGACGACGATTAATACGACACTCGATACACAGAAAAACTTTGATTCGATTAAGAACTTCGTCGATAAATACAACGATGTCATCGATAAAATGAACAAAAAGGTTCGTGAGGAGAAGTATCGTGATTTCCAACCATTGACGAATGCGCAAAGGAAAGAACTAAGTGAGGACGAAGTCAAAAAATGGGAAGAAAAAGCAATGAGCGGTGTTCTCAAGAATGATAGCTACTTGCAGGACGGGCTGAATCAGTTTAGGAGTGCAATCTCGTCAAAGGTCGATACGGGTTACTCGTATACGTCAGGTACGGATACAATTCAACTCCGGTACATGTCGCAAATCGGGATCACTTCAACGAGTGACTTTCGTGACGGTGGAAAGCTAAAAATAGATGAGACGAAATTGAAGAAGATGCTTGAAGAACAGCCGGAAGGTGTCTTTAAACTATTCACAGCTGATGCGCCGGAACCGACGAAAGATGGGCAAGGTAACACCGTTCCAAACCCAAATGGACTGGACGGATTCGTGCGTCAGATTCAAGGATTTGCGACGACACTTCGTGATAAGATTTCTGGCGTCGCTGGACGTGACGGAGCGGTAGCGACGACGTATCGACTCGGAAAATCACTCGCTGATCTCGATAAGAGTATGTTGTCGTGGGAAGACAAGTTGAAACGAAAAGAAGACAGTTACTATCGCCGATTCGCGGCGATGGAACAAGCAATGAATCAAGCGAACAGTCAATCGGCGACGCTTGCCGGTTATCTCGGACAAGGACAATAAAAAGGAGGAAACGCGATGAACCCTTATGCGACGTATCAGACGAACTCGGTAACGACGGCGTTACCTCAAGATTTAACGTTGATGTTATACGAAGGCTTGATTAAATTCTCAATGCTCGCAAAACGAGCGATCGAACAGAAGATGATTGAACAAAAAAATACGAATATCCAAAAAGCACAAGCAATCATTACCGAATTGCAATTGACGTTGAATCAATCGATCGCCTTATCAAAGGATTTGAACAGTCTGTATGACTACATGCAAACACGGCTGATTGATGCCAACGTAAAAAATGATTTGGTTGCAATTGACGAAGTGATCGGTTTTGCCGAGGAGTTCCGCGAGACGTGGAAAGAAGCGATGAAACTCGCACGGCAACGATGAGTCCGCTCGATCCGCTTCGCCTGAAGACGAAACGATTGATTGAATTACTTGATCAAACGCCGAATGAAGAGACGTATGATGAATGGATCGAGAAGATTCAAGGTCTGCTGAACGAACGAGAAGCATTCATCGCGGCACACTCGAATCTGCTAGCCGGTGCCAACCAAGCCGTCATCCAGGAACTCGTCGCTGATAGTCGAAAAATCGACTTGAAATTATCAGCAGAAACGGCTAAATTAGGGGTACAAATCAGTCAGTTGCGTCAGACGCAAACGAGTCGTAAATCGTACGTTGATCCGTATGAGGAAGTCGATCATAGTTTTTCACCGTATTTTGATTCTCGTCAGTAACTTTCTTGTGTGAGGGAGGGATCTTTCGTGACCAAGCGGGAAGACAAGAAACGTTCGGTACCGCAGCCGTATTTCCAATCGGATGGCTCGTACGATCAGTTCATTGAACCGGACGTTGAATCGGAATCATGGGAAGAGTTCGAACGCCCTGTCTCCGATGCGCCAGATGCTTATGAAGAAGAAAAATATCGTCGTGAGTCGTAAGCTCACTAAAAATGCCCTGTCCATTTCCATGGATAGGGCATTTTGCCGTTCATTTAAAGCGGTAGGCGTTCTTCTCTTCCTGCTTGACGGTGTACATCGCTTCGTCGGCGCGAATTAAGAGCAGACTCGTCGTCCGACCATCCTCGGGATAACGAGCGATGCCGATTGACGGCGTGACCTGCATCGCAGTAGCGTCAAAGAAGAAGGGATCGTTCAAGCGAAGGAGGACATTCTCAGCGTAGGTGATCGTCTCTGCGCGACTGCGAGCGAGGAAAACGATGAATTCATCTCCACCGAGGCGCGCCGCTAAATCATCCTGTATTAAATCAAGTTGCAAGCGCCGTGCTGTCTCCTGCAAGACATAATCGCCGGCGTCATGCCCATAGCGGTCATTAATCTGCTTAAAGCCGTCAAGGTCGATGAATAGTAGTGATCCTTCGGTTAAGGTTGCGAGCTGCGCTCCAAGGTGATCCTCGAAATACCGGCGATTCGGAAGTGCCGTCAAGGCGTCGTGATAACCGAGCTCCTGGAGCCATTTTTCTTGCGATAAGGCTTCCGTCAAATCGGACAGAATGACGTAAAGATCTGCTTCACCCGGAATCGGAATCAACGTCACTTCGAATGTCCGTCCGTCGACGGGACGCATCAAGAGTTGTTTTTCACCAGTCTCAAGTTTCAGAAATGCCGCAATCAATTGATCGACTAACGCATCAGGAACATACCCGTGCGGGAAGTAACGTTCTGCTGCCGGATTCATCGCTTTCTCATGCCCATTGCCGTCGAAACGAATGATCGGTTGTGGGTGGGCGAGGAACAGGCGGCGGTACTCTTCCTTCCGGAGTTCGAGTTGTGTTGTATGGCGGTCGATCCGGTGTGTCAAATCGACTTCGAACGTCTCGAGTTCCGTTAGTAACTGACGATTGAGACGTTCGGAGAAAAACTGCCGGAACGTAAACAACGAGAACAAAATGATCAGGGTCGGGAAGTAGACATCCTGCGCCATCGGGAGGAACGTGATGCCTGTCATCAGAACAAGCAAACTAATATACGGCAAATACGGTCGCCCGAGTCGATCGCGTGCCGGTTGCTTTGGTGGGACATCTTTGAAATAGACAGCTAGTTCATGCAAACTGACCGCATAAAGCGGGAAGAAGCAAGCAGCGAACGTCAACTCATCACGAACGAAGAACGTATAATAACCGAAGTTCGCCAAGATGAATACCATCATCGCGCGGATCAGTCGTCTGTGTGCTGGTCCACGAAGTCCTGTCGCATATAAGACCAGAAAGAAGAACAACTGCGCAATAAAACTAATCGCGTAGCCGAGCATGGCAACGAACTCGATGTCGGAGCGAGCGAACGTCGGTACATGTTGCAATATGACCGTGTAACCGAAGACGAAGACCATCCCGAATAAGAGGATACCGTCGACGTAGAGAAGCCGCGCATGACGGATCGATGACCAGTCGATCAATCGGGAAAAGGCGATGGCCGTCAACATTAAAAAGGCGGTCAATGTCAGGTTCGCAGCAGAGTCGACTTCCGGTGGGTGCGGAAAGAAGGTCAGGATAAAGTTGATCCAGAGACCACTTGCGAACAAGAGAATCGCGATGCCGACCGAACGTTCCGGGTGTTTCGGAAAGAACCAACGCCTTGCTTTAACAGCGACGAACGTCACAGCAAGTAGCGTCGCAAGAACGGCAATTATTGGAACGAATGGTGTTCTGCTAACGAGTAACATCACCCCATAGGTGATGAGTAAATAAAGAAGCGGTAACGTCGGTCGCATCGCGGACCTCCTTTCCTGAAGCGGTGTGTTGGCTCCTTTCGACGAGTGGGGAAAAAAATCCTTGTTGCGTCTATTGACGAACAAGGATCAATCCTGCTCTTGCACCCATTCCCAGTGGGTTCGTGCGTCTTTTTTAACTTTGTCGGTCGCCGTTTGACTTTGGAACAAACGGCTGTACCATAAACGGGCATGTTCTTTGTCTTTTGTCACAGCATATAAATCAGCAATCCGAAGCCATAGAACATCTTCTGGAATACCACTTTCTTTAACGGATGTGTAATTTTCGTAAAGCGAGACATACTTCTCGATTGCTCGGTTGGCCCAGAGTTGTTCTTCCGCTGATTGACCGGTCAAACGATGCAACCAGGATAGACGAACTCCGAGCATCGCTTGGATCGCTGGTTTTTGCTCCGTCACTTGAGCCGTGTAGAGGCAAAGCTTATAGAGCTGAATTGCCTGCTCGATCGTCCGCTCCGTCCCGGCAAATGGTAAGACAGGAAGCGTCGGCAGGATGTGATCTTGTAAGGTCGCCCGAACGTCTGGTGATAACTTTCCGAACGACTCGTGGAAGAAGAACCGACAATGACTACACTGAACCGGTTCATAGAGATAGACGTTGACGCCTTGATGACGGATGAAGCCATCAAAGTCCGTCGAAGCGACACGGATATGCCGCGACAGGACTCGTTTCGTTTCTGTCGTCTTCAGGCAGAAGGGGCAGGTACATTTTTTTAGATATAGGTCTGGCATGTGGAGGAACTCCTCTAATTTGAATTAAACGAAAACGTTGACGAGCATCCCTTTGATTTCGCCGATTTGGTCGAGGATATCGAGACGGCGCGACTCACCAGAGATGACGGTATTCGTCAACTGGAGGAGCTTTGCATCGACTTGTTCGACGACTTTATAGATTTTCGTCCGACCGCGGCGATTAAAGCCACGCTTTTCTTCAAGTTGTTGCGATTGGTCGAGGGCATCTTTTAGGAAATCCTTAATCTTTTCTTTGTAGCTTTCGAGATGTTCGATCGTCTGGCTCTCAGCGAGCAATTGTCCGTGTTCTTCGACGAGCGCGAGCTTTTGTTGCAGGCGCTCGTAACCTTTGTGGTCCCGTTTCTCTTGCATCAAGGCAGAGAAGGTCGTCGACGCTTCGACTTCACGCGGACCACCCTTTAAGGACTGGAGTCGTTGCGTTTCTTGGATGCGGCGGATATCCATCGGGTCTGCCTCCTTAGTTGAGTAATTGTAAGACGCCTTGCGGCAAGGCGTTCGCTTGAGCGATCATTGCCATCCCCGATTGGTTAAGGATGTTGTATTTCGCATATTCCATCATCTCACGCGCCATATCAGTATCGCGAATCCGTGATTCCGACGCTGTTAAGTTCTCGACGCTGACACTGAGGACGGATGATGTTGCTTCGAACCGGTTCTGGATTGCCCCGAGTTGTGCCCGTTGCTGGGAGATCGTATCGATTGCTTTCGTATACTGGCTGATCGCGTCATTCGCGTCCGTTGCCGTCATGACGCTAAGGGCATACTCGGGTGCATCACCACTCGGGAAATCAAGCGGACGGATTGACGGATCAGCTTGTGTCGTTGAACTGACACCAATCGCGAGGGCTTGCATGTCGTTAATCGTGATCGAGATGCCTTCGTTGGCTCCCGCATTCGTTTGGATGAACAGGGCACTGTCGGCATCGTTGAACTTGCCGCTCAACAATTCTTTGCCGTTGAACTGCGTCGTCTTCGCGATCCGCGAGACTTCGTTCGTCAACTGGTTGATCTCTTCTTGAATTGCTGTCCGGTCTTCTGTCGCGAGTGTGCTGTTACCAGCTTGGACGGCGAGTTCGCGCATCCGTTGCAACAGATTATGCGTTTCACTCAAGCCGCCTTCAGCCGTCTGAATCATCGAGACACCATCGAGGACATTCTGTTCCGCTTTATCAAGTGCCTTCAAGCGATTACGCATCTTCTCCGAGATCGCGAGACCAGCTGCATCATCCGCACCCCGGTTGATCTTCTGACCGCTCGATAGTTTATCCATCGTCGTCTTGACGTTCGCCTGGTTGATGCTGAGGTTGCGATAAGCCTTCAAGGCTTGGACGTTATTCGTGATTCTCATTCGTATTCCATCCCTTCGTATCGTTGATGATGTGCGGCGCGCACGAGTGGTCGATCGACGGTCTGCGCCGCTTGCCAAGTGACGCGTAAGTCTTCTGCCAGTTCGAGTAGTTCGTCTAAGATACTTGGTGTCTTATAGACGTGTAACGTCTGCTCGGCAAGATAGTGGTAGATGGCATCGAGTTGTGCGGTGATGATGCCACCGTCGTCGTGTAACCCTGCCTGCAGTTTGTCGAGTAACTGATAGGCTTTTTGTAAACGTTCGTTGACTTCGTCAAAGCGGATCGCGTCACGCGCAATCGTGGCGCGATCATATTGTAGGACGAGCCCCGTCAGCATGACTTCCGTCAGCTGTTGCGGGGTCATCGCGTAGAGTTCTTGTTCTGTCATGTTTGCCGTCCTTTCGCGTTGTCGAGTTCTTCGATCAATAAGAGCAGTTCTGCCATCACGTCGTACAGTTGCGGGGGAATCGCTGTTCCGAGATCAAGATCAAGTAAGTGACCGAGCAGTGACGTATCGTGTTCGATCGCGACACCGTTTGCTCGTGCTTCTTGTAGGATTCGATCGGCGGCTTGTCCGCTGGCCCGAGCGACGACGACCGGTGCTTGACCGGATGCTTCATCGTAGCGGAGGACGGCAGCGGTCTTGCGTCCGGTTAAATCGATTTTCTGATACATAACGGTCTCTCCTTTTTAGATACGATAGTCGTAGCCACGCGGTATCTCGTCTTGTTTGACGGTCTCCGTCACTTGCTCGCGCGTGAACGGACGGAACTGGATTCGGACGTCTTGGTAACCGGTCGCTTGCAAGGCATCCGTCGTTCGGTCGAGGAACGGGGTCGCCAGTTGTTCAAGAACTGGGAAATCATTTTCAATCGTGATCTGCATCTTTCGGTTGACGGTCTCAACGCGGACACCGATTTCACCGAGGCGCGGCGTATTGAGCTGGACATACAACGTATTGTTTTCCCAGTCGATCACTTCGTCCGGACGTTTATTTTGCAAGTGAACGTGGAGTCCTGCCGTCGCTTCGACGAGTTGGACCGGTAACGCCAGGAGAATCTGGTTCAACTGTTGCTGGCTGTCCGGTTTATTGACTTGCTGTTGTGCTGCGAGGAACGTCTGCAATTTGGCGGCTTCCGGATTCGCTGCCGGCGTACTGAGTTTCAGTTCCGCTGTCTGGAGCTGAAGCGTCTTTTGGACGGTCTCCTGCAAAAGGCGTGGACTGTTCTGTTGCGGCTCATACGGAACAGCTTTTGTTGCTACTTGCGCTGGTAACGCTGGTGCTTGCGGTGGTAATCCTTGCATCTCCGGTAAGTAAGTCGGACGAATGTTTGCTGGCGCATAACGGAAGGCTTCAAAGGCGATCCGGACTTCCTGTAAGACGGCTTTTACTTCCGTCCCTCGTCCGAGTAGTGCTAGTTCTGCGCCCCGTTCAAGTTTCGATAAGAAATGGATCAACTGTTTTTCGTCTTTCATCGATGTATGCAGTAAAGCGTCCGTTTGTTGGAAGACTTGTTTTAAGCGTTGCGCCGTGCTCTCGATGACGGCGACCATCTGGACAGGACGCGTCTCAACGAGTGGTTCGATCTGGCGAAGTTGCGAGACGATCGTTCGTTGTTGGCTCTTGAAATCATTCGTGATCTCAGCGAGCCGTGGCGTCACTTCGCGGACAAGCGTCAAGGCAGAGCGGACCGGAGCCGATTGCGCTGCTTGAGCTTCCGGTTGACTTGCCCGTGCTGTCAGACCAATTAATTGCTCGCGGACGCTCGTCTTCGGCTCAAGCGGCGCTTGCGGGAAGTAGGGCGTCAGCTGTTTGCGGACTGTTTCGACATCGCCTCGTTCGAGCGTAGCGACGAGTGCTGGGCGTTTCTCTGCTGGTAGGTGTTCGATGTATTGCCGGATATGGAGTGGCGATGCTGTCTCGATCTCGCGTTGCGTTGGCAGGGTGACGCGGGCGACATCAAGCGCGACAGCTTTTTCGAACGTCGGCTGCTCCTTTAAGGCGTCGCGTTCCGGCAGGACGTCCGGATAATCTTCCGTCGTTGCGAGGAGACTTGCGATCAAGACGTCGGCGTCTGCTGGCAATGTCATGTCTGGTCGCGACACGAGTTCGAGTGCTAAGTCCTTGTATGTCCCCTGCAGTGCTGTCACGAGCTGGGCGACGATTTCCGGTGTCTGCGGCAGTTGACCGCTTGCGAGTAACTTTGCGACGGCCTGTTTCAGTTCCGCTGGTACGCCTTCAAGTAAGGCAGGATCGACGTTTGAGGGAACGGACAGGACAGGTGGCGTCTCTGCGTCCGGTGTCGCTGGAGTCAACCGTTCGATCAAGTAACCTTCTGCGGTCTGTCCTTTGACCTTGAACTGGAAATCACCTGTCGGGACGTCGCCCGTGAAGGTCATCTCGATCTTATCCCGACCGACCTGGACGAGAGCCGTATGTGGACCGGTCTTCTCAAGGACCGTTCCTTTATAGGTCTTCGTCTCCGAAAGCGGCGTCTGACCAGGGGATTGCGCCGGACGTGCCGGGTTCAATTGGATGTTCATCGAGAAGCCTCCTTGTTTTTTAAAACTGTCATCTCATTATATATCGGTAGAAACCAAAAAGGATTGAGCGAATTCATCGCCCAACCCTGATTTTTTTACGGTCACTGCTTAAGATTTGATTGCATTAAAGCGTTCCTCTAATGTCATCGCGTTCAATTGTTGATAACGAGCCATCAGCTCGCCAGTTGCTTTCATTTGGTTGCGGACGATGTAAGGAGAGGCGTTTACGGGAAGGATCATGCCATTACGAGTCTTGAGCTTCGTCTGTCCGTCTTCCTCGATGACTTCGGACATGTGGCTCCAAGCGTACCACTCGCAATCATCACGTTTCGGTGATTTCGTTGGGAAAAACACGAGGCCAAGTGTCGGTTCAATGACGACTGGGACTTTTCCTTTTACAGATGCGACACGTTTTGCTGTCACGATGCGTTCCTCGATGGAACTGTTGTATTGCCTGCAGGAAAGCTGCAGTAGTTGATACGGCCGAAGCGGTGTCATGATGGTCGAGCCATCCTCGAGTACGATGATGGATTGCTTCATCATGTCGTAGCACGGGAGAATCGCCACCGTCCGTTTCGTGATTCGATACTTTTCGTCATTATGGAATGGTCGCATTCGACTACATCCTCCTTAAGATAGGACAATGGATAAAATAGGTAATTACTAACGATATAATACAATAATACAACTGTAATGACAACGTAATTTTTTGAAATATAGACCAATAAGTAGGGAATATTATTCATTTTTCTGAATGAATTCAAATTAATCAGAATTTTTAATTGTAAATAATTCCTTCTTTTGATAGACTAAGCCGTAGAGAGCTTGCTCTCGAACTCTGGTTTGCGAAGGGAACGTGAATTCGAATGGAACAAGGTAAAGTAAAATGGTTTAATGCTGAAAAGGGTTATGGTTTCATCGAGACGTCTGACGCGAAAGACGTATTCGTACACTTCTCAGCGATTCAAGTCGATGGTTACAAATCACTTGAAGAAGGCGAAGAAGTGGAATTTGAAATCGTTGAAGGCGATCGTGGTCCACAAGCTGCGAACGTTTCAAAGATCTAATCCAATAGCAGCCGCCACCGTTTTTAGGCTATTCGCCTAAAAGCGGTTTTTGTTTTGAGTTCGAATAAAACGGGTATATACGTTAACATCAACATGCTTCAATATTATCGTACGCTAAGAACAGATGGGAACGTTCATGAGAATGTCATCGTTTTCATGGTCTTCCTTCACTTATCGTGCTATAATAAAAACGAACCAAAGAATTTCGAATATTCAGAAGGAAACGACTGAATCATCTCGAATTCATAGGTTCAACCGGTTACTTAAGGAGGAGTTTACATGATCTACAACATTCGCGGTGAAAACTTGGACGTCACAGATGCTCTCAAGGATTACGTCGAGAAAAAGCTTGAAAAGTTAACTCGTTATTTTACAACTCCTACGGAAGCGCAAACGGCTTATGTCAATCTCAAAGTCAACAATGAGAAGCAAAAAGTCGAAGTGACGATTCCAATGCCAAACCTCTTGCTCCGTGCAGAGGACATCAATGGCGATATGTATGCAGCGATCGACCTCGTCGTCGATAAGCTCGAACGTCAGATCCGGAAACACAAAACAAAGTTGAACCGGAGAGGGCGCGCTAAAGAAGGCGGCATCGGAGAGTACTTCAAAACGCTCGAAGGACCGGAAGCGGAAGCGCCTGTCTATGAAGAGGACGAGGCAGAACTCGAACTCGTTCGGACGAAGCGTTTCACACTCAAACCAATGGATACGGAAGAAGCAATTCTTCAGATGGACATGCTCGGACACGCATTCTTCGTCTTCTCAGACGCAGAAACGGGCAACACGAACGTCGTCTACCGTCGTAAGGATGGTCGTTACGGTTTGATTGAACCAGAATAATGAATACAACAGGGACTCGCTCTTACGGGCGGGTCCCTTTTTGATATGATGAAAAACTATTTTTACACAAGGTACGTTTGCTCTATGACAAAAGACCGAGACCGCTACTCGGTCCGCTTGTTGAAATTTGACGTCGTATTCGGTACACTGAATAAAGGAAAAATCTCGGAATTCTGTTCGTTCAAAGAATCGTTCGAAGTAAGGGGACTGTAAGGCATGGCTAATTTTCTAAAAGAATTATTTGCACCAACGAAACGTGTCCTGAAGAAAGCCGAAAAAGCAGCAGATGCTGTGGAATCATTCGAGACACAAATTGGTGCGTTATCGGATCAAGAACTCGAAGGAAAAGTCGTTGAATTCCGTGAGCGTCTCGCTAACGGAGAAGACTTAGATGATATTTTACCGGAAGCTTTCGCCGTCTGTCGCGAAGTTTCGACACGCGTTCTCGGCATGCGCCACTACCGCGTTCAGTTGATCGGTGGATATGTCCTGCATAACGGTGATATCGCCGAAATGAAGACCGGGGAAGGTAAGACGCTCGTCGCGACACTCCCTGTTTATTTGAATGCCCTCGCTGGCAACGGCGTTCACGTCGTTACCGTCAACGAATATCTTGCAAAACGTGACCGTGACATCATGGAACCTCTTTATGCGGCCCTTGGTCTATCGGTCGGCTTGAACCTCTCAAGCATGTCGCGTCAGGAAAAACAAGCAGCATACAGCTGTGACATCACGTACGGAACGAACAACGAGTTCGGTTTCGACTACTTGCGTGACAACATGGTCCTGTATAAAGAAGACCGTGTTCAAAGACCGCTCCATTACGCCGTCGTCGATGAAGTCGACTCGATTCTCGTCGATGAAGCGCGGACACCACTCATCATCTCAGGGTCTGCCGAGAAATCGACAGCACTCTATTCACAAGCTGATGCATTTGCGAAAATCATGAAGGCAGATGAAGACTACACGGTCGACATCAAAACGAAGAGTGTCCTGTTGACGGAGCAAGGGATCGACCGCGCTGAGAAATACTTCGGCATCGATAACTTGTTTGGTCTCGAGCACGTCTCACTCAACCATCACTTGAGCCTCGCACTCCGAGCAAACGCCGTCATGCATCGTGATGTCGACTATATGGTTCGTGAAGACGAAGTCATGATCATCGACCAGTTCACAGGTCGTGTCATGGAAGGGCGTCGTTACTCGGAAGGTCTGCACCAAGCGATCGAAGCGAAGGAAGGCGTCGAGATTCAACGCGAATCAATGACGCTTGCGACGATCACGTACCAAAACTTCTTCCGGATGTATACGAAGCTTGCCGGGATGACGGGTACAGCGAAGACAGAGGAAGAAGAGTTCCGTAACATCTACAACATGCACGTCGTACCGGTTCCGACGAACAAACCAGTCGTCCGAAACGATATGCCGGACTTGATCTTCAAGACGATGAACGGGAAGTTTGCTGCCGTCGCAGACGAAATCGAACGTGCCCACCGCGAAGGACAGCCTGTCCTCGTCGGTACGGTTGCCGTTGAGACGTCGGAGTTACTCAGCAATATCCTCAAGAAACGTGGCATCCGTCACGAAGTCTTGAACGCGAAGAACCACGCGCGTGAAGCGGAAATCATCGAGAACGCCGGTCAAGCGAACTCGGTCACGATCGCAACGAACATGGCCGGTCGTGGTACCGACATCAAGCTCGGTCAAGGTGTATTGGAAAAAGGCGGTCTCTACATCCTCGGAACAGAGCGTCATGAATCACGTCGGATCGATAACCAGCTCCGTGGTCGTGCCGGTCGTCAAGGGGACCCAGGGGCATCACAATTCTATCTGTCACTTGAAGATGAATTGATGCGTCGTTTCGGTTCTGATTCGCTGCAATCGATGATGGATCGTCTCGGAATGGATGATTCACAACCAATCGAGAGCCGGATGGTGTCTCGTGCCGTTGAATCGGCTCAAAAACGCGTCGAAGGCAACAACTTCGATGCGCGGAAACAAGTCCTCGGCTACGATAACGTCATGGCGGACCAACGGAAAGTCATGTACGCGGACCGGGCAGCGATTCTCGATGCGGGTTCCGTGTCAGATATCGTCCGTCCGATGATCGAGCAGACGATCGAAGCAGGCGTCCATCAGTACACGCCGGTCGAGTTCGTCCCGGAAGAGTGGAGCATCGGTGCGCTTGCGGAGTGGGCGAACCAGACGCTTGCGATCGAAGAGAAGGTCACGGAAAGCGACCTCTTCGGAAAAGAACGCGAAGAAATCATCGAGTTGCTCAAAGAGCGGACATTCGCACACTACGAGCACAAACGGTCAGAAGTACCAGCCGAAGCATTCGATGAGTTCGAAAAAGTCATCGTTCTTCGTGCCGTCGACCAACACTGGATGAACCACATCGATCAAATGGATCAACTCCGTGAAGGGATTCACCTCCGGGCATACGGTCAAAACGACCCGCTCCGTGAATACCAATCGGAAGGTTCGATGATGTTTGATGCGATGAACGCTGCGATCGCTGAAGAAGTGACACAATTCGTCCTTCGGGCAGATCTCGATCCGAACCTCAAACGCGAAAAAGTCGTCCAAGACGAAGTCGCCGTTTCGGGTAAGGAAGACAAAGCGGTCAAGAAAAAGCCGGTCCGGAAAAATCCAAACGACCAAATCGGACGCAACGATCCGTGCTGGTGTGGATCCGGTAAGAAATATAAGAACTGTCACGGCCGTCAGGCATAAGTGATGAATCGACTGAAAGAGAGGCAGGAGATTCCTGCCTCTTTTCACGGAAAGAGAAGGTGGAACACATGGAATTAGCAGAAATTCGCAACACCGCCGAGTGGATGGAAAAGAAACTCGACGAATATAAGGCATCACTCGACCTCGAGTCGAAGATTGCCCGGATCGAAGAACTTGAAAACGAGATGACGTACCCAGACTTCTGGAACAACCAGGAATCGGCACAAAAAGTCATCGATGAGTCGAACGGCTTAAAAGCGATGGTCGACAAATACAAAGAACTCGAAGCAGGTCACGAAAACGTTGCTTTGACGTACGAATTGATCAAGGAAGAGCCGGATGCGGATCTTCAAGAAGAGCTCGAGTCAGAACTTGGCGACCTTAAGAAGAAGTTCGAAGACTTCGAACTACAAATCCTCTTGAACGGCGAGTATGACGCGAACAACGCGATCCTCGAGCTACACCCAGGTGCAGGTGGTACCGAGTCGCAAGACTGGGCATCGATGCTGTTGCGGATGTACCAACGTTTCTGCGACAAGCAAGGCTGGAAAGTCGAAACGATGGACTACCAACCAGGTGATGAAGCCGGTGTTAAATCGGTCACGCTCCGTATTCAAGGGCACAATGCCTATGGATACTTAAAAGCCGAAAAAGGGATCCATCGTTTAGTCCGGATCTCACCGTTTGACTCGTCAGGTCGCCGTCATACATCGTTCGTCTCGTGTGACGTCATGCCGGAATTCAACGATGACATCGACATCGAAGTCCGTACGGAAGATTTACGGATCGATACGTACCGTGCCTCTGGTGCCGGTGGTCAGCACATCAATACGACGGACTCGGCTGTCCGGATCACACACGTTCCGACAGGCGTCGTCGTCTCTTGTCAACAAGAACGGTCGCAGATCAAAAACCGTGAAGCAGCAATGAAAATGTTGAAAGCGAAACTCTACCAACGCGAAATCGAAGAGCAACAAAAGAAACTCGACGAGATCCGTGGTGAAAAATCGGATATCGCATGGGGTAGCCAAATCCGTTCGTACGTCTTCCACCCATACAGCATGGTCAAGGATCACCGGACGAACTATGAAGTCGGGAACACGCAAGGAGCAATGGATGGTGACATCATGGGCTTCATCGATGCGTACCTCCGTCTGATGAATATGTAAGACAACCAACCAGTCGGACGATGTTCGACTGGTTTTTTGACCGTCAAAGGGGGAACAGTCATGCAGGAGCAAAGTCGGATCAACAAACAAGCGTGGGAGTACCGGGCGTATGAATTTTGGGAGAAACGCGACGGTACACCGGCGGAATATGCTGCGATCATCAAACAAGATCCCGCCGCATGTTTGAAGAAACATCGTCGTCATTTCGAAGACGTCGCCGGGAAGACGATCGCGAACATCTGTGGTTCGAACGGACGCAAGGCGGTGCCGTTAGCGTTACTCGGGGCGGACGTCACGGTGTTTGATATTTCAGAGGAGAATGCCAAGTATGCGCTTGAACTGGCGCACCATGCTGAGACATCAATTCAATATGTCGTCGGCGATCTTTATGCGATCGATCTTGAACGATATCGTGATACGTTTGATCTCCTCTACTTAGAAGGCGGGATTTTGCATTATTTTGCGGATCTCGAGCGTTTTCTGCAGATTCTGTTTACGATCTTGCGGCCTGGTGGACAGTTGATCCTTAGCGATTTTCATCCAGTCGGACGTTGGATCGATGCGGACTTGACGTATCGACCGCGTTATTTCGATCAAGCGTTGCAAGCGGGTGACTTGGCGTACAAGACGCACTTTACGGCTGCGGAACAAGTTGCTTTTCCGGACGTCTCCGTCCGTTATTTTACGCTGAGCGAGATCTTGAACGGGATCATCGCGACACGTTTCACATTAGACCGGTTCGACGAGCATCGTGGCTGGAACGGTGAGAACATCCCGTCCGAGTTCACGCTTCTCGCAACGAAACCACTCGAAGGGAGCAATAGCTGATGATCATTCGGAAAGAAGGCTTTAAGGATGCAGCGGGAATCCGGCTTGTCCATGAAGCAGCGTTCGAACAACCAAACGAAGCGAACCTCGTTGATGCGTTACGCGAGGACGATGCGGCGCAACCAGTTTTTGGTCGCGTCGCCGTGACCGACAAAGGAGAAATCGTCGGTCATGTTCTCTTGAGCCGGATTTATATCGATGACATCCCGTCACTTGCCTTGGCGCCGGTCGGCGTATTTCCTGCGTGGCAACGAAAGGGCATCGGCTCTGAATTGATCCGTCAAGTGATTGAGGATGCGCGGGATGCTGGCGAATCACACATTGTAGTGCTTGGTCACGACAGCTATTATCCACAGTTCGGTTTCGAACGGGCGATCGACTATGATATTCAGCCGCCGTTCCCCGTTCCGCCAGAGGTCTTTCTCGTTCTTGCGCTTGAACGAAATGGGTTGCGTGGTGTTAGCGGCATCGTCCGCTACAGTCCGCCCTTTAGTGCGGTATAAAGGGAACACTGTGAGTTGTTCCGCCTCTCTAGTCGTTGTCTGACTTTTCCGCTAAAATGAAACACGAGAATCAATCGATAAGGGGAAATGGAATGTCATGACATCGACGCGTCAGGAAGTCGTGCGCGATTATGCGTATTTGTTAATCGGGTCCTTGTTCGTCGCAAGTGCCTTTAGTTTATTTTTAGCACCGAATCAACTCGCCTCAGGAGGCGTTAGTGGCTTATCAATCGTCTTGAACGATTTGTTCGGGATCTCGCCAGGCTTGTTCCAGCTCGTCGCAAACGTCGTCTTGCTCGCGATCGGGTGGATGATCCTCGGGATGGGCTTTGGTGTCAAATCACTCGTCGGTTCAATCTTTTTACCGGTCGTCATCCTCGTGTATGAGCGGTTCGATGTTCCGGCTGCGACGATGAATCCGATGCTTGCCGCGATTTTCGGCGGTGCCGGTGTCGGAATCGGACTCGGTCTGATCTTCAGGGGACGAGCGTCGACCGGGGGAATGGATTTGATTGCGCAAATCTTGCATCGCTTCACGAAGTTGCCGCTCCATCTCTGTATTGCCTTGCTCGACGGAACGATCGTCATCAGTGCAGCGACAATCTTCTCGCTCGAGATCGGATTGTATGCGCTCGTCGCCTTGTTCATCACAATCAAGATGATCGACGTCGTCCAGCTTGGGATCACGAACGACAAGCTCGCCTATATCATCTCCGATCAGCGGGAAGCGTTAGTGAAGGAAATCTTCGAGACGCTCGATCGCGGAGCGACGGAGATCGAGGCAGCAGGTGCGTTCACACGGACACGGAAACCGATGCTGATGGTCGTCGTCCGCCAAGGGGAGATCACGACGCTCAAAGAAATCGTCAAACACATCGATCCGTCAGCGTTCCTCGTCGTCAGTGAAGCCCATGAAGTACTGGGACTTGGTTTTACGGACGACAAACGCTACCGGAATGTGCCGTAATTGTCCCGAACTCGTGAAGTTTTTGTGAAATCACGCTTAACTCTTCCGGATAACGGTTATACTCTAACTAGGTCAGAAGCGTTTACTTAGATACTTACAGAGGGGGATATCCGGATGAAGCTGAAAAACTTGTTACTCGCGTTAGGGTTAGGCACGACACTTGCACTCGCAGCATGTGGTGGTAGTGACGACTCAAGCTCTAGCGATTCGTCAAGCACGAAGGAAGAGTCGACGATGAACGATGATTCGTCGAAGACGGAAACAGCCGTCGATGCGGAAAAAATCTTCGCGAACAACTGTGCATCGTGTCACGGGAACAACCTTGAAGGAAATGTCGGACCGAACCTGACGAAGGTCGGCTCGAAGTACTCTTCAGAAGAGATCCAAGAGATCATCAAGAACGGGAAAGGGCAAATGCCTGCTGGAATCCTCAAAGAGGATGAAGAAATCGTTGCCGTTGCTGACTGGCTCGCTGAGAAAAAGTAATTATGGGATATGATGGGGTACGAGATGACACACACGACATGTGTTCGTCATTCGTGCCTCTTTTTTGTGGTATAATCGCCTGAAATGACATTTGATTGTAATGTGCGTTCAATTTTGTCCCTGTTATAATGGTGGTCGGTAGGTTTTTAGACCTATCCATTCAGCATCAGTAAATAAGTAAGGATGTGAAGTACGTGATCAAGATGCAACGAATCAGTAAGATTTATCCGAACGGCGTCACGGCACTCCGTGAGGTCGATTTGACGATCAATCAAGGCGAATTCGTCTATATCGTCGGTCCGTCGGGTGCGGGTAAATCAACATTCATGAAAATGATGTACCGCGAAGAGAAACCCACGAGCGGTTCATTTTTATTTAAAGGAATCGAAGTCGGTAAGCTGAAAAACCGTCAAATCCCCGAACTTCGTCGCCAAATCGGCGTCATCTTCCAAGATTTCAAACTACTCCCGTCATTGACGGTTTATGAAAATGTTGCCTTCGCGCTAGAAGTCGTAGGAGAAGACAAAGCACAAATCCGAAAGAAAGTCCTCGAGGTCCTCGATCTCGTGAAGCTCAAGCATAAAGAGCGCAACTATCCGGACGAATTATCTGGGGGCGAACAACAACGGATCTCGATCGCGAGAGCCATCGTCAATCGTCCGTCACTCGTCATCGCCGATGAGCCGACTGGGAACCTAGACCCGGATACAGCATGGGAGATCATGGAAGTGTTCGAAGAGATCTATCGCCGTGGGACAACGGTCGTAATGGCGACACACAACCGAGACATCGTTAACAAGATGCGTCATCGTGTCTTAGCGATCGACGGAGGAAAAATCGTCCGAGACGAAGAGAAAGGAATGTACGGCTATGAAGTTTAATGGATTCCGTCATTTACGGGAAGGGGCAAAAGGTCTCGTCCGGAACGGCTGGATGACATTCGCTTCTGTCAGTGCTGTTACCGTCACTTTACTTCTCGTAGGAATATTCGCGATGCTCATGTTCAACGTCAACAAGATTTCCGATAACGTCGAAAAAGACGTTGAAATCCAAGTGTTCGTCGAACGGGAAGCAGACCAGTCGAAGATTGATGCAGTGGGTGACTCCCTCAAGCAGATGCCGGGTGTCAACTCTGTTCGTTATAGTTCGAAAGAAGAAGAACTGGACCGCTTCAAGGAGCAACTTGGCGAAGGCTCACAAGCTTATCAGTCGGTTGAAAAGGATAACCCACTTCACGACCGATATATCGTCAAAGCTACCTCACCAAAAGAGACAGAAACACTTGCAAATTCCATCAAAAAAATGGAAAATGTAGATAGTGTCGAATATGGTAAGGACTATGTTAAAAAGATGTTTAACTTCCTTGAAGGAGTTCGGATCGGTGGAATCATCCTGATCGTCGGATTGACATTCATGGCAATGTTCCTCATTTCGAACACGATCAAAGTCACGATCTTCTCCCGTCGCCGGGAAATCGAGATCATGCGCCTCGTCGGAGCGAAAAACGGATTCATCCGTGCACCGTTCTTCGTCGAAGGATTATTGATGGGCATATTAGGTGCCATCATCCCGATCGTCGTCGTCTACTTCGGTTACGAAGTCTCATACAACGCGATCCAACCGCAACTTGCTACCGTGAATGCGGGAATCTTCTCGCTGATTCCACCAAGTGAACTGTCGGCACAAGTCGTCTTGATTCTACTCGGACTCGGTGCATTCATCGGTGTATGGGGATCGACGACATCACTCGGTCGTTTCTTGAAGATTTAAGTGATTCACTCAAAAATAAAATAGAGGAGAGATGCTTCTCATGAAAGTCCGATTCTATTCTGCCGTCCTGAGCTTAGCTTTGATTGGAACTAGTGTGTCCGTTGATGCCACGTCGAAAGAAGATTTGCTGAAGGAACAACAGGAGGTCGAAAGCCGTCTGAAAGAGACGGAACGATCACAGAATCAGACATCAGAGAAGTTAATCTTGACGAAACAGGAGCGCAAGGAAGCCCGTGCGCAACTGGATGAAGTCAACAGCCGTTTGGATGATTTAGCGCTTAAAATAGCCGATCAACAAGCGGCTGTTGCTGCATCCAAGGAACAATTGCGTCTGACGGAAGAAGCGATTTCCGAGACGTTGAAGGAACTGCATCAGCAAGAAGATTTGCTCGGAAGCCGATTGCGTGCCGTCCAGCAAAAAGGAGACATCAAATACATCGAGGTCCTGCTCGATGCAAAGGATTTTGGTGATTTGATTTCGCGTTTCAGTACGGTCAGCGAGATCATCAAGCAAGATGATAATGTCTTGCAAGCCTATAAGGCAAACGTCAAGCAACTGAGCGAACAGCGCTCGGAACAAGCGTTATTACTGGAGAGCATGAAACAGGAACAACGGAAGTTACTCGTGCTTCAGACGCGGATCATCGCGGAGTCTGATTTGAAGCGGAAGCTCGTCGTCCAGTTGAACACGAAGGTCAAGGAACTACAACAAGAGCAGTTCTCAAAAGCCGAAGAGGCGGAAATCCTTGCGGATCAGCGTCGTCTGATCCAAAACGAATTGATCGCCTTGCAAGAAGCGGAGCGAAAAGCAAAAGAAGAGGCGAAACGCAAAGCCGAAGAAGCCGCGCGGGCAGCAGAAGCCAAACGTCAAGCGGAAGCCGCAGAAGCTGCTGAAGCTGCACGAGAGGCAGCAGCGCAACAGGAACAGAAAGAGGCGCCGAAAGCAGAGACACCTAAAACAGAGACGTCGGTTCCTGAGACCGAGACGCCAAGTGCAACACCGGATACGAGTGTTGATGTCGACGTCAGTCGACCGTTCCACTTACCAGTCAAAGGCTATGTGTCGTCACCATTTGGTCCGCGGAACAATCCGTTGACAGGGAAACCGGAGTTGCATACGGGCATCGATCTCGTCAATGCGAAAGGGACTCCGATTCATGCGGCAGCCGGTGGGATCGTCCTCCGTGCCGGTAGTGCGACCGGGTACGGAAATGTCGTCATGGTGACGCATTTGATCGACAGACAGGTCTATACGACCGTCTATGCGCATCTCGACTCGATCAGTGTGTCGGCGGGTCAAACGGTCATGCCAGGTCAAACGGTCGGGACGCTCGGCTCAACTGGCTGGTCAACAGGACCGCATCTGCATTTCGAATTGCATAAGGGAGAATGGGCGGTCGGGCAACCAAATGCAGTGGATCCGGCACCGTACATCTTTTGACATCCCATAGAATACCGAAAAGATAGGGTAACCTATCTTTTTTTGCTATACTGAAAAAAATACTGCGTTTTTAATGGAAGTGGGGAATCAAGCGTGAAAAAATCTACAACAGCAGTCATCGCGGTCAGTACCTTCGGGCTTGGTTTAGGGGCAGGCGCCGTCGGGATGTTAGCGGCTGGCGGAACGGATTCTGTCTCGACGTCATCGTCGTCGGCGAATGCGACGGGTGATTGGAAAAAAGTCGATCAGGTCCGTCAAATGATCGAACAGAACTATCTAGAGGACGTAACGGATAAAGAACTGCTGGACGGTGCGTTGTCCGGTATGGCGGAAGTGCTTGACGATCCGTATTCCGTCTATATGGATGAGTCGGAGACGGCATCGTTCAATACGAATCTATCGTCTTCGTTCGAAGGGATCGGTGCGACGCTTGAACAAAAAGGCGAGTCGATCGTCATCGTTTCACCGATTAAGGGATCACCTGCTGAAAAAGCCGGGATCAAACCGGGTGACGTCATCTTAGAAATCGACGGCAAGTCGACGAAAGGGCAAAAGACGGATCAAGCGGTCAAGAAAATCCGTGGTGAAAAAGGAACGAACGTCGTCCTGACGATTCAGCGAAGTGGACAAGACGCGATGGACATCACGATCAAACGGGATACGATTCCGATTGAGACGGTCTATACGTCGACTGAGGACGTCAACGGGAAGAAAATTGGTGTCTTGCAAGTGACGCAGTTCTCAGAACCGACGGCTAAAGAGTTCGAAAAGGGGCTCGCGAAACTTGAGAGTCAGAACATCGATGGACTCGTCATCGACGTTCGTGGGAATCCGGGTGGTCTTTTGACGGCTGTCTCAAGCATGATTGCACCGTTCATTCCGAAGGACGTTCCGATTTATCAAGTCGAGAACAATAAAGGGGAGCGGCAGCAGGAATTCGGGAAAGCAGACGAGAAGAAACCTTATAACATCGTCGTGCTCGAAGATGGCGGATCCGCGTCCGCGTCCGAGATTCTGGCAGCCGGTCTGAAGGAAGGAGCCGGGGCTGAGGTCGTCGGTACAAAATCGTTCGGTAAAGGCATCGTTCAAAGTGCGTATGATTTGAAGGATGGTAGTGATTTGAAGTTGACGACGAACAAATGGCTGACGCCGGACGGTAACTGGATCCATAAAAAAGGGGTCAAGCCAACGATCGAAGTCAAGCAACCAGCATACTTCAACGTCACGAAGATTTTGACTGATCAGAAGTCACTTGAAGTCGGTGATTATGGAAAATCGGTCGAAAACGCTCACCTGGTCCTCGAAGCAATCGGTTACGAGCCAAAAGGACAGGATGGGTATTTCGGTGACACGATGAAGCAAGCCGTCGAAGCCTTGCAAAAGGATGCGAAACTCGACGTCACTGGAAAAATCGATCAGCAGACAGCGGGTGAGATGGAGACACGTCTCCTGAAGAAACTCGAGGACGACAAAAATGACGTCCAGCGAAAAAAAGCACTCGAGGTCGCTGCTCAATAATAAGGAATGGAAAGAGGTCTGAATGCGCGTGGAATTACTCGATGAAATTGGTTGGACCGCGATTAGTCTCATCGCCAGTCCGACCTTGTGGTTAGCACTCCTTGTCAGTTGGGTCATCGGCATCCGGCGTGTCAAACGGGAACGTGGACTATTTCGCTCCCGGACACACGGAAAACGAAGTGATGTCCTCGAAACACTTTTACCCGGGTTACTAATTGGTCTCGTCTTATCCGTCGTCAGTGGCTGGCTTGGATTGACGCTGACGCCGCAATACGCTCTGTTGTTACTCGGACTCTCAAGCGTCCTGCTGTTGGTCGGTATCGTTCGCTTGAACGTACCGCTTTGGCCGATCGTTTTGCTTGGACTTGCCGGCTGGTTCCTAATGGATTCACGTCTTGATCCGGTTCGAGCGGTTGAGCCGAAAATGATTTTATTGCTTGCGACGTTAACGCTCGTCGCGGAATGTCTACTCGTCTGGTGGCGCGGGCAACGACGCCTGTCACCGTCACTCGTCGTCTCGAAGCGTGGTCGCTTCATCGGTGGACTGTCAGCGAATAAACTTTGGCTGTTGCCTTTGCTTGTCTTTGTTCCGGGCGATGTGCTTGAAGCCTGGTGGCCACGTTACAGCTTCCCAGAGCTCGTTCCGATCGTTCTCTGGTTACCAATCGGCTTCAGCTTCCTCTTTACGGGTAAGCTGCCGAAAGAATTGATGCGTCCGCTTGTTCAAGGACGTTTGATTACGAGTCTCGTCGCGATTCTCTTGACGGTTCTTGCGTACGTCACCGGACAAGCGGAATGGCTGTATGGGATCGTCTTGTTGCTCGTCCTGCATATCCTATTGCATCAGCGGGTCAAACGCTTGAACCGGGCACAGACACCATTGTTCCTCAATGGAACACGTGGTGCCGTCATTCTCGGAACGCTACCTGATAAACCAGCTGCCGAGATGGGCTTGATTCCGGGCGAAGCGATTTATAAGGTCAATGGTGAAAAGGTCGATTCGGAAACATCGTTCTACGAAGCCATCCAAAAACACAAACCGTATCTGCGTCTTGAAGTCATGAACCATAACGGAGATATCCGGTTTGCGCAACGTGCCTTCTATGAACAAGATCATCATGAGCTCGGCATCCTGTTCGTCAATGAGCCGGTCCATGGTCGCACTAAAGTGCGGTCCTTGCATTAACGAGTACATCCCTGTCACGGAACAGCCGTGACGGGGATTTTTTTGTCGGCAGAAAAATCGAGGATCAACACTCGAAGCAAAAAAGAAACTTTTGCATTTTCGAAAAAAAGGGTAACTTCCTAAAAGGAGCACTTCATAATCGAATGTTTGTTCGTAAAGTGGTACAATAAAAATAGATTTTTTACGTGATGAGGGGGAAGCAAACGATGGAATTTGAACTCGTTTCACCATTTGAGCCAGGCGGTGATCAGCCGACGGCAATCGAAAAATTGGTGACTGGGCTAAAACAAGGCGAACGACATCAGACGTTGCTTGGGGCGACTGGTACCGGGAAGACGTTCACGGTCTCGAACGTCATCAAGGAAATCAAAAAACCGACGCTCGTCCTTGCCCACAACAAAACACTAGCGGGACAACTCTACTCGGAGTTCAAGGAATTCTTCCCGAACAATGCGGTCGAATACTTCGTTAGTTTTTATGATTATTACCAACCGGAGGCGTATGTCCCATCGACGGATACGTTCATTGAGAAAGACTCTTCGATCAACGACGAGATTGATAAACTACGTCACTCGGCGACGTCCGCCCTGTTCGAACGGGAGGACGTCTTGATCGTTGCGTCTGTCTCGTGTATTTATGGTCTCGGTAACCCGGAAGAGTACAACAACCACGTCTTGTCACTACGTGTTGGCAATGAGATGGGGCGAAACGAGATGCTCCGTCGCTTGATCGACATCCAGTACGAGCGTAATGACATCGACTTCCAGCGCGGACGGTTCCGTGTCCGGGGAGACGTCGTCGAAATCTTCCCGGCGTCCCGCGACGAACAGTGTGTCCGGGTCGAGTTCTTCGGTGACGAGATCGAACGGATCCGTGACATGGATCCGCTGACAGGTGAGATCGTTGCGGACCGCGAGCACATCTCGATCTTCCCGGCGTCCCACTTCGTGACGGGAGATACCCGTCTGCAAAAAGCGATCGCGAACATCGAGAAGGAACTAGAGGTCCAGCTTGCGAAGTTACGCGAAGACAATCAGTTGCTCGAAGCGCAACGGCTCGAACAACGGACGAACTACGACCTTGAGATGATGCGTGAGATGGGCTATTGTTCCGGAATCGAGAACTACTCGCGTCATTTGAACTTGATGCCAGAAGGGGCAACACCGTATACTTTGCTCGATTACTTCCCGAAGGACTTCTTACTCGTTGCCGATGAGTCGCACGTCACACTGCCGCAAATTCGCGGGATGTATAACGGAGACCAGGCACGGAAACAAGTCCTTGTCGATCACGGCTTCCGTCTTCCGTCGGCAAAAGACAACCGTCCTTTACGGTTCGAGGAGTTTGAGGAAAAAGTCAGTCAGGCAATCTATATCTCGGCGACACCAGGACCGTATGAACTCGAACATTCGAAAGAGATGGTCGAGCAAATCATCCGTCCGACCGGCCTCGTCGATCCGACGATCGAGATTCATCCAATCACGGGACAAATCGATTACTTGATGGATAACATCCGTGACCGGGTCGCGAAGAACGAACGTGTTCTCGTGACGACACTGACGAAGAAGATGGCAGAAGATTTGACCGATTACTTGAAAGAGAATGGTGTCAAGGTCAACTATATGCACTCGGAGATCAAGACACTGGAACGGATTGAAATCATCCGTGACTTACGACTCGGAAAATACGATGTCCTCGTCGGGATCAACTTGTTACGAGAAGGACTCGATATTCCGGAAGTCTCACTCGTGACGATTCTTGATGCCGATAAGGAAGGGTTCCTCCGTTCGGACCGTTCGCTGATTCAAACGATTGGTCGGGCGGCTCGGAACTCGGAAGGACACGTCATCTTGTTTGCCGATAAAGTAACCGATTCGATGCAACGCGCGATCGATGAGACGGAACGCCGTCGCGCGATCCAGATGGCGTTCAACGAAGAACATGGTATCACGCCGCAGACGATCAAAAAAGACGTTCGTGGTGTCATCAGTACGACGATCGAGAGCGACGACACTGTCGAAAAACTCGAGAAGTTCAACAAACTCAAAAAACCGGAGCGCGAAACGTTGCTTGAGCAGCTCGACCAAGAGATGCGTCAAGCGGCGAAAGACATGCAGTTCGAACGAGCTGCTGAACTCCGCGACCTCATATTAGAATTGAAAGCAGGTGCCTAAGTTGGGAGAAAAGAAGAATCAGATTATCATCAAAGGCGCTCGCGTCAATAATCTACAAAACATCGATGTCGAAATCCCCCGCGATCAGCTCGTCGTCTTGACGGGCTTGTCCGGGTCAGGGAAATCGTCGCTTGCCTTCGACACGATTTACGCTGAAGGACAACGTCGTTATGTCGAAAGTTTATCTGCCTATGCCCGTCAGTTCCTCGGACAGATGGATAAACCGGATGTCGACACGATCGAAGGACTGAGTCCAGCAATTTCAATCGACCAGAAGACGACGAGTAAAAACCCACGTTCGACGGTTGGAACGGTCACAGAGATCTATGACTATTTGCGTCTGTTGTACGCACGGATTGGTAAACCGATCTGTCCAAATCATGGAATCGAGATTTCGAGCCAGACGATCAGTCAGATGGTTGACCAAGTGATGGAGTTACCGGAGCGGACCCGTCTGCAAATTCTCGCGCCAATCGTTTCCGGACGCAAAGGGACGCACGTCAAGATTCTCGACGATTTGAAGAAGGAAGGTTTCGTCCGCGTCCGTGTCAACGGAGAGACGATGGATCTCGCCGAAGAGATCACGCTTGAGAAAAACAAGAAACACTCGATCGAAGTCGTCGTCGACCGTGTCGTCGTGCGACCAGACGTCGAAGCCCGTCTGGCGGACTCACTCGAGACTGCCCTTCGCCTCGCGGACGGTCGGGTCATCGTCGATACGATGGACGGCAACGAACTGTTGTTCAGTGAACACCATGCTTGTCCGATCTGTGGCTTCTCGATCGGCGAACTCGAACCACGCATGTTCTCGTTCAACTCACCGTTTGGTGCTTGTACGTCATGTGACGGTCTCGGAACGAAGCTTGAGGTCGATGTCGATCTCGTCGTGCCACATCCCGATAAGTCATTGAACGAAGGGGCAATCGTTGCCTGGGAACCGACAAGTTCGCAGTATTATCCTCAATTGCTCAAAGCGGTCTGTGACCATTTCAAGATCGATATGGATACACCGTTCGAACAGTTGTCAGAAGAACATCGCGAAACGATCTTGAACGGAAACACGAAGGAAGAGATCCACTTCCGTTATGAGAATGACTTCGGGATGGTCCGAAATACGAACCTCTACTTCGAAGGGGTCCTCAATAACTTACAACGTCGCTTCAAGGAGACGTCGTCTGATTATATTCGGGAACAGATGGAAGGCTACATGGCGAAGAAGGCATGTCCGACGTGTAAAGGACACCGCTTGAAACGGGAATCGCTCGCCGTCAAAGTATCCGATCACCATATCGGTGAAGTGACGAAGATGTCTGTCAAACAAGCGGTCATGTTCTTTGACGAACTGCCCGAGAAATTAAGTGAGAAGGATCAGACGATTTCGCGGATGATCGTCCGTGAGATTCATGAACGAGCGTCGTTCCTTGAGAACGTTGGTCTCGATTACCTGACAATCTCACGCGCAGCGGGGACGTTGTCCGGTGGAGAAGCGCAACGGATTCGTCTTGCGACTCAAATCGGTTCGCGTCTGACGGGCGTCCTCTACGTTCTTGATGAACCGTCGATCGGTTTACACCAACGCGATAATGATCGTTTGATCAATACGCTGAAGGCGATGCGTGATCTCGGCAATACATTGATCGTCGTCGAGCACGATGAAGACACGATGATGGCAGCCGATTACTTGATTGATATCGGACCAGGTGCCGGCGATCACGGTGGATTCGTCACGGCAGCCGGGAAACCGGAAGAGTTGATGCAGGATGCGAACTCGTTGACAGGTCAATACTTGTCCGGGAAGAAGTTCATTCCTGTTCCATCGACACGCAAAGAGCCAGACGGTCGGATGCTCCATATCCACAAAGCATCGGAAAACAACTTGAAGAACGTCGATGTCGACATTCCGCTTGGTCTGTTCGTTGCTGTGACCGGTGTCTCGGGATCCGGGAAATCGACCTTGATCAATGAAATTCTTTATAAGACGATCGCGCACGAGATGAACCGGGCGAAGGAAAAACCGGGTGCTCATAAAGGAATCACCGGTCTGGATCAAATCGATAAGGTCATCGACATCGACCAGTCACCAATCGGTCGGACACCACGCTCGAACCCAGCAACCTATACCGGTGTCTTCGATGACATTCGGGACGTCTTTGCTTCGACGAACGAAGCGAAACTCCGTGGTTACAAAAAAGGGCGTTTCAGTTTCAACATCAAGGGTGGACGCTGTGAAGCGTGTCGCGGCGACGGAATCATCAAGATTGAGATGCACTTCTTACCGGACGTCTATGTTCCGTGTGAAGTCTGTCACGGGAAACGCTACAACCGCGAAACACTCGAAGTGAAGTATAAAGGCAAGACGATTGCCGATGTCCTTGAGATGACGGTTGAAGATGCCCTTGCCTTCTTCGAGAACATTCCGAAGATCACGCGGAAATTGCAGACGATCGCTGACGTCGGTCTGACGTACATGCGTCTCGGTCAACCCGCGACGGAACTGTCTGGCGGGGAAGCCCAACGTGTTAAACTGGCGTCCGAGTTGCATAAGCGCTCGACTGGGAAGACGATCTATATTCTTGATGAGCCGACGACAGGACTCCACGTCCACGATATCGCGCGTCTGTTGAAAGTCTTGCAACGTCTCGTCGATAATGGTGATACGGTGCTCGTCATCGAACACAACTTAGATGTCATCAAGACGGCAGACTACTTGATTGATCTGGGACCAGAGGGAGGCGACGGTGGCGGAACAATCGTTGCTGCCGGTACACCGGAACAGATTGCTGAAGTCGAAGCATCTTACACGGGACGATACCTCGCACCTGTCCTTGAACGCGATGCGGCACGAATTGAATCATGAAACTTTTATGGATGAGGATTCGTAGGGAGGAACTAAGGGAACTTAAACGAAAGTATCATGTAACACACGTTTGAGGTTCAAGAATAGGAGGGAACGGTTCATGAAGCAAGATATGCGTCAATTGATATTGGAGCAAGTCAAAGAAGGAAAGTTAACGATTGATGAGGCACTCGATAAACTTGAGCGGCTCGAAGCGATCGACGAACGTGCAACTTCTGCCAGTGAACATAAGTACGTCGATGAACCAGAACAATATGATCGGGTCGACCAGTATTCCGTCGATTCACTGACGACGAAAGTCATGTCAGCGTTCGATAATCTCGTCAGCCGAATCAAGGACAGTGATCTTTCGCTTAATCAGGCGTCCGGTCCGAACGTCACCTACGTCAAACAATTCCCGTTCAGCGGTGAGACGGTTCACGTCGATCTGTTCAATGCGAACTTGGTCGTCGAACCGAGTGATCTCGAAGAATGCGAATTGACGGTGACAGGACGTCCGCTCCGTCGCCAACAGGTGACGGAAGAACAGGCGCTTGAGCAACTTCAAGCTGCTGTTCAACACGCGGTCTCGGCGAACACACTCTCAATCCGTTTGAAGGATAAGAGTGTCCGTGCGACAGTCCATCTGAAAGTACCACGTCGTCATTACGAATCATTCGTCTTACAGACGCTAAACGGGGAAATTTCGCTGACGTCACTCGACACGACATCCGCTCAACTGATGACAGCAAACGGTCGAGTCAACGTCCGCGATCTGTTCAGTGAGGACGTCAAAGTATCGACAGCGAACGGTTCGATTGAAATCGAAGAGTCGGAGTTGAAAGTCTTAAAGGCGAAGACAGCCAATGGACAAATCATCACGACAGGTGTCTTCGAACGTTCAGAACTAAAAACGGCGAACGGAAACGTCCGCTGCGAGCTGAAGACAGCGCAAAATGCGAAGGTCAAAGCGTCGTC
Source organism: Exiguobacterium sp. s143 (assembly GCF_018618895.1). NCBI lineage: Bacteria > Bacillati > Bacillota > Bacilli > Caryophanales > Exiguobacterium > Exiguobacterium sp. s143. The sequence goes on along the minus strand of NZ_JACSMX010000001.1, from coordinate 1,183,898 downwards.
GCTTGCTGGAAGCATCGCCTTGATGTTGCCGCACGGCGCTGAAGTCTACGGGGAACTCGAGACGAACTTCGGTGGTCTCAACTGCAACCTCGATGACATGGAATTGATCCGGGATCAAAAAGAGATCGTCAACCGGAAACTCCATTTCGTCTCAGGACGCGGTCGTTCACCAAAAATCGAGGTCGAAGCGGATACGAAGACAGGTACGATTTCGGTCACGCACGGTGTTCACCTCAGTCCACAAGCGTTATAAGCATACTAGCGCAACTTCTTGAAAAAGAGGTTGCGCTTTTCTTATGACGTCTTATCCGCTTTGCGTGCTTTCCTCAGGCGAGACACAAGCCGCGGCTACGTCGTTCTAGAGTAAGCCGGGTCTCGTTTGTCTCTGACAGCGCGGACGTCCGCACTTTTTCCTGTAGGAGTCACGCGAGCGGGGCTTCGTCAGCTGCATAGACAAAAACACCCATCCTCACTGAAAAGGATGGGTGTAGCTTACATCAATAATCGTAATCCTGATCCATCATCGGCTCGTCAAAGTTCATGTTTTCGATATTATTCATATCGTAACCGAACGAGAGTAAGGCAATGACACCGATGATTGCAAGAACGATTGAAACGAGAATCAGACCGATTCCGAGCCAACTTTTTCTGCGTGCGCGATTCCAATAGAAGATGATCGCGAGGACGTAGGAAATGAATGAACCGCTGATGAAGATTCCGATGATTGAGATGATGAAGAATAAGAGGGCTGTTTGATCTTGATTACGCGAATACGCTTTCCACATATCGATCAGTGAGATGATGAGGTAGACGAAACCAGCAATCGCTAGAACCGCAAATAAGATAATGACTAAAATGAATCCGATACCACCGCCTGACATCACGGCAAAACCTCCTTCAAAATATTAACTCTTTATTCCATTCCCAAGAAATCATGCTTCTAATCCAATTCCATGAATCGAATAAAAATATGGTACAATACTTCAAGTGAAAGGGGCTGACGAAGCGTGCAACCAAAAGTGCGAACAGCTGAAATCGTAAAACAATTCAATCTCCACATCGTCACGGGAGAAGAGGGCTTACATCGTCCGATTCTGACGGCTGATTTGTGCCGACCTGGCCTTGTGCTTGCCGGTTATTATGCCTATTACCCGGCAGAACGTCTCCAGATTCTCGGAAAAACAGAATTGACGTTCTTCAATAATTTAACGTACGAGGAACAACGCGAACGAGCGAATGTCCTCTGTACGGATGAAACACCTGGTATCTTGATCACGCGTGGATTCGAAGTACCGGAAGCGATCATCCAAGCCGCAGACGAGACGAACGTGCCACTGTTGACGACAAAAGGGCATACGACATCGGTCGAGTCACAGATCACGAACTTCCTCGAAGCGGAACTTGCGCCAACGACGGCGATGCATGGTGTCCTCGTCGATATCTATGGTGTCGGTGTCTTCATCAAAGGGGCAAGTGGTGTCGGTAAATCGGAAACGGCACTCGAACTCGTTAAGCGAGGTCACCGCCTAGTGGCAGATGACTCAGTTGAGATTCGTCAAACTGGTGACGGGATTCTCGTTGGGACAGCACCGAAGTTGATTCAACATCTGCTTGAGATTCGTGGAATCGGGATCATCGATGTGATGACGTTGTTCGGTGCAGGTGCGGTTCGCTCGCATAAGAAGATCAGCCTCGTCTGTAACCTCGAGATTTGGGATCAATCGAAAGTCTATGACCGCGTCGGTCTCGATCAAGAGACACTCCAAATCATCGATACGGAAATTCCGTTCCTGACGATTCCGGTTCGTCCCGGACGAAACCTTGCTGTCATCATCGAAGTCGCAGCGATGAACTATCGTCTGAAGAACATGGGCATCAACACAGCAGAAGAATTCGCGGGACGTCTCGCGCAAGCAATTGAAGATGGGAATGGTGGTCTTTGATGGGAACTTTAGCCTCTGTACAACCAACGTTTGACCGCGTGGCGATCGAACTCGGTCCTGTACCGATTTACTGGTACGGCATCGTCATCGCACTCGGTGCGGTCGTCGGTCTCCTGATTGCGATCTTCGAATCGAAGCGAATTGGCTTCAACGAAGAGTATGCGGTCGATGTCGTCATCTGGTCGATTCCGATCAGTATCATCTGTGCCCGGATTTACTACGTTGCGTTCGAGTGGAACTACTATAGTCAACATCTCGACCAAATCATCAATATCCGCCAAGGTGGGATTGCGATCCACGGTGCAATCATCGGCGCGATTTTGACGGTCATCATTTACACGCGTAAGAAAAAGATCTCGTTCTGGCAAATCGCCGATATCTTGGCACCATCCCTCTTGTTCGGACAAGCCGTCGGACGCTGGGGTAACTTCTTCAACCAAGAAGCACACGGTGGCGAAACGACATGGTCGTACTTACAAGATACGCTGCACTTACCGAACTGGATCGTCAATCAGATGTATATTGACGGAACGTACTATTTACCGACGTTCCTCTATGAAAGCATCTGGAATATCATCGGTGTCATTCTATTGATCGTCTGGCGGATGAAGTTCAATCCACGCCGTGGGTATGTCTTCCTCGGTTATCTGATTTGGTACTCGATCGGACGCTTTTATATTGAAGGACTCCGGACGGACAGTCTGATGATGGGGGATGGACTCCGGACGGCACAAATCGTCTCGATCTGTTTGATCATCTTCGGTGTGATTATGATGGTCGTTCGCCGCAACGCCGTTCGTTACTTGGACGGTTCGAAAAAGGAGGCGAAGTAATCGATGATTCGCACGTTACTGTTTGACTTAGATGGAACGTTGATCGATACGAATCCATTGATCTTAAAAAGTTTCGAGCATACGCTCAGTTACTATTACCCGGACCGGACGTTCACGGAAGCGGAATTGCTTCCGTTCATCGGTCCAACGCTTGAAAAATCATTCTCAGCGATGAACGCAGAAGAGTGGAAAGAGATGGTTGCCTTTTACCGGAGCTACAACATCGCGATGCATGACGCGCTCGTGCTCGAGTATCCGGGTGTGCTTGACGGATTACGTCGCCTGCATGAAGCGGGTTATAAGATGGCGGTCGTCACGTCGAAGAGCCGTCGTGTCGCTTTACGCGGCATCGAGTTATTCGGATTGACGTCACTGTTTGACGCCGTCATCGCAGCGGACGACGTGACGGAAGAAAAACCAGCCGTCGAGCCGTTCGAAAAAGCGATGCAGTTGCTTGGATCAACGGCAGACGAAACGATCATGGTCGGTGACAACGATACGGACATTCTCGGTGGTAAGAACGCGGGATTGAAGACAGTCGCGGTCGGTTGGGCGATCAAAGGACGCGCGTACTTAGAAGCCCTCGAGCCGGACGTCATCATTGATTCGATGGATCATCTTGCTGCTTGGCTGGAGGAACAAAATGGCGCGGCGAACTGATCGGTTTCAGGTCGGCACGACGAATCCACTCTGGCACATGTACCGGACGGTGTCGTTCTTTAAAGTGATGTGGTGCTTTACGATCATCACGATCGGGCGGTTTGCTCCGTCGCTTCGTTTCAAGAACGCGCTCTACCGGACATGTCTTCGGATGAAGATCGGGGAGAAGACGGCGCTTGCCTTGATGGTGATGCCAGACACGATGTTCCCGGAGCGAATCACGATTGGTGACAATACGATCATCGGCTTCAATACGACGATTCTCTGTCATGAATATTTGACGACGGAGTATCGTTTAGGTGACGTCGTCATCGGAAGCAATGTTTTGATCGGTGCGAACGTGACGATCCTACCGGGCGTAACGATCGGAGATGGTGCCGTCGTTGGTGCCGGATCAGTTGTTCACCGGGACATTGCACCGAACGAACGCGTCTCGAGTCAGCCGCTTCGCCGGCACGAAATGTGACAAAACTGTGAGAAGGAAGAAGGAAAAAAGATGACGCACATCCGCTTTACGTATAAGACAGGAAAGTATTTCGGAAGATTATTCGCCGAACGTCCACAAGGTCTCGTCGTTGAGGTGTTGGCTGTTGAGAAGCATCCTGTTCAAGGAGATCTTCACCAACCGAACCAAGTCGATGTTCCACTCTTCCATATCCGGACCGCCTTGCATAAGCACGAAAAGATCACGGTTTCGCCCGCAGTCGTTTATGCGTATGACGGAGAGATTCCGGATTATGCGACGAGCTTACGGCAGGCATATGACAAGGACGTGGCACGTCTTGAAGGACTGAATCCGGAGACGGATGCTTTTGTACGAAAATGCTTAGAGAATTACAAAGAACTGGAATCGATTTATGCGAAACGCTGGGGATGAACTCCGGCGTTTTTTTCTGTTGCATGCCTCCTAGAGATAGGGTATTCTTGTGTCTGCAACTACGAAACCAGTTTACTATTTATGGGGGCTTGAATCATGATGGAATTAACCAAATACAAAGCAGACCCCTTTGCGATAACAGCGCGCCAAGCGGAACTTTTTTATTTCCGCGGACGGAAGGCGCACCGGGAAGGGCGACTGGACGAAGCCGTCTATCATTTAGATGAGGCGACGACACTTCAGCCAGCGGACATCCGTTATTTGCTCCGTTATGCCCGTGTCTTATTCGAGACAGGAGAAATCAATCATGCGAATGATGTCTTGAAACAAGTACGCGCACTCGACGCATCAAATACGGAAGCACTCTTTTATTTAGCGAATAACTACGCACACGTCTCACTTTATGAAGAAGCGCGACAACATGCGATGGAATATTTAGAGCAAGCACCAAACGGCAAACACGCGGAGGCATCGGCCGCACTCGTGGAACTGATTGATCTTGAACAAGAGATGGAAGACGACGAAGAGGATGAATTGATTCGTCTGCATGGTCAGGCACAACGCCAGATCGATAAAGGGATGCTGTTCGCGGCACAGGAGACGTTGACTGGACTGATTGCCCAGTACCCGACGTTCTGGCCTGCCTACAACAACCTCGCGATCGTCGAGTTCTATTTAGGAGAGAATGATCAGGCATTCGCTTCCCTCGAACGGGTCCTTGAAGGGAATCCGGGAAATTTGCATGCCCTCTGTAACACGCTCGTCTTGCTACACGAGATGGGACAGGACGAAGAGGCACATCGTCTCTCTCGTCAGCTCGAACACGTCCGTTCTGTGCATCTTGAGACACGTTATAAGGTCGCGTCGACGTTAGCGATCATCGGACGGTACGATATCGCCTATGAAGAGTTGAAATTACTCGAGCGTCGCGGTTACCGAGGAGATCCACTCTTCGGTCACTGGTTATCGATTTCTGCCTATAAGACGGGACACGTCGAAGAAGCGGCGGCTTTCTTGAAGTCGGACGAAGCACAAGCGTTAAAGGAAGAAACGGATACGTATGACATCCGCCACAACCTGCAGTTCCGTTCAGCACTCATCCAAGCGTTGAAGACAGAAGATGATGTCTCGCGCATCTTCACGGCACTGCTCCTTGGCAAACTGAACGATGCCGAGGCACGACTGGCGTTATCGATGATGCCAGAAGTGACGGACCGGGAAGACGTTCTCTTATTGACAGAACAGATTGTCATTGAGATGGAAGGTCGGACTGATGTCGTGGATGAACGCATTCACCGGGCATTGCAGACGATCCGTCTTGCGGAACGATTCGTTTCAGACGAAGAACGAATGAGTCTTGAAGGTGATTTTTACGAGCGCTTCGCACAACTCGTCTTAAGCGGTGAGTCATTCGATTCGATCGAAGCATCCGCTGCATCGCTGCTTTATCTGTTCCATGATTTACGGGACGGGATGTTAATCGAAGAATGTGCATCGCTCGTCGATTGTTCGTTCGATCATGTCGCATCAATGATCCGGACACATGAACGGATGCTGGCACCGCTGCAAGCAAAGTGTTAGACGTTTAGGCGATTCTCACCTATACTCAAACTACAACGATTACGATAAATGGGGTGGAATCATGGCGGAAACAGAACAAAAAATTTATGACGTCATCATCATCGGGGCAGGTCCTGCTGGGATGACAGCCGCACTTTATGCATCACGTGCGAACCTTTCGACATTAATGATCGAACGCGGGATTCCGGGCGGTCAAATGGCGAACACAGAAGATATCGAGAACTATCCAGGATACGACAGTATCCTCGGACCCGATCTCTCGCAAAAAATGTTCGACCACTCGAAAGCATTCGGCGCAGAATATGCGTACGGAGACGTTCGGAGCATCGAAGACGGTAAAGCATACAAAACGATTCATGCACACAACAAAGATTACTACGCGCGGGCGATCATCATCGCGTCTGGTGCACAATATAAAAAAATCGGCGTACCGGGTGAAGAAGAGCTCGGCGGTCGCGGTGTTTCTTACTGTGCTGTCTGTGATGGCGCGTTCTTCAAAGAAAAAGAACTCTTCGTCATCGGTGGGGGCGACTCTGCTGTTGAAGAAGGCGTCTACTTGACACGCTTCGCGAAAAAAGTCACGATCGTACACCGTCGTGATGAGCTCCGCGCTCAAAAGATTCTTCAAAAACGTGCGTTCGACAACCCGAAAATCGACTTCATCTGGAACCATACGGTCAAACAGATCAACGAACAAGACGGGAAAGTCGGCGGTATCGAGCTGATCAACACAAAAACAGCTGACGTGACGACGCATCCAATTGATGGTGTCTTCATCTACATTGGGATGAACCCAATCACTGGTTACGTCCAAGATCTCGGCATCTTAAACGACCAAGGCTACGTCGTAACGAACGAAGCGATGGAAACGAACATCAAAGGCATCTTTGCTGCCGGTGATGTTCGTGAGAAAACACTTCGTCAAGTTGTTACAGCAACAAATGATGGTTCGATCGCAGCGCAAAATGCACAGCATTTCATTGAAGCGTTGCTTGAAGAATTACAAGAATCCTCACACGCATAATAACGAACCAGTTTCATTGAAGGAGACTTCAGTGAAGCTGGCTCTTTTTTTATGATATACTGAGAAAGAAGTGAAAAATACACACGGAACTGTTGTCTGGAGGGCGAAAAGATGGAACAGAATCAACCGCAACTTGTCATCATCACGGGTATGAGTGGGGCTGGGAAGACTGTCGCAATGAACAGCTTTGAGGACTTAGGCTATTTTTGTGTCGACAATCTGCCCCCGACGTTACTGCCGCATCTCATCGAAGTCATCGGACAAGTGCGTCCTAAAATCGCCGTTGCCATCGATACCCGCGCGCGTGATTTCATCGACAGCTTTTTTGTCGTCTATGAGGATCTAAAGAAAACCGATTTACAAATCCGGATGTTGTATCTTGATGCACGAAACGATGTTCTCGTTCGTCGTTACAAGGAATCGCGTCGTTCGCACCCGCTCGCACCGACAGATTCCCCATTGATCGGGATCGAACGTGAGCGGACGTTGCTCGAAGGATTCCGTGATAAGGCACAGATGCTGATTGATACGAGTGACATCAAGCCGCTTGCACTGAAAGAGCGTCTCTTGAAGGAGTTCACGGAAGGCACGCGGATTCCGTTCACGGTCAACGTCATGTCGTTCGGTTTCAAACACGGCTTACCGCTTGATGCCGATCTCGTCTTTGACCTGCGCTTCTTACCGAATCCGTTCTACATTCCAGAGCTGCGTCCAAAAACAGGACTCGACGAGGAAGTCGCGTCGTACGTCATGCAGTGGCCGGAAGCGAAGCTGTTCTATAAAAAACTTGTCGATTTGCTCGAGTTCCTGATTCCACAATACGAGCGGGAAGGGAAGTCGCAACTCGTCATCGCCCTCGGTTGTACAGGCGGGAAACACCGCTCGATTACGTTCGCCGAAGCGATCAGTAAAGAATTTGCGACGCAGTATCACATCGAGACGAATCACCGGGATTATGTGCATGCGAAGGAGGAGAAGTGATGAAATGGGAACGTAAAGTCGTCGCTGTCGGTGGCGGGACAGGACTCTCGACGCTTCTTCGTGGACTCAAGCATTATCCGCTCGACATCACAGCCATCGTCACGGTCGCTGATGACGGCGGCAGTTCTGGTCGTCTGCGGACGGAATTCAACATGTTGCCGCCGGGCGATATCCGAAACGTCATCGTTTCCTTATCGAAGTCGGAGACGTTGATGGACCGAATCATGCAGTACCGGTTCGAGACCGGGGAAGGACTACACGGGCATTCGCTCGGAAACTTAATGCTGACGGCAGCAACCCAGCTCTGTAATGGTTCGTTCGTCGAAGCAATCGGCGTCATGGGACAACTGTTGAACGCGGAAGGAAAAGTCTATCCGGCGACGGAGCGGACGATCACGTTATGTGCTGAGTTCGAGGACGGAACGATCGTCAAAGGTGAGTCGTTGATTCCGAAGGTCGGCAAAAAGATCGAACGGATCTTCCTTGAAGAACAGGACGTCCGTCCGGTACCGGAAGCGATTCAGGCGATTCTTGACGCCGACGTCATCGTCCTCGGTCCGGGTAGTCTCTATACGAGTATCATCCCGAACGTCCTGATCGATGAGATCCGGGAAGCGATCCAACAATCACTGGCTCCGGTCGTCTATATTTGTAACGTCATGACACAACCCGGCGAGACGACGGCGTTCACAGCCAATGAACATTTAGCGGCACTCGAACGCTTCCTCGGACAAGGCGTCGTTGATACGATCATCGTCAACAACGAATCGATCGATGCGAGTTACCTGAAGAAATACCAGAAGGATCACGCTGACATCGTCACCTATAATGAAAAACAATTCGAGCTCGCTGGCGTTGAAGTGCTGGCAGACGATATCGTCGATTACAATCATCACTTCATCCGTCATGACTCAGATGCCGTCGCAAGCCTCGTCATGCGAAAAGTGTTGTCGATTCGACGGATGCGTCAACTCGAAGGAAAGGAGGAGCTGACATGAGCTTTGCCTCAGAAGTCAAAAAAGAATTAACGCAGATTCCGATCACCGATCACGAGATGAAGGCGGAACTCGCGGCACTCGCTCGGATGAACGGTGCGATCTCGTTCGGTCTCGGACGTGGTCTGACACTCGATATCTCGACCGAGAATGCCTCGATTGCCCGTCGGATCTACTCATTGCTGAAAAAAGCATACGGAGTCCATCTTGATCTGCTCGTGCGGAAGAAAATGCGTCTGAAAAAGAATAACGTCTACATCGTCCGCGTCAAACAACAGGCGGATAAGATTTTACAAGACCTCGGAATCCTCGGAGAGGGGTTCACGATGATTCGTTCAATCAGTGATACGATCCTCAACGATGAACGAAAAGCACGCGCTTATTTACGAGGGGCGTTCCTCGCCGGAGGTTCGCTCAACAATCCCGCGACGTCGTCGTATCACTTGGAGATCTTCAGCTTATATGAAGAACATAATGCGGCGCTCCGTGGTCTATCGAACGTCTTTGATTTGAACGCGAAAGCGATCGAACGGAAAAAGGGACACATCCTCTACATCAAGGAGAGCGAGAAGATTTCCGATTTCCTCAAGCTCGTTGATGCGACACAATCGATGCTACGGTTCGAGGATGTCCGGATCTTAAAGGATATGCGTAACTCGGTCAACCGTCTCGTCAACTGTGAGACGGCGAACCTCAACAAAACGGTCGGTGCGGCATTACGCCAAGTCGAGAACATCAAGTTCCTCGAGCGGACGGTCGGACTCGATGTCTTACCGGATAAGTTGAAGGAGATCGCGATCTTGCGTGTGACACATCAAGACGTCACGTTACAAGAGCTCGGGGAGATGGTCGAAAGCGGCTCCATCTCAAAATCAGGGATCAATCACCGGTTGCGGAAGATTGATCAAATCGCTGAAAAAGTACGGAATGGAGAGTCGATGACAGGGGCCTTATAAGAGGGTCGCTTGCGGGATGAACCATAGTCTACTATAATATATAGTCGATGCAACTAAATGTTCGAATTAAGGAGTTTTTGAAATGGCTAACGAAAAGAAACGTATTTCGCTGACAGTCGATGCGAAGTTTGATGAAGTGTTAACAAAAAAAGCGAAATCAATCGGTGTACCGAAAAGCACACTCGTTGCGTTCGCAACATCTTTATTCCTGAAACAATTACAAGCAGAAGAAGAGCTTTCGCCACATGCGAACGCGATCTACTCGCTGATTCGTGAAAACCACGATATCGTTTCAGACATCACAGACTTGATCGACTGATCATCGACCTCTCGTTCTATAAGGAACGGGAGGTTTTTTGTATGCAACGATAAACGACAAGACTTTATGGATACAAAAAAAGTGTCTCCCGAAGGAGACACTCTGGATGACTTATGCACGTTCCATGACGCGGTCGATGAGACCGTAATCAGCAGCAGCTTGTGCTGACATGAAGTTGTCACGCTCTGTATCGCGTTCGATGACTTCAAGTGGTTGTCCTGTGTTTTCAGCCATGATTTTGTTGAGGTGCTCACGCATTTTGATGATACGCTCCGCATGGATTTTGATATCCGATGCTTGACCTTGTGTACCACCGAGTGGTTGGTGGATCATGATTTCAGCGTTTGGTAACGCGAAACGTTTTCCTTTTGCGCCTGCTTGGAGCAAGAACGCACCCATCGATGCAGCCATACCGATACAAATCGTTGAGACTTGTGGCTTGATGAAGTTCATTGTATCGTAAATCGCCATACCGGCAGTGATCGAACCACCTGGGCTGTTGATGTAAAGCGAGATTTCTTTATCTGGATCTTCTGCTGCTAAGAACAGAAGTTGGGCAACGACTGAGTTGGCGACGTTGTCGTCAATCGCGCTCCCGAGAAGAATGATGCGGTCTTTTAGCAAACGTGAGTAGATATCGTAAGCACGTTCCCCGCGGTTTGTTTGTTCGATGACTGTTGGAATTAACATAGTCTTTGCCTCCTTATAGTTGGTATGTAGCTTCCTATTCGACTTATCCTTATCATAATCCTTTGGTCAATATTGGTCAAAAGATACGATGCGACTTTTAGGTATTTTTCCATTACAAGGGCAAATGAAACATATCAATATAGAAAAAAGGCAACGCCATTGCTGGCATTGCCTTGTGGTTGAATAAATGGTACACCCGGAGAGATTCGAACTCCCGACACCTGGTACCGGAAACCAGTGCTCTATCCCCTGAGCTACGGGTGCATCTGATGTACTGAACAATTAATAGTATAGCGACATTTTTTCAGAAAAGCAATAGGGAAGCATGACTTTTCTTTTCTCTAGCGACTCAAAAGGGGTTCAGAGCACGTTTTTTAAAACGTTTCTTCTATAATAAGAAGTGGGGGAGGGGAATCGATGGATCAACGCCAGGAACAGACGCAACAGATGACGTTATCGGCGTCACAACAGTATCAGTTACATGTGCTTGAACAACCAGCGGCAGAGCTCGAGGAGGAATGGCGACGGTTGAAACGACGGTTGCACCGCCATTACCCGAATCAGGTTTCGTTAGAGGTCGAGCAGATGGCAGGACATTTGGCGTCCTATGAAGACGAGCTTCTTGCACAAATACGTTTAGAATCAGTCAGACAGGAAATAGGATATATGGCGGAACAACTCATCGTGTATTTAGAAGCGGACGGTTTATTGCGGACATCGGACGAGCAACTCGCTGCATCCTTCTCGACCAATGTCGCAACGATTAAAGAAGCACGGACACTCTTACAACAATGTGAACCAGTCGGCATCGCTGCCCGCTCGGAACGCGAGTGCCAATGGTTACAGGCGATCGAGCTAGACGACACGGAATTGATCGAACTGACGGATCGGTTGCGGCATGCTCCGGCGAGTCAGGTATTCGCTCAGTTCAGTGAACAGGACCGGACACGATTGCGAAAACGATTGACGCGGCTGAGCCGGACACCGGATCTTCCTAAAGAGGAACGATCGGTCATGGCAGAAGCGCGGATTCACCTGTTAGTTGGAAAACTTCAGATCGACTGGATGACACTCGACACGGATCAGACGTGGCTCGAATTAAAAGAGGCAACGCCTTTTTTGCGCGCGTACGAACGACGTCGCGTTACGATGCATGCCATCCTCTCGGTCTTGCTTGAGCGACAAGAACGCTGGTTCAAGGGAGAACTGCATCTTGAGCCATTGACGAAAAAACAAGTCGCAGAAGCAACGGGACATCATCCGTCAACGATTGGTCGAGCGATTGCTGCGAAGTATGTCGAGACGGTCCATGGTCTCGTTGCTTTAGAAGACTTGTTCGTCTCACGAACGACAAGCGGAGATTCGAGTTTTTTGATTAAACGGCGGATCGCCGAATACATTCAGCACAGTGATTGTCCGTTAAGTGATCAGCAATTAACGGATCGCCTGCAAGCAGACGGTCTGACAGTCGCGCGACGGACGGTTGCGAAATATCGGGCAGCGCTTGGTTTAACAAAAAAAACGATGCAGCAAAGGAAGGCGCAATCAGAATGGGATTAAAACGACACAGACACTTAACACTCTATTCACGTCCGGGATGTACGCTATGTGAAGAGGCCGCCATCTTACTCGACTTCGTACTCGATGAGTTTCCGGAATGGACGTTCGAGGAAGTCAACATTGATCAGGATGAAGCGCTCAGTCTACGGTTCTTATACGAGATTCCCGTTGTCATGCATGACGGCGAAATCTGGAGTTATGGCAAAATCGAGACGGAAACGATAAGAAACCGCTTACTTCAAAAAACTTGAGAAACGAGACTTGCAAGGCGAGAAATGGACTGTTATGATAACGGTGTACCAAGTGGGACACGTTATGACATGCGGGACAGAAAGCGTCCAGCTACTTGAGAGGAGAGGGAAATACATGATTCGGCAGTTAGTCCAGATCCAAAAACGAATCGTGCCTGATCTGATCGAAGAAATGCAGACACGCTACGACATCCTTCATTACGTGCGACTGATGCAACCGATCGGACGACGTACGCTTGCGACAAGCCTTGGCTTGACGGAACGCGTCTTACGGCGGGAAGTCGACTTCTTGAAGCAGCAAGACCTCCTAGAGGTCGCGACGCAAGGGATGTCCTTGACGGATGAAGGACGAAACGTTCTTCGCAGCATGCACAGCATCATGGGAGAACTCGCAGGGATCTCAGACATGGCGAAAGCCTTGAAAGAGAGACTCGGAGTACGGGACGTCGTCATCGTACCGGGTGATTCCGATGAGACCTTCTGGGTACAACGAGACATGGGGCGGGCGACCGTCGCACGACTCAAACGAGAGCTTTCTTCAAACCATCACAATACGATCGCTGTCACAGGCGGTACGACGATGGCTTCCGTCGCGGCGATGATGTCGCCAGATAAGGAACACCGTCCGATGACGTTCGTTCCGGCACGCGGAGGATTAGGAGAAACGCTCGAACTACAAGCGAACACAGTATGCTCACGGATGGCGTCACGCGCTCAAAGTGATTATCATCTGCTTCACATCCCAGACATGGTCAGCACAGAGACTTTCGTCAAGATGATCGAAGAGCCGAGCATAAAAAATGTGCTTCAAATGATTAAAGGTGCTTCAATCGTGGTACATGGAATTGGTGAGGCGAAAACGATGGCAAAACGTCGTCGTGCGTCTGAGGATCTCCTGACCCGACTGGAACATGAACAAGCAGTAGCGGAAGCATTCGGATATTACTTCGATCGAGACGGGAACATCGTGCACCGGGTCAAGACAGTTGGTCTCCAACTGGCTGACTTGAAGCAAGTCGAACACGTCATCGTCGTCGCAGGTGGTCATTCGAAGGCAGAAGCGATCAACGCCTATGTCAAACAGTCGCCAGACATCATCCTGATCACGGATGAAGGCGCAGCAGCTTCGATTTTGAAAGGGTAACCCCCTTTTGAATAATAGATAACTCGCTTTACATTAAAAGGAGGAAAATTATCATGGCAGTAAAAGTTGGTATTAACGGATTTGGACGTATCGGACGTTTGGCACTTCGTCAAATTCTTCAATTCGATGGAATCGAAGTAGTCGCGATCAACGACCTTACAGACACTAAAATGCTTGCACACCTTCTCAAATATGATACGACTCAAGGTCGTTTCGACGGCGAAGTTGAAGTACACGACGGTTACTTCCTCGTCAACGGTAAAGAAATCAAAACACTTGCTAACCGCAACCCAGAAGAACTCCCATGGGGCGAGCTCGGTGTTGACATCGTTCTCGAATGTACTGGTTTCTTCACAGACAAAGAAAAAGCTGAGCTTCACTTGAAAGCTGGCGCTAAAAAAGTCGTTATCTCTGCACCTGCAACTGGCGACATGAAAACAGTCGTCTTCAACACGAACCACGAAATCCTTGACGGAACTGAAACAGTTATCTCTGGTGCTTCATGTACTACTAACTGTCTCGCGCCAATGGCTAAAGTTCTCCAAGATCAGTTCGGAATCGTTGAAGGTCTCATGACTACGATCCACGCTTACACTGGTGACCAAAACACACTCGACGCTCCACACCCTAAAGGTGACTTCCGTCGTGCACGTGCGGCAGCAGCAAACATCGTTCCAAACTCAACTGGTGCTGCAAAAGCAATCGGTCTCGTTCTTCCAGAACTTCAAGGTAAACTTGACGGATCTGCACAACGTGTACCAGTCGCTACAGGTTCACTCACTGAGCTCGTAACTGTACTCGACAAAAAAGTTTCTGTAGAAGAAATCAACGCAGCAATGAAAGCAGCTGCTAACGAGTCTTACGGTTACACTGAAGACGAAATCGTTTCTTCTGACATCGTTGGTATCTCTTACGGATCACTCTTCGATGCAACACAAACTAAAGTCATGACAGTCGGCGACAAACAACTTGTTAAAACAGTTGCTTGGTATGACAACGAAATGTCTTACACTAGCCAACTCGTTCGTACACTCAAACACTTCGCAGAAATCGCTAAGTAATTCGAGCAATTAAATAGCAATTGAATAAGAGCGGAAACGATATCAGTCTCCGCTCTTATTGCGGAAAAAAGCGGGAGGGGCATTCGCCCCTCACTATACGTAAGAGACGGAGGACGAATGTATGAATAAGAAATCGATTCGCGACATCGATGTACAAGGAAAACGCGTATTTACACGCGTGGATTTCAACGTACCGTTGGAAGACGGTAAAATCACGGATGACACACGGATCCGTGCTGCACTCCCAACGATCAAACACTTGATCGACGGCGGAGCAAAAGTCATTCTCGCTAGCCACATGGGTCGTCCAAAAGGCGAAAAGAACCCTGAGTTCTCACTTGCACCAGTCGTAGCACGCCTCAGCGAATTGCTTGGTAAAGACATCAAGCTCGTTGAAGAAGCATACGGTCCAGTTGCAGAAGAAGCAGTCAGCAAACTCGAAAACGGCGATGTCGTCGTCTTAGAGAATGTTCGCTTCTACCCTGGTGAAACGAAAAATGACGAAGAGCTCGCTAAAGGATTCGCGAAACTCGCTGACGTCTTCGTCAACGACGCGTTCGGCGCAGCACACCGTGCACACGCATCGACAGAAGGTATCGCACACCATGTCGACACAGCAGTTGCCGGTCTTCTCATCGAAAAAGAACTTCAAGTTCTCGGTAAAGCTCTTTCTAACCCAGATCGCCCGTTCACGGCAATCATCGGTGGTTCGAAAGTAGCGGACAAAATCGGTGTCATCGATCACTTACTCGACATCGTCGATACGTTGATCATCGGTGGCGGCTTATCGTACACGTTCCTCACAGCTCGTGGTATCGAAGTCGGTACTTCACTTCTTGAGGTCGACAAAATCGACCAAGCGAAGGAATTCATGAAGAAAGCAGAAGAAAAAGGCGTTAAGTTCCTTATGCCAATCGACTGCGTCATCACGAAGGAATTCGGAGAAGAAACATATGTCGGACCACGTGACATCACAGAGATCCCAGCAGATCACATGTCACTTGATATCGGTCCAAAAACGGTTGAACTCTATGCAGAGGCAATCAAGAACTCGAAACTCGTCGTCTGGAACGGACCGATGGGCGTATTCGAACTCGATAAATACGCAAACGGTACAAAAGGTGTCGCGCAAGCTCTTGCGGACAGCGATGCGTACTCAATCATCGGCGGTGGCGACTCAGCTGCTGCGGCAGAGAAATTCGGTCTTGCTGACAAAATGAGCCACATCTCTACAGGTGGTGGAGCAAGTCTCGAATTCATGGAAGGGAAAGCTCTTCCTGGTGTCGAAGCGCTAAACGACAAGTAATCTAAGTTCACAAGGGAGTGTTTCTCAATGCGTAAACCAATTATCGCAGGTAACTGGAAGATGAATCTGACGCTCAAGGATGCAGTCGCATTCGTTGAGGAAGTCAAAGGAGCTGTACCTGCTTCGACGACAGTCGACGCAGCCGTCTGTGCGCCAGCAGTATTCTTGGCACACTTGACAGAAGCAGCAGCTGGTACGGATCTTAAGATCGGTGCTCAAAACATGTACGACAAAGAGAGCGGTGCGTTCACTGGTGAAATCAGCCCGCTCATGCTCAAAGAACTCGACGTGACATACGTCATCCTCGGTCACTCTGAGCGTCGTGAGTACTTCGGCGAAACAGATGCGTTCATCAACAGCAAAGCGAAAAAAGCGTTCGAGCACGGCCTCGTTCCAATCGTTTGTGTAGGTGAAACACTGGAAGAGCGTGAAGGCGGCAAGTTCGAAGACGTCATCCGCGAACAGACAGCAAACAGCCTTAAAGGTCTTACTGTCGACCAAGTGAAAAATCTCGTCGTCGCTTACGAGCCTGTCTGGGCAATCGGAACAGGTAAATCAGCGACAGAACAAGATGCACAAGATTCTTGTAAATTCGTCCGTGACGTCGTTGCAGCTGAATTCGGTGCTGAAGCAGCAGAAGCTGTCCGCATCCAATACGGTGGTAGCGTCAAACCGGAAAACATCAAAGAATATATGGCTCAACCAGACATCGACGGCGCGCTCGTCGGCGGTGCAAGTCTTGAGACAGGATCGTTCCTCAAACTGTTGGAGGCGATTTAAATGAAAAAACGTCCAGTCGCACTGATCATCCTTGATGGTTTTGGTATGCGTGACGAGGAGTTCGGAAATGCCGTTACGGCGGCAAACAAACCGAACTTCGACCGTTACTGGGGTCAATACCCGCATACGTTGTTGAATGCGAAAGGCGAATACGTCGGTTTGCCTGAAGGTCAAATGGGGAACTCAGAAGTGGGTCACCTGAACATCGGTGCAGGTCGCGTCGTCTATCAATCGCTATCCCGAATCAACAACGCGGTCAAGGATCGCTCGTTCTTCTCGCGTCAAGCGATGAACGATGCGGCAGGTCACGTGAAGAAATACGGTTCAGCGCTTCATATCTTCGGTTTGGTCTCTGACGGTGGAATCCACAGTCACATCAACCACTTGTATGCGGTGCTCGAATTCGCGAAACTTCACGAAATCGAAAAAGTCTACCTCCATGCTTTCACGGACGGTCGTGACTGCGACCCACAATCGGGCGCTGGTTTCCTCCGTGACGCGCAAGCGAAGATGGATGAATTGAATGTTGGACAATTCGCGAGTATCTCTGGTCGCTACTATGCGATGGATCGCGATAACCGTTGGGAACGCGTCAAGAAAGTCTATGACGCCATCACGTTCGGTGAAGGTCCGACGACGAAGGATCCAATCGGCATGGTTGAAGCTTCGTACAAACAAGACGTAACGGATGAGTTCATCGAACCAACTGTTGTCGTGCAGGAAGACGGTACGCCAGTCGCACCGATCCACGATAACGATGCGATCGTGTTCTTCAACTATCGTCCTGACCGTGCGATTCAGCTTTCGAAAGTCTACAAAGAAAAAGGTGGCTTCAACGGCTTCGAAATTCCAGACAACGCACCGAAGAACCTGCTACTCGTCTCAATGACGAAGTACTCGGATGCGATTGATACGGACATCGTCTTCCCGCCTGAAGACATCAAGAACACGCTTGGTGAGACATTGTCAAAACAAGGTCTCAAACAGCTACGCATCGCGGAAACGGAAAAGTATCCGCACGTCACGTTCTTCTTCAACGGACAACGTGAAGAACCATACGAAGGGGAAGATCGGATCTTGATCCCTTCACCAAAAGTCGCGACATACGACTTGAAACCGGAGATGAGCGTCTATGAAGTCACAGATGCCCTCGTCGACGCAATCAACTCGGACAAACACGACGCGATCATCCTCAACTTCGCTAACCCGGATATGGTCGGTCACTCGGGTATGCTCGAGCCGACGAAAAAGGCGATCGAAGCTGTCGATGAGTGTCTTGGGAAAGTCGTTGACTTGATTCTCAGCAAAGGCGGCGCGGCAGTCATCACGGCTGACCACGGGAACGCGGATAAAGTCCTCAATGCGGACGGCAGTAAGATGACGGCGCATACGACAGAACCCGTTCCATGTATCGTGACGGTCGAGGACGTTGAACTCCTTGAACCACTCACAGGTGCACTCGCTGATCTCGCACCAACGGTCCTTGATCTCCTCGGAGCAGACCAACCAGCAGAGATGACTGGTAAATCGATCGTTTTGAAGAAATAATCCCGTCGATCGAAGTAGCTACACCACATATTTCTTACACACAAAAGGAGCGAATTTAAATGTCAATGATTACAGAGATTTACGCACGCGAGATTCTTGATTCACGCGGTAACCCAACAGTAGAAGTAGAAGTTTATACAGAAGATGGCGGTTTCGGTCGCGCACTCGTACCATCAGGTGCATCAACTGGTGAGCACGAAGCAGTCGAACTCCGTGATGGCGACAAAGCACGTTACCTCGGAAAAGGTGTTTTGAAAGCTGTTGACAACGTCAACGAAAAAATCGCACCAGAAATCATCGGTTACGATGTCTTCGACCAAGCTGGAATCGACAAAAAGATGATCGATCTCGACGGTACGAAAAACAAAGGTAACTTCGGTGCTAACGCAATCCTTGGTGTTTCTATGGCTGCTGCACGTGCTGCTGCAGATGAGCTTGGTCTTCCACTCTACACATACCTCGGTGGATTTAACGCGAAAACATTACCAACTCCAATGATGAACATCATCAACGGTGGATCACACGCAGACAACAACGTGGACTTCCAAGAGTTCATGATCATGCCTGTCGGTGCTCCAACATTCAAAGAAGCACTTCGTATGGGTGCTGAAATCTTCCACGCGTTGAAATCAGTTCTTAGCGGAATGGGTCTTAACACAGCAGTTGGTGACGAGGGTGGATTCGCTCCAAACTTGAAATCAAACGAAGAAGCAATCACAGTTATCCTTGAAGCAATCGAAAAAGCTGGCTACAAAGCAGGCGAAGATGTTTACCTGGCAATGGACGTCGCTTCTTCTGAGTTCTACGATAAAGCAGCTGGAACATACAACCTCGCTGGCGAAGGCAAAGTCCTCTCAACAGAAGAGCTTGTTGAATTCTACGCACAACTCGTTGACAAATACCCAATCATCTCAATCGAAGATGGCTGTGACGAAAACGACTGGGATGGTCACAAACTTCTTACAGATCGTATCGGACACAAAGTCCAACTCGTTGGGGATGACTTGTTCGTAACGAACACTGAGAAACTTGCTGAAGGTATCGAAAAAGGCATCGCGAACTCGATCCTCATCAAAGTTAACCAAATCGGTACGTTGACTGAAACATTCGACGCAATCGAAATGGCTAAAAAAGCTGGTTACACAGCTGTCGTTTC
This sequence comes from Exiguobacterium sp. s143, assembly GCF_018618895.1. Lineage (NCBI taxonomy): Bacteria > Bacillati > Bacillota > Bacilli > Caryophanales > Exiguobacterium > Exiguobacterium sp. s143. Next base: position 1,164,233 of record NZ_JACSMX010000001.1, on the reverse strand, counting down.
TCACCGTTCTGGTGAAACTGAAGATTCAACGATCGCTGACATCGCTGTTGCGACAAACGCTGGTCAAATCAAAACGGGTTCACTTTCACGTACAGACCGTATCGCGAAATACAACCAACTTCTCCGCATCGAAGACATGCTTTCAGACGTTGCTGTCTACGACGGAATCAAATCATTCTACAACCTCAAGAAGTAATTTCAGGTTGATTGTTTGAACAAGCTATAAGGAAAACCTCCTATTCGTGTGATACGTACACACGGATAGGAGGTTTTTTTTACATATCAAGCGATGTCAAACGCGAAAATCCCTTTTGTCATCAAAACTAAAATGAACTGTCAAAAAATTGATTTATCTCATTAGACGGCTAAAATGTTATACTCATAAATAAGTGCAAATCAAATAGTTATAGCGATTAATTACACCTTAATCAATGAAGGTGAAAAATACGTTTAAAGGAGATACGATCATGTTAAATTCAGATTTAGATATCCGTTTAGAACCACGTATTCAAGAGTTATATCGACTGCATAAGGAACGTTCAGCTAATATTGACTGGAGCTACCACGAGTTCATTCCATGGGATAAGGCGATGTCGTTTAAACGCGTTCCTTGGGATGAGAGCCAAGTCACGCTTCCAGAAGGTGTTATCGTAGCAATCGAGACGGCATTACTGACAGAAGTCAACTTACCATGGTATACGTCACACTTAGACTATACATTCAAGAACTCGATGGAAGTCATCAATGACTTCGTCCGGACATGGACAGCAGAAGAAGACCAGCACTCGAACTTACTCGAGACGTATTTACTCGTCACGCGAAACGTCAATCCAACGCGACTCCATCAGTTAAGAAGACGCGTCGTTGAGAACGGCTGGTTCCCGGACTTCACGAACCCGCTAGCGACGATGGCATATACGTCACTGCAAGAGTTAGCGACACTTGTCTTTTATAACAACGTGGCGAAAATCGCAGGGGCGCATGACAAGGATTTGGCAACGCTACTTCGTCGTCTAGCGAAGGACGAAGCACTGCATTATGCGTTCTATCGTGACACGGTCAAAGCACACCTAGAGCTTGACCCGAACTTCATCGTCTTCTTCGAAGACGTCATCATCAACTTCTCGATGCCAGGTGCTGTCATGCCTGATTTTACGGAACGCATGAAGACGATTGCTGTTGATACGAACTATGGACCACTCCAATACTTCGACCAAGTATTAGACGTCGTCGTCAAATTCTGGGGCATCGCTGATTTAGAACCGACAACTGACGAAGCGAAACAATCTCAAGCGAACATCATGAAGTATCACGGACGTTTGAAGCGCATCAAGGAACGTCAGGAACGCCAACTCGAAAAAGCGAATCTCGACGTCTAAGGAGGCAATGAACATGAAGTGTGAAATCTGTGGAACTGAAACGAACAACCAAGTCAGTTACTTGGAACTCGATACGTGGGAATTCAACTCATTGAACAAAGAAGCAAAAGACTTTTATCCGATTTGTTTTGATTGTTTTGATAAACATACGAACCATTTCATCGATCAGGAAATGGATCTGGAGTTACGAAAAAAACGTTCACAAATGGTCAACAAAGAAGTAGAAGCCGAAATCGAAGCGATTCTTGAGGTCGAGAATTAAGGAATCTTCTTCATAGAAGTATAACCGGTAGTGCTTCGGCTCTACCGGTTTTTTACGTCTATAAAAAAGCAGCTATTTCTTCTTTCACGCAAACACGTGCACGTGATGGAAGAAATAGCTACTTTTTAATATGAAATCAATCTTCAATAAACGTAACGAGATAATGATGAGGGGAATGAAGGGGTGCACGGGTCACGAAAAAATCTGGGAGATCTACATCGATTCCAAGTTCACGTAGTGTATCCGGCTCCAGACATTCTTGAACGAGACGCTTAATATCCTGTAATAATTCATCATGCAGGTTCGCTTCCTTTGGAAAGGCGCGCTTCGCATCGTCGCGTAATAATAATACGATCGGCGGTAGCCCCCGCAATAGGTCGACTTGAAGAGGCTGCTGATGACGTTCGAAATAATCATTCAGACAACTGACGACCCTCATCGAGTGTTCTTCTTTCATCCGATCCCAACTCTCTGTATGTGACTGTAACTCTCTAGCTATTCCCTAATTGAAGCGAGGATATGCAGGGAAACTGGAAATGAAGCATTACGAGGACGCTGTTCGGGGTAGAACTAGAGGGAAGGGGGAATCGACATGCTATTTCGGTTTTTGTTTTTAGGGCTTGATACGTCGATTGGTGACATCCCGTTGCGCCTCATCTATTTTACGGAACTCATACTATTCATCGGTTTGTATCAAATCACGAGCCGATTTTCACGTCAGAGTCTGATTTTGGGAACGGCACTCGGAATTGGCGGACTGATTGCCATCTTACCCGGTGCGCTCTATATCATCCGTTATAATCCGGAGGATGCCGTCATCGATGTCACGTTCCTATTGATTTATTTATTTGAGCCGCTAGCAATTGTTGCGTTCATTGTTGCTTTGATTCGACGTTTGTTCGTGGAGCGAAAAAGAGCCGGGAAAGCAAAGAGATGAAAGTCTTGTCAGTTAGACTCCGATTGTTCATGAATTTCCGTCCAAGACGTCGCTTTCCGCGGACGGAAGGCAAGTCTCCTTGTCGCGTGTGCTCCTGCGGGGTCTTACCTATTCCGCTCTTCCCGCAGGAGTTTCCGTCTTTTTCGGAAATCAACAATCTAACCTAACGTGCTACTGAGAGGACAAGAAATACACCGTAAGATGGCGTGACGCTGTCTTGCGGTGTATTTGCGTATGCATCCAAATACTTTCTTTCAATAGTGTAAGGGAGAGTAACTGGAAGAATATTCTATAATAGAGGGAGAGCGAAATCAGATCTTAGTTGGTTTCGTAAGATCCTGATGATTATAGGAGTGAGTTTCGTGCATAAAGTGTTGTTTGGTTTATCTGTCTTAAATAGTCTCTATATTACGAATAACTTATTTACGTATTCCGATAGTTTTTTAAATGCGCCACTCGGCATCACGACCGTCATTGCCGTGACATTGATGTTCCTGAATGACAGCGTCAAAAAAGATAAACCGTCACTGTACACGAAAGCGACCGACGGATTAGGATTCATTAATATTTTGATTGGTCTCTCATTGATCGTCTTTATTTAAGATATGATTCGTGCATGATCATATGGAATGATCGTAAGTCTGATGCGGTGTCAGGCTTCTTTTTTTATGGTCCAATCCAAGGACTCGAAAAAAATAAAATATATTTTAAAGAAAAAAGATTGATGTGTAACCGGTTACACAATATGATGATTCTTGTAAGCGTTATCAAAAGAAAGAGGTGGCGAAACATGTCGACCATCCGGGAAGTAGCGAAAGCGGCACATGTCTCCGTCGCGACGGTCTCACGCGTCATGAACGAAAAGGGTTATGTCAGTGAGAAATCGCGTAAGGCGGTGCTTCAGGCAATCAAACAATTGGATTATCGACCAAACCGGGTCGCGAGATCGTTGTTCCAAAAGCGGTCCGGACTGATCGGTTTGATCGTTCCCGACATCACGAATCCGTTCTTCCCACAACTCGCACGGGCTGTGGAAGATATGGCACATCAACATGGTTTTCAGGTCATTTTGTGTAACACAGACGAACAGTTTCAGAAAGAACGCGAATATATCAAGTCACTCGAGGCGATGCATGTCGACGGATTGATCATCACGACGAACTACTCGAATAATCCGAACTATGAAGAACTCGAAGTGCCGGTCGTAGCGTTAGACCGTGTGTTACAAGGAGCGATTCCGACGGTGACCTCAAACGGATACGAAGGCGGGAAGAAGGCAGCATCATTTTTACTTGCATCTGGTGCGACGGAACTGGCCGTCATCAGTGGTCCATCGAAACTCCCGACGATCAAGAAACGACGGGATGGCTTCGAAGAGATTGCTGGAACGCATCTCGTTGCAAGCATCGAGTCACCGTTCCACTTTCAAGGGGCGCTTGATGCCGCGAACTATCTGTTTGATCACTATCATTGCAACGGTATTTTTGCCGCGAGTGATGTCATCGCTGCAGCAACGGTGCAAGTCGCTGCGGAACGCGGGATTACGATTCCGGACGAGCTACAAGTGATCGGCTATGACGGGATCGAACTCGGACAAATGATTTCACCACCGTTGACGACGATTGCGCAGCCAATCTATCAAATGGGAGAACTGGCCGCGAAACTCCTGATTCAACGGATTGAAGGCACACCGATTGCCGCAGTTCATCATGAGTTGACGGTTGAGATCATCGAACGGGAAACGACGAAACGGAAGGATGAGGAAGCATGAAACAAATCAGTGTCATCGGCAGTATCTCGATGGATCTCGTCGTCGAAAGTAAACGCCGTCCAGGCGCAGGCGAAACGATCATCGGGGATGCCTTTCATACCGTACCGGGCGGAAAGGGTGCGAACCAAGCGGTCGCAGTCGCGCGTCTCGGCAGTACCGTCGAAATGATCGGTTGCGTCGGCAGTGACGCAAACGGTGAAGCGATCCGCGAAAACTTCAAGACGCAAGGAGTGCAGACGACGCACTTGCAAACGATTGAAGGCGAACGGACGGGAACGGCACACATCACGCTCGCTGAAGGCGATAACTCGATCGTCGTCGTTCAGTCTGCCAATCAACATGTCCAATTTGCGGATGATACACTCGCACCGATTCTCGCAGACAGTGAAATCATCTTACTCCAGCTCGAGATTCCAATCGAAACGGTCGAGATCGTTGCTCGCGAAGCACATGCAGCCGGCATTCCAGTCGTCTTGAATCCAGCACCGGCGATGTCACTCAGTCTGGAATTGATTGAACACGTCACATACTTAACGCCAAACGAACATGAATGTGGCTTGATCTTCGGACAAGACCAACCAATCGAACATTGGCTGATGGAATACCCGAATAAACTGATCGTAACCGAAGGCAGTCGCGGCGCACGCTTCTACGACGGTGAGTCAATCGTGACGATTCCAGCGATCGAGACGACCGTCGTTGATACGACAGGAGCAGGGGATACGTTCAACGGTGCCTTAGCCGTTGCGTTAACGGAAGGACAACCGCTCGTCGAGGCAATTCGTTTCGCGAACCGGGCAGCCGGCTTATCGATTCGCGCGCTTGGCGCTCAAGGCGGCATGCCGACACGGGAACAGATGGAGGGAGACGCATGAAGAAACACGGTATCTTAAATAGTCATATCAGCAAGGTCCTGACCGATCTCGGTCATACCGATACGATCGTCATCGCCGATTGCGGCTTACCGATTCCAGACGGGGTCGCACGAATCGATTTAGCACTGGAACTCGGCACACCGTCATTCCTCGACGTCGTCCGTGTCGTCGCCGGTGACATGGCGATCGAACAGCTGACTCTGGCAACGGAGATTAAGGAAGCGAATCCAGACGTCCTCGAGCAACTGGAAGCCATGCAGATCGAGACGACGTTCGTTTCGCACGAGGAATTCAAGAAACAGACACAGCAGGCGAAGGTCATCATCCGGACCGGAGAAGCGACACCGTACGCAAATATCATCTTCCATTCCGGCGTAATCTTTTAAGGGGGTCATGCGATGCGTATCGAGATGACAGGTATCAAAAAAGCATTCGGTCCCGTCCCTGTCCTGAAAGGGGTCGACTTCGAACTCGCTGCGGGTGAGATCCACGCCTTGATGGGAGAGAACGGTGCTGGGAAATCGACGCTGATGAAGATTTTGACCGGTGTTCATAAAGCGGACGCAGGCACGATCCGCGTCGATGGACAGGACGTCGAGTATAAGAATCCGAAGCTTGCTGAAGAGGCGGGGATTGCCTTCATCCATCAGGAACTAAACATCCTCCCGGATTTGACGGTGACGGAGAACTTGTTCCTCGGACGGGAGTTGAAGTCACGCTTTGGGATTCTCAAGCAAGGGGAGATGAAGCGGCAGGCGGAACGTGAACTCGCGGAATTGAACGTCTTCATGGACGTCGACCAGCTCGCTCGGACGTTATCGGTCGGTCAGCAACAGATGATTGAGATCGCGAAAGCTTTGATGACGGATGCGAAGGTCATCATCATGGATGAACCGACAGCGGCACTGACAGAGCGGGAAATTCGTGCCTTGTTCAGCGTCGCGACGGCACTGCGCAACCAAGGTGTCTCGATCGTCTATATCTCACACCGGATGGAGGAAATCTTCGAGCTCTGCGACCGGATCACCGTCTTACGGGACGGGATCTCCGTCTCGACGCACGCGATTCCTGAAACATCGTTCGAACAGATCGTCCGAGAGATGGTCGGTCGTGAGATGGGTGAACGGTATCCGGATCGTGACGTGTCAATCGGTGCGACTGTCCTTGAGGTCAAACAAGCGAGCGGAAAACGGTTCGACGATGTCTCGTTCTCCGTCAAAGCAGGCGAAATCATCGGCTTCTCGGGTTTGATGGGTGCCGGGCGGACGGAAGTCATGCGCGGATTGTTCGGGGTCGATCGCTTGAAAGACGGGACGATCGAACTGAACGGACAGTCGCTAAAAATCAAGACACCGTACGACGCGATTCGCCAGGGTATCGGCTTTTTGACCGAGGACCGCAAAGGCGAAGGCTTGTTCCTCGATTTTTCACTGCGTGAGAACATCTCGCTGCCGACGATCCGTTCGTTATCTCGCTCTGGTGTCATCAAGGATCAGGCAGAACGCGATTTCGCAGAAGGATATTTGAAGTCGCTCTCGGTCCGGCACAGCTCGATGGACCAGCCGGCGAAGTCACTGTCCGGTGGGAACCAACAGAAGGTCGTCCTCGCGAAGTGGCTCGGGACACAACCGAAAGTCTTGATCCTCGACGAACCGACACGTGGTGTCGACGTCGGGGCGAAGAAAGAGATTTACCTCATCATGAACGAACTCGCTGCGGCGGGTGTCGCGATCATCATGGTCAGCTCGGACCTCCCGGAGATTCTCGGGATGAGCGACCGGGTCTACGTCATGCGCGAAGGCAAGATGAGCGGCATGTTGACACGACAGGAAGCGACGCAAGAAAGCATCATGACACTTGCGACAGGAGGACAATGATATGGAATTGATGCAAGGCAAGGTAACGGAAGCAAAACCGAGACGTCTTGGGATCGGACAAAAGCTTGGACCACTCGCAGGATTGTTCGCGATCGTCCTCGTCGTCTCGATCATGGAACCGGACTTTTTAACATTGAATAATTTATTTAACATCTTACGGCAAGTCTCGATCAATGCCTTGATTGCCTTCGGGATGACGTTCGTCATTCTGACAGGTGGGATTGATTTATCGGTCGGCTCGATTCTCGCCCTCTCGTCCGCTTTCGTCGCGGGTCTGATGACGGACGGAACGTCAGCGTTGATTGCTGTTCTGGCTGGTCTGATCGTCGGAGCTGTCATGGGTGCTCTAAACGGGATGGTCATCTCACTCGGGAAAGTGGCACCGTTCATCGCGACACTCGCGACGATGACAATCTTCCGCGGATTGACGCTCGTCTATACGGACGGGAAACCGATCACTGGTCTGAGCCAAGGTGGCTGGTTCGAATTGTTCGGACGCGGTTACTTCTGGATCTTCCCGGTACCGGTTCTAACGATGTTGATCGCCTTCGCGGTCCTCTACTTCATCTTGAAGAAGACGACGTTCGGTCGTTATACGTATGCGATCGGTGGTAACGAAGAAGCAGCGAAGCTGATGGGGATTCAAGTCAATAAAGTCAAAATCATGATCTACTCACTCTCAGGCTTGATGGCAGCACTTGCCGGCATCATCCTGACGTCCCGTCTGAACTCGGCGCAGCCGACGGCGGGGACATCGTACGAACTTGACGCCATCGCAGCGGTCGTCCTTGGTGGGACGAGCCTGTCAGGTGGTCGTGGCTGGATTGTCGGTACCTTGATCGGTGCCTTGATCATTGGAACACTGAACAATGGACTCAACTTGCTTGGTGTCTCCTCGTTCTTCCAACTCGTCGTCAAAGGTTTAGTCATTTTGTTCGCGGTACTCGCGGACCGGAAACAAGCAGCGTAACCCACACTCAAAAAGGAGGATCTACAGATGAAAAAACTACTTGCAGTCGTCATGATGGCACTAATGGTCTTCGCAGCAGCTTGTTCGACGGAACAGCCAGGCAGCAGCAACGGTGAAACGAAGAAAAAGACGAAGGACTTCAAGATTGGTCTTTCGATTTCAACTCTCAACAACCCATTCTTTGTCTCGTTAAAAGAAGGGGCAGAACAAGAAGCCAAAGCACAAGGCGCAACACTTCAAGTCGCAGATGCGCAAGATGACGCGGCAAAACAAGCAAGCGATATTGAAGACATGGTTCAAAAGAAAGTCGATCTCATTTTGATCAACCCAACGGATTCAGCAGCAGTCGGTGCAGCCGTCCAAACAGCGAACGATGCGAACATTCCCGTCATCACAGTTGACCGGAACGCAGAAGCAGGCGACGTCGTCGCACACATCGCGTCAGATAACGTCGCGGGTGGGAAACAAGCAGGTGAGTACATGATCGAACTCGTCGGCGACAAAGCAAAAGTCGTGGAGCTCGAAGGGATTCCAGGAGCATCCGCAACTCGTGACCGTGGTAAAGGGTTCCATGAAGCAGTCGACGGTAAACTTGACGTCGTCGCAAAACAAGCAGCAAACTTCGACCGGGCAAAAGGATTGTCGGTCATGGAGAACATCCTCCAAAACAACAAAGACATCAAAGCCGTCTTCGCTCACAATGATGAAATGGCTCTCGGTGCGGTCGAAGCGTTAAAAGCAGCGGGTCTCAACGATGTCAAAGTCATCGGCTTCGATGCAACAGATGATGCCGTCAAAGCCGTCAAAGACGGAAAAATGGCAGGAACGATCGCTCAAAAACCGACTGAGATCGGGAAAATGGGTGTCGAGACAGCGATCAAGCACTTAAAAGGCGACAAAGTCGAGAAGAACATCCCAGTTGATCTCGAATTGATTAAACAATAAGAAGACAGGACACCTGAGTCGACGATTCAGGTGTCTCTTTTTCATCAGGTGGAGCAGGCAGGAAAAAGTTCCTAAATCTATTCCTTGTTCCCGTACTTGTTTTTCTCTATAATGAAAGAAGCGTATATTACTGAAGGAGGATCATCGATGATCATTCATAACGTGGCTCTTGTCGGCCTCATCGTCGTTTCCGTTCTTCTCATCATCGTCGTTCTATTGATGTCAGGTCGTACGACCGGACTCGGAGCATTGACGGGTGGAGCAGAACAATTATTTGGTCGCCAAAAAGCTCGTGGCTTGGATGCGGTCCTAAATCGCGTGGCGTCTATCTTAGGAGCATTACTCTTCATCTTGGCGTTACTCGTCGCTTTTTATAAGTGAGCATTGAAACGACAGCCGTATGATCGCGCTGTCGTTTTTTGTATTTCTCGATATTCAATTTTTCCGGATATGGGGTATAGAGTTAGAGGGGGAATCATTTTATGAAAATCACTTTACCGAAACCATTCTTTTTCGAAGCCGGCCCACGTGCCGTTTTACTATTACACGGATTCACTGGATCGAGCGCGGATGTCCGCATCCTCGGCCGCTACTTGCAAAAGCGGGGCTATACGTCCCTCGCACCACAATATAAAGGGCACGCTGCCCCACCCGAAGAGCTGACGAAGACCGGGCCAGCCGACTGGTGGCAGGATGTCCTTGCCGGATATCAAGAACTCGTCGATAAAGGTTATGACGAAATCGCCGTTTGCGGACTATCGCTTGGTGGCGTCATGTCGCTGAAGTTATCGATGAACCGTCCGGTCAAAGCGGTCATCCCGATGTGTGCACCCGCCTACATCAAAAGTGAAGAAGTCATGTATGCAGGAGTCACTGAGTACGCACGAGAATTCAAGAAACGAGAAGGCAAATCACAAGAAGAGATCGACCACGAGATGGCGTCCTTCGAACCGATGCCGACCTTGAAGGACTTGCAGGAACTGCTGCGTGAGACACGCGATTCGCTTGAGGACGTCTACGCACCGACGCTCGTCGTCCAAGCGCGCAACGATCACATGATCAACACCGACTCCGCGAACATCATCCATGATGGAGTCAGTGCCTTCCAAAAAGAGCTGATCTGGTATGAGAACTCAGGTCACGTCATTACGCTCGACAAAGAAAAAGACCAGCTCCACTCTGACATCTTGGACTTTCTGGAGTCATTGAACTGGAGCAAGTAACTGGAGGTGTCACGTTGGAATTACGTGAACGAATATTAACGGTCATCACGACGGAAGAACGTCCGTTGTCGATTGATCAATTAACGAAAAAACTAGAACTAGCGGATACGGAAGCATTCAAGGAATTGATCCGGACGCTAAACGCAATGGAAGACGAAGCGTTGATTGCTCGGACACGCTCGAACAAGTACGGAACGCTCGCGCAAATCGGTCAAGTTGCAGGGAAGATTTCCGTCCACCAACGCGGGTTCGGTTTCGTCTCACCGGAAGACGGTTCAGAAGGCGACATCTTCTTGCCGGCACCGGAACTGAAGAACGTCTATAACGGCGACCGTGTCCTCGTCAAAGTGTTTGCCGAGTCAAACGGTGGCGACCGTCGTGAAGGGAAATTGCTCAAGATTCTCTCACGCGGACCAGCCGATTTCGTCGGGACGTTCGTCAGTCCAAAAGGACGGATCGAATCGATTGCTTATATCGAACCGGATGATACGAAGCTGACGTTCTTACCGGTCGTCGCGAACGACGATACACTCGGTGCCGTCGATGGCCACAAAGTCCTCGCCCGGATCACGAAGTATCCGGACGGTCGCTACGCCGGAACGGCGAAAGTCTTGAAAATCATCGGTCACAAGAATGACCCAGGCGTCGACATCTTATCGATCGTCCATAAGCATGGGATCAACGTCGACTTCTCACCGGAAGCGATCGCTGAGGCGAATGCCGTACCGGATCAAATCGATGAGAAAGACTTAGTCGGACGCGTCGATCTACGAAACGAATTGACGGTCACGATTGACGGGGCAGACGCAAAGGACCTCGATGATGCGGTTCACGTCAAAAAGCTAGCGAACGGTAACTTCGAGCTCGGTGTCCACATCGCCGACGTCTCGCATTACGTCAAAGAAGATTCAGCACTCGACGAAGAAGCGCGTGAGCGCGGAACGAGTGTTTATCTCGTCGACCGTGTCATCCCGATGATTCCGCACCGTCTATCGAACGGGATCTGCTCGCTCAATCCGCACGTTGATCGTCTGACGCTCAGCTGTATCATGGAAATCGATGCGAACGGTGCTGTCGTCAACCATGAAATCTTCCAGAGTGTCATCAAGACGACGGAACGGATGACGTACACGGACGTCCGGAAAATCATCGAACGCGAAGACGAAGAAGTGATCGCGAAGTACCAAGATCTCGTCGAGTACTTCGACAAGATGGCGGAACTCGCAGCAATCCTCCGCGAACGCCGCTCGCGTCGTGGGGCGATCAACTTCGACTTCCCAGAAGCGAAGGTTCTCGTCAACGAAGAAGGCAAGACGAGTGAAATCATCCTCCGCGAACGATCGGTCGCTGAGAAGCTGATCGAAGAGTTCATGCTCGCAGCGAACGAAACGGTCGCGGAGCACATTCAGCGTCAAAAACTGCCGTTCATGTACCGGATCCACGATGAGCCAAAAGCAGAACGTCTCGATACGTTCTTCAAGTTCATCGGTAACTTCGGCATCAACGTCGAACGCAAGGGTGAGTCAGTCGCACCGAAAACGTTGCAATCGATCCTCAACGCCGTCGAAGGGGAGCCGGAAGAAGCCGTCGTCAGTACGGTCATGCTCCGATCGCTCCAACAAGCGAAATACGACATCGAACCGATCGGTCACTTCGGTCTGTCGACGGACTACTACACGCACTTCACGTCACCGATCCGTCGTTATCCGGACTTAATGGTCCACCGTCTGTTGCGTGAATATGTCATCTACAATGACAAATCGCAAAAGACGCAAGACCGTTACTCGGAGATCCTCCCGGAAATTGCCGATCATTCGTCAAAACGCGAGCGTCGCGCCGTTGACGCGGAGCGGGAAACGAACGCCTTGAAGAAAGCCGAGTATATGGAGCAACACATCGGTGAGACGTTTGAAGGTGTCGTCAGTGGTGTCACGAACTTCGGAATGTTCGTCGAATTGCCGAACACAATCGAAGGACTCGTCCACATCCAAGCGATGACGGATGACTTCTACCGCTACGATGAAGCGAACTATCAGCTAATCGGTGAGCGGACGAAGCAACAGTTCCGGATCGGTGATGTCGTCGAAATCAAGGTCACGAACGTCAACATCGATGAACGGACGATCGACTTCAGCGTCGTCGGGATGCCAGAACGGCAACCGAAGAAACGGTTTGAGTCGAAGACGATCCGTTCAAGCGGTGGACGTCCAGGACAAAAACGTGACGATAAGAAGAAAGACGATCGTCGTGGCAAGAAACGGTCAGGTAAGAGCGACCAAAGCAAAGGAAAAGGATTCTCGTTAAAGAATAAGAAAGATAAACCGCCGTTCCATAAAGCGGTCTCGAATAAGAAACGGAAGCGCAAATAAGCGCTTCCGCATCGGAAATGTGGTGAACGAACATGCCAAAGGGAACAGATTCGAAAGTCTTAGCGAACAACAAACGGGCCTCGTTCGATTATGCGATCGAGGATACGATTGAAGCCGGTCTCGTCTTGACGGGAACGGAGATCAAATCGGTTCGTAAAGGGAAAATCAGTATCGGGGACGCATTCGTCCGGTTCGACGGGGGAGAGGCGATTCTCTGGAACTCGAACATCGCCCACTTCGAACAGGGGAACCGGTATAACCATGAACAGCTCCGCCCACGGAAGCTGTTGTTGCACAAGAAACAGATTGCGAACTTGATCGGAGCGGTCTCACGGGACGGTTATACGATCGTACCGCTGAAAGTCTACATCAAGAACGGTTACGCGAAATGCTTGATCGGACTCGGACGCGGGAAGAAAAAATTCGATAAACGCGACGACCTGAAGAAGAAGGATGCGAAGCGTGATATCGAGCGGGCACTTCGTGATAAGCAAAAGTATTGAACCCGTAACACTTTTCTGCTAGAATATTAGTATTCGGAAAGCCCCAATTTATTATCTTGGGGACGTTACGGATTCGACGGGGGTAGTTCGGTCTTCTGTGGCGTGTCGAGGGGTCGGCCTCGTTAAAACGCACCAGCCATAACTGGCAAAACTAACACACAACTCGCAGCAGCGTAATAGCAACTGCGGATCCTAGCAGCTGTCGCCTGGTCGGCTGATTTCTAGGGTCTCACTTTAAACAGGCTACGCTTGGACCCTTCCGTCTGGAGGGAAAGAGAAGAGATGGAATCAGACTGGTCGGACGGACGCCTGTCAATTGGCAGCCTGACGACGAGATCCCAATAAATTGACTACACACGTAGAAGCTTAAGTATACGATGCCTTCGGACGTGGGTTCGACTCCCACCGTCTCCATACGACGAAATCAGTGGATTTCAAGAAAGAAGACTCCTTTTTAATAAGGAGTTTTCTTTTTTATAGTAATTTAAATTTAAATTTATATAAATTATTTCGAATTAGTTTGAAATATTTATATTGAAGGGGTATAAAATGAATAGAACTGAATCTAGTATCAATAAAAAAATTAATAAATTAGATGTTACGCAATCAAAAATAAGCGCACAGATAAAAGAAGTTAAAAATCAAATTAAGCCTGTTAATCAAAGAAGTTATGCAATGTATAAGAAGCGAGAACTTTTACTTAGAAAAGCTATAGTGAAACCAAGTTTTGATAAAAAGACAGTATTAACAGATTCGCATTGGCATTATATTGAATTATTGCTCCGATCAGGTAAAGAAAAAAATTGTGAAGAGGCATTAAATTATTGGAATCAAGCTAAGAATTTTTACCTAGCTACACAAGAATTAGATTTAGTATCAAAACCTTTAACTACATATTATTGCTTTTTAAATGCAACTAAAGCTCTTTTAACATACAAGAATGTAAAATTTGATCCAAAGCATGGTATTTCAGGACAGAGACAAAAAGGACAAGTAAAATTACAAAATGAGTTTGTAAAATTACATAAAAAAGGCGTTTTAGCTGGTTTGAGTAATTATTTAAATCAACCCATAAAAATAGATCAAGATAATAAGAATTTTTTTGCTAATAAGCAAATACCAATAATATCAAAAGAAGTTTTTTTGAAAATAAAGGAACACATAATAAGTGGGGATGAACAAGAGTTTAATAGAAAACTTACTTCATATTTGGAAAATAAAAAGAAAACGGAATCAAAACCTGAGGTATATACTTTAAAGGACTTATTATATAATTTGGAATATGTACATAGAGCATATAAACTAACTTTCCCTTCAGACACAGAGTTGTTTATACCAATTTTAAATCCGAGATTTGTAACTGATAAAAAGTCAGGATGGTTAGAATTTCAATTGGAGTCAGAGTATTCAAAAAAACGAGTGTTGAATCATTTTTCTGATTTTGAATTGGATGAACACTATGGATTAAACACATGTTATTTAAAAACTAAAGAAAAATTTAATTGGGTAACTAGTAGTAAAGCTAAAAATTATAATGATTTTTTGAATTATTATCATAAATATAGAAACGCGTTTGTTTATATATATAGTACTAATGAACTTTGGTATTATAAAAGAAATGATTTAAAGAGCCGAATAATTTTCAAGAATTCTATGGTACTAACTCTTGCTTCAATGCATCGCTTGAGCGAGATGTCAAGGTATGATCCAAATACTTTATCTGCCCATTTGGATAGTAAACATGGATGGCTTTTATCAGAATTTATTAATAAGTCGATATATCAATTTGTTGACATGATTTCATCAGAAATTTCAGGTGATGATTTTAGAGCTACTGGTTTTAGAAACTGACCATAATAATAAATTAATAAGTAAAAGCAGTTAGATTTGCGAGGTACACTCGAGAATCTAACTGCTTTTTACGATTAAAAGTTTTTAATTAATATATTCAAATTAATATTCTTGCGATTTCTTCAGAATAAATATTAGGTTCCTCACTCTGTATTCTTTCCTTTAATAAAATATAATCAATCTCTATCTCATTATTAATAAGTAAATGGATACAATCTTGGTAATGCTCTTTGAAATAGATTGCTGATTGTCTCGATAATCCTAGACTTTGTAATACAATTTCTTTAGTGTCTATAGTTCCATACTCTAAAAATTGAGACCAATTTTCACTAACATTACCGTCATATATATGATGATTTAAATCAAAATAATTATTTACATAAACAAGAAGTTTGTGCTGAATTATATTTTCTATATCGTCTAATACTTCTCTGATTATTAAATTAATATGTTCAGAATTATTTTTATCGTAAACTTCACCTGTAGATTTACCAAATTTATAGACTTCTTTTTTTTGATCATTTTTATAAATTATATTATCTCTAATAATATTACGGATACTAACGCCGTTCATCCATTGATTCATTAATGTGGCATAGTATTTTAATACAGATTTTTTAGATAAATCTTTTTCATAATCTTCCCACAAGTATATCTCATGCAGCAAGTTTAAAAACTTAAGACAATTGCCGTATGTAACTTTAGATAAAGTAATTTTTACGTTTGAAGTAAGTAAATACTTAAAAGCAGAGTTTTGTTGTTCATAATCAATATTATAACTTTTACTTAAAATATCATATGGAACTATAATGTTTTTTTGAATATTTGATAACGAATCAGACAAGTTTAATTTAGAATTAGAATTTATTTTATTTATTAATATACTATGAGTATCGTTTAAATAATCTATCGAAATTATATTGGCAATGTATTTTAATATTTGTTCTTCGCTAGAATTATTTTTATTTTTTCTTTTCTTTTCTATTGCACTTTTTATTTTGAGAGTATTATTGTTTATTTTCGATTCTATGACTGGTTTCAAACTGATATTTTTATTCGTCAAAACATCACTGTTTTTCCAGACTGTATTATTTGCTTTAACACATATTATTTGCCCACTTATATCATAATTCATCCTTCCCGCTCTACCTGCTAAATTCCAAAAATCAATATCTGTCATTTTAGATAGTCCATTTTTATTATCTAGAATAAATATATTTTTAGCAGGAAGGTTTACACCTTCTAAAAGAGTTGATGTACAAAATAAGTATTTTATATCACCACTTTTAAAAAGTTCTTCAATTTTATACCTGATAGTTTGCGGTAACGCACCAAAATGGTAACCTATTCTGTATTCAAGACAGTGTATTAAATAGCAGTTTGGGTGTATATTTTCAGCTATAAATTTCATTAAATCACTTATTGAATCTGAAATCTGTGGTTTTGACTTTTGTTTTTTTAATAAGTATTCCCTTAAACCTAAAGCGTTGGTAATTGTTTTATCTATAGAAGGTAAGTAAATTAGGTTGGAAAATTCAGAACCTATTGTATAAATTACTGAAAATATATCTGTTAAACTATTATTTTTTAGAGGGAGAGTTAGTAATTGATCATTCAAGTATTCTAGTGTTGAGACATTTCTTGACATCAAATCCACATAAATAATTTTTTGTGATACTGGTGATTGATTTGATACGTAAAAATGATTAGAATCATCTAAATTAAATAAATTTAAAAGTTTTTCAGGGTTATCAATAAGAGGTGAAGAAAAAAACAAGCTCAGATTTTTTGAATGCATAATTGTTTTTTCTATAGATAAATACAATGTAATACTTCTACTATCATTTTGTGATGCAATTTTATGCGCTTCATCGACATACAATACATCTATAAAAGACTCTTTTGTATCTGAAACCATATCTAACAATCTCTCTGGCGTGAGAATATATACTTTTTTTGAGTAATTATCGTAATTAAAATCGATATTAAAATTTGAAAAAACACCAACATTAAACTCTGTAAAAAGATTGAAAAAATCATTTTTTAAATCTTTTATGTACTGATTGATTAATGCTTTTGTGGGAACGAGAATAATAAAAGTTTCTTTTTTAGTTTCCATTATTTCTTTTAATAAAAGAGTCTTAATTACATAAGATTTCCCTAATGAAGTTGGACCAGAAAAACTATAGTATTTTTTATTATCAATACTACTAATAATGTCAAATTGGGTATCAGTAAAGTACTGTTCGGTTTTATAAGGTATTGTTTGTCTTGATTGTTTAACTTGTAACTCTAATGATCTATCCCAAGGCAGTGGATATTTAAGATCTAATAATTTTATTGCTGGGAAATTTCCTAGTTTACCTAATATAGCGTTTGTATAGATTTCATCAGCGGGTTCAATTTTATTAGTACTTGATATTATTGAACTAACTATTTTAAAAGAAAGATTTTTATGTTTATCTAAGTTAGAGTTGGATAATATATCAGCGAATCTAAACAAATGATGTTGTTCAGTAATTGTTAAATATTTTGATGGTTGTTTAAGTATTTTGTTAGTGTCATGAACTAATAATTTATTAATAAGTTCGTGGAAATATTGATTTTGCATAACTTCTTCGCTTAATTTATCAAAAATCATTTTTAGCCTCCTTAAGATTTTTAATCATTCTCTTCCTAGTAGTATCAAGATCGGTAAACGGTACACAATATAAATAAAAATTATAACTAGTTAAATCGAACTCTATAATTTTTTTTTGTAAGTATTGTAACTCTTTTTGCACCAAATCTTTAATCTTTTCTCTGATAATAATTCTGAAATTAGAGTTATTTAACTTTAGTTCTTCTTCAGAAAAACATATTTCAAAACCGATAAAAATCCCAAAAGAGTAATCTATGTTTGATTCGTTTTTTGAGGGTATCAAAATATCTTTTAATACTTTAAATTGCTGTTCATTGAAAACTTCTCCAATTAAATTGCTATTAACCAAATTTACTTCATGATTTATATTATTAACTTCACGATTTATATATGCTTTTATTGATGTAAGGGCATCATAAATTCCATCTTTGAAATTAGTTCTCATTTTTGATTCTCCAAAAATAAGTTCGTAATCTAACTCATTTTTTTTTAAGAGGTGGATTCCATCTGCGCCTTTAACATAATCTTTACTAGATGTTTTTAACTTCATTTTTGTTAGTAATTTTGGGGCATTTAAATCTATTTCTAAAAAGTTATATAACAAAATTTCTCCAAGCTCACCAGAATTGTTCTCATATTCTTTAAGTCTGCTAACTGCATTCACATATGAAAGACCGGAATTATTGATTTCTTCTATTTCTTTCGGTGATAAGCAAAAAGGAATGATGTTAGAAATTAAACCATTCATCAATCTAAAGTAGTTAAACTTATTATTTTGTATTTGTGTAACAAATAAGTTTACTTTATTATTTTCTATAGTTGAACTTAATTCATGGTAAAAAATATCTTTAAATTTCTTATCTGCAGTAGTTTGTATCAAAAAAATCCTCCTAAATATGATTATGAATTCATAAATAAATATATCATTTTTAAATGTATATTAATTATTGATATTGGTAAAATTGATAATTAATGTCTTATATATTCCTTTTTTATAATTTACCAACAAACTAATAAATAACTTAATTAACTATTTATTTTTCGAGTTAATTTTAATAACAATGGTAGAGGAAGATGATAATTATGATACGACGGGCCACCTTAATGGACGGAAAAGCCTTATCGGACTTGATGCGACGCATTGATCGGGAGACAAAATATATGTTGTATGAGCCGGAGGAACGCGTCCTGTCAATGGAACAGGCGGAGGCGTTCATCGAGAAGTTCGGTCAGGCTGCGAACTCAGACATTTTCGTCGTGGATGTCGACGAGCAACTCGTCGGGTACGTGCTTGTCGTCGGTGGTGAACCGAGTCGGATTCGTCACCGGGCGAATCTCGTCATTGGCTTGCTCGATGCCTATACGGGTCGTGGACTTGGTGCGGGACTACTTGAAGCGGTTGATGCCTTTGCGATTGAAGCAGGACTCATCCGACTCGAGTTGACGGTTCGCAAGGACAATCTGCGGGCAATCGAACTCTATCATAAGTTTGGCTTCAACATTGAAGGAACTCGCATCGCGTCGCTCTTCATCGATGGCGAATACGTCGATGAACTGGCAATGTCGAAAATCTATACGACAGAAGAATCCTAAAAAAAGATGCTCCGTGGACTTACCTCTAAAAAGAGACGAGACCATGAGCATCTTTTTTATGGCGATATTTTCTGTTGTTCGAAGTCTATTTCTAGGACATTATTCGCATAATCCTTACCCCAGTCATACATCGCATCTAAAATAGGCATTAAGCTATGACCGTGCGGCGTCAACGAGTATTCGACCTTCGGTGGTACGACCGGATAGACTTCCCGGTGAATGATGTGGTGGTCTTCGAGTTCCCGTAGTTGATTGACGAGCATCCGTTGCGTGATCCCGGGCATCAGACTTTTCAGTTCCCCGAATCGTTTCGTCCCTTCCTTGCCTAAGTGCCAAAGAATGAGCATCTTCCATTTGCCCCCGATGATCGAGAGGGTCAATTCCTTCTCACAGTTAAACTGACGGTCTTCAAAATGTGGCATCGTTCCACCTCCTGCTCCAGTATAGTCTTTCTTCTAGTCGACAGTATACTTTTCCGCACTATGTATGAAAAACCGCACTATGTAAATTAAAAGTGCGTACTTCTCAAGAATGCTCCTGCGGATTATATTTAGTCCTGTTCCTTCATGAACGTCGGAAGGAAGTGTCAGGTACGACAATACAGAAGAGAATGGGAGAGATACAAATGAAATTACAACTCGCAATTGATTTAGTCGATACAGCAGGTGCGATTGCTTTAGTCAAAGAAATCGGGGAAGACAATTTAGATATCGTTGAAATCGGCACACCGGTCGTCATCAACGAGGGGCTCCGCGCCGTTAAAGAAATGAAAGCCGCGTTCCCGAACTTAACAGTCCTCGCCGACTTGAAGATCATGGATGCTGCTGGCTACGAAGTCAGCCAAGCTGTCGCACACGGTGCTGACATCGTGACGATCCTTGGTGCAGCCGAAGACATGTCGATCAAAGGGGCAGTCGAAGAAGCGAAAAAATCAGGCAAACAGATTCTCGTCGACATGATTGCTGTGAAAGATATCGCGACACGGGCGAAAGAACTGGATGCATTAGGCGTCGACTACATCTGTGTCCACACAGGTTACGATCTCCAAGCAGTCGGTCAAAACTCGTTCGAGGATCTTGCGACAATCAAATCGGTTGTGACAAACGCAAAAACAGCTGTTGCGGGTGGCATCAAGATGGAGACGTTACCGGAAGTCATCGCTGCACGTCCTGATTTGATCATCGTCGGTGGCGGGATCACAGGACAAGATGATAAACAAGAGACAGCGTCAACGATGCACCGGATGCTACAAGAGGCGTAAATGACACACATTCAAACGATTATCGATGAACTGACTTCGACAGTTGAAGCGATCGATGCGACGGAGACGAAAAAACTGGCAGACGCTGTTCTTCAAGCGAATCGGATCTTTCTCGCAGGAGCTGGTCGCTCCGGCTTGATGGGGAAAGCGTTCGTCATGCGGTTGATGCACATGGGACTCGACGCGTATGTCGTCGGCGAGACAGTCACGGCGAATTTACGCGAGGGTGACTTGTTGATCGTCGGTTCCGGTTCGGGTGAGACGAAAACGTTGGTACCAATTGTCGAGAAAGCACAGCAACTCGGTGGAACCGTTGCCGTTGTCACGATCAATTCGACGTCGACGTTAGCACGATTAGCCGACTTAGTCGTAAAACTGCCTGGAGTTCCGAAAGAACAAACGGCATCAGCGGACGAGACGGTTCAACCGATGGGATCGTTGTTCGAACAGACGATGTTGTTGTTCTATGATGGCTTGATTCTGCAGATCATGGAAGACAAACAGCTCGATTCGCAAACGATGTACGGGAAACATGCCAACTTAGAATGAAACATACGAAACAGATTAGTTCTCTTCTTCAATAGAAGGGAGCTAGTCTGTTTTTGTCTACAGATCTTTCATGTATAAATGCGTATTAATCAGAAATTCTCCTTTCCCTCTTTTCGTAATTTTCTTGAAGACTTAGTCCCGCAACGTGAGATACTCAAAGAAAGGAAAAAAGAGGAAAAGGAGATTGTCATGCGATTTCAACGGATTGGTGTAATCAGTGCTTTACTCGCTGCAAGTATCTTGAGCGGTTGTGCAGAACCGGACCAAGTTCCGCCTTTGAATCAGCTTAGGTCACACTGGATCGAGGATAATACTGCTGAAGATGTAAATAATCCTGATGCGATCGTGCAACGCATTAAAGCGAAAGACTTTCTTGAAAAGGATTCTTTTGAAGCGGATTTTCGACGTCACGTGACGTTTTACTTTAAAGATGGAACGAAAGCGCATCCGACTGAACGCGATATCTGGAGTAGTATCGTTGTCGGAAATCATGCTTACGTGACACTGCATTACCCAAAAGGAGCAAATCGTCTTGCTGTACTAGAGTATACCAAGCAAGAGAAGAACTGGATTTTAGGAGGCGTCTCATATGACGACGTTCAAAACATTAAGAAGAGTAGTTCTGCTCGCGGCTTGAATTTACCGTTCTCGACATTCCAAGCGATTATGAGTAGTTCGACTCCTAATGGGGACGATAGTGTCTGGTTCTTCCACACGAAGTCCCAAACGATTCTGCTTACCGTTGTTCCGAAGCAAGACGTTCAAGGCGAAGACTGGAAGGAAACGACGCTTGCAAACGGACAGACAGCTTATTTCCAGCAGAAACAAAAGAGAACGAACCTCTATTACGTCGAGGACAATCAAATTGTCCTCCTGTCCGGTAACGTGTCGCTAGCACAATTAAAAAAATTAGCACGATCGATTGCTCCTGTCGACGCTACTGATTTCCCGTATTCTTAAACAAAAAAATCCGGACGCTGCGGCATCCGGATTTTTATTTACCATTTGAAATCAAAATCAGCACCGACATCTTTTGCGAGGTGGGCATCTGATCCATAGACGAGTGGAATCGATAACGACTGCGTGACTTGCAGGAGTTCCGGGTAAGGATAGGAAAGACCACATAACGGCTTCCGGAGTCCTGCCGTATTGACGTCGAGTGCGAAGTTCGCCTGACGGATCTTTCGTAACGTGTCGTCGAGATTCGTTGGATTCGATTCGAGCGGATAGGCTTGGATGAACTTCGTCGGTAACGTCAAGTGACCGAGTCGCTTCGGCTGGTGTGCACCGAGGTCCGTCATGACGAGGGCTTGGATCCCTTCATAATACCGTTCATGGACCGCCGTGACGCTTCCGAGTTTCGTGACGATCTCACCGAAGCTTTCCTTGCTGAAGTCGACGCCGTAATACTGATCATCAATGTATAAGTAATGCAGTGAAAGAATTCCGTCGGTCAAGACGTCAGCGTAGCGAGCGATGATATCACGCGTACCTTCGACATGTCCTTCCCAGTAGTCGAACTCCATCCCGATCCGGATGTCGATCTGATTCTTGTATGTCTCGCGGAGTTGCGTTAATTCCTTCAGGTAGGCATCAGCTGTCGCGAACGACATTCCGGAATCGTTATCTGGCGCAGGATCCGTCACACCTTCAGGTAAAGGGGCATGTTCCGTGAAGCTGATCCGTTCTAAGCCTTGCTCTAAGGCACGCTCGATGTAGGCTTCAAGTGGATCCTTCGTACCGTGGGGACAATATGGACTGTGGACGTGACCGTCCCATTTCAATAATTGCATGATAAACCCTCCGATTTTTTAGAATTGGCAAGCAAAGCGATTGACAATGTGCCCGAAACGCGGTATCTTATCGTTAAATAATTTAGCGTGGTACAGTGATAATAAGATAAAGGAGTGGGAGTATGCAATCATTTTCTACGATTCGACTCAAGGATGGAGCGACAGATTACGTTGGTGCCTCGGCAACGCGGCTCCAACAGGTCATTCGTCAGCTCGAAGATGGACTCGAACAATCTAACTATACCCGATTAATCACCCCCTTAATTGAGGAAATCGGTGGACGGGAACAGATTCGGATGGATTTTACGACTAGTGTCGCGCGTGCACTCAGCGAACGTGGTCGCGAACAATATAAACGTGTCTTCTACAGTGGCTCCGTCTTTCAACCGGAAGAAAAGTTCCAAGTCGGATTCGAGGAACGGGGACAAATCGCGGAAGTCGAAGCAATTCAACTTGCGGTCCGACTCGTCGAAGAACTGACAGGAAAAGAAGTTACACTCTCGATCGGTGATGCCGGTCTAATCGAGCATTTGATTGAGACGCGCGTCGGTGATCACCACTTACGTGATCAAGTGACGCAGATGCTGCGTTTACGTAACGTCATCGAACTAAAGCGGATTGCGGGTCAACTCGATGATGCCTTACTTGCGAAACTTCCTTTGTTGTTCGGACGTGAAGGAGCAGAGACGATCCTACCGTACGTCGACGAAACACGACTCAATGCCGTGCTTGATCTCGCGGAAGCCGTTAATGCCGATCTCGACTTCGGTCAAATGGGCTTACAGACGTACTACGACGGGATCACGATTCACGGTTTCATCGAAGGCGTGACGGAACCTGTCCTCGTCGGTGGACGCTACGACCGGCTTTATGAACAATTCGGACAAGAACAACAGGCGTTCGGCATCGGATTCTCGGTCGAACGGTTGGCGGAGGTGCTCTAAATGCGAATCGGAATTACAAAAGGACGGCTGTCGAAAGCGACAGAACGTTATTTAAAAGAAGCTGGCGTCGAGACATGGGGAGCCATTGAACGCGAACTAATCGTCAAACGAGGCGAGCACGAATTCGTCTTCATGAAAGGATCAGACTTGATCCCGTACGTTGCCCAAGGAGTTCTTGATGTCGCGATCACCGGCAGTGACATCTTACTCGAATCAGATCAAGAATTATCGGAACTGGCGGAATTACCGTTCGGTGTCTGCCGGATGTCCGTTTGTGCGAAGGAACCGCTACAATTCGAAGGTGGACGCCGCGTCCGGATTGCGACGAAGTATCCGGTCATCGCAAAACGTTACTTCAGTGAACTCGGTGTCGACGTCGACATCGTACCGTTGAACGGCTCCGTCGAGTTGGCACCGTTACTCGGTCTTGCTGACGCAATCGTCGATATCGTCGAGACAGGTGAGACGTTACGGGCAAACGGACTAAATGAATACGAAAAAATCATCGATATTAGCGCTCGATTCTTTACGAGCGAATGGACGC
Organism: Exiguobacterium sp. s143; assembly: GCF_018618895.1. Classification (NCBI taxonomy): domain Bacteria; kingdom Bacillati; phylum Bacillota; class Bacilli; order Caryophanales; genus Exiguobacterium; species Exiguobacterium sp. s143. The sequence goes on along the minus strand of NZ_JACSMX010000001.1, from coordinate 1,139,946 downwards.
TAAAACGGAAGCGGGTTGAAGTCATCCGCTTGCTCGAGCAATTGACAGAAGGAGTGACACGATCATGACACCGACAAAACCTTTCAGCATCGATCGCGACACGGAGCTCGCGGTCCGCGCGATTCTCGAACGCGTCGCAACAGACGGTGACGCTGCTGTCCGCGATTACACGAACCAATTCGATCAGGTCGATCTTGAAGATTTCCGTCTCAGTGAAACACGGATCACACAAGCGTTCGAACAGGCAGACGCTAACTTGATCGACTCGTTGAAGTTGATGGCGACGCGACTTGTCGAATGGCATGAACAGGAACTTCCGTCTGACATCGAACTCGTCGAAGCAGACGTGACACGACGTCAACGGTTCGTTCCCGTTGATTCGGTCGGAATCTACGTACCGGGTGGTGCAGCAAGTTATCCGTCGACGGTCTTGATGAACGCGATCCCAGCGAAAGTCGCCGGAGTCGAACGCGTCGTCATGGTGACGCCGATGACGAACTTAAGTGATGAGGTTCTCGTTGCTGCACGCATTGCCGGTGTGACAGAAATCTATACGATTGGTGGAGCACAAGCCGTCGCCGCACTGACATTCGGAACAGAAAGCATCCAAGCCGTCGATTTAATCGTCGGACCCGGGAACCGCTTCGTCGCTGAAGCAAAACGCCAAGTCTACGGGATCGTCGGCATCGACTCGGTCGCCGGTCCATCGGAAGTTGTCGTCATCGCTGACGAAACGGCGCATCCGGACCGGATCGCAGCCGACCTCCTTGCGCAAGCTGAACACGACCGTGACGCTGTCGCGATCGCCTTCGTGCCGACGGAAGAGATGAAACAAGCGGTAGATGCGGAGATCGAGCGACGCTTACAACAATTGCCGCGTCAAGAGATTGCCCGTCGTGCAATGGAAAACGGTGGCGTCTTCGTCGCTCCACTTGAGAAAGCGATCGAAGAAGCGAACCGTCTCGCAGCGGAACACTTGGAACTTGCCGTTGCCAATCCGCAAGAGGTCGTTAAATCGATCCGTCACGCCGGGATGATTTTCCTCGGTCACGAGACACCGGAAACACTCGGCGATTACGTCGCCGGAACGAACCACGTCTTACCGACATCCGGAACAGCTCGTTTTGCGTCTGGATTATCAGCACGGACGTTCCTGCGCCACCAGACGATGCTCGAAGCAACACGCGCAGGCGTACAACGTCTCGCGAACGCAGCGAAGACCGTTGCCCGGGTCGAAGGACTCGAAGCACACGCACAAGCCATCGAAGTGAGGGAAGACTAATGCGATTACACCAAAACGAACGATTCACGACCCACAGTCCAGTCGGGATCGAAGCGATCCAGGAATTGATCGCAACGTTCCCTTTAAATGAATATCCTGTCGAGATCATCGATCAAGTTAAGGCGTCGTACGCGACGTACGCTGGTGTCCGTCCGACGCAACTCGTCGCCGGGAACGGATCGGATGAGTTGATCGGCTACTTATGTGCCCGCTACGGTGGACCTGGCATGCCAGTCATCGCCTCGGAACCGGACTTCGTCATGTACCAGTTCTACGCTGACCGAGCACGGGCACCGTTTGAACGGGTACCGCTACTCGACGAAATGGCGCTTGACGTCGACGGATTGATCGCAGCTCCTGGTGAGATCATCTTCTTGAGTCACCCGCACAATCCGTCCGGTGTCCTCCGCAAGGAAGCGGACATCCGTCGTTTGCTCGACAGTGGCAAATACGTCGTCATCGATGAGGCCTATATCGACTTCGCGCTCGAACAGTCGATGCTTCACTTACTGGAGGAATATCCGAAAGCGATCATCTTACGGACGCTCTCGAAAGCGTTCGGACTCGCATCACTTCGACTCGGATTCGTCATCGCGAGCGAACAAATCATCCAAGAAATCGAACAGATTAAATCACCGTATAACGTCTCTGGTCTATCGGCAGCTGTCGGCATCGCCATCATGGCAGAACCGGAACTCGATCGGGTCTTAGAAGAAACGTACGCGAGCCGTGAAGCAATTGAACGGATTCTCGCGCCAATCGGCAAGACATATCCGAGTGCGGCGAACTTCGTCTACGTCGAGTATCCGGAAGCCGAACGTTTTACGCAGCGTTGTGCTGACGCCGGATTACGGATCCGCTTGTTTAACCAAGCTTTCCGTGTCAGTTGTGGATCACCAGAAGCAATGCAAGTATTAGAAATGTGTGTAGAGGAGGAATTACGATGCGGCGTGGCGCAAGCGAACGAGTAAGTGCAGAGTCAGACATCAAGGTCGAGGTCGATCTCGCAGGAGGTCCCGTTGAAATTAAGACCGGTGTCGGCTTCTTTGATCATATGTTGACGTTATTTGCCTTCCAGGCCCGGATCGGTCTGAAGGTAACCGCAAAAGGTGATACGTGGATTGATGCCCACCACACAGTCGAAGATACAGCGATTGTTCTCGGGGCAGCATTGACGGAAGCACTCGGTGATAAAGCCGGGATCGAACGCTACGGCGAATCGCGTGTACCGATGGATGAGACCCTTGCGTCGGTCGTCCTTGATTTCAGCGGTCGTCCGTTCACCGTCTTCCGTGCTAGTTTCAAGAATCCGAAGCTCGGTGACTTTGATACGGAACTCGCAGAAGAGTTCTTCCAAGGCTTATCCCGGAGTGCCCGGATGACGATTCATGCTGAAGTCTTATATGGCTCGAACACACACCACATGATCGAAGGGTTGTTCAAAGCACTCGGTCGGGCCGTCCGTCAGGCAGTCGCCGTGACGAGCGAAGGCGTACCGTCTACGAAAGGGTTGATTGATCAATGATAGCAATCGTCGATTATGGCGTCGGGAATATCGCGAATGTCGAGCGGGCGTTAAAGGAGCTCGGCGAAGCAGTCATCGTCACGAGTGACACGGAGTTGCTTGACCAAGCAGAAGCACTCGTCTTACCGGGTGTCGGTGCCTATGCACCGGCAATGGAGCGCCTGAAGGAAACGGGACTCGTCGACTTCTTAAAAGAACAAGCCGAAAAGAAACCGTTCCTCGGGATTTGTCTTGGGATGCAACTGCTCTTTGAATCGAGTGACGAAGATGGACTGACGGAAGGTCTCGGGATTTTACCGGGAACGATCGAAAAATTACCGAATGACGTCCGCTTACCACACATGGGTTGGCACCAACTGACGAACCACGGAGAAGCGGTCTATTTCGTCCACTCGTACGGCGCTGTTTGTGACCCAGAATGGATCGTCGACGCGGTTGAATACGGACGTCTTGTTCCGGCAATCGTTCAAAAAGGACAAGTCACCGGGATGCAGTTCCACCCAGAGAAGAGTGGCGAAGTCGGACTGAAACTACTGAAGGAATGGAGAGAGACAACATGCAACTCTACCCAGCAATCGATTTAATGAGCGGACAGGCGGTGCGCCTGAAGCAAGGAGATTTTGACCAACAGACATTCTTCGGCGATGCGCTGACGATCGCGAAGCGCTTCAAGGAAGACGGGGCAACAGCGATTCACCTGATCGATCTTGACGGCGCGAAAGCCGGCGAACCGTTACACTTGAACTTGATCGCCGACATCAAAAAGGAAACCGGTTTGTTTGTTGAAGCCGGTGGTGGTGTCCGTAACATCGAGACGGTCGAAGCATACGTCGGTGCCGGAATCGACCGAATTCTCGTCGGCACGGTCGCCCTTGAAGACGAAGCGTTACTCGAACAGATGATTGCTCTCGCTGGTGATAAACTGGCTGTTGCCTTGGATGCAAAAGAAGGCATCGTCCAAACACGCGGCTGGCTCGAAGCGAGCGGTTGGACGCTCGAAGAGGCGATGACGCACCTGATCGGTAAAGGCATCAAGACGTTCCTTTATACAGACATTTCGCGTGACGGAATGATGATGGGACCGGACGTTGATGGACTCGATCGTTTAAAACGGGAAGGGGTCGAATTGATTGCTTCCGGTGGTGTGACGACAGTCGATGACGTCGCGCGCCTCAAAGAAATCGGGATGGACGGAGCGGTCGTCGGTCGGGCGTTACTTGACGGATCACTTGCCTTAAAAGAGGTGTTACGCGTATGTTGATGAAACGAATCATTCCCTGTCTTGACGTCAAGGAAGGACGTGTCGTCAAAGGGGTCAAATTCCAGAACTTACGTGATCTTGGTGACCCGGTCGCCGTCGCGAAATACTATTACGAGCAAGGGGCGGACGAACTCGTCCTGCTCGATATCTCAGCAACGCAAGAAGGGCGCGAGACGATGCTTGATATCGTCGAACGCGTCGCGGAAGTCATTTATATGCCGTTTACGGTCGGTGGCGGAATCAAGACGATCGAAGACGCGAAACGCTTGATTCGTGCTGGTGCTGACAAAGTCTCACTCAACTCGTCAGCACTTCAAAATCCACAACTGATTCAAGAAGTCAGCCGCCTGTTCGGTGTCCAAGCGACGGTCGTCGCAATCGATGCGAAGCAGACGGGCGACTCGTGGGGTGTCTTCTCACACGGTGGAACACAACCCGTCGGACGTGACGCGATCGAGTGGGCGCAGGAAGCCGTTGCCCTCGGTGCCGGCGAGTTACTCGTCACATCGATGGATGCTGACGGCACGAAGGACGGGTATGATCTTGCCTTGATCCGTCGTCTACGTGAAGTCGTCAATGTGCCGATCATCGCTTCCGGTGGGGTCGGAACGCTCGATCACTTAGCGGAAGGGTTGGAAGCAGGCGCTGACGCGGCCCTTGCTGCTTCAATCTTCCATGAAGCGACATACACGATGCCGGAAACGAAAGCCTACCTCAAAGAACGGGGAGTCGAAGTCCGATGACGACATTGAATTTTTCAAAAGGACTCGTCGCTGCCGTCGTCGTCGACGAGCAGACGAACGATGTCTTGATGGTCGGCTTCATGGACCAAGCCGCCTATGATAAGACGCTTGCGACCGGTCTTGTCACCTTCTTCTCGCGGACGAAGAATCGTCTTTGGACAAAAGGGGAGACGAGCGGGAATACGCTTGAGCTCAAACGGATGTGGATCGACTGTGATCAGGATAGTCTCTTGATCACGGTCAAAGCGAATGGTCCGACATGCCATACCGGAAATCGCAGTTGTTTCTATACGGAAGTGGAGGTGCCCGATGTTATACGAACTGGAACAGACCGTCAAAGCGAAGATTGACGCGAAAGAAGCAGAATCCTATACGAACTATTTGATTGCTTCTGGATATGAGAAGATCGCGAAGAAGTTCGGCGAAGAGGCATTTGAAGTCGTTCTCGCTGGTAACGATACGTTAGCAGAAGAGACAGCAGACTTGTTGTATCACTTAACGGTCTTGCTCGCTGAGCGCGGTGTCTCATTCAAAGAAGTCGAAGCCGTCCTTAACGAACGTCACGGTACAAAATCGACGTTCAAGGATCGCCCGGATATTGAACAATGGTAAACGACATCCACATCGCATAGACGGTGTGGATTTTTGTATAAGCGGGAAAAGACAAACAGATGACGGTTGTCATCAAATCGACAGAATCTTTCGATAGGCACGCTGTCGCTTCAGAGCGTATAATCAAAGTGTTAGTCTTGTGTCATTAGAAAGTAGGTGTTCGGTTGGTTACCAAAAAAGAACTTAAGCAAACGATCAAGCAACAATCGAAAGAAACGATCGAAGAGCTACTCGCGAAAGGTGACTCCTTGAAAGAGGAGATCGCCAGTGCCATTACACACGGATTGGGTGTCATTTTCAGTATCGTCGCGCTCGTGATGTTGATCCTGCAGGCGACGAAATCCGGCAGCGCTTGGAACGTCACTGCTGTCAGTATCTTCGGGGCAACGATGATTCTCCTTTATCTGTTCTCGACCTTGATGCATTCGCTGATGCATACGAAAGCAAACAAGGTTCTACAAATTTTAGATCATGCTGGCATCTATCTCTTGATTGCTGGTAGTTATACACCGTTCGCCTTGATCACGCTCCGTGGTCCGCTCGGCTGGACGTTACTCGGGATCGTCTGGGGTGTCGGAACGCTCGGCATCATCTGGAAGCTTTATTCGACCGGTAAATATGTCTGGATCTCGAATGCGTCTTATCTGATCCTCGGCTGGTGTTGTCTGTTTGCGATCAAGCCGATCTATGAAGCACTCGGATTACAAGGATTCTTATTGCTCCTCGGTGGTGGACTTGCGTACTCCCTCGGCGTCATCTTCTACGTATGGGCACGCTTGCCGTATAACCACGCGATTTGGCATCTGTTCGTCCTTGCTGGTAGTGTGTTGATCTTCCTGTCGATTTTCTATTACGTTGCTCCGGCGACAATGTCATGAAAAAATTACGGCTCCGGGACTGGCTCCCGCTCACGCTGTATTTTATGTTTGGACTTGGATTGCTCCTGTATTTCCGGATGTCGGGAATGTTGGAGCAATTCGACATTCAAGCATTATCGGATTGGGTACGGGATCAAGGTCTGACAGGGATGTTGCTTTACGTACTCGCTTACACGATTCGACCACTCGTCTTTTTCCCAGCAAGCCTGTTGACCATTTTTGGCGGTTATACGTACGGTCCATGGCTCGGGACATTGCTCGACGTCATTGGTGCCGGTACCGGCGGTTTGCTCAGCTTTTGGATCGCCCGGTTGCTCGGTCGCCGTGGAGTTGAGAAATTGATTGGGAAAGGGAAGCTGAACGTGCTTGACGAACGGATTGCGACGAACGGCTTCCTCGTCGTGCTCGTCGTTCGATTGATTCCACTGTTTCCGTTTGACGCGATCAGCTATGCGTCCGGATTGTCAAAAATTCGCTTTAAACAGTTCGCCATTGCCAACTATCTCGGGATCATTCCCGGTGCGTTCGTTTACAACAATATCGGCTCAAGCCTTCGCGATCCGTTCTCCTGGCAATTTTTCGTTGCGATCGGGCTGTATGTCCTATTCTTTGCCGTAGGACTTGTTGCTCAACGGATTCTCAAAAATAAACGAAATAAAGAGCGTATGTAAGCGCTTTATGGCATAATATGAGTGCAGAGATGTGAACCGATACGGTAAAACAGCCTAGCATTTATTTAGGGGGAATCATGAGTGATGGAAAAAGTACTACGGGATGGTTTTATCTTCTTATCGCAAAACAAGACATTGAACGGTCTCGCCAAGCGATACGGGCTTAAATTCGGAGCAAGTCGCTTCGTGGCAGGGGATTCATTGGAAGCATCAAAACGGGCGATCCAGGAATTGAACGCAAAAGGGTTATGCGTCACGATGGACCATTTAGGGGAGTTCATCTCAACGGTGGCAGAAGCAGAGATGATGACACAAGAATGTATTCGTGCGGTTGAGATGATTGCGGAAGAAAAATTAGACTCGCAACTCTCGTTGAAACTGACATCACTCGGACTCGATATCTCGGACGACTTGATTCGCTCGAACATGGAACGGATCTTAACACGGGCGAAAGAACTCGGTGTCTTCGTCACGATCGATATGGAAGATGAGCCACGTTGTGAAAAGACGATTCAATTGTTTGAAGAATTGCGCCAATCTTTCGATAACATCGGAACAGTCATCCAGTCATACCTCTACCGGTCGGAAGATGACATCAAACGTGTCGGACGCTTCGAGACGAATCTCCGGATTGTCAAAGGGGCTTATAAAGAGCCGGCAACGGTTGCATTTCCAGAGAAGGAAGACGTCGATCATAACTACATCAAGCTCGTGAAGTTACAATTATCACTCGGAAACTATGCTGCCGTCGCAACACATGACGATGCGATGATCGAGCAAGTCATCCGTCACGCTAAAGAAAACGGAATCGAAAAAGACCAGTTCGAATTCCAGATGTTATTTGGTATCCGGGTCGAGCGTCAACTCGAACTCGTCAAACAAGGCTATAAAGTCCGTGTCTACGTTCCTTATGGACGTGACTGGTACGGTTACTTCATGCGCCGCTTAGCAGAACGACCGGCAAACGTTGCCTTCGTTCTCAAAGGAATGGTCAAAGGATAAGAAGAGAAGGCGATGCAACGTTGCATCGTCTTTTTTTGATTCAGAGAGGAGAGGACGGAATGGTGCGAACAGAACAAGAGTTAAAGGAACTGCTACAACAAGACTCGAGTGTAACGCCTGGATTACTCGATGAGTTACTTCTACATATCGGTTCGACGAATTCTGAGTTACGAGATGGATTGATCTATCCGCAGTTAGCGACCTATATCGCATCAGAGTCCTTTACGATAGAAGACACCAATCGAATTTTCGATTTTATTTTAAGCGGGCATGGGTTGATGTATAGAATGGGAACAGCGGACACAACAGCTGTTCTGACGCGATCATTTTCAGCATTAGCACTCGCTGAATTGTTAGTGATGGACAAAACCCGATACTTATTGACGCAAAGTCAGCTGAATCGGCTGTCCACTTACTTACAAACCTATTTGGAGCAAGAAAAGGATGTCCGTGGATTCATTGACGGAATGGGGTGGGCACACAGCATGGCACATATCGCAGATGTCTATGCGGTTTGGTTTACGCACCCAGCGAGTCGTCCAGAGGAGGAACTCGGAGCGATTGATGCGATGATTCGTCAGTTGACGCGGTCCGATTATCTCTATGTCGATGAAGAAGCGGACCGGATGGTGACGGCATGGTTGCAAGCTTGTCGCCATGGACTGTCGGAAGATGTCCTATTGCAACGAATCGAACGTAATATTAAGGAGTGGCTTGAGAGTGACGTGACATGGGGAGATGCGGAGTGGACGACGTATCGTAATGTCAAACAGATGCTACAGACATTCTATTTTCGACTGAAATGGGAAGAACGATCAGATCACATTTTGATTGAAGAATGGTTGCGACAGGTACATCAGCGAACGCATGGAGGATAAAGCATAGTATACCGGACGTCCCTAGCATCTTCGCTTTCCTCAGGCGGGAAGTAAGCCGCGGCACCTCACATTCCATGTGATTTGCCGGGTCTTCCTCTTCCCTGACGGAAGCATGGTTCATGCTTCCTTTTCCTGCAGGAGTCGAAGATGCCCGGTTCGTCCTAAATGAACAAACATCAAAAGCGATCGATTTCCGTCAATGGAATCGATCGCTTTTGAGTTCTTTGAATAACAAATGAGTGCGTCCTCCTCACATGTCTTCACCCGACTCCTACAGGAAAAAGCGCGATGTTTCATCTCGCGCTGTCAGAGACAAACAAGACCCGGATTCGTTATCCGAAGGATGAGGAAGACTGGCTTGTGTCTCGCCTGAGGAAAGCGGGTGAGAAGACAGTGAGGTGAATAGTGCGTTACATCGATCATTTCGCATCATGGCCAAATGATATTACCTAGAAACACCATCCCAGCAAATAAACCAATCATTAAGAAGACAGTAGTTTGTGGTTGGAAACGTTTCTCCCGATAACGTCGAAATAAACGGTCCCCCAATGCCTGTATACAGAATAAGAGACCAATAAAGAGTAGGAAGAATTGCCATCTTTCTAGAACATCGAGAGCATCAATGTAAAATAAAAAAACAATACATAAAGCTATTAATATAGACGTATAAAAGGTACTGTGTGACATATTTATCTCTCCCTTACAGCCGTCGTCTGAAAAGCAAATAAACACGAGAAAGCATGGGCTTGATCCAGTAACCGATGCCCCGTCATGACGGCGCCTTCCTTTTGGATGATTGCTTCATCGAGTAACGTCCAACCCCGTTCTTTAGCTAGCTGCAGCAGTTCCCACGGCATCATCGTATTCCCCATCGCGACTTCCTCACCGTAGAGACGACGATAAGCAAGTTGACGCGGAGCGGCTGTCGGACCAAGTAGACTGATGACGACAAGCGGGGCGACACGTTCGATTTCTTCTAAAACCTTTACGGGACGTGTCGACCATTCAAGTGAGTTGACGGCGAGGACGACATCAAACGCATGATCGGCGAACGGCAATGCTTCACCCGTTCCAACGATGAACGTCTGCTCGGGTGACTTCTCACGCGCGATTCGGATCATCTCGTCTGAGACATCGAGTCCGACTGTCTGAAAGTCCGGTGTCAGTAAGCGACAGGCTGCCCCATCACCGCAACCGAGATCAAGCAAGCGACCACCGGTGATTGTTTTTCGTAAGAACGGCAAAACGGTTTTCCGACTGCCGTTTGTCCACATATCGTCAGCGCGATCCGCCCAGTCAGCGGCTTTTTGATTCCATACATGCTCGGTTTGACTCATTTCTATCCACTCCTTTTTATCAGTCTAACAGGAAAATTTGTCCATTGACTGATTTTTTATTGCTACTGAATCATTATTCATTTATGATGAAGATGTAGAAGAAGCACACCAAAGTCGTTCGGCTTCTTTTTTTGTCAGTATAATGAATGGTTGTTCATTCAATTTAAACTCAGGGGGTATATCATGGCGAGTCAAATCGGTCAGCCGACCACAATCCAGTTGACGAAACACATCCAATTCGCCGTCATCATCGGTTCAGGGGTGATGGGTGCAGGCATCGCAGCACATCTTGCGAATGCTGGCATACGGACATTGATGCTTGATATCGTACCAAAAGAACTTACGGCACAAGAAGAGAAGCAGGGCTTGACGCTAAGTGATCCGCGCGTCCGTTCCCGCATCGCGCGCGATAACCGCGAAAAACTCTTGAAACAAAATCCAGCACCACTCGCGTCGAAAAAATTGATCGACTTCATCGAGGTCGGAAACTTAGAAGACGACTTAGAGCGTCTGAAAGAAGCGGACTGGATCGTTGAAGTCGTCGTTGAACGACTCGATGTTAAACAGCAATTGTTTAAAACGATTGAACCGTTCATTCGGGAAGACGCGATCGTCAGCTCGAATACATCGGGTATCTCGATCGAAGCGATGCGTGAAGGGCGTTCGGAGTCGTTCAATCGTCGTTTCCTCGGGACACACTTCTTTAACCCACCACGTTATCTGAAGTTACTTGAGTTGATTCCGACGTCAGACACGGATCCGAGTGTCGTCGACTTTATGAAGCAATTCGCAGAGGAACGACTCGGGAAAGGCGTCGTCATTGCGAAGGACACACCGAACTTCATCGGTAACCGAATCGGGACATACGGTCTCCTCGTGACGATGGATGAGATGAAAAAAGGTGGCTATTCGATCGGGGAGGTCGATTCGGTCACAGGTCCACTCCTTGGTCGCCCAGGGTCAGCGACGTTCCGGACACTCGACGTCGTCGGCATCGACACGTTCGTTCACGTCGCAAACAACGTCTATGACTTGTTGCCAGAAGGCGAAGAGAAGGAGACGTTCGCGGTTCCGGCTGAAATGCGTCGCCTTGTCGAACAAGGAGCACTCGGTGCGAAGACGGGTCAAGGCTTCTATAAGAAAGTCGGAAAACAGATCCTTGAACTTGACCTCGAGACATTTGAGTACGTTGAAAAGAAAGCGCTTACTGAACCGTCAATCGGACAAGCTAAAGCACTTCCGGGCGCAAAAAACAAACTGAAAGCCGTCGTCTTCGCACAAGATCGTGTCGGTGCCTTACTCTGGCCGATTCATGCGAAAACATTGCTCTACTCGGCTCAGCTGACAGGTGAGATCGCAGACGACATTAAAGCGATCGATGAAGCAATGAAATGGGGCTTCGGCTGGAAGATGGGACCGTTCGAGACATGGGACGCACTCGGCGTCGAGAAAACGGTCGCGAAGATGAAACAAGATGGTTACGAAGTACCGGCATGGGTCGATGAGATGCTCGCGGCAGGAAAAACGAGTTTCTATGATGCGTCCGGTCGTCATTATGACACAACGACACAAGACTACGTCGGAGCAACGGTCAATCCGAAGGAAATCCGTCTCCGCGACGTCCGGAAGTCAAACGGTGTTCTCCTTGAGAACAACGGGGCACGCTTGCTTGATATCGGCGACGATGTCGCAGTCCTCGAGTTCACTTCGAAGAGCAATGCGATTGGTGTCGACATCATGCAGATGATCGAACAGTCGGTCGATCTCGTTGAGAAAAACCATCGTGGTCTCGTCATCGCGAACGATGGCAAGAACTTCTGTGTCGGTGCGAATCTAGCGATGATGCTGATGGAAGCGGAAGATGAAAACTGGTTCGAGCTCGACTGGATCATCAACAAGTTCCAACAATCGATTCAAAAGATTCGTTATGCATCGCGTCCAATCGTCGCTGCACCACAAGGGATGACGCTTGGTGGCGGTACGGAGATCTCGCTTCCGGCAGCTCGTCTGCAAGCCGGGCTTGAAACGTATATGGGTCTTGTCGAAGTCGGTGTCGGTCTGATTCCAGGAGGCGGCGGAAACGTCAATACGTATCGTCGACTGTTAGAAAACACACCGGACGGACTCGTCAATATCGAAAAAGCAGCACAAAAAACGTTCGAAAACGTCGCGATGGCAAAAGTCTCAAAATCAGCCTTTGAAGCACGCGAACTCGGATATGTCCGCTCCGTTGATCAAATCTCGATGAACCGGGATCACTTGACGTATGATGCGAAACAACTCGTCCTTGAACTGGACCGGACCGGCTACACGGCACCAGCGAAAGCGAAGATTCCAGTCGTCGGTCGTGCTGGGAAAGCAACGCTTGAACTCGCGACACGCGAAATGTTCTACGGTGGCTATATCTCGGAACACGATTTGAAAATCGCTAGTAAACTGGCACACGTCATCGCCGGTGGAAACGTCGCCTTCGGTAGCTACGTCGATGAACAATATATGCTCGACATCGAACGGGAAGCATTCTTGAGCCTGATCGGTGAGATGAAGACACAACAACGGATGCAGCACATGCTCGTCAAAGGCAAGCCGCTTCGTAACTGAGGACTGGGGGGATTCGGATGAAGGAAGCAGTAATCGTCGCCGGTGCACGGACACCGGTCGGAAAAGCAAAAAAGGGCGCATTCAAATCGATGCGCTCGGATGAATTAGCAGGCATCGCCATCCAGGAAACGTTGAAACGGTCCGGTTACACGGGAGCGGTCGATGACGTCATCCTCGGATGTGCCTTACCGGAAGCAGAGCAAGGGATGAACATCGCCCGTTACGCTTCAGTCCTCGGTGGATTATCACATGAGGTACCGGCAATCACGATCAATCGCTATTGCTCAAGTGGACTACAATCGATCGCTGACGCAGCGATGAAGATCATGACGGGGCAAGCAACTGCGGTCGTCGCTGGTGGACTTGAATCGATGAGTCAAGTCCCGATGCCAGGTCACGTCGTCCGACCTAATCCGTCGATCGTCGACACGGCACCGGAATACTACATGAGCATGGGGCATACAGCGGAGCAAGTCGCTGCGACCTACAATGTCTCACGGGAAGATCAAGATGCGTTTGCGTTGAAGAGTCACCAAAAAGCAGCGGCAGCCATCGCAGCTGGTAAGTTTGCTGACGAAATCGTCCCGGTAACGGTGACGGAACAATTCGTCAATGATGAACTGAAAATCGAAGAGAAGACATTCATCGTCGAACACGATGAAGGCGTTCGTCCGGATTCGTCACCGGAAGGTCTTGCGAAACTTCGCCCAGCGTTCCGCCTCGGCGGTAGCGTCACAGCAGGGAACTCTTCGCAGACGTCAGACGGTGCGGCTGCTGTCCTCGTCATGGAACGGGAAGAAGCAGAACGCCAAGGGTTACCGATTCTCGGAAAGTTCAAGTCGTTTGCGGTCGGTGGTGTCCGTCCGGAAGTGATGGGAATCGGACCAGTCGTTGCGATTCCGAAAGCACTTGAACTCGCAGGCATCACGCTTGAGGACGTCGGATTGATCGAGTTGAACGAAGCGTTCGCATCGCAGTCACTCGGTGTCATCCGCGAGCTTGGATTAAACGAAGACATCGTCAACGTCAACGGTGGAGCGATCGCCCTCGGTCACCCACTCGGTTGTACAGGAACAAAACTCACATTGACGCTCTTGAATGAAATGAAACGTCGGAATGTCCAGTATGGTGTCGTCTCTATGTGTATCGGTGGCGGAATGGGCGCAGCAGGCGTATTCGAACTAGTTGAAGGAGGAACAGGACAATGAGCCAAACGACAAACGAATTAATCAAAGGTGGCAGTTTCGTATTAGATGAGTTAGCACCAGAACGTCTCTTCACACCAGAGGATTTCTCGGAAGAACACAAAATGGTCGGTGACATGACAGCGAAGTTCGTCGAAGATCGTGTCGTTCCTGTCCTTGACCGAATCGAAAAACACGAGTTCGAATTATCAGTCGGTCTCCTCCGTGAAGCAGGCGAGCTTGGTCTACTCGGTGCAGACGTTCCGGAAGCATACGGCGGCTATCAGATGGATAAGATTTCGTCTTCGATCATCACGGAGAAGTTCGCGCGCGGTCGTTCATTCGCCCTCAGCTACGGCGCACACGTCGGAATCGGTTCGTTGCCGATCGTTTTCTTCGGAAACGAAGAGCAAAAGCATAAATACTTGCCGAAGCTCGCTTCAGGGGAGTGGATCGCTTCGTACGCGTTAACGGAACCAGGCTCTGGTTCGGATGCTCTTGGTGCCAAAACGACGGCTGTCTTGAACGAAGCTGGTACGCACTACATCTTGAATGGTGAAAAACAATGGATCACGAACGCTGGTTTCGCAAGCTTGTTCGTCGTCTACGCAAAAATCGACGGTGACAAGTTCACAGCCTTCCTCGTCGAAGGATCGTATCCAGGCGTCTCGACAGGCGTCGAGGAACAGAAGATGGGAATCAAAGGATCATCGACACGGACGTTGATCTTACAAGATGCAGAAGTACCAGTCGATAACGTCCTTGGTGAGATCGGACGCGGTCACGTCATCGCCTTCAACATCTTGAACGTCGGTCGTTATAAATTAGCTGTCGGTGCTGTCGGTTCGTCAAAACGGGCGATCGATCTCGCAGTCCAGTACTCGAACGAACGGAAACAGTTCAAGACACCAATCAGCTCGTTCCCATTGATTCAAGAAAAACTCGCAACGATGGCAGCACAGACGTATGCGATGGAAAGTTCGGTCTACCGGACGGGTGGTCTGTTCCAGGACAGCCTCGATCAGTTGTCAGAAGAAGAGAGCAAGGACGGTAAGAAAATCGCCGATGCAATCGCGGAGTACGCAATCGAGTGCTCGATGAACAAAGTCTTTGCTTCGGAAACATTTGATTACGTCATCGATGAAGCAGTTCAAATTCACGGTGGTTACGGCTTCATGGCAGAATATGAAGTCGAGAACATGTACCGTGATTCACGGATCAACCGGATCTTCGAAGGAACGAACGAGATCAACCGTCTTCTCGTTCCAGGAACGTTGCTGAAGAAAGCGATGAAAGGCGAGTTGCCGTTGCTTGCGGAAGCACAGCGTCTGCAACAAGAAGTGATGAGCTTCATGCCGACAGAAATCGGAACAGCACCACTTGATCGCGAACGCCACTTACTCGCGATGATGAAGAAGATCTTCTTGTTGACTGCCGGAACAGCGGTCCAGAAATACCAGGACAAACTCCAAGGCGAGCAAGAGATTTTAGCGAATACAGCCGACATAATGAGTGCGATCTATGCGCTGGAGTCAGCGATCGTCCGGACGGACAAAGCGATTGCCGACAAAGGCATCGAGAAGAGCGAACTGAAAGTCCGTTACACGGAAGTCTTCGCACAACAAGCGTTCGAAGCTGTCGAGCGTGACGCGAAAGAGACACTCTACGCGGCAGCAAGCGGCGACGAACTCCGGATGTTGCTCTCAGCGCTGAAAAAATTCAGCCGTTACCAGCCAATCAACGTCATCGGTACGAAACGCGACATCGCAAAACGTCTCATCGAGTCAAACAAATATACGGTCTAAGTCAGGTTTACCGCTTCGCCTTTGCAGGGAAAATCTCTGTAAAGGCGAAGTTTTTGGTTGGAGGAGGAAAACGAGATGCGCCAAGAATTGGTTGAACTGCAATTTGCGATTGCCTACTATCAATCCCTTGAACGTTTGTCGCCGGAAGAATGGGATCTGCCGCTTGCACTTAATAAGTGGACCGTCCTTGAGTGCGTCAGTCATCTGTATTTATGGGACCGGTTTTATTACGATCATGCCATCTCGAAGTTACCGGATGAACCGTTGACGCTCGTCGAGACGGATTTTGATCAGTTCAATCGACTGGCGGTCGAATATGCGCATCATATCGATCCGCTTGCTTTGTTGAAAAAAGCGATCAGCGTCCGGCGTGACATCGTCAATCACCTCGATCGTTTGTCTGACGAGCAGTTTGAAGCAACCTATGAGGATTTCCGACCACTTACATTCGTCGAGTCGTTCGTTGCCCATGACGCGCATCACCAAGATCAGATTGACGGGGCGCTCGCACGCTTGAAGCAGAAGTGATCCATCTGCTACTCTTGAAGGTGAGGTGAGGAACATGACAAAAACAGTCACGATGTACGGCTATCCGAAATGTAGTACGTGCGTCAAAGCAAAAAAAGCACTCGAACAGCACGGTGTCGAAGTGGATTACAAACATATCGTCGAGGAGACACCATCTGCAACGACGATTCAGGAACTTCATCAAAAGAGTGGAGAGCCACTGAAGAAATTCTTCAACACGAGCGGTCAATCATACCGTTCGCAAGGGATCAAGGACAAACTTCCAGAGCTATCAGAAGACGAGCAATACAAGTTACTCGCAAGTGACGGCATGTTGTTGAAGCGTCCGATCGTCACAGACGGGAAAGACGTCACGATCGGCTTCAAGGAAGAAATGTATCAAGGAAAATGGTATTAAGTTCAGAGTCGATTTTGGTATACTGAACACGTTAGTCCAAATTAGTCCACAGGGGGAATCGGAAATGAGTCAAGTAAAAGACAACTTACGCTATTCGGAAGAACATGAATGGGTCGAAGTATCAGGAAACAAGGCGCGCATCGGAATCACGGATTTCGCGCAACACGAACTCGGGGATATCGTCTTCGTCGAATTGCCTGAAGTCGGGGATACGATCTCAGCAAACGAGCCATTCGGTTCAGTCGAGTCGGTCAAGACAGTCTCGGAATTATACGCACCGATCTCTGGTAAAGTCGTTGCCATCAACGAAAACCTTTCGGATTCCCCAGAACTCGTCAACGAGTCACCATTCGAAGGCGCTTGGATGGTCGACATCGAAATCGAAGATGCATCACAAGTCGAAGCATTGATGGACGCTGCGGCGTACAAATCGATGATCAACGAGTAATACTTAACGAAAAGAGAGTGAACGAGGCGCTTGCGTTTCGTCCGCTCTCTTTTTTTTGTATACTGACGTCAGATACCACGAAGAAAGGAGCGACCGTCATGCAAGAGGTCACGACCGTCCCGGAAAACGGACTATTGTATGTCTATGCACCGATGTGCGGGACATGCGCCATCGCGGAACGAATGCTTGATATCGTCGAAGCGACGGAATCAGGTCAATCGATTCAGAAGGCGAATGGGAATTTCATTCCGGATTTCTTAGAAGAAGCCCGTGTCATGAGTGTTCCTGCGTTGTTGCGAATTGAAGAAAATCAAGTCGTAGAGCGACTTTATGCTTTCCAGTCCGTTCAAAACGTCTTTGCTTTTTGTCAAGAACGGTAAGAAAAGTCCGACTGGATTTTTCTTTTTGTTAAATTGTCGGAATATTTACAATAATCCGTTGACAACGCCGAAATATGAATGGTATATTCATAACAACTTCTAGAAATGCATTATAGGAAGTCTAGCAGAGATGATCGTTCAATACGCTTCAAGTCTTGAACCCTTTCTCTCATCCTAAGCCGGTGTATTGTTTCCCCTTAAGTCGTCCCCCAAAGACGAAGCGGTGCAATGAACGGGTGGTGGATCGAAAGGACCGATCAGGAAGTGAACGTAAGCTGGCAATCATGTCGAACAGGCGCCGTCCTCCACGTGGAAGAGCGAACAATTCCGAATGGAGCTGGGTTTTCCTTCGTAGCATTTCTAACCACATTATTCGTGTTGTCGGTTCGCCGGCAACGCCTTTTTTTTGTTTTCTGGAGGTTTTTCGAGCCGGTCGCTTGCCAGGATAGAATCTCCTTGCTACAATGCGAATAAGGAAAATTACTTTAATTCATATCCGATTACTCGGAATTAACTGGTGAGATGGAGGACGACAAGGCATGACAGTACGTTTTATGGATGTTTTCACAGAATGGGCATCAACGTATGACGAGACAGTAACCGGACACGATCCGGAATATAAAGAGGTCTTTCGTCGATACGATGAGATTTTGGATACAGTAGCGGATAAAGCGCAGTCGCCGGTCATTGAATTCGGAGCAGGCACAGGGAACCTGACACAACGTCTTCTGGCACGTCACGACGCCGTACTCGCCGTCGAACCAAGTCCGGAGATGCGGGCAATCCTGACGGAAAAGATTCCGTCGCTTGCTGTACAGGACGGTCACTTCCTCTCGTTCGAAGCGAAGGAAGTAAGCAGTTTTGTTTCGACGTATGCGTTTCATCATTTAACAGATGAGGAAAAGGGAGAAGCAATCGAACTGATGGCATCACATTTACCGGCAGACGGAAAAATCGTCTACGCGGATACGATGTTCGTCTCAGAAGAGGCACGCCTGCAAACGATTCGTGAAGCACGTGCTCAAGGGTTCGACGCGTTAGCGGAAGATCTCGAACGCGAGTTCTACCCGTTGATTCCAGTTATGGAAGAATTGTTTACAGTACGGGGATTCACTGTTAAATTTATACAATACAATCACTTCGTCTGGCTCGTAGAAGCCGAGAAAATGGGGGAATAAATCATGGCACTTCAAAAAATGAACGTCGAAAGCTTTAACCTGGATCATACGAAAGTCAAAGCACCTTATATCCGCGTCGCGGGTTATAAAGAAGGTAAAGTCGACCAAGTCGTCAAATACGATATCCGTTTTACGCAACCAAACGTTGAGCAAATGCCGATGCGTGCGATGCACACACTCGAGCACTTACTTGCTGAAAACATCCGTAACTACTCGGATGATGTCATCGATGTCTCGCCGATGGGATGCCAAACAGGTTTCTACATGGCGATGATGAATTTCGACTCGGTCGAAAAAATGAGCGAACTCGTTGAGAAGACGTTGAAAGACGTCCTCGCAGCAGAAGAGATTCCAGCGCAAAACGAAGTCCAATGTGGATTTGCGAGCGCACATGACCTCAAAGGAGCGAAGCACTATGCCGAGAAAATGCTTGCCGGTCGTGATGAATGGGACATCGTCTTCGGATGATCGCGAACAACGTCCGCGACCTCGTCGGAAACACACCACTCTACGAGATCACTTCATTCGATTTGCCTGCTGGTACGCGCATTTTGGCGAAGCTCGAATGGATGAACCCTGGGGGCAGCGTCAAAGACCGCCTTGGCATTCAACTCGTTGATGCAGCAATCGAAAACGGACATGTGACACCAGGCGGTACGATCATCGAGCCGACAGCTGGGAATACCGGCATCGGCTTGGCGCTCGCCGCTAAGAAATACGATCTCAAAGTCATCTGTGTCGTTCCGGAAAAATTCAGTCAGGAAAAACAGACGTTGATGCGGGCACTCGGCGCAACCGTCGTCAACACGCCGACTGAACTCGATATGCAAGGGGCTATCGACCGGGCAAAAGAACTCGGTCAGGAAATTCCGAACAGTTACGTTCCGTTACAATTCGAAAACGAAGAGAACCCAGTCACGTATCAGCGGACACTCGGTCCTGAGCTGATTGCGGACTTGCCGCACATCGACTGGTTCGTTGCCGGTTGTGGTTCAGGTGGTACGTTCGCCGGAACAGCGGACTTCTTAAAACAACGTCTCGGTACAAAAGCAGCAATCGTCGAACCGGAAGGCTCCGTCTTAAATGGTGGTCCAGCCGGTCCGCATAAGACAGAAGGTATCGGTACAGCAAAATGGCCAAGTCTCGTTCCGCGTGAACTCGTCGACGAGATTCATACGATTTCTGACCGTGATGCATTTGACGCAGTTCATACACTCGCTGCTCGCGAAGGATTACTCGTTGGTAGTTCAGCAGGTGCAGCGCTTGTTGCTGCGCTTGATATCGCGAAGCGTCACCCCGGCAGTACGATCGTCACCGTCTTCGCAGACAGTGCCGAACGCTACTTGAGCCAACAAATCTTTGAAAAGGTGGACGAAACTCATGCGTAAGAAGACAGCATTGATTCATGGAGGAACAGGTGTCGACCGGGCAACAGGAGCCGTCACACCTCCGATCTATCAAACAAGCACATACAAGCAGGATAAAATCGGTCAACTCAAGGACGGATATGAATATTCACGGACAGCGAACCCAACACGGACGAGCATCGAACGATTGATTGCGGATCTCGAAGGTGGCGCACGTGGTTTTGCGTTCGGTTCTGGGATGGCAGCGATCCATGCCGTCTTCCACTTGCTTGAGTCTGGCGACCACATCGTCATGACGGATGACGTCTACGGTGGTACGTTCCGCTTGATGCAACGCGTCTTACCGAAGTTCAACATCGAAGTGACATTCGTCGATACGACGGACCTTGCGGCGACGGAAGCAGCGATCCAAGACAACACGAAGATCGTCTACGTCGAAACACCGACGAACCCGTTGTTGAAAGTTACGGATATCGCAGCGATTGCAACGATTGCCAAACGTCACGATCTTAAACTCGTCGTCGACAACACGTTCGCGACACCGTATCATCAACAACCACTCGCACTCGGTGCAGATATCGTCTTGCACAGTGCGACGAAATACATCGGCGGACACTCGGACGTCGTCGCTGGACTTGTCGTCGTCAAAGATGATGCGCTCGGCGAAGAGCTGCACTTCATCCAAAACTCGACAGGCGGCGTGCTTGGACCGCAAGACAGCTTCTTGCTCGTCCGTGGTCTTCGTACACTCGGTATCCGAATGGATGCGATCGAAGAGACAGCACATGATCTCGTTGCGTTCCTACAAGCGCAAGACATCGTCTCGAACATCTTCTACCCAGGACTTGCATCGCATCCTGGTCACGACATCCAAGCGAAACAAGCGACTGGATTTGGTGGGATGATCAGCTTTGATGTCGGTTCAGCAGCGAACGCAGAAAAACTCGTCGAGGCGACACACTTCTTCACACTCGCTGAGAGTCTTGGTGCCGTCGAGAGTCTGATTTCGGTGCCGGCACGGATGACGCATGCGTCAATCCCAGCAGAACGTCGGGCAGAACTCGGCATCACAGACGGTCTCGTTCGGATTTCAGTTGGACTTGAAGACGCAGAAGATTTGAAAGAAGACTTAACACGTGCTTTCACGTTCCTCGAAAAAGTTTCTGAAAAAACTGTTTGACAACAAAAATAACCCCTGCTAATATTCAGAATATATTCTACAAACTTAATACCGAAACTCTTATCGAGAGTGGTGGAGGGACTGGCCCGATGAAACCCGGCAACCGCGGATCTAATCCGAAGTGGTGCTAATTCCAGCAGACAAAAGTCTGGGAGATGAGAGCAAATGGTTTTGTGTACTGAAAAGTGCGCGCGTTTGCTCTAAAACGCGCGCACTTTTTTTATTTTAGGAGGGACAGTTGTGATTCGTTTACAAGACGTAGGAAAGATTTATCGCTCAAAGCGCGGAGCGGTCGAAGCCGTCGCGAATGTCGATCTGACAATCGAGCGCGGTGAAATTTTTGGAATAATCGGTTATTCCGGAGCAGGGAAATCGACCCTGATCCGATTGCTGAATATGCTCGAAGCACCAACTAGTGGTTCGATCCAAATCGATGGTGTTGAGATGACATCACTGAAACCAAAAGAATTACGAGGCGTCCGCAAGAATGTCTCGATGGTCTTTCAGCACTT
Organism: Exiguobacterium sp. s143; assembly: GCF_018618895.1. NCBI lineage: Bacteria > Bacillati > Bacillota > Bacilli > Caryophanales > Exiguobacterium > Exiguobacterium sp. s143. The sequence goes on along the minus strand of NZ_JACSMX010000001.1, from coordinate 1,118,177 downwards.
CAACTTACTATGGTCACGGACGGTTGAAGAGAACATCATGTTCCCACTCGAGCTCGGTGGCTTCCCGAAAGCACACCGCAAGGAACGGGTCGCGGAACTGATCCAACTCGTTGGTTTGGACGGACGCGAAAAAGCCTATCCGTCACAATTATCGGGTGGTCAAAAACAACGTGTCGGTATCGCTCGGGCACTGGCATCGAACCCGGACGTTCTCTTATGTGACGAGGCAACAAGTGCACTCGATCCGAAGACGACGGATTCAATCCTTGAGTTACTCGTCGACATCAATGAAAAACTGAAACTGACGATCGTCTTGATCACACACGAGATGCACGTCATTCAAAAAATCTGTCACCGGGTCGCCGTCATGGAAGCCGGTAAAATCGTCGAGCAAGGACCGGTCGCAGAAGTCTTCCGTCATCCGAAGCAAGCGATGACGAAGGAGTTCGTCAAACAATTGACGTCGCCTTCGGAAAACGAGTTGACGTTCGCGAAACTACGCGAACGGTACCCAACCGGAAAAATCGTTCAGTTGACGTTCGTCGGATCGACAGCGGAAAGCCCGATCCTCGCGGAAGTCATGAAGGATTCACCGGTCCTGTTCAACATCATCGGCGGAAACGTCGGTCAATCACAGGAAGGGGCACTCGGTACACTGTTCATTCAGTTGATCGGGGAAACAGAAGCAACACAAGCGGTCATCACGAAGCTTCAAGCCAGTGATGTTGAAGTGGAGGTGGATCACCGATGATTTCATTCTTTGACAACCTAGATTGGGACATGGTGTGGGAAGCGACAGGCAGTACCGTCTATATGACGGCAATCGCTGGGGTTTCGACATTCGTTCTCGGTTTGATCATTGGTTTACTATTGTATGCGACAAACGAAGAGTTATTGTTCAAGAATCGGGCGTTCTATTCAGTGTTGAGCTTGATCGTCAACGTCTTCCGTTCGATTCCGTTCATCATCTTACTGATCTTATTGATTCCATTTACGACAGCGATCGTCGGTTCGTTCCTCGGACCAACGGCAGCATTACCGGCACTGATTTTCGGTGCTGCACCATTTTACGGTCGGATGGTTGAACTCGCGTTACGCGAAGTCGATAAAGGTGTCATCGAGGCAGCTGAATCGATGGGGGCGACGAAGTTCCAAATCATCTATAAAGTCTTAATCCCGGAAGCGTTGCCTGCCATCGTTTCTGGTATCACGGTCACACTCGTCTCACTTGTCGGTTATACGGCAATGGCCGGAGTAGTCGGCGGAGGTGGACTTGGGGACATGGCCTTCATCGAAGGATTCCAGCGTTCTCAAAACGATGTCATCGTCATTGCGACACTCTTAATCTTAGCGATCGTCTTCGTCATCCAAATCATTGGTGACTTGCTGATCCGAGCAATCGATAAACGTTAATTCAAAACTTAATCATATTGGAGGAATCATTCATGAAAGTTTGGAAAAAATTCGTAGGTACTGCCGCTGTATCCGTTTTAGCAATCAGCCTTGCTGCATGTGGCGAAAAATCATCAGGATCAGGTAGCGACGACAAAACACTTGTCATCGGTGCTTCAAACGTACCGCACGCTGAGATTCTTGAGCACGTTAAAAAAGAATACGAAGCAAAAGGTTACAAGCTTGAAATCCAGAAGTTCCAAGATTACGTACTTCCGAATAAAGCACTCGCAGCGAAAGAAATCGATGCGAACTACTTCCAGCACGTACCGTATCTTGAGCAACAAGAGAAAGAAAACAAATCATATAAGTTCGCGAACGCAGGTGGCGTTCACGTTGAACCACTCGGTATCTACTCGAAGAAATACAAGTCACTCGATAAGTTACCAAACGGTGCAACGATCTTAACGAGCTCAAACGTCGCAGAACGAGGTCGTGTCTTGACGTTTCTTCAAAACGAAGGATTGATCAAACTCAAAGACGGTAAAACGACAGATGCACAACTCGGTGATATCGCGGAGAACCCGAAGAAACTCAAGTTCAAAACGAACATCGAAGCATCACTTCTTCCGCAAGCTTACAAAAACAATGAAGGCGACGCCGTCCTCATCAACACGAACTATGCGATCGATAACGGTCTGAACCCATTGAAAGACGCAATTGCATCAGAAGATGAGTCGTCACCATACGTCAACATCATCGTTACACGTGATGGCGATGAAAAAGACAAGCGTGTCACAGCACTTCTTGACGTTCTGCACGAAAAGAAAAACCAAGATTGGATCCTCGACAAGTACAAAGGTGCTGTCGTTCCAGTCAGCAAATAAGTTCACCGAAGCCGGCATCCTTCCTATATAATGGAAGGATGCTTTTCATTTGTCTGAAACAGGGGTTAGGGGGAATCATATGCAACGCATACGTCAACTGCATCCGTTGACACTCGGGGTCTTGTTCGGGACGTTTTTCTCGCGTCTCGGAACGTTCATCACGATGCCGTTCTTCGCCATCTACATGACGACCGTCCTGAAGTTTGATCCGGTCGATGTCGGCTGGGTCCTCAGTATTTCGGCGATCGCCAGTCTCGTCATGAGCTTCATCGGTGGTACTTTGTCAGACCGTTATGGACGGCGGACGATGATGCTTGCCGGAACGATTGGGTTCGCGGTCGTCTTCATCGCGCTGGCACAAGTCGAGACGTTCTGGGCATTCTTTACGCTCAGTGCCTTGAACGGGGTCTGTCGCTCAATCTTCGAGCCATCTGCTCGTGCCTTGATCAGTGATACGACGGATGAAGCGAACCGGTTGTTCGTCTTCAATATCCGTTACGCGATGATCAACATCGCAGCAGCGATCGGACCGGGAATCGCTTTACTGCTGAGTGCAGGGAACACGTCCGCGACGTTTTACATCACGGCGTTCGTCTATATCGTGTACGGGGTGATGATTGGTATCTTATTCAAACGCCATCCGATCACCGAGACGCATGGTGGGAAAAAGGTCTCGTTTGGAGCAACGGTTCGTCTGTTGCGGACGGATATCGCCTTTACGCTGGCACTCGCCGGTATCATCTTCGGCGTCTTTGGCTACAGCCAGTTCAACTCGACCTTGCCACAGTTCTTGACGGAGACGTCACTGCTTGAAGGCGGGAAGACACTCTATGCAATCTTAATCACGATCAATGCGATCACCGTCTTGATCGTGCAGTATCCGATCATGAAGTTTGGTGTCAAGACGTCACCGCTCGTCTCAATCACGACCGGGATTGCGACTGTTGCGATCGGATTGTTCATCATGGGAAATGCGAACGCGATCTGGTTGATGATCGTCGCGATGTTCATCTTCACGTGCGGGGAAGTCATGATGTTCACGATGACCGACATCTTGACCGATCGGTTCGCGAAGCCAGAATTACGGGGCAGTTATTTCGGAGCGATGGGCTTGACGTCGATCGGACAATCAATCGGTCCGATTGTCGGAGGACATTTGTTAAGTTTATATGGAGCGGACCGTCCGTTACCGATTTTCGGGATATTAGCGGGCTTGACATTATTCGGAATACCACTGCTCTTACTGTCACAACGGATTCATCGGGCTTCGACGATCGAGGAACTCGAGGAACCGGTGAAATTTTCGAATGATTCTCAACAAAACGCATGATTTTGAGAAAAATCAGCGAGCGATGACGCTTGAATAATACGCGATGTTTCTTTAAGATTAGAATGATACTAAATTAGTAACGCTCGTGTTCTGAATCGTCAGTCACGAAATGAATAGATGGAGGGATTCTAACATGAAGGCTTCACACTTGAAGATTGAAGATCTACACGTCGCGATCGACGGCAAGGAAATCTTGAAAGGCGTCAACTTGGAAATCAAAGGCGGGGAAATCCACGCGGTCATGGGACCAAACGGGACAGGTAAATCAACACTCGCATCAGCATTGATGGGTCACCCATCGTATGAAGTGACATCTGGTTCAGTCACACTCGACGGCGAAGACGTCCTCGACATGGAAGTTGATGAGCGCGCACAAGCGGGTATGTTCCTCGCAATGCAGTACCCAAGCGAAATCAGTGGTGTCACGAACTCAGACTTCCTTCGTTCAGCGATCAACTCGCGTCGTGAAGAAGGCGATGAAATCTCACTCATGAAGTTCATCCGTGAGCTTGATTCACAAATGGGTCTTCTCGAGATGCCTTCAGAAATGGCACACCGTTACCTCAACGAAGGTTTCTCTGGTGGAGAAAAGAAACGTAACGAAATTCTTCAGATGATGATGCTTAAACCAGCGATCGCGATTCTTGATGAAATCGATTCAGGTCTTGATATCGATGCACTGAAAGTCGTCGCAAAAGGTGTCAACGAAATGCGTTCACCTGAATTCGGTTGCTTGATCATCACGCACTACCAACGTCTCTTGAACTATATCGAGCCAGACTTCATCCACATCATGATGGGCGGAAAAATCGTCATGTCTGGTGGTAAAGAACTCGCACACCGTCTCGAAGCAGAAGGTTATGACTGGGTTAAAAAAGAACTCGGCATCGAAGACGTCGAAATCGAAACAAAAGCGTAAGACGAGGGAGGAAGCATGATGACTGTAGAACTGAATCTTGCAGTAAATCGCGAGGCAGTGGCAGAACGTGCGACTCGCTTAGGGGAACCATCTTGGATGGTCGCAAAGCGTCAAGACGCGCTTGATCTTGCCCCAACGCTCGCATTGCCAAAAGTAGAAAAAATCAAGATCGAAGGCTGGAACTTTACAGAAGGTACGACGGAACTCGAAACCGTCACTGGTCTTTCTTCAGATATCGAAGCATTGATCGGCGAGAACCGTGATCACATGCTCGTCACGCGTAACGGACAACTCGTTCACGCGCAAAACAGTGAAGCGGCGAACGGCGTCATCTTCACGACGCTCGAAGACGCATTAAAACAACACCCGGAACTCGTCGAGAAGTACTTCATGACGGAAGGCGTTCAAGTTAACGAAGATCGTCTTGCGGCATTAAACGCAGCACTTCGTAACGGCGGTACGTTCCTTTATGTACCAAAAGGCGTTAAGCTTTCTGTACCGATGCAAGCGATCTACACGCTTGAGCAATCAGGCGCAGCGCTTTACCATCACGCGATCATCGTCGCAGACGCCGACAGCGAATTAACGTATATCGAAAACTTCGTTTCTTACGGTGACGAAGCGCATAACGTCAACGTCGTCACAGAAGTCTTCGTTGAAGACAACGCAAAAGTCCTCTTCGGTGGTGTCGATACGTTATCGAAAGGTGCCATCACGTATATGAACCGTCGTGGTGTCGTCAAACAAGGCGCGAAGCTTGAATGGGCACTCGGTCACATGAATGACGGTCACACGGTCACAGAAACAAAAACACACCTCGTCGGAAACGATTCGTTCTCAGATACGAAAGCCGTTACGGTCGGTCGTGGAGAGCAAAAACAAAACTTCAATGTCCGGACGGACCACTTCGGTAAAGGATCAGAAGGTTTCATCTTGATCCACGGTGTCCAGAAAGATTCAGCAACATCTATCTTCAACGGAACGTCGATGATCCATCACGGCGCTTCGAAATCAAACGGCGTTCAAACGGAACGTGTCCTCATGTTGTCTGAAAAGGCACGTGGTGATGCGAACCCAATCCTCTTGATCGATGAGGATGACGTCATGGCAGGACACGCGGCATCTGTCGGTCGTGTCGATGAACTACAACTCTACTACTTGATGAGCCGTGGCCTTTCACGGAAGGAAGCAGAACGCCTCGTCGTTCACGGATTCCTCCAGCCAGTCGTCTCGGAACTTGCGATTGACTCGGTGAAAGAACGTCTCGTTCAAGTCATCGAAGGGAAAGTAAACTAATATGGGAATCGATGCATCCATCCGCAATCAGTTTCCGATCCTCGACCAACAGGTCAACGACCGGAAACTCGTCTATCTCGATAGTGCGGCCTCTTCGCAGAAGCCGCTCGTCGTCATCAATGCGATTGACGACTACTATAAGACGATTCATTCGAATGTGCACCGTGGCGTCCATACGCTCGGAACACGAGCGACGGATGCGTACGAAGGTGCGCGTGAGAACGTTCGTCGTTTCATCCAGGCGCAACACCATGAAGAAATTATCTTTACCCGCGGCACGACGACGGCAATCAACATCGTCGCGTCTAGCTACGGCATGGAGCATGTCGAAGAAGGCGACGAGATCGTCGTCACGTACCTCGAACACCATGCGAATCTCATTCCGTGGCAACAAGTCGCTAAACGCAAAAAAGCGAAGTTAAAATACGTTGATTTGACAGCGGATGGTCGCGTGACGGTCGAAGCGGTCGAAGCACAACTGTCTGACCGGACGAAGATCGTCGCTATGGCACACGTCTCGAACGTTCTCGGTACAATCAATCCGATCAAAGAAGTCGCTCGTCTTGCGCACGCTCGTGGTGCCGTCATGGTCGTCGATGCTGCGCAAAGTGCACCACACCAACGGATTAATGTCACGGATCTCGACTGTGACTTCCTCGCTTTCTCCGCACACAAGATGTGTGGTCCGACAGGCGTTGGTGTTCTTTACGGGAAAAAGGCATTACTCAATGCGATGGAACCGGTTGAATTCGGTGGTGAGATGATTGATTACGTTGGTCTTGAAGAGTCGACGTTCAAACCGTCTCCATATCGTTTCGAAGCGGGTACACCGATTATCGCAGGTGCCGTTGGTTTATCGGCAGCGATTGATTTCTTAGAAGAGATTGGTCTAGAGAACGTCGAAGCACACGAACGTGAACTCGCGCAGTACGCGATGGCACAAATGCGTGACATCGACGGACTCACGATTTACGGTCCGGAAGAACGCGTTGGACTCGTCACGTTCAATCTCGGTGATGTCCATGCACATGACGTCGCAACCGTCCTTGATATGCAGGGAATCGCGGTTCGCGCCGGTCACCATTGTGCACAGCCCCTGATGCGTTGGCTCGGAGCGAGCTCGACGGCTCGCGCTAGCTTCTATCTCTACAACACGAAAGAAGAGGTTGACGCACTCGTGACAGGACTTCGCCAAACGAAGGAGTATTTCAGTCATGGATTTTAACAATCTCGATCACTTGTATCGTCAAGTGATCATGGATCACTATAAAACTCCCCGAAATCGCGGTGCGATCGAGGGGGGCGTCACGATCGACATGAACAATCCGACGTGCGGCGATACGATTCGTCTCCAGCTCGCGATTGAAGACGATGTCGTCCGTGATGCGAAATTTGACGGGGAGGGCTGCTCGATCAGCATGGCGTCTGCTTCAATGATGACGCAACTCGTCAAAGGTAAGACTATCGAAGAAGCCTTACGACTCGCGGATATCTTTTCGGACATGGTCCAAGGAAAAGACTATGACGACGAATCGTTCGACCTCGGGGACGTCGAGGCACTCTCGGGTGTCACGAAATTCCCGGCACGGATCAAATGTGCGACACTTGCCTGGAAGGCGCTCGAACGCGGCGTAGAAGAAGGGAAGTAAACTTCGGTCACAAGCAAGTAAGAGGAGGAAATGAACATGGCAAAGAACATGCCGGAAATTGGCGATTATAAATATGGTTTCCACGATCGCGATATCTCGATCTTCCGTTCTGGACGTGGCTTGACGACTGAAGTCGTCGAAACGATCTCGAAAATGAAGGAAGAACCACAATGGATGCTTGATTTCCGTTTGAAATCACTTAAGATCTTCAACGAACAAGCGATGCCAGCGTGGGGTGGCGATCTCTCAGAATTGAACTTCGACGACATCACGTACTACGTCAAGCCGTCGGAACGTGCAGAGAAATCATGGGATGAAGTACCAGAAGAAATCAAACGTACGTTTGACAAACTCGGTATCCCAGAAGCAGAGCAAAAATACTTGGCAGGTGTCTCGGCTCAGTACGAGTCAGAAGTTGTCTACCACAACATGAAAGAAGACCTCGAAGAAATCGGTGTCGTCTTCAAAGATACAGATACAGCGTTAAAAGAGAACGAAGATATCTTCCGTGAGTACTTCGGAAAATTAATCCCGCCAACAGACAACAAGTTCGCAGCTTTGAACACAGCGGTCTGGTCAGGTGGATCGTTCATCTACGTACCAAAAGGTGTTAAAGTCGACACGCCGCTTCAAGCCTACTTCCGGATCAACTCGGAAAACATGGGTCAATTCGAGCGGACGTTGATCATCGTTGATGACGAAGCATCGGTTCACTACGTCGAAGGATGTACAGCACCGGTCTACACGACGAACTCGCTTCACTCAGCGGTCGTTGAGATCTTCATCAACAAAAACGCTTACTGCCGTTACACGACGATCCAAAACTGGGCGAACAACGTCTACAACCTCGTTACGAAGCGTGCGATCTGTGAAGCTGGCGCAACGATGGAATGGGTCGATGGTAACATCGGTTCGAAACTGACGATGAAATACCCAGCCGTCATCCTCAAAGGTGAAGGTTCACGTGGTATGACATTGTCAATCGCAATCGCTGGTAAAGGTCAACACCAAGATGCGGGTGCGAAGATGATTCACTTAGCACCGAACACATCGTCGACGATCGTCTCGAAGTCGATCTCAAAACACGGTGGTAAAGTCACGTACCGCGGTATCGTTCACTTTGGACGTAAAGCGACAGGTGCACGTTCGAACATCGAATGTGATACGCTCATCATGGATAACCAATCGACGTCGGATACGATTCCGTACAACGAAATCCTCAATGATAACATTTCGCTCGAGCACGAAGCGAAAGTCTCGAAGGTCTCGGAAGAGCAATTGTTCTACCTCATGAGCCGCGGGATCTCACAAGAGGAAGCAACGGAAATGATCGTCATGGGCTTCATCGAGCCATTCACGAAAGAACTTCCAATGGAATATGCGGTCGAAATGAACCGTCTCATCAAGTTCGAGATGGAAGGTTCAATCGGATAATTCGTCTTACTCTCTCATCTACGGATGAGGGAGTTTTTTTCATGAAATGGTTATTCGGGTAAAGAGTGAAAAAGGAGGGATTACTATGCGTGACATCGTCTATTCCTTTCAAGTCTCGCTCGACGGTTATATCGAAGATGCGTCAGGTAGGATCGATTTCGCTTCACCGGACGCGGAATTACATCAGTATTTCAATGACTACGAGAAAGCGTTCGATACTCATGTCTATGGACGTCGTTTGTACGAGATGATGCAATACTGGGAGACAGCGGATCAGGAAGACGAGCCGATTGTCGTTGAGTATGCGAAAACCTGGCAATCGCTTGAGAAGGTCGTCTTCTCGCGGACGCTTGATTCCGTCACAAGAAATGCGCGTCTAGCGAATCAGTCGCTTGCCGAGGAACTTCAAGCACTAAAAGCATTGCCTGGAAAACAGATTGCGATCGGTGGGGCGACGCTTGCTTCTGAAGCAATTGAGCTTGGACTCGTCGATCGCTATCATGTCGTGATCTACCCCGTTCTGCTCGGTAGTGGAAAACGGATGTTTCCGGTATTTGATCAACCACAGACGCTACGGTTAGTCGAAACACGCGTCTTTGCTTCCGGATGTATCGCGTTATCTTACGAAAAAATCTAGTCTTCACAAAAAAGAGTCTCTTATTTCAAAAGGGATTCTTTCAGATTAAAGACAAAGTGCAATTTTTCTCTAAAGAGAAGGATCGCGCTTTTTTTGTTCATCTCGAATCGTTTTCCTGGGACAAAGCATCACGTCGCTTCGCTTCGCTGCAGGGTCGCTCTTGCTTGTTTTTTCCCTAGGAAGCGATTTCGAGCGAACAAAAACACTTCTCTCTTTTTTCTTCAAGCTATTAAGAACAGAAAAGCAGTATGACATTTTAGCAGATGTGTATAAGACGAATCCTCATTTCAAAATAGATTCTTTTTCGTTACATCCGATAAAATTTGGATATTATCATTTAATTTGGACGAAAATAGATTATAATAACTTTTGTGAAAAAATCTATAAACATGATTAAGGTGTGAAAAAATGAAATTTTATCAAGAAATTCCTGTCATTCGATCAATTGCGGCAATCATGGTCGTCGCTGTCCATGTCATCGCCGGTCTTTACCATTCGAAAGGGGAATTCGAAAATGAAGCGATTGGTTACATCGATCAATTTTCCCGGATTGGTACGCCGATCTTTGCCATCATCAGTGCGTTTCTGTTGATGTCGATGGTCCAGCGCAAAGGATTTGATTTTGGAACATTCGTCAAGTCCCGTTTCTCTAAAATTTTCATTCCTTATTTGATTTGGAGCACGATTTACCTCGTGTATCGTTATCATGTAGAAGATAGTCTAAAGCCGGGTATGCCACTATCGGATTACTTCCTTTATGGAACGGCAAACTTCCATCTGTACTTCATTTTGACGGTGCTTCAGTTTTATGTCGTATTTCCGGTACTTGCACGACTTAAGAAAGGAACATTGCTACTTGTCGCGACAGTGGTGTCGATGGGTGTCAACTACTTCTGGCTGACTTCAGGAAGCTTAACGACGGACATCGAGTTTCTGGATCGACTCGTCAATAGCCGCTCCTTCTTACTTAACTGGATTGCCTATTTCATGATGGGGATTACATACGCCGTCTATTATGAAGAGATTCAGCAGATTTTAAAACGTCATCGGACGATCTTATTGCTGATCAGTGGATTGATCATCCTTGATATTTGGGTCAGCATCGATTTAGAGCGGACGTACACGTCGACGAATCTCTCGAATCTGGTCTACATCCCGTTCGTTCTCGTCGTCTTGAACTATGTCTTCCGCCGTGTCCAGACGGATGCGACAGCGATGCGCATCTTCCAGACGATCGGAACACATTCGATGGGCATTTACCTAATTCACCCGCTCGTCATTCGCGGAATCGGTCGGACGGATCTCTTCGCTTACTTCGACTCTGCGAGTATGTTCATTTGTGCGATGATCGTCACGCTTGCGGCTTCGATTTCTGTCTCTTATGTGATCAGTCTATTGCCGTACGGAAACTATATCGTTCCGGTTCCAAAACGAAGAGCTCCTGCTCCGAAAATCGTCGAGGCACAGTCTACTGCTTCATGATGAGAACGGTGACTAGGCATCCTTTTCCTTCCTGCATGAGTAGGGAGGGGAGGGATGTCTTTTTTCTGAAAAAAGAGTGTTTGCTTAGGAAGCATCGAAGAAGAAATCCCGGATTCTGCTATGCTATGATGAATAGGTAGAATAGAACACACGAGGGGGAAGAGAGCATGATATATATCGGTGTCACGGGCTGGGGAGATCATGATAGTCTCTACTTGACCCCGCAAGATCGTAAAGAGAAACTGGCTGCCTATGCCGGTCATTTTCCAGCGGTCGAGGTCGACTCGACATTCTATGCGATTCAACCGGAACGAAACTATGAAAAATGGGTATCCGAGACGCCGGATGGATTTCGCTTCATCGTCAAGGTTCACCGCGCGATGAGTGGGCACGACCGGGACAACAAAGATCCGCTCGGACCGATTTTTGAACAATATATCGCGTCGATCGAACCGATGCGAAAGAGTGGAAAGATTGCGGCAATCCTCGTGCAGTTGCCGCCCTGGTTCGATGTCAGCAAAATGCACTTGGAATATTTGCAAACAATCCGAAAATCACTTGCCGGACTGCCGGTCGCGATCGAGTTCCGAAATCCATCGTGGTATTCGGAAGCTTATCGTGAGCGAACGCTCCGTTTTCTGAAGGAACATCAGTTCATTCATACGATTTGTGACGAACCGCAGACGGAAGATGGTTCCGTACCATTCGTACCGGTCGTGACGCAGGAGACGGCATTCATCCGCCTCCACGGACGAAATAAAGCCGGTTGGTTAAAGAAACCCGGTCAAAGCAGCGAAGATTGGCGAAAAGTCCGCTGTCTCTACCGGTATTCGGAAGACGAGCTACAAGAACTCGCAAGTCACGTCCGCGACGTTGCAGCGGAAGCAAAGGATGTCTATGTCTTTTTTAATAACAACTCAGCAGGAGATGCTGCCCCGAATGCGAAACGATTAATCGAGATTCTCGATCTCGACTATGAACTCGCGCCGCGACAAATCTCTTTGTTCTAAATCATCAAGGGGGGCTTCTGCATGAAGTTACACATCATTCACTATAATGATTTGCACTCACACTTCGATATGTGGCCTCGCTACATGTCCTTCGTCAAGGAACACCGGACGTACGATTCGCTCGTTTTTGATCTCGGCGATCATGCGGACCGTGTGGATCCAGCGACGGAAGCAACAAAAGGAAAAATCAATACGCATTTATTGAATGCGTTGATGCCGACCGCAGTGACGATCGGGAACAATGAAGGCATCACGTTTCCACATGACTGGTTAGCGAATCTCTACATGGAAGCGGACTTTCCGGTCCTCGTCTCGAATTTAGAAGCGCCGTTTGCCGAACAAGGTGTCATTCACGAATTACCGACTGGCAAAGTCGGCGTCTTTGGTCTGACGGCACCGTATATTGAACTATACGGTTTACTTGGTTGGACGATCGAAGAACCGTTTGACGTCGCAGCGCGTGAAATCGAGCGTTTGCGCCAAGAAGTCGACGTCTTGATTTGCTTAAGTCACCTCGGTTTCTATCAAGACGAAGAACTGGCGATGCGTTTTCCGGAACTTGATTTGATCATCGGTGCGCATACGCATCATGTCCTTGATGACGGTGTCGTTAAGAATGGTGTCTTGATCACGCAAGCGGGAAAACATGGACAATATGCAGGTGAGATCTACATGAATACGGATACGGGTGAGAAGGAAGCGGTCCTTCACTCCTTGCACGATTACGTCGAGGACGAAGCGACGGCGAAATTGCTCGACCGGGAACAATATCTCGCGGAACAACAGATGAAGGAACCGATTGGCGAGACATCGGGTCTAGCCAATGATTGGTTCAGCGAGTCGCCATTCTCACAATTGCTTGTCGAGACGATGCGCGACTGGTGTGATGCGGATATCGCTTGTGTCCCGGCAGGCATTCTGCTTGGGTCACTTCCACCAGGTCCTGTCTCTGCCTTTGATTTACATCGACTCTGCCCGCACCCGATCAATCCCTGTAAGGTGACGATGACCGGTGTGGAAGTCCAAACCTTCCTCGACGAAGTCAAGACAGATCAGTTTGAACAACTAAAGGTTCGGGGTCTCGGTTTCCGTGGTAAGTTAATGGGACGGATGCATTATGCTGGTTTGACAGCACATCAACCGCTTGAGCCAACGCGAAACTATACGGTCGTCTTGCCGGATATGTTCACATTCGGTCCACTCTTCCCAGCAATCAAAGAAATGCCAAAAGAATATTTCATGCCGGAATTGTTACGGGATTTGTTGTTCAAACGCTTATCGGAGAAGTCGGAATATAATGAATTGCCTGTTCGCAAACCCTGATTGTTTGTTATACTAAAGCAGACATTAATTGACTTTTTGGGGATGAAGGGGGAAGCGAAACCATGGGACGCGGAGAAATCCAACGTAAACCGGAATGGTTGAAAATCAAGCTGAATACGAATGAAACCTACACAGAATTAAAAAGTATGATGCGCGAGAAAAAGCTACATACTGTCTGTGAGGAAGCAAAGTGTCCGAATATCCACGAGTGTTGGGCGGTACGCCGGACGGCGACGTTCATGATTCTTGGAAGTATCTGTACACGTGCGTGCCGTTTTTGCGCCGTGACGACAGGACGTCCAAACGAACTCGATCTCGAAGAACCAAAACGTGTCGCGGAATCCGTTCGTTTGATGAACCTGAAGCACGCGGTCATCACAGCGGTTGCTCGTGACGATCTGAATGATTTCGGAGCAGGCGTTTACGCTGAAACTGTCCGTGAAGTGCGTCGGATGAACCCAGAGACATCAATCGAAGTCTTGCCTTCAGATATGGGCGGGAACTTTGAGGCATTGAAAACGCTGATCGATGCACAACCAGACATCATGAACCACAACATCGAGACGGTCCGCCGTCTGACGCCGACCGTTCGTGCGAAAGCAACTTACGACCGGACGCTTGAATTCCTTCGTCGTTCGAAGGAACTCGCACCTGAAATTCCAACGAAGTCGAGCTTGATGCTTGGTCTTGGTGAGACATGGGAAGAGATTCTTGAAACGATGGATGATCTTCGCGCAAATAACGTCGACATCATGACGATCGGTCAGTATCTCCAACCGACGAAAAAACACCTCGACGTCATCAAATACTATACACCACAAGAGTTCGCTGAACTGAAGCAAATCGCCCTCAGCAAAGGGTTCTCGCACTGTGAGGCAGGTCCACTCGTTCGTTCGTCGTATCACGCGGATGAGCAAGTCAACGCAGCGAAAAAGAATAAAACAGCACTTCCGATCGACTAATGATCAAAAACCGTTCGAGCAGTTGCTCGGACGGTTTTTCGTCTGCCAGGCGAAATGGAATATGCTATGATAAGAACAGCAGGAGGTGGGAATAATGATACAAGTCAATCGGGAACGTTATGAGGTCGTCGAAGAGAAGCGCGAAGGTTTTAATGAGGAAGCCTTCATCGGTCGTTTTAGCGACGTCCTTGAGAAATATGATTATATCGTGGGAGACTGGGGGCACGGTCAATTACGGCTACGTGGCTTCTATGAGGATCAACACGAGAAAGCGACATTCGATACGAAGATTTCGCATGTGGCGGATTATCTCTACGAATACTGTAACTTCGGATGTGCCTACTTCATCGTCAAGAAGATCGGATTGGTAGAAGGAGAAGAAGTACCACCTCGCTTCGACGGTTCTTCATCCAATACGTTGAAGTTGAAACGGAAGTTCGCACCTGCACCAGAGAAGACGGAAAGCGAGTAATCAAACTGTCATACAGAAAAGCGTTTCCAATGGAAGGAATTCGGCTATTACTATAAGTATCATGTATCTATAGGGGGAACCATCCATGCGAATCGTTGGAATTTACTCATCCGTACCAGAAGTCGTCAGTGCCGTGCACGATCTCCGTGTTGCCGGTGTCGTCTCGACTGATTTAAAAGTCTTAGCACACGACAAATACGATCTCGAACAAATCGAGGAATTGGCGGATTTGAACAACCAACAGACATCTACGCGTCTGTCACAGGAAGATCATCGTAATCTCTGGCAGGAAATCAAGAGTATCTTCAAAAAGGATGATACGGCTTCTCATGGCGACGCGATTCATGGAAGTGGCTTGACGAAGGAAGACGTCGATCGTGCAAATCATGCGGTCGAAAGCGGTCAATTCGTATTACTCGTCGGTGATGAAGCAGACCAGCATTCAGAGCGTCGTGCCCATGACGAGTCAGACAATACGAACGTCTTCAGCGGACCGAACACACTAAATGAACGAAACGATCGTCTCTTATAAGAAAAAGCCTTCGTCCACGGACGAAGGCTTTTTTCATAGACCGATATAAGCACGCAGGTACATCTCAAGTTCCGTTGCCGCATCGTCTTCGACGTCAAACGCCGTCGCGATGTAGCCAGGTTCATCAAAATCATCCGCACCGATGATCGCAAAGCGATTCGATAAGAGATTCAAGACGAGAATCTTACCGTAAAAATGCTCCGAGTGGGTGATGGCGAGATCAAACCGACTGGCTTCTCCAATCCAACTGACGAAGCGTGTCTTCGTTTGTTCGACATCATCATATAAAAAATCACGTTCTTCCATCATTCAGCTTCCCTCATTTCCCTAACATCTGTTTCAGATTAAAGGGTTTGGGGGACTTTTTGCAAGTATGGTTTACGCGATAAGCTATGCTCGGCGATGACTTTTCGAATCGTCCGTGTCTTCGAACGCATGACGAGGGATGTCGTCTCAACGATATCATCCGTCAAGAACTTGACGCCATCGAGCATTTCGCCTGTCGTGACGCCGGTCGCGGCAAAGATACAGTCGTCGCTTTTGATAAGGTCATCAAGCGTCAAGAGTTGAAGCGGATCTTCAAGTCCCATCCGGATGACACGAGCGGTTTCTTCCTCGTTCATCGGATGTAAGCGTGCCTGCATGTCGCCGCCCATTGCTTTAACGGCAGCAGCCGTGATGACACCTTCAGGAGCACCGCCTGTACCGATGAAGATATCGATTCCTGTCGCAGGAGAGAGTGGTGCGATTCCAGCCGAGACGTCGCCGTCTTCAAACAGACGAACCCGTGCGCCCATCCGCATCGCGGCTTCGCGGAAGTGATCGTGACGTGGGCGGTCTTGCATAATGACAGTGACATCCTCAATCCGTTTATTGTTGTATTGAGCTGCCTTTTCAATGATGACTTCAAGTGGATCGTCGAGAGAGACGTGCCCCTTCAAGTTCGGTCCAACCGTTAATTTATCCATATACATATCCGGTGCGTGGAGCAGGGCACCTTGATCGGCGACGGCGATGACGACCATCGCATTACCGAGACCTTTGGCAACGATGTTCGTACCTTCGAGCGGGTCGACGGCGATGTCAACGATTGGACCGTTTGCTGTTCCGACACGTTCGCCGATGAAGAGCATCGGTGCTTCGTCGAGCTCACCTTCACCGATGACGACCGTTCCGTTCATGTTGACCGTGTTCAAGACTTCGCGCATCGCAGTCGTTGCTGCATCATCCGCTTCATTTTTCTTACCGCGACCAATCCATTGAGCAGAAGCTAGTGCTGCTGCTTCCGTAGCGCGTACGATTTCCAGTGCGAGTTCCCGTTCCATGTATATAACCTCCACGTCACAAATGTGACATACTATTTTCAGCAAAAATCTAAATTGAGGATAACACATTGGGGAATGTGATGCAAATGACCTTTCTGCTTTTCAGGATTGCCGGATAGCGATAAAATGGAGGATGTGAGGGGGAATGAAGATGTATTTCGTCAATCGTCAAAAAATCGAAGAGACGGTCGTCTGTTATGAGACGGCACTTCGACAAAGTAAGGAAGTTACGGGGGATCCGGTGACGACGGCACTGGCTATGGAACGGATCGGTTTTTTAGTCATCGAAAGTGTCATCGACATCGGAAACAGTATGATTGATGGATTCATCATGCGGGATCCGGGAAGTTATGAAGATATCATTCTCATTTTAGAAGATGAGAAGGTCATCGATGGATCGCTCGCGACGAGTCTGAAGAAGCTCGTTGCGTTACGTACGTTAATCGTCCGGTCATTCACACAGTCGAGTATGGCGGAGATTCGGGCGGTACTTGAGACAGAGGAAGCAGAACTACGTCGTTTCCCGGAAGCGATTCGCCGGTATATCGAGACAGAACTCGGACCGGTGTCTGCATTTTTACCAAACGAGGAGTGAGTCAGGATGAAGGCAAAAGGCTATTTATTTGATTTAGATGGAACGATGTATAACGGAACGGAACCGGTAAAAGAAGCGGTCGATTTCGTCAATCGTCTGCAAGCAGAAGGGATTCCGTATTTGTTCGTGACGAATAATGCGTCGATGACGGCAGAAGCCGTGGCGGAGAAATTACGCGGGATGGGTGTTCATTCCGATGCGAAACACGTTTTGACGAGTGCGATGGCGACTGGTCGTTATATCGCTGATTTATCACCGAAAGCGCGCGTCTATGCGATCGGTGAGACAGGACTGATTGATGCGCTTGAACGGGAAGGGTTAGACGTCGTCGCAACCGAAGCGGCAGATTACGTCGTCATCGGTCTTGACCGTCAGATCACATATGAAAAACTCGCTGTCGGTGCTCTCGCGATTCGTGCCGGTGCTCGGTTTATCTCGACGAACGGAGACATCGCCATTCCGACAGAACGTGGATTCTTACCAGGAAACGGTGCCTTGACGTCCGTCCTGCGCGTGACGACGGAGAAGGAACCGTTCTTCATCGGTAAACCGGAACCGGTCATGGTCGATATCGCGACGGAGATGATTGGTCTGTCAAAAGAAGACGTCATCATGGTCGGGGATAACTACCATACGGATATCCTATTCGGAATCAATGGAGGCATCCGGACGATGCACGTCAATTCTGGCGTCCATACACCCGTCTTCATTCAAGGTCAGGATCGTCAACCGACATATATGGTCGATACGTTAGCCGAATGGATTCTATGAATCAAAAAATCCCGAACGAGAATTCGTTCGGGATTTCATGTATTAGAAGACTTGTTCGACTTCAACGACGCCAGCGACTTCTTCAAGAAGGGCACGTTCGATACCGGCCTTCAATGTGATCGTTGAACTTGGGCAGCTACCACAAGCTCCCATCAAACGGAGTTTTACGATTCCGTCTTCTACATCTACGAGTTCAACGTCTCCTCCATCACGAAGAAGGAACGGACGCAATTTTTCAAGAACTTCATTCACTTGATCAAACATTTCCATGCGTAAACACATCCTTTCGTATAGTTTCATTGTAACAGGGTTGAAAAATGTTCTCAATCTGGAAAACTTGTATACTAAAGAGGAGAGAATTGAAAAGGGGGACTTCAAGATGGAAATCACGGTTTATGGAACAGCGGTCACTTGTCCGAGTTGTGTCGGGGCACCCAGCTCGGAAGAGACGTTCAGTTGGCTACAAGCCGTCCTCGGGCGAAAATATGAGCAAGAAATGACGCTACGCTATGTCGATTTCGAGACAGCAACATCGGATCAATGGACGGAAGCCTTGAAAGAGGATGTCTATTTTTATCCACTGATCGTGCTTGATGATGAGATGATTGACGAGGGGTACGTCAAGCTGAAGACGATCACGGCAGCGATCGATGCGAAGTTAAGTCAGACGGGGTAATGAAGAAGAGGTATCCCAAAGCTTGGGACACCTCTTTTGCTCATTTAATCTTTTTGTGTTTCCATAAGACACCGGACTTCAAGAGACGTGGGACTTTCCCCGTCAGCGCTTGCTTGCCCATGACGATCCCGAAACCGTCTGATTTTCCGAGCGATCCGAGCATCCCGCGCAGTTTGATTTCTGGCAGTTTCGGCAATTTTTTCCCTTGCCATTTCGCTTGCAAGACGTCGACGACTTGTTCTGCCTGATGTTCTGCGAGTTGACCGCTTGGCGCATAAGGCAAGCTGGCACAATCGCCGATGACGAAGACGTTATCGTATTCTGGTACGTGATGATGTTCCGTCAATTTGATCCGACCACCACTGTCTGCAGCAAAGCCGAGATCACGAACGACTTTGACCGGTTGCGTACCTGCCGTCCAAATCGTCAAGTCCGACGGGTACGTATCGTCGCCGTTACGCACGTCGTCCGCTGTGACGAGCGTGACGTTCGAATTGTTGATGACTTCCACGTCATGCTCCTCGAACCATTCCTGGACGTAAGATGAGACTTTGTCGGATAAGAATGACAAGACGGATGGACCGCGGTCGAACAAACGAATCGTCAAATCCTTCCGGCTCTCGTGCAGTTCACTGGCGAGTTCGACACCAGATAGACCAGCACCGACGATCGAGACGACGGACCCCGGTGACAGACCACAGATCGCTTGCTGTGTCTTTCGAGATTCTTCAAGTGTCTGGATGCTGTATGTAAACTCTTGAGCACCCGGAATGTTGTGGTATTTATCCTCGCAACCGAGGGCGATGATCAAGTCATCATAGAATAATTCAGATCCGTCCTGCAGGTGGACCGTATTCGTCTCTGGTGAAATTTTAATGACATGTCCATATTTATAAGTAAGATGTTTCCCCTCCGGAAATTCAATCCGGACATCCCGATCTGATAATGTACCTGCTGCGAGTGCGTAATATTCCGTTTTGAGTGCGTGGTACGGTAGACGGTCGACGAGCGTGACGGCAACTTCCTCGTCCTTGAATCGCTCACAAATCCGCATTCCACCATATCCTCCGCCGAGTACGACCAATTGCTTCATAACGTAAAATCCCCCTTAGTTCCCCTAAATCAGTCTGACCTTGTATAATACGACATGAGGCAGGTCGTTTCCTGCTTGAAGGAGGAAAAAAAGTGAATCCGATTATTGAATTTTGTATCAGTAACTTAGCGGCTGGTACACAGGTCGTCATGGAGCAACTCGAACGTGACCCGAACGTCGACGTCGTCGAATACGGTTGCCTCGGCTATTGCGGCATTTGTTCGCTTGATCATTTTTGTCTCGTTGATGGTGAGACGGTCGTAGGCGAGACGCCGGAAGAGTTGCTTGAAAAGATTTACCTAAAAATCGAAGAGAATGAGCTGTGAGCACGGACAGCCAAAAAATCCCCTCGTTCGTCTGAACGAGGGGATTCGTGTCCGTCAGCGGGCGCAGCTTTTCGGATCAGGCAGATTGTTGACGGCGCATCATCCATGGTCGTAGTTTCAAGAACAACGGAATGAAGAGTGCCGAGATGAACAACGCCTTGATGACGTTAAACGGTAAGATACCGGCTGTGATCGCTGTCCATTTGACAGCTGGATCCGCCATGTAGTCCATACCGAGGAACCATGCATACGCTGGAAGGATCAAGATATAGTTGAGAATCGCAAGACCGAGTGCCATCGTGATCGTACCAGCGACGAGACCAGTTGCGAGACCTTGTGTTGATTTCTTTTTATGGTAGAACCAGCTAACAGGAAGCACGAATGCGACGCCAGCAGCGAAGTTCGCGAATTCTCCGACCGGAACACCACTTCCGCGGAAGATGTAGTATAGCACGTTCTTCAGTGCTTCGACGATGACACCTGCGACCGGTGAGAACATGATCGCTGCGACGAGAGCAGGAACATCACTGAAGTCAATCTTCAGATAGTTCGGTAAGAACGGTAGTGGAAAATTGATAAGCATAAGAACAAATGAGATTGAACCTAACATTGACAGAGTGACCATTTTTTGTGTGCGTTTCATACGAGTATTGTCTCCTTTTGCTCGTTCCTCTCGATGAAGTATTGGCATGACTGCGTCCATAAAGAAACCCCTATTGATGAGATCAACAGGGGAGAAGTCCGCATTAAATAAACCTAATCGATTATTGCAAAAATCGATCAAATTCAAACTCATGCCGCCATCTTCTCCCATCCAGACTGTACTGTCGGCTCCTGAATTACACAGAATCAGCAAATAGCGCCCTATTCGCTCGCGGGCTTCAACTCAAGAAGAGTTGTTTACCGCCGGTCGGGAATTTCACCCTGCCCTGAAGATGGAACGATTATTTTGTTGTACATACCATTTATACAACGAATTCAAGATAGTTTCAAGCAACTAGGTTTCGATTCGCTCAGAAGTTGCGTATACTAAAGAAAAGGAAGGTGATGACATGATCCATTTAACGGAGGCAGCAGCGCTACAAGTCCAGGACATGATGGCGCAGGCACCAGCAGATGAACGGAATCTTCGGATGCTCGTCCAAGGTGGTGGATGTAGTGGTCTGTCGTACGGAATGGGATTCGACCAACAGAAAGAAACGGATCTCGTTTTCGAACAGCACGGCGTGACCGTCATCGTGGACGAAAAAGATTACCCGGTCGTCAAAGGACTGGAAATCGATTATAAACAGTCGATGCTCGGTGGCGGATTCACAATCACGAATCCGAATGCCATCGCAACATGCGGTTGCGGGACATCGTTCCGGACGGCAACGAATGCCGGGACACCGGGTGGCTGTTAATGAATCCAATCGTGGACATCGTCCACGATTTTTTTTATTGCTCTTATACAGGAGACCTGTTCAGTTGACTCGAAATATTTAAGAGAGTGAATGCTACTACGAACAGGGAGGGCTTCAGGATGAGAAAAGTATTGATCTTCGGGGGAACGCGCTACTTCGGACGCCGGCTTGCGATTCGCTTAGCCGATTCGGGAGATGACGTGACAATCGTCACACGCGGCGAGCATACGCCACCGGTCGCGAAGGGCTTGACATTCTTTAAAGGGGACCGGACGTCAAGTAGTACGATGAAGGACTTAAGCCAACAGCACTGGGATGTCATTTATGACAACATTTGCTTCACGCCGTATCAAGCCAAGCTTGCGATCGACGCGTTTGAAGGAAAAGTCGGGCGTTACGTGTTGACGTCGACGATGTCTGTCTATGAAGACGGTGGTGCGAATATCACGGAGCGTGCCTACAATCCGTTTCCCGGGAAATATGAGCTTGAGAAGGAACATGGATATGGCGAAGGGAAACGCCAAGCGGAGAGTTATTTCTTCCAACGGGCGACGTTCCCAGTCGTTGCGGTCCGTTTTCCGGTCGTCCTCGGACCAGATGACTATACGGAGCGACTCGTCTTTCATATCAAGCGGGCGCTTGACGGTCGTCCGATCGTTGCCGAAAACACATACGCGAAGATGGGGTATATCTCAAGTTACGAAGCTGCTGCCTTTCTTGAGTGGTGTGGTCGTTCGGAACTGACCGGACCAATCAACGCTGCAAGTGACGGTGTCTTATCAATTCAAGACCTAGTGGATAAGATCGACCGCGTTGCGGGAACGACGAGTCAACTCGTTGCAAAAGGAGAGGATGAATCGCCGCTTGCGCCAGAACGCGATTTCTATATGGATACGACAGCTGCGAAACAAGCGGGCTATCTGTTCCAACATGTCGATGACTGGCTCGATCGTTTGATTGAAGAGGAGGTGCGCAATCACCAATGATGCAGTTGATGAAACCAGCTCTTGCGTGGGAGACAGAGTATCGTGCCTTTTTAGAAGACTGGCGAGAGTCGGGCGAAACGATCGTGCCGGAAGCAGTCGGAGACACATATGAACCACTGGGCGCTTATTTTGCGGAACTGAAGGAAATGGAGACAACAGTCAGACCGGGTCTTGTCACCCATTCGACGTACTGGATGGTCGACGGGCAACGAATCGTCGGTGCGCTGAACTTCCGGCATGACTTGACGGAGAACTTGAAGTTGTACGGCGGACACATCGGATACGGCATCCGACCATCCGAGCGTCAGAAAGGATATGCGACGACCGGACTCCGTTTAGCGCTAGAAGAAGCACGGCAACGTGGACTCGATCAAGTGCTGTTGACGTGTGGCGTTGATAATCTAGCATCTCGCCGTGTCATCTTGGCGAACGGTGGACAAGAAATCGAGCCGACTGTTCGTAATGGACGCGAGACACGTCGCTTCATCATCCCGTTATGAGGATTCGTGAAGCACGTCTTGAAGATGCGTCAGCTATCGCCCGCGTTCATATTGATGCCTGGCGGGAGACGTATCAAGGTATTATTCCGGACACTTATTTAGTGCAGTTATCGCACGAAAAACGGACGAAACAATGGGAACAGACATTAGTCAATCAGCGCGTGTATGTTGCCGTGTCAGGAGAAGAAGTCGTTGGTTTTGCGCAAGGTGGAGCGAATCGAAGTGATGCGCGTGAAGGGGAGTTGTATGCGATTTATGTCTTGCAAGCGTCGCAAGGACAAGGACTCGGAAAAGCTTTGTTTCAACGCATCGCTGAGGACTTAGCGGAATATGAGATGATGCAGGTTTCTGTCTTGCGGGATAATCCAGCGTGCCAGTTTTACGAGCGATTCGGTGGTCAGGTCTTCGAAGAATCGATGATTGAGCGAGGTGGGGTGGAACTCGTGCAACGGGTTTACCGGATACCTGTTAAAAGATCATCCGTATGAAATCGGACGTTTTCAACATCTTTGCTTTCCTCAGGCGGGAGGTAAGCCGCGCCAGTTCCCATTCCATGTGATCTGTCGGGTCTTACCTATCCCTGACGGAAGCACACATCGTGCTTCCTTTTCCTGTAGGAGTCGAAGATGTTTGTTCACGTCCTATATGTGATTCCATCAAAATAAGAGGTCGGACTCCGATATGTCATCCGGAATTCGACCTCTTATTTGTTTTCAGCCATTCAGTTATCTCAAGAATGATTCGTTACTTTTTCGAACAGACTCGTCGAGTGTTGCGGGTGACGAGCAGATGGATCAACGAGAAGCTTCGCTTGGTTAACGGCGATCGGTGCTTCACCGAAGCCCGTTGCGATCAGTTTGACGCGTCCTTCGTAAGTCGCGATATCACCACAAGCGAAGACGCCTGGAATCGCAGTCTCCATCTTCGAATTGACACGAATCGAATTGCGTTCGAATTCGACTTCCCATTCTTTGAGCGGTCCGAGTGACGAGACGAAGCCGAAGTTACAGACGACATCGTCCGCAGCGACGACGACGACTTCACCACTTTCAGCATGTTTGAACGTCAGCGTCTCGATGTGCGTCTCACCTGTGACCGATTCAAGTGTATACGGCGTCATGACGTTGACGGACGAATCGTGTAACAGTTCGACCGAATGTTCATGGGCACGGAACTTATCACGACGGTGGACGAGCGTGACGGATTTTGCAATCGGCTCAAGCATCAATGACCAGTCAACTGCAGAGTCACCGCCACCCAGTAAGACGACTTGGCGATCCTTGAAGCGTTCCATGTCGTTGACGAAATAGTGTAAGTTTGTTTCTTCGAAGCGTTCTGCATCTGCCACTCCGAGTGGACGCGCAGCGAACGAGCCGTTTCCTGCCGTCAAGATGACGGTCTTCGTATAATGCTCGCCTTTATTCGTGACGAGGCGGATGATTCCGTCATCCATCCGTTCGTAAGCGATGACTGTCTCACCGAGCACGTATGTCGGATCGAATTCATTTGCTTGTTCAAGCAACCGATCGACCAGTTCTTGTGCTTTTACTTTCGGAAAACCGGCAATATCGTATATATATTTTTCAGGATAAAGCGTAGCGAGTTGACCACCTAATTGAGGTAGACTCTCGATGACCTTCGTCTTCATCTGGCGCATTCCTGAATAAAACGCGGTGAACAGTCCGACTGGACCGCCGCCGATGATCGTGACATCATATGGTTGGTGCATCTGATTCCCTCCTAGCGTTGGATAGGTCCATTATATAGGAAGTAGGGGGTGAAGGTGCAAGTACGGAACATCTCACATTTTTTTAAGGGAAATTACATTTTTCTTTTGCAATCATTCCTGAAAAGTGTTTCAATAGGCTTATAGACATGTGAACATTATTTGAACAAAATTTTTGAGCATTCGTCTGTAATTGAATGTGAAGAAAATCACAACAAAACTACGATTCGTAAGGAGTATCAGAACATGAACACACCTAACATTGTTATTCTTGGAGCGGGCTACGGTGGATTGATCACAGCAGTCAACCTTCAAAAGAAACTCGGCGTCGATCAAGCGAACATCACGTTGATTAACAAACACGACTATCATTACCAAACAACTTGGTTGCATGAACCAGCTGCAGGTACGATGTCTGCGGAGCAAGCGCGCATCTACATCAATGATGTCATCAACCCGTCACGCGTAAAACTTGTCAAAGGTATCGTTGAGAAAGTCGACACGGCTGCTAAAACGGTTCTCTTACAAGATGGCGGAACAGTTCCTTACGATTACGTCGTCGTTGCTCTCGGTGGCGTTCCTGAAACATTCGGTATCAAAGGATTGAAGGAACACGCGCTGACGATCAGCTCGTTGAACAGCGTCCGTAAAATCAAGGAACATATCGATTACTCATTCGCACAGTACAAAACAACAGGATCACAAGATCGTTCACTCTTGACGATCGTTGTTGGTGGTGCTGGATTCACAGGAATCGAGTTCATGGGTGAGCTCGTCAACCGTATTCCAGAACTGTGCAAACAATATGACATTCCACGCGAACTCGTTCGTGTCGTCAACATCGAGGCAGCACCGACAGTCCTTCCAGGATTCGATGCAGATCTCGTCAACTATGCACACAAATGGCTTGAGCGCCAAGGCATCGAGTTCAAACTCGGTAACGGCATCAAGGAATGTGGACCAGGAAGCGTCACATTCGGTCCGCTTCAAGGCGACACGACTGAGACGATCGAAGCGAACACGATCATCTGGACTGGTGGCGTCAGCGGTAACCCTGTCGTTGCAGCATCTGGTTTCGAAGCGATGCGTAACCGTGTCGTCGTTGAAGAAGATCTCCGTGTTCCAGGACACGACAATGTCTTCATGATCGGTGACTGTTCAGCAGTCATGGATCCAAATTCGAACCGTCCGTACCCACCGACTGCACAAATCGCGACACAACAAGCACACAAAGTCGCTGAGAACATTGCAGCACTCATCGCGGGTCGTCAAACATCGACGTTCACGTACGAGAACAAAGGAACGGTCGCTTCGCTTGGTCACAAAGACGGCATCGGCATGGTCTTTGGTAAGAAGATCTACGGTCGTAATGCATCGTTCATGAAAAAAGTCATCGATAACAAACACTTCTTCGAACTGAAAAAACTTGGTCTTGCGATCAAAAAAGGGAAGTTCTAAGTTCACGTTTTAGGCAAATGTACACTCGTGCATTTGCCTTTTTTGTCGGTTATACTAGAAGAGATTCAAAGGGGGAACAGTATGCATATCATTCAAGCCGTGATCGGGAGTGTGCTTTATCTCGTCATGTTCTTTAGTATCGGATTCATCTTAAACATGTTGTTGCGGAGTACATGGGTGATGCTCGTACTCTATCCGGTCATCATCATCATGATGATCGACAACCAGTCGACGCTCGAATACTTCACGAATGCTCGTGAAGCGATTCCGAATCTCGGAGACCGGATTGCTGGTCTACAGACAGCGGATATCACGATGTTCGCGGCTGGTCTTGCCGGAATCATCATCGCAGGTCTATCGATTCGCTTCTTGCGTAAGAGCGGTTACCAAATGTTTTAAAGTCTACTTGAGTAAGTAGGCTTTTTTCGTGTCTGAAAAACCGTTATAATAAAAACAATGTCTTTAAATAAATGTGTAAGAGCAGATTGGGTTGAGAGCGAATGGATAAACAAATGTACCACGTTATCAAGGTATTGAATAATAATGTCGTCATTTGTTCGACTGGTGCGAATCAGGAAGTCATTATCCTCGCGAAAGGGATTGGCTTCGGTCGGAAGCCAGGCGATCAACTGACAGATCTCGACAAGTTGGAAAAAGTCTACACGTTGAAGGATAAAGAAGAACAGGATCAATATAAGGCGCTCGTCGGTCATCTCGATGAGAATTTCATCGCGTTGATGAACGAGATCGTCTCGATGATCGAGACGCGCTTCGGAAAAAAGGTCGACGAACATATCCATATCGGATTGACGGATCATTTGACGTTTACGTTCAAGCGACTGGAACAAGGAATGGAAGTCACGAATCCGTTTCTTGCTGAAACGGAAGCCTTGTATCCGGAAGAGTACGCCCTTGCAGAAGAAATCGTCGAGTTCATCAGTGCCGAGATGAATTTTTACCTGCCTCCAGCTGAGACAGGATTCATCGCACTTCATATTCATTCAGCGACGAACTTCAAAGACGTACTCGAAGTCAACCGCCATCATCAACTCGTCGGTTTAATTGCTAGTCATATCGAACAGCGACTGGAGATTAAAATCGATCGAAAATCGCTTGATTACAAGCGTCTGATTCGGCATCTTCGTTCAGCGATTGAAAGGGTTTCCAATGGGGAGTATCTAGAGGCTCCAGAAAAAGTAGAAAAGCTATTGCGTGAAGAATATCCGCTATGCTATGATACTGCTTGGGAGCTGATGTCCATCATGGAACGTCAGTTGAAGAAAGCGGTACCGCGCGGTGAGGCGACGTATCTTACGATGCATCTGCAACGCTTAGTGCAGTACGATTCAGGTAAATGACCGCACGGACTACGTGTTACTGATACGATCAGGCATGAGTGGGATGTCGGGCAAGAAGCTTTATTTCCGTTATGCAACGGGATAAGTCTATTGTCTACAATCCGCTCGTGCCTGATTTTTTTCTGTAAAAATCGGTCAGATGTCTGACTTTTTTCGTCTCAATCATTGGCATTATTCATCATACTTCGCTCTTAACAGGAAAAGGAGGAAACACACATGTTCAAACAGATTTTTGCTGTTCTTCAACGTGTCGGTAAAGCGTTGATGCTTCCTGTAGCGATTTTGCCAGCTGCCGGTATCCTACTCGGATTCGGTAACGCGATGCAAAATCCGAACTTGACGTCAAAACTCGAGTTCTTGAAAAATGATGCAATCATCAAGGTTGCAAAATTGATGGAAGCAGCCGGGGATATCATCTTCGGTAACTTAGCACTCTTATTCGCGGTCGGTGTCGCGATTGGTCTTGCAGGGGACGGCGCAGCCGGACTTGCGGCAATCGTCGGATTCTTGATCATGAACAAAACAATGAGCGTTTGGCTCGGCGTTACACCAGAAATGGTTGCTAACGGTCAAGGGTATGCAAACGTACTCGGAATCCCAACACTTCAAACTGGGGTATTCGGAGGTATCATCATCGGTCTGATCGCAGCTTGGGCGTATGGGAAGTACCATAATCTCGAATTGCCGCAGTTCCTCGGATTCTTTGCTGGTAAACGTTTCGTTCCAATCGTTACTGCTGTCGTTTCATTGTTCGCTGGTCTTGTGCTTGTATTCGTTTGGCCGTTCGCTCAGGACGGATTGAACACATTCTCCCACTTCATGATGGAGAAGAACCCAACACTCGCAGCATTCGTCTTCGGTCTCATCGAACGTTCGTTGATTCCATTCGGTCTTCACCACATCTTCTATGCACCATTCTGGTTCGAATTCGGTTCGTACACGAATGCAGCAGGTGATGTCGTTCGTGGTGACCAAGCGATCTTCTTCGCTCAATTGAAAGATAACGTTGAATTGACTGCTGGTACGTTCATGACTGGTAAATTCCCGTTCATGATGTTCGGTCTTCCAGCAGCAGCACTCGCTATGTACCACGAAGCTCGTCCTGAGCGCCGTGCAGTCGTTGGTGGTCTTCTTGGATCAGCAGCACTTACAGCATTCTTGACAGGTATCACAGAGCCAATCGAATTCGCATTCTTGTTCGTTGCTCCAATCTTGTTCGCAGTTCACGCAGTCTTCGCAGGTCTCTCGTTCATGACGATGCAATTGTTGAACGTTAAGATCGGTATGACATTCTCTGGTGGTTTGATTGACTTCCTTCTCTTCGGTGTTCTTCCAGGACGCACGCAGTGGTGGCTCGTCATCGTCGTCGGTCTTGCACTCTCTGTCATCTACTATGTTGGATTCCGTTTCGCAATCCGCAAGTTCAACCTGAAAACTCCAGGTCGTGAAGATGCAGCGCAAGAGACTTCATCTGCTCAAGGTTCTGAACTCGCTGAAGGTATCCTTGATGCACTCGGTTCAGAGTCGAACATCAAACACTTGGATGCATGTATCACACGTCTTCGTGTCGAAGTTCTCGACAAATCGAAAGTCAACAAAGATGAGTTGAAAAAATTAGGTGCTGCTGGTGTCCTTGAAGTTGGTAACAACGTTCAAGCGATCTACGGACCGAAATCAGACAACATCAAGTCTGAAATCCAAGCCGTCATCGCATCACGTAAACAAGAAAAAACAGTCTAATGTTTTTAAAATGAGTCCTTCTGCGGAAGGTCTCATTTTTTTTGGAAAAATCTTTTAGAATCGTTTTGCACTAGAATATTTTAGGGTATGAATTAAGTAGTTTGTTTAAAAAAGGAGGGAATATACGCATGTGGAAAAACGTGTTTGGTGTCTTACAGCGGATCGGTAAGGCCTTGATGTTACCGGTAGCGATTTTGCCGGCAGCGGGGCTATTGCTCGCGTTCGGGACAGCGTTTCAAAACCCGAACTTGACGCAATATTTACCGTTCCTCGAGAACGATTCGCTAGTCGTCATCTGGCGGGTCATGCAGGATGCGGGTGATATCATCTTTGCGAACCTCGGGTTACTGTTTGCCGTCGGGGTCGCGATTGGTCTTGCGAATGGGGAAGGGGTCGCCGGTCTAGCAGCGATCGTCGGTTTCTTGATCATGAACAAGGTCATCAGTTCTTTCTTACAGATCACACCAGAAAAAATCACGGAAGCACAGAAAGCGAGTGACTTGTCGTATGCGACGGTCCTCGGGATACCGACCTTGCAAATGGGGGTATTCGGAGGGATCATTGCCGGTTTGATAGCAGCGTACAGTTATAATAAATTCTTTAAAATCAAACTGCCTGATTTCCTCGGATTCTTCGCAGGGAAGCGTTTTGTTCCGATCGCAACCGCCTTATTCAGTCTTGTCGCCGGGTTTGCCTTGTCGTATATTTGGCCACCGATCGGTAGTGGAATCAACACATTTTCGAAAACAATCATCGAAGCGAACGAACCGTTGTCTGCCTTCATCTTTGGACTTGTCGAACGTTCGTTGATTCCGTTTGGTCTTCACCATATCTGGTACTCAAGCTTCTGGTTCCAGTTTGGGGAATATACGGATAAAGCAGGAACGATCATCAATGGGGATCAGCGGATCTTCTTCGCACAGTTGAAGGACGGTGTACCATTTACAGCAGGGACATATATGACCGGGAAATATCCATTCATGATGTTCGGTCTTCCAGCAGCCTGTCTTGCGATGTACCATACCGTTGCGAAGGATCGTCGTAAAGCCGTCGAAGGTCTTTACTTCTCAGCTGCGTTGACTTCTTTCTTAACTGGGATCACGGAGCCAGTCGAGTTCTCCTTCGTATTCGTCGCACCACTTTTGTTTGCCGTTCACGCCGTCTTTGCCGGACTTTCATTCATGATCATGGATTTACTGAACGTCAAGATCGGGATGACGTTCTCCGGTGGACTGATTGACTACACGTTATTCGGGATTCTACCGAACCGAACCTCGTGGTGGCTCGTCATTCCAGTCGGTCTTGTCTTCGCCGTCATCTACTACTTCGGATTCCGCTTCGTCATCACGAAGTTTGATCTGAAGATTCCGGGGCGCGAAGCAATTAAGGAAGGTGCCGCTACCTCAACGGCACAAGCAGGTGATCTACCGTATGAAATTCTACAAGCATTCGGTGGTCCATCAAACATTAAACATTTAGATGCTTGTATCACGCGTCTTCGGATTACTGTCAATGATAAATCAGGTGTTAATAAGGATCGTTTGAAAGAGCTCGGTGCTGCTGGTGTTCTTGAAGTCGGAGATAACGTCCAGGCCATCTTTGGACCGAAATCCGATGGGATCAAGACAGAAATGGCAGATATCATGAAAGATCCAAATTATAAACCGAAAGAGACACCAGAAGCAGATCCAATTCCACAAGTACCAACGGGAGACGAAGCACGGACTTCTGGAACTGGTACAGCAGATGCCGGTCCACTCGCTGGGGATCGTGATGGGGCTTACGTGCCTGAAGATGGATATGTCGCACCACTGAGCGGTATCATTCGTTCTCTCGATGATGTACCGGATCAAGTGTTCTCCGGTCGCATGATGGGTGACGGATATGCGATCGAACCAACGGAAGGATATGTTGTCTCCCCTGTCTCTGGTGAGATCACGACGTTCTTCCCGACGAAACACGCAATCGGTATTCTTGCGGATAATGGAGATGAAATCTTGATTCACATCGGTATTGATACGGTGTCACTCGAAGGAAAAGGGTTCGAGGCGTTGGCGAAAGCCGGCGATCGTGTCGAACCGGGGACGCCACTCCTCAATGTCGATCTTGAACAAGTACGACCACTCGTACCATCATTACTGACGCCGATCATCGTCACGAATAGTGGGGATCGAAAAGTTGATGTTGATGTCGGACGGACGGTCGAAGCCGGAGAAGCGATTTCGTATCGAGTAGAGTAAAAAAGAAAAGCGACGGATCGCCCTGAGCGATCCGTCTTTTTTGTGTGAAACGATCATAAAGCACATTTGATAATGAGATTTTGCACATATGATGATACAATGAGTTAGCTATTATAAGAGTTAGCTAATTTTTTGAGAAATGAGGTGCGTCGATGTCTTCGACTACAACAAAAACGAATACGACACCTGTCGTCATCGGATTATTGATTGGGATTTTAGTCGCAGCAATGGATAACACGATCGTTGCGACAGCGATGCCGACGATTGTCAGCGAACTGAATGGGTTTGATCAGTATGCATGGGTCACGTCGGCTTACATGATCGCAACCGTTGCCGGAATGCCGATCTTCGGTAAATTGAGTGACATGTATGGAAGAAAACGCTTCTTCCTCTTTGGGATGCTCCTCTTCATGGTGGGAAGTATCTTATGTGGAATGGCAGACTCGATCATTGAATTGTCTGCCTATCGTGCCTTGCAAGGGCTTGGTGGTGGAGCGTTGATGCCGATTGCCTTTACGATCATCTTTGATATCTTCCCGCCGGAAAAACGGGGGAAAGTCAGTGGATTGTTCGGAGCAGTCTTTGGAATCTCGAGTATCTTCGGACCGTTGCTTGGTGCCGTATTGACGGATTCCCTCGACTGGCGCTGGGTGTTCTACATTAATATTCCACTTGGTTTGATTGCCCTTGGTCTCGTGACGGTCTTCTATCAGGAATCACCGGTGCACCGGACACAGAAAATCGACTACGTCGGTGCCTTTACGCTTGTCGCCGGATTGGTGTTATTCTTACTCGCGCTCGAAATGGGTGGCAAAGAGTATGCATGGTCTTCGCCACAAATTCTTGGTCTGTTCGGAGCAGCGTTCGTCGCGTTCGTTGCCTTCGCATTTGCTGAACGACGTGCCGCGGATCCCGTCATTACGTTCAGTCTATTCCGCCGTCGCTTATTTGCGGCAACACAAGGCGTGGCGTTCTTTTATGGATTCGTCTTTATCTCAGCGAGTGTATTCATTCCAATCTTCGTGCAAGGTGTCTTTGGTGGAAGCGCGACGAACTCCGGTCTGATCCTGATGCCGATGTTGATCGCCTCGGTCATCTCGGCGCAACTTGGTGGACAGTTGCCGAATAAGTTTGGTTTCCGGAACATCATGATCGTCTCGGCGGTCTTCTTCCTACTCGGTGTCTATCTCCTTAGTACGATGACGCTTGAGACATCGCGGACAGCGGTAACGATCTATATGATCATTCTTGGCTTCGGTGTTGGCTTTAGTTTCTCTCTATTGAATCTAGCGAGTATCAATGGGATCGAGATGCAACGTCGTGGCGCAGCGACCTCGATGGGATCAACATTCCGGACAATCGGGATGACGCTTGGTGTCACAGTGCTTGGTATCATTCAATCACGGACGTTTACGTCAGCTGTAGCGGATCGGTTGCCGCAAGGCGGGGCGCCGTCCGGTGGACAGTTCCCAACGGCTGATGCGTTTGCGAAGATGCCACCAGAAGTTGCGACAGCGATCAAGACGTCGCTTGCAGAATCGATCTCAACCGTCTATTTCTGGGCACTGATTCCAGCAGTACTCGGTGTCATCTTTATCTTCTTGATGGGGAACGAGCGTCCGATTTTGTCGGAACAAGCTACTCCAGAAAAGAAGAAACAAGCTCAATGATCACCGTTTCAACAACGTCTTCTTTCTTATTTAGAAAGAGGCGTTGTTTTTTTGTTTAACAAGACAAAAAAAGACGAACCTGGATTGCTCCAGATTCGTCTGACAGAACTTATTTTTTGATATCGAATGTCGTGCTGAGGAAGTCGACGACTTCTTCTGCTGTATCCATATCAAGCACTTGCTCGACGATTGCTTCACATTCTGACTTGTTGAGACGTGTCATCAAGCTACGAGCGCGAAGAACAGATGATGCTGACATTGAGAACTCATCGAGACCAAGACCAAGAAGGATTGGGAGTGCCAATTCTTCTCCTGCCATCTCACCACACATGCCGACCCATTTGCCTGCTTTGTGTGCTTCAGTGATGACGTTGTTCAAGAGGTTCAAGATCGCTGGGTTGAACGGTTGGTACAGGTATGATACTTTTTCGTTCATCCGGTCTGCCGCCATCGTGTATTGAATCAAATCGTTCGTTCCGACAGAGAAGAAGTCGACTTCTTTTGCGAACTGACGAGCCATGACTGCCGTTGCTGGGATTTCGACCATCATACCGACTTCGATGTCTTCCGATACCGTAACGCCTTCAGCTTGGAGGTTTGCTTTCTCTTCAAGGAGAAGTGCTTTTGCAGCACGGAACTCTTCGATCGTTGCGATCATCGGGAACATGACAGCGAGTTTACCGTATGCACTCGCACGAAGAAGTGCGCGTAATTGTGTACGGAACAAGTCTGTTTGATCGAGACAGAGACGGATCGCACGGTAACCGAGGAACGGGTTCATCTCGTGTGGGAGATCAAGGTACGACAATTCTTTATCGCCACCGATATCAAGTGTCCGGATGACGACTTTTTTATCGCCCATTGATTCGAGAACCGTTTTGTAAGCTGTGAACTGCTCATCTTCCGTTGGGAATGTCTCTGCATCCATGTAGAGGAATTCCGTACGGTAGAGACCGACTGCTTCTGCACCGTTATCCAAAACGCCTTTGACATCGTTTGGTGTACCGATGTTTGCAGCGAGTTCGACGTGATGACCGTCAGCCGTCATTGTTTTTTCGTTCTTGAGTTTTTTCCACTCTTCTTTTTGTGCGATGTATGCTGCGCGTTTTGCTTCATACTCAGCAACTTGCTCTTCGCTTGGGTTGACGATGACGTCACCTTCAGCACCATCAAGGATGAGAAGATCGCCGTGTTTAACGTCCGTCAAGACGACTTTTGTTCCGACGACTGCTGGGATTTCGAGTGAACGTGACATGATGGCAGAGTGCGATGTCCGGCCACCAATGTTCGTTGCGAAACCTTTAGCATATTTACGGTTCAATTGAGCTGTATCCGAAGGAGTCAAGTCTTCCGCGATGATGATGACTTCTTCGTTGATTTGAGCTGGAGTGACGAACGTGATACCGAGAAGGTGAGCCATCGTCCGTTTCGTGACGTCACGAACGTCTGCTGCACGTTCGCGCATGTATTCGTTATCCATCGATTCGAAAATCATGACCATCATGTTTGCGACTTCATCGAGTGCTTTTGCAGCATTTGCTTGCTCGTCCTCGATTTTTGCGTTCACCTGACTGACGATTTCCGGATCTTCTAAGATGAGAAGGTGAGCCGAGAAGATCTCCGCTTTATCTGGACCTAATTCTTGTAAGGTATTTTCACGAATGACTTCGAGTTCTGTCTTCGATTTTGCGATTGCCGCTTGGAAACGTTCTTTTTCCGCAGCTGCATCCTCGATTTTGTGCGATGGAATCTCAAAGACCGGTGTTTCCATCACGAATGCTTTTGCAATCGCGATCCCTGCAGAAGCGCCAATTCCCTTGATATGTTGTGCCATGTGCATTACCCTCTTTTCAGTAAGTTTTTTTAACGCGACGACTTCGTTTCTTAGCTATCTATAGATACCCATAAACGCCTCTCTCTTAACGAGCCTTCTGCGCACTCTCCCTTGAATGAAAACGTAGACATTTCCCGGAACAGCAAACGCATCGTTTCTTGAAGTGTCTCAACATTTCACCCGTTTAATCCTATCATATTGTGAAACGGGCAACAATTGTTTGAAACCAAGCATTTCGACAAATTGTCGAACAGAAGTAGTGAAAGCGTTTGCGGTAAGTCGAGAGGCTATCAGTTGGAAAATGACTGAAAACACTTCATACTAATAGATACTAGTCAAAGGGGGAGTTTTATATGCAAACGAATCAATCCGTAGATGTACTCGTTGTCGGGATTTCTGGAAATCAACCGCTCGATGAACGGTTACAAGCATTGTATGGTGACAAACTAGAAGAGTGGGTTCGTCAAGGCGATATCTCAACGAAACGAGGAGAACTGCGTCTATTGCCAACGTTAGCGGGCGACGTCGCACGTGTACTGTTCGTTGGACTCGGGAAAGTTGATCAGCTCTCGCAAGACGATTTACGTCGCTTGCTCGGAAAAGCGGCACAGCATGTCAAAGCACGTCGCTTAGAACATGTCACAGTTGATGCAACAACATTCCCAGGGCAACCGGTCGAACTGATTGCCGAGACATTCACCCTCGCTACATATGAGGTCAAACATTATAAGACGTCGCCTTCGAAAGCATATACGTTACAACTGACGGTCTTACCTGTAGAGGAAGAAGCCGTACGCCGCGGAACGGTCTTGGCTGAAGCGACGAACTTAGCGCGTCGTCTCGTAACGATGCCTGGGAATCTTTTGACGGCGCCAGCGCTTGCGGATGAAGCACGCTTCATCGCGGAGCGTCATGGGCATGATCTCCGGATCATCGATAAGGAAGAGATGGAAGCACTCGGGATGGGCGCCTTGCTTGCCGTCAACCAAGGATCCGTCATTCCACCGAAATTGATTGTCCTTGAATATAAAGGTTCAGCAGAAGCACCAATCGCGGTCGTCGGGAAGGGCGTCACATTCGATACAGGTGGTTATTCCATCAAACCAAAAGACGGTATCGTCGGAATGAAAGGCGACATGGGTGGAGCAGCAGCGGTTCTCGGGCTATTCGAAGCACTCGGTCAACTGAAGCCAGATGTTCACGTCATCGGTGTCATTCCAGCAACCGACAACATGATTTCCGGGGATGCCTTCAAGCCAGACGACGTCATCACATCGATGGCGGGAAAAACGATTGAAGTCTTGAACACGGATGCGGAAGGACGACTTGTTCTTGCTGACGCAGTCACGTACGTGAAAGAGTATCAACCTAAAGCGATCATCGATCTCGCAACGTTGACAGGTGGTGTCCTTGTCGCGCTTGGAACAGAAATCACAGGTGCGTTGACGAACGATACGTCACTTTACGAACGCTTTGAACAGGTGACGAAAGAGACGAATGAGATGGTTTGGCAGATGCCGTATGTTGATGCCTTCATCAAACAAGTCCGCCGTTCGGAAGTCGCAGACTTGAACAACTCACCGGGACGCATGGGACACATGATCTTCGGTGGTGCGTTCGTCGGCGAATTCGTTGGTGACACACCTTGGCTACACCTCGATATCGCGGGAACATCGGAACAGAATCAAGCGTCTGAGATTGGTCCAAAAGGAGCAACGGGCGTCATGGTCCGTAGTCTGTACCGGTTCGTCGAGCAAGAAAAATGAGACGTTGGAATCTACTCGGCGTCTTGTTGACGATTCTTGCCGTCGTCTGGTATATGGATGCGCGCGACCGTCTATCGCTCGGTCTCGCGACGTTCATCGGTATCTTCACCGTCTTATCACTACTGCGTTCTTTCCGGGAGAAGACGAATGCACGTCATCGGGATTGATGCGGCAAAGGC
This sequence comes from Exiguobacterium sp. s143, assembly GCF_018618895.1. NCBI lineage: Bacteria > Bacillati > Bacillota > Bacilli > Caryophanales > Exiguobacterium > Exiguobacterium sp. s143. The sequence goes on along the minus strand of NZ_JACSMX010000001.1, from coordinate 1,081,206 downwards.
GGGGTGGGTCGTCGTTATGTACGAAAATGGTCGTTATACGGGATTCGTCGAACCGACGCTTACTCAGATTCCGCTAGCTGACCGGATCTGGATCGATATGCCGATCGGCTTGATGGAAGGACGACGGGAAACGGATCAACTGTTGCGACTGGAGCTACGACCTGGGCGGACGAGCAGTGTCTTTAATGCACCGTTTCGTAGTGCGTTGACAGCTTCTACCTATATGGAAGCAAATGATTTAGCCAAACAACATGCGGGGATCGGGCTTTCAAAACAAGCGTGGTACCTATTACCGAAAATCCGAGAAGTCCGCAGCGTATATCGAACGGAGATGATTGAAGCCCATCCGGAAGTCTGTTTCGCGCGACTCGCCGGTCATCCGGCACGCTTTTCAAAGAAAACGACCGAAGGCATTGCGGAACGGATCGAATTGCTCGAACGCTTTGATTGTCCACCGCTATGGGAACAACGTCAGTCGCATGTTGCGATCGATGATTGGCTGGACGCTTGTCTGCTTGCGACCGGCGCCCGTTTTCCGTGCGATTATCTGCCGGCAACTCAACCGATGGATCCGGAAGGGTATCCGTTATATGCAGCTGTACCAAAAAAATCACCCTCACCGAAATGGTGTGGGTGATCCTTTGACGAAGTCCCAGATATAATGAAAAATCTGGGCGTTGTAGAGTGCTTTTAAGATGACAGCGATCAATGGTCCGAGAATCAGTCCGAAGACACCAAAGAATTTGATCCCGACGAACAGCGCAATCAACGCCGTGATTGGTTGAATCCCGATATTATCGCCGACGATTTTCGGTTCCATGATGTTACGCTGCAGAATGACGAGAGCGTATAGAATCCCGAGTCCAATCGCAAGTGTTGTATCACCCGTGATGATCGAATAGGCAATCCAAGGCAGGAAGACGGAACCGGTGCCAAGATACGGCAAGATATCAAAAAAGGCAGCGATAAAAGCAACTGCGAACGGATGCTCGACACCAATGATGAACAAACCAATCAAGACGATGAAGAACGTGATCGTGATCAACGTGAGCTGCGCTTTGAGATAGCCGAATAAGGCAGATCGTAAGCTCAGGAAGACCGACTCGAAACGAGCGAACCAAGGAAGCATCTCATAGCGCTTCAATCGCATCTCGTACTGGTGCCAATCTTTTGCGATGAAAAACCAAGCAAGTAAGACGATGACGAAAATCAATGCAATCGATGGCAATGTCGCAAGGACCGTCTGTAGCATCATGGCGATACTTTTTGAGCCTTCGCCAATCGCACTCGCAAGTGAACTACCGAGAGATTGAATACTGTTTTGAACCGTATTTTGTTGCGATGGCTCTAGTGAGCGTAAGGCTTCGGAAGCATCGTTCCAGATGGGTGCCAGTTTTTCATTGTACAGCTTTTGAAAATACAGGCTCAACTCTTGGATTTGCGCCGGTAATTGGTTGGCGACAAATACAAGACCGCGAATCAACTGCATGATGATCAAGGCGAGCGAACCAACTAATAAGCCACTGATCAAAATGATGGACAACAACGCACCCCATCCGCGAGTGATTCGTAACCGCTTTTGGAAAAAATCGACGAGCGGTCGACTCAAAAGGGCAAGCAGAAACGCAAAGACAAACGGATACAAAATGGACGAGAGGCGGATGAGTAACCATCCACCAACTAAGAAGGCGAAGATCACCGTCAGGAACCGGGCCATTTGCCAAAGACGTTCAGTCGACACAAGCAACACCTCTTACTGGATTATGTAGAATTAATTGATATCATCATATCATGTTTAGATAGGTTACGAGTCATTCAAAAGGAGGAGATCTCGATGCGTAAAAGAGAAATTGGACTAATTGCTGCATTGATTGCTGCGACATCTGTCGGAATCCGGGAATGGAAGAAAAACCAGGCGTTTGCGCAACACGTTAAACAGGAGACAGAAATGCACGTACGCCAGGCGATCGTGGAGGGTCAGACAGATGGAACAGATGAAGACACTGCAACAAAAGGTTGATGCGACGATTCGCTCACTCGGTGGTTATTTTCGACCGCTATCTGGTCTCGCGCGCCTGACGGAAGAAGTCGGTGAAGTCGGAGAAGCACTAGAACAAAATGATTTAGAAGCCCTTCGCTTTGAACTTGTCGACGTCTTGATGATCTCGACCTGTCTTGCGAACCAATACGTGACGGATCTTGCAGCACAGCATGAGACGCTCGGTACAGTAAATGATGATCAGGACGGTTCGTTTTATCGACTCGTTTATGAGGCCGGACAAATCGCACGTGTCATGAACGGTTATGAAGGGGATAAACCTCCGAAAGCGAAAGACACAATTGTTCCGATTGGTCATTCCTTAGCACGTCTGCAACGCGAACTGTTTCGGTTAGCACGACCACTTCAACTTGATTTACTGACAGAAATCGACCGGACGAATGAAAAGAATCTGAAGCGGGATAAAACACGCTTCGCGTTGACGCGTGATCCCATCACGGAAGAGACGATTGATCATTTCCGAAGTGCGACAGGAAGCGAGGCACGCCTCTGGGGAGCCCCTGTGTACGAGGAGAACCAAACGATAGAGGATAACATGGAAGCAGCATTACCGTCACTCCGGCGTTTTCTCCGATGTGCGACGATTGAGGGGATCGAGGCATTCGTCTTCGAAGCACCGATGGAACGCTCGCGTAGTTTGGTTGAAGTGAAAGAACTAGCGGACGAAATGGGACGCTTGATCAAAGAGCGGACACCGCTTGACTTCAAGGATTCACCGTATCGCTTAGAAGTCTTTGCGCCACAACTCGGTCCGATCTCGCCGTATCATGCGGAAGACGACCATCGAATGTTTCTCGTTCTCTATGTAGACTAAAAAATGATCCGCCTGCTTCTTTGAGCAAGGCGGATCATTTTTTAATGTGAATGAGACGATGCTGCCTCATCTTGAGCCTGCCATTTTTTCATGAAGCGATGAATCCGAGCGATCGCTTCTTGCAGTTGTTCAATCGAACTCGCATAACTCGCCCGGACATAACCTTCACCGCTTGCTCCGAAGACGGATCCTGGAACGACGGCGACACGCTCAGCGAGTAACAATTGCTCAGCGAACTGCTCGCTCGTTAGTCCGGTATGACCGATGTACGGAAAGGCATAGAAGGCGCCACCCGGTAAGTGTGTCGGGAGACCCGCATCGTTTAATGCCTTAACGAAGTAGTTCCGGCGTTGACGATAACTCGTCACCATGTCAGGGACCGTTTTATGACGAGAACGCAGTGCTTCAATGCCCGCGAATTGAACGAGTGTCGGGGCACACATCATCCCGTATTGATGGACCTTCAGCATCGATTGCGTGATCGCAGGTGGGGCACAAGTGAAGCCAAGCCGCCAGCCTGTCATCGCGAAGGCTTTCGAGAAGCCGTTGATGATGATCGTCCGCTCTCGCATACCGGGAAGGGTCGCGAAGCAGATCGCTTCCGTTTCGTAGGATAGTTCGGCATAGATCTCGTCACTGATGACATATAGATCATGCTTTTGGACGAGTAACGCTAGGTCCGCTAATTGATCGCGCGACATCGTCGAGCCTGTCGGATTCGATGGGAAACAGAAAATGATCGCTTTCGTCTTATCTGTCAGCAATTGTTCGATCGTTTCCGGTTGAATCGCAAAACCGTCTTCTGCATGACACGGAGCGGCGACAGGAATGCCACCAGCGAGTTCGATCAAGGGAGCATACGAAACGAACGCCGGTTCGACGACGATGACTTCATCTCCTGGATTGATCAAACTACGAAACGCAAGATCGAGTCCTTCTGAGGCTCCAGTCGTAACGATGATTTCTTCCGTCGTCGAATAGGAGATGGCGAACTTTTCTTGCATGTAAAGCGCGATTTCCTGGCGTAACTCGAGTAAACCGGCGTTGGCACTATACGCTGTATAACCTTGCTCGAGTGCTGCGAAGCTCGCTTCGCGAACATTCCATGGCGTGACGAAATCAGGTTCGCCGACACCAAGGGAGATGACGTCTTCCATCGATCCTGCTAAATCAAAGAAACGACGGATGCCAGATGGGGCTAGCTGTTCGACACGTTCAGATAGAGACTTCATGGAGACACCTTCAATCGTTTGTCGTCATCATCCTGACTGAAGAGAACACCATCGTGCTTGTAGGTCTTCAAGCGGAAATGGGTCGTCGTCGAGATGACGGAGTCGAGCGTCGATAATTTTTCCGAGACGAATTGAGAGACTTCTTGTAGCGATTTGCCATCAAGTACGACTTGTAAGTCATATGCGCCCGACATCAGATAAAGGGACGTCACTTCCGGGAAACGATGGATGCGCTCCGCTACCTCGTCAAAACCGCGTCCACGTTTCGGTGTGACTTTGACATCGATGAAAGCTGTCACGCCATGATGGGCATGAATCTTTTGCCAGTCGATGACAGCGGTGTAACCGAGTAGGACACCGTCGCGTTTGAATGTCTCGATGGAAGCTGCTACTTCTGACGCTTCCCAGTCGAGCATTTGCGCAAGCAAGTCCACGCCCATCGGACCATTTTGTGTTAATAATGCTAATAATTCGAGTTGTTTTTCGGTGTACATGGGATCACTCACTTTCTGTCAATTGACCATTGAAGGTACGGCGGGTCTGGCGCAATCGTGCGCGTCGCTCAGCCTGGACGATATGGAAGTTCTTCATTTCATTTGTCGGAAGTTGGTGTTTTTCAACGAGGCGTTCAAAAAAGACGCGTCGCCCTGCATCCTGACGCGCGGATTCATGATTACCCGACGGATTGAAAGCATATAAGACGGTCGCGCGCGCCGGGTGCAGTATTAAATGTTCCTTGCCGACGCGTAAGATCCAATCCCAGTCCCAGTAGTTGAAGACGTCCTCATCAAATGGACCGAGTTGATCGTGGAGCGATTTACGGTAGAGTGACCCGGACGGAATGTACGTCGAGTCTTCTCGAATCGTCTCCGGATCGTACGGATACGCGAATGGCTCAGAATCGACTGCAATCCGGTGATCCTCTTCCCAGCGATACGTAAAGAGTTCCGCGTCCGTATAGGTGAGGTCGGCACCAGCTTCGAGATCGCCGACCGCTTCTTCGAGGTGACTCGGTAATAAGAGGTCGTCATCGTCATGAAGTAAGATATACCGACCGGAAGCGAGCGTGACACCATGATTTCGAGCACGAACATGATGGTTTTCAGGTAACTCGACATAGGTTAGTTGAAGACGGTCCTGATACGCAGTCGTCACTGCTGAGACATCGTCTCCATTATTGTTTAAGACGATGACTTCGAAGTCTTGATAGTGTTGACGCGTCAATGCTTCTAGCGCTTCTGCTAATTCACGAGGACGATTGTACGTCGGAATGATGATGGATACGGTTGGCATCAGTGATCGCTCCTTGAACAAAGACACCTGTCCAGGAACAGGTGTCTTCTTGTTTTTTACATGTTTGCTTCAATGCGTGGTAGCAGTTCGTTCCATTCTGCTTCTGGTTCTTTCGTAACCGTCACGAAGTCGCCGTAAGCGAACAGATTGTCGATGCCATCGAGGGCGATCAATGATGCGAGCAACGCATCTTCAGGTGTATCTTCTTTTTTGACACTCGTACTTTTAGCACCGAAGCGCTGTTCTTCGAGCGTGATTTTGACGGAATTCGGATTTGGTGTGTAATCGACTTGCATGAGGTAAGCTCCTTTCAACGTACATACGTATATGCCGTCTTTTCGTGATAGATGGATTGAATCCTTCTTCCTGATAGACGGAAGATCGATACGTTCAGTATATCAGAAAATTCGAAGAGAATATTTTTCTTCTAGTAGGAGAAATGGACCATCTTTATTTTAACGGTTCACTTGACCTTATAATGCATTTTACTCGCTATCTCAATATATCTCAAAAGGCGTCATGATGCCTTTTTCAAATTGTTTGACCTGAATTTCAAAGCAAGGGGTTATTTTTTTGAATTTCAGTGATAACCTATATCTTGTACATTAACAGGTTTAAAAACGGCTAAAACGTCTATATATAGAGTGATACTTGTAGAGTCCTTTCTATATGTAGGACGTCTTTTTTTAGTTTAGCGTATTTCATTGTGTAATGCGAACCTGTTTAACGATAGAGAATGGGAGTGGTTCATAGTGGCATCTCCACTGAATACAGCACGCATCTTTAAGGGTGCAATGACAATAGAAGACGTATATGTCGTGATTCGACAGGCGACGGAAACGTATCCGGAACTTGATATCGACCGCTATACTGAACGTGCCATCCGAGCGCTTGAAGGAAAATCCCTACAAGCCGATCAAGTCTATGAACTGTTAACGATGCACGCACTCGATATGTTAAAGGCAGAAGAGCCGAACTGGACATTCGTAGCGACAGCGACTTACTTAAATCGGTTATACCTTGAAGCAGGTGAAAATCGCGGATATGCAGCAGAAGAACGGTATGGTTCGCTGTATACGCTGATTGAAAAACTGACAGAAATCGGCATCTTCACGAAACATTTACTAGATGCGTATTCGAAGGAAGACATCAACGAACTGTCGGCAACGATCGATCCATCCCGCGACCACTTGTTCACATACATTGGTCTTCGAACACTGGCAGACCGGTACCTCGCACGTGATCACGTCAAAAACTTGTACGAGCTACCACAAGAACGATTCATGGTCATCGCGATGACACTGATGCAGAACGAACCGAAAGAACGTCGTTTAGAACTCGTCAAAGAGTCTTACTGGGCATTGTCGAATCTCTACATGACAGTTGCGACTCCGACGCTTTCGAACGCTGGTAAGTCTTACGGTCAACTTTCTTCATGTTTCATCGATACAGTCGATGATTCGCTACGTGGCATCTACGACTCGAACACGGACGTGGCGACACTTTCTAAAGGTGGCGGCGGAATCGGCGTCTACATGGGTAAGATTCGCTCACGCGGATCAGACATCAAAGGCTTCAAAGGCGTCTCAAGCGGTGTCATCCCGTGGATGAAACAATTGAACAACACGGCAGTCAGCGTCGACCAGCTCGGTATGCGCCAAGGATCTATCGCGGTGTATCTCGACATCTGGCATAAGGACATTCTCGAGTTCCTGGACGCGAAGCTCAACAACGGGGATGAGCGACTTCGGACACACGACTTGTTCACAGGCGTCAACTTACCGGACCGTTTCATGCGTGCCGTCGAAGCACGAGAAGACTGGCATTTATTTGACCCACACGAAATTCGGACAGTCATGGGCTTTAGCCTCGAGGATTACTTCGATGAGACGGAACAAGGTGGCAGCTTCACTGAACGATACGAAGCATGTGTCAACGAGCCACGCCTCAGCAAAAAAACAGTTCCGGCAATCGATCTCGTCAAGCGCTACATGCGTTCGCAACTCGAGACCGGGACGCCATACATGTTCTTCCGTGACGCCGTTAACCGTGCGAACCCGAATAAACATGCAGGGATGATCTACTCGTCAAACCTGTGCTCGGAAATCATGCAGAACATGAGCCCGACGACCGTGACGGAAGAATACACGGAAGACGGTAAGATCATCGTCACGAAAACACCTGGGGACTTCGTCGTCTGTAACTTGTCATCGATTGCACTTGCACGTGCAGTTCGTTCTGATGTCCTCGAGCGATTGATTCCGATTCAAATGCGGATGCTTGATAACGTCATCGACTTGAATACGATCGATGTCCCGCAAGCACAATTGACGAATCAAAAATACCGTGCCGTTGGTCTTGGGACGTTCGGTTGGCACCATCTGCTCGCGCTCGAAGGCATCCGTTGGGAATCGGTCGAAGCGGTACAATACGCAGACCGTCTCTACGAGAAGATTGCTTACTTGACGATCGATGCGTCGATGCAACTTGCGAAAGAGAAAGGCGCGTACCGTCTCTTCGAAGGTTCAGAATGGCAAACAGGAGAGTACATCAAACGTCGCCACTACAAAACGACGGATGAACTCGATTGGGATCGTCTCCAAGCCGACATCACGGCGTACGGAATGCGTAACGCATACTTGATGGCAGTCGCACCGAACTCATCGACGGCAATCATTGCGGGTAGTACGGCATCGATTGATCCAATCTACAAAAAAGTCTACTCGGAAGAGAAGAAGAACTATAAGATTCCAGTCACCGTTCCAGATTTAACGCCGGAAACGAACTGGTTCTATAAATCAGCGTTTGAAATCGACCAGTTATGGAGCATCCGTCAAAATGCTTCGCGTCAGCGTCACATCGACCAAGCGATCAGTTTCAATCTGTACGTGAAAAATAACGTCAAGGCGAAAGAATTACTCGAGATGCACATGGAAGCGTGGCAACTCGGGATGAAGACGATCTACTACACGCGTTCGACGACGGTTGAAATCGACGAATGTGAATCGTGTTCATCATAAGATAAGGAGGACGATATCATGAAGGCAGCAATCGTATATGCGTCATTGAGTGGAAACACGGAGGAGGTGGCAGAACTCGTCGCGAAGACGTGTTCTGAGATGGGAATCGAGCCGACGATGTTGTTTGCGGATGAAGTGACGACGTATCAGTTAATGCCTTATGATATCGTCTATTTTGGTTCGTATACGTGGGGAGATGGGCAACTACCCGACGATATGCGCGATTGTCTCAGAACCGTTCTAAAGGAGAGTTCGCATGCGATTCCGCAGGCAGCTGTTTTTGGAACAGGGGACAAGATGTTCGTCAAATATTGTCGCGCCGTTGATGAGATGGCCTATCATCTCTCGAAATTCGGTGTACCGCTTGCTGGAGAACTGTTAAAAATCGAACAGTCACCACGCAATCGCCCACATCTCGTCAAGGAATGGACGAAACGGACCATTCTTCAATTACAGCAAGAAGGAGTCGAAGCACATGGAACAGCTACAAAAAATCAAACTGCTTGATGCACGTCATCCAAATCGCGCGACAGCGATCATCGGTGGCGAAACGAGTGCCATCGTCAACTGGAACGACATTGCGTATCCACAGTTTTATTCGATTTACAAACAACTGTTATCGAACTTCTGGATCCCAGATGAGATCTCGATGTCGAAGGACATGCAACAGTGGAATCAATTAAGTGAACGGGAACAGGATGCATTCAAACGAATCATCGGGCTACTCTCGATCCTTGACTCGGTTCAGACACGTTATATCTTGGAATCGGCAATGTTCACGTCGGATTCGTCCGTTCATGCGATTCTCGCAATCATCGCGCAACAGGAAGTCGTGCATAATCAATCGTACAGCTACGTCTTATCCAGCTTAGTTCCATTGGCTGAACAAAACCGGATTTTTGATATCGCGAAAGACGATGACATGGTCATGAAGCGTAATGCATTCATTCTTGATTTATACGAAGATTTCCAAAATGACCGGACTCCAGAGAACTTCGCGAAATCGCTCGTTGCTTCGATCGTTCTTGAAGGAATCAACTTCTATTCAGGCTTTGCCTTCTTCTATAACTTAGCGCGTCACCAAAAGATGGTCGGAACATCGACGATGATCAGTTATATTCAACGTGATGAATTGCAACATTCGTACTTCATCAGCCAATTGTTACGTGCTGTCTTGTCGGAGCATCCGGAAATTGATGCCGATGGCTCATTCACACAATTCGTCTATGACACGTTCAAGCGTGCCGTTGATCTTGAAATCGAGTGGAGCGAATACGTTTTACGTGATCTAGACGGACTTGACGTCAGTGAGATGCGTGATTACGTTAAATATCTCGCGAACAAACGCCTTCGCGTCATCGGTTTGTCGGATCTCTATGAAGGGCACGACGAAGACGTCATGCCATGGATTCGTGCGTATTCAGATGATTCGATGAACGCGACGAAATCGGACTTCTTCGAACAAAAATCACGTTCGTATGCGAAAGTAACCGATGCGAATGGATTCGACGATCTGTAAGTGAAGTGAACGGTACGTGGAAAGGACTAACTGATAAAGTTTTGTTGAAACTATTCAGTTAGTCCTTTTTCTAACGGTTGAAATAATCGAAAATTCAGATATCAGAGGAGGTGGTCCGGAAAAGTGTACAAAAAAAGCAGCTGCGAAATCGCAACTGCTTAGTACGGCAGGAAAGATAAACTCTCAGCTGCACGTTGCGTTCGGATAGACACTGCAATGTCTATTCGAACAAGAATAGTGTTGTTAAGAACTTAATCAAACAATACTACATATGTGTCTCAAGTAAAACAATTTTATTTGTTCGAAGCTGAAAGTAATCCTTCCTTGCTAAAAGGAAAGGAGGACTTCGGATGTGCCTTATTACACCGCATTATCGTAATGCACACTGGGTGTGTGGACATTTTCGCTCTGGTAAATGGATTGCAGAACATTTTCGTTCAGGTTCATTTGTGAACGGTCATTGTCAATTGCAGTTTGATTTTTGAGTAATTAATGTCCCTCTTAATTTATGATTGCTTCTACTCTATATTTCCTTTACGCTAGGACAGGCGAGGTTCTGCTCGACTCCTGCGGAAAAACAAGTCATCATGACCCTGGAAGATGCGACGCATCTGAAGCGGCATGAGGGCTTGTCCGCGGAAAGCGAGCAGACCGAGACTGTCCGTTTTTATTAGAGCGTTGTGAAAGTCGCTCACATCACTTTTCGGTATCTGTTTTTTAGGTCAATTGAGTAAAAGAACAAAAAAAGGGCCGAACTCGGAAAGTTCGGCAGAATCAGGGGGAATACTTGAAGTCTTGCTACTAAAATGTTCCCTCGTGAAATAAAAAATAAACAAATTCCAAAAATATTTTTTACGATACAAGAAAAGTGTGTTATTATAAGTTGATGAATTTAGTTAGGGAGTGTATACATTATGGCAAACTTTGAAAAAGACCAAGTCGTTACTGGTAAAGTAACTGGTATTCAAAACTTCGGTGCTTTCGTAGCACTTGACGAGCAAACACAAGGTCTCGTCCACATCTCAGAAATCTCACACGATTACGTAAAAGACATCAACGATTACGTAAAAGTTGGCGATGAAGTAACTGTTAAAGTTCTCGACATCGACGAAGCTAACAAAAAAATGAAGCTTTCGATCAAAGCAACTCAGGAAGCTCCAAAACGTGAAGCACGCGCGAAAGGTCCACGCAAAAACGCTGGACGTCGCGATGCAGGTCCTGCTTTCAAACAAGAAGAAGCACCTGGATTCAACGTTCTTAAAGGTAAATTGGAAGAATGGATTGAAAAATCAAACTTCCAAAAATAAGCCACATGAGAGAATCGACATCGGTCGGTTCTCTTTTTTTTATGCGATTTTTACACAGAATAAGCATTAAATTAGATGCGAAAGGGGAATGTGTGGATAATGTAAGGTGTTCATTACTTATTGAGGAGGCAACACAGATGGAAAACTTTGAATATCGCAATCCAACGAAACTTATTTTTGGTGACGGACAAGTCAGCCAACTGAAACCACAACTCGAAGCACTCGGTGCAAAGAAAGTCATGCTCGTCTTCGGTGGCGGCAGTATTAAACGGAACGGCGTCTATGATGATGTCACACGTGAACTCAACGCGGCAGGAATCGAGTACGTCGAATGCGACGGTGTCGAACCGAACCCGCGTATCGAGACAGCAGAGCGCGGTATCAAAATCGCACGTGAAGCAGGCGTTGACGCATTGCTTGCACTCGGTGGCGGTTCTGTCATCGACTGCACGAAATTGATCGCTGCTGGTATTCCTTATGAAGGCGAAGCGTGGGATCTCGTCATCGGCAAAGCAACACCAGAGACAGTCATCCCATTCGGAACAGTCTTGACGCTTGCAGCAACAGGTTCTGAGATGAACGCTGGATCCGTCATCACGAACTGGAAGACACAAGAGAAATACGGTTGGGGTAGCCCGCTTACGTTCCCAACATTCTCGATCCTTGATCCGAAGTACACAGTCAGTGTGCCAAAAGATCAAACAATCTACGGTATCGTCGATATGATGAGCCACTGCCTCGAGCAATACTTCCACCCTGCGCATGCACCGGTCCAAGAACGGATGACAGAAGGTGTCATGAAAGCAGTCGTCGAAGCAGCACCAAAACTCGTCAACGATCTCGAGAACGTTGAACTTCGTGGCACGATTCTCTTCGCTGGTACGATGGCACTCAACGGTGTCCTTCAAATGGGCGCACGTGGAGACTGGGCATCACACAACATCGAACATGCGGTCTCAGCTGTTCACGATATCCCGCACGCAGGTGGACTTGCGATCCTCTTCCCGAACTGGATGCGCCACGTGCTTGACGAATCAAATGCACATCGTTTCGTGACACTCGGTGAGAACGTCTTTAACGTTGATACGGAAGGTAAATCAGAGATGGAAGCGGCACACGCTACAATCGATGCAATCAGTGCTTTCTGGACATCACTCGGTGCACCGAATCGTCTCGCTGATTATGACATCAAAGAAGATACAGTTGACGCAATCGTCAAGTCAGCAATGACACGCGGCGACTTCGGAAACTTCAAATCACTCGGAAACGAAGATGTTCGTCAAATCGTGACAGCTGCCCTATAACAATCTGTAACATTTGCTACTCATTTCACAAAAGACTTGAACGACCTTCCTTCTTGCGTTTTAATGAAAAGGAAGGTCGCATTTCGTTGCGAATGAATAAGGAGGACGATGGCATGTCAACAGTACGTTTTGATTATTCGAAAGCCCTACAATTCGTAGGTCAACATGAAGTAGATCATATGGCGGAAACGGTAAAGACGCTTCACCATGCGATTCATGCAGGAACAGGCGCAGGAAGTGATTTCTTAGGATGGGTAGATCTTCCGAAGAACTACGATCAAGCGGAGTTTGCACGCATTCAAGCGTCTGCAGAAAAAATCAAGTCGGATTCTGATGTGTTGTTAGTCGTCGGAATCGGCGGTTCATATCTCGGAGCGCGTGCTGCGATCGAGATGCTCGGACACTCATTCCATAACTTGTTATCAAAAGAAGATCGCAAAGCACCACAAATCATCTATGCAGGACATAATATCTCATCGACGTATCTGCACGATTTATTCGAAGTCCTCGAAGGAAAAGATGTATCGGTCAACATCATCTCGAAATCGGGTACGACGACAGAACCAGCGATTTCGTTCCGTCTCTTGAAATCGTTCATGGAAGAGAAATACGGTAAAGCAGAAGCAAAACACCGGATTTATGCAACGACGGATAAAGCGCGTGGTGCATTAAAAACACTCGCAGACTCTGAAGGATACGAAACATTCGTCATTCCGGATGATGTCGGCGGCCGTTTCTCTGTTTTGACACCGGTTGGTCTATTACCAATCGCAGCAGCTGGTATTTCAATTGAAGAGTTGATGCAAGGTGCCCGTGACGCGCAAGAGCGCTATGCGAGCGAAAACCTAGCTGACAACGAAGCGTATCAATACGCGGTCGTACGAAATGCGCTCTATGCGAAAGGGAAGACGATCGAGCTTCTCGTCAACTACGAACCAGCACTTCATTATGTATCGGAGTGGTGGAAACAATTATACGGCGAGTCAGAAGGAAAAGACTTCAAAGGAATCTTCCCAGCAGCAGTCGACTTCTCGACGGATCTCCACTCGATGGGACAATACGTCCAAGAAGGTCGTCGTGACCTGTTCGAGACAGTCATCAAAGTCGGTCAAGCGCGTCATGCGTTGACTGTTGAAGAAGATGCTCAGGATCTCGATGGATTGAACTTCCTTGCAGGTAAGTCAATTCAATTCGTCAACGATAAGGCGGCAGAAGGTACGTTGCTTGCACACACGGACGGACAAGTACCGAACTTGACAGTCGAACTTCCAGAGATGACACCGTATCACCTCGGATTCCTGTTCTACTTCTTCGAAAAAGCTTGTGCGATGAGTGGTTACCTCCTCGGAGTGAACCCATTCGATCAGCCAGGCGTCGAAGCGTACAAGAAAAACATGTTCGCTCTTCTTGGGAAACCAGGATTCGAAGCAGAAAAAGCAGAACTCGAAGCACGTTTGAAGTAATGTAAAACGACAGTCGATTGTTCCTTAGTGGAACATCGGCTGTTTTTTTGTCTTTACCGGATGATAGTAGGCTATCATTTTCCAGATTTACAGGTAATCCTAGCGTTTTCACTTTTAGAATACCCGTGAAACAGGTAAAGTGAAGTTAGAAGAAGAAATGAGGTGCACGTACGTGATTACATTCTTGGATTATTATCAAAATCAAGTGGAGTTAAGTTTTGATGACCATCCGTTCTCGGATCGTCCTTTGCACGTGTGGGTCATTGCCGTGTACGAAGGAAAATGGTTGCTGACCCATCATAAGCAGCGGGGGTATGAATTTCCTGGTGGAAAGGTTGAACCGGGTGAAACGGCAGAAGAAGCCGCACGTCGTGAAGTAATGGAAGAGACGGGTGGGAAAATCGATTCCCTCTCATATGTCGGACAATATCGTGTTGCCGGAAAAGGCGATACGATCATCAAAAACATCTATTTCGCGCAAATCGGATCATTGTCGTCTCATCTTGCCGTGGATGAAACAGATGGTGCTTTTCTATTCGAGGAACTCCCCGATCGTCTCGATACGAACCGACAATACAGCTTCATGATGAAGGACCGTGTCCTTCCGGAGACGCTCCGTGTACTTAGCGAACGCCGATTGGTTTGAACTTCCGCGCCAAGGTCCGTTTCGGACGTTTCGGATGTTCTATACTACAGCGGATGGGGAACGGGTCGGTGCCTATATCGTACTCCCACAAGTTGCAAACGGTCAGGGAATTCTCTACTTGCGTGGTGGAACGCGTTCGATCGGAATGGTCCGACCGACACGACTGCTCGCGTTCGCACAGGCTGGCTTTTTTGTCATGGCCCCCTTCTATCGCGGGAATCTAGGCGGTACGGGAAAAGAAGACTTCGGACATCACGATATCGAAGACGCCTGCAGTGCCTTTGACTGGTTGCAGCAACGTGTCTCACATGTTCACGCATTTGGATTTTCACGTGGTGGACAGATGGCGTTGCTCCTTGCGCATCACCGTCCAGTCGCCCGAACGGTGTCCTGGGCAGGGGTGACGGAGTTGACGTGGACGTACGAAGAGCAGAAGACGATGCAAAAGATGCTGCGGCGATACACGGGAGGTACACCAGACACGGTTCCTGATGAATACGCGGTTCGCTCGCCGCTCCATGTCGAACCTCAAGGTGAAGTATTATTGATTCACGGTGCATACGATGAGAACGTTCGTTTACGACACGCAACCGCTTATGCTGCACGTCATCCTGAGCATACGACGCTTCAGACTTATGCCTATGCCCATCAATTTCCGATTCATGACAAGTTGCGTGTGACGCGGAATGTGTTGAATTGGTTTGAGACTGGTATCTATAATCGATGATTTAGCCGGTACGATGAATGTCGTATCGGTTTTTTTGTCATCTGAAGAATTGAACTTACATACATAATGGGAAAAAAAGAATATTGATTCGTTGTAAAAAACAATAAACTTCCTGAAAAATAAATTTTGATATAATTAGAACCATATGAGTAATGTAGAGGGGGATGGAGGACGATGGATATCTTACTAGCACGTCAACCCATCGTTGACCGAATCGGAGCAGTTGATGCATTCGAGTTGCTGTATCGTTCCGTCAAACAAATGAATGTATTCGACGGTGATCTAGCGACAATGGATGTTTTAACGAATACACTCGTTCATATGGGTGTAGAGCATGTCGCTGAAGGTAAAAAACTTTTCGTCAACTTTACAGCGGATCTCTTGAAAAGTGATCTGATTCACTATTTAGATCCAAAACGGTTCGTTATCGAAATTTTAGAAACTGTTGATATCGATACAGAGATGTTATCTGTGTTGCACAGTTGGAAAGAAGCAGGTTTTACACTAGCACTCGATGATTTTGTGACCGATTTACTTCGTCAACATGGAACAGAATTATTCGCGCTAATTGATTTAATTAAAATCGACATCGAGGCGATTTCTCCTCGCGAGCAAAGTGCGATCCTGCATATCGTCCGGCGTAATTATCCCCATATCAAGATGCTTGCCGAACGAGTCGAGACACATGAAGATCACACACGTTGTCTTGAAATGGGATATGACTGGTTCCAAGGCTATTTTTATGCTAAGCCGATGTTGATGAAGGGAAAAGCTGTCCCTCCTCAATTGCCGGTATTGCTGAAGATGCTAAAATGGCTCGATACGGATGAAAAATACGATGAAGTCATTGATGAGATTGAAGCAAATCCGTATATCAGCATTCAAGTACTGCAACTGATCAATTCTCCAGGAATGGGATTACGAAATACAGTCAGCTCTGTTCGTCAAGCCATTTCACTACTTGGCTTCTCGCAACTCAAAAGCTGGATTTCGTTAATCGTCTTGCGTGAGATGAAGCTTGCTAGTCCTTACGAATGGTCAAATGAGTTACTCCGGTCTTCTTTACATTGTGCTAAGCTTTGCGAGCTATTTGCAAAAGAAACACGCACGTTGAAGTCAGAGAGTGCCTACATGATCGGATTGCTGTCACATATTGATGCGTTATTGTCTGTGGATATCGACGACATCATTGGTCAATTACCAATCGAAGATTCCTTGAAGGTTGTCCTACAAGGAAAAGATCATCCATTCCGGGATTGTTTAGTGCTTGTGATCAGTGCAGATCGCTGTGATTTTGATCAGTTCGAACTACTCAGTCAACGTTTAGGTGTCTCACTTCCACGAGCCTATGCGCTACTAGCAGAAAGTCAGGAATGGCTTAAACAAAAAGAAACACATCTTCAAGAAAGAACGGATTCTATCCTATAAAAAAAGAGCCCGAAGGCTCTTTTTTTATAGGCGTGGACCAGCTGACTTGATCGCATCCGTCGCACTTTCGAAGCGAAGGAAATTATGTTGGAATTTCTCAGCAAGCGACCGCGCTTGTGTGTCGTATTCGTCCGGATTCGACCAGACGCGTACTGGATTGAGTAACTCGCTTGGAACACCTGGAACTTCCAGTGGCATATGAAGTCCGAAAATCGGGTGCTCTTCTGTTGGAATCGTTGCGAGTGTACCGTTGACGGCAGCGTTGACCATCGTCCGTGTATAGGATAGCTTCATGCGGCTACCTGTTCCGTAAGCACCACCTGTCCAGCCTGTGTTGACGAGATAAACAGTGACACCATGACGATCAATCAATTCGCCCAGCATCGTCGCATATTTTTCAGGCATCAGTGGAAGGAATGGTGAACCGAAGCATGTTGAGAACGTTGCTTCCGGTTCCGTGACCCCACGTTCTGTTCCAGCGAGTTTTGATGTATATCCTGATAGGAAGTGATACATCGCTTGTTCTTTCGTCAATTTACTGATCGGAGGCAAGACACCGTACGCATCAGCCGTCAAGAAGACGATCGTCTTCGGGTGACCAGCACGTGACGGAACAGCGATATTATCGATTGCAGTGATCGGATAAGCAGCACGCGTATTTTCCGTCAACGATGTGTCATCGTAATCAGGGTGACGGGCTTCGTCGAGCACGACGTTTTCAAGGACGGTTCCGAAACGGATCGCGTCAAAGATTTGCGGTTCTTTTTCGCGTGATAAGTTAACGGTCTTTGCATAACATCCACCTTCGATGTTGAAGACACCGTCGTGCGACCAACCATGCTCATCGTCGCCGATCAATTGACGGCTATCGTCTGCTGAGAGGGTGGTCTTACCAGTACCGGATAGACCGAAGAACAAGGCGACGTCGCCTTCGTGTCCGACGTTTGCCGAGCAGTGCATCGAAAGGACATTTTCTTGTGGCAAGAGATAGTTCATGACGGAAAAGATTGATTTTTTGATTTCTCCCGCGTATTCCGTTCCACCGATCAAGACGATCCGGTGTTCGAACGACATCGCGATGAACGTCTCAGAGTTCGTTCCGTCAACGGCAGGATCTGCTTTGAAATGTGGCGCATAGACGACCGTGAACGGTTCGAAGGCAGCCACTTCAGGATACTCGCGTAAAAAAAGTTGTTTGGCAAACAGGTTATGCCAAGCGTATTGTGTGAGCACACGGACCGGAAGGGTGAAGTGCGTATCTGCTCCAGCAGCAGCTTCTGTGTAGTAGAGCTGATCGGCTTCGTTCATGTAACGAAGAACCTTTTGCAACAATTGTTCAAATTTGTCTCCATCCATTGGTTGGTTGACATGACCCCAATCAATGTGAGACTCGCAGGAAGAATCACGGACGATGAACTTATCTTTTGGTGAACGACCTGTAAATTTCCCCGTTTCTACAGATAATGCGCCGTTCTCAGCAAGGACACCTTCTTCGTTTCGAATCGCATGTTCGACAAGTTCAGCAACAGATAGTTGTTTGAACACATGCTCTTTCTTGAGTAGTTCTTCGATATTCAGGACCGTCATCGGCATCCTGACCCCACCTTTCCCCTACGTTGGTTTTGGCTCACTGTATTTAGTATGACACATTTATTATATATGACATACTAAAGAGAGAGCAATCATTTTCTGGTGCTGATTTCTATTTATCTGGAAACGCTTTCAGCATTAACAGTTTAACATCTCTTTCAAAAAGTTTCGACTAGAATTTGAAACCTTGCTTGACAGAGTAGGTACAACTTTATATCATGTAATTCGTAACGGATACTCTTATTCTGAGCAGGTGGAGGGAACAAGGCCCGAAGAAACCCGGCAACCGTCCTACATTAATTCACATATTAATGAGGGAAAAGGTGCTCTCCTGAAGCGAAGTAAACACTTCGAACGATAAGAGGGTAAAGGAAGAACGCACAACCTTTCCCTGACCATTTTTTGGACTTGGAAAGGTTTTTTTCATTTTACCGTCCCACTCAACTAGGGGAAATGAGTACACCGTCAAATTCTTTTTTGGGAGGGTCATACATGACAAACCTTAATCGCCGACTATTCACGTCGGAGTCAGTCACTGAAGGTCATCCAGATAAAATCTGTGACCAAATTTCGGATTCAATTCTTGATGCAATCCTCGCGGCGGATCCAAACGCGCGTGTTGCGGCAGAAACTTCTGTTACAACAGGTCTCGTTCTCGTTGCAGGTGAGATCACGACATCGACTTACGTCGACATTCCAAAAGTCGTTCGTGAAACGATTCGTGAAATCGGTTATACACGCGCGAAATACGGTTTCGACGCTGACACGTGTGCTGTATTGACATCAATCGATGAGCAATCAGCAGACATCGCTCTTGGTGTCGACCAAGCGCTTGAAGCACGTGAAGGTAGCATGTCTGATGCAGAAATCGATGCAATCGGTGCAGGAGACCAAGGTCTCATGTTCGGTTATGCAACGAAAGAAACACCAGAACTCATGCCACTTCCAATCTCGCTCTCACACCGTCTCGCACGCCGTTTGGCAGAAGTGCGTAAAAACGGTCAACTCGACTACCTTCGTCCAGACGGAAAAACACAAGTCACGGTCGAATACAACGAGAACAACGAGCCAGTTCGTGTCGATACGATCGTCATCTCGACACAACATGCAGAAGAAGTCACGCTTGAGCAAATCCAAGCTGACTTGAAAGAACACGTCATCACACCGGTTATCCCGGCTGAATACATCGACGCAGCAACGAAATTCTTCATCAACCCAACTGGTCGTTTCGTCATTGGCGGACCACAAGGAGATGCTGGATTAACTGGTCGTAAGATCATCGTTGATACGTATGGTGGATACG
This sequence comes from Exiguobacterium sp. s143, assembly GCF_018618895.1. Lineage (NCBI taxonomy): Bacteria > Bacillati > Bacillota > Bacilli > Caryophanales > Exiguobacterium > Exiguobacterium sp. s143. The sequence goes on along the minus strand of NZ_JACSMX010000001.1, from coordinate 1,061,501 downwards.
CACGCCACGGCGGTGGAGCATTCTCAGGTAAAGATCCAACAAAAGTCGACCGTTCAGCTGCATACGCAGCACGTTACGTCGCGAAGAACCTCGTTGCTGCAGGTCTTGCAGACAAAGCAGAAGTTCAACTCGCGTACGCAATCGGTGTCGCGCACCCAGTATCAATCGCGGTTGATACATTCGGTACAGGAAAACTTCCTGAAGCGCAACTCGTCGAATTGGTTGCTGAAAACTTCGATCTTCGTCCGGCTGGAATCATCAACATGCTTGATCTCCGTCGTCCGATCTATCGTCAAACAGCTGCATACGGTCACTTCGGTCGTACAGATGTTGAGCTTCCATGGGAGCAAACAGATAAAGCAGCAGTTCTTGAAGAACAAGCAAAACGTTTCGCATAATCAAAAAGTCCGAAAACCCTACGCGGGTTTTCGGACTTTTTTGTTTCCGTGGAACTTTGCAGGAAACGAATGTTTTTTCTAGAAGAGGGTAAAAGTACATGAGTCGATTCGTATGAATACAAAGGGGGGTTCCGATTATGGAAATACGCGAAGCTATTCCAGCTGATGCAGGACGTATTCATGACATTGCCGTCACATCTTGGTTGGATACGTATGCAGAAATCTATTCCGAACGTTCGAAAGCGCATTTCGTGCAGGAGGCGTATCCGCAAGAAGAAGTCGTTCGTGCGATCCGGACGGCGGAAGAAGCACGGGGAGAGTATTTTTATGTCGGAATCATCGATGAGGAAATCGTCGGTTTCATTCATGCTGTTGATGTTGAGGGAACGTGGGAGATCATTCGTCTGTACGTCTTGCCGAAATATCAGCAAAACGGAATCGGACGACGGCTGATCCGTGAACTCGAACGACAAGGAGCCGTCCCACTCGAAGTATACGTGGAGGCACGTAACTATAAAGCACGTCAGTTCTTAACCTCATTCGGTTTTGAAGAACTCAGTGAGATGACGGAAGAAGTCTTTGGGCAAGTAGAATCTGTCATTCGTCTTCGCCATGTCGCCTCATGAAATCCGTCTTGGGACGGTTTCGTGTGCGTTTGAAATAAGGTATCGTAAAAAGGAAGTATGAAGTGAAGAGGTGAGTTTGTGGTTGAACAACCAACAGGAATCATCGTATTAGTTTATCCGTTACAACTGCGTGCCCGTCCGAGTGAAGCCTTGATTCGGGTACTCGAACGAGAGTATGAAGTATTACTTGTCGACGCACCACGTCGCATCTCGTTTGAAGAGCATGGTCAACTGTTAAAAGAAGCATTACGTGAAGCCGGGAAACGCAAGCTACCGATTCATATCGTCGCCTGTAGCATGGGCGCACTCGTCGTCAATCGTCTGTTGCAAGAATATGAATTACCGGTCGCAAGCCTTGCGTTCATTTCACCGTTATTTGATTGGCATCCTTCGAAACAACTCGGAGGCGTCAAACAAGTCTTCGCGAGTGCATTTGATCGTTTCCGGCCCGATGCGCCACTCGGTACGTTGCCGTTTGGTCAAAGTACGGAAGATACCGTTCGCATCGGTGAACTGACCTATGCACAGTACCGGGAAATCGAAGAAGAGATCGTCGTACATGACGAGGAACGAAAAAAACTGCCGCGTGTGAACTTGGCTTGTTTTTATGCACCAGACGATCAGTTCGCAGACGTCAAGTTGACGCTTGAAGTATGCCGGAAAATGGGTGGCGATCAGATTTACTTACAACGTCTACACGGTTTTCCGCATTTTAGTTTCGAACGGTTGAACACTCGGTTTGCAGAAAAATTAATGTTGTTCTTTAAGCTTGTTGAAGAATGAAATAATAAAAGTGATGCCTCTAAAAAAGGGCATCACTTTTTTGTGTCCCATCATCCGCGTACTTTTTTCTCGATCGCGATGATGAACGGGGGATGATTTTGTTGATTCAAGAAACGGTACTGGAGAACGGCATAATCTTGCTGATCAAGGGCTGTGACGTAATCGAGGACAGCGTCGCGTTCACGTTTTCCTTCCAGGTGACCGTGATAGACGACGAGGACGACAAGACCGCCGGGAGCGAGGACCGGGAGGAGGGCATCGAGTGCTTCGAGCGTCTCTTCTCCTGTCGTCGTGATTGATTTGTCGCTTCCAGGCAGGTAGCCGAGATTGAAGACACCGGCGCGGACAGGACGTTGTTCGTCCGAAAGACGGGCACCGACATGGATGTGGCTTTCATGATAAAGGTCGACGCGTGCTAACATTCCGGCTTCGTCGAGACGTCGCGTCGATTCCTCGATGGCTTGTGCCTGGACGTCGAACGCAAGGACTCGACCTTCTGGACCGACGCGTTCTGCTAAAAACTGTGTATCATGTCCATTTCCGGCAGTCATATCGACGACGCAGTCTCCGGGTTCGATAACGGACTCGAGTAATTGTTTCGTATAAGGTAGTACACGGGCAAGTGACATGGCATAGACTCCTGTTCCTATGGTCTGTTTTTCTAGTAATGGTTCAGTATGTGCAAGATTCTTTCTGCATTATATCATTTTTTGATTCGTTGACGAAAAGCGAAGTGGCTTGACAGTTAGGGGACGGATTGCGTAAAGTGGCAAGGTTGAGAATGAAATAGGAGGACCACATGTATGCCAAAATTACCAAAAGCGGTCTGGATCCTCGTCCTTGCGATGGCCATCAATACGACGGGATCCTCTTTTTTATGGCCGTTTAATACATTATATATTCATGAATATTTAGGAGAGTCGATGACAAAAGCAGGGATGGCGTTGTTCGTCAACTCGGCCTTAGCAATCGTCGGAAACTACTTAGGTGGAAAAGCGTTTGACCATCTCGGTGGCAAGAAGACGCTTGTCATCAGTGTCATCGGACTTGTCCTGTCTTCCGTCGGCTTGTTGCTGTTTCATCAGACGTACCTCGGATACGTCGCGATGCTTGGATTGATTGGATTCGTCGGTGGGATGGTTTTTCCGACGATCTACGCGATGACGGGTGTCATCTGGCCGGAAGGTGGGCGCCGTGCCTTTAATGCGATCTATGTCGCACAAAACGTCGGTGTAGCGCTCGGGACAGCAGTCAGTGGTCAAATCGCTGCCTTTTCGATTCAGTACATCTTCATCGCCAATCTCGTCCTCTACATCGCCTTTGCCATCATTTTGTTCGTTGGTTTGTCCTGGATTCAGGCACCGGCGCGGATGCATGCGGCGCATGACGAGATCGAAACGACACGCACACCCCTTGCACGCGGTGCGGCACGGACGATGTTGCTCGTCTCGATTGGTTATGCCTTACTTTGGTTCGTTTATGTGCAATGGCAAGGAACCTTTGCCGTACACACGAAATCGCTCGGTGTCACGATTTCCGAGTACTCGATTCTTTGGACGATCAACGGAGCACTCATCGTGTTCGCACAACCTTTACTAACACCAATTCTTCGTTGGTTTGGAGATGACTTAAAGCGACAATTGATGACCGGTACAGGAATCTTCCTCTTGTCTTATCTGATCGTTCCGTTCGCAGGCGGCTTCAAGATGTTCCTCGTCGCGATGATCATCCTGACGATTGGTGAGATGTTCATCTGGCCAGCAGTTCCTGCTATGGCAGCGAGACTCGCGCCGATCGGAAAAGAAGGAGAATTCCAAGGGTACGTCAATATTGCTGCTTCAGCGGGGCGGATGATCAGTCCGACCGTTGGAGGGTTGATCTACGATGTATCAGGTATGTCAGCGGTCTTCTTGACATTAATTGGATTGATTCTGCTAGCGGGCGTCGTCTTCCTTCGTGCTATTCCAAAAATCACATCATGAGCATCATCTGTAAGACAGCGGACATTATGACCGCTGTCTTTTGTTACGTCATTCGTTCGAAAATCATAAAATAAACATTTAATAATATGGAATATTTCGGCAAAGAAACGGGTACTTTCTAATCAAGAACTTGAAAAAGAAAGGTCATATGAACGTTGCTTCTTTTTGACTGGAGGTGCACGAATGGAAAGGTGTCAATTCATCACAGATGCCGCAACTTGGACGACACACGTACAGCAACAACCTCTTGATATCTTCTACAGTCACCAATATGTCACGCTCAACGCTAGACCGTCTGAGCAAGCGGTGCTATTCCGTTATGAAGGTGATGCAGGAACACTGTTCTATCCCTTTTTGAAGCGCCGAATTTTTGATACGCCTTATTCAGATCTCATCACGCCGTATGGCTATGGTGGACCGGAAATCATCGGTCAACTGACTGCGACTGAAATGCAGCATGCACGTCTATTGTTTGAAAGGTGGGCAAAGCGAGAAGCGATTGTCTCGGAAATGATTCGCTTTAATCCATTGACGGGTAATGAACGCTTCATGCGGGATTGGACGAAAGTCTCCTTCATCCGTCATACGACGAGTATCGATTTACGCCCTTCAATAGAAGACATCATGCAGACATTTCATAAGAAGACGAGAAGTATGATTCGCAAATCGCTTGCCTCTCCTTTAACCGTTAGAACAGGAACACGAGACGACCTACCTGTTTTTGTAGCGTTGTATCATGAAACGATGGACCGGAAGAATGCTTCGGCTCATTACTATTTTACGGCGAGTTATTTTGAGCAATTATTTGAAGCAAATCCACTCTGTGAGCCATTGTTACTGATTGCGGAAATCGACGGAGAACCTGTTGGTGGATACTTCGTATTGCTTGGAAAAGAATATGCCCACGGTCATTTGATTGGTTGTAAGCGGGACGAAGCGAAGATGTTCCCGAATCAGCGACTCGAGTACGAAGCGATTCTTCAGGCGAAAGCACGCGGTCTCGTCGAACAACATCTCGGGGGTGGATATCAAGAACGGGATAGTCTCTTTGAGAGTAAATGCCGTTACACCGGGTATCGTTTATTTGAGTATCATCAAGGAAAATCGATCCTCCAACCAGCCATATACGATCAGTTATGTGTACGATACGGGTCAGATGCTGATTCGGATTATTTTCCGGCTTACCGACAAACCAGTGTCCAAATGGCGACAAGTTAAACAGTAACTAAATGAAGAAGGATAAACGACTACATTGTGTAGTCGTTTTTTTGATATGCTGAAATCATGATAGATCAATTGAGGGGGATGTGTCTTGAAAAAACGAGGTCTTATTTTTGATATGGATGGGGTCATCTTAGATAGTGAAATCCGCTACTTTGAGGTCCATCAGCAAATGTTCAAAACGTTATCGATTCCGCTCGATCCAGTTCAGTATGCGACGTTCATGGGAAAAACAGGAGATGAGATGTGGGAAGAACTTGTCGAGCAACACGACCTTCCAGAAACAGCGAGTGCATTACTTGAGGAAGAACATCGGTTGTTTCAAATTCATGCAAAACCGGAGGAATGTGGTTTAAAAGAGGGAGTCAAACAAGTCATCGAGCAAGCGGCGTCTCTTGGTTACGATATCGGGATTGCCTCCTCGAGTTCGCTTCAAAAAATCGAACGCGTCATCCGTCATTATGAGCTTCCAATCACGCATTACGTCAGTGGAGAAGAAGTCGTGCGTTCAAAGCCTGATCCTGCGATTTTTCATCTTGCAGCATCACGAATCGGGCACGCGCCTGAAGATTGTCTCGTCATTGAAGACGCTGCAAACGGGATGATCGGCGCAAAAGCAGCAGGCATGGAAGTGATTGCGCTTCTCGATGATCGGATGCCGATGCAACGTCTAGAACAAGCGGATCATGTAGCACGATCGCATGCAGAAATCGAGGAAATTTTACGGAAGCGTTGACGCTTGAGGAAGAAACAGATTACACTAGGAAAAGATAGTCAATTGCATGGAACTGAAGTAGTAGGGGAAAGGTGCCGTCAAGAGAGCTGGTGGAAGGTGCGAACCAGTCGGTAACAACCGTGAACTCGTCAGGGAGCACGATTCGTGAAGTCGTAGTAGCGAATCCGGTCTTTCACACCGTTATCCGTGAATCAAGCGGTCTGTCATAGACAGACAACGTGGGTGGTACCGCGGAAGCCAAACCGGTCTTTCGTCCCTATTCCTAGGGGCGGAGGACCGGTTTTTTTAGATTAGAGGAGGAAAAGACATGCCGTACAATCATCGCGAAATCGAACCAAAATGGCAGGCGCGTTGGGATCAAGACAACGCCTTCGTCACGACAGAAGATCCAGAAAAAGAAGGGTTTTATGCCCTTGATATGTTCCCGTATCCGTCAGGTGCCGGTCTCCACGTCGGTCACCCGGAAGGCTACACAGCAACCGACATCCTCGCACGGATGAAACGGATGCAAGGATACAACGTCTTGCACCCGATGGGATGGGATGCGTTCGGATTACCAGCAGAACAATACGCCCTCGATACAGGGAATGACCCACGTGAATTCACAGCGAAAAACATCGAGACGTTCAAGCGTCAGTTGAAAGAACTTGGATTCTCCTATGACTGGGATCGTGAAATCAACACGACAGATCCGAAGTACTACAAATGGACACAGTGGATCTTTACGAAGTTGTATGAAAAAGGACTTGCGTTCGTGGACGAAGTCGCGGTCAACTGGTGCCCAGCACTCGGAACCGTTCTTGCGAATGAAGAAGTCATCGACGGATTATCTGAACGCGGAAATCATCCGGTCGTGCGTGTCCCGATGCGTCAATGGGTCTTGAAAATCACGGAATATGCGGATCGTCTTCTTGAAGATCTCGATGACCTCGATTGGCCGGATTCTGTCAAAGAGATGCAACGGAACTGGATCGGGAAATCAGAAGGTGCTGAGATCGATTTCACGATTGATGGACACAAAAAACAAGTCACGGTCTTTACGACACGCCCGGACACAATCTTCGGTGCGACGTACCTCGTGCTTGCGCCGGAGCATCCATTCGTAGCTGACATCACGACAGCGGATCACAAGGAAGCCGTCGATACGTACATTTCGCAGGTCCAAACGAAGTCGGACCTCGAGCGGACGGATTTAGCGAAGGAAAAAACAGGCGTCTTCACGGGTGCTTTCGCCGTCAATCCAATCTCAGGTGATCGTCTTCCAATCTGGATCGCTGATTATGTCCTTGCTTCGTACGGAACGGGTGCAATCATGGCGGTCCCAGGACACGATGAGCGCGATCATGAATTCGCGAAACAATTCGACTTGCCAATCGTTGAAGTCGTCGCGGGTGGAAACGTCGATGAAGCAGCCTATACAGGAGAGGGCGAACACGTCAACTCGCATATGCTTGATGGTCTTGGAAAACAAGAAGCAATCGAGACGATGATTGCTGAACTCGAAACGAATCAAGTCGGACGTAAGAAAATCACGTATCGTCTCCGCGACTGGTTGTTCAGTCGTCAACGGTATTGGGGCGAGCCGATTCCAGTCGTTCATATGGAAGATGGTTCGATGAAGACGCTCAGTCAAGAGGAATTACCGCTTGAACTTCCAATCATTCCGGAAATCAAACCGTCTGGTACAGGCGAATCACCACTTGCGCTTGCGGAAGACTGGTTGGATTATACGGATCCTGAAACAGGAATGAAAGGGCGTCGCGAGACGAATACGATGCCACAATGGGGCGGAAGCTGCTGGTATTATCTCCGTTTCATCGATCCGCACAATGAAGAGGCGATCGCGGATCCAGAAAAATTAAAATACTGGCTTCCAGTCGATATTTACATCGGTGGTGCGGAACACGCCGTTCTCCACTTGTTGTATGCGCGCTTCTGGCATAAAGTCTTGTATGATGCAGGCGTCGTACCAACAAAAGAACCATTCCAGAAGTTGTACAACCAAGGGATGATTCTTGGAGAAAACAACGAGAAGATGTCAAAATCACGCGGTAATGTCATCAACCCGGATGAAATCGTCAAGTCGCATGGTGCGGATACGTTACGCTTGTACGAAATGTTCATGGGACCACTCGACGCATCAGTTGCCTGGTCTGAGAACGGTCTTGATGGAGCCCGTCGTTTCCTTGATCGTGTCTGGCGCTTGTTCGAACGGACAGCAGACATTCAAGACGTCACAGAAGTCGATGCTGACTTCGAGCGGACGTACCACCAGACGGTCAAGAAGGTTACGGAAGACTTCGCGAACATCCAGTTCAACACCGGAATTTCGCAACTCATGGTCTTCGTCAACGAAGCAAATAAACAGTCGGTTCTTCCGCGTCACTTCCTTCGTGGATTCATTCAATTGTTAACACCAGTCGCGCCGCACCTTGGTGAGGAACTCTGGGAACAACTTGGATTTGAAGAGACATTGACGTATGCGGCATGGCCAACATTCGATGAATCGAAACTCGTCAGCGATACGATGGAATTCGTCATTCAAGTGAACGGAAAGGTTCGCTCTAAAATCAAAATCAACGTCGATGCGACAAAAGAAGAAATCGAAGCACTTGCCTTTGCTGATGAAAAGACACAAGAATGGATCGGCGACAAAACAGTTCGTAAAGTCATCGTCGTACCGAAAAAATTAATCAATATCGTGGCAAACTAAGCCATAGCCCCTTTCATTCGTTTGATGCGAATGGAGGGGGTTTCTTCATTTCCGTCGCAAGTCCGCTTTTTTTTTCAACGACCTTCTGCTACACTGAATCAGAAACCGAGAAAGAAAGGCGAGTACCATCAATGAAACGATCTTATATAGTCTATACAACGATTTTTGCTGTCGTTTCGGGGTTGATCCTTTGCGTACTGCTCGTCTTCTCGAAGCCAGAGACGTTGTCACGTATTCAAGAAACGTTCGCGAAAATCGAGACGCAATCAAAGCATCAGGCAGCCGTTAAACAGGTGCCACCGAAAACGCCTTCAGCTATTCCGAACCCGGAAGAGCCATTAATCAAAAATGTCCAACATATGTTATATGATGATTCCATTGGTTCGTACCTCGTCGTCACAGACGATTATCGTTTCTTTGAAATCAGTGGAACCGGAGAACGCATCAACGCATCTTTCCAGTTAGAAGAAGGAAAGTTGTTGCTCGCTGGTTTAGACGGTATGACGCTCGTTGACGGGGAGACCGTCGCGCTATTGACGTCGAATCAGATTCTAGTCACGATTACGCGAAAAGACGGTGTCTGGAGCGAAGAAAAACGTGAAAAAGTACAAGGAACAACGATACGGGATAGTTTCCATGGTCTTGGATATGATGCGAAGAAAAAAGAATTCTATACGATTAATCATATTCGAGCACTGGGACGAGTCGAGGTGACTTATTTCGCGATGAAAGAGGATAAGATCAAGATTGATCCTGACGCCTCGGAAAAGAAAAAACGTGCATTGAAGAAAAAACAGAAACCGCCTTATCTGTCAGTCATCAAACGTGAGAAGATTGAAGCGGCGAGTGGGATGCGAAGTGATGCGAAGAAATCGTTCGAGTCCGAGTTCCGTCCGATTGGTCTTGCTGAACGGCAAGGTCGGATCTACACACTCGATTCAGAAGCGCTCTATCTCTATTCGATCGATCGAAAGGACAAAACGATCACGGGTGAGACAGCCAGTCCGAAAGTATATGGTTCGAAGGGGATTTTCGTGCAGGATAACGAGTTGTTCGCGTTAGTCGTCACGGATAAATTCTCAAGCCGATCGTTTACACCGATTGATTAAATCCTGACACAACAAGACCCGATTCCTCTGTTAAGCAGAAGAATCGGGTCTTGTTCATATTAAAAGACAGTATCACGTGCCATCTCTGCGGCGTGACTACCGGCGCAATGACCCGTCACGAATGCAGCTGTGATGTTGTAACCACCTGTATATCCATGGATATCAAGAATCTCCCCGGCAAAGAATAATCGCTCGGCTTTTTTCGACATCATCGTCTTTGGATCAATCTCTTTGATCGAGACGCCACCACCCGTGACGAAAGCTTTATCAAAGTCGAGCGTTCCCGTTGCTTTAAGTGGGAATCGCTTTAATTTTTGCAAGAAGTCCGTCCAGTCCTGTTTCTTGACTTGTGTGCAGACTTCATCGCCAAAGCCGATTTGAGCAAAGAGAAGTTCAAGCAGACGTTCCGGCACGAAGCCACGGAGGGCATTGCGCACTGTTTTCTTGGGATTGGCTGCAAGCGCGGCTTGGAAGCGTTCCGTTAACGCACCGAGTGATTCGTCTGGGAAGAGGTCAATCGATAGATAGACGATCGTCTCCTTGGAACGTTTGCGTTCCTTGATCGTGTACTGGCTACAGCGTAAAGCAATCGGACCGCTTAAACCGAAGTGTGTGAAGAGTAAGTCACCCGTATGTGTCTTGATTGCTTTGTCCTTTTTACCGTGGACCGTTAAGGCAACGTCACGTAGCGACAGCCCTTGTAATGTTTTTTCATGAATGAACGTATCACCTAATAGGATCGGAACTTCAGTTGGGAAGAGCTCAGTGATCGTATGACCTGCTTTTTCAGCCCACGGATAGCCGTCACCTGTCGAACCCGTGTGCGGAACGGATTGTCCGCCGACTGCAACGATGCAACTTTTTGCTTCAAGACGCATGCCATTTTCTAAGATGACAGCTGCAAAAGAACCGTCTGGATGGAAGTCGAGCGTAGCGACCTGCGCGTCTGTTTGAATCTCGGCACCATGCGCGCGGATTTGATCGATCAACACACGGACGACATCTGCTGCTTTATCCGAGACAGGAAACATCCGTCCATTGTCCTCTTCTTTGAGGGCGACACCAAACCCTTCGAAGAGTTCGATGATCGATTCATTATTGAATTGAGAAAAGGCACTATAAAGGAAACGTCCGTTTCCTGGAATCGACTGGACGAGTTCGTCGAGTGGTTTTCGGTTCGTGACGTTGCAACGTCCGCCGCCGGAGATCGCAAGCTTCCGACCTAATTTATTTCCTTTATCAAGCAGGAGTGTTCGGGCTCCAGCCTGTAAAGAGGCGAGCGTTGCCATCAAGCCGCTCGGTCCGCCTCCGATTACGATTACATCGTACATAAGGTCACCTCATTCATAGAATTCTGCTTGTTTCACTTTAGCAGAAGTTGCGACTGTAAACAAACCGTCTCTTTCAATTCAAGATAGACAGCGGTATAATGATTTGCAATTGTGTACGAGAGAACTTGTATAATGAGACAGTCACGATCAGAGTGTCGAGTTTAAAAATTAGAAAGCGTGAGGGATGTTACCATGTCCACAGTCAGTAATAAGCAGTCTACTTCTTCCGGCAATTCAGGATTCGTTCGTGGAACGATGCTCCTATCCGGTGCGTCACTGATTTCCCGCGCACTGGGTTTGATTTATCTCTTTCCGTTTCAGTTCATGGTCGGCGCGACAGGCATCATGTTCTATACCTATGCCTATAACTATTATGCGATCATGATCGGACTCGCGACAGCGGGGATTCCTGTCGCCGTCTCGAAATTCGTCGCCAAATACAATGCATTAGGAGAATATGATACGAGTGAACGGTTGTATCGGTCTGGTCTGAAAATCATGTCCTTGACCGGGATTGTTTCCTTCCTCGCTTTATTCTTTCTCGCACCGTATTTAGCACACCGGGCCATTCCAGGTGGTGACGTTGATTCAGCAGCATACGTTGATGCCGTCACGATGACGATTCGTGGCGTGAGTTTCGCTTTACTCTTGATTCCCCCGATGAGTATGACCCGAGGTTACTTCCAAGGGTATCAATCGATGGGACCAACAGCGATTTCGCAAATCTTGGAGCAAATCGTCCGGATCATCTTTTTGCTTGCAGGAGTCAGCATCGCGATTTATTTATTTGATTCAGGTGCAGCATTTGCCGCAACGATTGCAACGTTCAGCGCTTTCATTGGTGCAATCGGTAGTGTTGCGGTTCTGATCTATTATTTCCGCAAACGTGCCAGCGGCTTGCAGGAACTACGTGCTACTCAAACCGTCAGTTCGCCGGATCGCCCGTTAACGGATTTGTATAAGGAATTATTGACGTATGCGATTCCAATCGTCATGGTCGGTCTTTCGACACCCCTTTACCAAGTCATCGACCAAAATACGATGAATGCCGCATTACAAAGTATCGGTTACACGCTCGAAGCGGCCGGAAACGCGACTGCCTATCTGATTGCGGATAGTCATAAGATCGTCTTGATTCCGGTGTCGGTCGCAACAGGATTGTCATTATCGGCAACTCCACTGTTGACCGCATCCTTTACGCAAGGGGATATGCGGAAAGTACGAGCTCAAATCTCACAGATTTATCAACTCGTCTTTTTCGTGACGATTCCGGCAGTCGTCGGGATGATTCTCCTCAGTGAAGAAACGTTCCATGTGCTCTTCCCGAAAGATCAAGCGGCCTGGGTCTATCTATTAAGTTATGCGCCGAGTGCATTGTTCCTTGCCTTGTATTCTGTTACGGCAGCTGTCCTTCAAGGGATTAACCGTCAGTACTTCACGATCATTGCGACCCTCGCAGGATTACTTGCGAAGTATCTCTTGAATGCGCCGTTGATTCATTTGACGGGTGATGGAACGGGTGCTGGTTATGCGACGATCATTGGTTATCTCGTTGCGACGGGATTGATGTTCTTCCGGATCACACAAACGGTGAAGTTCCCATTCAGTACGGTCTTGCGCCGGACATCTTTGATTCTAATCATCAGTGCATTGATGGGAGCAGGTGTTGCACTCGTGAAGTGGGGAATGGTGTCCTTCTTACCAGAGACGACATGGGCATCTCTGTTGATCCTGATCATTGGTGCGGCAGTTGGAATCGTGATTTTCGCTGGACTCTCGATTTGGAGTGGATTAGCAGAAGTCGTATTAGGACGTAAAATTTCATTGAAACGAGGACGAGGTCATGCGTCTAGATAAACTATTATCCAACATGGGGGCAGGCTCCCGAAAAGAAGTAAAACTTTTGCTCAAGGCAGGGGCAATTCAAGTCGATGGTGAGATCGTTCGTGATCCGAAACAACATGTCGATGTCGAGACGCAACAGGTTCTGATGTACGGCGAACCGGTCACGTATCAAAAATACATCTATTTAATGATGAATAAACCACCTGGTGTCATTAGTGCGACGGAGGATAAACGAGATGAGACCGTCATTGATCTGTTGTTTGAAGACGTGACGTATTTCAAACCGTTTCCGGTCGGACGACTTGATAAGGATACTGAAGGCTTATTGTTACTGACAAACGATGGAGCGTTCAATCATGCTTTGATGTCTCCGAAGAAACACGTCGAAAAAACGTATTACGCGGAAGTGACAGGTGTGTTGACGCAAGAAGACGTCGAGGCAATTGCGGCAGGCGTCACCTTAGAAGACGGTTATCAGGCAAAGCCAGGAAAACTCGTTATCTTATCGACGACAGAAACAGACTCAAAGCTTGAATTGACAATCACGGAAGGGAAGTTTCATCAAGTCAAACGGATGATGCTTGCCCTCGGTAAAGAGGTCACATTCTTGAAACGGCGTTCGATTGGTCGCTTGGAGCTTGATCCGGCACTTGCACTTGGGGACTACCGCGAACTGACACCGGATGAATTATCCTTGTTTGATTGGCAACCTGAATAAGCAAAACGAAAGGCGATGGAATGAACATACATTCCATCGCCTTTTGTTGTAGGGTTTAGTTGTAGAGTTTAATTATTGATTACGTAGTGCTTCCGCGATCGGATAAGGACCGCTGAGTACTTCGAACACACGAGATTGTGTCGGATGATCAATCAAGTGAACGAACAGTGCTGCCACATCGTCACGAGACACCTTACGATCTTCGTATGAATCGAAATGCTCTTTCGTTTCAACAGTACCTGCTGGGTCATCGTAGCTGAGTGGACCAGGACGGACGATCGTATAATCAAGTCCGCTTTCTTTTAGGTGAGCATCTGCTGCTGCTTTCGATTCGAGATATACTTTTAGTTCGCCTTTCGGTTCTTCTGTACCGACTGAACTGAGCATTAGGAAACGATTGATTCCGTTCGCTTTTGCTGCATCGATGACTTTGATCGCACCTTCCTGATCGACGGCACGTGTCAATTCGTCCGATGCGCCACCAGCACCCGCTGCAAAGATGACGACGTCCGCGTTACTGACGACGCCACTGACATCCTTCGTCAAATCCCCAAGTCTGACTTCAGATGCACCGAGTGCAATCAAATCGTTGATTTGATTTTCTTCCCGTACGACAGCGATCGCTTGGTGATCTCCTTGTTTAGCGATCAATTCGACCATTTTGCGTCCCGTCGTTCCGTTTGCTCCAATGATTAAAATATTCATGCTTATCATCTCCTTCTCCCAATAGCTATACCCCACGTTTTAAAAAAGATAACAAAAAAAGACGCGAAGAATCGCGTCATCGAAAGATATACATAGTGAAACAGTGGATCAACCCGCTTGCTTTTGTTTCTTACTCGACGTCCATGTACCGCGTCGAGGGCTCACAATGAGATTGTTGTATTCGAGCACGTTCAAATCCCGCTGGACGGTCCTTGAAGTGATGCCAAACTCTTCAACCAACTCTGCTGTCGTAGTAGCTCCGTTCTCTTGGATGTAGAGATAAATCGATTTAATCCGGGTCAACATACGGTCTGTAGAATCTTTCATTGGTATAACCACTCCCCCAATGGATAGAATAGTGTTCTAAAGCTTCGGGTGACAAAAGACAATGCAATATCCAGTTGTTTCGCCTTTAGTATAACGTTTTGATATTAAAATGCAAGTAATTTAACCGAACGTTAGCATAAAAAACATATTCAAATGGTTTGTAAAGTCGATAATTTAGGTTTTATTTCATATTAATGTTCGTCATTTCGATAAATAAAAAAGAAAACAGAATTTGGATGTTCGTATCTGAACGAATATTCGCTATACTAGGAAGGTGTATAGGAAACGAATCCAAAACCAGTAATGAAGGAGCGAAATCAGATGGTGAATTGGAAAGAGGAAGTACTCGCACGTCGCGAGGACTTATTAGAAGATTTAAAAGAACTATTACGGATTCCGAGTGTACTCGACGAATCCACGATTGAAGAGGGTGCGCCGTTTGGTCATGAAGTCAAACGTGCACTCGATTGGATGCTCGCGACAGGGGAACGCGATGGATTCACGACAAAAAATGTCGATGGGTACGCAGGACATTTGGAGTATGGTCAAGGAGAAGAGTTACTCGGTATTCTTTGTCACTTAGACGTCGTACCAGCTGGTGGCGATCACTGGACATACGGTCCGTTCAATCCGACGCTTGTAGATGGAAAACTGTATGCGCGTGGAGCAATCGATGATAAAGGACCGACGATGGCAGCTTATTATGCTTTGAAAATCGTCAAAGAACTTGGCTTACCACTCTCGAAACGCATCCGTCTGATTGCAGGAGGGGATGAGGAGAGTGAATGGCGTTGTGTCAATCATTACTTCAAACATGAAGAGATGCCAACACTCGGTTTTGCACCAGATGCCGACTTCCCGATCATCAATGCGGAAAAAGGACTCTATGACGGGTTATTGATTCAAGGGAAACCAGCGCAAGCATCTGATACAGGCTATCATCTCGTTCGTTTTGAAGGTGGCGAACGTCCGAACATGGTACCGGGTCATGCCCAGGCGCTTCTTCGTGTCGTCGAAGTAGGAACACTTGAAACGGATTTCCATGCTTATCTTGAAGAACAAGGTTTGACGGGGACAGTCAAGCAAGAAACGGAAGGTCTCGTTCTTGATGTGAACGGTGTCGCAGCCCATGCGATGGAGCCGGACAACGGTAAAAATGCGGCCTTACATTTGGCGCGTTTCCTCAACACGCTTCACTTGGATTATAACGGTCGTCGTTATATTCAACTCGTGACGCATATGTTCCGGGATTCTCGCGGTGTAGCGATCGGTGTCGCTGCTTCAGACGAGACAGGTGACTTAACGATCAACGGCGGTGTATTCCGTTACGCCGAAGAGCAAGGAACGGCATCGATCAATATCCGTTACCCGTATACGGCAGACTTCACGGAACGTCTGCAAATCATCAAGGAAGCCGCGGCAGGATATGGTTTTGAATTGCAGACGCGTACGCATATGACTCCGCACCATGTTGATCCAAACCATGAATTGATCAAGACACTAAGTGCCGTCTATGAGCGCCACACGAACCAATCAGCTGATCTGATAGCAATTGGTGGCGGCACTTATGCGCGTTCATTGACGGCGGGAGTTGCTTTTGGTCCAGTCTTCCCTGGTGGTCCTGAAGTTGCCCACCAAGTCGATGAATATGTTGATTTTGATGAACTATTGCTTGCTGTCGCAATCTATGCAGAAGCGATTTATGAACTCGCAAAATAATGATTGATGATCCCCGCATCGTAAAGATGGGGGGATTGCTTCTTGAAAGGAAGTTCCGTGTGAAAAATCGTCAAACCTATCATTTCCAAGCCTTATATTTCTTTATTTTCTTTGGACAAGGAGCACTCATTCCGTACCTCGCGCTTTATTTCTCGAACGACGCGTTCGGACTGTCGGCTTCAGAGATTGGAACAATCGTTGCGATTGGACCGATTCTCTCCATTTTCCTACAACCTGTCTGGGGAATCGCGGCGGATCGACTCGGGAAGCCGAAACGACTCTTACTCGTCGCGATGCTTGCTGCCGGTATATTTACACTCAGTTACTTACTGACGTCTGCTTATCTGCTTTTATTGTTGATTTCTTGTGTCTGGGCGTTGTTCCAGTGTGCGCATATTCCGCTCGTGGATACATTAGCGATTGAGTACACGCGAAAGCGTAAAGTGGATTACGGCGCTTTACGTCTTTTCGGCTCAGCAGGGTTCGCTTTAGCTGTTTTCATTCTTGGGCAAATCACTGAGGGTGGCGGACTAAATCTGATTTTTTATGCAACCGGTGCAGCATGGGTTCTCGGTTTCCTTGTGCTGATCGGTATTGAAGAGACGGGCAGCGTCCATGTTTCACATCAGCAACCCGTACCGTTAAAACAGCTCTTTTCGAATCGACGCTTCCTGTTGTTCCTAGCAGGGGGGAGTTTGATCTTCGGACCCATCTTCGCCAACAATTATTACTTTGGTAGCTACGTCACGATTCGTGGCGAGACGACGGCACTCGTCGGAACATTATTCTTTGTCGCCGTTCTGTGCGAAATTCCGTTCATGCGCATCGCCACGCGTCTGTTATTACGATTCGGAGCGATTCCGGTTCTTGTATTCGTCTCCTTGTTGTCGGCTGCGCGGACGGCGATGATTGCTTTAGAACTTCCAATCGTCATGCTGTGGGTATTATCTGCGATGCAAGGTATGATCGTAGGTCTATTGATCCCTGTCGCCTTAGATTATGTCCGATCGCTCGTTCCAGAGACGATGGTCGCAACAGCCGTCAGTACATATATGGCAACGACGACGGGACTCGCGACCGCTTTGTTTAATCTGATGAGTGGTTTTGTACTCGAGAAGAGTACAATCTATATCGTCTTTTGGGTATATACAAGTAGTAGTATCCTAGGTGCGATTCTGTATGGTATCAGTGGTCGTATGAAGGAGTGAACGCGACGATGAGACAAGAACGACACTTTTTCATTGCCTTACCGATTCCTTCTAAAGATTTAGCGAATCTTGCTGAACGGTTATCGCTACCTGAGTACTTTCGTAACGTCTATACGTTAGAAGAGTATCATCTAACACTTCGTTTTTTCGGTCCATTGGAGGAAAAAGAACAGCAGTCGTGGAAACAGCAGTTACAGCAGGTCGCGCGTACGATGGAACCCTTCGTGCTACGATTCGATCGTTTGATCACGTTTGGTCGAGATGAACGACCACGCGTCGTAGGATTCGGAACGGAATCGGAGGAGTTGTTTCAATTAGTGGAACAGATTGATCCGAATTCGACCAGACCATTCGTACCGCATGTCACGATCGCGAAAAAATGGCGGACTGAGGCAGCTGAATGGGAGACGAGTCCGATGCAATCGGTAGAGTGGACTGTTCGTGAACTCGTTCTATTTGAAGTACGACCAGAGGTTTCACCGCGATATGAGCCGGTTTACCGGATTCATCTAGGTGAAGAGGAATGAGGTGATCCCCATCGCAATTTTGATGAAACTATATGATTTAGATAGTCGATTTGAAAAAAATCCGCTAGAGATGACGAAACGATTCGGTGAACACCAGGCACATGATTATGCCCATGTATACCGCAGATGGGAGGCAGGAGAGTTGTTTCCAGGGGAGACGCTCATCCGTCCGAAGAAGTGGTGGCAAGTGATGAAAAAAAGTGAAGTCATTCAACTTCCGGGTAAACAATTATCTCGAAGAGCGTTTGATAAATGGTACAAAAAACGTCTCGAGTTACAAAAGCTCTTGAACGTCACTGGCGGAGCAGGGGAGGAGGACATTTGGCGGATTCCATTGAAACGTCATTTAGACTTCTATCAGATGCTGCATCTACTAAATGAACAATATGCGATGTTTTATCGAGCGGTCATCCAATATCAAGTCGGAGAAGTCGAGTTGAGTCCGTTCGTCGTCGGACCGTCCGCAATCTATATCATGGAATGGCTTGATGGTGACGAAAGTATCTATCATATCCGGCGAGATAAGTTATGGCGGGAGCAGCCGTTCAAGGCTTCTGCGAAACAAATTTTGAATCCGAACATCGGTTTAAAGCGGACAGAAGATATTTTACGGGTCGTACTCGGCCGAGATTACGTCTTGCCGATCGAACGAGTCATCCTCGCTCCTTCAGGTTATTTTGATCAAATTCCAAAAGAAACGACGACGACGTATGTCAATAAAGTCGATTTTCCGAACTGGGTACAACGGATGAATGCGAATGCGACACATACAAAGGCATTTCAGATGCGGGTGTGTGAAAAAATCCTAAAAGAGACGGTATCGATTCCGTTTCACATGGCGATTCAAAGTGAGGAACAGTCTCGAATCCAAGAGTAAGGGAGGGAGCGACGGCATTGTCGTTGCGAAAGAGATGACGAATCAAGAAGTAGCGATACCAGTGATCCGGGCGGAGTTCTTATCGTTCCAAAGCATCCGGATCGAGGTCGAAGGCAATCCGTCAATCCACTGGTCGCTTGAATGTGATGGACAATCACTTGCGATCCAGCAAGTCGAGACACACCGTGAGGAACAACTGGTGATTTATGAATTGACGGTTCTGGAACCGGTCGAGCTAGAATGTCGATATGAGGTATTCGGAGCAGGTCGGTCAATCCGCGTCGTTCCCGACCGGTTAGTCCGGACGGAAGCATTCGAGCGCAAGTACCGTTACGAAGGGAAGCTCGGTGTCTGGGAAGAAGAGGGAGCATTTCACTTTGCTGTTTGGTCACCGGTCGCAGAACGAATCATGTGTGTCGTGTACGATCAAGATGAACGGTTACTCGAAAAGCACGAAATGGAGCGACAAGAGCAAGGTGCCTATCATCTTCAACTGGAACAAGATATCGCAGAGTGCTGGTATCGGTATGAAGTGACGACATACCTTGGCACACAAGAGGTCGTCGATCCGTACGCTAGTGCGATATCGGAGAATGGTCGATACGGCGTCATCGTTGACGTCGAACGGACGATGACCAAGTGGTTCCCGAAGCGTGTCGCGCGTCCTCTGTTCGTCAAACCGTCAGACGCTGTCATCTACGAAGCGAATATTCGTGATTTCACGATCGATCACTCAGCTGGTTCAAGTCATCCGGGTCAATACGCAGGGATGACGGAACGAGGAACGCGCTCTCCTCGAGGTCATGCGACGGGACTTGATTACCTCCTAGATCTCGGGATCACCCATCTGCAATTGCTACCAGTCCACTTTTTTGAGACGACCGATGAACGGACACGGTCTCCATATAACTGGGGATACGACCCAATGCTTTGGTTCGGGCTAGCTGGGAGTTATGCGAGTTCGGTTGAACCACTCGTTCGCGTCAGAGAATACGCGGAAATGGTAGAGCGACTCCATGAAGCAGGCATTCGTGTCACATTCGATGTCGTCATGAATCACGTCTTCATTCGAGAACGCTCCTCTCTCGAACAACTTGTTCCTGGTTATTATTTCCGCTACGAAGTAGACGGAACACTATCGAACGGAACAGGTGTCGGAAATGATACCGCATCTGAGCGATTCATGATGCGCCGTCTGATCGTTGACTGTTTGACGTACTTTGCTCGAGTCTACCGGATTGATGCCTTTCGATTTGATTTGATGGGGATTCATGACATTGAGACGATGAATGATGTTCGCGCGGCGCTCGATGCGATTGATCCAACGATTCTGGTGTATGGAGAAGGATGGGATCTTGCGACAGCGTTACCGGAACGGTTAAAGGCGATGAGTGCCTCCGCTGCGCAAATGCCGCGGATCGCCCATTTTAATGATGTGTTCCGTGACGCGTTAAAAGGATCGACGTTCAGTGAATTCGACCGAGGATTCGTTGCGGGAGATGGCTGGAAGGAAGGGGAGGTCCGAAACGGGATTGCGGGAAGTGTCCATATCGACAATCAAACGTACGGACGTTTTCCGGAACCTACCTATTCCATCAATTACGTCGAGGCGCACGACAATCATACGTTATACGATAAATTAAAGTTATCTTGTCCAGAGGCAGATGAACAGCAATTATTGCGGATGAGTCGCCTAGCTCAGACGATTGCCTTGTTTGCGCAAGGAATTCCGTTTCTTCACGCAGGTCAAGAGTTCTTACGCACGAAACAAGGTGTTGAAAACAGCTATAACGCATCAGACGAGATCAATCGAATGGACTGGGAACGGCGGGATGATCATCTGTCCCTTGTCACATACATCAAGACGATTTTGCAGATTCGCAGAATGCATGGCGGATTCCGGTTGCACCGAGCGAATCAGATTCGCGAGTTGCTTCATTTCATCGATTTACGTCCGGGTGTCATTGCTTATGAACTTGGAGCGGTCCACTCGTATGATGCATGGCAACGCACGCTCATCGTTTACAATACGACGCAAGAAATCATTGAAGTCTCACTTGATCATTCGCGCTGGAATGTGCATGTACAAGGGGATGAGGCCTCGGTTGACCCGCTTCTGAAAGGTGTCGACAGGATTCAGGTCCTTCCGTTGTCAACGACGATCGCAACGTGTTAAGATAAGCATTGTGCCTTAGGCAAATCTACTAAAAAAGTTGAGCGGATTATAATGGAATTAGATATTTTAGATGCGCTTGGCGAAGGCTGGACCCTTACGCCAGCAGGTGGAATCACAGGAGAAGCGTACATCGCTTCAACCGGACAATCGAAGTTGTTCTTAAAACGAAATTCATCGCCGTTTTTGGCGATTTTATCCGCAGACGGAATCGTTCCGAAGCTATTATGGACGAAACGGATTTATAGTGGGGACGTCATCAGCGCCCAACAGTTCATTGAAGGCGACGAGTTGGAGCCCGAAATGATGGAACGTCCTGAAGTAGCACGTTTGCTTGGGAAAATCCATGATTCGAAGGAATTACTGTTCATGCTACAACAGCTTGACCAGCGCCCGATCGAACCTGATGAGTTATTGCGACAATGTCGTTTGTACTTTCAACCGGATGATTTAGAGGATCCGGAGCTCGTGGAACATGCGATGGTTTACCTCGAACAAAATCTGGAGCAGGTCAGAACGGATGAGCAGGTCGTTTGTCATTCAGATTTGAACCATAATAACTGGTTGACGGGAGCAGACGGTCAACTCTATCTGAACGATTGGGATGATGCGATCATTGCTGACCGTGCGTACGATCTTGGAATGATGTTATATAGTTATGTCGACGAAGCGGCTTGGCCAGAATGGTTCGAACATTATGGACATCCTTTGACGAGTGATTTGAAGCGACGCATGCACTGGTATGTCGTAGCGCAAGCAGTATTGTCACTCTACTGGTATGAAGATACGCGTCATCCGGATGTCGACGACAGTTATCATTTTCTTGAACAGCTACTTGAATACTCAAACGACTAAAAAGCGTGTCATTCCGAAAGGGAACGACACGCTTTTTTGCTTAACCTTCTGCGATTTTAATCTCTTTTTCAATATCGTGACTTTCGAGATCTGCCGATCGATAAGCCGCTGTCGTCGGTAGACGTAAATCAAGTTGCGGCTTTTCTTCGAATGTGACGGTGACGTTCTTAACTGTGTAGTCAAAGACGTGACCACCACCTGCGCGAGCAGTATCGATGAAATGAAGGTGATATCCGGCGACGGCGATACCGTGACCAAATCGTGGTGTATAGTATCCGGCAAGCGTTCCTTCCGTGTGCTCGAACGTACGAGCGCTTTGAGAAGCGACAGCTTCCGTGATTGGAACGAACGGTTTTTCCTGGCGTGCGACGGTGCGTGTCTGAACCTCCGTGAATGTTCCGTCAATCCGGATAGCATAAAAGCTATTGATCGTTGGGAGTTGTTCGTTCAGCCAGTGCTCAAACGTCGCTTTTGACATCTCTTCCGTCACGGTCAGGGTTTGTTCCGGCTCGAAACGGGTTAATGTCGCGAAAGGTGTCGTCGTCTCAGGTTGGAGCGGTCGAGCACTACCATCTGAGCGGAGTTGATAGAATTGACCATCGAATCCAATCATCTCACCGTCTAAGTGGTCAAACGTTCCGATACCGAAATCACGTTGATCAAGGACGGAAGCATACGTGACTTCACTCTCAAATACGCCGTCAAGCAGTGCCATCATCGTTGAAATCTGGACGAGTGTTTTATCGTGTGCCATGTGAATCCTCCTTAGTTCAATTGATCGAGATGAACTTGTTCTCCGAGCGCGATGTTGTCACGGTAATCGATCGGTACATCGACGATGACGGGACCGTCTGTCGCGAGTGCTTCATCCATGATTGCTGCGAGTTCCGAAGGATGATTGACGCGGAGTCCTTTTGCTCCAAAGCTTTCCGCATATTTGACGAGATCGACGTCACCGAATGACGTACCGGATTTCCGTTTGTATTTCATCTCTTGTTGGAACGCGACCATATCGAATCCACTGTCACGCCAGACGAAGTGGACGAGTGGTGAGTTCAAACGGACAGCTGTCTCAAGTTCCATTGCAGAGAAGAGGAATCCGCCGTCACCTGAAATCGAGACAGCTTTCTTTCCTGGGCGGACGAGTGTAGCTGCGATTGCCCATGGAAGTGCGACGCCGAGCGTTTGCATTCCGTTACTAAAGAGGAGGTGGCGCGGTTCGTACGAACGGAAGTGACGTGCCATCCAGATGTAGTGTGAGCCAACATCGACCGTGACGGTGACATCGTCCGCAATTTTTTCACGCAACGTCTTCATGAAATAAAGTGGATGCGTCAATGGAGAATCCGCTACAGGAGGGACATCGCGATCGACAAGACGTTGATGTAATCCTTCAAGGAATTGAACAGAGCTTTCAGGTAATGTGAGTGGTTGCAGGCGTTCAGCGATCGCGTCGACTGTTTTCGCCATATCACCGACAAGCTCATGATCTGGACGATAGAAATGATCGATTTCAGCACGCATTTGATCGATGTGCACAAGCGTCCGGTCGTGCGTTGGTTGGTTCCAGAATTTCGGGTCATAACCGATTGGATCATATCCGATCGAGAGGACAAGATCCGCTTCTGCAAGTAACGCATCTCCCGGCTGATTGCGGAACAATCCAACACGTCCGTAGAAATTCGATTCAAGCTCACGTGATAACGTGCCGGCCGCTTGGAATGTCTGAACGACAGGAATCGAGACGTTTTTGAGTAACGAACGAATCGCGTGTACGACGTCTGGTTGACTCGCGCGCATACCGAGTAACAAGACAGGGAGTTTTGCCTCTTGAATCAGACGGGCTGTTTCATCGACCCATGCTTCTGGTGCAACGCCGAGCTTTGGTGCTTCAACCGCACGGAACGCCGTGACGTTCGCTTCGCTTAACCCGACGTCTTGCGGGATACTGACGAAAGCAGCTCCAGCTGTCGTTTCAGCTGTTCGGAAAGCATTCGATAATACTTCTGGAATGTTATCGGCATCTTGCACTTCAGCACTAAAGTTCGTAATCGGTGTAAAGAGTGCCTGATTGTCCATGGACTGATGTGTTCGTTTTAAACGATCGGCTCGCGTGACAGCTCCAGCAATTGCGACAACAGGGTCACCTTCAGAGTTCGCCGTCACAAGACCAGTCGCTAAATTTGATGCCCCAGGACCAGATGTCACAAGGACGACACCCGGTTTGTCCGTCAAGCGTCCGATGGCTTGAGCCATGAAGGCAGCGTTTTGTTCGTGGCGTGCAACAATGAGTTCAGGTCCCCGGTCCTGTAACACATTGAAGACGGAATCGATTTTGGCGCCGGGAATACCGAAGATGTAATCAACACCTTGCTCGATGAGTGAATCGACGACGAGATCCGCACCTGTTTTCTTCTGTACTAGTTCTTTTGAATCACTGTTTTTATTTTCGTTCATTACAATTCTCCTTTTTACCAACGTTTTTGGTGTTCGATAGCTGTAATAAAGTATCTGTTTCAAAAAAAGTATACATCTGTTTCATGGTAAAACCAACCTAAAATCATTTAGAAAATAAAAAAAGTACCTTGTGTATGATTACACAAGGTACAGAGATTGCCCTTATTCGACGTCGACTTTTCCGAAAGTCGCCCAAACGAACAAAGCAGTGATTCCCAAGACGAGAACGATGGGAGATGCCCAACTAATCAAGAAATCATCCACAGTATAGCCCTCCTTTTCGGTTCTTACGTACCTTAAGTGTATTAGAATGCTCACTATTTCTCAAGTGACGAACTGCTGAACATTCTTCGATAGGAAACGAAGAAGTTCTTATATAATTACCCGAATCATGATAAACTTATCTGCGGATAATTTAAGTTTGGAAAGGATGAACGATAGTGCGTTTACGACATAAACCATGGGCGCAGGATTATATGAAGGAACAATCCTCGATCTATATAGCAGAACCAGCATCTCTTAAAGGAGCATGGGCTAGCGAGTTCAAGAATGATAACCCGATCTACATCGAAGTGGGATCAGGGAAAGGAGCTTTCATTACCGGAATGGCGCACCAACACCCGGATATCAACTTCATCGCGATCGAACTATTCGAAAGCGTTGCCGTGACGATCGTTCAAAAATTGGTCGAAACACCACAATCGAACGTTCGCGTCTTGACGGTCGATGCAAAAGACCTACGTGATTACTTTGAAAAAGGTGAAGTGTCCCGCGTGTACTTGAACTTCTCTGATCCATGGCCAAAGACACGTCATGCGAAACGCCGCTTGACGTATAAAACATTCCTCTCGACATATGAAGATATTTTACCGGCGAAAGGTCAAATCCACTTCAAGACAGATAATCGGAAGTTGTTCGAATCGAGTTTGATGACGATGTCAGCATACGGCATGCGCTTCGACTGGATGTCACTTGATTTACATGCGAATGAACCGGAAGATAACGTCCGAACAGAGTACGAAGAGCGTTTTTCATCAATGGGTCAACCGATTTATCGGATGGAAGCAACGTACCAAAATTAATTTAGACAAAAAGTTTTCTTATTTTCCTGGTATTTCTTTCACACTTTTTTCTTATTAATTGGTACAATGTTGTTGACTGAAGAACTTGTACTTATAGGTAAAGGGGGAATTTGGGGATGTGGCAGAAAAGCTTAGCCTTCGTAACGGCGCTCTTTCTCGCATTAAGTATCGGTCAATCGGTACTTGCTGCGGTTGATACCTCAGAAATGACGAAAGCATTAAATGAGGAATTACCAACGACGCATTACGATTATAAAAAAGGTTCGGTCGAAATCGAGGATCC
This sequence comes from Exiguobacterium sp. s143, assembly GCF_018618895.1. Lineage (NCBI taxonomy): Bacteria > Bacillati > Bacillota > Bacilli > Caryophanales > Exiguobacterium > Exiguobacterium sp. s143. The sequence continues at coordinate 1,035,826 of NZ_JACSMX010000001.1, read as the reverse complement.
GAAGACGTTCACGAATGAAAAAGGAGAAGAAGTCATTGGCGGAATCGCTGTCATCGAGACAGTCCGTGACGGCATCTTCATCACGATCAAACGTGAAATCCACTTCTTCAATGCCGATAGCGGTAAATTGTTGACGAGTGCCGATGCTGCAAAAGTTGATGGCGTAAAAGAATACATCGACGGTAACTCGGATAATCTTCAACAAAAAGTCGTCTACTGGTTACCGATGCTCTTGATGTTGTTGATCATTGCTGTACCAGCGGTCATCTTATACATCGTTGTTCCACGTCTATACTCGACGACGGAATACATGAACCCGATCTACGAACGCAACGACAACCCGCGTTAATTAAGAAAAAAAGCCTCTATCCAATCGGATAGAGGCTTTTCTCATGCAAGCAACACGAAGATGAAAGCAAGTATGGCAGGCAAGCCTTGTTTGAGTAAAATGGAGCGATTGGCAGTCACGGCGCCATAAAGCGCAGCGATGATGACACATGCTAAAAAGAACAATTGAACAGCCACATCCTGACGAATCAGACCAAATACTAGTCCGGCTGCTAAAAATCCATTATATAAGCCTTGATTCGCAAAAAGTGTCCGAATTTGTTGTGATGCAACAGCTTCGTCCGTTAAACCGAACGTTCGACGAGCCGCTTTGGAAGAAAGAAAGAACATTTCAAGTGCTAAAATATAAAAGTGTTCCAAAGCAACGAGGATAACGAACAGCGTAGCAAGAATCGACATGAATCATACCTCCTTCAGATGAACGTGGAAAAAAGACCGTACTTCGTCGATCGAAGCACGGTCTTTTGATTAAGCGTATTCGAGTAAAGCGCCAGTTTCGGCATCAACTGTGAATTGATACGTTTTTTCGTCATCACCTTCAAGGACCGAGATGCCACCTTTGTAGCTTTGGTAGTCACGTGACTCATATGCGTAAGCCTCTGGTGTTGCAGAGATCCATGCACCTTGGACACGTCCTTTTGCTGAAAATGTGCGTTTCGTGATTTCGAGCGCTTCCTCGGCAGAAAGTTGTTTGTTATCAACGGCTTTCTTCACTGCGAAAGCGGCGACGACAGCTGCTGCCAATCCGATAATCCAATAGCGTTTTTTCATTAAAATTCCCCTCCTTACAGGTTCTATTCCTACTGTACCAAATAATTCGTTCAGAGAGAAACAAAAGGTTAAGTGATAGAAGCAATTTTTTGTATAATGAGAAGCAGGAGGCGATACATATGAATGAAAAAACGAGAGAGTTATTTCGAACACTGACGGAATTGAACGGGGCACCGGGGTTTGAGCACGACGTTCGTCAGTTCGTTCGCGAGCGCATCACACCTGTCACGGATGAGATCGTTACGGATGGGCTTGGTTCGATTTTTGGAAAACGAACAGGCGATGCGACAGGGCCGAAAGTCATGGTTGCCGGGCACATGGACGAAGTGGCATTCATGGTGACGCAAATCACGAAGAACGGAATGTTGCGGATTCAACCGCTCGGTGGCTGGTGGAGCCAAGTGTTGCTTGCGCAACGCTTCTCGATCTGTACGGACAACGGTGTCATCCCTGGTGTCATCGCATCGATTCCACCACACTTATTGACAGAAGAAGTGCGCAATAAGCCAATGGCGATCAAAGACATGTTCATCGATATCGGTGCAGACTCAAAAGAAGAGGCAGAATCGTTTGGAGTACGTCCAGGTATTCCTGCCGTACCATTCTTCCCGTTCACACCGATGGCGAATCCGAAGAAGATCATGGCGAAAGCATGGGATAACCGCTATGGTGTCGGAATGGCGATTGAATTGTTGGAAGAGACGACAGCGGCGGATCATCCGAACATTTTGTTCTCGGGTGCAACGGTTCAAGAAGAAGTTGGATTGCGCGGTGCGCAAACAGCGACGGCACTCATCGATCCCGACGTCGCGTTCGTCGTCGACGCTTCTCCTGCCAATGATGCATCAGGAGACAAAACGGAATTTGGTCAACTCGGACAAGGACCATTGCTTCGAATTAAAGACAGTGTCATGATCCTCTCAAAAGAGATGACGGATTACGTCCTCGATACGGCAGAATCGAACAAGATTCCGTACCAATATTATGTCGGTGCAGGTGGAACCGATGGTGGTGTCATCCATCGTTCGAATAATGGGATTCCAACGACAGTCGTTGGTTTACCAGCACGCTACATCCATACGCATGCATCGATCATGCATACAGATGATTATGATGCGGCGAAGGAATTGCTTCGGAAACTCGTCACGAACCTCGATACGACGACACTCGCGACGCTACAAGTCAAGTGAATGACATGACAGACAGTGGATGTGAATCCGCTGTCTGTTTTTGTTTAATAAGAACGACGTAAGCATGAACTGTCTTGTCAGTTGGAAAAACAATGTAGTCGGATAGAAAGGAGATTTGATATAATGATACGCGATGTTAAGAAAAGGACGTGACAAGATGTTCAAACAAAAAGGGATCTCACTTAGCCCTAAAGTATATTTCATCACCGTATTAAGTTATATGGCACTTGGTTTGTTTAGTTCGTTGATCATGGGTCTCATCATCCGAACGATTGGTGAGGGACTGGTCGATCGTGGTGTAGAGGCGAAGTTCCTCATTCAGTTAGGAGAGCAGGCAATCGCACTGACTGGGCCAGCAATCGGTGTGGCTGTAGCGTTTGCACTTGAGGCACCACCGCTGATCTTGTTCGCAGCAGTTGCCGTTGGTGCGTTCGGATATGAAGCAGGAGGACCAGCAGGTAGCTACATTGCAACACTTCTTGCGACAGAGGTCGGAAAACTCGTTTCAAAGACGACGCGACTCGATATTTTATTGACGCCGTTCGTTACGTTACTAGCCGGATTCGTTGCCGGACGTTACGCAGGAAAGTGGATTGGAAAAGGGATGACGGATCTTGGTGAGTTGATTCGTTGGGGAACGGAACGCGAACCATTATTCATGGGAATTTTCGTTGCTACCGTCATGGGTCTTGCATTGACAGCGCCGATTTCGAGTGCTGCGCTTGGAATCATGCTTGGTTTGGATGGACTTGCTGCAGGGGCGGCGACGATCGGTTGTGCGGCACAGATGATTGGGTTTGGCGTCATCAGTTACCGTGATAACGGAATCGGTGGTGTGATTGCTCAAGGGATTGGAACATCGATGTTACAAGTAGGGAATATCATTCGAAATCCTTGGATTCTTCTACCGCCGACTGTAGCCGGCGCAATCCTAGCGCCATTTGCGACTGTTCTGTTAATGCTTGAGAGTAACCCGGAAGGTTCTGGTATGGGTACGAGCGGATTCGTTGGTCCGTTGATGTTATTAAAAACGATGGGGTTCGAAATGGAGTATTACCTAGCAGTCGCTGTCCTCTGTTTCCTTGCGCCCGGCATCATCAGTTATTTCATTTATCGCATATTACGACGTCTCGGTCGGATTCAAGATGGCGATTTAAAAATCGAATATTAAATACAAAAAGCTGATTCTAAAGGATACGCCTGTTTGACCGGATGGTGGACGAACAAGCATATGACTTTTTGAATCAGCTTTTTTCATAAAGAGAATCCGAATGAACTTGAATAAAAACTCGTAAAGAAAACGTAGAGGTAAATGAGGTAAAGTGGAGTCAAATACCGCATGCGTACGACAGGCAATTTTCGAGCGAGTCGTTTTCCGAGTGCTTCGAGTAAAATGATGATCGCAAAACCGACGACCAAATACAAAAAGATTTCGGGTAAGCTTCGTTCGGAATCAATGAAGGAATAGCCGAAACGTAAACAACTCGTCATGCCAACGAAGCCGACGAAGCGTTCGAACGGGTGTTTGATTGGTTGATCTGCCATAGTGAAGTCCTTTCCAGGTGTTTTCTAGTTGCAGTATAGCAAACCAAGCACGAAAACGCACAGCCACAATTGAATATGCTATGATGAGGGCAATGACTTCTAGGGAAATCAAAGGAGGAAATCATCATGAAAACATTACAATCCAAACAAGAATTCGATACAGCAAAACAAGGAAATGCCGTCTTTTTATTCTCAGCAAACTGGTGCCCGGATTGCCGCTTCTTAGATCCGTTCATGCCGGAAATCGAGCAAACATTTAACGGCTTCGAATTTTACTACGTCGATCGCGACGATCATATTGAAATTGCCCAGGAAATGGACATCTTCGGAATTCCGAGTTTTGTTGCATTCCGCGATGGTGAAGAGACAGGGCGTTATGTCGGGAAAGAGCGGAAGACACCAGAACAGGTGACAGCATTTTTAGAGACGGTTTAAGAAAAAAGCGAGCGCTGACTCGCTTTTTTTCATGATAGAAAGGATGAATTCGAATGGAACTACAACAAATCCGAAGAATGATGACACAGACATTTGAAGAAGAAGGGTACACGACATATTTCGATCGTGAAAAGTCTGTGTTACGAATTGAGCGAAAGCACGATAAATCAGGCGTCGATGTCGGATTGAATCCGCTTGTCGCAAAAGCAAAACGAAGAGGTGTCATCGCAGTCGAAGAGACGATCGAATATATCCGTGCTGTACTCGGACAAACGGATCAAATCTCACTCGTTGGACAAGAGCAAAAAATCTTTCCTGTAATTCGCGCTAAATCGTTTGCCGATACGACAAAAGAAGGAAAGACGCTCGTCAGTACACCACATACAGGTGAGACGAAAATCATGTACGCACTTGATTTAGGGGCGACGTATCGTTTGATTGATGAGGAGTTACTGGCGTCTGCTGAATGGACAGCTGAACAGTTATCAGAAGCAGCGCGTTTTAATGTGAAATCGCTTGAAGCGCCATTTAAACAAGACGAAGTCGCAGGGAATATCTTTTATTTCTTGAGTCTCGGCGACGGATATGAGGCGAGTCGTGTTTTGAACAAGACGTTATTAGCCGATTACGCGGCGCAAATCGAAGGAGAATTCGCTGTCGGGATTCCGCATCAGGATGTCCTGATTTTCGCTGATATTCGTAATGACGCCGGATATGATGTCTTACAGCAGTTGATGTTTGACTTCTTCTCGAACGGTCGTGTACCGGTCACGGCACTGCCATTCTTATATGAAGATGGCAATCTGGAGCCGGTCTTCGTCCTTGCGAAAAACAAGCAGCCGAAAGAGTGAAGAATCTGATACAATAGGCATTGTGAGAAAGACGGAAGGGAGTCATGGATTGAATGAATGTGTTTTATAATAAAGAGGGCGTCGGCGACGTCTTAATGATCATTTTGGAAGACGCACCACGTGCGGAAGTGACAGCGACTCGTGAAGGAGACGTAGCAACTATCAAGCATGGTGATCGTGTCGTCGGTTACAACCTGTTTGATGCTTCGACTACGTTTAAGATCGAGACACAAGGACCGGTTGAATTGACGGAAGAATTGGCAACACGCATCCAAAAGGAACTGGCGAGTCGAGATATCGAATTGTCACTCGAACAAGTGGATTATTCTCCGAAATTCGTTGTTGGGTTCGTTGCTTCTTGCGAGAAGCATCCGGATGCTGATAAATTATCGGTCTGTCAGGTAGAAGTAGATAACGGAACTTTACAAATCGTTTGTGGAGCACCGAATGTAGCGGCGGGTCAAAAAGTAGTCGTTGCTAAACCGGGAGCGGTCATGCCGTCTGGGTTAATCATCCGTCCTTCAGCGTTACGCGGCGTACCATCAAGCGGTATGCTCTGTTCAGCGCGTGAGCTCGGACTTGTCGATGCACCACAAGAAAAAGGGATTCTTGTACTCGATGATACAAAAGCAGTAGGGGAAGCATTCTCAATCGGTCGATGATTCGACCGATTTTTTAACAAGATGGAGGGGTGAACGTATGAGTAATCGTTATGAACAGTCACTAAAAGAGCAGGCTGCCCGGATTCGTCGAGAGCTTGCAGGGGAACGTGAGACAAAGCCGGTAGAACGTCCGAAAAAAGAGGAGCGTGAAGATCGCTTCGTTTTAACGGATGTTCCTTCACCGATTTATGGATTCCAACGTCCGAAGCAATCTGCATCGGAAACCGTAAAAGCTGCGGAAGAAACGGAAACGAATGAGCAGGTTTCGGAAACAGTCGAAGAGGGAAATACTGATGAGGTTGCTTTGGCGGATCAAGAACTGACCGCGCCAGAAGTCGTATTAGACGAAGCGGAAGCAGATGCTGGTCTTGTACCAGTGACGGACGTCGAATTACTCGTACCGGAACCTCACACAAGTGAAGAACTCGTGAGAGAAGAAGTACCGACTGTAACCGAAGTAGAAGAAACGGACGTAACTGAAACATCTTCCAACAGTGAGACGATGGAACAATCAGCTGATCCGACAGAAGTCGTATCAGACGAAGCGAATGCTGGTCTTGTACCGGTGACGGACGTCGAATTACTTGTACCGGAACCTCACACAAGTGAAGAGCTCGTAAGAGAAGAAGTGCCGACCGTAACCGAAGTAGAAGAAACGGACGGAACTGAAACATCTTCCAACAGTGAGACGGCGGAACAATTAGTTGTTCCGACAGAGACATCAAGTGAAGAGTCTGCTGATGAAAAAGAAGCTGAGCAACAAGCGGAGAGCTTCGCACCGACTTTTGATCCATCTGCTATTGAAGTAGATCAAGATCCATCTGTTACTGAGGTGGATAAGCCTGTTCAGTCGGAAGTGAAAAAACCGGTCGGACCGCCTGTTAACGTCGTCATGACGACGAAAGACTTGATGGCGATGTATCGCGCACGTCGAGAACAAAATAATTTACATGGTAAAAAATAAATCGGTTTGCTATAATGGTACAGGTTTTGTACCCGAGCCCGATGGTACGGACCGGAACGTGAATTGGAGGGCTTTTATATGACAAAGTATCATTTTGTTGGAATCAAAGGAACAGGGATGAGTGCGCTCGCCCAAGTACTACATGAGATGAATCATGAGGTGCAAGGTTCAGACATCGAAAAGCACATTTTTACTGAAGACGCGTTACGGGCTAAGGGAATTCCATTTTTCCCGTTCAATGCGGATAACATCAAAGAAGATTATGTCATCATCCAAGGAAATGCTTTTGGAGATGATCATCCAGAAATCGCACGGGCAAATGAACTTGGTTTAACCATCCATCATTATTACGATTTCTTAGGACACCTAGCAAATGAATATCGTTCGGTCGCCATTACAGGCTCACACGGAAAAACGTCGACGACAGGTTTGCTTTCACACGTCTTGAGCGGTATCACGCCGACAGCTTTCTTGATCGGAGACGGGACAGGGGCAGGAGTAGAGGATGCGAAAGCATTCGTCTTCGAGGCATGTGAATACAAACGTCACTTCTTATATTACAAGCCGGACTACGCTATCATGACGAATATCGACTTCGATCATTCGGATTATTTCACAGGAATCGATGACGTCGTTTCGGCATTCCAAGAAATGGCGATGCAGGTTAAGCAAGCGATTGTTGCTTGTGGAGATGATGAGCATCTTCAAAACATTCAAGCGAATGTACCTGTTCTCTATTATGGATTTGGAGAAAACAATGATTTCCGCGCGGAAAACGCGACGTCAACGCCAGATGGTACATCATTTGATGTTTATTTACGTGATGATTTCTACGGCACGTTCCTCATTCCAGGATTCGGTCGTCATCATGTCTTGAATGCACTCTCTGTCATTGCGATCTGTCAGTACGAAGGATTGAGCAAAGACGACGTTGCTGAACGTTTAGCCACATTTGGTGGTGTAAAACGTCGCTTCAGTGAGTCGGAATTCGGCACACAAATCCTAGTAGATGACTACGCGCACCATCCGAAGGAAATCAGCGCGACGATTGAGTCGGCACGGAAGAAATATCCGGACCGCGAAGTCATTGCGATTTTCCAACCGCATACGTACACACGCTTGAAATCATTCATGGATGATTTCGCGACTTCTTTACGTGAAGCAGATGCGACATATCTATGCGAAATCTTTGGATCGGCACGTGAGCAGGAAGGGCAAGTTCGCGTAGAAGATCTGCAGGAGAAAATCCCGCAAGCTTCTATTCTGACGCGCGATAACGTTTCTGTTCTACGTCAGCATGAAAATGCTGTGCTTCTGTTCATGGGAGCGGGCGACATTCAAACGTATCAGCATCAATATCAAAGTGTGAAATAAGCAAGAATTAAAAGTGTCACTCGACCGGAGTGGCACTTTTTTTGTCGTAATTTTGAATTATGATAGTAATTTCAAAAAACCGATGAGGAAAATCTAAAATAGGATTGCATCTTGAAAAAAAGTTTGAAATAGTGTGTATGTGTTGAAGTTATTAACAGAAAGGAAAGACACCATGGGACAGATTTTACTCATCTTATTGCTCCAGTTGATTTACGTTCCTGTTTTGACATTACGGACGATCATGCTCGTCAAAGGGCGAACTGTCATTGCCGGATTATTTGGCACAGTCGAAACATTGATTTACATTTTTGCACTAGGAATCGTATTCCAAGACTTAACGACACTCGGTATGGTCGTTTACGCGCTTGGATTTGGTCTAGGAATACTCGTCGGTGGATATGTCGAGCGAAAACTCGCCATCGGTTACAATATGATTCAAGTGCATACGCAAGAATTTCCAGCGGAACTGATTCAAGTCATTCGCGATAATGGTTTTGGCGTGACACATTACCAAGGTCAAGGACGAGACGGTGTCCGTTACCGGTTAGATGTGCTCGCGGCTCGAACACGTATGAAAGTGCTTCGTAATCTCGTCGAAGAATACGAACCGAAAGCATTTCTCGTAGCATTTGATTCCGTCGACTTCAAAGGTGGGTATATGTTGAAAGGATTAAAGCGTCCTCGATAGAACACTTTTCCTGAGAATGATGTTTATTCTTTGTTATTTAAGGATAAAGATGAAATAGAACGTCATTTGAAATCAGGAAAGGGGAATATCAGATGATTAGTAATCATGCAAAATCAGCTTTGAATCAACAGGTAGCAAACTATGGGGTACTGTTCGTCAAACTCCACAATTATCATTGGTACATTAAAGGACCAGACTTCTTAACGCTTCACGAGAAGCTTGAAGAACTTTATACATGGGTGTCTGAACAATATGATGTCGTTGCAGAACGTCTCCTGATGAATAACGGAACACCTTCTGCGACACTAAAAGAGTATTTAGAGCAAACAACGCTTGAAGAAGCGAAATCGGGATTATCGGCAGATGAGATGATTGATTCTGTCATCAAAGACTTCCAACAAGTCCGAAAAGAGATGCTCGATGCGATTGAACATCTTGAGGCACAAGACGTGACGGTTGAAGATGATCTACTTGGTCAAGCGAAGGAAATCGAAAAACAAATTTGGATGCTTCGTGCGACATTGAAAAAATAAGATAAAGAAACGGATGACCCCGTCCTAATGAAGGACGAGCCATCCGCTTTTTCTTATTTCAGGTTTTCAGGATTGAGGACTTCAAGTTCTGGAAGAACGAAACGACCGTCTTTACGGATCAATACGTCGTCGAACCAGATTTCTCCACCACCGTAATCAGGACGTTGGATGTTGACGAGATCCCAGTGAACGGATGAGTCATTACCGTTGTAGGCTTCTTCGTAAGCTTGACCTGGTGTGAAGTGGAAGCTGCCATCGATTTTTTCATCGAATAGAATATCCTTCATTGGATGCTGAATGAAGGGATTGACGCCGATCGCGAATTCGCCGACAAAACGAGAACCAGCATCTGTATCGAAGACTTGGTTGATCCGATCCGTATCGTTCGCCGTCGCTTCGACGATTTTACCATCTTTGAACGTCAGTTTGACGTTTTCAAACGTGAACCCTTGATACGGAGATGGTGTGTTATATGAGATGACACCGTTGACCGAATCCTTGACGGGTGCCGTAAAGACTTCACCGTCTGGAATGTTAGCATTTCCGGCGCATTTGATGGCTGGGATGTCTTTGATTGAAAACGTTAGATCCGTTCCTGGTCCGACGAGACGAACACGATCCGTCCGGTTCATCAAGTCGACGAGTGGTTCCATCGCTTGTCCCATTTTTTCATAATCAAGCGTGCAGACATCGAAGTAGAAGTCTTCGAATGCTTCTGTCGATTGATTCGCAAGTTGCGCCATCGATGCAGTTGGGAAACGAAGTACGACCCATTTCGTTCCTTTGACACGATCTTGTGTGTGCATCTTACCGATCGTTTGACCGTAAAGTTTCATCTGTTCAGCCGGCACATCTGACAATTCATTGATGTTATCACCAGCACGTAGTCCGATGTATGCGTCCATTGCTTGCATTTGCTTGCGTTCGATGTCTGCCATCAATTGGAGTTGCTCTTCTGAAGCATTTCGGTATAATTTTCGTAGGATACGATTATCCTTAAGTAAAACGAACGGATGTCCGCCAGCCGCGTAGGCAGCTTCAACGAGTGCCTCGACCAGTTCGCGTTCGATGCCGAAGTTTTCAATCAATACTTTTTCACCAGGTTCAAGGGCAACTGAATAGTTAATGAGATTCGTTGCCAGTTGAGTAAGACGTGGGTCACGCATGAAATTTCCCCCTCGAAATGGATTATGTAGGTTTCATTTATCATTGTAACGGAAATAAACCATTTGGAGTAGCAGGAACGACTTGCTACATGTCGAACTAACAACAAAAGACTATGCAAAAAAATTGGAGGCAAGAACCATGGAAATCACATTAGGCGGAATCGCCGGATTAGTCGCTGCGATCGCATTCGTAGTGCTCGTCATTTTCCTTGCCCGTGTATTAGGTGCTGCGAGTAAGACGCTCAACAATGTAGCCAACACGACAGCAGGACTTGAACGTCAATTAGACGGTATCATGATGGAGACGACAGCGTTGTTACATAAGACGAATCGTCTGGTCGATACGATTGAAGAAAAAACAGAATTGCTTGCACCTGTCGCAAACTCGATCGAAGAACTCGGTACGTCTTTAAACAAAGTGACAGATTCTGTCCGGACAGTATCCGATACGGTTGCTGGTGCAGCGGATACGAATAAAGAACAGATTGCGCAAGCAGTCCGTTGGGGCTCAGTCGCTGTAGAGTTATTTAAGAAAAATAAACCGGCAGAGACTACGGTTCAAAATCATTCGACGGCAACGACGACGGTTGAGAAAAAGCCACGTCGTCGATTCCGGAAAAAGGCAGAGGCGCCGGTCACACCGGAAGTCGTGTCAGTACCGGACGTTGAAAGCATTCCAGATGAGTTGAAGGGAGATCGTAAATCATGACGAAACAACACCCATATCAAGCACAAGATTCTTCTAAAGGAGGAGGCTTCCTTGCCGGAGTCATCGTTGGTGGATTGATTGGTGCTGCGGCAGCTCTCCTTTCTAGCCCAAAATCAGGTCGTGAAGTACGCAATCTGATTGACGAGCGTACGGCGCCTGCGCGTCAACGTTTGACGGAACAGACACAAGTTGTCCGTGAAAAAGCGGAGCCACTCGTAGGTGAGTGGATTCAACTAGCGAAAGATAAGGCAGCACCTGTCATTGAAAAAGCGAAGAATAATTCAACGGTTCAAGAAGCGGCACAATATGCGGGCTTTGAGAAGGATCAAGCAAGCATTGATGCTGCTCTCGCAGAAGCGGAGCAACTCGTACGTGACATCGAACGTGAAATCGGCGACGAAGTGGATGGGGCGTCTGTTGCAGAAGAGATCGACACGGAGACGGTCGTTGAACTTTCGGAGTTACGCGAACAGTTAGCAGACGAACAAGAGGAAGACAATGATCCGCAGTCTGATGTGAATCATAAGAAATAATCAATATATGAGGAGCTCTCATCACGAGGGCTCTTTTTCTATGTTTCCTTATAGAGAAAACACAAAAAAATTATATGAAAAAACGTAATTTATTTTCATATTTTAAGAAATCATGCAGCTTCTTTATGTACAACAGGGAAAGAGTTCGCTATAATTAGTTGCTATTACGAGCTATATGCTGATTAGGGAGTGGTAGGACATGGATCAACATGCAGAATTAAAAAGATTACGTGATGAACTCGATTTAGTGAATGCAGAATTATTGGAATTGATGAACAGACGAGGTCAAATTGCCGTTGAAATCGGAAAAGTCAAACGAGCACAAGGGCTTGATCGATACGACCCTGTTCGAGAACGTCAAATGCTCGAATCAATTGCCGCTAATAACCATGGACCTTTTGAAACAGGACGCCTTCAGCATGTATTTAAAGAAATTTTCAAAGCTTCTCTCGAATTACAAGGAGAAGATCGGACTCGGAAATTACTCGTATCACGGAAACAAAAACCGACGAATACGATCATCCGGATCGGAGATGCCGTCATCGGAGACGGTTCGCAACAATTAATCGCTGGACCGTGTGCGGTCGAGAGCGAAGAACAAGTATTTGAGGTCGCGGAACAGCTCGCGAAACACGGCGTGAAGTTCATGCGAGGCGGAGCGTACAAACCACGTACATCGCCTTACGACTTCCAAGGTCTAGGACTCGAAGGTCTAAAGATGTTGAAAAAAGCAGCGGACGCGCACGGTTTGCATGTCATCACTGAAATCATGACACCGAGCGCCGTTGAATCTGCTTTACCATATGTCGACATCATCCAGGTCGGCGCACGCAACATGCAAAACTTCGATTTACTCAAGGAAGTCGGTCGTACGAATAAACCGGTTCTTTTAAAACGAGGTCTTTCTGCAACGCTCGAGGAATTCATGTACGCGGCTGAGTACATCATGGCGAGTGGTAACGATCAAGTCATCTTATGTGAGCGTGGCATTCGGACGTATGAACGTGCAACACGGAACACGCTTGATATCTCGGCAGTTCCGATTCTGAAGCAAGAGACGCATCTCCCTGTCATGGTCGATGTCACGCACTCGACAGGACGTAAGGATTTACTCTTGCCAACAGCAAAAGCGGCATACGCGATTGGAGCAGACGCTGTCATGGTCGAAGTCCATCCGTTCCCAGCACTTGCATTGTCTGATGCGAACCAACAACTCGATTTCCAAGAATTCGATACGTTCATCGAAAACTTGACGACTACCTTTCCGGCACTAAACGTTCAATGATTTCCGAAAAAGGGTAACCTAAAGCGAATGAAAACGTTTTACAATGAAGGAAGAATGGGAAAAGAAAACTATCTTTTCCTGTCTTCCTTTCGTGTTGCCTAAAAATGAAAACGAAATGAAAACACTTGAGATGGATCATACTAAAGGAGGAATTTGTTTTGAATAGTAATATTACGATTTACGATGTCGCGCGAGAGGCTGCTGTTTCAATGGCGACCGTATCGCGTGTCGTCAACGGAAACCCGAATGTCAAACCATCTACACGAAAGAAGGTCCAAGACGCAATCGAACAGCTTGGTTATCGTCCGAACGCTGTTGCCCGTGGACTGGCAAGTAAAAAAACAACGACGGTCGGTGTCATCGTGCCCGATATCTCGAACATCTTCTTTGCGGATTTAGCACGCGGGATTGAGGATGTCGCGACAATGTATAAATATAACATCATTTTATGTAACTCCGACCAAAACCGGGAAAAAGAGATTCATTTGCTCAATACATTACTCGGAAAACAGGTGGATGGAATCATCTTCATGGGCGGACGTTTGCATGAGGATCTCGTTCGTGAGTTCAAAACATCACCAGTTCCGATCGTTCTTGCTGCGACGTTGAATCAAGATTATGATCTTCCTGCCGTCAACATCGATTATGAGAGTGCTGCGCACGATGCTGTTAAGTCTTTGATCGACCGTGGACATGAACGGATTGGATTCATCACTGGACCACTCGAACAGCAAATCAATGGTGAAAAGAAATTTGCGGGTTATCGCCGAGCACTCGAAGAAGCAAATCTTCCGTTTAACGAGCAAAATGTCGTCCTTGGAAACTATACGTATGATTCAGGAATGAAGGCGATGAATCAATTGCTTGAACTTGGAGAAGATTGCCCACGCGCGATTTTTGCTGGAACGGATGAGATGGCTCTTGGTGTCATCCATGCCTTACAGGATGCTGGACACCGTGTACCGGAAGACTTCGAAGTCATCGGACACGATAACACACGTCTTGCGACGATGATTCGTCCGAAACTGACGACTGTCGTTCAACCGATGTATGATATCGGAGCAGTCTCGATGCGTCTATTGACGAAAATCTTGAACAAAGAAGAAATTGAAACGAACGATGTCACGTTACCACACCGGATCGAACAACGGGATTCGACACGTCCTTAATCGAAAAAACGTCTCTTCTCTCAAGCAAGCTGCTTGAAAAAAGAGACGTTTTTTATTTCGCGACGGTAATAAGTTCATCTTGGTGATGGTGGAGTTGGTCATTTTCGACATGGAGTCGAACCGTCGTCTGACCAGGTGCAGTCAATGTCACTTTCCCGCTGTAGGCATCGCCCTTTTTTTCTAGAGGAACGTAGTTATGCTTTTCAATGCCCGTTTCAATGACTTCCACTTGTACGTTCGCTTTTAGCGGTTTCCCATCGAGGAAAACATGAAAGGAGACGGGAAGTTCAGCACCAGCTTTCGCTTTTGTTGCGCCCATGTAATGGACAGACAGACCGTCGACGGCTTCGTGATCATGTCCATGCTCGTGCGATGCTTCCTCTTTTTCATGTGAATGATCCATGACGACGAATGAGATCTTATCCATATGATGGAGTCCTTTTTTATCATTGATATGATACAGTCCTTCATACTCACCTTCAGCAAGCTTAGCTTCTGCTTGATAAGAACCCGTCTTTTTCAAGGTTGCCTTGAACTTTTGATGGGCACCGTCTTGTTTTCCGGCTTCCCAAACTTCAAATGTCACGTCCTCAAGATTGACTGGTTTCTTTTGTTCGACAGCTGACGCTTTAAAAACAACTTTATCTTCTTCCATTGTCTTGGCCGGAACATTGACGTTGACCTCGACCGTCGGTTTTCCTGACCCTTGCATGTTATCGTGATCCATTGCCTGTTTTTCATTGCCGCACCCTGCGAGTACGATCCCCGTCGATAGAATAAGACCGGAATAAAGCCATGCCTTTTTCATGATGATTCCCCCAACTATTATTCATTTACTAAGTAAAAATTCCATATTTAGTATAGCAACAAGTTGTGAACTCCGAACGAAATAAATGTGAAGATATAAAGTCGATTAATCAACGGAGTAAGGGGAAGTCGCAGTCAATTGTTTCTTACGTTCATCGCTCACGAACGGCCAAATTAGTCGTTTAACAGTCTCCCAATTTTTTTCTTCGATTTCAGGTCGTCGCGGAATGGCGGGGTAGAGTGGTGTTGGATCATGCCAGTGTGTTGGTGGGGGTGTTTCTTGCCCACTCCAACGTTCTTGCCATGAAGTAGGAATCTCTCCACGAAACGGAGCTTGTCCGGTCATGGCAGCAAAAACTTGACTCCACGCGCGGGGGACGACACGATACCAGTCATAGCCACCGCCTCCTAAAGCAACGATTTTTCCATTCGTATATTTATTTGCTGCAGCGACGGCGATTTGAGGGATCTGCTCATAACTTTTCATCGTTAAGGATAAATGAGTCAATGGATCAAGCGCGTGTGCATCGGCACCATTTTGCGTAATGATGAGATCCGGTTGGAACAATTCACAGGCTTCAAAGAGTGCCGTCTCATAAGCGAGTAAAAACGAATCATCTTCCGTAAAGGCGTCCAGTGGCACGTTCCAGCTAAATCCATATCCTTCTTCAGACCCTCGTTCCGTCACCATTCCCGTTCCTGGAAACAAGTAGCGACCCGTCTCATGGAGAGACAATGTCATGACGTCCTTTCGATTATAAAAGGCCCATTGTACTCCATCGCCATGATGAGCGTCCGTATCGACATAAAGAATTTTACAGTGATATTTTTCAATCATGGCTGCCATGGCGACAGCGGTATCGTTATAGACACAAAAACCAGAGGCACGCCCACGGAATCCGTGATGCAAGCCGCCACCGATATGAAAGGTCCGTTTATATTGACCAGATAAGACGAGGTCACATGCTTCGATCGTGCCGCCGACAAGGAGAGAAGCGCCCGAATGCATCCCCTGGAACAAAGGGGTGTCTTCTGTCCCAAGACCATACATCTGTGCCTTCAGAGGCGTTAATGCTCCGGTCCCGGCTGCTTTGACGGCAGCAATATAATCCTGATCATGAACGAGTGACAATTCTTCATCAGTCGCATGACGTGGCGCGATACAAGGAATGTCATCTAATTGATGCATCGCTTCAAGCAAAGAAACCGTTAATTCGAGGCGAATCGGATTGAATGGATGTGTCTCCGAAAACCGATAAGTCGCCTCTTCAGGACTGTACAGATAGGCAAAATCCTTCATCTGCTCACATCCGGTCCAAGTACATCGAATCCTTCTTTGCGCAACTTTTCGATGATCCGAATCGGATTCATCGTCTGGACACGAAACGCAACGATCCGGACATACGGATCGTCTGTTGGATATACGAGTACATTTAAGATATTGATATTCGTTTTGGCAAGCAGTGCGGCAATCTTTGCTAATGTTCCAGCAGTGTTCTCAACACGGATTTCGATTTGAGAACTTGGTTCGAGTGCACCCGTCAATTGAACGAATGTCCGCAACAAATCCGTTTCCGTGACGACACCGACAAGGCGTCGACCGCGGACGATTGGCAGACACGTCAATCGATATTCATAAAACAGCACAGCCGCATCTTCGAGAAAATCGAGCGGGTGAGCCGTGACAGGACTTTCAATCATGATGCTTGAGACCGGATACTGTAGGTCTTGTTTTGCCGTATCCGGATGAAAGATACTACTTGCGCTTTGAATTTCCTTTAGTCCGACAAGACCGACGAGTTCATGGCGGGCATTGACGACAAGAACATGACGAATCTGATGACGTTGCATGAGTTCGACCGCATGCGCGATGGAATTCGTCGGTTGCATCGTGATGCACGTCGTATTCATGATTTGTTCGATTAACATGACGATTCCTCCTCGAGCTCAGTCATACATGAAACGTCTTCTCAAGCGTAGCGCATCAAAATGAGCGACGACTTCAGGTGAGACGTGTTTTCCGATACGCGCCATCAGGCAGTTGGCAGGATGGGAGGCGATTTCCGGATCGTCGGTCGGGAAGAAGACAAGACCACCATGGTTCATCATCTTCTCCATGATTTTTCGGTAATCCCAGACCGATAGTCCGCTCCCTTTTAAGTCCCAATGCCAATAATATTCAGTCGTTAAAATCAAATAGTGTTCCATAGCTGGATCGAGCATAGAGATTTCAAGCAATTTTTTACCGATCTGTTGTCCGCGAAACCGAGAGGAGACTTCGATCGCTCCGAGTTCCAAGATGTACGGATTGTTTCCTTCGCTCCACGTTTCGTATGGATCAGGGTATAAGTAAGTCACATAACCGATGATTTCCGTTCCTTGACGGGCGACGATGATCCGTCCTTCCTCAAGGTCTGCAATCTCAACGAGCGCTTGATGTTGTTCAGCGGGTGGACGAAAAGCCGTCAACCCTGAATCGAGTGTATACATTGCTAGTGTTTGACTCGGTACGGGACCTTCGATGTCAACAGGACCGAGTGATGTTTCATGCGTCCGATGATTGAATTGTTTTTCAAACATGTAAGCGTCACCACCTTCCTATTCATTATAGACGAAAGCGCTTGAGCAAAGAGAGGGATTTTTTAACAAATTGACGGCAAATGGATTGAACTGACGGATAACTAGCTTATAATAAAGAGGAAAACATAGAAGGGGAGGAACGAGACATGAAAGTTTTGAAAGCGCTTCCGGGGAAGCATTGGTTAGCAGAGTATGATGAAACGAACACGTACGACTGGAAAGATGCTGAGCAGTACTTTTCATGGGCGACAACGGGGAAAGTCAACATGGCTCATGAAGCAATCGACCGCCACGCAGAAGGCGAGCGGGCGAACAAGGATGCGCTGATCTATTTCGATGGAACGACGGAACAACGATTCACATATGCAGATATGAAACGATTGACGAATAAAGCGGCAAACGTATTAGTCGATGCAGGGGTCAAAACGGGTGACCGTATTTTCATCTTCATGCCACGTTCACCGGAATTGTATTTTGCCTTGCTTGGCGCACTGAAGGTAGGCGCAATCGTCGGTCCGTTATTTGAAGCATTCATGGAACAAGCGGTCCGTGATCGCTTGCTTGATTCTGAAGCGAAGTTACTCGTGACGACGAAGGCATTGCTCCCACGTGTTCCAGTTGGGGAACTGGAATCACTTGAAAAGGTAGTACTTGTCGACGAAGATGTCGAAGAATCGGACACATTACTCGATTTCCGCAAAGCGTTCGAGCAAGCATCCGATGTATTCGAACCGGTCTGGTTAGATCGTGAAGACGGATTGATCCTGCACTACACTTCAGGATCGACAGGGAAACCAAAAGGTGTCCTCCACGTTCAAAATGCGATGATTCAGCACTTAATGACAGGCCGATGGGTACTTGATCTCCAAGAAGATGATGTCTACTGGTGTACGGCTGATCCGGGGTGGGTCACAGGAACAAGTTACGGTATCTTCGCACCATTCTTGAATGGCGCGACGAACATCGTCGTCGGTGGACGGTTCAATCCGGATTTCTGGTACAGTGTCATCGAGAAGTACAAGGTAACGGTCTGGTATAGCGCACCAACGGCTTTCCGGATGTTGATGGGAGCAGGAGCGGATGTTGCAAATCATCATGATCTCTCAAGTCTTCGTCATGTATTGTCTGTCGGAGAACCGTTGAACCCGGAAGTCATTCGTTGGGGGAAAGAAGCCTTTGATCAACGGATCCATGATACATGGTGGATGACGGAGACGGGCGCGATGATGATTTGTAACTACAAGTCGATGGACATCAAACCGGGATCAATGGGGAAACCGATTCCAGGAACTCAGGCTGCGATCATTGATGATCAAGGAAATGAGTTACCGCCATTTCGGATGGGGAATCTTGCTTTAAAAACACCATGGCCATCGATGATGCGTCAAATTTGGAACAATCCGCAGAAATATGAATCGTATTTCTTTAAAGGATGGTATGTCTCAGGGGATTCTGCCTATATGGATGACGAAGGTTACTTCTGGTTCCAAGGACGTGTCGATGATGTCATCATGACGGCTGGAGAACGGGTTGGTCCGTTCGAGGTCGAAAGTCGTCTCGTCGAGCACCCAGCTGTCGCAGAAGCCGGTGTCATCGGGAAACCAGATCCAGTCCGCGGTGAAATCATCAAGGCGTTCATTGCCTTACGTGATGGTTACGAGCCGACGGATGAACTAAAACAAGAAATCCAAGCATTCGTCAAAGAGGGGCTGGCTGCTCACGCGGCACCGAGAGAAATCGA
Source organism: Exiguobacterium sp. s143 (assembly GCF_018618895.1). Lineage (NCBI taxonomy): Bacteria > Bacillati > Bacillota > Bacilli > Caryophanales > Exiguobacterium > Exiguobacterium sp. s143. The sequence continues at coordinate 1,016,475 of NZ_JACSMX010000001.1, read as the reverse complement.
TTTCCGGGATAAATTGCCGAAGACACGAAGTGGTAAAATCATGCGCCGTGTCCTGAAAGCATGGGAGTTGAATCTTGAAACAGGCGATTTGTCGACGATGGAAGATTGAACGTAAAAAAGGATGAATCACCGTGACAGGTGATTCATCCTTTTTGTTAGTTTTCAGAAGCAGCATCATTTTTCTTTTCATCTTGTTTCTTCTGTTGTTCTTGCTGTTTCTTCGCCTCTGCTTCTTTTTTCTTAGCATCAGCTTCTTGTTTCTTAGCGTCCGCTTCCGCTTTCTTTTTTGCCTCTGCTTCGGCTTTTGCTTTTGCATCGGCAGCACGCTTGGCGTCATCGGCTGCTTTTTTCTTAGCATCAGCTTCCGCTTTTTCTTTAGCCTGATCTTGTTCTTTTTGTTGCTCTTCTTTCTTCTGTGCGTCAGCTTCTTTTTTCTTTTCTTCTGCTTCTTTCTTTTTCTTCGCTTCGGCTTTTTTCTTTGCTTCTTCCGCTTTTTTCTTCTTATCTTCTTCTTTGAAGCGACCACTGTTCTTGAAGTCGTTTGCTGTTACAGAAGATGGTTGTGTGAAGCGGGCACCGGATTTGAAGTAACTACTGTTCGCGGCATACGTCGCATTCGCCATTTGTGACCACAGCGTTTGTGTTCGTTGGTAATAGGTCGTTGGACCGATGAGCGAGTTGTTCTGATCGTGTCCTGTCCAAACGGCAAGCGTCACACCAGGAGTGGAACCGACAAGGTAAGAGTCTTTGACATCGTTCGTCGTACCTGTCTTACCAGCCCAATCTCCAGGAACGTTCAATCGATCTTTTGCAAACGTTGCTGTGCCTTTTGAGAAGACGCCACGCATCATATCAAGTGTCAGGTAAGCTGTTCGTGGTTCATAAATTCGTTTTTTCTTCGGTTTTGCTTTATAGATATCTTTTCCGTCTTTCGTAATTTTCGAAATGACGTATGGTTGCACGAATTCACCATAGTTGGCGAGTGTCGCGTAAGCACCAGCAAGTTCGACCGGTGTAATCTCCATCGTTCCGAGTGCCGCCGAAGGAGCATAACGAATCGCATCCGGTACTTCAACACCCATATCGACGAGTTTTTGAATCGAGTTCGACATGTTCATCTTCTCGTAAATCTTAACGGCAGGTACGTTCAATGAGAGTTCAAGTGCTGTACGAACCGTCACGTTTCCACGATAACGTCCACCTTCGTTCTTGATCGGACGATCACCTGGTTGACGTGGTACGGTCTGGTAGTAGTACTCTTCATCATTGACGGTAGATGCCGGAGTGATCAAACGATTTTCAATCCCGTTCGAGTAGACGAGAATTGGTTTTGCCGTTGACCCGATTTGACGTTTCGCTTGGAATGCTCGGTTAAAATCATCGGCTTTTCCATCAAGGTAACGTCCACCAACGAATCCGAGGATACGCCCCGTCTCATTCTGAACCATGACTGCTGCTGTTTCTTCTGGATCTTGTTTCGAAACGGTTTTTTTCGTTTTTGGATCGACGACTTGTTTGTACTGCATGCCACCAGGGAAGTTCCCGTTGTTCTTCGCAGGTTGTTGCATCGATTCATGAATTTTTTTATCTAGCGTCATGTGAACTTTGTATCCACCTTGACGGAGTGCAACCAGTGCTTGATCTTGATAGTTTGCCCGGACTTCTGCCAGTTCAGACGGTTTGACTTCGTCTTCTTTCACACCATCTTGTTTCATCAAGTACTTCGTCATGATCTTCGTCGCTTCACGTTCTGCTAAATCATAGACATACGGATACGTGTCACGCGAACGTTTCGACTGTTTCGCGAAGTCTTTCGTGATGTCGTGTTTGATTGCTTTTTCATATTGTTCTTTCGTAATGTTTTTTGCGACATACATTCGCTTCAACACGGTCTTCATCCGATTGACACTTGGCGTCAAGTCCTTTTTGACGACACCGCCTTGTAGATAAGGTGTGTAGTAGTAAGGGTTTTTCGGAATACCAGCGAGGAAAGCTGCTTGTGGTAACGTCAGTTTTTTCGCTGATTTGTTGAAGACCCCTTGGGAGGCAGCTTCGATACCGGCGATGTTACGCCCGAGTGAATTTCGTCCGAATGAGACGACATTCAAATATGCCTGTAAAATTTCATCTTTTGACATCGCATTTTCAAGGCGGAGCGCTAAGATGATCTCTTTTGCTTTCCGTTCGAATGAAACTTCGTTCGTCAGGATTTGGTTTTTAATTAATTGTTGTGTCAGCGTACTTCCGCCGGTGCGTGACGCTGAATTCGTCAATTCTTGTAAGACTGCTCGTAAAGTTGCTTTTGGAACGACTCCATCATGTTGATAAAAATCTACGTCTTCCGTTGATAGAAGCGCATCAATTAAATAAGGGGAGATATTCTTGATATCAACCGGCTGACGTTCTTCATCCGTTGAGATGTTCGTCAGCTTTTCGCCACTTCCCCAATAAATTTGACTTGTCACCGCATAACTGTTCACTTCTTGTTTCATCTCAGTCAAAGGTGGTGCTTTCGTATCTTTGACGAGGGAAGCGAAATATCCTCCAGCCGCTCCGACAGAGAAGCTGCCGATGAGAAGGACTGCTATGATGAGGAATAAAATGATGTTCCACGAAACATCGTATGTGATATTCGACCAGTGCCGAACGGCTTTCGTCCGGGGGTGATTCCAAAACTTGAACCAGTTCTCGCGCATAAATGATCTCCTTTGCATCTTAAACTTAGGTGTAAATTAATATTAAATCACAGATAGACGTATTATACCATAAATCCACCAGTGAAATCGGACTTGACAGCGGATTCGTCTTCGACGTATCATGAAACCATCTTATTTTCATATACTACGTTAAACAGTGATCGGAATACAGTAGTAAGTCACTCCCTGTGACAGAGACCTAGTGGTGCTGCGAACTAGGACACAGTGAACTTACGAATTACGCTTCCAGGAGTTTCTTGAGAAATCAAGCGGTCCGTCCCGTTATCGACGAACCAAGTGGTCCTTTTATGTAAAGGGCAATCAGGGTGGTACCACGGAATCTTCCGTCCCTTCGTCTTAGACGAAGGGGCGGTTTTTTATTGTTAAAAGTGAACTTTAGGAGGAGACACAATGACGTTACTAGAGGATTTAGAATTTCGCGGTTTAATTAACCAAATGACGGATGAAGAAGGATTGAAGACATTACTCGAGACACCAACGACGCTTTACACAGGCTTTGATCCAACAGCAGATTCGTTGCATATCGGACACTTGTTGCCGATCTTAGTCTTAAAGCGATTCCAACAAGCAGGTCACCATGTCGTAGGTCTCGTTGGTGGAGCAACGGGAATGATCGGAGACCCGAGTGGTCGCGCAACAGAACGTTCGTTGAATACATCGGATATCGTCGAAGAGTTCGCGAATCGGATTAAGGGCCAGTTGTCACGTTTCTTACCGCTTGAAGGGGAGAACCCGGTCACGATCGCCAATAACCTGGACTGGACGAAAGATTTGACGATCATCGATTTCTTACGCGATATCGGAAAACACTTCCCGGTCAGCTACATGCTTGCGAAAGATTCTGTTGACTCACGCCTTCAAAACGGGATCTCATTCACTGAGTTCTCATACATGTTACTTCAATCGTTTGACTTCTTGAAACTCTACGAAGACAAAGGGTGCCGCCTTCAAGTCGGAGGAAGTGACCAATGGGGGAACATCACAGCAGGGATGGAATTGATTCGTCGTGCGGGTCATGAAGAAAAAGCATTCGGTTTGACGGTACCGCTTGTTACAAAAGCAGACGGTCAAAAATTCGGTAAGACAGCAGGTGGTGCGGTTTGGTTAGACGCTGACAAAACGTCACCGTACGAGTTCTACCAATTCTGGTTCAACGTTGACGATCTTGACGTCATCAAGTTCTTGAAATACTTCACGTTCTTAACGCACGAAGAACTCGACGCGCTCGCAGAAGAAGTCAAGGCAGCACCAGAGAAGCGTGTCGCGCAACGTCGTCTCGCAGAAGAGATGACCGTTCTCGTCCATGGTGAAGAAGGTCTGACACAAGCACAACGTATTACGACAGCACTCTTTAGTGGAGATATTAAATCGTTGCAAGTCGAAGATATCGAAGATGCGTTCAAAGGAATGCCGCGCTTTACACTCGGTGAAGCGACAAACCTCGTCGACGTTCTCGTTGAGGCGAAGATCAGTCCGTCAAAACGTCAAGCACGTGAAGACGTCACGAACGGTGCAATCTACCTAAACGGAGAACGCGAGCAAGATTTAACGAAAGAAATCACGGAAGCTGATGCAATCGGTCGCTTTACGATCGTACGTCGCGGAAAGAAAAAATACTTCGTCGTCGAGCATGCTTGATGATATACGAAACGCTCCCTGCACTTAGATGCAGAGAGCGTTTTTTTTAAGCTGTTCGGAATAAACGGAGTGGCAACAAGCGAACGGCAATCGTCGTGGCAATGACAGCTTTGATCGTATCCCATAAGACGAAAGGATAGTTAATCGCAAAAGCATCTTTGAACGATAGATCGAGTACAGCCATTAGACCAAATGTTCCAAGCAAGTAGACTAAACCAAGACCAAAGACGATCATCCCGATGAAGAGGGGAACGAAGCGACGCGTTTTTTCAGCAACAAGACCGATGAAGAATCCAGCAATCGGAAAGGCAATCAAATAACCAACGGTTGGTCCGACGAATGGGGCTAGTCCGCCTTTTCCGCCAAGCACCGGTAGACCAGCTGCTGCGAGTAATAAGAAGATTAAGACAGCGAGTCCACCACGTTTTCCGCCGAGAATCGCGCTGACCGTCATGATCGCGAGCATCTGGAGCGTGATCGGAACAGCGCCGACAAGTTGAATTTGTGGCAAAGAACTGACGGCTGCGATGATGGCAGCACCAAGGGCGACGAATGTTAAATCTCTTGTTTTCATAAATGAAGTCCTCTTTTCTGTTTGTGTTAACTATGTATATTTAAAGGTTAACACAAACGAATGAATGACGTCACTCTTTTTTTAAGACCAGGTATACATTTTAGTCATAGGCATAAAAAAAGCACCCACCGAAGTGAGTGCTGGAACAATCGATTAACGTGAGTAGTACTCGACGACGAGTTGTTCTTGGATTTGATCGTTCAATTCAGAACGCTCAGGAAGACGGACGAACGTTCCTTCGAGCTTCTCAGCATCGAAAGTAACGAAGTCTTTAGTTGCTGGAGCAACTTCGAGTGCTTCTTTGATAACGACAAAGTTCTTCGATTTTTCGCGAACTGAGATCGTTTGACCTGGTTTCACGCGGAATGATGGGATATCAACGCGTTGTCCATCAACTTGGATGTGACCGTGGTTGACGAGCTGACGAGCAGCACGACGTGTACGAGCCATACCCATACGGTAAACGACGTTATCAAGACGTGCTTCGAGTAAGAACATGAAGTTCTCACCGTGGATACCAGGCATTTTGCCAGCATCGTTGAAGATACGGTTGAATTGGCGTTCGTTTACTCCGTACATGTGACGAAGTGTTTGCTTCGCTTGAAGTTGAAGACCGTACTCAGATACTTTACGACGGCTGTTACCGTGTTGACCTGGTGCGTAAGGGCGTTTTGCGATTTCTTTTCCTGTTTCAGTAAGTGAGATACCGAGACGACGTGAGAGTTTCCAAGCTGGACCTGTATAGCGAGCCATAATAAGACTCCTCCTTATTGTTCGTTATTATTTGCATAAAAATAATAACGCCATCAAACCCACATTACGCCCATTTCATGATGTGGCACCCTCGCTTGATAGCAAAGTTACACGATGCCCCTCCGGTTATTCACCGAGTCATGAAATGTGATACGTAAGCGATTTGACCGCTATCGTTATCATTTCTGCACTTTTACAAGTATACGGTGTGGACAATCGACTGTCAATCAGAATTACAGATGGCGAAGCAGTGTCGTACAGAATGCTTCTAGACCAGCTTGATCGACTTCGTCGAAACGGTTGAATTCTGGGCTGTCGATATCGAGGACACCAATCGTTTGTCCGTCTTTGACGAGTGGAATGACGATTTCTGAATTCGAAGCTGCGTCACATGCGATGTGACCTGGGAACTGATGCACATCTTCGATTCGTTGTGTCGTCTGTTCTGCTGCGGACGTTCCGCAGACACCACGACCAAATGGAATACGGACGCATGCTGGAAGTCCTTGGAACGGTCCGAGGACGAGTTGGTTTTGCTCCGTATCCGTCAAATAGAAGCCGACCCAGTTGATACGGTCGAGGAACTGGTTGAGCAACGCGCTCGCATTCGATAAGTTTGCAACTTGATTGTCTTCTCCCATTAATAGCGCATCGAGTTGTTTTGAGAGCATGTCGTATTGTTTCGTCCGGTCACCTTCATATGTCTTTGTTTCGAACATAATAAAAATTCCTCCCGTAAAAAGCGTATTTTTTTTAGTTTAACGAGTTTTCGCGTAGCTGACAAACAATTGATTTTTGGAAAAAGGATTCAAAACAGCGGAAGAAATCAGGAAAAGCCCTTGTAAATCTATGCAAAACGGTTGCGCTATACTATTATAAGGATAAGATTATTGCGATTTAGAGAAAATCTAAAGTCGTAGGACAGAGTGGAGGTCGTGACAAATGTGGGCATGGGTGATCGGAGTCATCGTCATCGTATTACTCGTCATGCTATTTAGCATGATCAGTCGAAAAAAATACTACACGAAAATCGATGAACTTGATATGCGCAAACAAGGCATCGTCAGTGCATCGATTCCAAAGGAGTTGCAGGACTTAAAGCAACTACCGATGGCGGGTGAGACGGAGACGAAGTTCAGCTCCTGGCATCAAGCGTGGGAAGAGTTATTAACGGTCCACGTCGCCCAAATCGATGAGACCCTTTACCGGGCGGAGGAAGCGCTCGATAAATATCGTTTCATCGCCGTCAAGAATGACCTCGAAGTAACGGAACAATTGATTGCGGAACTCGAAGGGTTGATCGATGAGATGCTCGTCGAGATGTCGACGTTCAAAACGAATCAATCGGTTCTAGCCGAACTGAAAGCGCAAGGGGAAGCCGATTCAGGGCAAGTTCGGAAATCATTATTGATTCAAGCGAACTCATTCGGTCCGGCGCTTGCGCGTCTCGAAGAACGGAGTGAACAAATCGATGCGCACTGGAATGAGATGTGTCAGTACGAAGCTTCAGGTGAAGTGACGAAGGCGTATGAAACAAGCTTGCTACTCGAGCAAGAAGTAGCAACGACGCGTCAACTCGTCGAACTTGTACCGAAACAATGGAAGATTCTTGCTCATGAATTACGTCAACGGATTGATCAGCTCGGAGCAGGCTATAAGGAAATGTCGTTAGATGGGTATCCACTTGAACCACTCGGTCTCCAATCCGAGATCAAACGGTTCGAGGAACAACGTCTGAGCCTTTCTGAAAAAATCGAAATGCTAGAAGTCGATGGTTTGGAAGAGGCGATTCAACAGTTATCGGCCGATGTGGATCAAATGTATGATACGTTCCGTCGTGAGGTCGATGCGCGTCATCAAGTGAAAAAAGAAAACCAATTCTTGAAACAAAAAGCGCTACGGATGCGTGAACGGATTCATCAATTGGCACAAGAGTTCAGTATCTTACGTGAAAAATATGAAATCTCAGCAGATTTAGGGATTCACTATGAAACGATTCAGCGTGACGAAGAGCTGCTCTTTGAAGCAGCAAAAGATCTCGATGAGTCGATTGCCGGAAAAATCATCCCGTTCAGTATGCTCGAAGATCAGATGCGCGATGCGATTCGCCTCGAAGAACAGTTGATGATTCAGTACGAACGCTTTACGGTCGAACTCCAGGCACTTCGAAAAGAAGAGACGGAAGTTCGCGAACGAATCGTCGAATGGCGTCATCAGCTGTCGCAAACACGTCTCCGTCTAAAACGACTCGGATTACCGAACTTACCGGCTGAGGTGGAAGAAGCGCTTCGAAATGCGAATCGTTCACTGCAGACGCTTGAAACACGGTTAGAGGAGTTACCGTTTAACGTTCGATCGATCGTCGCACAAAGTCAAGACGTCCAAGAAACGTTTAAACATGTGCAAGAACGGTTAGATACATTAGTGTTCGAAGTCACGTATGCCGAACGGCTCGTCCAGTATGCGAACCGGTACCGTCGCCACGACAACGAGATACATATGTCGCTGACGATCGCGGAAACGAAGTTCTTAGCGGGAGACTATGAACGAACGATTGTCTTAGCGGAACGTGTCCTAAATGAATACGATCCGGCCGCGATCGAACGTATTAAACGGTCGTGTGCACCAGAAGAAACATTGCACGTTTAAATCAGGATCGACAATTCAGGGTGACCGTCATGGTCACCCTATTTTTGTAAAAAGAGGAGTGAGTGGAATGGGAACACTATACGTAAACGGATTGATTCGCACGATGGCACACGAAGAGGATGTCCATTCAGCGATGTTCGTCGAGAAAACGCGGATCATCGCGATGGGGGAGGAAGGAAAGCTACGCCGCCGTTTCGGTAGACGTATTGATCAGATTTACGATTTGAACGGAAAAGCTGTATATCCAGCCTTTACAGATGCGCATATTCATCTGATCGGTTACGGGGAAGCGATCAATCGTGTCGATGCCTCGCGTTATACGACGCTTGAAGCGTTAGGACAAGCTTTTCTCAAGGCGGAACCAGTCAATGGAATCCATGTGGCAGAAGGCTATGACGAAACGAAGCTTGATCGTGCACCGACGAAGGCGTGGCTCAATCAGTTGTTCCCTGACGCACCTGCCTTGTTGAAACGAACAGACCGGCATACAGCACTTGTCAACGATGTCTTATTCCAACAGCTCGGATATAAAGCGTCGACTGTCATCGAAGGTGGAAAGGTCGGTTTATCGGATAATGGAGAAGCTGACGGATTCTTGTACGATGCGGCGCTTGAACCTTTATATGCGTTACAAGCTGGAAACTTGGAGCGGAATAAAGCGTCCCTTCGGTCAGCGATTAAGAGCTTATACCAATATGGCATCATTGCGGCACACACAGAAGACTTGTCGTATCACGGGGATGTCGCGGACATCTTGCAAGCTTATAAGGAAGTGACGCAAGAGACAGGCTTCCATACGCATCTGCTCGTGCATCATCTTGTCATCGATGAGTTCGTACAACAACAACCTACTTTACCGTCAACGATGTCAATCGGTGCGATGAAACTGTTCGTCGACGGCGCGCTCGGAGGACGAACAGCTCTTCTCGGTCGTGGTTATTCCGATGATCCGACGACACGTGGTATCGAAGTGCATACGCCAGAACAACTCGAACAACTCGTCAAACGCGCACGTAGTTACGGGTTCACAGTCGCGGCACATGTCATCGGTGATTTAGCGATCGAGCGGTTCGTACAGGTGCTCGAGAAGTATCCGGCACCAAAAGGGAAACGAGATCGCATCATTCATGCGACGGTCGTCCGACCAGAAACGCTTGCGCGAATTCGGAAGTTACCGGTCTTGATTGACGTTCAACCAGTCTTTTTACTAGATGACGCCGACTTCATCGTCGATCGACTCGGCTTGAACCGCTTAGACTGGAGTTATCGTTTACGTTCGTTAGCTGAGACCGGCGCACTGTTGTGCGGCGGAGCAGATGCGCCGATCTCTGACCCCGATGTCCGACGGTCGCTTTATGCAGCGACGGAAGGAACGGCAGGGCGTGTCAATAAGACGAACGAGACGTTATCGATGTTTGAAGCCTTGTTGCTCTTTACGAAAAATCCACATCTCGCGACGGAAACACACGGTCGAAAAGGATTGCTCTTACCAGGCTATGATGCCGACTTCGTCATCTTTGAAGAAGACTTCTATCGCTTGCGTGGGGAAGCCATCTTGAATAACCGTTTGGTCGAGACGGTCCAAGCTGGAAAAACCGTTTATCAGGCGGAAGCCGCGTTAGTGTGATGTTTGCGTATAGTGTGAAATAGCTTCCGAATAGAACGTGGATAGTCCGGGGGCATACGCATCGTAATAGGCACGGAATCGTTCGTCAGACACATACATCTGACCGAGTGAGGCAAAGAGAGATAATGCGCACGGGTAATAATACGTATCGATGAAATCATGTTGTTCTTTGACGACTTGTTGAACGTCTGGATCCGTCGTCGCGTGCCCTTCGCGGTAAAGGGTCGTCAAGCGCTGATCGAGTTGCTTATGCATGCTGCTCAGTTGTTCTTTCTCTTTCGGCTTTCGTTGTTGTTGTCTTTTTGCACTGATTCGATAAGCGTCTGTGTCGCCATAGTGTTTTTGAACTTCATCTGCATGTTGCTTTTCATGCGTAACGATCTCTTCGTGACGCAAACCGCGGAATAATTGTTCGTCTTTCATCGGAATTCCTCCTTTTAAGGTGAGTAATGTCTGTTCAGCGAGTCGAGCAAGCATTTGATAATGCGAAGCTTTTTTTTGAAGGAGTGCAATCTGCTTTTTCAGTGTCGTATGATGATTGGAATCAGATTGCGTGAGTAATCTTTGGATTTCTGACAGTGGGAAATCAAGAGAGCGGTAGAGCAGGATTTGTTGTAAACGTAAAAGATCCTCTCTGCTGTAACTTCGGTGACCAGCATTGGTACGCTTTGGCACGAGGAGACCGATCGTCTCATAATGATAGAGTGTTCGTTTTGTGACGCCGGTCAGTTTGGCGATTTCCTGAGTGGAATACATCATTTGTGTACCTCCTTTGATTGGAGTATAAAGGGTGACGTAACGGAAGACGCAATAAAAAAATCTGCCCCGAGGAGGCAGATTTTTTTATTGTCATAAGAACGAGCGTTGAATCTTATGCCAAAATGTATTGTTCGTCAATTTGACGGTTTTCAGTTCTTTTTCAGAAAGCTGGATATCGACTGAATCTGTTCGTGTGAGACTGAGTGCTTCGTTATCCATCCCGATGATCGGATAGTCGTTTCCGTCCTCGATGATGCGTAACGAAAGTTTCCGTCCACGGTTCAGTAGGAAAGCAGAACCGAGTGTCCGGTACCGGTTGTTGTTGACGGAAGCAATTTCGCTGACTTGAAGACAGTGAATCAATGGATCGACGATCGCACCAGAGAGTGACTTATTATAAGCCGTAGAGCCCGTTGGTGTTGAGATGACCATTCCGTCCCCGCGGAATGTCTCAAACAGGAAGTCGTCGATATAGACTTCGATTGCGAGTGATTTGATGATGCTCGACTTCACGGAACATTCGTTCAGACAGAGCATCGGTGGTCCACCGTTGATGGATGCTTCGAGCAGTGGATAACGACGTACTTCGATTTCACCATCGGAGACACGGTTGCCTGTCTCTTTAAAGATGGCTTCGACCGCAGAAAGATCATTGATATCAAAATCACAGTAGAACGAGTTTGGTCCTTCAGCGAATCCAACATAGATCGCATCATCACGGAAACCTGTGAAGCGTGCCGCTTGCAAGAAAGCCCCATCTCCACCAATCGAGACGATGATGTTTGCTTGTCGGTGATCTTGGACGACGTTCAGTCCGTATCGTGTACCGACATCAATCAACTTTCGCACCTGCGTCTCGTGTCTTTGTGTATTTCGGTAGTACAGGTAGACATTATTTCGAGCCATGGTCAATTCCCCCTTGAAAGCGTTTCATGAACTCTTTCATTATACCTGTTTTTTAGAAAGACGGGTACTGAAGTCCATCAATTATGGCAGAATGCTTGCCATCTTCGCGGATCATTCCTATAGTTAAATAGAAAATATAGTATATCCAATCAGGGGAAAAGGGGAATTCATAATGGCAACGTTTAAAGGAAATCCAATCACACTTCAAGGAACAGCGGTTCAAGTCGGACAAACAGCACCTGACTTTCAAGTGTTAGCTAACGACTTATCACCGGTAACACGTGATACATATCAAGGTGTCCGGATCATCAGCGTCGTCCCATCGATCGATACAGGCGTTTGTGATGCGCAAACACGTAAATTCAATGAAGAAGCAGCAACAATCGAAGGTGTGACGGTCATGACGGTTTCAAACGACCTTCCATTCGCACAACGTCGCTGGTGCGCATCAAGCGGTCTCGATCAAGTCGTGACGTTGTCTGATCACCGTGATCTTTCATTCGGTACACAGTATGGCGTAGCCATCGAAGAATTACGCCTGCTTGCCCGTTCTGTTTTCGTTCTTGATTCAAACAACGAGATTACGTACGTTGAATATCTTGAAGAATCAACAGACGAAGTCAATTTCGAAGCAGCACTCGCTGCAGCACGTGAAGCGAAGTAAGAATGGTTTACAAACGCCGCTGAAGCGTTACAATGGAACTAATGATAGAAACGGCTCCCGCTCTACGGGGGGCCGTTTCGTTTTGGAGAGGATGACGTACATGGAGCCGTTAGAAAAGTTATATAAGGAATTAACACGTCAAACAAAACAAATTGAACGTGATCTTGATATGCCCTATTTAGAAGCGTTGACGACGGTGATTGATCGATTGAACGATCGTCATACTGAAAATGTAGACAAAGAAGTCATTCGGAAGGCAGTATCGCTTGCTATTCTAGAAGGGATGAAACAAGCGCAACCGAACCATTTGCCGACGCCAGATAGCGTCGCTTTGTTTGCTGGTTATCTAATCGGGAAATTGGTAGGTAAGGAGGACATCCGACTACTTGAGTTGGGGAGTGGGACAGGTGGCATGTTACATGCTGTCTTAAGTCAACTTTCGACAGGTACATCTGCTGAGGCGGTCGAGGTGGATGAGACATTGATTCGTTTATCGGCAGCGGTAACGGAATTACTCGACTATCCAGTCACGTATACCCATCAAGATGCGTTACGACCATTATTGTTAGATCCAGTTGATCTTGCGATGGCTGATCTTCCTGTCGGTTATTATCCGGATGAAGAGGCTGCCGCTTCTTACATCTTGAAACGAGACGAAGGCATGAGCTACAGTCATTTCTTGTTGATTGAACAAGCGATGCAATACGTCAAACCAGGTGGATTCGGTGTCTTCGTCATCCCGAACGGTCTTTTCCAGCATGATACGGAAGGGAAGTTGAAACAGTACTTCGAATCCAAAGCGCATGTCATCGGTATTTTGCAGTTGCCGCTCACGATGTTCAAACAAGAACAGGCAGCAAAAAGTTATTTGATCGTCCGTAATCATTTAGCCGGTATGAAGATGCCAAAACAAGCATTGCTTGCTGAGTTGCCATCGTTCACAGATGCCCGCGCGTTTGGTGGTATGGTGAAACAGATTGATGAATGGATTAACACAGAATTAAAATGAATTACGCAAAGTGATTGAAATCTGTCGTTAATTTGACTATTCTAGTTGTAGAACAGAAATAGAAGAAAACCTAAACAGATGTGAATGTTCATTGGATTCAAATGGAAAAGGGGAAAAATCATGGCAAAAATTATGGCGGTAAACGCAGGTAGTTCGTCTTTGAAGTTCCAATTGCTCGAAATGCCGAACGAAACGATGATCGCAGTCGGACTCGTTGAACGCGTCGGTAAAGACGATGCAATCTTTACGATCAAATATGGTGAAGGACAAAAGTATACAGATGTCCTCCCACTTGCAACACATAAAGAAGCAGTCGAGTTGTCACTCGAAAAATTAATGGAGTTCGGAATCATCTCGTCTTACGATGAGATTAAAGGTGTTGGACACCGTGTGCTTCATGGTAAAGAAAAATATGCAGACTCTGTATTGATTACAGATGAAGTCATGCACGATATCGAGTCGTACACAGAGCTCGGACCACTTCACATTCCACCAAACTTGATCGGAATCCGGGCATTCCAAGCATTGCTTCCGGAAGTACCACAAGTGGCAGTCTTCGATACGGCGTTCCACCAAACGATGCCAGAAGAAAACTTCCTTTACAGCTTGCCGTATGATTACTATACAGAATACGGTATCCGTAAATATGGTTTCCACGGTACGAGCCACAAATACGTTACGGAACGTGCATCTGAATTACTCGGTCGTCCGTTAAAAGACCTCCGTTTGATCTCGTGTCACTTAGGTAGCGGAGCATCGATCGCAGCAGTTTCGGGTGGCGAATCAATCGATACGACGATGGGCTTCACACCGCTTGAAGGGATCACGATGGGAACACGTTCTGGTTCACTTGACCCAGCGTTGATTCCATTCTTGATGGAGAAAACAGGGAAAACAGCAGAAGACGTCTTGAACGTCATGAACAAAGAGTCTGGAATCTACGGTCTCTCAGGTCTTTCAAGTGACTTGCGTGATGTCCAAACGGCTGCTAAAGAAGGAAACCATCGTTCAGAGATGGCACTCCGTATCTTCGCGAACCGTATCCACGGTTACATCGGGCAATACGCTGCTGAGATGAACGGTGTCGATGCGATCATCTTCACAGCCGGTGTCGGAGAAAACTCAGATTCAATCCGTGAGCGTGTCTTACGTGGTCTTGAATTCATGGGCGTTTACTGGGATCCATCACTCAACAACGGAGCTCGTGGAGAAGAACTCTTCATTAACTACCCACACTCACCAGTTAAAGTCATCATCATTCCAACGAATGAGGAATTGATGATTGCACGCGACACGGTTCGTGTTGGTGAATTAGTTGCTCAAAACGCATAATCGTTTCAAAAGGACTGAGTCGTTATTCCAACGATTCAGTCCTTTTTTTGATGAAATCTAAGGATGGGAATATACGAACATACGATCTATTGTTACGATGTTTGTCATATAACGAAAAATGAATCGTCATCTTTGTAAAAATAAACCCGAAAAAGGTCGATTTCTTAAAAAAATGAGTCGTTTGTAACATAAAAGTAATAGTACAGACATATTTTTGTGGTCTATATGTAACGGCACTCCTTCGTTTTGTCATGTATATTAATCTCAGTTAACAAACACGAAACAATGATGGAGGAGAAAATACATGATGAAACGGATGCTCGCAAGTGTTTTAACGGTCGTGTTAGCACTCAGTTCGTTCGCAGGTCTTCAAGCAGAGGCTGCAACTAAGAAAAGCGTCAAGTCAACAGTCGATAGCCTAGTCATTCGTCAGAAAGCTACTACTTCTTCGAAAAAGCTCGGTCTTCTATATAAGAATCAAACGTTATCGTACAAAGCAAAAACAGGTAACTGGTATAAAGTAAGTTACAAAGGCAAAACAGCTTACCTTAGCGCAAGCTACTCGAAAGTCGTAACATCAAGTAGCTCGAAAAAACAATCGACAGGTGGTTGGAAAACAATCACGAACGTAAGCGCAACAGCTTACACACCGTATGATCCAGGTAGTGGTAATCTGACAGCAATCGGTTGGAACATCAAAAGCTCGAAAAAGAAAGTCGTAGCGGTTGATCCACGTGTCATTCCACTTCGTTCGACAGTGAAAGTGTATTACAAAGGGAAATTAAAAGGGACGTATACAGCTGCTGATACTGGCGGTGCCATCAAAGGGAAGAAAATGGATATCCTTTACTACTCTCGTTCAGAAGCATTCAACTGGGGTCGTCGTACGGTCACAGTAAAATACAAATGATTTTAAACCATCGGACATTGGTTCGATGGTTTTTTGATTAAGTAGGTCGTCAAAAAAGCCTTTCTTCCTTTGAAATGAAGGGAGAAAGGCTTTTTGTAGAAGAGTGATTCATAACCGGACGATCAAGACGTCACATTTTGCGTAACGCGTAATGCTTTCAGAGACACTACCGATGAAGAAACGCTCGACAGCGTTCAAACCAGTTGCGCCACAGATGATTAAATCGGCATCGTGATTAGGAGCAAGTTTTTTAGCGATCGTTACTTTAGGTGAACCGTATTCAATCGCTACTTCGACTTCCTGTACACCGCGATCTTGAGCGGTCTTGACATATTCGTCTAGCAATTCCTTCGCGTAAGATTCGGCGCGTTCCGTGATGGTGCGGTCATAGGCTTCAACTGTTGCGAATGTCCGTGTATCAATGACGTGTGCGATGATCAATTTTGCATCATTTCGCAATGAAACATCGATTGCCGTCTCGAAGGCACGTTCTGCCTCTTTTGAGCCATCTACTGCTACGAGTACATTATGATAGACGATTGCCATGATGAATCCATCCCTTCGTAATCGATATGATGAGTACACCCTAATTATACCATTCTCTTACTGGGAGCGGACGAAACATTCAGTGAGTTCTAAAAATTGTTCTTCCTTTCCGTTCCGTCGTAAGATGGAGTCAGTGAAAGGGGGCGATGCCAAGATGAGGCACGCGTTAATTACAGCAGGTACAAAAGGACTGGGAGAACGAGTGACACGCCAGTTGCTGGAAGAAGGTTGGAAAGTGACAGCGTTTCATCGTTCCGAACCCGAATTTACACATCCGAATCTCATGACGATTCAAGCGGATGTGACAAACCAAGAAGAGTTGGAACGCGCAACCCAACAAGCAATCAACGAGCAAGGTCGGATTGATGCGTTGATACTTAATGCAGGACCTTATATATTCGAACGAAAAGCATTAGTGGATTATACTGATCAGGAATGGAATGAAGTGATCACTGGGAATCTGACAGCTAGTTTTTGGCTGTTACGTCAAGTATTACCCGTCATGCGTAAGCAAGCCTATGGTCGAATCATTACGTATGGCTTTCCAGAGAGTGCAACAGCGCCAGGATGGGTATGCCGGGCAGCGTTCGCTGCTGCTAAAAGCGGGATGGTGAGTTTGACGAAGAGTGTAGCGCTTGAAGAGGCCGAGCACGGCATCACGGTCAACATGGTCAACCCAGGAAACATCGTCGGTGACAATAAGACGAAGTTGATTTCTGAAGCGGAGCAAGATGAGGCGACGCCGGTCGGAAGAACGGGAGTTGGGGAAGATATCGCTCGCGCGATCTCCTTCTTGTTGGCAGAAGAATCAAGTATGATCACGGGAGCAATCCTCGATGTGACAGGTGGCGTCAATGTCGTCCATCAATCCCGTAAATAAGCAAAAACATCTAATCCAAGCAATGGATTAGATGTTTGAGACTGAAGATAAGGTGCAATTTTTCTCTAACGAGAAGGATTGCGCTTTTTTGTTCGTCTCGAATCGTTTTCCTGGGACAAGCATCGCGCCGCTTCGCTTCGCTGCAGGGTCGCTCTTGCTTGTTTTTCCCTAGGAAGCGATGTCGAGTGAACAAAACGTTCCTCAGATCCTACGGTATAAAAAGAATGACGCGTCACACGCCACTCCTACAGGAAAAAGCGCAATTTTGCGCTGTCAGAGACAAACAAGACCCGTTTTCCTGCTTGAATGAAGCGGGAAAACTGGCTTGTGTCTCGCCTGAGGAAAGGGCGTGAAAAGACGAGACATTTTTTTTAGTCAGACATTTTGTCTATAATCAGAAACACCTAATCCAAGCGATGGATTAGGTGTTTGTCTTGAGTTAAGATGACGGAATGGATTGAAGGTGTTTGGGTGTGCGAGTTAACGCAACTGGACCTTCCGCAGTGAGATGAATATCATCCTCGATACGGACGCCACCGACACCTGGAACATAAATGCCTGGTTCGAGTGTGTAGACGATACCAGCTTCAGCCGTCAGTAGATTGTTTGACGCGAGAGACGGGAATTCATGAACCTCGATTCCAAGTCCATGACCGACACGGTGCGTGAAGTACTGTCCGTAGCCAGCGTTTGTAATAACGTCACGGGCTGCCTTATCTAATGAACCGAGTGTCGTGCCGATCTGACTCGCTTCTGTCGCGGCTTCAAGTGCTTGACGAACCGTTTCATAGATTGTTTTCTGTTCTTCGTTCGCTTCGCCATAAATGAAGGTCCGTGTAATATCGGAACAGTAGCCTTTCCAAACGACGCCGAGGTCGAATAAGACGAAGTCGCCTTCTTGGATGACACGGTCGCCGGGTACACCGTGCGGATCAGCACTGTTTGCACCAAATAAAACAAGCGTATCAAATGACATCTCGCGGACACCTTTTTTCTTCATTTCATATTCGATTTCCGCAATGACTTCGATTTCCGTGATCCCCGGGCGAATCGCTTGTTTACCGATTTCGATTGCTTCGTCCGCAAGTGCTGCGGCTTCTTGAAGAATAGCGATTTCTTCCGGTGTTTTCTTCAGACGAAGCGCTTGTAAAGACTCACCGATATCAAGAATGGCTGCGTTCTCGAGACGTGAGCTTAGTTCCTGATAGCGACTGAACGTCATGTGTTCCCCTTCGATACCGATTCGGTTATTCGAGTGTTCGAATGTCGCGAATAATTCTGCTAATCGATCAAACGGGTTTTCGTGATCCTCATACGTCACGACGTCTCCTTCCCAAGGACTCGCTGCAACGATACTTGCTTCGAGTGCCGGACAGAATAATACATGTTTGCCGGTTACATCGACGAGGACCGCCATGACACGTTCGTGGGGTTCAGCGTAGACTCCTGAGAAATAAAAGACATTTGCCTTCGAAGTGACGACGGCTAAGTCGATTCCTTGTTCTTTCAGGAATTCACTGATTTGGTTCGTACGTTCGCTCATATATGATTCCACCTCTCTACTCATTTTCTACATAAGTATATCATCGTCCGGTTCGAAAAACATTTATCGTAAATCAGACTAGTACACGTTTTCATCTTTAGAGTAGTACAGTATAATGACAGGAGAGTAGAAAAAAGGAAAAGAAGGGATACAGTATGCCTACGAAACACGAACAGATCATTCGACATATCGAAGATCTTGATGTCGGAACAAAGATTTCCGTCCGACAAATCGCGAAGGATTTGACCGTATCCGAGGGGACGGCTTATCGCGCCATCAAGGAAGCAGAAAATTTAGGGTTCGTCTCGACGATTGAGCGAGTCGGAACGATTCGGATTAAAAAGAAACAAAAAGAAAATATCGAGAAGCTGACATTCGCGGAAGTCGTGAACATCGTTGACGGTCAGGTGCTCGGTGGTCGAAATGGATTACACAAGACGCTGACGAAATTCGTCATTGGCGCAATGAAGCTCGAAGCCATGATGCGCTATATCGATGTCGATAGTCTCGTCATCATCGGAAACCGCGAAAAAGCACATGAACTCGTGCTTGAAGCAGGAGCTGCTGTATTGATTACCGGTGGCTTTGATACGACGGAGGATGCAAAACGATTAGCGGATGAGATGGAGTTGCCGATCATTTCGACGTCCTACGATACGTTCACGGTTGCGACGATGATCAACCGTGCGATTTATGATCGATTGATCAAAAAGGAGATTTTACTCGTTTCGGATATTTTAATTCCGTTGCATGATACGTTCTATTTACAGACGACGGATCCGATTTCACGCTGGCACGAGTTGAATGAGCAGACGAAACACAACCGTTATCCCGTCATCGATGAACAAATGAAGGTCGTCGGTGTCGTGACAGCGAAGGACATCATTGACCGTCCGCATGATTGGGCTGTTGAAAAAGTCATGACCCGTCATCCGATCACGGTGGGTATTCGAACGAGTGTCACGAATTCTGCGCATCAGATGGTCTGGGAAGGAATCGAGATGTTACCGGTCATCGACCAGTACGGTCGATTGCTCGGGATCATTAGCCGTCAAGACGTCCTCAAGGCACTGCAACTCGCGAATCGTCAGCCACAAGTCGGAGAGACGTTCGACGATCTAATTACAGGACAGATCAAGGCGGCAGAGGACGAACGGGGACCGTACTTATCGCTTGAGGTCTCGCCGCAAATGACGAACTTCATGGGGACTGCTTCGAGTGGGGTGTTGACGACGCTTCTAGTCGAAGGAGCGACGCGAATGTTGCGCCATATGAAAAAAGGTGACCTTGTCATCGAGAACGTCAGCATCTATTTCATTAAACCTGTTCAAATCGAGAGCACGGTAACGATCCGGGCGAATGTCTTTGACGTCGGTCGAAAATTCGGGAAAGTCGATGTCGAGATGTATCAAGGCACACAAATCGTTGCGAAGGCACTCGTGACATCCCAACTCATCGATCGTTAAATGAATCAAAAAGAACCGAAGTCAATGGACTTCGGTTCCTCTGAATCTAGCTCAGGATTGCTCCATCTCGCGGACGACATACGGATAAATCTTTTTGTAACGGATGAATCCGGCGATGAATGAAGCAACACCGACGATGATTAAAATGGAACAAACGATTTTCCCGACGAGTGTCGTTAATCCGTTTCCGGAAACGAACTGGTTGACGGCGAATAGGATGACGAACAAGCTCAACCAAATGCTCGCTTGCGTATTGAACAAGTATTTTCGGTTCGTGCTTTTCGTATGGAACGCGCGGCGTTTTGCTAACAAATACCCACCAAGCGAGAAAACGATGAGGGCGATGAGGATGAATTGCATGTTAAAAGGACCTCCTTTTTGTCTTCATCTCATATCATATCAAGATTAGAGGAGCTGTGCACAGTGAAAGAGCAAATCAAACAAATGATTGAAGCGGCAGATACGATCATCATTCATCGTCATGAACGTCCAGATCCCGATGCACTCGGTAGTCAATTCGGTTTGCAATTGACGTTACAATATCAATTCCCTAGCAAAACGGTATTAACGGCCGGAGAGATGGCGACATCATTGTCATTCATGGGAGAGCTCGATCAAGTAGACGATGAATTATACAAAGAGGCGTTAGTCGTGATTCTGGATACAGCGAATCAAGCGCGGATTGACGGGAAGGTTGCGATGACAGGAAAAGACGTCATTAAAATCGACCATCATCCGGATGAAGATCCATACGCACCAGTGCAACTCGTCGATACGACGATGAGTTCGACATCGGAATTGCTCGTTCATTTATTGAACGAATGGGGATACGAGATTCCAACATCAGCTGCCATTCAATTCTACGCTGGGATCGTCGGTGACACAGGACGTTTCCAATTCCGTGGTACGACGAAACGAACATTTGAAGTCGCTGCGCAATTGATTGATGCAGGAATCGATACGGACTGGTTGTATCGCAATATGTACGAAACAGAACTTGCAGCGCTTCATTTACAAGGATATGTCCTTCAACATATTCAATTGACGGATCAAGGTGTCGGTTATGTCGTATTGACACAAGATACGTTGAAGCAGTTCGGGGCGACGGTTGAGCAAGCATCGTTGCTCGTCAATAGTTTTGCCGGTTTAAAAGGCATGAAGTGTTGGGCATTGTTCCTTGAAACGGACACGGAGGTTCGCGTCCGGATTCGTTCGAAGGGTCCCGTCATCAATGAAGTAGCAAAAGAATTCAATGGTGGTGGACATCCGATGGCGTCTGGTGCAACGATTGGACAGTTGAGTGAGGTCGAACGTGTCATCCGTCGTCTGGACGAGGTCGCTGCTAACTTCCAGTTTTAAATGGAAAAAGGCTGCTCGGTCTCACTCCTCTCATTGAGGAAGCGAAGCGAACAGCCTTTTTACGCTTATTGCGTTTTTGTTTCGTCTTGCGGAATGAACCAAACGCCACGATCTGTGTGATCTTCAATGACATTCAGTTGAAGTTCAGCGACAGATTTGCGAATCTTCTCAGCGATTTCTTCCGTTTCAGTAAAAGCGGTAACACCGAGCTTTAATTGTTCGACTTTTTCACGTGCGATTTGACTGCGATTCAAAATCATGAGAAACGCTCCTTCCGTACCCGTCATGATATTTCTATACTTATTGTATCGAATAATAAATCAGATGGCGAGTACTTGAGTCAGTTAGATATGAATGTTCTGAAAACTTTTAAAAACATCCATCAGAAGAGAAAGGAGAATGGAAGATGCATATAAATGTTCGAACGCAGTTTAGTCCATTGCAGAGTTTAGTTCGAATCGAGCCCTATCTCGATGAACTAGTCCGTCGACACATCGGACGAGCGGTCATCTGTGAAACGACATTGACAGGAGTTCCCGCATTCATCGATGCATGTCAGCGTCGAAATATGCAACCGATCGTCGGATGGGAGCAGCGAATCGAAGAAGAAGAATTTTGTATCTTATGGTTTGCTTTTTCTTCTGATGGACTGCGTCAACTGTATCGACTAGCCAGTCAACAAGAGGAGACTGAAGTTTCATCACTGATTGCGGTGCTCGTGCCACTGCGTCAAGCCTCTGAAGATGCGACGCGTCTACGTCGTTCCTTCGTTCAATGGATGGGACACGTTCAAGGAGCGCGTACATATATGGGCGTGACCTCTAGTCGCTCAACGGTCGAACGAGAGAGTCGTGCGCGTTACCGCGAAGTAGCAGCAGCGCTTGGTGTTGAGACCATCCCAGTCGATCCTGTTCGTTACATTCGTCGAGATGAAGCGTCAGCGTATCAAGCAATACGTGCGATTGGTGAGGCGACGACGTTCCAAGACCAAAAGACAGATCGTCTGATGCATTTAAAGACCCGGGAAGAGTTACTCGAAGACTTTACCGAGCGAGAAATTACGATGGCGGAGCAGTTTGCTACGACATCTGAACGCTTGGAATTACCGTTTCAACAACGTCCACTGCCACGTATCGCGGAAGACTCGAATGCGTTATTACGGAAACGTGCTGAGGAAGGGTTACTGGCACATGGTCATGAAAGTAACGAAGCGCGGGAACGTCTCGCTTATGAACTATCAGTCATCGATAAGACGGGATTTGCTGATTACTTCTTAATCGTTGAAGAACTCGTACGTAGTGCAAAAGCGAAAGGCATTTTCGTTGGACCTGGTCGAGGCTCAGCAGCTGGATCACTTGTCAGCTATGCGCTTGGGATCACGACGGTGGATCCATTGAAATATGGATTACTATTCGAACGATTCTTGAACCCTGAGCGGATTTCCATGCCGGATATCGATATCGATATCGAAGATGAACGACGCGAAGAAGTATTAGAGGATCTCGTGATGCGTTACGGAAAAGATCACGTTGCTCAAATCGGTACATTGTCGACGCTCGGTGCCAAAGCCGCTTTGCGAGACGTCGGACGGACGCTAGAGTTTTCGAAGGATGAGTTAGATGCTGCGGTCAAACAGCTTGGAAAATCAACGATGTTACAAGGGATTGAACAAAACAAACAGACATATCGCTGGTTCTCTGGAAGCGAAAAGCGCCGGCAACTGTTGCAACTAGCGCAAGCGGTCGAGGGTCTCCCGCGACAACGTTCGGTTCACGCGGCCGGTGTCGTCATTGGATCTGAACAGCTCGTCGAGACGACACCCGTTGAAACGGGACCAAATGAACGCTATGTGACGCAGTTTTTGATGCAGGCATTGGAACGTCAAGGATTGTTGAAAATTGACTTGTTAGGATTACGAAATCTCAGTCGTTTGCGTCGGATGGAAGAATTGATTCGACGAGAACAGCCATCCTTTACGCTCACGCAAATTCCAGAAGAAGACCGCGCGACATTCCAAGTCTTTGCCCGCGCCGAGACGGATGATATTTTCCAATTCGAGTCGACAGGTATGAAACAGACGTTGCGCGAAGTCAAACCGAATCGGTTCGAAGATTTGGTGGCAACGATGTCACTCTATCGTCCGGGACCAATGAAATTCATTGATCTGTACGCGAAACGAAAAGCTGGTCAACCTTATCAGATGTTGCATCCCGTATTAGAAGACGTACTTGCACCAACGTATGGCATCATCGTCTATCAGGAACAAGTCATGGAAATCACCCGTCGAGTAGCTGGATTTACACTCGCACAAGCAGATTTATTACGACGTGCGATTTCTAAAAAAAGTACGGATTCGCTCGAACAGGAACGGGTTCGTTTTCTTAAAGGAGCAAAGTCGAATGGATTCGATGATGCGATCGCACAATCACTCTATGAACAAATTGAGCGATTCGCTGGGTATGGATTCAACCGAAGCCATGCGGTCGCCTATTCAAAGATTAGTTATGCCCTCGGGTACATCAAAGCGCATTTCCCGCACATTTTCTTGCTCGTCTCGGTCGAACAGCCGGAGCGTCTCGTCCGATTGATGCGCGAACGACGTCTCCCTGTCCACTCGCCGGATGTCTGGATTTCCGATTACCGTTCTTCACTAGAAGGCAAAGGGATTCGACTCGGTATCCATGTGATTAAAGGTATTTCCGAGCGAGAGTTCGAGCGTGTAAAGGAAGCATCGAAGCACACGGCGACGATTGCTGATCTGTTAACCCACATCGGATGGGGCAAGAAGGAGCGCGCGAAAATTGAATTGTTACTCTACAGTGGTGCGCTAGACCGAGCGACGCACGGCGATCGCGGACTCGCCGAACAAGAGGTACTCGAGTATTTCACCGAGTCATCGAATACATTACTTCCGGACGAACTGGCAACCCTCGGGAAACGCCGGACACAGAAGTCATCGAAACGAAGTGATTCCGACTGGGCACGATTAGAACGGGAAGCGCTTGGATTCTGGTTGACGTATTCTCCGTTGACGACAGCAATGAAAGCTCCGGTTGAATCTGCTTATTTCCATGACCTTGGCGTCGGTTCGGAAACACACTATTTAGTCTGTTATATTGATCAGATCCGAGAGTTCAAGACGAAACGCGGTCAAACGATGGCGGTCATTCAGGCAGTCGATGGGTATTCGAATGAAGAGGTCGTCGTCTTCCCGAATCAATATGAACGATTCCGTCGATCACTTTATTTAGGAAACGTCTTATTGATTGAATTAAAGGTGCAGGATCGCGAAGGGGAGCGTCAGTTCATTTTGGAACGTCTCCGTCCGCTTGGACAAGATGTGCTATTCGTCAAGTTAACATCGAAAAATGAGCTGGCCGCACTTGAACAGTTGCTTGAAGCGGCACCAGGCGATATTCCAGTCGTCGTCCGCTACGCGGATTCACGTGAGACGAAATCATTACCGCCGCTTTATGCAGTTCAGCATGATGAGGAATTACTAGCTCGGCTACGTATTCGGTTTGGCGAGGATCATGTTGTCCTGAAAAATGTCCCCCGCTCAAACTAGTACTAGGTAATAAGATTTGTTATAATAAGGGGTAATTGGTCTGACCAATGCCACCGATTGAAGCAACCGACTGAAGGGTCAGAAAGGTGGTGCCGTATCGATATGGAGAAGAAACGAAATGCGTTTGAAGCAAATATCGCGGCGATTAAATTGATGATCGAACAAGATGGATTAGTTCCAGGAGACCGTATTCCATCGGAACGGGAACTGGCAGAACGACTATCCATCAGTCGACCGTCCGTACGAGAAGCATTACGGACGCTCGCTTATTTAGGGATCGTCGAGACACGACATGGAGGCGGAAGCTTTCTATTGAACCGTGACGATCATACCTATATTCAAATCATCGCTCAATTCTTAGTGACTGGCGATTCGAAGTTCGAAGACTTGGCAGGAACGCTCCGCTTGCTTGAGCAAGCAGCGCTCGCGCAGCTGGATGACCTTTCGGTGCTTGCACCAGTCGTATCATCCGATGCAGCGTTTCGTGAGACGTTGATTCAGACGGTCGATAACGATTTGTTTGAACGAATCTGGCGACAAGTCAATGCCTTCCATAAAAGCTTCGGTCAAGGGGAACTCTATACGCAGGCGGAACGGGAACAACTCTTGAACCGCCCATAGGATGACAAGGGGGAACTGAACGTGCAAGCATTTTTTCGAAAACCTAAAAAGTTCGTCACGCTGACTTCGAAGGAGCAGCGTGTCGATGTGCCAGTTGGCCTAATGACGAAGTGTCCGAAATGTAAATTAATCCAATATACGAAACAACTGGAGGCGAACTTACGTGTCTGTTCATGTGGGTATCATCACCCGTTGACCGCGCAAGAACGTTTTACGCAATTATTCGATGAAGGTTCGGTGACGTATTTCGACTTACCGGCAGTTCAAGCGGATCCGCTTGGATTCCAGGATTACCCGGAAAAATTAAAGGGCGACCAAGTCAGAACGGGTCTTGAGGAAGCGATCGTCTGTGGCGTCGGGAATGTGAATGGTCACCCACTCGTCGCTTGTGTCATGGATGCACGATTCCGGATGGGTTCGATGGGTGCAGCGGTTGGTGCTGCGATTTCTGAAGCGGTTCGTTACGCAACGAAACATCGTCTACCTGTCACGATTTTCTCCGCTTCAGGTGGAGCACGGATGCAAGAGGGAATGGTTAGTCTCATGCAGATGGCGAAATCGAGTCTCTTCTTAAAACAGCATTCAGATGCTGGACTACTTTATATTTCTTGTATGACTCATCCGACGACCGGCGGGGTATCAGCAAGTTTTGCGATGCTCGGTGACTTTAACATCGCTGAACCGGGGGCGTTGATCGGATTTGCAGGTCGACGGATCATCGAACAGACGATACGTGAAAAACTACCGGAAGATTTCCAAACAGCAGAATTCTTATTACAAGCAGGTCAACTGGACGATGTCGTATCACGACATGATCTGAAAACGTACTATACGCGAATCTTAAAGCTACATGCGGAGGGAACGAACCATGCAACCATTTGACCAACCAGTCATCGCGTTACGCGAAAAAATTCTTGAGCTCCATGATATGGCGGAAACACAAGGTCTAGACTTCAAGGAAGAACTCCAACTTCTTGAAGAACGCCTTCATCGGTTAGAACTCGATATTTACGGGAATATGAAAGCGTGGAATCGTGTTCAATTGGCACGTCATCCAGAACGTCCAACGACACTCGATTACATTGAATCCATCTGTGAAGATTTCATCGAACTGCATGGCGATCGTCATGGATATGATGATGCGGCAATCGTCGGTGGAATCGGAACACTGAATGGTCGTCCGGTGACGATCATCGGTCATCAACGCGGAAAAGATACAAAAGAAAACATTCGTCGTAATTTCGGGATGCCACATCCGGAAGGGTACCGAAAAGCACTACGTCTCATGCAACAAGCGGAGAAATTTAATCGACCGATCATTACGTTCATCGACACGAAAGGGGCTTACCCAGGACGTGCGGCAGAAGAACGTGGTCAGAGTGAGGCCATCGCGAAAAACTTATTTGAGATGGCTGGCATGACGGTTCCAATCATCTCGATCGTCATCGGTGAAGGTGGATCAGGTGGTGCTTTAGGAATCGGAGTGTGTGATCAACTCTTGATGCTCGAGAATTCAACGTATTCGGTCATCTCTCCTGAAGGTGCTGCAGCATTGTTATGGAAAGATGCAAGTCTTGCGGAGAAAGCGGCAGAATCGATGAAGATCACAGCACCTGATTTATTACGACTCGGGATCGCGGATGCCATCATTCCAGAAGTCGTCGGAGGGGCGCATCTCGATGTGTCATTACAGGCGGATAAATTAAAAACTGTATTGGTACAGAAGCTTGAATCATTGGTTCATCTGACCAAGGAAGAGCTCATTGATCAGCGGACCGAAAAATATCACCAAATTGGCACATAAACACCATGTAATCGCTATCATGATTGATATTCCTCATTTCCGGAATCGGTAATGAAAAAACAAGTGAAAGTTTATGCAATCTGCCCTGTTGTAAAACAAGAAAACAACGTGCTATTTTAGATTCAGATTAATGGAGAGGTGATTAACGTGAGTTTAAAACGGATTGCTGTCTTAACGAGTGGCGGCGATGCACCAGGTATGAATGCCGCGGTGCGTGCTGTCACGCGTAAAGCGATTTTTCATGGCTTAGAAGTATTTGGTGTCTATAACGGCTATCAAGGATTAATCAACGGGGACATCGTCCAGTTGAACCTTGGGTCAGTCGGTGACATCATTCAACGAGGCGGAACGTTCCTACGTTCAGCACGTTGCCCTGAGTTCCGTACAGAAGAAGGACGAGCAAAAGCGGTCGTCAATCTTAAGAAATTTGAAATTGATGCACTCGTCGTCGTAGGCGGAGACGGGTCGTATCGTGGTGCCCAAAAATTGACGGGACTTGGCTTCCCGACAATTGGACTTCCAGGTACGATCGATAACGATATTCCTGGAACGGACTATACGATCGGTTTTGATACAGCGCTCAACACGGCGCTTGAAGCGATCGATAAAATCCGTGATACGGCATCGTCGCATGAGCGGACGTATGTCATTGAAGTCATGGGACGCGATGCGGGTGATATCGCATTATATGCAGGACTTGCTGGTGGAGCAGAATCGATTCTTGTTCCTGAGCGTCCTGAAGATTTAAAAGAAGTCCTCGATCGCATTCAAAGTGGTGTCAATCGCGGTAAGAAACACTCAATCGTCATCGTCGCTGAAGGTGCAGGCCGTGCTCAGGACGTGGGAGACGCGATCGCAAAAGAAACAGGTCTCGACACACGCGTCACGGTTCTTGGTCACGTTCAACGTGGTGGAGCACCAACGGCAGCGGACCGTGTACTTGCAAGTCGGATGGGGGCGCATGCCATCGAAATCCTACTTCAAGGAAAACAAGGACGTGTCGTAGGTGTACGTGGTGGTAAGATGATCGATCTCGACATCGATGAGGCACTCGACGAAAATAAACATGAGCTGGATCTTGATATTCTCGAGCTTTCAAAACAGCTTTCGATTTAACGAACGTCGATAGGATTGGAATGGACAAGAGCACTTGGCCAAACACCGTAGGAGGTTTATGGAATATGCGTAGAACTAAAATTGTATGTACGATTGGACCGGCGTCAGAAAAACGTCTTCCAGAAATGATTGAAGCAGGTATGAACGTCGCTCGTTTGAACTTCTCACACGGCGATTATGAAGAACACGGTGCACGTATCACGGATATCCGTCGTGCAGCGAAAGAAGCAAACAAAATCGTTACGATTCTTCTTGATACGAAAGGACCAGAAATCCGTACACATTCGTTTGAAGAAGGAAAAGCGCTTCTCGAACGTGGTCAAGAAGTCATCATCGTTAGCGGAGACGCAAACGAAATCGTCGGAACGAAAGATAAATTCTCTGTCACGTATGAAGGACTCTATGATGACGTCGAAGTTGGTTCGATGATCATGCTTGATGACGGTCTCATCGGTCTTCGTGTCACTGAAAAACTTCCGAACCGTGAGCTTCGTTGTTCAATCGAAAACGAAGGCGTCATCAAGACGAAAAAAGGTGTTAACTTGCCAAACGTGAAGGTTAACCTTCCTGCTTTGACAGAAAAAGATATTGCGGATATCGAGTTCGGTATCAAGAGCGATATCGATTTGATCGCGGCATCTTTCGTGCGCCGTGCGTCAGACGTCGTTGCGATTCGTCAATTGCTTGAGAAAAACAACGCGAGCCACATCAAAATCTTCCCGAAAATCGAGAACCAAGAAGGTGTCGATAACATCGAAGAAATCCTTGCGATTTCGGACGGTTTGATGGTAGCGCGTGGTGACCTCGGTATCGAGATTCCAACGGAAGAAGTCACGCCAACTCAAAAAGACTTGATCAAGCTTTGTAACGACTTCGGTAAACCAGTCATTACAGCAACACAAATGCTTGACTCGATGCAACGTTTCCCACGTCCAACACGTGCTGAAGCATCAGACGTCGCGAACGCGATTCTTGATGGTACGGATGCAATCATGCTTTCAGGTGAGACAGCAGCAGGGGACTACCCAATCGAATCTGTCCAAATGATGCACTCGATCGCAAAACGTACAGAAAAAATGCTCGACTACAAGCTCTTGTTGAAAGATCGTCAGACACGTAGTGAGCACACAGTGACGGATGCAATCGCTCAAGCGGTTACGCACACTGCAATCAACTTGGACGCAAAAGCAATCTTGACACCGACACAATCGGGTTACACGGCTGCACGTATCTCGAAATACCGTCCAGAGCCAAACATCGTCGCTGTTACACCAAGCGCACGTGTCGCACGTCAGTTGAACATCGTATGGGGCGTGTACCCAATCGTCGTTGATCATCTTTCAGACAACACGGATGACATGTTGACACTTGCTGCGGACACAGCAAAAGACGCTGGTTTCGTCACAGATGGTGATCTCGTCGTCATCTCAGCAGGTATTCCTGCTTTGACTGCTGGTACAACGAACATGTTGAAAATCCACATCGTCGGTAAAGAGATCGCAAACGGTCGTGGGATCGGTGAGCGTGGAGTCGTTGGCGAAGTCGTCATCGCAAACAATGCTGAAGAAGCAAACTCGAAAGCGAAGCCAGGCATGATCCTCGTTACGAACTCAACTGATCGTGACATGATGCCTGCAATCGAGATGGCTGCAGCGATGATCACAGTTGATGGCGGATTGACAAGCCATGCTGGAATCGTTGGACCATCACTCGGTAAACCAGTCATCGTTGGTGTCGAAGATGCATTGACAGTCTTCAAAGACGGTCAAATGATCTCAATCGATCCATTGACAGGTAAACTATATAACGCATAATCCATTCATGACGGACGTGACTTAGGTCATGTCCGTCTTTTTTTGTATGAGGAGGACGTATGGAAGCTTATCTTTTTTTGATTGCCCTCGTCTTCATCGGGGTCATCGCACAAAATAAATCATTAATCATTGCTGCAGCCTTCCTGCTGATCATCAAGGCAATCGGGCTGGATGGTAGACTGTTTCCTTCCTTGCAGGCAAAAGGAATCACGTGGGGCGTCACATTGATCACGGCAGCGATCCTCGTACCGATTGCAGCAGGGGATATCGGATTTAAGGAGTTGCTCCAAAGTATTCGGGGACATATCGGCATCATCTCATTTTTATCAGGAATTTTTGTTGCAATCGTCGCGGCACACGGTGTTGGACTGATGAAAGAAGATCCACTCGTGACGACAGCCTTGCTAGCTGGAACGATTCTTGCAGTAGGACTTTTCCGTGGGGTACCGGTCGGACCATTGATTGGTGCTGGAATCGCGGCGCTCGTCATCGGAATGTGGGATGTCATCGCAAAAGCGTTCACAGGATGAGCCGAATCAGCAAAGTAACTGAATTAATTTTTTGATAATAGTATGCAAGTTCATTCACTTTTTGGGTATTTTTGTTTATACTAAGAACAGAAACAAGATGGTCTATTCAAGAGTACAGCGCTACAAGCATGGGGAACGACTCTTGAGTGGACGTCTTTTTTTCAATACGGAAATGAAAGCGTTTTAAATTTCTGGGGAAAAAAAGGGGGATTATTGTCATGACGCAAACTAAAGGTTTAGAGGGAATCGTCGCGACTTCATCGAAAATCAGTTCGATCATCGATGGTCAATTGACGTATGGCGGTTATACGATTGATGATTTGGCGGAGCACGCCTCATTTGAGGAAGTCGTCTTCTTGTTGTGGAACGACCGTCTACCGAAAGAAGAGGAATTGAAGCAACTATCGGAAGCACTTATTTCCGAAGCAACGGTTGCGACTGCCGTTCTTGAAACGATGAAGGCAGCACCGAAGTCGGCGAATGCGATGGCGACGATTCGAACAGCGCTCTCTCAACTCGCGCTTTACGATGAGACATCGGAAGATATGTCGACTGAGGCGAATTACGCTAAAGCCATCAAATTACAGGCACAAATCGCAACACTCGTCACAGCTTACGCTCGTATCAAAAAAGGACAAGAGCCGATCGCACCTAAAGCAGGTCTTTCATACGCAGGAAATTTCTTGTTCATGTTGACGGGTGAAGAGCCAACGGAAGTTGCAGAAAAAGCCTTTAACCAAGCGCTCGTTCTTCACGCTGACCACGAGTTGAACGCTTCGACGTTCACAGCACGCGTGTGTGTCGCGACACTCTCTGACGTCTACTCAGGTGTGACGGCAGCGATGGGCGCATTAAAAGGACCACTTCACGGTGGCGCGAACGAAGCCGTCATGAAGATGTTGTTAGAAATTGATTCGGTTGAAAAGGTTGACGAGTATGTTCATAATAAACTTGAGAACAAGCAAAAAATCATGGGCTTCGGTCACCGTGTCTACAAGGACGGCGACCCACGTGCGAAGCATCTTCAAGAAATGAGTCGTCAGCTGACTGCTCAAATCGGGGAGCCGAAATGGTATGAGATGTCAGTTAAGATCGACGAAATCGTCCAATCGGAAAAAGGATTGAAACCAAATGTTGATTTCTATTCCGCTTCTACGTACCATGCACTTGGACTTGATACAGAACTATTCACTCCAATCTTTGCAGTAAGTCGGATGTCAGGTTGGTTGGCGCACATTTTAGAGCAGTATAGCGATAACCGTCTGATTCGCCCGCGTGCAGACTACACGGGTGAAACGCACCGGACATACGTGTCCATCGAAGAACGTTAAAAGGACGGGGAGGAGCAATCCTCTCCTGATTTTTGATGTAGATTACAATTACTTAAGGGGGATTTTTAGACATGGCTACACTTCAAGGCGAAAACATCACAGTAACTAACGGTACACTTCAAGTTCCAAACGCTCCAATCATTCCGTTCATCATTGGTGACGGAACAGGACCTGACATCTGGAACGCAGCTGTACGTGTGTTTGATGCGGCAGTTGAAAAAGCATACAACGGTGAGAAGAAAATCGAATGGAAAGAAGTCTACGCTGGTGAAAAAGCATTCAACAAAACAGGCAACTGGTTACCAGAAGAGACACTCGATCTCATTCGTGAGCACATCATCGCAATCAAGGGACCACTTACGACACCAGTCGGCGGCGGAATCCGTTCGTTGAACGTTGCTCTACGTCAAGAGCTTGATTTGTACACATGTCTTCGTCCAGTTCGTTACTTCACAGGTGTTCCTTCACCGGTTAAACGCCCAGAAGATACAGACATGGTCATCTTCCGTGAAAATACTGAAGACATCTACGCAGGAATCGAATACGCAGAAGGTAGCGAAGGCGCTGCAAAACTGCTTCAGTTCCTTCAAAACGAAATGGGTGTCAATAAAATCCGCTTCCCTGAGACATCTGGTCTTGGAATCAAACCGATTTCAAAAGAGGGAACAGAACGCCTCGTTCGTGCAGCAATCGAATATGCACTCGAGAACAAACGCGCTTCGTTGACGCTCGTTCATAAAGGAAACATCATGAAGTTCACTGAGGGTGCTTTCAAAAACTGGGGTTATGAGCTTGCTGAGCGTGAATACGCAGAGCACGTCTTCACTTGGAACCAGTACGATCGCATCAAGGAAGAAGAAGGAACAGATGCTGCGAATAAAGCACAAGCAGACGCAGAAGCTGCTGGTAAGTTGATCGTGAAAGACTCAATCGCTGATATCTTCTTACAACAAATCTTGACTCGTCCAAAAGAGTTCGATGTCGTTGCGACAATGAACTTGAACGGTGACTACATCTCGGATGCACTTGCTGCACAAGTCGGTGGTATCGGAATCGCACCTGGAGCAAACATCAACTACATGACAGGTCATGCGATCTTTGAAGCCACTCACGGTACAGCACCGAAATACGCTGGACTTGATAAAGTCAACCCATCGTCTGTCATCTTGTCAGGCGAAATGATGTTCCGTCACCTCGGCTGGAACGAAGCGGCAGATCTCATCATCAAATCGATGGAAACATCGATTGAATCGAAAGTCGTCACATACGACTTCGCACGTCTCATGGATGGTGCGACTGAAGTGAAGTGTTCTGAATTCGCGGACGAACTCATCAAAAACATGTAATCCGATCAGGAGGAATGAGTCGATGAACAGACGGAAGAAGATCGCAGTCATAGGAAGTGGCTTTACGGGCGCAACGACAGCACTCTATCTTGCTCAGCGAGAGCTAGGAGATGTCGTCCTCGTCGACCGACCTGAGCAAGAGAATCCGACGAAAGGAAAGGCGCTCGATATGCAAGAGGCAGCGCCGATCCTCGGGTTTGATGCTTCAGTAAAAGGGACATCGAACTATGCCGACATCAACGGTGCGGATATCGTCGTCATCACTGCCGGTATCGCTCGGAAGCCGGGTATGAGCCGCGAGGACCTCGTGAGTACGAATGCTGCCGTCATGACAGCTGTGACGAAGGAAATCGTTGCGCATGCACCGGAATCGATCATCATCGTTTTGACGAATCCTGTCGATGCGATGACGTATACGGTCTATCAAGCATCTGGTTTTCCGAAAGAGCGTGTCATCGGTCAATCCGGTGTCCTCGACACAGCACGCTTCCGGACATTCTTAGCAGAGGAACTGAACGTTTCTGTAAAGGATGTATCGGGATTCGTACTCGGCGGACACGGGGATGACATGGTGCCACTACTGCGCTATTCTCAGGCGGGAGGTATTCCAATCGAGAAACTGATATCCAAGGAGCGGTTAGATGCGATCGTTGACCGAACACGTAAAGGCGGCGGTGAAATCGTTCAGTTACTCGGAAACGGTTCCGCTTACTACGCACCGGCAGCAGCAATTGCTGAGATGGTCGAGGCGATCTTGAAGGACCAGCGACGTATTCTACCTGCCATTGCTTATCTCGAAGGCGAATATGGATATGACGATATGTATTTCGGTGTACCGGTCATTCTTGGCGGAAACGGTGTCGAGCATGTCTATGAACTCGAACTGACGACTGAGGAGCAAGAGGCTTTGAATCGTTCTGCCTCTACAGTCCGCTCTGTACTCGACTTATTAAAATCTTGATTCTAAAAAAAGACGAACTTGTCACTTTCGACAAGCTCGTCTTTTTTCATCTCGTCATAATCGATGAGGAGAAGCATAGTGCGATAACTTGGCATACCAAGGGCAGACCAGTATAAGAAGAAACGTCAGCCAAGGAATCAAGTATCCGATTCGAAGGAAGTAACCTTGGTGTTCCATATGTAGGTGTTGTGAGTTTTGACAATGTGGACAGGGCAGTCCGTGAGCAGACCAGATTAAACGATAGATTGTTCGAGCAGACCAGGATTGACGACAAACGGTGCATCGTGCCACGTGAGTGCCTCCTTTCATTCATAGGTTTATTGTGTAAAGTGTGTTTTTCACAACATACGATACACATAGGCGAAAAGTTCCAATTTTAATAAACATGTAGAAAAGATGATTGTATTAGGGTAAGGACAAAGGTACGTCATTTTATTCCACTAAGGGGGATGCCACATGCGCGCCGTAACGTACCAAGGAGCAAAAGATGTTCAAGTCAAACAAGTCCAGGATCCATCGATTGATAAAAACGATGATATCATCGTCAAAATCACATCGACTGCAATTTGTGGATCAGATTTACACATCTATCAAGGAAATATGCCGGCTCACAAAGATTATGTCATTGGTCATGAACCGATGGGCATCGTTGAAGAGGTTGGACCAGGTGTGACGAAGGTCAAGCGTGGCGACCGCGTCGTGTTACCGTTTAATGTTGCTTGTGGTCACTGTTTCTTTTGTGAACATGATATGGAGAGTCAATGTGATAACTCGAACGGAAATCCCCATGTCGATACAGGTGGGTACTTCGGTTTTACAGAAGAGTTTGGTGGACATCCCGGTGGTCAGGCGGAATATTTAAAAGTTCCGTTCGGGAATTTCATGCCACTCGTGATTCCTGAATCATGCGAATTAGAAGATGAGGCATTATTGTTCTTATCTGACGTTTTACCTACGGCGTATTGGAGTGTCCTGCATGCGGGTGTGAAAAAAGGAGATACGGTCGTCGTACTCGGATCAGGACCAGTTGGACTAATGACACAAAAATTTGCATGGATGCAAGGAGCAAAGCGAGTCATTGCGGTGGATGATCAAGTGTATCGATTAAATCATGCTAAAGTCACGAATAAAGTCGAGACAGTAAATTTCTCGGATCACGCAGAAAGTGGTGCGTATATTAAAGAGCTAACACAAGGTGGAGCAGACGTCGTCATTGATTGCGTCGGTTTTGATGGGAAGATGTCCCCTGTAGAAAAAATTGAACAAAAGATTGGTCTGCAAGGTGGAACGTTGAGTGCCATTGACATTGCAAAGGACGCTGTCCGGAAATTTGGTACTGTGCAGTTGACAGGCGTCTACGCTAAAAAATATAATCAGTTTCCGCTTGGCGATTTCTTTACCCGAAATATTACGCTGAAAATGGGACAAGCACCAGTCGTTCATTTGATGCCGGAACTGTTCCAGAAAATCATCAATCAAGAATTTGATCCGACGGATATCGTGACACACCGAGTGGCACTTGATGATGCTGCTTCTGCCTATCAGACATTTAATGATCGGACAGATGGATGTATCAAGGTCGTCTTGAAACCATAAGCTTTATCATACTCAAACAGCCCATCCGATTTTTGGATGGGCTGTTGTACATCATAGGATTAAAAGAAGAAGACGGGCCACAGAATACCGACGGCTAGTCCGAGTAACAGACCGACGAACACCTGAAATTCGGTATGACCGACGAGCTCATTCAGGAGAGGAGTCTCATGGCGAATTCCTTTGAAATAATCATTGAGTAGTTTTGCCTGAACACCGACTGCTTGTCTGACACCGGTCGCATCATACATGATGATTGTCGCAAAGATGACAGCCAGTGCGAAAATCGAAGACGAGAAGCCCTCCTGAAAACCGATGACAACGGCTAAGGCGACGACAGTCGAACTATGTGAACTAGGCATACCACCGGAAGCAAACATGATTTCCAGGTCGAACTTTCGTGTCCGAACCAAACTCGTGACAAGCTTCGCTGCTTGAGCGATGAACCACGCCGTGATGGCTGCAAAAAGGGGATGGTTCCATTCCATACATTCTACCTCCTACAATTAACGATATGTATTGTTTCCCCATTTTATTAGCTTTTACACGAACGATCTAGTTGGATTCGGCATCTCCTTTAAAGATTGTGTAAAGAAACAGCAGAAAGATTTGTGATTTTCCTGTGAAAGTCGGTAAGATGAAGACAGACGAAGCGGATTCCACGGAATTCCTCATTCGAAAGAACGAAACTTGAGGGGGATGCAAGGTTTGAAAGATAAAATTATCGTGGTAGATGATGAATTGTCGATTGCAACACTATTGAAGTTTAATCTAGAACAGGCTGGTTTCATCGTCGAAACGGCACATGATGGGATGTCAGGTTTAAAATTAGCGGAAAAACAAGATGCCGCACTGATCGTACTGGATCTCATGTTGCCGGAACTCGACGGTCTTGAAGTATGTAAACGGCTACGCCAACAGAAAATCAATACGCCGATCTTGATGCTGACGGCAAAGGATGATGAGTTCGATAAAGTCCTTGGTCTTGAACTCGGTGCGGACGATTATCTGACAAAACCATTTAGCCCACGTGAAGTCGTCGCCCGTGTGAAAGCAATTTTACGACGAATGAGTCATCAGACAACACCTTCGGAAGAAGTGACGGATGGGACGATTATGATTGGTGATGTCAAGATCGTTCCAGATAACTACGAAGCTTTCAAAGCAGAAGAGCGTCTTGAACTGACACCTAAAGAATTCGAATTGCTCGTATATCTTGCTAAAAATAAGGGACGTGTCCTGACACGAGATCAACTGTTATCCGCAATCTGGAACTATGATTTCGTCGGCGATACACGAATCGTGGATGTGCACATTAGTCATGTTCGTGAAAAAATCGAGCCGAATACGAAAAAACCGATTTATATCAAAACGATTCGTGGTCTCGGGTATAAGATGGAGGAGCCGAAACCGGAATGAGTAAGTATCGCAAGCGGTTCATCTTCAAAATGTTTTCGTTCATCAGTCTCGTGCTAATTGCACTCGGTTTCTTACTTGGGCAATCCTTTAAAGAGTTCTATGTCCAAAATGAAAAAGAAAAATTGATGGATGAGACTTCTCTTGTCGAGACAATCTTACAAGGACGCGATGTTTCGGAGATGGCCCAGTACGTAAATCAATTGTACGCTGAATCGAACTTCGACATGATTTTATTCAATGGTCGGGGTGAGATCATTGCTGGTACACCGGTTGATGTGACGAAACTAAAAGTCGCGACTCTTAATTTTTCAGCGATTCCTGATGAGGGGACGTTTGAATCGAAAACAGATGACAGTGTCGTCCAATTCACGAAGCCTGTTCCGACAGCGGACGGTGGCGAGGTGTACGTCAGTTTCATTCGTTACGCAAAAGACTTAAACGTCATTTATTCACGGATTTGGACGGTCATCATCCTTTCTCTAGTTGCGTCGTTATTGGTTATATTCTTGACGATTTATCGGTCGACGAAACGATTCCTTCGACCGATCGCGGAGGCAACTGATGTCCTGCACGAACTGTCGCATGGAAATTACAAGTCACGCGTCTATGAGTTGTCGGCACCCGACGAATCACGCGATTTAGGGCGCTCCATCAATCTACTAGCGCGCAATCTCGAGAACGCATCGTCTGGTGAAGCGATGCAACGGGCGCGTCTTGAATCCTTGATCGAGTACATGGGAGCCGGTCTCATGTTGATTGATGAAAAAGGTTATGTCCTGCTCGTCAACCGGACGTATCGGGAAATGTTCAACATTCATGAACCGTCTAGCGGGAAGCTGTACTATCGTGTACTTCCAAACGAAAAGATGAGCCAGGTGATTGAAGATGTCTATCTGACGGAAAAACCAAATCGAAAGCAGTCGAGTGTGCGATTCGGCATCAATAGTCGGACGTTCATGGTCAGTGCCGCTCCGATTTTCGATAAGAACGGTCGCGTGCAGGGAACGACCGTCGTCTTTAACGACATCACGGAAATCAAAAAACTGGAACAAATGCGTAAAGACTTCGTCGCGAATGTCAGCCATGAATTAAAGACACCGTTGACGTCCATCAAAGGGTTTGCGGAAACGTTACTCGATGGTGCGCAAGAGGTTCCGGAAGTCCGAGAACAATTTTTACGGATCATTCATGACGAGTCGGAACGGATGCAGACATTGGTGGAAGACTTGCTTGAACTCTCTCGTCTAGAACAGGATAATTATCAACTCGAGACAGCAATCGTTGATGTGACAAGTCTCGTTCGGGAAACGGCAGCACTCCTGGACCGACGAGCAACAGAAAAAGAGATGACGATTCATATCGAAACGGAAGAGGAAGTCTTCATTCGGGCAGATTTGAATCGATTGAAACAGGTCGTCGTCAACTTGGTCGCGAATGCGTTGAATTATACGCCAAATGGTGGCAACGTCTGGATTCAGCTCGAGGATGGGGAAGAGTCTGTCCAGCTCATCATCAAAGATGATGGAATTGGCATTCATCCGAAAGAAACCCAACGGATTTTCGAACGTTTCTATCGCGTCGATAAGGCAAGAAGCCGCAATTCTGGGGGAACGGGTCTCGGACTAGCCATCGTCAAACACATCGTCGACCTTCATCATGGTGAAATCGAAGTCGCTTCAGAAGAGCAGAAAGGGACGACATTTACGATTCGTTTACCAAAACATGGCTGAATTTCACAGTGGATTCACATTTCCTTAATAGACGTATCTTATGATGAAAGTACCTTCTTCATCATCTGTATGGCGACTGGATCAGCTCCCATGTCGTCATGCCCTTGGCGATTGACTCCCCGTGAGTCAATCGTCTTTTTTTGGTCATTTTTAGCGAACAAATGTGTGTAGAGTGATACAATAGGAACAGAAAATCGATTAAAGGGGCGTAGATGATGGAAAATAAATTGCTATTGATTGATGGGAACTCGTTGACCTATCGGGCGTTTTTCGCCTTACCACCAATGACGGATGCGCAAGGACGAAATACGAACGCAGCTTATGGCTTTACGATGATGTTATTGAAGTTGCTCGAGGAAGAACAACCGACACATATGCTCGTTGCCTTTGATGCTTCGAGTGAAACGTTCCGTCATGATGTCTATCAGGAGTATAAGGGAAGTCGGGAAAAGACACCGTCCGAACTACGTGAGCAATTCCCGATCGTCCGGGATATCTGTGAAGCGCTCGGTATTCAAATGATGGAACTCCATCGCTATGAGGCAGATGATTTGATTGGTACGCTCGCACGAACGATGCCGACGGATCGGACGCGGATCGTCACAGGTGATAAAGATTTACTTCAACTTGTCACGGATAAGGTCGAAGTCTTGATCACGAAGCGTGGGATCACGGACGTCCAGTGCATGACGGAGGAACTGTTCGCTGAGACATATGGTGGTCTCAAACCGATTCAAATGATTGACCTGAAAGGGTTAATGGGGGATAAGTCGGATAATATTCCAGGGATTCCTGGGATTGGTGAAAAGACGGCAGTTAAATTGATTTCGGCATATGGTTCTGTCGAAGGACTGTATGAACATGTTGAAGACTTAAAAGGTAAGCAGAAGGAAAAAGTCATCGCGAACGAAGAGTTAGCACGACTATCGAAAGAACTTGCGACAATTAAAGTCGATGTCCCGCTCGAGACGACGCTAGATGATTTGCAAATTCGCGACGTTGATACCCAAGTGCCGTATTCGTTGTTCCAGTCGCTTGGCTTCAAGTCGTTGACGAATCGATTCGCCCCTGTCGTCAAAGAAGAGGATAAAGAGCAGTTGAACGTCGTGACGATCACTTCACTTCCTGAAGACGTCACCGATGCGGTGTTGCTTGCTGAACAGTTGCGAGAGGATTACATGGAAGAGGACATCATCGGGTTTGCGATCGCAACGCCTGACACGATCTATGTTGCTGCCCCAACGCTGGTCGAGGATCCGGCATTCCGCCAATGGATCGAGTCGGAACATCGGAAGGTTTGTCTTGATGCCAAACAAGTCGCATTCGCGTTGCGTAAGCACGGCTTAACCTTAAACGGTTATGAGGATCTGTTATTAGCGGGTTACTTATTGAACTTAAGTGGCGGCACGACGCTCGCTTCAATTGCTGGTCATTATGCATTGATGGCACCGAACGAAGAAGCAGTCCTCGGTAAGGGAGCCAAACGTCTAGCCCCAGCGGATGACGTATTACATCCTTATCTTGCAGAAAAGGCACGGATGATCGAGTTATTGTTCCCGAAAGTCCGGG
This sequence comes from Exiguobacterium sp. s143, assembly GCF_018618895.1. Classification (NCBI taxonomy): domain Bacteria; kingdom Bacillati; phylum Bacillota; class Bacilli; order Caryophanales; genus Exiguobacterium; species Exiguobacterium sp. s143. Next base: position 975,741 of record NZ_JACSMX010000001.1, on the reverse strand, counting down.
AAGAGTTGAAGGCGAATCAGCAATATGAGCTGTATGAAACACTAGAGCGTCCATTGTCAGGTGTCCTCGCTGAGATGGAGTGGACCGGGATTCGTGTCGACGTCGCGACGCTCCAATCGATGCAAGCAGATCTTGCCGGGCGTCTTACAGAACTTGAGACGTTGGTCTTTGAAGCGGCAGGTGAGTCGTTCAATATCAATTCACCGAAACAACTTGGTGTGATTCTGTTTGAAAAACTCGAACTGCCCGCCTTCAAGAAAACAAAGACCGGCTACTCGACTGCCGCAGACGTCCTTGAAAAACTGCGTCCGCTGCATCCGGTCATCGATCACATCATGTTATACCGGGAGCTCCAAAAATTACAGTCGACGTATGTCGAAGGCTTACAAAAAGTCATCAAGGAAGACGGAAAGATTCACACCCGTTTTGCTCAGACGATTGCCCAGACAGGTCGTTTAAGTTCGGTCAATCCGAACCTTCAGAATATCCCGATTCGGATCGAAGAAGGACGGAAGATTCGAAAAGCCTTCGTTCCGAGTGAGGCAGGCTGGTCACTGTACGCTGCCGACTATTCACAAATCGAATTACGTGTCATGGCCGATATGTCGCAGGATCAGACGCTTGTCGATGCATTCTTACATGATGAGGATATCCATACTCAAACGGCAAGTAGTGTCTTTGGTGTTGAACCGGAGGATGTCACAGGAAATATGCGGCGTCAGGCGAAAGCCGTCAACTTCGGCATTATTTATGGAATCAGCGATTATGGACTGTCACAAAACTTGAACATCACGCGGAAGGAAGCACAATCGTTCATCGATCGTTATTTCGAGCTGTTCCCGCAAATCAAACAGTTCATGGATACGGCGATTGAAACGGCACGAGCGAATGGATTCGTCGAAACGTTGATGAACCGTCGCCGTAACATTCCGGATATCAATTCGAAAAACTTCAACTTACGCGGTTTTGCGGAACGTACAGCGATCAATACGCCGATTCAAGGTTCGGCTGCGGATATCATTAAAAAAGCGATGCTTGATGTTCATGCTGCCTTACAGGCATCTGATCTGAAAGCGCGTTTGTTATTACAAGTACACGATGAATTGATTTTTGAAGCACCAGACGAGGAACTCGACGCTTTACAAGCGCTTGTCAAACAAGCGATGGAGCAGACCGTCGAACTATCCGTACCGCTACGCGTCGATGGGGGCGCAGGACATACGTGGTACGAAACGAAGTAAGCAAGGAGGAATAGACGTGCCTGAATTACCTGAAGTCGAGACCGTTCGCCGCAGTTTAGAACGTTCGGTCTCTGGAAAAACAGTCTCTTCCGTCAAAGTCTACCACCCGAAAATGATTCGGGGGATGGAAGTGGCACCATTTGCAGATGCCTTACATCAAGAACGGATCGAACGCGTCGAACGTCGCGGTAAGTTCCTACTCTTTGATTTTGATCGTTTTTATCTCGTCAGCCATTTGCGGATGGAAGGGAAGTACTTCCCGTATCCACAACCGGTCGAGCGGGATAAACATACCCATGTCGTCTTCCGATTCACGGATGGTTCGGAGCTGCATTACAATGACGTCCGGAAGTTCGGAACGATGGAATTGCGTGATAAGGAAACAGCGATGCAGACTGCTCCACTGGCACAGCTGGAGCGTGAACCGTTTGATCCGGAGTTCACAGCAGAAGTGTTAGCGGAGAATTTAATTCGTAAAAAAAGAAGTCCAATCAAAACGGCACTGCTCGACCAATCGATTTTCCTTGGTCTCGGTAACATCTATGTCGATGAGACCCTTCATGCGGCACGCGTTCATCCGTTGACGAAGGCTGGTGCCTTGACGCTTGATGATATCTCACGCATCCATCAAGCCGGTGTCGACGTCTTACGACAAGCAGTGGAAGCGGGAGGAAGTACGATCCGAAGTTATGTCTCACCTTCTGGAAAAGGTGAGTTCCAGCTTCAACTCGCGGTATACGGTCAAAAGGGCGAACCGTGTCCCCGTTGTGGCACTGTCATTGAAAAAATTAAAGTCGGCGGACGGGGAACACACTTCTGTCCGACGTGCCAACAGGTCGCCTTATGAGGGTTGGTCTGACGGGCAGTATCGCCACCGGTAAAAGTACGGTTTCTAGCTATCTGAAGCAAAAAGGAATAGCGGTCATCGATGCGGATCTCGTTGCACGAGAAGTCATTGAACCAGGCGGGCGAGCCTATGAGGCGGTCAAGATGGCCTTCCCGGAAGCATTCGAAGAAGGACGTCTCGTTCGTCCAAAACTCGGACAAATCATTTTTCAGGATAGCGAAAAACGACAACAGCTGAATCAGTTGATGCACCCAAGTATTCGACGACAGATGCTTGATGAAGCAGATGCCTATGAACGTTCAGGACATTCGCTCGTCGTATTTGATATTCCGTTGTTACTTGAAGGCGATTGGCGGACGCTGTTCGACCGTGTCGTAGTCGTGTATTGTCCGGAAAACATGCAGTTAAGACGATTGATGCAACGTAATGATCTATCGGAAGAAGAAGCATATGCACGTATTCATTCGCAACTTAGCATTGAACAGAAAAAAGAGCTTGCGGATGATGTGTTCTTTAATGATGGGAGTCTTGATTCGTTATATCAACAAATCGATAAATGGTTAGTATTATATGACACCGATAAGCATGAGAGTGGTACATGAAAAGTGCGAAGTGAGAGAAGTTTCCATCTTCTCTCACTTTTTTTAGAGAACATAATGAAATCGCTTACATTTCATGATATAGTTCTATCTGTAAACGGAGCTACATCCGTCACATTGAAGGGGGATCCGCACATGGGAGTCAAGGTGGCAGTCAATGGTTTTGGTCGAATTGGTCGAATGGTCTTTCGACGTCTGATCGCTGAGGGGAAAAGCGAAGTCGTAGCAATCAATGCAAGCTATCCAGTCGAAACACTTGCACATTTAATCAAGTACGACACGGTACATGGGAAATTCAATTATCCGGTCGACATCATCGATGGGGCGTTGATGGTTGACGGAAGACAAATTCAAATCGTCAGTGAACGCAATCCTGAACTATTGCCGTGGGGGGAACTCGGCATCGATATCGTCGTCGAAGCGACAGGAAAGTTCAACTCAGATACGGGTGCTGCGAAGCATTTAGTGGCAGGCGCAAAAAAGGTCGTCATCACGGCACCTGCTAAAGGGGATGTCCGGACGATCGTCATGGGTGTCAATGACGACATGTATGATCATGAAACAGATGCTATCGTCTCGAACGCATCGTGTACGACGAACTGTCTCGCACCTGTCGTGCAAGTCATCGACCGGGCATTCGGAATCGAATCGGGTCTCGTGACGACGGTTCACGCGTTTACGAACGATCAAAATAATATTGATAATCCACATAAAGATTTACGACGCGCACGTGCATGTGGCTCATCCATCATTCCAACATCGACAGGTGCGGCAAAGGCGATTTCTCTCGTCTTGCCACACTTGGAAGGAAAATTGAATGGACTCGCGCTTCGTGTTCCGACACCAAACGTCTCACTCGTCGATCTCGTCGTCGAAGTCAGTCGCGATACGACAGTTGCTGAAGTGAACGAAGCGTTCACGAAAGCAGCGGACGGTTCGCTTGAAGGCATTCTCGGAATGACGATGGAACCGCTCGTTTCGATCGACTTCAACGGAGAAGAGCGTTCGACGGTCGTCGATGGACTCTCGACGATGGTCATGGGTGGTCGTCAAGTGAAGGTCCTCGCTTGGTACGATAATGAATGGGGTTACTCCTGCCGCGTCGTCGACCTCGTACACCTTGTTTCGGCGCACTTAGAGGCGATGGGAACGGTTGAAAAAGAACTTGAATTGAATTAATGACAACGGGCAGATCCCAGTAACGACGGGACCTGTCCCGTTTTTTTTCTAGAAATGTATTAATTTTTGAAATTTATCCTTGTGTATCTTTTTGATACTCGCTATAATTCAAATCGTGAACTTCAATCGGTCTGGCAATCGCAGCTTAAAGGGTTAGGACCTCTCTGGACTAACTTTCCCCCGTGGGTGCGAACGACTCAGGCGCAAAGTAAGTGATCAACTACTTTGAAGACCATTGAATGTAGGGGGGATCCACAAATGGATACTATGGGAAGACACATTATTGCAGAACTTTGGGATTGTAATCCTGAAAAATTGAACGACATGGAATTCGTTGAACGACTTTTCGTTGACGCAGCACTTCAAGCAGGTGCAGAAGTACGAGAAGTAGCATTCCACAAGTTTGCACCACACGGCGTCAGTGGCGTCGTCATTATCTCTGAATCGCACTTGACGATTCACAGTTTCCCAGAGCACGGGTATGCATCGGTTGATGTCTTTACTTGTGGGGATCGGATCGATCCAGCCATCGCAGCGAACTACATTGCTGAAAAGCTCGATGCGAAAATCCGTGAAAATGTCGAAATTCCACGTGGTATGGGACCAGTTCAAGTTCCAGCGGCTACTGTCCAGCACGTCAACTGACAACACACACGAATTCGTCAAGCCCTCGTCGTTCAGACGAGGGCTTTTTAATATGTCTGACGTCTGTTATTCTTAATAGTAGAAGAAACAAAGAAAAGAGGATGACCATGGGACTGAAGGAACGCTTGCAAAAACAGCTAGAGACATCCGATACACATAAAAACGAAAATTTACGCACACACTACTATGCGGCAACAGTCGAGATGTTGTTTGCTGGTTTAGAAAATATCTTAAAGCAAGAGGGCGGGACAGTTCGTCGTGTTGACGCGGAACGTGGAGAACTCGCTTTTACATTAAAAGAAGTCGACGGACTCGCGACCGTCATTATGGTGGCGGGCGGACGTACGGCCGTCGATCTATTCTTACATCGTGAAAGTCTTCTCGGACCTGATCTCGAAAAACACATCGAGCGAATCTATGCATCACTTGATGCGGGATATCGATTAAAAATGATTGGAACAAAAGAAATCACGTGAACGGAGGTACGGCATGCGCTGTCCAGCCTGTAATTTTAACGGAACAAAAGTACTGGACTCAAGACCGGTCCAGGATTTCGGTTCGATTCGGAGGAGACGTGAATGTGAGTCTTGCGGCTATCGCTTTACGACTTTCGAAATGGTCGAACAGACCCCTTTAATCATCGTAAAGAAAGACGGAACGCGCGACGAGTTCAATCGTGATAAAATTTTGCGGGGACTAGTGCGTGCCTGTGAAAAACGACCGATTTCGATTGAACAGCTAGAAACAGTCGTCAGTCGGGTCGAAAAGGCATTGCGGGCGACGGCTCAGCATGAGATTCCAAGTGAGCAGGTCGGACGTCTCGTGTTAAATGAATTAGCTTCCGTCGATGAAGTGGCATACGTCCGCTTTGCGAGTGTTTATAAACAATTCAAGGACATCAATGTCTTCTTCCAAGAGCTCTCTGAGCTGATGGAGCGACATCAAGAAAATGACCGTGAAAATTGAACGTGATATAAGAGAGGTCGTCTGTCCGGTCAGCGCACCTCTCTTTTTCTCCCTAAGGAAAGGACGAGTCAGATGGTAGAACGTGAACTTTCCGGTACCGATCTTTGCTTAGTGATGAGCAATGGTGTCGTCGACCGTGAAGCCTATCAATCTTTATATTATTTGTACCAGCCGATCATTGGTGTCAAAGCACTTGGACTCTATCAAACGTTTTGGAGCGAGATGATTCCGGGAAAAACAAAATCCCAATACATCTCCCATGCGGAACTCGGAACGCTACTCGGTTTTTCCGTCGATGAATTCAAGGAAGAGTTATTCAAGCTAGAAGGCATCGGTTTGATCCGGACGTTCGAAGCGCGCCAAGCCGCGTATCGCTACATCTATCAAATCCGGGTGCCGCTCGCGCCAAACACTTTCTTGAATGACGGGGTGTTATCGAGTCTACTATTCTACCGCGTCGGTGAAATTCGTTTCCGCTCCCTCCAGCATCGTTTCCGGACAGAACCGCTTCCGAAGAATATCGTTGATCGGACGGTCCGATTTGATCAAGTGTTCGATGTGAAAGCTGGTCTTGCTTCTGCGCATCAACCGAAGGCCTATGCGAAACAGGAACGAGCAGTATATGAATTCGATTATTCGTTTGATTTAGAAGAGATGAAACGTCAAACCGATCGCTTTTTGCCACGCTCGTTTTATTCAAAGGCAATCGATCATCTGCTCGTAAAGCTTGCTTACGTTACGCAGTCGAATGAAGCATTGATGGCGGAGCTGTTGAATGCCCGTTTCCGCCACGAAGCGTACTTGCCGATGACCGATGCTGAGAAACAAGAACGTTGCAAACAGATGATGTTGTCAGCGAAACAAAAACTCAGCCGCGAGAAAAAAGCGAAGGTCGCCTCACTCGATACGATCGAGGTCGGAGACGTCGAAGCGACGGAGACGATGGAAAGCACCCATCCGAAGCATTATGTCGCGAAGTTGCGGAAGGTCAAAGCGTTATCAGAGCGAGATGAAGAGTTGATCCAGCAATTGATCATCGATTATGAAATGTCGTCCGGGATCGTCAATGCCGCCTACTACTATGCGCTCGTCGTCAAAAAAGACAATCGCTTCAGTAAGAACTTCCTCTTATCCATCGTCGATGATTGGAAACAGAAAGGGTACGTGACAGCATCCGAGGCACTGGCGAAGACGCAGGAGCAAGATGATTTGATTGCGAAGAAGCAGGAGCAAAAACAAGAACGAGCGCGTCAGACCGTTGGCGGACGTCGGGGACGGACCAGCAATACGAACGGCGGTCCGAATCCGAAGTGGTTGCAAGAAGAGAAGGCGAAACAGCAACAGTATGAAGCCTCTAAAAAAGCGAGTTTCGAAGCGGATGTTCCAGACGATGAAGAGATGGAACGAATCTTACGAGAACTGAAGGGGAACTAAAGGAGTCGGGACATGGAACATATCCAATCATCTATCGAAAAAATATTAAATCGACCGGACGTTGCAGAATCGGTTCGAGCGATTCAACAACGGGTCTTGTCTCATCCGGGGGTCGTCATGTTCTTACGGACCCATCCAGAGATCGATCAACGGATGATCGAGCGGGGAATGCTCAAACTGAACGAATATGCGGAACAGATGGATGGGAATCGATTGATTGAAAGCAAAGCCGTCATCGAAGGCTATCAGCCGATCCTGCACGTCGAAAAAGGACAGATCGTCGTCTCGTATGAGAAGTCGCAAGCACTCAAAGACCGAGAAGATGAACGTGCACTTGAGAAAAAGTTCAAGAGTCTGTTCCTGCCGGACGAAGTGCGCGATGCGAACTTCAGCGATTTCGACTTGTCGACGACGGACCGGAAGCTCGCCTTGCGCGCGGCTTCGCAGTTCCTCAATCACTTGCGCTCAAAAGAGCATGTAAAGGGACTGTACCTGCACGGTAGCTTTGGTGTCGGGAAAACGTATCTCTTGGCTGCGATCGGGAATGCACTGAAGAAAGAACGGATTGCAACGATTCTCGTCCATGCCCCGGGGTTCGTCGCTGAAGCAAAACGGCGGATTCGGTCGGACTCGTTCGATACGTTCCTCGAAGGATTCCAAACGATTCCAGTCTTATTAATTGATGATATCGGTGCAGAATCGATCAGTCCGTGGGTACGGGATGAGTTGTTCGGGATCATTTTGCAATATCGCATGATGCATCGTCTGCCGACATTGTTCAGCTCGAACTTATCTTATGATGAACTCGAGCTCCATTTCGGGATTACAAACGATCAAGGTGATAAATTAAAGGCCGCACGACTGATGGAGCGGATCCGGACGACGACGCAACCGATTGAGTTCCTCGGTGAAAATCGACGTCGCTACTAATTTTCCTTGTCAAGGAAGCGACCGATTCGTTATACTAATGACACGTCAATAGACGATGCAACGATTGAGGATATGAAGTATGAAATGAACCAAACTAGCGAGAGAAGAATGGTGGAAGCTTCTCATGGCATCATTCATGTCTTTACTCCCTCATAGCACGAACGGGGCTAATCCGTTTGCGCTTCACGCCCGTTAACGCGTGTTCGAGCCGAACCAACATTGGTCCGGGAACGAGGGTGGTACCACGAGATTAAGACTCGTCCCTTTTTAGGGATGAGTCTTTTTTATTTTGTTAAAGGGGGAAACAGTCATGTCAAACATCGCACTTACATTTCCAGATGGCGCCGTAAAGGAATTCGCAGTCGGTACGACAGCAGAAGAAGTTGCTGCTTCAATCAGCCCAGGACTTCGTAAAAAAGCATTTGCTGCCAAACTAAACGGGCACGCAATCGATTACCGTCGTCCAATCGAAGAGGACGGCACAATCGAATTGATCATGCCGGATTCAGAAGAAGGGCTCGACTTGATTCGTCACTCTTCAGCTCACTTGATGGCACAAGCCATCAAACGTCTGTATCCAGATGAAACGATTCATCTTGGGATCGGACCGACAATCGAGAATGGTTTCTACTATGACATCGATATGGAACGTCGTCTGACAGAAGAAGACTTACCAGAAATCGAGAAAATGATGAATAAAATCGCGGGTGAGAACTTGCCGATCGAACGCGAAGTCGTTTCGCGTGACGAAGCACTTGCAATCTATAAAGAACTCAATGATCCGTTGAAAGTCGAATTGATCGAATCGATTCCTGCTGATCAGGATTTGACGATTTACCGTCAAGGCGAATTCTTCGATCTCTGCCGTGGACCACACGTTCCAGCAACAGCGAAGCTACAAGTCTTCAAATTGATGAGCATTGCTGGTGCTTACTGGCGTGGGGATTCAAAAAACAAGATGTTACAACGGATTTACGGTACAGCATGGGCGACAAAAGATCAGTTGAAACAACATCTCCACTTCCTTGCTGAAGCGAAAGAGCGGGATCACCGTAAACTCGGGAAGGAACTTGGCTTGTTCTTCACTTCTCAAGAAGTCGGTCAAGGACTCCCGATGTGGCTACCAAAAGGAGCAGCGATCCGTCGGACGGTCGAACGTTATATCGTCGATAAAGAACTCGAACTTGGATATGAGCACGTCTATACACCGGTTCTCGGTTCAGTCGATCTATACAAGACATCGGGTCACTGGGATCACTATCAAGATGACATGTTCCCGAAAATGGAGATGGACAATGAAGAACTCGTTCTTCGTCCGATGAACTGTCCACACCACATGATGGTCTACAAGAACGAACCGCGTTCGTACCGTGATTTACCGCTTCGTGTCGCGGAGCTTGGTGGTATGCACCGTTATGAGATGTCTGGTGCCTTGACTGGTCTTCAGCGTGTTCGTTATATGGTCCTTAACGATGGACATACGTTCGTCCGTCCTGACCAAATGAAAGATGAGTTCAAAGCCATCGTTCACCTCATTCAAGAAGTCTATGCTGACTTCGGAATCACGGATTACAAATTCCGTCTTTCGTACCGTGACCCAGCGGACAAAGAGAAGTACTTCGATAACGATGCGATTTGGGAAATGGCGCAACGTGAGTTGAAAGAAACAATGGATGAGCTCGAACTCGAATACTTCGAAGCAGAAGGCGAAGCTGCCTTCTACGGACCAAAGCTTGACGTGCAAGTTCGGACAGCACTTGGTAAAGATGAGACGCTTTCGACAGTCCAACTCGACTTCCTCTTACCAGAGCGATTCGAATTGACGTACAAAGGAAATGACGGACAAGATCACCGTCCGGTCGTCTTACACCGTGGTGTCGTTTCGACGATGGAACGATTCGTCGCATACTTGATCGAAGAATACAAAGGCGCGTTCCCAACATGGCTCGCACCGGTCCAGGTGAAATTGATTCCGGTTTCTAAAGTGCATGAAGACTATGCCCGTGAAATCAAAGCGATCTTGCTGAAAAAAGGAATTCGTGTCGAAACAGATTTCCGTGACGAGAAACTCGGATACCGGATTCGTGAAGCACAAGTCAATAAAGTACCAGTCATGCTCGTTCTAGGTGACAAAGAAGTCGAATCGCGCGAAGTCAACATTCGTCGCTACGGTTCAAAAGACTCAAGCAACGCATCACTTGAACAATTCGTCGCTGATTTAGAGCAAGAAATCGCGAACCGTTCAAAATAATTCTAGCCTCATGAAAGAGTTCGTCCTGCTACTGTAGGGCGGACTTTTTTTGTGATGTGATACTTAAAAGAAGGAAGCGGCATGCCGATGACAAAGGTAGATCATTCAGCTGAATCTATTCAACATAACCGAAAATTATTTTTCCTTTAATTGGATAAATGCTATAATAAACCTTCATTGGATGGAATGTTTTGAAGGATGGGAAGGAAGTTACAAAAAATGAAACAGACGACTCTTGCTGTTCTCATCACCTCTTCATTGGTAATCGGTATTCATCCGGGTGAAGCGGATGCGGCGACGACTAAAAAGACGTACCGGATCACACCAAAAACAGAAGCGATTGACCCGACGATTCGTAAATATACGACTTATAACGCAAAGACGCGCAACCATTATACGATGCGCTCTTATTTGGAACGTCTTGAAAAAGAGGGGGGCGGGACACTCGTCTTGACGAAAGGAACATATCTGTCTCCACTACGTGTCGGTATTCCGTCCAATACGACGGTGATCTTGGAAGATGGCGTCATCATCAAGAAGACGACGGAGACAGGAACGACGAAGATTAGTTCAACGACCAGTGTATTTGATCTTGTTGCTCCATCCGTATTGCGTTTGAACAAAAAGGTCGGAAAGTATGATGGCTCACAAAACGTTAAAATCATCGGAAAAGGGAATGCACAAATCGACTTGAATCGATATACGCGTGGTTCAGCGTTCGCTATTGCTCATAATCAAAACTTGTATATTGGTGGCATCACAGTACGGAATCAAAAGGGTTCACATGCAATGGAACTTGATGCGACGAAAAAGGCAGTCATCGAAAACATGAAATTCGTCGACGCCGTCATGATACCGAATACAGGTCCGAATGAATCGATTAATCTCGATACACCAGACCCAATCACAAAGGGGTTCAACTGGAAGTGGTCGAAACAAGATGGAACTCCGAATGCAGATATCACGATTCGCAATAACCTGTTTCGTAACATCAACGTGGCAATTGGCACACATCAATATACAGAAAATCGATTACACACGAATGTGCGGATCGAAAAAAATACGATTGATGGAACAAAGGATTATGCGATTTCGATGATGAACTGGAAGAATCCAACGGTCCGTTATAATACGATTCGAAACGTGCACCGGGCGGATGGAAAAGCGATGACGATTCTCGGTAGAGGAGTTGTCGGAGGAACGATTCGCTACAATCGATTTGAAGACGCAGATCGGGCGATTCAAATGCAACCGTTCCAAAGCAATGGCTATGCTCCGATCTATAATACGTTCACGGCAGAGCAAAAACGTTATATGCAACAAAATACAGTCAAGCAGGTTGGCCTCGATCAAATCGTCTTATTCAAGAAACTTAATGAGTTCACGTACAAGACGGCAGAACGCTACGATTTCATTCCATACTAAGACACAAAAAAGCACCCAAGACTAGCGTCGAGGGTGCTTGTGTCTGTCATATTACGAACGCATTTGTTGCAAGAACGGTTCGATATCGACTTGAAGCGCTTCTGATAGTTTCTGACCGAGTGAAGCATCAGCACGGTAGAAGTTGCAGATTGCGAGCAAGACTGTGTTCTCATGGCGAACCTGCTCGAGATCATTGACGAGGTTCTTCAGAAGAGCTGCTTGCTCGTCTTCTGTCAAACGACGGTATACTTCGCCGGCTTGACCGAAGTTGTTCGTCTTCTCGATTTCGAGACGACCGTGTTTATCATCAAGTAACGGCTGGTTTTCTTCCGTATACTCTGGTGTTTCTTTTGGTTCTTCTTGATAACGGTTTGGTTCGTAGTTCACCGGACTCGTTTGCTGACCGACTGGCATTGCACCATCACGTTGGTAGTTGTTCACTTGTGCGAACGGACAGTTGATCGGAAGTTGTTGGTAGTTCGTTCCGATACGGTAGCGTTGTGTGTCTGAGTAAGAGAACAGACGACCTTGTAACAACTTATCTTCAGATGGTAACATCCCTGGAATCAAGACACCTGGGTTGAAGCCGACAGATTCTGTTTCAGCGAAGTAGTTGTCGACGTTTTTGTTCAATGTCATCGTACCGACGTGTTGGAACGGAATGACATCTTCAAACCAATCTTTTGTCGCGTCAAGCGGATCGAAATCGAACTGATCGACGTCAGCTGGATCGAGTACCTGTACGAACAGATCCCATTCCGGATAATCTCCGTCTTCAATCGCTTGGAACGTATCGTTTGAAGCGTGGTTAAAGTCTTTTCCTTGAATTTCCGTTGCTTCTTCTGCTGAGAGGTTATGAATACCAGCTTTCGGTACCCAGCGTAGTTTGACGTAAACCGTATTGCCATGAGCGTTCACCCATTTGAATGAGTGGACGGAAGAACCACGCATTTTACGGTAGCTTGCAGGAATGCCTTCATCCGTAAAGAGATGCATGAGCATGTTCGTCGATTCCGGACGAAGTGTCATGAAATCCCAATAACGGTCAGGATCTTGAATGTTCGTGCGCGGATCTGGTTTAAGCGAGTGCACCATATCCGGGAACTTCATTGCGTCACGAATGAAGAAGACAGGAAGATTGTTCCCGACGAAATCCCAGTTTCCTTCTTCTGTGTAGAATTTGACAGAGAACCCACGTGGATCGCGGAGCGTCTCTGGAGAATGCGTGCCGTGAATAACAGTCGAGAAGCGGGCAAAGACAGGAACTTCTGTCCCTTCTTCTTGTAAAAACGCTGCTTTCGTGTACTTTTTCATTGAGTTTTTGACAGTGAAGACACCGTGAGCACCAAATCCACGAGCGTGTACGACGCGCTCAGGTACACGTTCCCGGTCGAAATGGGCCATCTTTTCAATTAATTGATAGTCTTCTAATAACGTTGGTCCGCGACGTCCAGCCGTACGTGAATTCTGGTTGTCTCCGATTGGTACACCTTGATTGGTCGTTAATCGTTTTTCAGTCATCTGTTATTCTCCCCCTTATGTAAGATTAAATTGATTATAAAACAATAATCATTCTAAATAAACAATTTTGCTTGCGAATGTTCTGAATCTTTTTTTCCATGTTAAGAGTGTACCCGTGAAAAACAGGTTAGAAACTTCTTGCTTATCCGTCAAAGGATTGCTATTATAATCAAGTATGTGAGCAACGTTCTGTAAGAACATAGAAAGCGGCTTGACATCACGGGAAAACAAGTGCTATGATAGCAAAGTGAAATGACAACAAAGCAGAAGCATCCCGCTTCTCACCATGTATGACGACTCGTACTGGTTCATCATGAAGATACGCAATGTGTAGCGACTGCTATGCTTTGACGTTCCTTATGAGTGTGGGCGGGAAGAACTGCCGACGCTTTTTTTATAGCGTTTTCTATCATTCATTTTTCGTGCAATGCACGATGGAGGTGCTAACCATTAGCAAAGATCTGTTAATCAATGAAAGCATCCGTGCCCGGGAAGTTCGTCTTATCGGAGCGGATGGTGCTCAACTAGGTGTCCAATCACGCAACGAAGCGCTACGTCTCGCAGAGGAAGCGGAACTTGACCTCGTCATGGTCGCTCCACAAGCGACGCCGCCAGTTTGTAAGATCATGGACTACGGTAAATACCGTTTCGAGATGCAAAAGAAGGACAAAGAAACTCGGAAGAATCAGAAAGTGATTCAGATGAAAGAAGTTCGTCTTAGCCCGACGATCGAGGAGAACGACTTCCAAACGAAATTCCGTAATGCGAAGAAATTCTTGGAGAATGGTAACAAAGTGAAAGCGAGCATTCGTTTCCGCGGTCGTGCCATCACTCACTCGGAAATCGGTAAACGCGTTCTCGAACGCCTCGCAACGGATTTAAGTGAGTTCGGTGTTGTGGAACAGAGACCGAAGATGGAAGGACGCAGCATGTTCCTCGTGCTTGCTCCTAAGAAAGAAGACTAATCGAATCGAAGTAGGAGGGAATCTCTCATGCCTAAAATGAAATCGCACCGCGGTGCTTCTAAACGTTTCAAACGTACTGCTTCTGGCAAATTGAAACGTGGTCGTGCTTACACAAGCCACTTGTTCGGTAACAAATCAACAAAAGCGAAACGTAAATTACGTAAAGCTAGCATGGTATCTACGGGTGACTTCAAACGCATCCGTCACATGATCGCGAAGTAATTTATCCAATCGTATACAGATTTAGGAGGGAATTTATATGCCACGCGTAAAAGGCGGATATACGACTCGTCAACGTCGTAAAAAACAACTCAAATTAGCTAAGGGCTACTACGGCTCGAAACATACACTCTTCAAGGTTGCGAAACAGCAAGTCATGAAATCTCTCATGTACGCTTACCGTGACCGTCGTCAAAAGAAACGTGACTTCCGTCGCCTCTGGATCACTCGGATCAATGCGGCAGCACGTATCAACGGTCTTTCTTACAGCCGCATGATGCATGGTCTTAAATTAGCAGGTATCGACGTTAACCGTAAGATGCTCGCTGACCTCGCAGTTACAGATGCAACTGCATTTGCTTCACTTGCTGACACAGCAAAAGCAAAATTGAACGCTTAAGTTCTACAATTCGTCGGGGAATTTAATTCTCCGACGTTTTTTTCGATTTAATGATAAAATAAGAAGGCACGTCGATGAGACGGTCATATGATTTTTTTAGATAGAAGGAGAATTAAAGATGGATTGGTTGACACTTTTTGAGATGCAAGAACAGTTGGATAAACGGATTCAGTCAGAACATCAATTGACAGGCAATCAATTCGACGAGCGTCTGCTCGCCTTATTGGTCGAACTCGGTGAACTTGCGAACGAGACACGTTGCTTTAAGTTCTGGTCGAAGAAGGGACCATCCGCTCAAGTCACAATTCTTGAGGAATATGTCGATGGCGTCCATTTTCTACTCTCACTAGGTCTAGCACTTGATTACAAGAAAAGTCATTTTACTGAAGGTGACTTCTATTTGACAGCAACAGATGCTTTTTTAGACGTCTATAACAAAACGAACGTCTTTGCGATCTCGCGGACGGAACAAAGTTATGATGTTCTGATTGGTGCATACCTTGCATTAGGTGCTACACTAGGCTTTACACAGGATATGATTTTCAAGGCTTACATTTCTAAAAATGAAGCAAACCATGTGCGACAAGACAACGGTTACTAAGGAGGAAATCAGATGAACGAACAATTACATATGCTAAAACGTCTCACGGACGCAACAGGTGTACCGGGAAACGAAAAAGAAGTCCGGAGCCTCATGCGTGAATATTTAGAACCTCATGCAGAAGCATTCCACCAAGATGGTCTCGGTAGTCTCTTTGCTGAACATAAAGGCGCAGGCGAAGATGCACCACGTGTATTGATTGCGGGTCACATGGATGAAGTCGGATTCATGGTCACGAAGATTGATGAAAAAGGATTCCTTCGTTTCCAACCACTCGGCGGTTGGTGGGGTCAGGTCCTCTTGGCACAGCGTATGAATATTGTGACGTCATCTGGTGAAGTCATTCCAGGTGTAATCGGTGCAAAACCACCTCATGTTTTACCACCGGAAGCGCGCAATAAGCCGGTCGACATTAAAGACATGTTCATCGATATCGGTGCTTCATCAAAAGAAGAAGTCGACGGTTGGGGAATTCGTCCGGGTGATACGGTCGTTCCACATTGCGAATTTACTGTGATGAAAAATGAGAACTTCTTGATGGCAAAAGCGTGGGACAACCGGATTGGTTGTGCTATCGCAATCGAAGCAATCAAACGCTTAAAAGCAGATGGACATCCGAACACGATTTTCGCAGGCGCGACTGTTCAGGAAGAAGTCGGATTACGTGGGGCTCAAACTGTCGCGCACCTGCTCAAACCATCAATCGCCTTTGCTGTCGATACAGGTATCCCGGGTGACACGCCAGGAATGACCGATCGTGAAGCATTGTCGAAATTAGGTGAAGGCGTTCAAGTCATCATGTTCGATGCGTCGATGATCGCACATCGTGGATTGATCGATTTCGTGACGAAAGTCGCAACAGAAGAAAATATCAAGTATCAACTGGACTTAACACCAGGTGGCGGAACGGATGCAGCGAAGTTCCACTTATCGAATACAGGTGTTCCATCACTTGCATTGACTGTACCGATTCGTTACCTGCACACGAATGTCTCAATCATGCATAAAGCCGATTTCGAAGCAGCCGTCGATCTAGTCGTTGCTGTGACAAAACGTCTGGATGCGGAGACTGTCCAAGCGATCTACGAGGGGTAATAAAACAATGAAGCACATCGCATCAGCAAAGAACGAAATCGTTAAACAATGGAAAAAACTCTTAACGAAAAAAGGACGTCTGCAGACGAACCGTTTCTTAATTGAAGGAGAACACTTGATTGAAGAAGCTGTTCGCGCTGGAATCGTCAAGGAATTGATCGTGCGTGAATCGTATCAAGTACCCGGTTCTTGGAAACGAAATGCCGATGTCTTTACGATTGATGATGCCGTCATCAAAGTACTGGCTGAGACTGAAACGTCGCAAGGCATCTTCGCTGTCTGTGAGATGAAACAAGCTTCGGCGCAATTAGAACGAGGACGCTATTTGTTGCTCGATCGTCTGCAAGATCCAGGGAACGTCGGGACGATGATTCGGACAGCTGACGCAGCTGGATTCGATGGTGTCGTCGTCGGACCGGGAACAGTTGACGTCTATAACGGAAAAGTCATCCGTGCGACGCAAGGATCGCTGTTCCATCTACCGGTCATCTCCATGCCGCTCGAAGAGGCAGTCAATGCACTGCACGAGCAAGGAATTGCGGTAATCGGCACGGCGTTAGAAGGAGCGACGTCTTATCAAACGATCGCACCGATGGATGCACTCGGTTTGATCATCGGGAACGAAGCACAAGGCGTTGCGCCAGAATTGCTCTCTTATTGTGATGAGCGTGCCTACATCCCGATTCGTGGTAAAGCGGAGTCATTGAATGCGGCAGTAGCGGCTGGCATTTTGCTTTATCATTTTGCAAGCGTGGATTGAAACCGACAAGCGTTCATGCTAAAGTGAACATCAGGAATACATCATGGACGTTGATGGAACAGAGTACGTTAGGGAACGATTCAATCAGGGAGAAGCGGTCGTAGACTGAAAACTGCTTCGTGAATCTGCTAACCGAATTCACTCCGGAGTCGCACGAGAGATCGTGACGGGATGCGCCCGTTATCGCGCAATTGGAGGACTTTTCGATTGAAAAGTCAAACAAGGGTGGTACCACGGTGTTTACATCGTCCCTTCGGCATTTGCCGGAGGGACGTTTTTTTATATCTTCAGCTAAAGGAGTGGGAAAGATGCGCGAGCAATTAGAAGCATTACGCGATGAAGCGTTGACATTAGTCGATCAGGCAACAACACAAAAAGATCTCAATGACGTCCGAGTCAAGTATCTCGGGAAAAAGGGACCAATCACAGAAGTATTACGAGGAATGGGAAAGTTATCAGCGGAAGAACGACCAGTCGTCGGTGAGATCGCAAATACAGTCCGTCAAGCGATCCAGGAGCAATTGGAACAACGTCTGACAGCTGTCAAACAACAAGAAATGGATGCGAAACTGGCAGCGGAAGCAATTGACGTCACGTTACCAGGACGTCCGAAAAAGGTCGGTCATGCGCACCTCTTGCAACAGGTGACGGATGAGATCGAAGACATCTTCGTCGGACTCGGTTATACGATTGCCGAAGGTCCAGAAGTCGAGCAAGATCTGTTCAACTTCGAGATGTTGAATTTACCGAAGGATCACCCGGCACGTGACATGCAAGACTCGTTCTATATCACGGAAGAAATTTTGATGCGAACGCATACGTCACCGGTCCAAGCACGGACGATGCTCGCTTCGAAAGGAGAACCGATCCGCATTCTCTGCCCAGGTAAAGTCTATCGTCGAGACGAAGATGATGCGACACATTCGCACCAATTCATGCAAGTCGAAGGACTCGTCGTCGGAGAATCGATTTCGATGGCAGACTTAAAAGGAACGCTTGAAGCCTTCGCGAAGCAGATGTTCGGTGAAGCACGTGAAGTCCGCTTACGCCCAAGTTTCTTCCCGTTCACGGAGCCGTCCGTCGAAGTCGACGTCTCGTGCTTCAAATGTGGCGGTAAAGGATGTAACATCTGTAAACAGACGGGATGGATTGAAATTCTGGGCGCTGGAATGGTTCACCCTCACGTTCTCGAAATGGCCGAATATGATAGCACTAAAATGTCAGGTTTCGCATTCGGAATGGGTATCGAACGGATTGCCATGTTGAAATACGGTGTCGATGATATTCGCCACTTCTATACGAATGACGTTCGCTTCAGCGAACAGTTTTAAGGGGGAACGCAGATGTTAGTCTCAAAACAATGGTTGAACGAATATGTGGATGTCAGTCACACATCAGGACAAGATTTGGCTGATTTGATTACAAAGAGCGGAATCGAAGTCGAAGGCGTAGATGTCCGGGATGAAGCGTTGAACAACATCGTCGTCGGACGTGTATTAACGAAAGAAAAACATCCAGAAGCAGATAAATTGAATGTCACGACGGTCGACATCGGGCAAGACGAACCGGTCCAAATCGTGTGTGGTGCACCGAACGTCGAAGCCGGACAAGATGTCATCGTCGCACGCGTCGGAGCTCGCCTGCCAGGTATTAAAATCAAACGTGCCAAATTGCGAGGTGTCGTCTCAGAAGGGATGATCTGTTCACTCGAAGAACTCGGATTCGAAAAGAAATATATCCTAGAAGATGAGCAGGACGGGATCCATACGTTCCGTGAACCAGTCACACCAGGACAAGACGTTTTGGAGTTACTCGGTCTACGTGATGAAATCCTCGAGCTTGGATTAACGCCGAACCGTTCGGACTGCCTCAGCATGTATGGTGTCGCACACGAAGTGGCGGCGCTTTACGATACGACACCGACTTTCCCGGTCGTTGAAGTCAACGAAGCAGAAACTGCGACGGCAGTCGACGTGACGCTTGATTCAGAGGACTGCCCGTTCTACGCGGCACGAGAAATTCAAGGCGTGACGATTCAAGAGTCACCGACTTGGTTAAAAAACCGCTTGATTGCGAACGGCATTCGTCCGATCAACAACGTCGTCGACGTTACGAACTTCGTCTTACTTGAGACAGGTCAACCGCTTCATTCATTTGATGCTGAAAAACTCGGAAAACGGATCGTCGTGCGTCAAGCGCACGCAGGAGAGTCGTTCACGACGCTCGACGAAGTAGAGCGGACGCTCGATTCTTCGATGCTGGTCATCACTGACGGTGAACACCCGGTCGCGCTTGCTGGTGTCATGGGTGGAGCGAATACCGAAGTCGATGAAAACACGACATCGATTATTTTAGAATCAGCTTACTTCGCACCGATTTCCGTCCGGAAGACGAGCCGTGTTCTTGGACTTCGCTCGGACTCGAGTGCCCGTTTCGAAAAGGGCGTTGATCCACGTCGTGTCTTGTTAGCACTCGATCGGGCTGCAACTTTGATTGCTGAACTCTCGGGTGGAACGGTTCAGGCTGGTGTCGCTCAAGCTGGAACGCTCGAGCTTGACGATCACTTGATTGAAGCGAGTGTCTCGTACATCAATCACCGTCTTGGTATGGAGATCGAAGGAACGGTCATGCAAACGTTACTCGAACGTCTTGGTCTCGGTGTTGAATTATCGGGTGATGCCTTGACAGTCAGCGTACCGACTCGCCGCCAAGACTTGAAAATTCCAGCTGATTTAGCGGAAGAAGTCGCTCGTCTCTACGGATATGATGCACTGACTTCAAGCTTACCGTCTGAAGCGAGCCGTGGCTTCTTACCAAAACGGAACATTCACCGTCGTCATTTACGCCGGACATTGCAGGGAGCAGGTCTTTCGCAAGCCATCACGTATTCATTGACGAGCGAACAACGCGCGATGCAATTCAATGAACGAGAAGATTTGCATCCGGTCAAACTGGCGATGCCAATCAGTGAAGCACGTTCGACACTGCGGACGTCACTCATTCCGGGACTCCTTGAAGTCGCGCAGCATAATGTCGCACGACAGCATGCCGATGTCGCGTTTTATGAACTCGGCAGTGTTTATCTGCAACGGGATGCGTCACTTGAGACACTCCCGATTGAACAAGAAATGATCGGTGGCGTCGCAGTCGGTGTGTCAGAACAACACCGTGCGCACGGAACGCTCGTCAAAACAGATTTCTTCGTCATGAAAGGAATCGTCGAGACACTCGCTTCTGCAGTCGGTATCACGTTGACGTTCGAGGCAGCGAGCATTCCATCGATGCACCCAGGA
Source organism: Exiguobacterium sp. s143 (assembly GCF_018618895.1). Lineage (NCBI taxonomy): Bacteria > Bacillati > Bacillota > Bacilli > Caryophanales > Exiguobacterium > Exiguobacterium sp. s143. The sequence goes on along the minus strand of NZ_JACSMX010000001.1, from coordinate 955,370 downwards.
CGGACGGCGCGCATTTTGCTTGACGGAGAAGCGATCGGATTCGTCGGTCAAGTGCATCCTGGTCTGTCAAAAGAACAGTATGGTCTAAAAGAAGTGTACGTCTTTGAATTAGAGGCGATGGCACTACGTTCGAAAGAAGAGCAGGTCTACTCGGAAATCTCACGTTTCCCATCAATGACACGCGACTTAGCAATCGTCGTCGAGCGATCAGTGACGGCGCAATCCATCATCGATGTCATGACGGAAGCAGCCGGTCCACTTCTTCAGACGATCGAATTGTTCGATGTCTACACGGGTGAGAACGTCGGAGAGAATGAAAAATCATTCGCTTTCTCCCTCCGTTATCAAAACAAAGAACGGACGTTAGTCGATGAAGAAATCACGACAGCGCAACAGCGAGTCGTAGATGCAGTGAAAGAAACGTTCAATGCGGAACTTCGCGCATAATCAGGATAAACAAACAGCCGCTTTCCTTTCAGAGGAAGGCGGCTGTTTTTCGTTTGACGACAGATTCAAGAAGCAAGTTCTTCTGTTTCAGATGAAGCAGCTTGTCGTTTCGTAAAGGTGAAATACAGTAGACCACTTACGAGAACAATCAGACTACAGGACAAGAACATATTGGAATAGCCGATACCGCTTGCGACCGTAGCAAGAATCAAGGCACCGATTCCAAAACCTGTGTCATAAGCAAGGAAAAAGGTCGAGATGGCTTTTCCTTTCTGTGCGGGAGGTGCGAAGTTCAAGAGAACGGTTTGAAGACCAGGGAAGATAGAAGCAGAACCGACTCCAATAATGACGGCTGCAAGCAATAAACCAGCCAATGAAGGATACATGCCGAGAATGACAAAGCCCATCATATAAAGAACATACGATGGCAACAACACGAATGCAGCTCCTCGCTGGTCGAACAGTTTTCCAGCAATCGGTCGAATCGCGACCATCCCGAGAGCGACTAGCGCATAAAAATAAGAAGCATATGCGATATGACCGATCGAGTCCGTGTACAGTGAAATGAACGCAGATGTACTAGAAATCGCAACGCCTGCCAACAGAGTCGCCACCAACAAAAGCGGACGCGATAAGAAGAGAGACTGACTTAAACGAAACGCGGACGTGCTTGGGATATGTTGACTCGTCAGTGGCAGACGCGTCATTAACAAGAAGGAGATGATCGCTAGGGCGGCAACCGTCACGAAGTAAAGAATGAATGCTTTTTCCTGGATGAAGGTTAGACCGATGACGGGACCAAGGACGGATGCCAAGTTCATCGATAGGACGAAATAGCCCATCCCTTCTCCTTGACGTGTCTTTGGAATCAATGTCGTAACGGCGAGACTAATTGAAGAAGATAGCATCCCGAAACTAAAGCCATGGATGACACGGATGACGATTAAATAGAAGAATGATTCCAGTGGTAAGACAAGCAAGTAGCAGAGGCTCATTAATGTAAAGAGACTTGCAGAGACCATCAAGACGCGCTTTAAGTCGTAACGATCTAACCAGTGACCAATCAGTGGACGAGAACAGACGGTTGCCAGGATGAAGCTCGTCACAATCCATCCGAGGGCTGAAGCGGAGACCGGAAACTGCTTAGCAGCGAGTAGTGGAAGTGAGGCATTGAGTAGATAAAACGTGATGAAGAGCAATAGGTTAATGATCAGCGTCATGACGTAATGACGCGAGAATAACCGAGCGATCATGAAGATTCCTCCTGTCGATGTAGAGTAAGTAGGTGCGTCATCCACTCACCGAGCTGTTGCTGATCGGTAAGGGAGAAGGAGGCGAGTAAGCGTTGGTGGGTCTCTTGGACCGCAGCATCGATTTGGTCGAACCGTTCAATGGCTAGAGGTGTCAATGAGACAAAGTGTGTTCGTCCTTCTTTTATCCGAGTGATGAAACCAAGCGTCTCAAGACGTGAGACGGTTTTCGTCACAGCTGGTTTTTCAATGATTAGATAATCGGCCAGTTGGACTTGTGAAACAGGTTGTAGTAATGCAACTGCTTTTATTAGTGCCCATTGACCCGTATGTAACGAGTAGGGAAGCAAGGTAGCATCAATCTCTCGTTTTACGAGACGTGAGACTTTTGATAGTTGTCCGAGTACATCTTCTTGTGTATAGAGCATCCTATTTCTCCTTTTAGTTAACTAGTTAACTTTAAGAGTGTATCAAAGCTGATTAAGAGGTGCAAGGGAAGAAACGCTCATTTCATGCATTGAAGAGAATAATTTTCTAGCATGATAAAAGATTAAGCAAGTCTTAAAGCGGGTATGTTCCGTAAAAGAGTATTTGATTTACTTGAAACAATGGATACGACTGTTTATGTGATCGGTTGACTAATTCATCTTGACATAGAGAAGAGACAAAGAAGGGAAGAGTACATCATGAATCGACTAGCGAAGCTCCTGACTGAACTATTACCATTCACTATAAAGGAAGCAATCAATCCACTCATCACGAATATCGCAACCGATTCGCGACAAATCAGACCTGGGGGATTATTCATCTGTATCAACGGCTACACGGTTGATGGTCACGATTATATCAATCAGGCAATCCAAAACGGTGCTGTGGCGATTTTAGCTGAACGATCGTTTCCGGATTGCCCGGTTCCCGTCATTACTGTGCCGGATACGAAACGACTTGCAGGTCAAGTCGCGAATCGCTTTTACAATCAACCGAGTCAAAAGATGCGTGTATACGGTGTAACCGGAACGAATGGAAAAACGACGACGACGAAATTGGCGTATGATCTCTTTCGAGCAACAGGTATAAAAGCCGGCATGATCAGCACGGTCGGTGCACGAATTGATGAGGAACTCATTGAGACGCCGAATACGACGCCTGAAGCCATCATCTTACATCGACTGTTGTATGAAATGGTTGAAAAAGGCGTGACTGATTGCATCATTGAAGTGTCTTCTCACGCATTAGCCGAAGGTCGAGTCGAGGGAGTGTCTTTCCACTCGGCAGCATTTACGAACCTGACGCATGATCATCTGGATTACCATCATTCAATGGAGGATTACGCCAAGACGAAAGCTTTGTTGTTTCAACAAGTTGCTGCGTCAAATGGTCGGACCATCGTCTTGAATCGAGAAGATGGTTGGAGTCGCGTCATGCGAGAAGCTGCGCCTTTACAACCCGTCATCTGGTATACGACGCAACCACACCGGACGTCACAGATCGCGGTCGAGTGGTTGACGGACACCGTCAATGTGCGGATCGACGAGACGACGACGCGTGTGCCGACAGCTTTACTAGGTGAATTCAATGCAGCGAATTTAGCGGCGGCGATGGGATTGTTGCGGGCAGGCGATGCCAATCTCTATACCTTGATTCGTCATATTCCAGAACTGGAATTGCCGAAAGGACGACTCGAACGACTGGACTGGGCACCTTGTGAGATTTATATCGATTATGCCCATACACCGGATGGTCTAGAAAAATGTTTACAGGCACTCACTTCTTCCGGAGAGTCGCTATCGGTCGTTTTAAGTGCAGCTGGAGAGCGTGATCGAACGAAACGAGCGGAGATGGGGCGGATCGCAAGCAAATATTGTGAACACATCATCGCAACGGTCCATGATGCGAGGACAGAGAATCCGGATCGAATCATCGAAGAGCTAATCGTTGATATTCCACGTGAACATTTAGTAGGTTGTCATACGTCCCGTCATGAAGCGCTCGTACAAGCAGCGCATCTGGCGCACGAAGGGAAACGAATCGTCATTGTCGGGAAAGGTCATGATGAGGTAGAACGAATCGGTACAAAAACGATTCCTTTTAATGAAAAACATATACTTCTTGCGGAATTAGAACGACTGTCTGAAGGGGAGTCCGTCATTTAAAAAAACCGACCATTCCGTTAAGGTCATGGTCGGTTTCGTTTCGTGGCTAGTTGTTGTGCCTTTTTCGTATTCGCAAAATGGGCTTTCGTCCAGTCACGAAGTTTGTCAGCTCCATAACGTAAGATCAGTGAAGCGGCGACTTGATCCACTTTAGCACCAGCACCTTTCGGAATGACGACACCTGTTGTCTCGCTCAACTTGTCCATCTCCTTCAAAAAGATGGCGCGAGCGATGATGGATGAGGCAGCGACGGCGACATGGAGTTGTTCCGCCTTGGTCGAGAAGTAGACATTTTCTCGAACGGGATTGACGACACCAGACAAGTGTTTGTAGTAAACAGTCTTTTCAGCGAACTGATCAATCAAAATCGCTTCTGGTTTCGTCTCCAGTTGGTCAAGAAGTCGCTCGAGTACATCATTATGCATCAGGGCAGTCATCTTTCCTTGTGTCATCGTTCGTTGCATCTGATTGTATTCTGGATTGTGTAGGATACGATATGTGTACGGAATGACAGCATGGAGATCGCGAGCAATCCGACGAATCTCGGTATCGTTCAGATGTTTGGAGTCTCGAACACCGAGTTCGTGAAGAAGTGCAATCTGCTTTCGATCAACGAAGGAAGCGACGACGACGAGTGGACCGAAGAAATCGCCTTTTCCGACTTCGTCACTGCCAGCGACGGACCATTCCGAGAAACCATTTGGTAACGTTGAAACAAGTGGTTCCTTCGATTTAGTCGGTGTAGCCGTACCGAAGCGTGAAGCGATGGTTTCAGCTTCCGTTCCTTGAAACATCACTTTTCCAGAATTGTAAATCGTGATGACACATCCAGGTACTTTAGCGGCGAAGCGGGCATACGGTGGACTCTTCGTCTGTCCTTGTTTAAACTCTTGTATGACGAGGTCTTGCTTTTCTTTAGATAAGCGTAAAACGGTAGTTCCCACGAGATAACCTCCCTTTCCGGGATTAAGCATACCATCCTTAAGACCGATGGGGGACTTCTTTTCCTAAAACGAAAATGATGGTACTATATGAAAGAAGCAAAGTATGAGGAGGACAGAAAAATGGCTGATTCAGAAGGGTTGAACCGGACGACGATTCATATCGCAGGCAATGATTATACGATTGTCGGAACGGAGTCGCCAGAACACGTACGCGAAGTGGGTCTCCTCGTCGATACGAAAATTCGAGAAATCCGAGAACAAGCACCACAACTCGACGTTCGTCAAATCGCCGTCCTAGCGGCGCTTAATATTGGTAGTGATTACGTAAAAATAAAAAAGAATTTGGGTGAACTATAAACTATGATTTCTTTCGTTATCTTATTACTTCTCGCCTTAGGCGTCATGACGGGTGTCCGACGGGGAGTCGTATTGCAGGCCGGGCATTTGCTCAGCCTGATCATTTCCTTCATCGTCGCCTTGTCGTTTTATGAAGAATTGGCGACGAAATTCCGTTTGTGGGTACCGTATCCGTCGACACTAGATGATGCGGGAATCGACTTGACGATGTTCGCAATTCCAAGTTCAGCACGACTCGATGAGGTGTTCTACAAAGCCTTTTGGTTCGTCGTCCTGTTCTTCGGTACAAAAATCATCTTAGCAATCTTGTTGTCGATGTTTGATTCGTTGACGAACATTCCGATTTTAAAACAAGTCAAAGGATTATTAGGTGGCGTCTTCGGCTTTATCGAGATGTACATCTTCATTTTCTTACTCTTGTTCCTCGCAGCATTCGTTCCGATTCAGTCGATACAGGATGCGATCGCAGACTCGAGTTTGGCAAGCTTCATCATCCAACATACACCGCTCCTTGCGAATTGGCTGATGGACAAAGTTGGATTGATAAAATAAACATGCTCCCGTTAAATGGGAGCTTTTTTTGAGGGGAGAATTGCACATGCGTACGATTCAAGATGCAATGCGTCACTTAGAACGAATCTCAGTCTATCTAGAGGTTAAAGGGGAAAATCCGTTTAAGATCAATGCTTTCCGAAAAGCAGCAAGTATCCTCGAGGCATCCGATGCTGACTTCATGGCAATCGACGATTTCACGGCGATGAAGGGGATTGGTAAAGGAACGGCTGCTGTTCTTGAGGAGTACCGGGAAACGGGAACGAGTACGGCACTGACGGAACTCGAACAAGAAGTACCGGAAGGACTGATTGCTTTACTGAAGATCCCAGGTCTTGGTGGGAAGAAACTTGCTAAATTGCATGAAGTCGGCGTCATTGATGCGGATTCCTTTGCAGAGAAATTAGCGGATGGTACAGTCGAAGCGATGCCTGGATTCGGTAAGAAGACGGTCGAAAAGTACGTCAAAGCGCTCGAAACGTTTGAAACACGACCAGAACGATTACCGTATGGTGTCATGCGGAAGGTCGTTGCGGAATTAAATCAGACCCTTGCGTCGTTCGATGAAATCATTCGCTTCGAAGTTGGTGGAAGCTTCCGCCGAGCAGAAGAGACGTGCAAGGATCTTGATTTCATCCTCTCGACGAACGAACCGGAACGGATCAAGGAGCAACTCTTGGAACTGTCGCTCATCGATGAAGTCATCGCTGCCGGCAGCACGAAAGTATCACTCGTCTTAAAACGAGACGTCCATTATATCGCGGTTGATTTCCGAATTGTCGATGACGCGGCGTACGCATCCACATTACATCACTTCACGGGTTCGAAGGATCACAATGTCCGGATGCGTCAGCTCGCCAAAGAACGGGGAGAGAGCATTTCTGAATATGGCGTTGAAACCGAGCAAGGATTAGTACAGCCGAAGACGGAAGAAGAATTGTTTGCGCGGTACGACTTACCGTTCATCGCACCTGAATTACGAGCAGGGCGTCAAGAGTTCGAGCAGGATTTGTCACACCTTTTAACGGAACAGGATATTCAAGCAGATGTGCACATGCATACGACATGGTCAGATGGAACATTACCTGTTGAAGAACTAGTCGATGCGTGTGCTGCACGAGGGTATACATGGATGGCGATCACCGACCATAGTAAGTATATGAAGTTCGTCAATGGATTGACGGAAGAGCGTCTACGTGCGCAACGGGTCGAAATCGAAGCAGCACGCAAGAAACATCCCGAGATGACGATTTTATGTGGCGTCGAGATGGATATCTTGCCTGATGGGTCGCTCGATTATGCAGATGATTTCTTAAAAGAGATGGATTACGTCATTGCCTCGATTCATTCGAAATTCGATCAGACGGAAGAAGAGATCATGCAACGGCTTGAGAATGCGTGTCGTAATCCTTACGTTTCTCTGATTGCCCATCCGACAGGACGAATCATCGGTAGACGAGAGGGCTATGCCGTTAACGTCGATCGCTTGATCGAACTAGCAGCCGAGACAGGAACAGCGCTTGAGATGAATGCAAACCCTGCACGATTCGATTTGACGGCAAGTTCCCTAGCAAAAGCGAAGGCTGCTGGTGTGAAAATTTTGATCAATACGGATACACACCGACCAGAAATGTTAGAAGATATGAAACTTGGAGTCCTCCATGCACGTAAAGCCTATTTGGAGGCGTCTGATGTCATCAATACGTGGAGCGCCGAAGCAGCACTTGCCTTCTTCGGTCGAAAACGTTTAGGAGTGGATTAAATGAATGCCAACGCATTACGCGTCTTAGAATATGAGAAGTTAAAAGAAAACATGTTATCGTTCACGGCAAGCTCACTTGGAGCACAGTTCGTTCGAGCGATGCGTCCAGCGGAAGAGTTCGAGCAGGTCAAGGAATTATTGGCTGTCACGACGGAAGCAACGACGGTTTATCGGTTACGTGACCGTTATCCGTTCGGTGGACTGACAGATGTCCGCAGTGAAGTGAAACGAGCAGAAATTGGTTCGGTCCTCTCGACGAGTGAACTTCTATCCGTCGCAGACGTCGTCTATTCAGGACGTCAAGTAAAGGCGTTCCAGGAACGATTGCATGAGGATCATCCGGATCTACGATTACCACGCCTTGATAGTCGAATTGAGCAAATCACGAAGCTCGTTGAGATCGAACAGGGGATTCGTCATGCCATTGACGATCAGGGAACTGTTCAAGATTCGGCAAGTGATAAATTACGAGCGTTACGCAGTCAGTTGCGTTCGCTTGAAGGACAAGTTCGTTCAAAAATCGATAGTGTCTTACGTAGTAAAGCGAAGATGCTATCTGACGCCATCGTGACGATTCGAAATGATCGCTACTGTGTCCCGGTCAAACAAGAATATCGTCAAGCGTTCGGTGGGATCGTCCACGATCAGTCGGCGTCCGGTGCAACGTTGTTCATCGAACCACAAGCCGTCGTTTCTGCGAACAACGAGATCCAAGAAGCGCGTTTGAAAGAACGAGCTGAAATCGAACGAATCCTCGCACAATTATCAGCACTTGTCGGGAGTGTCGGCGACTCGCTGCGCATCAATCTCGATGTACTAGCAGAACTTGATTTCATCATGGCGAAAGCATTGTACGGTCATCAGATCGGAGCGGTCGAACCACGCTTGAACGAAGACCGCCATATCATTCTGAAGGAAGCACGACATCCCTTCATTCCAAAAGAAGAGGTCGTACCGATCACTGTCTCGCTAGGTGGCGATTTTACATCACTCGTCATCACAGGTCCGAACACCGGTGGTAAGACGGTTACCTTAAAGACGATTGGTCTTTTGCAATTGATGGTGCAATCAGGACTATACGTGCCGGCAGCAGATGAGACGGAGCTCAGTGTCTTCGATGCGATTTATGCCGATATCGGGGATGAACAGTCGATTGAACAAAACTTGTCAACGTTCAGCTCGCACATGACGAACATCGTCTCGATGATGGAGAAAATCGATTTCATGAGTTTGGTGCTGTTTGATGAATTGGGTGCGGGAACGGACCCGACAGAAGGGGCTGCCCTGGCGATTGCAATTCTTGATGAAGTGAAACGCCGCGGAGCACGCGTTGCAGCGACGACGCACTATTCGGAATTAAAAGCGTACGGCTATAACCGAGAAGGAGTCGTCAACGCGTCGATGGAATTCGATGTCGAATCCCTCAGTCCGACGTATCGCTTACTCATCGGTGTACCGGGACGCTCGAACGCGTTCGAGATTTCAAAACGTCTCGGACTTGAAGACCGGATCATCGACGCGGCACGTGGTCAAATCGGTAGCGACGCCCAATCCGTCGAAACGATGATCGAACGACTGGAAGAAGCGAAACAGCGTGCTGAAACGTTAGAGGCTCAGTTGCTAGAAGAGAAGAAACGACTCGTTGCAGAGCGTGAGCAATTCGAGCAAGAACAAGCAGAGATTCAGGAAGAGAAAAATGAGATTCTGGCAAAAGCGGAAGAGAAAGCAGCACGTGCAGTCGAACGTGCCCAAAAAGAGGCTGAAGGCGTCATTAAACGTTTGAAAGAATTGCGTGATGCTGGTGCCGTCAAAGAGCATGAACTGATCGAGGCACGTAAAAAACTTGAAGATGCGAAGCCGAATCTGCAAGAGAAGCGGATCGCTAAAGTAAAAGCGAAATACGATCAAACGCCACGTTTTGATAAAGGCGAAGAAGTCAAAGTCACGACCTTCAATCAAAAAGGCTATATCATCAACCAACAGGCGAACGGCGAGTACACCGTTCAAGTCGGCATCATGAAGGTGAACGTCAAACCGGAAGATCTCGCGAAGATCGGCAGTACTCCAAAACGTCCTCAAACAAAAGGGCGTTCTGGTGGTACGAGTGTGACGAAACAATCGGCGCCTTCAGCTGAACTGGATTTACGTGGCGTCCGTGTTGAAGAAGGATTATCGAAGCTCGAACGCTTCATGGACCAAGCTTTGTTATCGAACTACGACCACATTCGTGTCATCCATGGTCTGGGTACGGGAGCGATGCGTCAAGGTGTCCAAGAATTCTTGAAAGGTCATCGTCACGTCAAAGGTCACCGCTTAGGTGGTCAAGGTGAAGGCGGACACGGTGTGACGATCATCGAACTGAAATGAGGAAAGCAAGATGAACATTTTTGAGAACGTCTATGTCTATACGACAGCGCTCTATTCGGTCGCGGGATTACTGATCATTTTAGGACTTGCACTTTTTGAGTTGACAACCCGGTATAAAAACTGGGAACATATCAAGAGTGGCAACATCGCCGTTGCGTTAGCAACAGGTGGAAAAATCATCGGACTCGCCAATATCGTTCATTTCGCTGTTCAAGGGGAAGAACGGGTCGGGTCGATATTTCTTGAAAGTGCTTTTGGCTTCTTACTGTTGATATCGACATACTGGATCTTTGAATTCCTGACACCGAATTTGCCGGTAGACCGTGAAATCGAGAACGGCAACATTGCTGTCGGTATCATTTCATGTGCCTTATCGATCGGCATGTCCTACGTCATCGGATCAGCGTTAGTGGGGTGAATCCGTGTTAGAACGTTTAGCGAAAATCATGTTCGGGGTTTCGATCGCCTTTTTGGTCGTCGGTATCCTTTGGATTGTATTTAATTAAAAGAACCGGTCTTACCGTGTGATCATTCCGTACTGACATCGTTTCAGTACGGAATTTTTATTGGAAGCCACGCCTAATCAAAAAAGGAGGAACGCATATGAACGTACGAAAAACATCAACAACGACAGAAACGAGACGCCGTGCTTTTGAAGCGATGCAATTGATTTCTTGGAAGGACATCTTCTGGGTCATCATCGGATCGGCGATTCTCGCCTTTGGAATCAACTACTTTACGATTCCGAACGATTTATCTGAAGGTGGATTGATCGGGATCACGGTCATCTTCTACTACCTCTATGGCTGGGATACGGGACTTGTTTCCCTGATTGCGAACGCCTTGCTGTTCGTCGTCGGTTATCGATTCCTCAGCCGGAAGACGATGCTTTACTCCGTCATCTCGGTCGCCGTCACATCATTTGTCCTCTCCTCAACAGCAAGTCTTGCAACTTCATCAGATAGCCGTTTAATCGGTACGGTCTATGCGGGAATTCTGATTGGTGTTGGGATTGGTCTCGTCATTCGAGCTGGAGGAACGACGGGCGGCGGAGTCATCATCGCTCGACTGATGAATAAATACTTGAATCTCAGTATCGCGGTCTCGATGTTCATCATCGATGTCGCGGTCGTCGGTGCATCAGGGTTCCTATTCGGAGAAGAGACGATGCTATACACGTTGATTGCAATCATCATCGGCTCGTACTTGATTGATCTCGTCAGCGAAGGATTAAATGTCCGCGAAGCGGTCACGATCATCAGTCATCGCCAAGAGGAGATCGCGACGATCCTGACAGAGACGCTCGGTCGTAGCGCGACGGTCATCCACAGTCACGGTCATTTCACGAAACAAAAGAATGATATGTTGTATATGATCGTCGATAAACGACAACTGGCACCGTTGAAACAGATCGTCGAAGCAGCGGATCCCCGCGCCTTCGTCGTCATTCATAAAGTGCGCGAAGTCATTGGTGAAGGATTTACGTATCCATCCCGGTGATGTCTATTAAAAAGCAGTGCTTCTTCTTTTTCGGAAACGAGAAAGGGTGGTGCTGCTTTTTTGTATGATGATTTCTAATTGAACGAATCGAAAAAAACAAGCAGATTTGATTTCTTTTTTTGGATTTTACTGGCATGTCGAATTCGATTCAACGTATAATAAAAATGAATAGTAATTCATTATCAGGGAGGGAAACGTATGGAATCCGTTTGGTTATCTGATTATCCCGAGCAAGTACCCGCATCGATTGATTATCGAGAATTACCTCTTTATCAGGCACTCGATGAGGCAGCGACTGATTTTCCAGAACAACGTGCCTTGAGTTTCTTAGGAAAACGTATGACGTTTCGTGAAGTACGTGACGAGGCTCGCGCACTTGGAAGCCTATTACAAGAGCACGGACTAAAAAAAGGGGATCGCGTCGGACTGATGTTACCGAACTGTCCCCAGTATATGATCAGTTATTATGCTGTTCTCTATGCAGGTGGTATCGTCGTCCAAGTGAACCCACTCTATACAGACCGTGAACTTGAACAGATTCTCGTCGATTCAGGAGCACATATGCTCGTGACGCTCGATCTACTCTATCCGAAAGCGTCTCGTGTCAAGGCGTCGACGACACTCAAGACCGTCGTGACGACAAGTATCGCGGATTACCTTCCCTTCCCTAAAAATAAACTCTATCCGATTAAAGCACGGAAAGATAACAACATCATCATTGATACGACAGGTTCGATCCCGTTTTTATCTTTGCGGGGGTATGAACCGATTACACCAGTCGCGATTCAACCGAAGGAGGACGTCGCGGTTCTCCAATATACGGGTGGAACGACAGGCGCTCCAAAAGGTGTCATGTTGACACACTTTAACTTGAGTGCAAACGTCGAACAGATCGACAACTGGTTCTATAAATACAATCGAGGAGATGGACGGAAGCTGTTAGCAGTCGTTCCTTATTTCCATGTCTATGGCATGACGTGTAACCTCAATTTCGGCATATTTAATGCCTATGAACAAATCATCGTTCCGAAATTCGATATCGAACAGGTACTCAAGACGATTCATAAGGAAAAACCGAATCTGTTCCCAGGTGCTCCGACGATGTATGTTGGTCTATTGAATCATCCGAAGCTGAAGAAGTATGATCTCTCTTCGATTGAAGCCTGTATTTCTGGTTCAGCTCCTCTACCAGTCGAAGTGCAGGAAAAATTCGAAGCGCTGACGGGTGGGCGGATCGTTGAAGGATACGGTCTCTCTGAAACGAGTCCGGTGACGCATACGAACTGTATCTGGGATCGTCGGATTCCTGGAACGGTCGGTATTCCGGTACCCGATACGCAAGCGAAAATCGTCCAAGCGGACGGAGAGACACCAGCTGCTCCAGGTGAGATTGGTGAGATTATCGTCACAGGTCCGCAAGTCATGAAAGGATACTGGAAACGACCAGAAGATACGCAAGCTGTTCTGCGAAACGGTTGGTTGCATACGGGAGACCTTGGATATATCGGTGAGGATCATTATTTCCGAATCGTCGATCGGAAAAAAGATTTGATCATTGCTTCTGGATTCAACATTTATCCACGTGAAGTCGAAGAAATCCTATATGAACACCCAGCCGTTAAAGAAGCGGTCGTCATCGGTGTTCCGGATGTCTACCGCGGAGAGACCGTCAAGGCGTTCATCGTCGTCAAGGATGAGATGACGGTCACGGAAGAAGAACTCGATCAATTCTGTCGTAAACAGTTAGCATCGTTCAAAGTGCCGAAGCAGTATGAATTCCGGCAAGAGTTACCGAAGACGTTCGTTGGTAAGATTCTCCGCCGTGTTCTCGTTGAAGAAGAACGTGCCAAACAACTCGAAGAAAGCAGTTGACAGGATAAAATGACATGATAGAATAAATATGAATGAACCATCATTCATTTTATGCGTTAGGAGATAGTGGAATGAAACGAACAATGTCAAAGAGTGACCGCATCATTGATGCCGCCGTAAAAGTCATCGCCAAGAACGGCTACCATGGAGCGAAAGTGACTGCCATCGCAAAGGAAGCCGGGGTTGCGGATGGAACGATCTATCTGTACTTCAAGAATAAAGAACATCTCTTGATTTCGCTATTCCAAGCGAAAATGGGAAGCTTCATCGAATATTCCGAAGGACAAATCGCGAGCCATACATCAGCGACGGAACAATTGGCAGCATTGATCGAGGCACACCTCGAGCAATTATCCGTCGACTATGATTTAGCGGTCGTCACGCAGATTGAGTTGCGTCAATCGAACCAAGACATGCGTCAAAACATCGCTGCCGTCTTAAAGCCGTACTTGCATCTGATTGACCGGGTCGTTAAGCACGGGATGACGACAGGTGAGTTTTCAAACGATCTGGATTATCGATTAGCACGTCAGATGATTTTCGGAACGATCGATGAGGTCGTGACGAGCTGGATGGCAAGTGGATTCAAATATGAGTTGCTTGAGACACGCGACGGGATTCATCGGATGTTGATCAAAGGGCTGAGTTAAGCCCTTTTCATGACAACAACTATGTAAGCGGATACAAAGAATGATGGTGAATAGACGACAAGGGGGAGCATGAGATGGAAATCTATGTACTGTTGAAACGCACATTCGATACGGAAGAAGCAATCCAACTCGAGAATGGTCAAATCGATGAGGATGGCGCTGAGTTCATCATTAACCCATACGATGAGTATGCGGTAGAAGAAGCGATTCGTGTCCGTGATGCACAAGGGGGAACGGTGACGGTCGTGACGGTCGGACCGGAAGATGCGGACAAGGAATTACGAACAGCACTCGCAATGGGAGCGGATCAAGCAGTTCGTATATCGATTGAAGATGATATCGAAGAGGCAGATCATTTCACGATTTCTGAAGTGCTCGCTGGTTATTTGAAGGAACAAACGGTTGATCTCGTCATCGCCGGAAACGTCGCAGTCGATGGCGGAAGTGGTCAAGTGGCGCCTCGCGTCGCAGAACTACTTGATATCCCTTACGTGACGACGATCACGAAACTAGAGCTCGACGGTACGAAAGCTGTCGTGACACGCGACGCTGAAGGGGATACGGAGACGATCGAAACAACACTTCCGTTACTCGTCACTGCGCAACAAGGGTTGAACGAACCGCGTTATCCAAGTCTTCCAGGAATCATGAAAGCGAAGAAGAAGCCGCTTGAAGAACTCGAACTCGATGATCTCGAACTTGATGAAGACGAACTCGCACCACGTCTAGAAACGATTGAGCGTTTCTTACCACCGAACAAAGCAGCTGGTAAGATCCTCGAAGGTGAACTGAACGAGCAAGTCGCGCAGCTCGCATCATTATTACGTAACGAAGCAAAAGTGGTCTAAGGGGGAGAAACGAATGACAAAAGCATTAGTACTCGCAGAATCACGGGATGGTAGTTTACGGAATGTGTCGTTTGAGGCAATCGCAGCAGCGCGACGTGTCGCAGATGAAGTCATCGCGGTCCTGATTGGACACGATGTCGCAAAGGATGCCGATGCTCTAGCATCACGCGGAGCTGACCAAGTCCTCATCGTCGAGGATGAGCGTCTTTTACACTACACGCCAGACGGTTATGGACAAGTCTTCCTCGAGTTGATGAATCGAACGTCACCCGACGTGCTCGTCTTCGGTCATACGTCGCTCGGCAAGGATCTATCACCGAAGATCGCGGCAAAACTACAAGCCGGTTTGATCAGTGATGTGACGGCGATTGAAGGGGAAGGCGCAGATGCGTCATTCATTCGCCCGATCTACTCGGGGAAAGCATTTGAAAAAGTTAAAGTCGCAGAAGGCAAGACACTCTTTACAGTCCGTCCGAACAACATCGATCCGCTCGAAGCAGGTAGTTCACAAGGAACGGTCGAGTCGGTTACGGTTGAACTGAAGGATTTACGGACAATCGTCGCAGACATCGTACGCAAAGCAACAGGCGGCGTTGATTTGTCAGAGGCAAAAGTCATCGTCGCAGGTGGACGAGGCGTCAAGAGTTCGGACGGCTTCGCACCGTTACAAGAACTAGCAGATGTCCTCGGAGGAGCAGTGGGTGCTTCGCGTGGTGCTTGTGATGCAGATTACTGCGACTATGCGCTTCAAATCGGTCAGACAGGTAAAGTCGTTACACCGGACCTTTATATCGCGTGTGGGATCTCAGGTGCGATCCAACACTTAGCAGGGATGTCAAATGCCAAAGTGATCGTTGCGATCAACAAGGACCCGGAAGCGAACATCTTCTCTGTCGCTGACTATGGCATCGTCGGTGATTTGTTCGACGTCGTGCCACTATTGACAGCTGAATTCAAAAAAATGCTCGTTCACGGATGAGTTTGAAGACCGGTGCCATTATCATGGTGCCGGTTGTTTTTGCAGATTTTTCGCGTGAGCAGTTTCGTTTGTTGGAAGAGACTGCTATGATATACTCGAATCAATAAAGAGATCACCCATTTTTTTACCGGGTGGATCTACTCATTAGGAGGTTATGATCAATGGCAATCGTACACGCAACTAGCCAATCATTTAAAGAAGAAACACAAGAAGGTCTCGTCCTTGTTGATTTTTGGGCAACATGGTGTGGACCATGTCGTATGCTCGCACCTGTTCTTGAAGAACTCGATGCTGACATGCAAGATGTAAAAATCGTCAAAGTCGACGTAGATGCAAACCCAGAAGTAGCTGGAGCATTCCAAGTTCAAAGTATCCCGACACTCGTTCTCTTCAAAGATGGACAACCTGTCAACAAAACAATGGGCTTCATGCCAAAAGACGCACTTAAAGAATTCGTTGAAACATCTAACTAATTCTTTCCTGCATATCAAAACAGACCGTTCTGCACAGGCAGAACGGTCTGTTTTTTTTAGATTACATTGGCGTACAAAGTTCGATCAGGTGACCATCGGGGTCGAGAACATAGGCGACGACTTGCCCCCACGGTTTTTGTGCAGGCGCGAGGACGGTCTCATATCCTGCCTCCACCACCTTCTGAAATAGAGTAGGGACGTCATCCGTGATGAAACCAATCTCTAACGTCTGTTGTGTTTTTCCACTCGGTATCATGTAATCCGGAATCAACTGTTGCACGTCTTCACGCGTATTGAAGGCGAGTGTCGTCTGACCGGTCTCGAACTCGATGTAGCTCCCGTGCTCCGCCTTGACGGATAAGCCAAGAACGTCTCGATAGAATGTCAGCGTTCGTGCAGTGTCTTCAACGTATAAAATCGTATAGCCGTATTGAATCATCAAAAATCCTCCTGTCAATCCTCGAATAACGAAGCGATGTCTGAAGCCGGTGTCGGATAAGCGAATCCAGTCTGTTGCATCGAAGTACTTGGAATCCGGTGTTGCATCGCAAACGAGAAATAGTTTGCTAGTTCCGCTGCATTGACACCGATGAAGTGTGCGCCGAGTACTTGATCATCTTCTCCAACGAGCACTTTCGCCCGAGCAAAAATGTCTTTGATCCGTGCGTTCGTTTGCCAGGAGGACGTATCGATCAAGCGACCACGGTAAGGAATACCTGCTTTTTTCAAAGCAGCTTCCGTTTCACCGACGAGGGCGAGGTTCGGAGCAGTGAATACGACACTTGGTACAGGGAGCAGCTCCAGTTTCCGGTTGTTCCCTTCGAGCATGTTATCGGCAGCGAGTCGTCCTTCGGTTCCAGCAAACGGCGTCAATGCGGGATTCCCGCTGACAGCGACATCTCCTGCGGCATAGATATGTTCGACGGAAGACTGAAGGTACGCATTGACATGGATTCCTTTTTCGTTATGCGCAACGCCGATGGCTTCGAGACCAAGCTGGTCGATACTCGCGACACGTCCGGTCGCATTCAAGACGACGTCGGTCTTCAATACGTCGCCGTTCGATAAATGAAGGGATTCCTCTTCGTAAGCGACGACCTTTGCTTCTTTGATGATCGAGATACCAAGTGCCCGTGTGGCTTCTAACAACACATCGACCAATTCGCTCTCGAATTGTTTTAAGGGGTTAGAACGTAAGACGATCGTGACGTCTGCGCCAGCAATACGAGCGAGATGGGCGAACTCGAACGAGATATAACCACCGCCGATGCAGACGAGTCGTCGTGGAAGTTCTTTCAGTTCAAGAAACTCATTACTTGTTATGAAACGCTCACTACCGGGTACAGATAATTCGCGAGGTCTTAGACCGGTTGCAATTAAAAACTGTTTCCCTTCGATTTCGTCTTCACCAATTCGAAGGCGATGTGAAGACACGAAATGCGGTTCTCCATGGAAATAGTCGATGTCCGTTTCCGCGTACCGCTTTCGTGTTTGCTCCGGGATGGCGCGTGTGTATTCATTCTTTCGCTCCATCAATTGGCGCCAATCAATCGAAATCAGACCCTTTACGCCGTATCCGAGCAATCGCTCGACAGCGTCTTTCGTCTCACTACCCGTCAGTAAGATTTTTTTGGCGTCACATCCACGTTGTGCGCATGTGCCACCTGGAGTGAAGTTCTCCACGATGGCAACACGTAGTCCTTTTTCAGCGAATTTATAAGCCGCTTGATTTCCAGCGGAACCTGTTCCGATCACAATGCAATCATATGTACGCATTTTTCATCCTCCGTATGTCATAATCAATGTATGGTATTTACCCGAACGAATAAAACTAAAAACGGTGAAAGGAGACATTTATTTGGGACATCAAGAACATATCAAAGCGAAACTATCCCTTTTGCCTGATGAGCCAGGATGTTATCTGCACAAAAATGAATTCGGCGAAGTCATCTATGTCGGAAAAGCAAAAAATCTCAAGAATCGTGTCCGTTCCTATTTCACGGGAGCACATGATATCAAGACGGAACGTCTCGTCGCGGAAGTCCGTGACTTCGAATACATCATCACAGCTAGTGAACTAGAAGCGTTGTTGCTTGAGATGACGCTTATTAAGAAACATGATCCGAAGTACAATATCATGTTGAAGGATGATAAGTCGTATCCGTACTTGAAAATTACGAATGAGACATATCCTCGCCTGATCACGACACGTAAGTTGAAAAAAGATGGTGGTCATTATTTTGGTCCTTATCCGAATGCGTATGCGGCAAACGAGACGAAACGTCTGCTAGATCGTTTATATCCGCTACGTAAATGCCAGCCGATGCCGAAAAAACTTTGTCTGTATTACCACATCGGTCAGTGTCTCGGTCCATGCGAAATCCCGAATCTCGAGTCGGAACAAAAGGCACTCGTTTCGGAAATCCGACGTTTCTTGTCGGGCGACACAAAAGAGCTTGTCGAAGACTTGAAACAGAAGATGGCGGACGCGGCCGAAACGATGGAGTTCGAACGTGCGGGAGAATTGCGCGATCAAGTAAGGGCGATCGAGTCGATCATGAACAAACAAAACATGATCACAGCGGATCTGACGTCACGTGACGTATTCGGGATCCATGTCGATAAAGGCTGGATGTGTGTCCAAGTCTTCTTCCTTCGCGGCGGAAAGATGATCGAACGTGATGTCTCGCTTTTCCCGATCTATGGTACACCGGCAGAAGAGCTCGAGAGTTTCATCGTCCAGTTCTACGAAAAGAACATCAAACCAAGTGAAGTATATGTACCGCCACTCGTCAATCAGTTGCTGCTCAAAGAGGCGCTATCGATTAAAATTCACGTTCCGGTCCGAGGATCAAAACGGAAATTACTTGATCTAGCGACGAAGAATGCTGAAAATGCGATCTCGGAGCGTTTCGAGTTGTTAGCAAAAGATGAGAAACGGACCGTTCAAGCAGTCGAAGAACTCGCCGATGCGATTGACGTTCATCCACTGTCACGGATCGAAATCATCGATAACGCGAACATTCAAGGTGCGGATGCCGTTTCGGCGCTCGTCGTCTTTGAAGACGGTAAACCGCTTAAGAAGGAATACCGGAAGTTCAAAATCCGGACGGTGCAAGGACCCGATGACTATGAATCGATGCGGGAAATCGTGCGCCGTCGGTATCGTCGGTTGTTACTTGAAGGAGCGCGCCTTCCAGATCTCGTCCTGATTGACGGAGGAGTCGGACAGTTGAATGCTGCTTTAGAAGTCATTCAAGATGAACTCGGTTTATCCCTGCCAGTCGGGTCATTAAAAAAGGATGACAAACACCGGACGAGTCAGTTGTTGTTCGGAGAAGGTGCACGGTTAATTGAACTAAGTCCGCGTTCAAGTGCGTTTTATCTACTTCAACGCATGCAAGATGAAGTCCACCGATTTGCGATCACGTTCCACCGCTCGCTCCGTTCAAAAGGGATGACTCGTTCCTTGCTCGACGAGATTCCAGGAGTCGGACCGAAACGACGCCAACAGTTGATTCGTCATTTCGGATCGATGCGTAGCTTGCGACGCGCAACGATCGAGCAGTTGGCGGAAGCAGGATTACCTGTCAAGTTAGCGGAAACCGTCGCTGAATATTTAAGTCAAGCGAATGAAGAATGAAAAAAAGCCGTCCTCTTGAAGAGGGCGGCATTTTTTAGTGATTAGTTGTTGATGTACTTTTCGTAGTATGAACCAAAGTCACGCTGGTTCCACTGATGGTAGTGACCTTGTAGCCACTCGAAGGATTGTTCGGACAACTCCTTGAATGTTTGCGGCACGTTCATGTCACCTTGACGAAGTCCGCCGAGAATCGTGACCGAATGATTCAATGAGCTGTTTGCGAACTCGAGCATCTTTTGTCCTTCATACTGTTTTTCAGCGATCGCAAGAAGTGTTTTATAAAGATCTTTCACATGTTCGAGTTGTTTCTTATCGACGTCGATCGAATAATGTTTACCACCAATCTCGAATTTGATCTCGACATCAAGATCTACTGTTCCCGCCGTTTCGAACATGACGTGGCGAATCGGATAGTGTGCGTACGGATAACGATACAAGACGCGTTTCGAACTGACGGCACTTTCACCATCGAGGTGAATCAAAGCCAGATTCGTAAAGCAATACTCGTCAGATTTAGATTTGATCAAGAAATAGATTTTCTCGCCGTCTTCATGTAAGACATAATCGTCAGCGGCTGCCTTGTCGAAATCATCAGGATGAATGACTTGTCCGATATCACTGAATCCCGTTAAATCTGCTGCTAGTTTTTTGAACATGTGAAGTTCCTCCTCGCGATTTGTGTACGACTGATTTTACGAGCACTTGCTGCAAAAGGTTTCATGAATCTATTTCGATGTTGAAAATTAAGATTCCTGTCACGTTCTATGTAAATTTTACTTGAGCGGTTCAAGTGGATCTTTAGGGTCGATTTGGACCGTGATTTGAACGAGCTCTTTAGTTAACTCGGCATATCCTTCTGCGACACATCCGTTAAAACGAGAGAACTGTTCAGCGAGGAAACCGGCTTCGAGTTGGAAGTATCCTTGTGGTCGTTCATCTCTCGTCGTATCAGGAGGAGACAGCACCAATGAGATGGCAGTCCCTTTACGTTTCTTGATTTCGAGCGTTCCCCAACCTGCTTGTTCAAAAAATGAGGCTAATTCAGATTCATCTACGACAGGGAATTGACGCGCTAAACGTTTACCTGCCCAGTAGATGACTTGCCGATAATCCGATCCGAGAAGATCGGTCAGCACATAATCTCGGATCAATTCGATACCGAAAAGTGGTGTTTGATTTGGTGTAGCATCCATCATGATTCACTCCTATCTGTGAACCATTATACCGAGATGATTCTTGTCGGTCATTGTTTTCCTAAAAAAATTTGCAGTTAAATGCAACAGCTCGGGTTGTCTTCTAAAAAGGACAGGAGTAGAATAAGTGATGAAAAGACGAATTTCCTTATGAAAGCGCTTTTCTACCAAAATGCGCCAACGGTTGATTGGCAAACAAAAGGGGGGATTTGGATGGCGAATCATCGTGATTTCGTGAGTCGTAAGATACACTCACTGCTCGGCGTCATTCCAATCGGGTTATTTTTACTTTCGCACTTAACGACGAACTACTTCATCGTACGTGGTGAGGAAGACTTCAATAAGGCCGCGGAATTCGTGGGGAACGTTCCGTATCGATTGTTCTTAGAGATCTTTGTCATCTTCATTCCGATCATCTTGCATGGTGTCTACGGTGTGTACATCGCATTCACCGGTTCTGCGAACACAGGGCGTTATACATACTTCCGGAACTGGATGTATGTACTGCAACGGTTCAGCGGTGTATTCCTTGTCGTGTTCATCACGTGGCACGTTTGGGAAACACGTATTGCCGCTGCGATGGGAACACCAGTGGATGCAAGCATGATGCAGAACATCGTCGATAACGGATTCATGCTCGCGTTCTATATCGTCGGGATCTTGGCGACGACATTCCACCTTGCGAACGGACTTTGGACGTTCTGCATCACATGGGGAATCACGCAGTCACCAGCATCTCAACGGGCGATGTCTTACGTGGCAGCACTCGTATTCATCGGTTTATCGTTTGTAGGCGTACGCTCGATCTTAACGTTTGCAGGCGTGTTGTAAGGAAAGGGGAACTGACAACATGGCGAACAAGAATCTTGTCATCATCGGCGGAGGGCTTGCCGGTCTGATGGCTACGATAAAAGCAGCGGAGCAAGGCGTACCAGTTAAGTTATTCTCACTCGTACCCGTCAAACGCTCACACTCTGTTTGTGCACAAGGTGGCATCAACGGAGCGGTCAATACAAAAGGGGAAGGCGATTCACCGTACCAGCATTTCGATGACACGGTATACGGTGGGGACTTCCTCGCAAATCAACCACCTGTTCAAAAAATGGCGGAAGCAGCACCGAAGATCATTCATATGTTCGACCGGATGGGTGTTATGTTCAACCGGACACCGGAAGGCTTACTCGACTTCCGACGTTTCGGAGGAACGTTGCATCACCGGACGGCATACGCTGGGGCAACGACTGGGCAACAACTGTTGTACGCATTGGATGAACAAGTTCGTAAGTTCGAAGCGCAAGGTTTGGTAGAAAAATATGAAGGATGGGAATTCCTTCGCGCCATCATCGATGACAATGGCATTTGTCGTGGAGCAGTTTGTCAAAACCTCCGGACGATGGAAATCGAGGCATTTGCCGCGGATTCTGTCATCCTCGCGACAGGTGGTCCTGGGGTCATCTTCGGAAAATCGACGAACTCGGTCATCAACACAGGACAAGCAGCAGCAGCTGTCTATCGTCAAGGAGCAATCTACGCGAACGGTGAGTTCATTCAGATTCACCCGACAGCGATTCCTGGAGACGATAAATTACGTCTCATGAGTGAATCAGCACGAGGTGAAGGTGGTCGCGTCTGGACGTATAAAGACGGTAAACCTTGGTACTTCCTTGAAGAGAAATATCCGGCGTACGGAAACCTTGTTCCACGAGATATCGCGACACGCGAGATTTTTGACGTCTGTGTCAATCAAAAACTCGGCGTCAACGGGGAGAACATGGTCTATCTGGATCTATCACATAAAGACGCAAAAGAACTCGATGTCAAACTCGGTGGGATCCTTGAAATCTACGAGAAATTCGTCGGTGATGATCCACGAAAAGTACCGATGAAGATTTTCCCAGCTGTTCACTATTCAATGGGTGGACTATGGGTCGACTACGATCAAATGACGAACATCCCTGGATTGTTCGCAGCTGGTGAATGTGATTATTCGATGCACGGTGGTAACCGTCTCGGAGCGAACTCGCTTCTCTCTGCGGTATACGGCGGAATGGTCGCTGGACCATCTGCAATCGCATATATGAACGAACTCGAGACATCGGTTCATGAGATGAGCGAGGACGTCGTCGAAGCGCATAAGATCGAAGAAATCAACCGTTTCAACGATATCCTATCAATGGAAGGTACGGAAAATGCGTATCAAATCCACCGTGAGCTTGGGGAGATCATGACGGATAACGTCACGGTCGTCCGGTATAACGATAAGCTCGAAGAAACGCTTACAAAAATCAAGGAACTCCGCGATCGCTTCACACGTATCTCGGCAACGGATACAGCACGTTGGAGTAACCAAGGGGCATCGTTCATTCGTCAGCTCGATCACATGCTCGACCTAGCCGAAGCAATCACGCTCGGTGCCTTAAAACGTGACGAGAGTCGCGGAGCACACTACAAACCGGACTTCCCGGAACGTAATGATGAACAGTTCTTGAAGACGACGATGGCGCGTTATACGAATGGTCATCCAGAAATCTTCTATGAAGACGTCGACACGTCGTTGATTCCACCACGGAAACGCGACTACAGCAAGAAGTCGAAGAAAGAGGTGAAAGCATAATGGCGACACCACTCGAATCATCTACTACGCAAAAATCGGTTCAATTCATCGTTCAACGTCAAGATGGACCAGATGGTAAACCGTATGATGAAGCGTTTGAAATTCCGTACCGTCCGAACATGAACGTCATCTCTGCTTTAATGGAGATTCGTCGGAACCCCGTCAATGCAGCCGGTGAAAAAACGACACCAATCAACTGGGACATGGGTTGTCTAGAAGAAGTCTGTGGCGCTTGTTCGATGGTTATCAACGGTACACCACGTCAGTCGTGTACGGCACTCGTCGATAAACTCGAACAGCCAATCCGCCTGCAACCGATGCAGACGTTCCCAATCGTTCGTGACCTTCAAGTCGACCGTCAACGCATGTTCGATGCGCTGAAGAAAGTCAAAGCATGGGTTCCAATCGATGGAACGTACGACTTAGGTCCAGGACCACGGATGCCAGAAAACAAACGTCAATGGGCATATGAGTTATCGAAATGTATGACTTGTGGTGTGTGTCTCGAGGCATGTCCGAACGTCAACGATCGTTCGACATTCATCGGACCAGCATCGATTTCACAAGTTCGTCTATTCAACTCGCATCCGACAGGTGCCTTCCACAAGGAAGAACGCCTTGAAGCGTTAATGGAAGATGGCGGGATCATGCAGTGCGGTAACGCTCAAAACTGTGTCGAGGTTTGTCCGAAAGGGATTCCGTTGACGACTTCGATCGCAGCGATGAACCGTCAGACGACACTTCATTCATTCAAGAAGTTCTTCGGTAGTGACGAAGGACGGACAGGTGAAGCAGTTAGTTCATGATTTATCAAAGAAGGAGCTTGCTCCTTCTTTTTTCATTCAGATAGGAGGAACTCATTGTGCGCGTACCAGCTTATATTCCAGAACTTGAATCATGGCTTGAACAGATGAAACATGGCACACGACTCGACGTCGCCGTTCGTTTTGCGGAGACGGATGCCTATGGTCATATGAATAACCGGGTACCGTTCGTCTATTTTGAGGACGTTCGGACATTGATGTTAGAGGAAACAGGATATTCGCTGGCAGATGACGGCATCATCGTCGTCGCCGATGCTCAGTGTAACTATATTCGCCAAGTCTATCCACGGGCGCGTCTCGCTGTCTATGCGTATCCGGTACATGTCGGTAGTGCATCGTGTGACGTCCATTATGGAGCGTTTGATGAGCAGGGTGAACTGATGTTCACAGGACGGACATCGATGGTACAAATCGATCGTTCGGGGAAAGCATTCCCATGGAGTGAAGCGTATAAAAATTCCTTGCAGAATCGATTCGAATCCGTTATCATTTGATAATGAGTTCACATATTCGAAAACGACTCACTAGTACGTTATTAGTGAAGGGAGATTTCTTAATCATGGAAAAAACATTCAAAGTCATCGCGGATTCAGGCATTCACGCTCGTCCGGCTACTCAGCTCGTCAACACAGCTTCTAAATTCCAATCAGACATCAACTTGGAATACAACGGGAAGACTGTCAACTTGAAGTCAATCATGGGTGTTCTTTCACTCGGAATCGCGAAAGATTCAGATATCAAAATCGTTGCAAACGGTGACGATGCTTCTGAAGCAATCACGACTCTTTCAGATATGCTGACTAGCGAAGGTCTTGCTCAGTAATCCTGTAATCGTACATTCTCGGACGCCGGTCTTGCACCGTCGTCCTTTTTTGTTACCATAGGAAAGAGAGAAAGAGGTGGAGAAGAGTGAATCGAGCGATTGGAGTACTAGATTCCGGAGTCGGTGGGTTGACGGTCGCACGTGAGTTGATGCGACAGTTGCCCCACGAACGAATCATCTATGTCGGAGATACATTACGATGCCCGTATGGTCCTCGCCCAGAAGAAGAGATTCGTGAGTTTACGTGGGAGATGATTGATTATCTCGTGCAACAAGATGTGAAGTTGATCGTGATCGCCTGTAACACAGCCACGGCTGTCGTCCTAAAAGAAGCGCGAGAACGTTTAAATATACCTGTCATCGGTGTCATTGATCCTGGGGCCCGTGCGGCAGTCAAGGTGACGCGTACGAAACGAATTGGTGTCATCGGAACGAAGATGACGATTACAAGTAATTCCTATGAGAAGGCGTTACGCCACGTCGAAGGACAAGTCGTCGTCGAATCGCTAGCGTGCCCGCCATTCGTTCCGCTCGTCGAGTCGATGCAGACAGACGGTGCGTACGTCGAGCGTGTCGTTGCCAATACATTACGACCATTGATGAATTACGATATGGATACATTGATCCTCGGGTGCACCCATTACCCGCTCCTAGCAGATGTGATTGGACGGGTCATCGGACCAGGCGTCCAACTAATCTCTTCAGGAGACGAGACAGCGCTCGAGGTAGCAGCACTACTTGATTACAATACGATTTCAGCAGATGTGACACAAATTCCGGAACATCGTTATTACGCGACAGGCGATATCCGCTCATTTGATCAGATTGCGACGGACTGGCTCGATCAGACCATCCATGCGGAGCGCATCGTGCTTGGAACGGAGGAAGATTAAATGCGGATAGACCAACGAACGGCGGACCATCTCCGTCCTATTCAATTATCGATTGATGTCAATAAACACGCAGAAGGTTCTGTCTTGATTGAACTGGGCGATACGAAAGTCCTCTGTACGGCGACCGTCGAGGAGAAGGTGCCACCGTTCCTTCGCGGTAAACGCCAGGGCTGGATCAATGCGGAATATTCGATGTTACCACGTGCAACGGCTCAGCGGACCGCACGAGAAGCCGTCCGCGGCAAGCAGACGGGACGGACGATGGAAATCCAACGTCTGATTAGTCGCTCGCTTCGAGCGGTCGTCGATTTAGAGAAGCTTGGGGAACGAACAATCTGGATCGATTGTGATGTCATTCAAGCAGATGGTGGCACACGAACGGCATCGATCACTGGTGGTTTCTTAGCACTCGTCCGAGCAGTCGATCAATTGATCCAAGCCGGGAAACTGACGGATACGCCAATCAAGGAAGGCATCGCAGCGATCTCGGTTGGAATCGTTGATTCGAATGTCTTGCTCGATTTATGCTACGAAGAGGATGCTGCGGCTGAAGTCGACTTCAATCTCGTCATGACCTCATCGGGTAAAATCGTCGAGATGCAAGCAACGGGTGAAGAGTCGACATTTTCCCGTCAAGAGATGCTCGATATGCTCGAACTTGGGGAAAAAGGAATTAAGGAACTGATTGATGCTGGTCGAGATGCACTCGGTGTCTCTTGGTGGTATGTAGGAGAAGAAGTGGGGGAATATAGATGAAGGTCATCGTCGCAACACACAATGCAGGTAAAGTGAAGGAACTTGAAAGCATGCTGGGTCGTCTCGGTTATACGGTCGAATCGTTACTCAATCACGCCGATGCTCCGGAAACAGACGAAACAGGTGAGACATTCGAGGAAAATGCACTCTTAAAAGCAACAGAGGCAGCAGCCTACTTTGGTCACGCAGTACTTGCTGATGATTCAGGTCTTGAAGTCGATGCTTTAGATGGCGCTCCAGGTGTCTACTCGGCACGATTCGCGGGTCTTGAAAAGTCGGATGCGGCGAATAACGCTCTACTACTTGAAAAGTTAGAAGGTGTTCCGGAGGAAGAGCGGACAGCGCGCTTCGTTTGTGTCCTCGCGCTAGCGAAACCAACAGGCGAGACATTGACGGTTCGTGGAACGATGGAAGGGCGAATCGGTTTTGAAGCGGCGGGTTCGAACGGTTTCGGTTATGATCCATTGTTCGTCACGGCAAGCGGACAGACGGCTGCTGAGTTGACGAAAGAAGAAAAAGCGATGATTAGTCATCGTGGCAATGCATTGCGCAAGCTCGAACAGGACTTAACTATTTTCTTAGGAGTGTGATGAAGATGAGAGCGTTGATCGTTAGTGATAGCCATGGACTAGAACAAGAACTGCTTACGATATTCGAACGTCACCAAGACGTGGATTTGGCATTTCATTGTGGGGACTCCCAATTGACGCGCGACATCGAATCATTATATCCATATCGTGTTGTCCGAGGAAATTGCGATTACGGACACGATTTTCCGGAAGAAGTCATGTCGGAAATAGATGGTCGTACCATCCTTTGTGTCCACGGACATCGTCAGGACGTCAAATACAGTCTAGATGTCTTGCAGCATCATGCGAAGGAAAAGCAGGCGGACATCGTCTTATATGGTCATTCCCATGTTGCGAAGGCTGAATATCGGGACGGCGTGTTATTCATCAATCCAGGTTCAATCCGGATGCCACGTCATCGACCAGACAAGACGTATGCGATTCTTGAAGTGGATCAAAACCGTTATTCTGTCGATTTTCTCGATGTGAATGGCGATCGAGTGAATGCCCTGCATCTGGACGGAACATTTTTGTAATAAAATAAATGCAATGTTTGTAATGTGATTGACACGAAAGAATTGTTCTAGTATAGTTTATTCGTGTTGACACGTCCCAATAGCTCAGCAGGATAGAGCAACGGCCTTCTAAGCCGTCGGTCGGGGGTTCGAATCCCTCTTGGGACGCTATAATTAAAATAGAGACTGCCCTTACGAGGGTGGTCTCTTTTTTTTATTCCGATTTTCGATTATAATTAAGGTATCATGAACTCGAAAGGGATGAATGCAATGTGGAAGAAAGTTGGAGCAGTCCTTGTGCTAAGTACGTTTCTTGCTGGATGTAGTGAGATTTCAAATACAGTCGACGATGCAAAACAACAAGTCAACGATGTAAAAAATAGTGTCGATTACGCTGGAGAACTTCAAGGCATTGCAAAAGATACGGCCCAAGTCACGTCAGATTTGTCGGCTTCCTTGAATGAAGCGGCTACGACAGCGCGTGAATCTGCAAACCCTGAACAGGCACTCGATCAACAAATCGAAAAGTTGAAGGAAAACGGAACGATTGATCAGTTCAATCAAGAACTGGATCAAATCGATCAACGATTAGCGGGACTTGAAAATCCGCCACAAGAATTGCAAAATTTAAGTGCAAAACTCGAGCAGTACGTGAATCAATCGGAAGACATCGCTCGATTACTTGAAGCGGACGTCTCGTTAGATACGTTGAATCGATTAGGAATCGAGCAGGCAGGACAACTTCAAGAAGCAATCACGAACTGGACATCTTTACTCGACCCATTTACGAAATAAGTTGAACATGAAGGAGTGCCGGAATATGGGGACATCGCGCTGGATGGAACATGAACTAGAAGTAGAGCGAGCGCGCATTCTTCGTTTGCCCGCTTCTAAACAAGAACAATTGATTATGGAATTAGAGACTGACCAATTGACAGGAGAAGATGTCTTACACCGGCTCTATGTCATTCAACCACTCTTAATGCATGACCGGGAACGATTTGAAACAGTGGCAGAACGATTTCTTGAAGTCGAGGGTGTCGAGCAAGTGCTCGCACTCTTTCTTTATGAACTCGGAGAACGTTATCCGATGAAACTCGCTTTGCGCTCGGCGTCACCGTATCTACCTTATGGGCTCGCGCTTCGATTAGATGAAATCAAACAACAGATGCGTGTTCGCGAACAAAAGCCGGCAGTTCAAAACAACCCTGTTGCGCAGCGTGAGGTAACATCAGCAACGGAATTGATGCATGTGTTGCGACATGGCAGTTGGGTTGAACAAATGCGCCAATTGACCGGTAGGGAATTCGAACGGACATCTGAGCTCATTGCATACATCACACAAAAATACCTTCAGGCGCAAGAGACAGAACATCAAAGTCTACTCGTCATTGATCAGTTATTAGGAAGCGTGCTTGATCACGTGTCATATCCGGTGAGCATTCATGTGCCACACGTAGATGTAGACTGGACGATCTCGTCACGTGAAGAGTTAGAAGAAATTTTGCTGGTACATCAACAGGAGCAACAAGCGTTACTGGCATCGATGCATACGTTAGAGCGAATGGATCCGTTCCGAGCGTTACTCGTCTTGCGATCGGATCAATTAATCCATCTTGAAGAGCGAGAACGAATTGGATCAGACATGGAGAAGTGGCTCGCAGCCTGCGAAGAACTCGCAGGTCTGACATTTGAACGTGAAGAACCGGAACGTATCCTCAGTCCGCTGGCGAAGCGGTTATATCGAGCGGCACATATCCTTTATCCAGAAGTCATCGCATTCGAGCAGATTTACTTCGATTGAGACATCTGGAAACGATTCGTTCAACAGTGGTAATCGTCAGAACGATTGTGCTATAATGTGACTTGTTGTACACACATGTACGCTAATTGACAATTTTGGAGGGACTCAGCATGACTGCAAAATGGGAAAAACAATCAGGTAGCCTCGGCGTCCTCACGTATGAAGCGCCTGCTGAAGCATTTGATAAAGCGGTAGACCAAGCGTTCAAGAAAGTCGTTAAGACTTTGAACACACCTGGTTTCCGCAAAGGAAAAATGCCACGCGCAATGTTCAACAAAATGTACGGTGAAGAAGCACTGTACCAAGATGCACTCGATATCCTTTACAAGGACACAATTGAAGGTGCAGTCGTCGAATCAGGAATCGAGCCAATCGCGCTTGAGAACATCGACGTTGAAACACTCGAAAAAGGCAAGCCAGTCGAATTCAAAATCACGTTCGTCATCGAGCCAGAAGCTACACTCGGTGAGTACAAAGGTCTTGAGTACACAGCAGTTGAAACGAACGTTACTGACGAAGACGTCGACGCTGAACTCAAAACATTACAAGAACGCGGTGCAGAACTCGTCGTTAAAGAAGATGGCGTCATCGAGAATGGCGATACAGTCGTATTCGACTTCGCAGGTTTCGATGGGGAAAACCAATTCGACGGCGGAACTGCTGAGAACTACTCACTCGTCATCGGTTCTGGAAACTTCATTCCTGGATTCGAAGAGCAAATGGTCGGTTTAAAAACTGGCGAGCAAAAAGATCTTGAAGTGACATTCCCAGAGGAATACCACGAAGCATCACTCGCTGGAAAACCAGTTACATTCAAAGTAACGATCCACGAAGTTAAAGCACAAGAGCTCCCTGAATTGACAGATGAGTTCGCAAAAGAAATGGATGAAGAAGTTTCTTCACTCGACGAGTTGAAAACAAAAATCCGTACGCGTCTCGAAAACACACGCAAACAAGAAGCTGATGCTTCAATGCGCGATGAGTTAGTCGAAGCGGCTACGAAAAATGCGACAGTTGATCTTCCAGAAGTCATGGTCGAAAACGAAGTCGAGCGTATGGTTCAAGAGTTCACACAACGTATTCAATCACAAGGCATCGACCTCAACATGTACTTCCAGTTGACTGGAACGACAGAAGAGGCAATGCGTTCTGAAATGAAAGAGCAAGCGGAAGAGCGCGTTAAAGCACGTCTCGTCCTCAAGCAAATCGTTGCTGACGAAAAAATCGAAGTAACAGATGAGGAAACTCAAGCTGAACTTCAATCAATGTCAGAACTCTACAACATCCCTGCAGATCAACTTGAAACGATGCTTGCACCACAAGGTGGTCTTGAAACGCTTAAAGGCGATCTTCAATTCCGTAAAGCTATCGATGTTCTCGTCGACAACGCAAAAGCAAAATAAGCCATTTCATGGTTTTCGATCGACTTCAAGCCCAATTTCTGGTCTTGGAGTCGATTTTTTTGTACGATAGGTCAAACAAGGACAAACGATCCTTGGTTCAGAACATCAAACTGTAAATCGTTCGTCCAGGATTTGAAAGACTTTCCTTGTTCATGCTACAATCATAAATAGTAAAACGTGAGACGGGATGCTACAGGCATCCATACAATTTCCACGTTAAAGGGGTGGACCTTTATGTTTAAATTTAACGAAGAAAAAGGTCAGCTAAAATGTTCTTTCTGTGGAAAGACACAAGAACAAGTACGCAAACTTGTTGCTGGACCTGGCGTTTACATTTGCGACGAGTGTATCGAACTCTGCAATGAAATCGTAGAGGAAGAACTCGGCACTGAAGAAGAAGTCGAGCTAAAGAATGTTCCGAAACCGCATGAAATTCGTACGACACTTGACGATTATGTCATCGGTCAAGAAAAAGCGAAGAAGTCGTTGTCTGTAGCGATGTATAATCACTACAAACGAATCAATGCTGGTGGTCGCGCAGATGATGTCGAGCTTTCGAAGTCGAACATCGTCATGATTGGACCAACAGGTAGCGGTAAAACACTTCTTGCCCAAACGATGGCACGTATCTTGAACGTACCGTTTGCGATTGCAGATGCAACAAGTTTGACGGAAGCCGGTTATGTCGGTGAAGACGTCGAGAACATCCTGTTGAAACTCATCCAAGCAGCAGACTATGATGTTGAGAAGGCTGAAAAAGGAATCATCTACATTGATGAGATCGATAAGATCGCTCGTAAATCAGAAAACCCGTCGATTACACGTGACGTATCTGGTGAGGGTGTCCAACAAGCCTTGCTGAAGATTTTGGAAGGAACGGTTGCGAGTGTACCGCCACAAGGTGGACGAAAACACCCACATCAAGAATTCATCCAAATCGATACGACGAACATCTTGTTTATCGTCGGTGGCGCATTCGATGGTATCGATCAGTCGATCAAACGTCGTCTTGGTAAAAAAGTCATCGGATTCGGAAACGATTCAGAGAACCGTAACCTTACACAAAAAGAAATTCTGGCAGCTGCATTACCAGAAGATCTTCAAAAGTTCGGTTTGATTCCAGAGTTCATCGGTCGTTTGCCGGTCATGGCGACGCTCGAGCCACTTGATGAAGAGGCACTCGTTCAAATCTTGACGAAACCGAAAAACGCCCTCGTGAAACAATATAAGAAAATGCTTCAACTCGATGATGTCGAACTCGACTTCACGGAAGATGCACTTCTTGAGATTGCAAAACTTGCAATCGAACGTAAAACAGGTGCGCGTGGTCTTCGTTCCATCATCGAAGAAACTATGCTTGATATCATGTTCGAAATCCCATCGCGTGAAGACATCGCGAAAGTCATCATTACAGCAGAAACGTTGACTGGTAAACGCGGTCCAACGCTTGAGTTGAAAGATGGTACAATTGAACATGGGAAAGAAAAAGAAACGGCGTAACACCGTGACAAATCGGCTCGGAGGCTACTTGTACGCCTTTCCGAGTCTTTTTGTTTAGGAGGAATTCGAATGAAGAAAAAACAATATCCACTTTTACCGTTACGCGGTGTCGTTGCGTATCCGTTGATCGGATTGACGATTGATGTCGGGCGTCCGGTATCCTTAAAAGCCTTACTTGCATCAAAGGAACACGAAATTGATCTCGTCGTCGTCACGCAACGTGACCCAGAAGCAGAGCCGTCTGTCGACGGGCTGCACCAGGTTGGTACACTCGTTCAAATCGCGAAGATGAGTGAACTCGGGAATGATACGGTCCGTGTCCGCGTCATCGGGAAGGAACGCGTCCGGATTGAAAACGTCGAGGAGACGGACGAGGGATATCAAGCCGTCATCGAACCAATCGAGAAGATGGACATCAAAGGGGCGAAACAAGAAGCACTTGTTCGTCTGATTAAAGAACAGTTCGGTCAGCTCGTCTCTCGGATCAAAGGAATCGGAACGGATGAACGTCGTCGGTTCGAGACATACGAACGTCTCGACTCATTAACGGACTATATCACGTCGAAGTTACCAATCGATATCTCGAAGAAACAGGAGTTTCTCGAACAACAGGATCCAGTCGAACGAGGGTTGATGTTGCTTGACGTCATGAAGCACGAATATGAAGTCGTCGAACTCGAACGCGAGATGCGTGAACGGACGAAGAAGACGATTGAACAATCGCAACGCGAGTATTACTTGCGGGAACAATTGAAGACGATTCAACAAGAACTCGGTGGCGAGTCGGCTTCTGTTGAAAGTGATGCGACGAAATACCGGGAACAGCTAGCGATGCTTGATTTACCAGAAACGACGGTTGCAAACGTCGAGAAGGAAATCAGTCGTTTAGCGGTCGTACCAGCGACGAGTCCCGAACATGGGGTCATTCGCAACTATCTCGAATGGTTCTTCTCGTTGCCGTGGAATGAAGCAACCGATGATTTCTTGAACGTCTCGGCTGCTTCGGAACAGCTTGAAAAGGACCATTACGGTCTAGAGAAGGTCAAAGAACGGATCCTTGAGTATCTTGCCGTTCGTCAATTAACGGACTCATTACGTGGACCGATTCTCTGTCTATCTGGTCCTCCGGGAGTCGGGAAAACGTCGCTTGCCCGTTCGATTGCAACAGCGCTCGAGCGGAAGTTCGTCCGCGTCTCACTTGGTGGCGTGCGCGACGAAGCGGAGATCCGTGGACATCGCCGGACATATATCGGTGCGATGCCAGGTCGAATCATTCGTGGTTTAAAACAAGCAGGAACGAACAACCCGGTCTTCCTGCTCGATGAGATCGATAAAATGTCAAATGACTTCCGTGGTGACCCGTCGTCCGCGATGCTTGAAGTTCTTGATCCAGAACAAAACAACAGCTTTTCTGATCACTATATCGAAGAACCGTTCGATCTATCGAACGTTCTGTTCATCGCGACAGCGAACGATGTCTCGAATATCCCCGGACCATTGCTCGACCGGATGGAACTGATTCAAATCGGTGGCTATACGGAACAAGAGAAAACGGAAATTGCCGTTCGTCATCTCTTATCGAAGCAACTGGCTGAACATGGTCTGAAAAAGAGTCAATTAACAGTCAAGGCAGACGCGCTAGAAGAAGTCGTCCGGCGTTATACACGAGAAGCCGGTGTCCGGAATCTCGAACGTGTTCTCGGCTCACTTTGCCGGAAAGCAGCGAAACAAATCGCGATGGGTGAGAAGAAACGGGTGACGGTGACAAAACGTAATCTGGATGATTTCTTAGGCAAACCGATCTACCGCTATGGTCAAGGCGAGCTCGAAGATATGATTGGCGCGGTGACTGGTTTAGCGTATACTGCTTTTGGGGGCGATACGTTGACGATCGAAGTCAGCCTTGCTCCGGGTAAAGGGAAATTGCAGTTAACCGGGAAACTCGGTGATGTCATGCAAGAGTCGGCTCAGACCGCTTATAGCTTCGTCCGAGCGAATGCGACGTCCCTTGGCATCGAACCGAATTTCTACGAAACGCAAGACATCCACATCCACGTTCCTGAAGGTGCTGTACCGAAAGATGGTCCATCTGCTGGGATCACACTCGCGACAGCATTGATTTCCGCTTTAACAAAACGTCCGGTTCGCCGGGATGTCGGGATGACAGGTGAAATCACGTTGCGTGGACGTGTCTTACCGATCGGTGGATTAAAGGAGAAGTCACTCGCAGCACATCGTGCGGGCTTGACGACCGTTCTGCTGCCGCAAGACAATACGCGGGACATCGATGATATCCCGGAAAGCGTTCGCGCAGGAATGGAATTCATTCCGGTCGCGACGATGGAGCAAGTGCTCGAACATGCATTAAAAGGAGAGTAACATGAAAATTTATAAAGCTGATTTTATTACGAGTGGCGTCAATCCGGAACATTATCCGGAGCCAATGTTGCCAGAAGTGGCACTCGCAGGGCGATCGAACGTCGGAAAGTCTTCCTTCATCAATAAGCTGGTCCAGCGAAAAGCACTCGCACGGACATCTTCGAAACCAGGTAAGACGCAAACCTTGAACTTCTTCAACATCAATGATGAAGTCATGTTCGTCGATGTACCGGGTTACGGGTATGCGAAAGTCTCGAAGACGGAGCGTGAAGCATGGGGCAAGATGATGGAGAAGTACTTCACGCAACGGGAAATCCTCAAAGGTGTCGTACAGCTCGTCGACATCCGACACGATCCGTCTGCGGATGATGTGACGATGTATGATTTCTTGAAGTATTACGATCTACCGGTCATCGTCGTTGCGACAAAACTCGATAAGATCAAAAAGAGTCAACGTGATAAACATATCGCGGCAATCAAACGTAAATTGCAATTTGACGGTCAAGATACCTTGATTCCTTTCTCATCTGAGACAGGAGAAGGCGTCGATGCCGCATGGGAAGCGATTTATCGTCTACTGTAAAATAACGAAACGTTCTGTTCTCCGGCAATAGGAGAGCAGAACGTTTTTTAATTAGGGTTAAAGTAATCTATAAATAGCATCTAATCATTTCCTTCCATCATTTTTGATTTCCATTATATGAACATTATTTAATTCACGTTACAATGATAGGAACAAATTGTTCTAGTGGGAGGCTATGCCAATATGAGGCGTTATAAATGGACGTTTGCAATCGTCATATTACTTATTCTGACACCATTTGCCATTTGGTTCTTAAAGCAGGAAAAGACATTAAATATCGCGCTATTTGATTATACGAACGGTACAGATGAGCGAGAGCACGCTGGAACGACGTGGTTATTGAATCACTTGAAAATCCGAAATGCGCAAGAGCAAGATTATAAGTATTCGGATTACATTAATCGTTATGACGGTACACAAGGGAAGCAAATGCTACAACAGGCTTCTAAAGCAGATGTGCTGTTGTTTACGGATACGTATGGAAAGTCATATGACGTCAACGGAAAAAAAGAACATCGTGGTGGCTTGACGACGGAAGACGTCGAGCTCGCGACCGAAGCCATTTCGCAAGGGAAAACCGTCGTGGCGGAGTTCAATACGGCGGCAAGTCCGACGTCGGTCGAACGGTCCAATGCGTTTCGTCAATTGTTCGGAACGGCTTGGACAGGATGGATTGGTCGTTTTTTCCCGGATTTAACAAAATTGCAAGGTCTTGAGAAGAACGTCGTAGCTCAATTAAAAGCACAGGCGAAAGAAAAAGAATTTAAACTATCTGGTCCAGGTTATGTCTTCATCAATGACTCAACGGAAAAAGCTTTTTTCGTCAATGATGACACACCATTACTTTATAAATGGGATAAAAACAAGGGCAATGCAAAAGATGAGGTGCGTTATAACTACTGGTTTGAGATTTTAGAGCTAGATGGTGGCGAGCAACAAGCGCATTTTTCTTGGAAACCGTCAAAGCAGACCCAAGCGATGCTTCGGAAATATCAGTTGCCGCTTGAGTTCCCTGCGTATGTTACGCAAGGTAGTGGACACTATTTTGCTGGTGACTATACAGATGTCGCGGACATCCCGCGCTACTATCGATATAGTGGGCTTGATTGGTTCCGTAAACAGTTCATCCTCGATAGTGCAGAGAGTGAATCAGCATTCTTTTGGAAGATTTATGCCCCGACATTGACGCGAATTTTAGAAGATACAAAACGTGTTTCGACGCAAGCTGCAAAAGTAAAACCACTCTCACAAACGAAAGTCGGCAATCAGGAATTACGAACTCGGGCACGAGAAGGACAAGACACGCTTGAGATGTATCAAGATGGCGAATGGAAGCCGTATTTCGTCAAAGGCGTTAACGTCGGACTCGGTCGACCGGGTGCATTTCCCGGGGAACATGCCATCAGTCGTAATGAATACGATCGTTGGCTAAAGGAAATCGGCGAGTTGGGTGTCAATACGATTCGCGTGTATACATTGCATCCTCCTGCTTTTTACGATGCATTAAAAGCGTATAACGAACGGGCGAAGCAACCGATTTATTTGATGCAAGGTATGTGGGTCGAGGAAAAACCATTCGAAGAGTTGAAGAACGCTTTTGAACCAGACTTCTTGAAGATGACCGATACGGAAGCCAAACGAATGGTCGATGTCATTCATGGTAACGCGGTCGTCAAGGAAGTCGTCGGTCATGCTTCCGGAACATATACTTCAGACGTCTCGCAATACGTTTCAGCGTTCGTCTTCGGAATCGAATGGTTACCGGAAGCCGTCGTCGAGACGAATAAAAAGAACAAAGGCACGCGATTCGAAGGGAAATACGTGACGACGACACAAGAGGCGTCACCGTTCGAATCGTGGCTTGCTGGTCGGATGGATACAGCGACAGCACACGAAATCAAAGAGTACGGAACGACTCGACCAATTGGTTCGACGAACTGGCCGACGACGGATCCATTGAAACACCCGAAAGAGGTCGAAGAAGAGCAAGATCTCGTCTCGATCGACTTCAATCATTTAAAAGCAACGAAGGATTTCCCAGGTGGTTTGTTTGCGTCTTATCACATCTATCCGTATTACCCTTCGTTCATCAAGGAAGAATACAGTCAAAAAGCAGATAAGAGCTCTGAATCCTACGCTCGTTATTTGAAAGAAATGAAAGACTATCATGATATGCCGTTACTTGTATCGGAATTCGGTATTCCAAGTTCACGCGGGAAGACACACCTTGGACCGAACGGTTTCGACCAAGGACATGTCAGTGAAAAGAAACAAGGCGAACTCGTCGCGCAGCTCTATCAAGACATCAAGGACGTCAAGACGGCTGGTGGACTGGTCTTCATCTGGCAAGACGAATGGTTCAAACGAACATGGAACACAATGGATTATGACGATGCGGATACCCGTCCACGTTGGTCGAATGTTCAAACAAGTGAACAACATTTCGGGATGCTTGGATTCCTCCGTTCAGACATCATCATTGATGGGAAATTGGATGATTGGAAAGGGTATGCACCAGTAGCTGAAAATAAGGATCGAGCGATTTATATGACTTCCGACGAGGCTTATCTCTACTTACGCATCGACCGGAAGAAAGCAGAGCCGACGACACTTGCACTATCGACGAAACCGAATGATGGGAACACGAAAGTCGGTTCGTTGACGCTTGACGAAGGAGCTGAATACCGCCTGACGATCGATCAGACAGCGCGTATCGATGTCGATGCTCGCTATGACATCTTCCGATACCACTACGGTCTGAAGATGCCGTTTGAGATGGTGAAACCTCCGTCTGATCAAAAAGACAGCGGCAAGTTCGTTCCGATCTATCAAATGCTCGATTATGCAAGACGAGACCCGGTGACGAAAAAAATCGTCAAACCAGCCGTCAAATGGGACACAGGTGTTTTACATGAAGGAGAACCAGATGACATTTTAACGGATATCTCAGATGTCACGAAACCAACCGTTGAACTTCGTATTCCATGGATGGTCTTGAATATGCGTGATCCAAGTAAACATGAAATCATCGGAGACTTCTGGAAAGATGGACTCGAATCGAAGATGATCACGGAAGGAATCGAAGTCACAGGTCAAGTCGGTGAGACACGTATTCCAGAGAAGAATCGTGGTTTCTACAACTGGGCCGAGTGGACGAATCCACAGCAACGGGAAGAATTGAAACCTATCTATCATACGATGAAAAAAGCATTCACTGAGGGAGGAAACTAAATGCGACGTGAAGAGATGTGGAAATTAATCAATCAGTCGTTTGAATCAACAACTCAAGATCGTGAGGTCAGTTCGACGATCGAATGGACGGAAGAGGCTGTCCGAGAATCAACGACGAATACCTTATTCGTACACACGGTCGGACAAATGCCGGAGACGGTCAATGGTCTGATCGAGGAAGGATGGTGCGTGCGGACGGACATCTCTTATGCCGATGTCGTTCTCGCGAGCAAACCCGTCATTGAGGAGCGGATTCCCGTCGTTTACTTTAATACGGAACCCTCTTTCTATGGGTTAGAGAACGCACGTGAAGTTCTGCCGGCGACGCTGTCGAGGGAGCTTGTTCTCGATCGCCTTGCGCGTTATAAGAAGATCCATCATATCGCAGACGTTGTCGTCGTAACGGAAGATCCGCATATCCGTCGGATGATGGAACGGGAATTGACGGACCGTTTCGAACGCTTCATGACGTTCGAGCGAGCGGAGACGTTCCTTGATGAGTATGTAGCATCCCGTCCGTACTTACTCGTGTTCACGTCCGCATTGCCGCGAGCAGATGGATTGGAATTACTGCTGCGAGCGAAACAACAGAGTGTCGCACCATTCCAATCGATGATGATCTCGATGTATAACCGCGAACGTGATCATGTCCTAGCGATTGATCGTGGTGTTGATTACATCATGACGCTTCCACTGAAAATCGAAGAGTTCCGTGCGTGGATTCGCAAAGTCGAGGACGGCCGATGATGCAGGCGATTCTAGTATTCATCGTCGTACTCATCTTCTTACAAGGTGGAGCGTTGATCTATCTTGTCGTTCAAAAACGAAAACGCGCCAATCGTGAGCATGCGCGTCGCGATTGGCAGCTTGCCTTTCGAGATGACATCTATGACTATGCGACAAGTGAACGTCAAGACATGCCAACGATTCAAAAAGGAAACGAAGATTTAGCGGAGCTTGAATTGTTCGCGTTGTCTAACTTGACGGCAACGCCGGTGCATCTTGAACGTATACAAGCTTTCGTCGCTTCTAATATGCAAGCGTATTATGAGCAACAATTGAAGCATCGGCGGATTGATCGTCGCTTGAACGCCTATGAAGCCGTTTCTCAATTCCGTTTGGTCGCAGTCGCACCGATGATTCATGCCCGTTGGGGAAAGGCAATTGAAAAAGAGGAGAGCGATGTCATCGTCCGGACACTTGTCTCCTTATCCCCGCAAGATGCGATTGCGATTGCTAAACAAGAAAATGATATCAGCTTCTTTGGTGCGATTCTTGCGATCGGTCGTAGTCACGACTTACAAGAATGGGTCACATCGTTCGATGAACTTACACTATCGTTTCGACTAGCAATACTCCAGTTGATCTTTGATCGAGATGAGACACGTTATATCGCGCTCGTACGCGATAAAACGACTGATAAGAATCCAGAAGTCCGAAAGCGAGCCCTTCGCGCGCTCACACGGATTGGACTTGAGGAAGACTGGAAATTGTATGTGCCTTACTTGGAAGAAGAATCAAGTTGGGTTGAGCAAATGCTTGCCCTTCGTTTCTTAGAGCACGTCGTTCCAGATGATGCGATACCAGCGATCCTGCCGTTTGTCGGCAGTCGATCATGGTGGGTCCGGACGGCAGCCTTTGATGCGTTACTTGCTTGTGGTGGGATCGAACAGTTGGCGAAGGTTTCAAGTACACACCCCGACCGCTATGCGCGTCAAAAAGCGACCGAACGGTTGGCAAAGGAGATGAAGCATCATGTCGTCTGAGACAATCCAAGCCATTATTGAAGTCCTCTCATGGACAGTATTGATCTATATGTTACTCGTCATCGTATTCTATTCGACGCTGTATCTGATTTCTGCTCAGATGGTGCGACGGCAACGGTTCCGCCGAAAAGAAAGCTCCTATTTACCATTGATGCGGTCTCTCTATACACGACCGGTCAGTATCCTTGTTCCAGCCTATAATGAAGAATATACGATCGTCTCAAGTGTCCAAGCCTTGCTAGCCCTTGACTACCCAGAGCATGAGGTACTCGTCATTAACGATGGTTCAAAAGACGGAACAATGGATGAGCTGTTTCGCGCGTATGAGTTAGAAAAAGAAATTCAATATCCACGTATCTTGATTGGTTCAAAGCCGGTCAAACAAGTCTACCGTTCCCGCATTGATAGTCGTTTGATTGTCATCGATAAAGAGAATGGTGGAAAGGCAGATGCCTTGAATGCTGGTATTGATTACTCGAGTTATCCGTATTTCTGTTCGCTCGACGCGGATTCGATTTTAGAGCGCGATGCGTTATTAAAAGTCATGAAACCGATCGTTGAGTCAGATGAAGAAGTCGTCGCGACGTGTGGTTCGATCTTCCTCGTTAACGGTTGTACGATTGAAGGCGGCGAAATCGTCGAGATTCGGACACCGAAGCAACGGATCGTCCTGATGCAGATGATCGAGTATTTCCGAGCATTCTTGTTCGGTCGCCTTGGTCTTAGTCGTTTCAATATCTTATTGATCGTCTCCGGCGCCTTCGGATTGTTCCAAAAGAACATCGTCGTACAGGCTGGTGGATATAAAGAAGGTCTCGTCGGTGAGGACATGGAGCTTGTCGTCCGCTTACACCGGTACATGAAGGAAAATAAGCTCGATAAACGTATCGAGTACGTTCCGGCGCCGGTCTGCTGGACACAGGCTCCTGAGTCGATGGAAGTGTTACGGTCACAGCGAACACGTTGGCATCGTGGTCTTGCTGAGACGTTGTGGACGCATAAACGAATGATTGGCAATCCGAAATATGGTTCTGTTGGTAGCGTCTCGATGTTGTATTTCTTTTTAATTGAACTACTCGGACCAATCGTCGAACTGATCGGTTATTTCATCATTCCGCTCAACCTACTCGTCGGTACACTCAACTTTGAATTTGGGATCGTCTTGCTGGTTGTCGCTTTACTCTATGGTTCCCTATTGTCAGCAGGTGCCGTATTATTGGAAGAGTGGACGATGCACCGATTCAAGAACGTCAAGGAATTGATTCGGTTGTATCTATGGTCCTTAACCGAGTCGTTCTGGTACCGTCCGATTCTCGTCTTCTTCAAGCTAGGAGGATTGATTCAATTCTTGACTGGTCGAGGAAACTGGGGTCAGATGGAGCGTCAGCGTCTCGAAGACGTCACCGAGGAAAAAGTCGGCTGACGAATAGGTATGAGGGGGATAAGTTAGGTGGAGTTGTTACGAAACAAGTGGTTTAAAGCATTAATCTGGATATTAGTGATTTTTCTCGTCATCTGGGTTGGAACGAAAATTTCATTTTTATTCCAGCCAATTCGTGTCATGTTAGCCTTGATCTTCCCGCCATTGATCATCGCAGGGATCTTCTATTACTTTACGCTTGGCATCGTGGACGCACTACAAAAACGAGTCAAGAAGCGTGGTCTTGCCGTGCTAATCGTCTTGCTTGGTTTCATTTCGATCCTGACGATTGCGGTTGCATCAATCGGACCCATCTTAGTCGAACAGGTGACGGATTTTGCGACGAGCATTCCGACACTCGTCGTTGAATTGCGTGATCAGACTTTAAATTTACGCGATCAATTGATGAACAACCGATTCATCTCGACATGGGTTCACGAGAACACGGACTTGTTTGACAAGTGGACGAATGAAGCAACATCGTATATCGGTACAGTCTTTAAGTCTGTCTCGACGTCTGTCGGAACGATTTTCGGTGTCATCTCTTCGACCGTTTTAATCATCGTCTTAGTACCGTTCATCTTAGTTTACATGTTGCTTGACGGCTATAAGTTTCCGGATTCCGTCGTGAAGCTGTTGCCGAAAAGCTATGAAACAGAAACGCGTAAAATCTTGCACGACATGCACGTGACAGTGAAGCATTATGTCAATGGACAGGTCATCGTCTCGATCTGTGTCGGTCTCATGTCATTGATTGGCTTCTTCATCGCAGATATTCAATATGCGTTACTGCTTGCCTTATTCTGTACGGTCACGAACATCATTCCGTATCTTGGTCCCTACATCGGTGCCGTACCGGCGGTCATCGTCGGGTTCATCGATGATCCGATCAAAGCCGTCTATGCGATCATCACGATCGTCGTCGCGCAGCAAATCGAGTCGAACTTGATTTCTCCTTATGTCCAAGGAAAGACACTCAAGGTTCATCCGTTGACGATCATCATCGTCTTGCTCGTTGCTGGGAAAATCGGTGGAATCATCGGTGTCATCTTGGCGGTTCCAACATACGCCGTTTCAAAAGTCGTCGTTCAAAATATCGCTCGGATCTATCGTTTACGTCAGCAGCGTCTCGACGTACCGGACGTGACGGTATCACCTGAATCCTTGAAGTAAAGTGTAACCCTCTGCTCTTTTTAGGAGCAGAGGGTTTGTGATTTTCATGTGAGAGGGATAAGGTAGAAGAAGAGAAAAAATGAAGAAGATTTCACAACTTCGACTCATTTTAGTTTATAAATTGATTGGAATCTTTTTTATAATGGTTATAATGTAGGATAGAGAACGAAAAGATAGATCGGAACGAAATCTTTGGACGTAAGGGGTAGAGCGCATGCATATCGTAGTGGTCGGCTTGAATAACAAAACAGCGCCTGTATCAATACGCGAACAAGTCTCATTTGGGGAGCATGAGATGAAGGGAGCGGTCGTCGCATTGCGCGATGAAAAAAGTATTTTTGAAAGTGTCATCGTCTCGACATGTAATCGGACGGAACTGTACGTCGTGACGGATCAGCCACATACAGGACGGTATTATACGAAACGTTTCCTTGCAAACTGGTTCGGTTTGACGATGGAAGAACTCGAGCCGTATCTCTTCATTCATGAAGGGTTCGATGCGATGAAGCATCTGTTCCGCGTGACAAGTGGGCTTGATTCGATGATCGTCGGTGAAACGCAGATTCTTGGTCAAGTCAAGACAAGCTTCTTCATGGCGCAAAAGCTTGAAACGACAGGAACGGTCTTCAATAAACTCTTCAAAGAAGCGGTCACGCTCGCCAAACGGGCTCACGCAGAAACTGGAATCGGTGAAAATGCCGTTTCTGTCAGTGCTGCAGCTGTCACGCTTGCCGAACAGTTACTCGGATCGCTTGAAGATAAATCAATCGTCGTCATCGGTGCGGGAGAAACCGGCGAATTGACGACGCTTAACCTATATGAAGCAGGGGCACGCGATATCACGGTCTTTAACCGGACGTTAGCTAAAGCAGAAGAGGTCGCGAATCGGTTCGAAGGATCGGCACATTCGATTAACGAGATGCAGTGCGGTTTGCTTCGGGCAGACATCGTCATCTCTTCAACGGGTGCCAAACGGGCCATCATCAAACGCGAAGACATCGCGGCTGCACAGCTGTTCCGTCACGATCGTCCATTCCTCTTGATCGATATCGCCGTACCACGCGACATCGAACCGACCGTCGGTGACTTGCCAGGTGTTCATTTGTATGATGTCGATGATCTGACATCGATCGTCCAACAAAATATGGCGGAACGAATGAAGGAAGCGGCGAAGATCGAACAACGGATTGAAGCGGCAATCGCTGAGTTCGAAGGTTGGATGACGACACTTGGTGTCGTACCGATCATCACGGAATTACGAGACCAGGCGTTACGCATTCAACAAGAAACGATGCAAAGCTTGGAACGGAAATTACCGGAGATGTCGAAACGTGAAAAAACAGTCATTGGCAAACACATGAAATCAATCATCAACCAGTTGTTGCGTGAACCGTTGTCTTATATTAAAGATGCGGCAGCGAAGCCAGATGCCGATGAGCGGATTGCGCAGTTCATGGATACGTTCGCACTTAACGAAGACTTGTTCGAAGGGCTCGAAGATGACGTGATGACATCAGAAGAGACGACACCTTCCGCAAAAGCTGTGAACCGGTGAACAAAGCACGATTTGTGTTACAATAGAAAATGCATGGGGCGGACTTGTGCCGCCCCTTTATCATTGTACAGGGGGATTTTAGCATGCGAAAAATCATTGTTGGATCGC
This sequence comes from Exiguobacterium sp. s143, assembly GCF_018618895.1. NCBI lineage: Bacteria > Bacillati > Bacillota > Bacilli > Caryophanales > Exiguobacterium > Exiguobacterium sp. s143. The sequence continues at coordinate 910,464 of NZ_JACSMX010000001.1, read as the reverse complement.
GAAGCTCGAAGCTAGCGATGACACAGACGAAATGGGTCATTGACCAGTTGAAACAAGCCGGCGCGCCGTATGAGTTCGAAATCAAGAACATCATCACAAAAGGGGACCGTATTTTGGATGTGACGCTCTCGAAAGTCGGCGGTAAAGGATTATTCGTAAAAGAGATCGAGCAACAGATGATTGACGAAGAAATCGATTTTGCCGTTCACAGCATGAAGGATCTACCTTCTGAATTACCGGACGGTCTCATCATCGGTGCAACACCAGCGCGTGTCGATGCGCGTGATGCCTTGATTACGAAAACAGGCGAAGGTCTTGCTTCCTTGCCGGAAGGTGCGGTTGTCGGTACGAGTAGCTTACGTCGTGGCTCGCAATTGCTAAAACTCCGCCCTGATTTAAAAATCGAATCGATTCGTGGAAACATCGACACACGACTCGATAAATTAAAGAATGGTCCGTTTGACGGGATCCTACTCGCAGCAGCTGGTCTACAACGGATGGGTTGGTCTGAAGACGTCGTCTCGGAATATCTCTCGACAGATGACATGATTCCAGCCGTCGGTCAAGGAATCCTCGGTATCGAATGTCGCGAACATGACCAAGAAGTACGTGATCTCTTGCACCTGATCCATGATCAGATGACAGAAAAAGTAGCTTACGCAGAGCGCGCTTTCTTAGCGGCGATCGAAGGTAGTTGTCACGTTCCGGTCGGTGGATTTGCAACGATCAACGAAGACATGTCAACGACACTCGTCGGATTCATTGGATCCGTCGATGGAGAGCAAATCCTACTCGAGCGCGAATCAGGTCTAGACCCGATGCAACTCGGTCAAGATGTTGCCGAACGTCTGCTTGCTTCGGGCGGTCGTGAGATTCTCGCGACACTTCCGGATGACTTGTAAGCAGGTACTCTTCACGGGCAGCCGACCACCGACGACCGAGCAGATGGCGCGACTGCGCGCCGTCGCGATCGAGTCAGTGCATTATCCTGTCATTGAAACGCGACCGGTTTCGTTTACATTGCCGAAGGGAATTGATTGGCTCATCGTGACGAGTCCGAATGGTGTCCACCGGATTGCTGATGCGTTGCCTGAATTAGCAGAAACGCGTATCGCGGTCGTCGGACGAAAGACGGCAGACGCACTTGCGAAGTACGGTCGAACAGCAGACTTCTGTCCGTCGACCTTTACAGGAGACGCACTCGTCGCAGAACTCGGACCACACTTGTCTGACGGCGATCATATCGTCTTTGCACGAGGGAACCGATCCCGGCAAGCACCGGTCGATCAGTTACGAAAACTGAATCGATATACGGTCGAAGATATCATCACGTATGAAACCGTCACCCGTCGGCTACCTGAAGCACTTGTCAGAACTGCCGCCTATATTGGACTGCAGAGTCCTTCCGCTGTCGAAGCGATTGCTCCATTATCCCCACAGACGACGTTCATCGTCATTGGGACGATTACGGAGCAAGCAGCAAAAGCAGCCGGACTTCAACCGATCCATGTCGCCCGTGAATTCACGGTAGACGGCATGATTGATCGTATCATTGAGGAGGAATCAGCATGAACACATTAGAATACGCACGTCACCGTCGTTTGCGTCATACCGCATCACTCCGGTCACTCGTCCGCGAGAATCAATTGCATAAATCAGATTTGATTTATCCGATCTTCGTCGCTGAAGGCGAAGATATCAAACGCGAAGTCAGCTCGATGCCTGGCGTCTTCAACTTATCACTCGATCACTTGACGGCTGAAATCGAAGAAGTCGTTGCACTTGGAATCGAATCCGTCATCTTATTCGGTGTTCCGCACGACCATTTAAAAGACGAGCAAGGATCAGGTGCGTTTCACGATCATGGGATCGTTCAAGAAGCGACACGTCTCGTTAAGAAGGTTGCACCGCAGCTAACGGTCATTGCCGACACATGCTTATGTGAATATACGTCAACGGGTCACTGCGGTATCGTCGCCGATGGTACGGTTGATAATGATGCATCATTACCGCTCCACGTCAAGACAGCGATCTCGCAAGCACGGGCGGGTGCTGACGTCATCGCTCCATCATCAATGATGGACGGATTCGTCGCAGCGATTCGCCAAGGGTTGGACGAGAATGGCTTCAGCCATATTCCTGTCATGAGCTACGGCGTTAAATATGCGTCTGCTTATTATGGTCCATTCCGTGATGCGGCAAACTCCGCACCAGGAGAAGGCGACCGGAAAGGCTACCAAATGGATCCAGCGAACCGTCGTGAAGCGTTCCGTGAAGCAACAGCGGACGTCGATCAAGGAGCTGACTTCATGATCGTCAAACCAGCGCTCGCTTTCATGGATATCATTCGTGATGTGCGTGAACGAATCGATTTACCGATCGTCGCCTATAACGTATCGGGTGAGTATGCCATGGTGAAAGCAGCAGCCTTGAACGGCTGGATCGACGAAGAACGAATCGTCCTTGAGACGATGCTTGGCTTTAAACGAGCAGGCGCTGATTTAATCATCACCTATTTCGCAAAAGACATTTGTCGTTACCTGGAGGGGTCGAAATGAGCTTAATTAACCAGAACTCAAAATCAAAAGCAGCATTCGAGCGGGCGCTCCCGCTCATGCCGGGTGGCGTCAACAGCCCGGTTCGTGCTTATAAATCGGTCGGGATGACACCGATTTTCGCAGATCATGCGAAAGGATCGAAGCTCTATGATATCGACGGAAAAGAGTATATCGATTACGTCTTGTCATGGGGACCGATGATTCTCGGCCATGCCGATCCAATCGTCACGTCAGCGATCCAAGAACAAGCGACACGTGGCTGGAGCTACGGGACACCAACGGAAATCGAATCAGCGATGGCTGAAGTCGTCATTAGTCGGGTGCCGTCAGTCGAAGTCGTCCGGATGGTCAACTCAGGGACAGAAGCGACGATGGCTGCCCTTCGTCTCGCACGCGGCTATACAGGTCGGACGAAAATCCTCAAATTCGAAGGCTGTTACCATGGTCACGGCGACTCGCTCTTGATCAAAGCAGGGTCAGGTGTCGCGACACTCGGACTACCGGATTCACCAGGCGTTCCAGCGCAAATCGCGAGCATGACGCTGACGGTTCCTTATAACGATTTAGACGCTGTTCGGATTGCCTTTGAAAAACATGGCGACGATATCGCGGGTGTCATCGTCGAACCGGCTGCTGGGAACATGGGCTTCGTGCCACCAGAACCGGGATTCCTCGAAGGATTACGGGAAATCACGTCGGAAAACGGCGCCTTACTGATCTTTGACGAAGTCATGACTGGTTTCCGTGTCGGATTCCACTGTGCACAAGGACATTTCGGTGTCACACCGGACATCACGTGTCTCGGTAAAGTCATCGGCGGCGGAATGCCAGTCGGTGCTTACGGCGGACGTCGCGACATTATGGAACAGATTGCACCACAAGGTCCAATCTATCAAGCGGGTACGTTATCCGGGAACCCACTCGCGATGGCAGCGGGTCTAGCGACACTGACACAATTGAAACCAGAACACTATGAAGAGTTCGACCGGAAAGCGAGCCGTCTGTCAGAAGGCTACCTGAACGCTGCAGCGAAATATAACATTCCGCTGACGACGAACCGCGCAGGTGCGATGTTCGGTGTCTTCTTTACGGATGAACGCGTCACGAACTTCGAAAAAGCGAAAACATCGAACCTTGAGATGTTCCGTTCGTATTATCAAAAGATGGCGGCGCGTGGTGTCTTCTTACCACCGTCACAATTCGAAGGTCTCTTCCTGTCAATCGCCCATACGGACGAAGACATCGAACGGACAATTGAAGCCGTCGAATTGACGTTCCAAGAACTCCAAGTTGAATTTGGTCGTTAAGCAGTTCTTGACGATTACTTGAAGTCTCGGCTAAAATGAGTAAAGAAGAAAATGGCAACAGCGATGACGGGAAGAGTAGTCCTGTATTCGTACCGGCGTAGAGAACACATCCTTGGCTGAAAGATGTGACGGGCGAACAGGAGGAAGGTCACCCCACGAGCTGGTATCGTGAGTCTTACGAGCGATATCCGTCCTCCACACGTTACGTGGCTCGAGGGCATCCGATTATGGATGAACTAAGGTGGTACCGCGGAAAAAAGCAACGGCTTTCTTTCGTCCTTAGCATAGGACGAGAGAAGCCGTTTTTATTATGGACAAAAAGGGAGCGATCAGGATGCAGGAATTATCAATGCCAACGAAGTATGATCCGCAGGCAACGGAAGAAAAATGGTACGACTTTTGGGTGAAAGGTGACTATTTCAAAGCCGACCAGGATCCAGAGAAAGAGCCATATACGATCGTCATTCCACCACCGAACGTCACAGGTAAATTGCACCTTGGTCACGCGTGGGACACGACGTTACAAGACATGCTGACACGGATGAAGCGAATGCAAGGCTTTGACGTCCTTTATCTACCAGGAATGGACCATGCCGGTATCGCGACGCAAGCAAAAGTCGAACAAAAACTGCGGGCAGAAGGACAATCACGTCTTGAAATGGGTCGTGAGAAATTCCTCGAGCAATCATGGGCATGGAAAGAAGAGTACGCGTCAACGATCCGTGCACAATGGGCAAAACTTGGTCTCGGACTCGATTATTCGCGTGAACGCTTCACGCTTGACGAAGGATTGTCAGAAGCGGTTCAAGAAGTCTTCGTGAAACTTTACGAAAAAGGTTTAATCTACCGCGGCGAATACATCGTTAACTGGGACCCAGCGACGAAAACAGCGATCTCGGATATCGAAGTCATCTACAAGGATATCGAAGGTGCGTTCTATCACTTCAGCTATCCACTAACGGACGGTTCAGGTCACGTTGAACTAGCGACGACACGTCCTGAGACGATGCTCGGTGACACAGCGATCGCCGTGAACCCGAAGGATGAGCGTTATGCTCACCTCGTCGGAAAAACAATCACGTTACCAATCGTTGGTCGCGAGATTCCGATTGTTGCCGATGACTATGTCGACATGGAGTTCGGTACAGGTGTCGTTAAGATCACACCAGCGCACGACCCGAACGACTTCGAAGTCGGTAACCGTCACGAGTTACCACGTGTCCTCGTCATGAATGAAGATGGAACGATGAACGAGAACGCAGGGAAATACGAAGGTATGGATCGCTTCGAATGCCGGAAACAAATCGTTGAAGATTTAAAAGCAGAAGGTGTTCTAATCAAAATCGAACCACACTTGCACTCTGTCGGTCACTCGGAGCGTTCAGACGCGATCGTTGAGCCGTATCTTTCACTCCAATGGTTCGTCAAAATGGAACCACTCGCGCAAAAAGCACTCGAGGAACAACAAGGACCAGACAAGGTCAACTTCGTTCCACAACGCTTTGAAAACACGTATGTGCGCTGGATGGAAAACATCCGTGACTGGTGTGTCAGCCGTCAACTCTGGTGGGGACACCGGATTCCGGCTTGGTACCATAAAGAAACAGGCGAAGTCTACGTTGGTAAGGAAGCACCAGCCGATATCGAGAACTGGGAGCAAGACAACGATGTCCTCGATACGTGGTTCTCTTCAGCGCTTTGGCCGTTCTCAACGATGGGATGGCCGAACACGGACGCAGCGGATTATCAAAAATACTTCCCGACATCGACACTCGTTACGGGTTATGACATCATCGCTTTCTGGGTATCACGGATGATCTTCCAATCGTATGAATTTACAGGACAACGTCCATTCCAAGACGTCTTGATCCACGGATTGATTCGTGATTCGGAAGGACGCAAGATGTCAAAATCACTCGGTAACGGAATCGACCCGATGGATGTCATCGAGAAATACGGTGCCGATTCTCTTCGTTGGTTCTTAACGACAGGATCAACGCCAGGGAACGACCTCCGCTTCTACTGGGAAAAGATCGAAGCAACATGGAACTTCTCGAACAAACTGTGGAACGCAAGCCGTTTTGCCTTGATGAACATGGATGGTCTAACGTTTGATCAGATCGATTTGACAGGCGAGAAGTCACTCGCAGATAAATGGATTCTGACACGCTTACAGACGACGATCGACGATGTGACGCGTCTGTCGGACAAATATGAGTTTGGTGAAGCGGGACGTATTCTCTATCACTTCATCTGGGAAGACTTCTGTAACTGGTACATCGAGATGGCGAAATTACCGCTCAACGGGGAAGATGAAGCAGCGAAGCAGACGACGCGTTCGGTTCTTGCCTATACGCTCGACCGGATCATGCGTCTGATGCATCCGTTCATGCCGTTCATCACGGAAGAAATCTGGCAACACTTACCGCATGAAGGTGAGACGATCACACGTGCCGCGTGGCCAACACACGAGGCATCACTCGACTTCCCGGAAGCTGTTCCAGCATTTGAAGCGGTTCAGAACGTCATCCGTTCGGTTCGTAACATCCGCGCGGAAGTGAACGCACCGATGTCGAAACAGATCCAACTGTTCATCTCGACGAATGACGCACGTGTTCAAGACGACTTGTCGTCAAACAGCTCGTACTTGCAAAAGTTCACGAACGCGTCTGAACTCCGGATCGAAGAGCAGATGCCAGCGCCAGAAAAAGCAATGAGTGCGATCGTGACGGGAGCAGAATTGTTCATCCCACTCGCGGACTTGATCAACATCGAGGAAGAAATCGCGCGCTTGAATAAAGAACTCGTCAAGTATACGAAAGAAGTCGAACGGGTCGAGAAAAAACTCAACAACCCTGGCTTCGTCGGCAAAGCACCAGCACATGTCATTGATGAAGAAAAAGCGAAGGCACTTGATTATACGGAAAAACGTCAAGCTGTCGAAGCACGCATCAACGAACTCTCACACTAATTACAGCAGTGGCTCAAGTCTCCTTGAGCCACTTTTTTTAAAGGAGCGAACAGCATGAGGACGCGAGAAGATGTATTGGAATGGTTATCGAGCTTACTAGCATTCGGCGTCAAACCGGGTCTTGAACGGATGCAGGCGATGTTACTGGAATTACAGATTGACCCAGACGCGATTCCGACGATTCATGTCGCTGGCACGAACGGAAAAGGATCGACGGTTGCGTTCTTACGTGAGATGGGAATTGCGGAAGGATTACGAATCGGGACGTTTACGTCGCCGTATATCATTCAGTTCGAGGAACGGATCATGTTGAACGGGGTGCCGATTGCAGAAGACGATCTCGTCGCAGCTGCGATCGCCGTTCAAGCGGCCATCGGGCGCATCGATCCGGCACTCGGTACGGTTACTGAGTTCGAGGCATTAACAGGACTTGCATTCTATTATTTTGATCAGATTCGTCCCGATTTCGTCATCTATGAAGTCGGTCTCGGTGGACTGTATGATTCGACGAACGTCTTCAAGAAGCCGGTCGCAGCAATCATCACGTCGATCGGACACGATCACCAAGCGATTCTCGGAGATACGCTCCAAGAGATTGCTTTACAAAAGTTCGGCATCATCAAACAAGGGACACCGGTCATCGCCGGGAAACTGCAAGAAGAGCTGACGGTGCCGTTAATGGCGTATTGCGGGGACCGGAATGCGACGTTGAAATGGAGTCAGGAAGCCATCATTCGTTACCGCTTAAAAGAGACGGGGACCTGGGCGACATATGATGGAATACCAGAGACACGCTTAGGGCTCGAAGGTCATCATCAAGTCCATAATGCGGCGAATGCCGTCATTTGTGCGCGGCGACTTGGGTGGTCGAAAGCGGCAATCCGAAAAGGATTACGGGAGGCAAAACATCCGGGACGGTTTGAGATCATCTCGCGCAAACCACGGATCATTCTCGATGGTGCACATAATCCGGAAGGCATCACGGCACTCGTTGAACGGTTAAAAGAGGAATCAAAACCCGTGACGTTACTCTGTTCGATTTTGCGTGACAAAGACCGGACGGCGATGCTAACGCAGTTACGTAGCATTACGCCAGATATTTACGAGACGACATTTGATTTTCCACGAGCTCGGACGATAGAGGAGTTAAAGCAAGATGGCGCCAATGTAACGACGGTCGAAGCGTTTTTCGATCAATTAGAGATGGACCGGACATACGTCTTGACGGGATCACTCTATTTCATTAGTGAAGTACGTCATTATCACGCTTCCATTTTTACAAAATAGGGAAAATCCGCATTCTCTCGTTATAATGAAATGGGGGAGTATAGTCCCATATCTCAATGACACGATGAGGAGACGATAAGTGATGAAACAGTGGGTCCGTCTAGCCTTAGCCATCTTACTGATTTTTTCAAGTTTTACGTATATACATGAGCCACATTCCAAAGCGGCAACCGGTGAAAAATTTAAGATTTTAGAGATTCGTGATGATTGGTCGACGACGAACCGGATTGATCCGGGAACGACCATTACATCGTTGTCACTGTTAAAAGACTTGAATACTAGTCAATATGAAATCAAGATGATGACGGTCAAAGAGTTGAATGCGTCTCGTTTTCCACTTGATGGCGCATTTGATGCGATCGTTTTTGATCCGTCTGTTTTTACGGGAGAAGATCGGTATTCTGTCAAAGTATCTGATACTTCCAAAAAACATAATACGAGTAGAATTGAAAATGATATTACGCAGTTAAAAGCGAATGAAATTTTGACGTACTATATTCAAAAAAGATTACCAGTCTTTTTACACGCTGATGTGTTAACACATGAAACAAGTAATTTCACTTCGATTTTTAAGCAAAGCACGATATCGGGTGATGCAATTGTTTATACAGATACAAAACAGGCAGTTCTTCGATTGCAAGAAGAAAAAATCGAGCGACCGCGCTTAAGTAAGGTAGCAGTCTCGCAAGATGGACTTTCATTAATGAGTGTAGATAAAAGAAATATGGCTGTTCCAAACAAATCAATTGAATTTGCATACGAAGTCACAAATGTATATTCTAATGAATTTTCTGTAGACTTATATATTGATTTTGATAGTAACGATCAATTTGATGAATCAGAAAAAGTTATACCTTGGGCTAAAGAGATGAAAGGTACTTCTGGAAAAATTTCATACACCTTTGATACTCCTAGTTATACGGGACCAAGAAACTGGAAACTTAAAATTAGTAATAAAGATGGACTTGTAGATTACAAAAGTGGTAGTTTCTTGATGCAGGACCAAGAAGCTAAAGCGAAAATTTTACAAGTCACGCGTTCTGGAACGACCGGTTCAATCAACGGTTTTATGAACTCAGGAACTTTACTAAAACAAGATGGGTTATATGACTTTAATGTAGAAGTCATTTCTGCGGACACGTTTAACAAAACGTATGCCAGTAAAAATATAAACACATCCTATGATATGCTAATCTTCGGTTTTCAAGATTCGTATGGTGCAGCTTCACTCAGTGACCCTGCATCAGATGCTATTCTTAACTTCACGAATACGGGGCAAGGATTGATGCTGACACATGATACGATCTTTAGACCGGCACAATCCAGCAAACCAGAGCTATTCTGGGAAACAAAGTTTGCAGATCTCGCAGGTCAAAAGAATTTTACGAACATGGGGTACGCGGCACCTCGAACATCTGGTCAAGCTGTCAAACAAAATGCTGGGGTCATGACTTCCTATCCATTTGCCCTGGCTGATACGGTTGCTATCGCAACGACACACAATCAATACTTTGGTCTGGATCTTGAACAACCGGACTTGATTCCATGGTATAACATCCGTGAAAACAACCTCAGTAGTTCTAATCAGGCTGCCGGAAGAACAATTGGTGATGCACGCAACCACTATTATATGTATACCAAAGGAAACGTTACGTATTCAGGAGCAGGGCATACTTCGAGCTTTAATCAACAACAAGAAAAAGAACTATTCTCAAACACGATGTATCGTGCTTTCATTGGTGCGAACCATAAGCCTTTAATCAAGAATATCTTACCAACGGATAAATCAAGTTACCTCGAGAACGAACCGTTGACGATCTCGTATCAAGTCAACGACTACGACCTACAAGATCGTGAGTTAAAGACGCGCATCTACATTGATGATGAGAAAGTTTTTGAAAACAATAAATTGAAAAATAACTCGTTCGTTAGTCAATCATTCGATTCAAAGCTCAAAGGGAAGACGAGTGTGACGATCCGGATTGAAGCAGAGGATCAACGAGGAGCCAAAACAATTGAGACACGAACGGTTCAAGTCGTTCGTCCGGCTGCATCTATGCCTTTCGTCCTTTCGCGCTCGATTGATCCAGCTACGATTCCAAAAGGGGAAACAGCGGATATCACCTACGCCGTCAAAACGTCTCCGATGATGCAAAAGGATGCCATTGGTAACAACGGATACATCATGGGACAATTCTCGGTGACAATGGAGAATATCCTTTTCAACGAACAATTTCCGAGTAATCTTGAAATTTTATCAACGACTGGTCTGACTGGAGCGAATATTACAGGACAGACGATTAAAGGGAAACTCCCGGATATCGAATATGATGAGGCGATTTCAGGTGTTCATAAAGGGGAATGGATCGCAGATCAATCAGAAGTGACATTCACTGTCAAAGTACGTGCCAAAGATACTGCAGGCGTTCATGTGCTTGATAAAAAAGATAATACGCTGACATCAACGAAAAACGTCTACCGAGATAAAAAGAATGGAAAAGATAAATCAACAACTGTCACCAATGATCCACAAGCTTTTCCGACGATTGGTTATGCACTGACACCATCCTATGCGACAAGTGCGAAAATTCCGTCCGTCAAGATGGATATCACGACACCATCATATAAGGTTTTACCAGAAATCAGCCCTATAGGTAGTCAGTACGGCACGTTAAAATGGTCAATCGTAGATTCAGAAATCGCATCCATCGATGAAGCTGGTGTCATCAAGCCGAAAAAAGTCGGGACGACACAAATTAAACTCGTCGTACCAGTCGGAAACGGTAAAGAGTTGACGGCGACTTCTGAACTTGTCATCAATGATGTGTTCGGAGGACTCATCGTCCGAAACGTGCCAGATACGTTATATGTCGGCGAAACAAAATCAATGACAGGAATCGCTTCGATGGTATCGGGAAGCAATACGCCGATTCAGTGGATCATAACGAATGATTCGCGTGTTACGACAAGTGGCTTAACTAAGAATACGTTGGAGTTGACAGGAAAGACACCAGGCACAGTCACGGTCAAAGCGGTCGTACCTGCGACAGCTGGAAGCTCGACTTATCTTGCCCAATCAACGACGTATACGATTCAAGTGAAGTTGCCGGAATTATCCGTTTCCCCAAGTAATCTGGAACTGTGGGTTGGATCGAATCAAGATGTAACGGCGACATTCAATCCGAACTATCCATTACCATTTACGACTTCAACTGTTAGTAATGCAATTGAATTGAAACAGACGGCATCGGGTTATACGATTACGGGTAAAACCGGTACACCAAACGGACCGGTCGAAGCGTTACTCACATTGACAGATTTCCCAGATACAGTCGCGAAGACGCTCGTACGGGTACGTGAGAACCCACTTAATCTGACAGCCGATGATATCGCGATGACGATGAAGGATGATAAAAAATCACCGATTCTGCGCTGGTTCCCAGTGACGACGACAGAACGCTTCTATCGGTTGGAAGTGCTTCAGGGTAAGGAATACGTCAAAATTGATCCGACAGGACAAGCGCTACAACCACTTCGTCCAGGTGTGGCACGTATCAAAGTAACGGCATTAAAAGAAAACAAAGATGTGCTCGAAGTCATGAAAGATAATCAAAAAACACCACTAACGACGACATTCAAGGTGACGATCGGTTCTGAAGCAGGAACGTCAGACTTGGATGGAGATGTTTATTAAGAAGTGGGGACATATATGAAACGCAAACGAATCATTGTCGTCCTCTTGATTTTAATCATTATTGGAATCGGGGGAGCGATATATGTTACGAAATCAAATCAACAAGCAGCACTCGAGCAAGGACTGCGTTCAGAAAAACCAGAGCGACTTGCGAACGCATTAAAAGATGCTTCTTTATCAACAAAGGAGAAAAATCGTTACATCCGTCGCTTCCAGGAAACACTCGCTTTTGACAAAGCAAAACTCCTTCTTGATGAGCAGACCGTAAAAAATAAAGCGAACTGGTTTTATGCGGCGCAGTTCGCGCCGCGTAGCACGGTCGCTGAATGGTTGGCAGAAGGTGCAAAAATCAGCCAATTGAATGCACAAGGTCAGTCGGTTCTTCATGTTGCAACGAGTGTGAATCGATCGATTGATGCGTATGCTCTTTTGATAAAAAAAGCGTCGAAAAAAGAGCTCAATCGGATCGATGACTTTGGTCATACACCACTCTTTTATGCGACACTGGATCAAAATGAGGCAGCGATTGAACTGTTGTTAGAAGCAGGAGCTGATTCGAATCGTGGGAAAGAGAAACCGGTCTATGAAACGGTCAAACAAAATCGAAAAGATTTGTACGCCATGTTAGAACAGAACGGTGCAACGGTAGAAAGCAAAAAGGTGAAAAAGCTCGCTAAGGAATACCGAGCAACAAAATTCTAGTCAAAAAAGAGTCATTCGTCGCAAGCGAATGACTCTTTTTTATGTATGTTACGGTTGAACGCGTTTTGGTGTTTCGACATACAATTGGACCGCTCGATTAAGTGGAAGTAAGGCTGTTGGATTTTTTAATACCGTCGCATCATACGCCATACGTAGACGGGATGCTTCAAAGTCAGATGATTTGTTAGCGACCATCAGTTTTTCGAGTTCTCTTACGTTTGCAGGAAACGCATTTTCTGGTAAGTCCAATTTTCCACGATAGGCGTTGACTTCTAGATTACCCTTCGTAAAAATACCACCGCGTACATTCATCGTCGAACCTACAGAGTAAATCGTATTTTTTTGATTGTCATCACTATATAGAAAGGCATTTAAATCAGGTGTAGTCGTTTGGGGCGTCGAAAATTTATTGACGCGGTTAATGACGAGATTTCCTTTACTGAGTAAAATCAATGTATTTTGTTTAGCTGTTGAAGTCAGCCCTTGAATGTTTGCGTCATCCAGACGACTTGTTCCGGTTGCATAAATCGTCGTTGCAAATCCAACATTTCCTCGAATCAGTAAGTTGCCAAGAACGACGAGAGGACGCTTGATCTCAAGCGGCTGGGTCAAAGGGTTCAAGGAAGAGATCGTTAAGTTCCCGTTAATGATTAAAGGTTCGAGTGTTTCTTGAACAAGATCATCTGTCAATGTCACGGTATTGCCTGTGTTTAATGCTGGACTAATCATTTGTCGCTTTGTATCAAGTTCCGTTAAAAAAGGTCCCGTTAATATAGATTGTGGAATCGAGGAGTTTTTCAATGTAGACGCGACTTGTGTAAGAGGCGTATTCACCGGTAGTTTCAGAAAGTCGTTCAACGCATAATCAAAATCGAACGGAACGAGTGTTTCTTTCGTTGATACTAGCTCTGTTGCACCTTTCGGATCAAAAATCGTTTTATCACACACAAGGTAATCTCCGCACTTCAGTAATGGCTGATTCTTCTCTTGAAAAACGCGTACCTGACCTGCGATATAAGGAAGTGCTTTGGTATTAGTAAAGGTTCCATCCTCGTCGTTGTATTTAAATATCGGGGTCGCAGTTGCTTGCAGGGCGTTGCGGGAAAAAATATTACCTTCGATCAAGGGAGCGCCATTTAAGATGACTTGATCATCTGAACCTAACGTATAGTACAAAAAACTAGGAATCGCAGACAAATAGACACGTTGTCGATACGTTTTTTTGATTGCTGGCTGATCGCCTTTTTGTTTTGAAACTGTCGCTGTTAAATCAAGCGCTTTGACACGAACGTTCGATGCGGCTTCATTTAGCTTGACGGTCACGTTCGGAACGATTGTTTTTAAGGGTAAGACGATAGAGCTGTCGAGATTCTCAAATAATGCTTGAGAAGAAGTCGTTGGTGAAGTCCCAGTCGTCTTTGAAACGATATTCTGGAGGGAGGCGACTGCTAAATCAAGATCATTTTGTGTCGTCGTCTCGACATCGATATCCGTCTCGCGGATTTCGGTTAGGCGAGTTGACTGTAAACTGATGCCAATCGTCGCAACAGCGAGGACAGACAGGACGGTTAAAGTCACAAGAACGAAAAGTAGTGTATAGCCTTGTTCGGATTTACGCATACCGTGTTCCTTTCTGAGTTAAAATCCAATCGTACTCGTGAAGGTCTGGACTTCTTCTTGATCTGTCGATTGAATTGTAGTTGTAATCGTTAAAATACCGTGAATGACGTAGCGCCCCGGATATGTTCCTGATGTAATGGTTTGATACTCGGGACTCGATAACTTGAACGTTTGAAGTAATTCCGTTTGGTCGTCGATCGACTGTGGTGTCGATTCGTACATTAGTTCGGTGCCGTCCGAGGTTTGTTCTGCGAACGTATAACGGACGGGTGTCGCTTCCTTCTCTGAAGCAGATGATTCTTCTGTTGCGTTAAAAGGTTCAAATCCACTGGCGCGTTCAAGTAATCCAGTGTCTGCGTTCAAAACAGGAAGTGTTCGTTTATAAAACGATAACTGTTTTGCTTCATCGATCCGAATCGCATCAAATCCACCGATTTCGTTTAATATGATGCCGACTCGACTATCAGCTTCACTACGCAGTTCACTGATGATTCCAGTTGCCCGAAAGCTTTTCGTACCAGAGATGAACACAGTCAGGATGACAGCACTGAAAATCGAGGCAATGACGATGGCGACGAGTAGTTCGACGAGCGAGAAGCCGTCATTTTGTTGTCGGAAAACTTTGATTGAGCGTCGCATTCGTAATCGATCCTTTCAATGATGTAATCGGTTCAGTAGTTCCTTCTATGTAGACGAATACATGGAGGTCAAGAAGATTCGGATTAACGACTCCTTCGAGTTTCCGAGGGGTCACACTGTATTTGACTTCAAAGGCAATATTATTGATTTCAGGATTAGTAAAGATTGATGAGCAAATAGCCGATAGTTCACAAGAAGGAGACGTAGGCTCTGGAATGACATATTTTCCATTCAGATAAGTAGCTTTGTCTGCCTGTTTTGATAAAGAACTGAAGGCGAAGGGTTCGTCACTTGTCGCTTCTATAGCTTCTCGCTTGATATAAGAGGTTGCGTTTTTGGCCAAATAATTCGCAAACGTCAACTCCGTACTGTCGCGTGAGGCAGCTAGTGACTGAGAAAAAATGCTGATCAGAGAGACCGATATAATAGATAAGATCGTAATACTGACTAATACTTCGATTAGCGAAAAACCGCCTTGCTCGCGTTGCATGGATTCACCTCTACTTCATGATAGATGAGGATGAAAGATCCTAAATGATTTTTCTAGAAAATCAAAAACAGCACCTATTCACAGATCATGAAAGGATTTGTCAGGATAGGACTTATGTTTCATCATAATATTCATTATAATGGAAATACTAGGCACCTGAAATGATTAAATTCATACAGAAAGGAAACAGATGATGATTAATCCGAAGCGTTTTGCTATACATACACTTTTGCTACTTGTACTGGTAGCCCTGATTTACGTACCATCGTTTGCCTTGATTTCCTTTACCGGTAAAGCAACGGCACCTACGACGTTTTCTGAGACGGCACGAATTGGATCGGTTCCAGTTAGTGGCATGGATCGAAAGGAAGCACAATCGAAAGTTGAGAAAGCGATCACGGAGTGGACGAAGAAAACGCCTCTGACGACTGGAACGGGTGAAGAGACGACACCGATTCCAACAGAAGTCGTGACGATCAACGCCGCTGATTCTGTCAAAAAAGCTTCTTTGAAAAAAGGTGGAGACTTGATGGTAACGGTAGATGAAGCATCGTTTGAGAATTTTTTAGCGACGCAGCCAATCAGTTACTCGGATGAGCAACTCGTTGCCTTTAAGACATGGTTAATCGATACGAGTAAAACGTTACAGGAAGGAAACTTTGATCCTGCTCAATCGGAAGCTGCAGTCGATCCAACAGGTGAGGTCGTTTCAACGGTTTCATTCTCGACGCGGTCTGCTGCTGAAGAACAGATGATCACGGCAATGATGAATGTGGAAATCAAGCCGGGACAATTAATGAATGTCAAGACGTACGGTATGGATGCAGTCGCAGGCTCGTATGTCGGTAGCAAGTTATACGAACTGTTCGCAAAGACGCCATTTGAAATCGTCGAACGGATGCCGCATACGGTATTACCAGACGGTATCACACTAGGATATGACGTCAAAATTGATGAAAAAACAGATTTTGCCGTTCGTAATACACAAGCATCAATTTATCGTGTCATTGCGACCCAAAATGGAAGTGATGTCACGCTTGAATTGCGAGGCACACCGTTCAAGGAAACAGTCACGACCGTCCTTGAAGGCGAAAAAACGATTCCATTCCGGACGATCACACGTTATTCTGCAACGCTTACAGCTGGAACGACGAGTGATACACAAGCGGGAGAAGAAGGGAAATCGATTGAAGTCTATCGCGTGACGAAGACGGCTCAAGGTGAGAAGAAGCAGTTATTGTCTCTTGATTTCTACGCAGCCATCCCAGCAATCGTCACAAAGAGTAGTCAAGAAGAACAAGCACCTGTCGTCGTACCTGAACCGGAAGACGACACGAACTCCGATGATTCGACGGATACGAATGATTCCAATGATTCAACGGATACAAATAATGACCAAACGACGGATGAACCGCAGACAGATGGCATTGAGACGCCAGATACACCAACGTCTCCGACAAGTCCGACGTCACCCGATACACCTGATAGTAACGAAACGGGTGATCCTGCTTCACCAGTAGAAGGTGAAACAACAGGGGAACCTGTCGGATAAGAAGGAGGAAAAAAGATGAACTGGACGACGATAGCAATTGAACTCGGTATCATCATCGGTCTAGCGACAATCATCTGTGGTCTGATGTTTGCAGTGACGATCCCTTACGTGACGACCGTGACGACAAAAGCGATTTTATCCGTTGCGGCGATCTTGATCGTGACGTTGATCTACTTCAGCATCCAGCTCGACTGGATTACGAACCCACTCGTTTTAGTCGGAATTGTCGTCTTGTGTCTGTTGACGGCAGCAGTGACGAGTGTAATGGATGAAAAACATCAAAAACCGGATGTGTTAGAGGAAGAAGAAACATGGCACGCGGAAGGATGACACGTTAAATGGCAATGAAACGAAAACGTTTAGGGGAAATGTTGATCGAAGAAAGCCTCGTGACGGAGCAACAAGTCGAAGAGGCGTTGACGGTCAAACGATCGACCGAAAAACTCGGGGATGCACTGCTTCGACTTGGTCACTTGACGGAACAACAATTATTAGAGGCGCTACATCACCAATTGAAGATTCCGATCATCCAGCTGTACAACTATCCAGTTGATGTCGCCGTCACGAAACTGATTTCAAAAGACCTCGCACAGCGACATACACTAGTCCCGGTCTACCGGGAAGGAAATCGTTTGTTCATCGCTATGGCGGATCCGATGGATTTGATCGCGATTGACGATTTGCGGATGCAGACCGGTCTATCAATCGATGTCGGAATCGCGACGCGTGACGAAATCAGACGAACGATCCTGAAATACTACGACATTGATTCGTCGTTACGGGAGCTACTCGAATCCGATGACATGATGGAGTCGAATCAATCCCGTGATGTCGTGACACGTGAAGATGCACCCATCATCCGACTCGTCAATCAAATTTTAGAGAACGCGATTGCCCAGCGTGCATCGGATATTCATATGGATCCGCAGGAAACTTCGATGACGATCCGGATTCGGATTGATGGAGAATTACGAACGGAGAACAACTATCCGAAGCAGATCCAAAGCATTCTGACGACCCGGATCAAGGTCATGAGTGAACTCGATATCACCGAGTCACGCTTGCCACAGGATGGACGTATTAAATATGTCTTTAATGGATTACCGTATGATTTCCGTGTCTCGACCTTGCCGACCGTTTACGGCGAGAAGGTCGTTATCCGGATTCTTGACAGCTCGAACTCGAACATCTCGATTTCAAAAATCGGTTTTAGTTCGCGGAATGAATCACAGTTTCGGGAGATGCTGAAGCGCCCGAACGGCATTATCTTGATCACCGGTCCGACCGGTTCCGGGAAATCGTCGACGTTATATGCTGCGTTAAATGAGTTGAATGACGAGTCGCGCAACATCATCACTGTTGAAGATCCGGTCGAGTACCAGGTCGATGGGATCAATCAAGTTCAAGTCAACGCGAAGATTGGGTTGACGTTTGCGAGTGGTCTTCGCTCGATCCTTCGTCAGGATCCGAACGTCGTCATGGTCGGGGAGATTCGAGACATCGAGACGGCTGAGATTTCGATTCGTGCTTCGCTGACAGGACACTTGGTTCTTTCGACTTTACACACGAACTCTGCCGTTAGTTCGATCACGCGATTGATTGATATGGGTGTCGAACCGTTCCTTGTTGCTGCTTCTGTCAGTGGATTGATTGCACAACGACTCGTTCGCCGTGTCTGTCGCGATTGTGGCGAAGTCCATCCGATTTCAAAACGAGAACAAGAGTTATTTGATCAAGAGGGAATTGAAGCGACGACGGTCATGCGTGGACGCGGCTGCTCGTCTTGTAATATGACAGGGTACCGTGGACGGGTTGCGATTCAAGAGGTCATTATGGTCGACGAAGTGTTACGCCGGATGATCATGAACCAATCGACGGAAAGTGATATCACAGCGTATGTCAAGGAACAAGGTCAACGGTTCCTCCTTGCAGATGGTCTATCAAAAGTCGCGGACGGGATTACGACGACAGAAGAGATTTTACGGACGGTGATTTCAGAATGAACAGTACGATGGAACGGGCACAAATCGAAGATATTTTACGCTCATCAAAAGAACGAGGGGCGTCCGACGTTCACTTGACAGCGGGATCACCGCCCGTCTTTCGGATCAACGGAACGTTGACACCTTTCGGGACAGAGAAGATGAAACCAATCATCATTGATGGATTTGTGCAGTCATTGATCACGGAAGAGATGTATCTACAGCTGAAGCAGGACCGGGACATCGATTTTTCGTTCGGTGTGACCGGTGTCGCTCGGTACCGGGTCAACTGTT
This sequence comes from Exiguobacterium sp. s143, assembly GCF_018618895.1. Classification (NCBI taxonomy): domain Bacteria; kingdom Bacillati; phylum Bacillota; class Bacilli; order Caryophanales; genus Exiguobacterium; species Exiguobacterium sp. s143. The sequence continues at coordinate 891,368 of NZ_JACSMX010000001.1, read as the reverse complement.
TTTATCAACGAGGCGCTTTGTCGATGGCGTTTCGGACGATTCCGACCGAGGTGCCGACGCTTGAGCAATTAGCATTGCCACCTGTCTTAAAACGATTCTTAACGAAACCACACGGCTTGATTCTCGTGACGGGTCCGACGGGTTCCGGAAAATCGACAACACTTGCAGCGATGATCAATGAAATCAATCAGACAATGTACAAACGAATCATTACGCTTGAGGATCCGATTGAATACTTACATAGTCATCATAAAAGTCTGATCGATCAGCGGGAAATCGGGATCGATGCGCCACGTTTCGCGACCGGGTTACGGTCAGCACTCCGTCAAGATCCGGATGTCATTTTGCTTGGAGAGATGCGGGACCTTGAAACGATCGCGACCGCCGTGACAGCAGCAGAGACAGGTCACCTCGTCTTTGCAACGGTCCATACGTCGACGGCTGCCTCGACAGTCAGCCGAATCATCGATGTTTTCCCGTCAGAGCAACAAGATCAGATTCGGGCTCAACTGGCGAACGTTCTTGCGGGCGTCGTCTCGCAACGCCTGATGCCGCGTTCAGACGGTTCAGGACGCGTCGCAGCCCTTGAGATCATGGTCGATACACCAGCTGTCTCGAACTTAATTCGGACCGGTAAGGAATATCAGATTCAATCCGTCCTGCAGACGGGTAAACAATACGGCATGCAGACGATGCAGATGGCATTGCAGGATCTCGTCAGTCGGGGATTGATTCCGGCTTCTGCTGCATCACCGTATATATCGGGGTGAACACATGGCAGTATTCATTTATGAAGGTCGGACGATTGCCGGCAAACGAAAGAAAGGTAAGATTACAGCACTGACGAAACGAGAAGCCGCAGAACGGTTGCGGACGGATCAGATCGCTGTGACCTCACTCGAAAAACAAGAATCGAAAGGCTTGAACACTGAGATTACGTTTCTCAGTGCAAAACCGAAAATCGAACATCTCGTCATGTATGCGCGGCAGTTCGCGACCCTCGTGCGGTCCGGTGTTTCGATCGTCAAGGCGACGGAAATTCTCCGGAAGCAGACGGAATCGAAACCACTCGAACGGGCACTCGTGGAGGTCGAGGACGATTTACGAAGTGGGATCCAGTTTTCGCAAGCGATTGAAAAACATCCGCGCGTCTTTGATACGTTCTTCGTCAGTATGGCGATGGCGGGAGAGGCGAGTGGTAATCTTGAGGAAGCGCTCGATAACATCGTCACTCAACTTGAAAAACAATACGAAATCAAACGGAAGGTCATCTCGGCATTGATCTACCCAGCGGTTGTTTCACTTGTTGCCGTTGGCGTCGTCGTCTTCTTGATGATGAACGTTGTGCCGACGTTTGCGTCAATCTTCGACCAGCTTGGCAGTGAACTGCCGTTGATCACGAAACTTGTCGTCGCCGTATCCGACTTCTTCGTCGCTTATTGGTGGGTGATGCTGTTGATTGCATTCGGATTGATTGGCTTACTGTATTTCAATTTAAAAAACGAACGGCAACGTGTATTCTTTGATCGCTTCTTGTTAATGATTCCAGTCTTTGGTCCATTGATTCAAAAATCGCAAATCGCCTTAATGACGCGTGGACTATCGGTATTGTTGAACGCTTCGGTCCCGATCTTGGCATCGCTCGACATTACGGAACGGATCGTCACGAATCGGATCATCCGAAAGGGTATCGCCGGTGCCAATGAAGCGATGTCACGCGGAATTCCGATGCATGAGCCACTTGAGAAAAACAAATATTTTCCACCTCTCGTCACACAGATGATTGCGATTGGGGAAGAGTCAGGACGTCTTGATACGATGTTGACAGAAGTCGCGAACTTTTATGAGACAGAAGTCGAAACGACGACGGACCGATTAAAGTCGATTATTGAACCACTCTTGATCGTTGTCCTTGCTGCCATCGTTGGTGTCATCGTCATTGCCGTCGTTGTACCGATGTTTAAAATTTACTCGGATATTCAAGCAAGTTGACAATTGTAAAAACATTTACCTGTTGTGAAAAAAAGACATAATCTACAAAAAATATGGTGCTACTATAATAGTATTCGTCTGGATAGTATTACCTACTAACCACGCACAGTTAAAAAGTACTAGGGAGGCATAATGAAATGGTAGAACGGTTAAAAGAAATCTGGTTAGATGCAAAACAAATGCGCGATGAGCGCGGACTGACTTTGATCGAGTTACTCGTCGTCGTCGTTATCTTAGGAATCATTGCAGCAATCGCTGTCGTCGCAATCGGTGGTTTGATCGAGAACTCACGTAAGGATGCAGTTGTTTCGGATGCGAAGCAATTAGTCGCTGCAGCAAAACTGTATACATCTTCCAATCCTGTTCAACCAGGTGAAACAGTAAAAGTTGGAGTTAATGACAATAATGATGCTATTGCGGCTAATGATGTTGCTAAAGGTACTGCAGCAGCACCACGTACTGACTCTTTGAAAAAATATATTGATGATATGAAGGATGCATTGAACTCAGATGAAGATTACAAAAATTCATATGTTGTCGTCACTGAGAAAAATGGTTCTTACACATATGCAGTTACGTTAACTAGTAAATCAGCAGATTATACTTATTTCAATGCTTCAGCTCCTTCAGCATTGAAGCGCAGTGGAGTACAAGAAAAGAAATAATCACCACCCCCCTCCTCGGGGGTTTTTTTCTGAACTTTTTTGAAAGGGAGGTCGTGTCATGACGATCGTCTTCACGGTTTATTTTTTCTTGTTAGGCTTACTCATCACGTCGTTTACGAACGTCGTCGGTCTGCGCGTCCCGGTCGGGGAGTCGATCGTTCATCCGCGTTCCCATTGTCCGACGTGTGGACATGTTCTTGGACCGCTCGAACTAACACCGGTACTCGGTTACGCACTACTCGGCGGGAAATGTCGCTCTTGCGGACAGTCGATCTCAATCAAGTATCCAGCGCTTGAATTACTCGGAGGGATTCTCTACGCCTATGCCTTCTGGCAGTTCGGCTGGTCAATGGAACTCGCGTTGACACTCGTCCTGACGAGCTTGTTGTTCATCCTGACAATGTCGGACTTAGCGTACATGCTGATCCCGAATAAAATTTTACTTGTCTTTTTGCCGATTGCCTTGATTGTGCGCTACCTTTCTCCACTCGAAAACTGGTATAATCCAATTATTGGTGGAATCGTCGGGTTCGTTCTATTATTCGTCATATTTCTTGCTTCCCGGCGTGGTATGGGGGCAGGGGATGTCAAGCTGTTCGGACTGCTCGGGATCTTCCTTGGACCGCTTCACGTCGTCATTGCCTTGTTCGTCTCGGCATTCGTCGGTTCCGTTCTTGGTTTAACGTTACTGGGACTCGGACGCGTGAAACGGAAACAACCAATTCCCTTCGTTCCGTCGATTGCCGTCGGAACATTACTGACATATTATTTTGCGGATGATTGGGTATCGTGGTACCTCGATTTACTGCTTTAAGAAAGGAAGAACGTACATATGGCGCAACGGCGTAAAGGTACATATATTTACTTTAATTTCACCGATGTCGCAATTTTCGGTGCAGTCGTCAAAAAAGGCGTCATTAAGCGCCGGGCAGTCGTCGCGCTGCCGCCGGGAACACTGCAAGGAGGCTGGTTGCAACCCGAAGCCTCGCTTGATTTCATCTTTGACGGGTTACTGACGAAGCTGAAAGTACCACGTGGCTCGCAAGCGGTGCTGGCACTCGATGGTTCACTCGTTCTCGCTCGGAAACTTGATATCCCGGAGACGATCGAGACGAATCAAATCCGCGGTTACTTATTCATGGAAATTGGACATAGTATCGTCTTGCCGTTTGAAGAACCGTATTTTGATTACACGGTTCTGGAAGAAGACGGCAAGCGAGAAATCATGCTCTATGCCGCGCCAAACGAGGCGCTGAAGCAATATACGCAACTGTTCAAACAAAAGCATTTACGACTGGTCGCAGCTGAACCTCAACCACTCGCGACCTATTTCGGGATCGAAGCCCATCATCCGGTCACGACAGAAGCCGATACATTATTGATCTGGAATGCGAATGCAACGAACCACCAGTTGATCATCATCGAAGATCACGTTCCGCGTCTGATTCGCTCCGTTGATACGTTTGCGGCTGACGCGTGGGATGTTGATGTCATCGATAATCAATTGCATTATCGTTACCGTTCGGATGATCCGACGGTTGAACTCGTCTTAGACGAGATGTTGCTCGAGTTCTCACGAGTGCTCGATTTCTATCGCTTTTCGCTCGCGCGCGAAGGACGGGAAATCACGAACGTCGTCCTTGCCGGCGACTTCCCGTTCCGTGATGAATTGGCAACGCGTTTCCGGTCGAACTTTGATTTAAGTTTAGACGAAATTCCAGATATGATGACGATCGACGGGCAGTCGATTCCACGGGCCTACTTACCGCTCGCAGGGCTTGCCTCACCGCGAAAAGACCGGATCAACTTGTTACCCGAAAATGACGAAGCACCGAAGTATCCGCTCGTCGCTTCATTGATCCTCTTATTGTTCGGGGGACTCGCCGGTGGCTATCTGTATTGGCAAACCGATCAATTCGCGGACCGCGTCGAATCGACGAACGATCAAATCCAGATCGTCCGTCAGTTGCAGTCGGAATCGGATCAATCGGCGAAACAAGAAGTCGCACAACTTAAACAGACGGTCGAAGGACTTGAAACGACGCCTCGTCCTGCTGTACCAACACTTGAGCGGATTACCCGTTATCTCCCGGAACGCGGTTACATTCTTCAATTCGCCTATGGGGCAGATCATGCCGTGACGATGACGACACAATTCGAGACGCTTGATGAACTGAACGATTTTTATCGCGAGCTACTGACGGATAAAGTCTTCTCAGGAACGAATCTTGCGAGTGTGACGACACGAACGATGAACGAAAAGGCAGACGTCGTCACGACAACGACAGTTGATCCGACGACCGGACAAGAAGTTCCAACGACGGAAATTACACCGTCTGACGATGCCAAGTCAGAAGAACCCCGTTATATCGGACAATTCTCGTTAAACGTCAATCCGACGGAAGTCGTCAAGGGTGAAACGAACGAAGCTGATCCAGAAGTACCAAAAGAAGATCAGCCAGCTGAATCGGAAACGGATAGCTCAACGGAAGTGACTCCTTCGACCGATACAACGACTGATCCGAATGTAACGACTGAAATCGAGGAGGTGCCGGACAATTGAAACGTTATAGTAGCTTCATCCTCCTCGGTCTAACGATTATAATCGTCCTTGGTGCGGTCGGTTACTTAGGTTATACGACCTACACGACGCATCAAACGCTCCAAGAAAAAGAAGCGACGCTGAAGCGAGAACAGATGGTGCTCGAGCAAGCGAAGGCGAATGAACAGAAAGTCGACGTCGCTGAATCGAGCTTCCTCCAGCAAAAAGTCCCGGTGACGGCATCGAACGATGATGTCATCGATGCGATCAATGCGTCGAGTCAGATTGCCGGTGTCAAGGTCCAGTCGATCACGTTTGGTCAGGCGACAGAGACAGCACCGCAGTCACCGGTGACATCAACGCCTGCAGTTGACGGAGCGATGGCGACAGAATCGGACCAGGCTGAAACAACTGCCGCTGCACCGGTCACCGCGAACGCAACGCCACTTCCGGCATCACTAACAGTCGAAGCCCCATCGTATGTTGAACTGATGGCATTCTTAAAACAAATCGAGCGGACGGATCGAATCACGGTCTTACGCCAAATCCAGTTGTCAGGACCGGAAGAACCAGGTCCAGGCAGTGGGACGGTCTTACTTGAGGATGAGATGCTCTCGTTCACAGTCGAGATCGAATCGTATTATCGTCCGGATTTGACGAAGCTGACGCCGGATAAGCAAACCCCACTCGAGGAGAAGACACCGAAGTCGGATCCGTTTGTCGATGTGACAGGAAATTAAGATAAAACAAGTGGTTCCTAGACTGTTAGGGACCGCTTGTTTTTTGTTAGACTAAACGATGACTCGAATTATCCGATTCGAAATTAACGGGAAAGAACGTGATACTGATGATAACGCAACCACACTTGATTCTCGCGTCGGCTTCACCACGTCGGACGGAACTCCTACAACAAATCGGCATTCCTCATGAAGTCGTACCGGCGAATGTCGTCGAAGAAGCACCATACCCGATGTCACCGCATGAATACGTCCGCCATCTATCACAAAAGAAAGCGCGAGCGATTACAGCAGATGGTGTCATTCTGGCTGCCGATACGGTCGTCGCGATCGATGACATGATTCTTGAGAAGCCGGCGGATATTTCTGAAGCGCGGGCGATGCTTGCGCGTCTGTCAGGACGTGCTCATGAAGTCGTGACAGGCGTGACGATTCGCTTCGGAGAGAAGGAAGAGACGTTCGACGTGACGACGCACGTCCGTTTTGGTGCATTACCAGACGAGTGGATGGAAGGCTATATCGCGACGAACGAGCCCTATGATAAAGCGGGCGGCTATGGCATCCAAGCGATGGGTGGTCTGTTCGTCGAGGCGATCGAAGGCGATTATTATAATGTCGTCGGACTGCCGATCCACGAGATCACAAAACGTCTCGCGTCCTTTGAAATCAAGCCGATGTTTGCGTAATCCTGAAACAGAGAGGTCGGATGCTGTGATTGAATGGCCGAAGGATATGGTTCAGTTAAAAGGCTTGGCACAAGCGACGACAGTCGAGTTACTGGCGTGTCTCGTCCGAAGTGGCACGCGCGACCGGACACCGCTTGAAATCGCGGAAGAATTACTGCACATCTATCCTTCGTTGATCGAACTCGAGGCGGCCGGAGTCGGTGGGCTCGAAAAAGCACCGGGGGTCGGGAAGGCGAAGGCACTACAAATCATGGCTGGACTAGAACTCGGTCGACGGCTCGTCACGGAACCCAAATGGGTGCGACCGACGATCCGTTCACCGGAAGACGCCGCCGAACTGTTGTTAGAAGAGATGCGCCTCTATCAGCAGGAACACTTCATCTGCCTGTATTTGAATACGAAAAATGAGGTCGTCTCGAAAAAGACGTTATTCATCGGAGGATTGAACACGTCGATCGTCCACCCGCGAGACGTCTTCCGGGAAGCGATTCGCTGCTCGGCTGCGAACTTCATCGCCGTCCACAATCATCCGTCTGGTGACCCGACGCCAAGTCGGGAAGATATCGAGGTATCCGAGCGGCTCGTTGAGGCGGGACGACTCATTGGAATCAGTTGTCTTGACCACATCATCATCGGGCATGGACAATTTATTAGTATGAAACAGCGCGGATTTATGTAAGAATAACGTCTGAAGGGAAAGTTTCGATTCTTTCCGTCAGACGTTTTTTTGTGTGTTTTCTAAGGCGAACTGTAAACAAGCTGTAACGTTTTAACGCTTTCCAATGAAGGCTTTTCCGTTATAATTAGTGAAGTGTATTCTCAGAGAGGGGTTTTTTGAATAATGTTTGGATCATTCAGCCGTGAAATCGGCATTGACTTAGGTACGGCTAACACGCTTGTGTATGTAAAGGGGCAAGGAATCGTCGTCCGCGAACCGTCCGTCGTCGCCTTCCGTACGGATACAGGGAAAATTGAAGCTGTCGGTAACGCGGCAAAAAACATGATCGGTCGTACGCCGGGTAACGTGACTGCACGACGCCCGATGAAAGACGGGGTTATCGCGGATTATGAAACAACCGCTACGATGATCAAATATTTCATGGATCAAGCTTCGAAGAAAAAAGGCTTGTTCTCTTCTAAGACGAACGTCATGATCTGTGTACCAAGTGGTATCACATCAGTCGAAAAACGTGCGGTCGAAGATGCAGCGAAACTTGCAGGTGCGCGTGAAGCGTACACGATTGAAGAACCATTCGCAGCAGCAATCGGAGCTGGTCTTCCGGTTTCAGAACCAACAGGCTCGATGGTCGTTGATATCGGTGGTGGTACAACAGAAGTTGCTGTCATCTCACTCGGTGGTATCGTCACGAGCCAATCGATCCGTGTCGGTGGTGATGAGATGGATGAGTCGATCATTCGTTACATCAAATCGAAATACAACTTGATGATCGGGGAGCGGACAGCTGAGACGTTGAAAATGACGATCGGTTACGCTCGCATCGATGAAGAGTCAGAAAACGAAACGATGGAAATCCGTGGACGTGATCTCGTCACAGGTCTTCCGAAACAGATTGAAGTCACAAGTGCGGAAATTTGTGACGCACTCTCAGATACGGTCGAAGCGATTCTTGCAGGTGTCAAACACACGCTTGAGCAGACGCCTCCTGAATTATCAGCAGACGTCATGGACCGCGGAATCGTCTTGACAGGCGGTGGGGCACTCTTGAAGAACCTCGACGCTGTCATCGAAGACGAAACACGAATTTTGACACTCGTTGCAGAAAATGCACTCGATTGTGTCGCAATCGGTACAGGAAAATCACTCGAGATGATGAATGTTCTTCGTTCGAAATCAGGCATCTCGCAAAAAAGATAAGGACGGGATGAGCGATGAAGCGATTTTTAAATAATCGAAAACTGCTCATCACACTCCTTAGTTTTCTCCTTTTGGTGATCTTGATCGGGATTTCGCTACAAGGGCGTAACCAATCCCACTGGTATCAAAGCTTCGTGCGTGATACCGTGGGCGTCGGTCAACGCCTTTTCGCGACACCGATTGGCTGGATTGATGATACGGTCACTTCGATTAAAGAAGTGCGTGACGTGTACAAAGAGAACGAACACTTGAAATCACGCTTAAGTGACTATGCCGGCAATGCCGTCAAAGTCCGTGATCTTGAACGTGAGAATAAAGAATTGAAAGACATGCTCGACCTGAACGGATCGATTCGCGACTACAAATTGTTACCGGCAGAGATGATCGGTCGGACATCGTCCGAATGGCAACGGTTCGTCACGATTAACATCGGCGAACAAAAAGGAGTCAAGGCGAACATGGCCGTCGTAACAGCAGATGGACTGATCGGTCGCGTCATCCAGGCGAGTGCTTATACATCCCTCGTGCAGTTGATGTCGGATACAAGTCGGACGAATAACGTCTCGGCAACGGCAGACGACACGAAAGGAAAAGGGGTCTTCGGTACGATCGAAGGCTTTGATGAAGAGACGAAATTACTCAAGTTCACGAAAATTCCGAATGATGCGAAGCTGAAAAAAGGGCAGACCGTCACGACGTCCGGTCTCGGTGGAAAGTATCCGAGCGGAATTGTCATCGGAAAAATCGAGGAAGTGAAAGCCGATCAGTATGGGGCTTCAAAAATCGCATACGTCAAACCGGCAGCAGACTTCGAACAGTTCGGTCATGTCTTCGTGATTGAGCGCGAAGCGAAGGAACCTTTCGCTGAGACCGATAAGGGAGGGGACACTCGTGAATAACGTTAAGTTGTTTTTCGCCGTGTTCCTTCTTTTTATCTTAGAAGGGACGTTGTTCGCGGGACCACTCGGAGATGGTTCGCCGTACGTCATCCATGCGACATTGATCGGTCTGATGTTCCTCGGTCGGTACGGAAAACTTGAACAGGCACTCGGATTCGGACTCGTTTTCGGATTGCTGTATGATTTCGTGTACTCGGATATCATCGGCATTTACTTATTTGCGTTATCCGCCATTCCGCTTTTTAGTAGCTTCGTGCTAAAATATGTAAAGGAGAACGTATTGACGATTCTTGTCACGTTCACGTTCAGTGCCATTTTGTATGAGCTCGATATATATTTCTTCACGGCTTCGGTCGTGGGTGTCGGAGTCTCCTTCCAGGAACTTGCGACACAGATCATTCCAAGGAGTCTGGTTGCGCAGCTGATCGGGATCATCATCCTGTATTATCCGATGACCCGACTCGTGCAGTCGACCCTTGACGAGAAAAGAGGATGAGTCATGATTGAGCGTAAACGTTATGTAACGATGAAAGGTCATCGTGGTGGCCTCGCCGTCTATGTGAATGAAAGGTGCAGTGTGGATGAATTTCTTGACGATTTAGAGTTGACGCTTGCGGACAAATCCGTCGAGAACGGACGCGCCGTACCGATCACCTTCTTCTTCGGTCGACGTTATGTCGATGAAGGGGTGTTGACGGCCGTCGAATCTATCGTCGCGCGACATGATTCCTTCTCTTTCAAAGGCTATGATAGTGAGTGCATCACGAAGGACGAGGCAAAAGCCTTGTACGGAGAGCGAACGTTTCATTACTTCGGTGGAACGGCACGCAGTGGGCACGTATTAGACGTCGAAGGATCGATCGTCATCATCGGAGATATCAATCCGGGTGCGGTCGTCCATGCGACAGGAAGTATCTATTGTCTCGGTGCTTTACGTGGTACCGTTCATGCAGGTAAAGGTGGCAATACGGAAGCCGTCATCGCTGCGAGTGTATTGCAACCGAAATGGGTCGCAGTCGCTGGCACCGTCCACGAAGAACCGGACGACGCACCGATTCCTGCTCTCGATATGGGTTGTGCATTTTTAGGCGAAGACGGGGTGGAATTCTCCCGCCTTCAAACCGTTCCGCTCGCGCGGATGGATCAGTTTGCGATTGATAGTGAAAGAGGGTGACGGATATGGAACAAGTGAAAGAACAGGTACATATGGAGGCGAAGACGAACATGGGACGCGCCATCGTCGTCACATCCGGTAAAGGTGGCGTCGGAAAGACAACGACGACTGCAAACATCGGGACAGCACTTGCATTGATGGGACATTCCGTTTGCCTCGTTGATACGGATATCGGGTTACGTAATCTGGATATCGTGCTTGGTCTCGATAACCGGAGTATCTATAACATCGTTGACGTCGTGACAGGGCAATGTAAATTGCACCAAGCACTCGTCCGCGATAAACGTTTTGAAGAGATGTATCTGTTGCCTGCTGCTCAATCAAAGGATAAGTCCTCCGTCACACCCGAACAGGTGAAGGCAATCATCGATACACTGAAACTCGAATACGACTTCGTCTTGATCGATTGCCCTGCCGGAATCGAACAAGGCTTCATGAATGCAATCGCTGGAGCGGATGAAGCCGTCGTCGTTACGACACCGGAAAAAGCAGCCGTTCAAGATGCGGACCGGATCATCGGGATGCTCGAGCGCTCAGAACGTAACATCGTTCCGAAACTTGTCATCAACCGGGTGCGTTCACACATGATGGCATCAGGTGACATGCTCGACATCGATGAGATCATGCGTATCCTTTCGATTGATCTACTTGGTCTGATCATCGATGATGAAGAAGTCATCGCCGCTTCCCACCGTGGTGTGCCTGTGACGATGAATCCGGATAACCGGGCTGGACTCGGCTACCGGAACATTGCCCGCCGGATTCTCGGAGAATCTGTACCACTGCTTGATTTAAATGAACAACCACAAAAAGGATTCTTCGTCAAATTGAAGAAGATGCTTGGGATGAAATAAGAATGGGAAATTAGACTAGGACGACATCGTCGTGCCTAGTCTAATTTTTTTGGAGGGATCAGTATGCGATGGATTAGTGAACAGACCGCTTCGCTTGAACGATTGGCATTGGTCGAAGGCGGTCGATTAATTGAATATCATGAGCGGATGCGCGACGAGATCCGGGTTGGCACTTTCGTCTATGCCAAGGTCGACCGGTTGCATCCGACGCTCGGAGCAGCCTTTTTGATTGCGACTGACGGCACACCGCTTTACTTACCGCTGAATGAAACGGTGGAAGCACTTCGTCGCTATCCGGACGTACCGACGATCGGACAAGCGGTCCAGGTCGGACAGACGTTACTCGTCCAGGTCGTCAAGGAAGGAGTCGCACCGAAACAACACAAAGTGACGCAGAACATCACCTATGGTGGACGTTATCTCGTTTATTTCCCGTACGGGCGACGCATCCGTTTCAGTCGAAAGCTGGATCTCGTCGTTCAGCGTCAACTGGCGGAGCAATTGACGACGACGGACGAAGAGGGGATTCTCTACCGGACGGAGGCAGCAAAAGCATCAATTGACGAATTGAAGCAAGAGCTTCAGTCATTACGGACACGACATAAAGAACTCATGCAGGCACCGCGTCTTGAACAAGACGAGGCACTGATCGTTCAGGAAGCAAAACGACTTCCACATGTCACCGATGCGCTCGTCATGACGCGTCAGGAAAAGGAACGCCTGGAATTGCTTGGTCTGTCCGTCGAACGGTCGCTACGAAAAGGACGCTTACCTGAGATGGAAGCGATCGATGGCGCAATCGAGAAGGCGATGCAACGGGTCGTCTGGCTTGACGGGGGAGCGTATCTCTTGATTGAAGAGGTCGAGACGATGACTGTCATCGACGTCAACAGTGGGAAGACGATCTCCGTCAAGGAACAAAAGCGGACGTTTGATCAAATCAATGAAGCGGCTGCGGTCGAAGTCATGCGCCAATTACGGTTGCGCAACATTAGCGGTATGATTGCGATCGATTTTTTACGTGGCTCTAGTAAAGGTCAGACACGGGTGACGCAACTCCTCAAAGAACGAGCGGCGCTCGAGACGAAACAAATCGAAGTCTATGGCTTTACGAAGATGGGCTTATGCGAACTGACACGACAACGTCACGGGAAATCGCTACAGGAACGCTCACAGGAATCCGGACAGTGGACGCGATTGAGTGTCTATCGCTTGATTGAACCGAAGTTACTTGAGATTGCGACCTATGCGGAAGCGGTCGTGATTCGCGCACCACGGCATCTGTTGCAAGACGAATTCATCTCTCGTCAACCGCTCGAAGTCCATGTGCTCGAAGGCGATCCAGCGGTCCTGTTCACGGGGTCGTCACAGGACTGTCTCGATTTCATCAAGCGATCGGAATAATCCTTCAGAACAGCATTGACAAGGTAGAAGAACGTTTGGTATTCTGAATAACGTTAGTTCGTTTGGAAGCACCCAAATGACTACAACCGCACAGACCGGGTTTTAAAGCATCCGCTGCCCGTGATGGCGAGTCTGAGTTCCTAAGAGGAGGTGCACGTAATGTACGCAATTATCAAAACTGGTGGTAAACAAGTCAAAGTTGAAGCTGGCCAAGAAATCTACGTTGAGAAATTAAACGCAGACGTCGACAGCACAGTTGAATTTGGTGAAGTATTGATCCTTGGTGGTGACGATGTTAAAGTCGGCGCTCCACTCGTAGAAGGTGCGAAGGTCGTAGCAACGGTCATCAAACACGCTCGCGCGAAAAAGATCACTGTCTTCAAAATGAAAGCGAAAAAGAACTACCGTCGTAAGCAAGGTCACCGTCAACCTTACACGAAGGTCCGCATCGAGAAAATCGAAGCGTAAGCCATGATACGTGTCAAGATTCGACGAGATGAAGCGGAACTCGTCCGCTCCATCGAAGTGACAGGACATGCCGAGTTCGCAGAACCAGGTCTCGACCTTGTCTGTGCCGGCGTCTCGTCGGTGATCTTCGGGGCATACAATGCCATAGAAGCATTACTCGGGCAGGTCCTGCTCCTTGAAATGGCAGAACAACAAGAGGGTGGCTACTTTTATGTAGAACCGTACGCTGACTTAGCACCGGATGTCAGTGAGCGCACCCAATTGTTACTGGAAGCGACTTTGGTCCAACTTGGTACCATCGCTGAAAGTTACGGTGAGTTTATCCAACTTGAACAAGTATAGGAGGTGGATTCCACATGTTGAAACTTAATCTTCAGTTCTTCGCATCGAAAAAAGGGGTAGGTTCGACAAAGAACGGTCGTGACTCGCAATCGAAACGCCTTGGGGCGAAACGTGCAGACGGTCAAACTGTTTCTGCTGGTTCAATCCTCTACCGTCAACGCGGTACGAAGATTCACCCAGGTATGAACGTCGGACGTGGTGGCGATGATACACTTTTCGCAACTGCAACTGGTGTCGTTCGTTTCGAACGTCTCGGACGCGACAAGAAACAAGTCAGCGTTTACCCAGCATAAGGATCGACGAAGCAGACTCTAGCCACTTTCGAGGGTTAGGGTCTGTTTTTTTTAGGAGGGAACGACCGATGGAGGAACAGCAGGTACTTGATCTTTTGAAGACTCTTCGTCACGAGTGGTTGAACCGGATACAACTCGTCCGTTCGTATGGCGCGATCGGAGACGAACAAGCAGTCGAGTCGATCTGTTCGGCGTACCGGGAGCAAGCATCACGGGAAGGGCGTCTAGCGCGAATCGGATTGCCGAAAACCGCACTGGCGTTACTGCAAGCTGAATGGTCAGGCAAAACTGTGACGTATGATGTCATCGGAGCACCCCACATGGAAGATGAGCGGCTGAAGCAACTCGTCGAAGCGGCCATCGCCATGATTGATGTAGGAGTAGGAGAAGTATCCGTGACCTTCCACGAGGGCGTGACCATCGAGATCTATCGGGATCTACTAGATATGTCGCGCCTTGAGGATCTAGTGACGCCGATGGAAATCGAGTCGCAGACGGAAAATGAGTGTGTGATTGAGATTGAAAGTCTTCCGTTTGAGGAAGAGAAGTAAGAGGAGGGATCCGACATGTTTGTCGATCAGGTAAATATTTATGTAAAAGCAGGTGACGGAGGACGTGGGCAAGTAGCGTTCCGTCGCGAGAAATACGTTCCGGACGGCGGTCCTGCCGGCGGTGACGGTGGTCACGGGGCTCACGTCGTCCTCGAAGTCGACGAAGGGCTTCGGACATTGATGGACTTCCGTTACAAACGCCACTTTAAAGCGGTTCAAGGTGAAAACGGTATGTCAAAAGGGATGCACGGTCGTAAAGCCGAGCACCTAATCGTCAAGGTCCCACCCGGTACAGTCGTCTACGATGATGATACGAATGCGGTCATCGCTGACCTCGTCCATCACGGACAACAAGCGATCGTCGCAAAAGGTGGACGTGGCGGACGTGGAAATACACGTTTTGCGACACCAGCCAACCCAGCACCTGAGCACGCTGAAAACGGTGAGCCAGGAGAAGAGAAGTACTTGAAACTTGAGCTGAAGATGCTAGCAGACGTCGGTCTCGTCGGTTTCCCAAGCGTCGGAAAATCAACGATGTTATCCGTCGTTTCAGCCGCACGTCCGAAAATCGGCGCATATCACTTCACGACGATCACACCGAACATCGGTGTCGTCGAAACGGAAGATAGCCGTAGTTTCGTCATGGCTGACTTGCCAGGATTGATCGAAGGTGCAAGTGAAGGTGTCGGACTCGGTCACCAGTTCCTCCGTCACGTCGAACGGACGAAAGTCATCGTACACGTCATCGACATGAGCGGGATGGAAGGTCGCGATCCAATCGAAGACTACAACATCATCAATAAAGAACTCGCGGACTATAATCTCCGCTTAACAGAACGTCCGCAAGTCGTCGTCGCGAACAAGATGGACATGCCAGATGCGGCAGAACATCTTGAAGCCTTCAAGGAAGCTTTCCCAGAGCTTGAAGTATTCGAGATTTCAGCAGCAACACGTCAAGGTTTACGCGATCTGTTATTCCGAATCGCTGACCTCGTCGATGCAACACCAGAATTCGGTCTTGAGGAACTCGAAGAGAAAACAGCGACACCACGTGTCGTCTACGGTTACGAAGCACCAGAAGCTGGCTTTACGATCACGAAAGATGAAGACGATTGCTTCGTCATCAAAGGACCACGCATCGAAAAACTCTTCACGATGACGAACTTCATGCGTGAAGAATCGATTAAACGTTTCGCTCGGACACTGCGTCAAATGGGTGTCGACGAAGAGTTGCGTCGTCTTGGTGCGATCGACGGCGACGTCGTTCGAATCCGCGATTTCGAGTTCGAATTCGTCGAGTCATCATTCTAAGCGGTTCATTCCATTAGGAAACGGAGTGTGAAAGCATCGTGGACCCATTGCCCATGATTTCAGTCGTTTGGTTAATTCCGATTCTCATGTTATCCGCGTTCTTTTCCTCAGCTGAGACGGCACTCGCGAGTGTCAATCGGTTGCGGTTGTTGCACCAATCGGAAGCAGGGGACGCGCGTGCGTCCCGTGTATTTCGCTTACTTCAACGCTACGAAGAGACACTGACTTCGATTTTGATTGGGAATACGATCGTCAACGTCGCTTTTATCTTATTTGGTGGCTGGTGGATCATCCAGTTCGTCGAGACGATCGCAACACAAACCGTTGCCTTTCTTGCGCTGTTTTTTCTGTTGCTGTTGTTCGGAGAATTGATACCGAAGTCGTATGCTCGTGAACATACGGAACGTTACGTGTTATTGATCGGACGTCCACTGCGCTTCTTCTTACTGTGCTTTCGACCACTCGTTTTTCTGTTACTCCGCTTACGTCAGTTTGCGCTTCGGTTGATTGGAGCAGATCCGAAAGGACCGCTCGTGACCGAACAGGAACTCAAGGCACTCGTCGATATCAGTCAAGAAGAGGGGATCATGGGGCTTGCAGAGGCGGAACTCGTTCACCAAGCGGTTGATTTTCAACATGTGACGGTCGAGGATGCGCTGACACCTCGCATGGATATTCAGGCAATCGATATTGATGCGCGGCTTGAAGACATCCTTGCAGAGGTCCAGAAGGGTGGCTATTCTCGTCTACCGGTCTATAAAGATTCGATTGATCACGTCATCGGTGTATTATCGGAGCGGGACTTTCTGCGTGCATACGTGAAGAACGGCTCCGTTGATATCCGAGAATGGATTCGACCGGTATCGTTCGTCGTACCACAGACGCGATTGATGGATTTATTACCGGAACTCAAAGTCAAACAGTCCCACATGGCAGTTGTCCTTGATGAATTCGGAGGTACGGCAGGTCTGATCACCCTTGAGGATATTTTAGAAGAAATCGTCGGGGAGATTTGGGATGAACACGATGAATCATTGGAATATACGAAACGGATTGGTCCAGAGCAATACGAATGTCTAGCAGAGTACGACATTGAAGACTTCTGTCAGCAATTTCAATTGACGATGCCAGACACGGACGCCCAGTCACTTGGGGGATGGATCATGGAGGAGAGCGGACAATTACCGGACGTCGGAACGGCGATGCGTTATGAACGTGTCACGTTGACCGTCTTGCATATCGAAAACCGACGCGTCCGCAAAGTCTTAGCAACGTTCGATCCGCCATCTACGATGCCGGAGACACGACTTGAACCGATTGAACGATAAAAAAACCGCTTATTCCTTTGGAATAGGCGGTTTTTGTATGTTCAGACATCGAGCTCTGAAACGAGAATTCCGAGACGATCGAGTTTCGCAATGGCTGCTTCCAGTGCGTCTTCATGATCCGCCTCCAGCGTGTGGATATGGACTCCGTCCGTCAGGCTCGAGAGCGGAGTGGCTTGCGTCTCCTTTAGCTGCTCTAGCAATACACGGACGTCTCGGCGGCTCTTTAGCATCAATTCTCCAGTGATGAAGCCGTAGACGGGATGTTCGATGATGACATCGCGGACGACGACTCCTTCGTCAACGATGGCGTCACACTCATCCTTTAACTGATCGATGCCGTGACGGCAAACGATCTTGCGACGTAATTTTGAACCGTCGACTTCCGGATCATTGATGAAATAGCCACGAGCTGTCGCGATGACAGGATATCCTTTTGCCTTTAACAATGATAAATCCTGCACGATCACTTGGCGACTGACACCTGCTTGTTTCGCCAGTGCTGTTCCTGTGACAGGTTGCTCACTTTCCTCAATCATACGAAGTAATGATTTCCGGCGTTCTTCTCCGGAGATGCGTTTCCCCATCATGTCTCCTACCTTTCTCCAGTGTCATGAAATCGTGTTCAACACATCAATGCACTGTTCGATTTCTTCGTTCGTCGTGTGTCTTCCAAAACTGAGCCGAATCAACCCATGAGCCGCTGATTCATCGAAGCCGATGGCACGTAATGTCGCATTCGGACCGTTTTCTCCAGCCCGGCAGGCACTACCAGCGGAAACCGCGATTCCGGCACGATTCAAGGCGAGCAACGCGTATTGACCGTCCCGTTGTTTCGTATGGATGGCGCAGATGGAAGCGAGTTGCGTTGGCGACTCAATCATTGTGTAACGAGACGAAGACAATGTTTTTTTTAGCATACCACGAAATCGACGGCTTGAAGCTTGGATTCCTGGATTTTCGAAGCGAGACGCTTCACAGGCAGCGATGAACGCGGCAATTCCTGGAACGTCGACTGTGCCTGGACGGATTCCAAATTCGTGATGTCCTTCGTAATAAGGGCTGAAGAGCGGACGCCGTAAATACAAAGCGCCCAATCCTTTTGGTCCATACACTTTATGACTACTCATCGTGTAGGCATCAAAAGCGTCGATGTTGATTGCATCTTTTAAAAATCCTTGGACACCATCGCAATGAAACAGAATCTCACGCGATTGACAATATGCTGCAATCCGTTCGACCGGAAAACGAAAACCGGTATCCGAATTGACATGTTGAATCGAGACAACACCGATTTCATCCGTACAAGCTGCGATGAATTGTTCCCAATCGAACGTTCCGTCCGGTAATAAAGAAAGGTGCCGTGTTTCTTGTGCCCAGCGCGCTAGCGGAAGCAAGACCGAGTCGTGTTCACATCGAAGTGTCAAGACAACTGATTTGTTACTCTGTCGCATCAGATGTGTCAAAGCAATATAATTCGCTTCTGATCCACTCCCTGTAAAGATGACGGTTCCTTCTTGTTGAGCCAATTGTTGCATCAGATACTGACGGGCTCGTTCGAGTAAACGTTCAGCGTTCCCACCGATGTCATGAAGAGAAGAACTGTTGCCGTAGAACGACTGAGCGGCTTGTTGATAATGATCGAGTGCTTGTGGATGCAGCGGAGTCGTCGCTGCGTAATCGAGATAGATCATGAAAAAATCCTGTCCTTTCGTCTTGTCACTCAGCTAAAAGTATGCCAAACTTATTGTCAAGTCAATAGTAAACATTTAGATATAGAGGTGTAAAACATATGTCTTTACATAAAAAGCTTGAGACGGATGTGTTGATCATTGGAACAGGACTTGCCGCAATTTCAGTCGCCCTGCATCTTCCATCAGGGATGGACGCATTACTCGTCTCGAAAGGTTCGCGGTTTGAGACGAATTCCGTCCGAGCACAAGGTGGGATTGCTTCCGCTTATGCAGAAGTCAATCATCGTGGTCACTTTGAAGATACGTGCAAAGCAGCAAAAGGGCATATCAATCCGTCCGTCGTCGATTACGTCACCCGATCGGGAACCGAGGCGATGGAATTTTTGTTACGACAAGGCGTTCCATTCGATCAGTCCGAAGGAGAGTTTTTGCTCGGTCGTGAAGGAGCACATCGTTTGCCGCGGATTTATCACTGTGGCGGCGACGAGACTGGTAAACGGATCATGGAGACGTTGATGCCGCAAGTACCATTTCCGATTCTCGAGCAGACGCGTATCACAGAGTTGATTCAAGTAAATGGGCAGGTAGTTGGTGCAGTCGGATATAGCCATGGGGAGCCGATCGAGATTGTGGCGCGCGCGACGATTCTCGCGACCGGTGGAGTGGGTGGATTATTCGCGGCGTCGACGAATGACCCTTTGATTCAAGGAGACGGGATTGCACTCGCTTTTGAAGCGGGAGCGACGATTCGTGATCTCGGTTATATCCAGCATCATCCGACGGTACTCGTTCATGCTGGTCGCTCGGAAGGTTTGATCACGGAAGCACTACGAGGTGCAGGAGCGACGCTTGTAACGAAAAATGGTGACCGGATCATGGCGGATCATCCGATGCAAGATTTAGCGGCGCGAGATGAAGTCGCAAAACGAATCCATGAGGTGCGAAAATGTGAACCGGTCTATCTCGATACGTCAAACGTCGTCGACCGGACGAAACGGTTTCCAACGTTTGTTGAAAAATGTGAAAAACTGAACATAAATCCGGATCTCGTTGAAATTGCACCAGGCATCCATTTCTTGATGGGTGGGATCGAAACGGATCTGACGGGGCAGACGCATGTCGAAGGACTTTACGCGGTCGGTGAGACAGCATCGATTGGACTTCACGGTCGAAATCGTCTGGCGTCGAACTCGCTCCTTGAATGTGTTGTCATGGGGAAAGCAGTAGCAGAACAGCTCGAGTTGTTACCGGAACTTTTAGTCAAACAAGTCAAACGACGCCCGGGAACACTTCGTTCCGTAACAGACCGTCTATCACAGGTCATTGGTGTCGAAATGGATGTTAAGCAAATAGAAGATAGTTTAGAAGAGTTAAAAAGCTGGACATTAGACGAATCCGGACAGGAAGCAGAAGAGAATCGATTACGTCACGTAACGGCATGTCTGTTGCTTGAAGGGGCGCGAAGTCGGTTGACAGGAGAGGATGAGAACGTTGAACAAGTGGCAGTTACGGCAACAACTGGAAGCATTTTTAATCGAGGACATCGGACAGTGGGATATCACAAGTGAAGGATGTCTGACGGGACAAGAACGCGGAACCGGTCGTTTTCTAGCAAAGGAAGACGGTGTCTTTTGCGGAGTCGACATCATTCGGGAGATGGCACATCTCTTACAAGTCGACGTGACGATTCATGTAGCGGAAGGGACGATCGTCACGCGAGGAACACTCCTTGCCGAGTGGTCTGGTTCGTTACAGGACATTTTAAGCGGAGAACGGGTCGCCTTGAACCTGGTGCAACGCTTATCCGGGATTGCGACGAAGACACGTCAAGCGGTCGAGGTAGCAGCAGGGCGAATCCGAATCACGGATACACGAAAGACGACCCCTGGATTACGAATGCTCGAAAAACATGCCGTTCGCGTCGGGGGTGGCTATAGTCATCGCGGACGTCTCGATGACGCCGTCATGATCAAGGACAACCACATCACAGTAGCGGGATCGATTACGGAAGCGGTGGCGCGAGCAAAACGTGTCGCGGGTCATACGACACCAATTGAAGTCGAAGTCGAGACGGAAGCGGAAGTGCTGGAGGCAGTGGCTGCAGAAGTCGATATCATCATGCTCGATAACCGGACACCAGCAGAAATTAAACAGCTCCGGCAATTGATTCCACCGCATATCACGGTCGAATTATCCGGTGGGATCACAGTAGACACATTATCGGACTTCGCGGATAGCGGAGCAGACGTCATCTCACTCGGGGCACTCACCCATTCAGCAACAGCACTTGATATCAGCATGAAAATCGAAGGAGGAAAAAAAGATGTCATTTGATCTATTACGTCACGAAGGGATTCCGGCGTCGTACTTACAGCAAACAGAAGCAGACTTGATCGCGATCATCGAAGGGGTCAAAGCACGGATGGGCAGTCGCTTGTTCTTACCTGCCCACCACTACCAAAAGGATGAAGTCGTCCAGTTCGCGGATGCGACAGGAGATTCGCTCCAGCTCGCGCAAGTCGCGAAGCAGATGACAGAAGCGGAATGTACAGTCTTTTGTGGTGTCCACTTCATGGCAGAGACGGCAGACATGTTGACAGATGCGTCACATACGGTCGTTTTGCCTGACATGCGTGCTGGTTGTTCGATGGCGGATATGGCGAACGATACGCAAACAGAGCGTGCTTTTACGATCTTGACGGAACGGTTCGGGGAGTCGATCTTACCGTTGACGTATGTCAATTCGACGGCAGCCATCAAAGCGTTCGTTGGTCGTCATGGTGGGGCGACGGTGACGTCATCAAACGCTGTCCAGATGGTCGAATGGGCGCTTGCTGAACGCGACATCTTATTCTTCCTGCCGGATCAACACCTCGGTCGCAATACGGCGCACGCACTCGGAATTCCGTTAGAACAGATGGCGATTTGGGATCCGATCAAGGACGAACTCGTTTTTGATGGGGAGGACCAGGACGTCCGCGTCATCTTGTGGAAAGGACACTGCTCGGTCCATGAGAAATTCACGGTCGGTCAGATTGATCAGTTCCGCAAGACGGATCCGGAGCGAAAGATTCTCGTTCACCCGGAATGTTCGCATGAAGTCGTGACAGCGTCTGATCTCAACGGATCAACCGCGTACATCATTCAACAAATAGAACAGGCTGCTCCCGGAACGAAGTGGGCAATCGGAACAGAGATGAATCTCGTCAATCGCCTCGCGACGACTCATCCGGAACTCGATATCGTGTCGCTCAATCCATTCATGTGTCCGTGTCTGACGATGAACCGGATCGACTTACCGCACTTAGCGTGGGCGCTCGAACAAGTCGAAGCCGGTGAGCCGGTCAACGTCATTACAGTCGACGCGGAGACGACGCGGCATGCCGTGTTGGCGCTCGAACGGATGCTTGAGCGTTCGTAAAATAGAAGATGGAAGCGTGGTCGTGCGAACGATCACGCTTTTTTGTCTTCTGATTGAGAGAGCGAACATATGTATTGATTTTTGCTGAAGAACGCTTTGAAGCCAAACGAAGATGTATGCTACAATAACACGAGAGTTTGTTTAAGGATGGGAGCGTTCCACATTGATAGAATTCGTACGCGGCGAAGTCGCTTATGTCTGTGCGGAATTCGTGACGGTAGAAGTTGGCGGGATTGGCTACAAAATCGTAGCACCGAACCCGTTTTTTTATCGGACCGGAGACGAACAGATCATCGTATATACGTATCATTATGTCCGTGAGGACCAAGAAGTCTTATTTGGATTCCGTTCCCGTCGTGAGCGTGCCTTGTTCACGAAGTTGCTCGGTGTCACAGGAATCGGACCTAAAGGAGCGCTTGCAATCGTCGCATCAGGGAATGTCGATGCGCTCGTTGAAGCGATTGAACAAGAGAAAGAAAGTTATCTCGTCAAGTTCCCGGGGGTCGGCAAGAAAACAGCAAAACAAATGACACTCGACCTAAAAGGAAAGTTAGCCGAGCTCGCACCGGATTACGTACCGAGCGAAGGCTTGTTCGCGCAAGGCAATGCTGAATTGAATGAAGCTTGTGAAGCCTTGACGGCGCTAGGTTACAGTGACCGAGAAGTCGAGAAAGTCAAAAAAGCGTTGCAGGCAGAAGTCCTGTCGACGGATCAATATGTCAAACGGGCACTCCAGTTGTTATTGAATGTGAGGTGAGGACATGGAAGAGCGCATTTTGTCAGAATCCGCCCATGCGGAAGATCAAGAAGAGTGGAGCCTGCGTCCTCAGACGCTCGAGCAGTATATCGGGCAGGAGAAAGCTAAGGGAAACTTGAGTGTCTTTATCGAGGCGGCAAAAATTCGTCAGGAAACACTCGATCACGTGCTTCTCTATGGTCCTCCGGGTCTTGGGAAGACGACGCTTGCGACGATCATCGCGAACGAGATGGGAGTCGGCATCAAGACGACAGCCGGTCCTGCAATCGAACGACCGGGTGATCTAGCGGCAATCCTTTCATCACTGGAACCGGGTGATGTCCTCTTCATCGACGAGATTCATCGATTGAGTCGATCAATCGAAGAGATTCTGTATCCGGCGATGGAGGATTATTGTCTCGATATCGTCATCGGTCAAGGGGAACTCGCCCGCAGTGTCCGAATTGATTTACCACCGTTTACGCTCGTTGGTGCAACGACGCGTGCCGGGATGTTATCGGCACCGCTCCGTGATCGTTTTGGCGTGACGCTGAAGCTTGAATATTATACGATGTCAGAGTTGTCTGCCATCGTGACCCGGACGTCGCGATTGTTCGGATTCGAAGCGGATCGCCTCGCTGCAGAAGCGATCGCGCTTCGTTCACGTGGAACACCACGTGTCGCGAACCGGTTGTTACGGCGTGTCCGTGATTTCGCTCAAGTCGCCCATCAAACCGAGATCGATGCTGTGCTCGCGACAAGTGCGCTTGATCGTTTGCATGTCGATGCACTAGGGCTTGACGATGTCGACCATCGTTTACTACGATCGCTTGCAGAACGGTTTGCCGGTGGTCCGGTCGGTCTCGAGACGATCGCAGCGACGATCGGTGAAGATGCGCAGACGATCGAGGATGTGTATGAACCATATTTACTGCAACAAGGCTTTTTACAACGTACTCCGCGCGGACGTGTCTTAACACCGTTCGCCCGCCAACATTTAGGACTGAAAGAAGGAAATTGAACCAATGGATGTAAACTTATTTGATTTTCATTTACCAGAAGAACAAATTGCCCAAGTGCCATTGCTCGACCGGACGAGTTCGAAATTGATGGTTCTCGATCGGGAGACGGGTGCGATTCAGCATCAACACTTCCATGATATCGTCGATCACTTCCGCGAAGGTGATACACTCGTCATCAATGATACGAAAGTCTTACCGGCACGTCTCTTTGGTGTGAAGGAAGAGACGGGTGGGAAGATCGAATTGTTACTCTTGAAGCAGACGAGTGACGATGTCTGGGAAACACTGGCGAAACCGGCAAAACGCGTTAAACCAGGAACGATTTTGTCGTTTGGTGACGGGTTACTCCGTGCTGAGTGCGTCGAAGCACTTGAAGACGGGGGACGAATCCTGAAGTTTTTCTATGACGGCATTTTCTATGAAGTGCTCGACCAACTCGGAACGATGCCACTGCCACCGTACATTCATGAACAACTCGAGGATCAAGATCGTTACCAGACGGTGTATGCTCGGGAACGCGGAAGTGCGGCAGCACCGACGGCCGGTCTTCACTTCACACCGGAATTGCTCGAAGCGCTTAAAGCGAAAGGCGTCCGGATCGCACCGTTGACGCTACATGTCGGACTTGGCACATTCCGTCCTGTCTCGGTCGACGACGTCGATAGTCACAAAATGCACAGTGAGTACTACGAACTGCCGGAAAGTTCAGCTGCCTTGCTACGCGAAACACGAAAACAAGGCGGACGAATCATCGCGGTCGGAACGACATCGACACGGACGCTTGAAACGGTCATCCGTGACCATGGCGACTTCGTCGAAGCAACGGGCTGGACGGACATCTTCATCTTCCCGGGTCAGGAAGTCAAAGGGATTGATGGTCTGATCACGAACTTCCATTTACCGAAATCAACATTGATCATGCTCGTGTCCGCATTATCGACACGGGAACACATTTTGCATGCCTATGAAGAAGCAGTCGCGAACGGCTATCGTTTCTTTAGCTTCGGTGATGCGATGTTCTTAACGAGAGAGGAACGAAACTAATGACAAAACACGCGGTAACATACGAACATATCAAGACATGTAAACAATCCGGAGCGCGGTTAGGAATCGTCCACACGCCGCACGGTAGTTTCGAAACACCGGTCTTCATGCCGGTCGGAACGCAAGCGACGGTCAAGACGATGGCACCGGAACAAATCAAGGACATGAACGCGAACATCATCCTCGCGAACACGTACCACCTCTGGGTGCGTCCAGGACATGATGTCATCAAGGAAGCGGGCGGTCTGCATAAATTCATGAACTGGGATGGCGCGATTCTGACGGACTCAGGTGGTTTCCAAGTCTTCTCACTTGCTGATCTCCGGAACATTTCTGAGGAGGGTGTTCATTTCCGTAACCACTTGAACGGGGACAAATTGTTCTTGTCACCGGAAAAAGCGATGGAAATTCAAAATGCACTCGGTTCAGATATCATGATGGCGTTTGATGAATGCCCACCGTACCCAGCTTCTCACGAGTACATGAAAGCATCCGTCGAACGAACGAGCCGCTGGGCAGAACGTTGTCTTGCTGCGCATGAACGTCCACACGATCAAGCGCTGTTCGGTATCATCCAAGGTGGAGAATACGAAGACTTACGTCGTCAAAGTGCAAAAGACCTCGTTGCCCTTGATTTCCCTGGTTATGCGGTCGGTGGTCTATCAGTTGGAGAGCCAAAAGACGTCATGTACCGTGCGCTCGAATTCACGACACCACTCATGCCGGAAGACAAACCACGTTATTTGATGGGCGTCGGTTCACCGGACGCATTGATCGAGGGTGCGATCCGCGGAATCGATATGTTCGACTGTGTCTTACCGACACGGATCGCACGAAACGGCACATTGATGACATCACAAGGACGTCTCGTCGTCCGGAACGCGAAGTATGCACGTGATTTCCGTCCGCTCGATGAGAAATGTGATTGCTACGCGTGTAAGAACTACTCGCGTTCGTACATCCATCACTTGATTCGTGCGCAAGAAACGTTCGGTCTGCATCTGTGTTCGACACACAATCTTCACTTCCTCGTCAAGTTGATGGAAGGCGTTCGCCAAGCGATTCGTGAGGATCGTCTGCTCGATTTCAAGGAAGAATTTTTCGAAGAATACGGTTACAATTTACCGAACGCAAAGAATTTCTAACAAATCGTCTGACAAATCAATTCTTTCACGGTATAATGAACGTGATTTGAATGATAAAGGAGCTGAATCAGATGGAAGGCTTAATCACATTCCTCCCGATGATCTTGATCTTCGTGGTGTTCTATTTCTTGTTGATCCGTCCACAGAACAAACGCCAGAAGCAAGTGCGTCAGATGCAAAATGAACTCTCACGCGGCGACTCGATCGTTACGATCGGTGGTCTTCACGGGGTTGTCCAAAAAGTTGACGACATGACGGTGACATTGAAGTCAGGTAATGCACAATTGACATTCAACCGAAGTGCTGTCGCAGAAGTGACGAAAAAATCAACGACTGTCATGGACGACGAAACTGTCGAATAAGGCATTGAAAAGGCGCTTTCCGGATTCCGGAGCGTCTTTTCTGTTTATATATGAGAAAAACGTTTGCTAAGATTACCATTTCTTTTGTAAGCTAGGGTAGGAGAACAAAGTTGTCTGAAAATATACTGGGAACTAGAGAAAGGACAATGTAGCATGATCAAGAAAGGGAAACTTGCCACATTCTTCATCGTCGTCATCGCGTTGCTCGTACTGATCGGTACGACATCGTCATGGTTGTTGAAGGATACGAAGCTCGGCCTTGACCTTAAGGGTGGCTTCGAAGTCTTGTATGAAGTACAACCGCTGAAAGAAGGAGACGTCATCGATCAAAATGCGATGAGTGCGACGCTGACGGCAATCGAGAACCGTGTCAACGTCCTCGGTGTCTCTGAACCAGACATCCGGATCGAAGGCGATAACCGGATTCGCGTTCAGCTTGCTGGCGTCAAGGATCAGACGGAAGCGCGTCAAATCCTATCTTCGACAGCACAATTGTCATTCCGTGACATCAACGATAAGTTGTTGCTCGATGGATCAGACTTAAAAGCCAAAGGGGCAAAAGTAGGGTATGATCCGAACACGAATGAACCACTCGTCGAGTTGACGATGAAATCAAAAGAGAAATTCTATGAAGTGACACAACAAGTCTCACAAATGCAACCACCTGCGAATCGTCTCGTCATCTGGCTCGATTACGAGAAAGGCGATTCGTATGAAAAAGAAATTCAAAAAGCAAACTCGAAGATCGTCTCGGATGCATCGGTCACACAACCGATCAATTCGGATAAAGCGATTATTTCTGGTGGCGATATTGATGCCGAGTACGGGAAACAATTATCGTCGATCCTGAACGCCGGTGCACTGCCGGTCAAACTCGAGGAAATCTACTCGACGTCGGTCTCTGCTGCTTTTGGACAGGATGCACTTGATCAAACATTGTTCGCGTCAGCGATTGGTGTCGCGGCGGTCTTCTTGTTCATGCTCTTGTTCTACCGGATCTCTGGATTCGTTTCGATCATTACGTTACTGTTCTACATCTATCTCGTCATGATCTTCTTTAACGGGATCAATGCCGTCCTCACGTTACCGGGGATTGCGGCACTCGTTCTTGGGGTCGGGATGGCGGTCGATGCGAACATCATCACTGCTGAGCGGATCAAGGATGAATTACGAAGTGGTAAATCTGTCTTGTCCGCATTTAAAGCCGGTAACCGTCGTTCGTTCGGTACGATTCTTGATGCCAACTTGACGACGTTGATCTCTGCTGGTGTGTTGTACTACTTTGGTACAAGTACGGTCAAAGGATTCGCCATCATGTTGATGGTTTCGATCGCCGTCACGTTCGTCACGAACGTCTTTGTCTCACGTTACCTGATGCAACTCCTTGTCAGTAGCCGATGGTTCGATAAGAAGAAATCATGGTTCGGTGTAAAGGAGAGTGAAATCCGTGAGCTTTAATCCTACGAAATTCGATTACGTCAAACATCGTAAAATCTATTTCGCAATCACGATCGCGCTTGTCATCGTGTCGGTCCTCTTGTTGTCGTTCCGTGGTCTGAACCTCGGGATCGACTTCACGCAAGGAACGCGCGTCGAGATTTCTTCTGAGAATCAAATCAAGGAAGCGGACGTCCGCTCTGTCATTGAAGATGCTGGGATTGATGCGGAAGAAATCGATGGTATTCAATTCGCTCAAGGCGGAAAGTTAGCGAACGTCACGTTCGTTGGTGAATTCAGCCAACAGCAGATTTCTGAAATGAAACAAACGATTGAAGCGGAATACAAGAAAGAACCGAGTATCTCGACAGTTTCGGCACAAGTCGGTCGGGAAATCGCGCGTAACGCGATTTATGCGGTTTTACTTGCGTCACTCGGGATCGTCATCTACGTCTCGTTCCGATTCCAACCGCTCTACGGGATTGCGACAGTACTCGCATTGCTACATGATGCATTGATGATCATTGCTTTCTTCTCGCTGTTCCAGATCGAAGTCAATCTGTACTTCATCGCAGCCGTCTTGACGATCATTGGGTATTCCGTCAACGATACGATCGTTACCTTCGACAGGGTACGAGAAAATCTCGGACTTGCTGAAAAAGGTGGACGGAAAGTCTCATTTGATGAATTGGCACACATCGTCAATGAATCGATTCAACAGACGATCATTCGCTCGATCAATACGGTCGTCACGGTCATCATGACGGCAGCGGCACTCTACATCTTCGGTAGCGAAGCAATCCGTGGATTCAGTCTCGCCCTGCTCGTCGGGTTGATCATGGGAATGTATTCTTCGATCTTCATCGCCGCGCAGCTCTGGCTCGTCATGAAAGGTCGGACACTTGGTCGTACAAAACGCGCTTCTTAAAAGAGTATCCGCATCAGCTATCGCTGGTGCGGATTTTCAATTATAATGGGGAAGTTGATTGGAGGGTTTGAGATGTACCATGCTAAAAAAACATGGCTTGATAAAGTCATCGATTCAGAACAAATCGAACAATTGACGGCGGATGGCACGATCTCACCGCACGTCGCACAACTACTTGTCCAACGGGGATTCACGACTCGTGAAGCCGCCCGTGATTTTTTAGAGACGGATCAAATGACATTCCATGATCCATTTGCTTTTAAAGACATGCCAAAAGTCGTCGAACGGATTCAACGTGCCGTCAACGAAGGCGAAATGATTTTGATTTATGGTGATTATGACGTCGACGGCGTGAGTTCCGCTGCGATTCTCTGGCACGCCTTGATTGAAATCGGAGGAATGGCAGAGTGTTATATCCCGAACCGATTCACGGAAGGCTATGGACCAAACGAAGCCGCGTTTCGCTGGGCAGCGGAAGAAGGGTTCAGCCTCGTCATCACCGTCGACTGTGGGATTTCCGGCATCCACGAAGCAGATGTCCTCAAGGAACTCGGTGTCGACTTAATCATTACCGATCACCATGAAGCAAAAGAAACGTTACCTGATGCCTTTGCCTTAATTCATCCGGGTGTCGACTCAGATTATCCATTCTCAAAACTTGCTGGGGCAGGCGTTGCTTTTAAAGTCGCGCATGCACTGCTTGACCGGGAACCCGTCGAGTTACTCGATCTTGCGGTGCTCGGAACGATTGCCGATCTCGTACCGCTCGTCGGAGAGAACAGGTTGCTTGCGATTCGCGGCATCGAGGCGCTGAATGCAAGTGAACGTCCGGGTATCCTTGCGTTACGTGACGTCTGTAGTTTGACGGAAGACGAACTGACGGAAGAATCGGTCGGATTTGCATTCGGTCCGCGGATCAATGCGGCAGGTCGTCTGGATTCGGCGATGCCAGCGCTTGAGATGTTACTAGCGGAAAGCAAAGATGAGGCACTTCATCTCGCGAAACAACTCGACCAACAAAATAAACAACGTCAAGATATCGTCAAGCAGATTGCAGAGGAAGCAACGGCGCTTGTCGAAGAACGTTTTAAAGAGGACCGCGTACTCGTCGTCGATGCGGCAGATTGGAATCCAGGTGTCGTTGGGATCGTCGCCTCGCGACTCGTTGAAAAATACCATCGTCCCGTCATCATGCTGTGTCATGATGCTGAAAAAGGAACAGCGAAGGGTTCTGGACGATCGATTCCAGCCTTTGATTTATTCGCTGAACTCACGAAATGTGAAGATATCTTGCCGCATTTCGGAGGACATCCCGCTGCTGCCGGCATGACGCTCTCTTCCGATGACGTCGAGGCGTTACGTCAACGTTTGAATGAACAAGCCAGTACGTTGCCGGACGATGCCTTCATCGCGACGATCGATGTCGATCTACGTCTACAGGTCAGTGATGTGTCGATTCAGTTGATTGAAGATATTCAGCGATTGGCACCGTTCGGGATGGGAAATCCCGCACCACGGATCGTCATCGAGCAAGCGAAGATCCGTGACATGAAACGGATCGGTCGTGACTTGACGCATGTCAAAGCACTACTATCAGGCGACGGGAAGGAACTCGATGCGATCGGCTTCGGCTTCGGCGACCTCGTCGATGAAGTCTCGACCTTATCGGAGATTCACTTGATGGGCAGTCTGAACATCAATGAATGGAATGGGTTCCGTAAACCACAATTGATGATTCAAGACGTCGCTGTCGAAGATGTCCAAGTGTTCGATTACCGCGGCGGTAAGCGGCCGCTGAGCGAACTATTCGCCTTACCGCATGAGACGACGACATTCGTCGCCTTTACCGATGAGGTGAAAGAGAAGTACGCGGAACGTCCGTTGAACGGTCCGATCCATCAAAATATCGTTTTCCTTGATCTACCGGAAGAAGAAGCAGCATTTTATCCATACGTGCAACAGGCAGAGCGGATTTATTGTGCCTTTAAGGACGAGGGATATTATTTCGAGACGATTCCGTCGCGGGAGGACTTCAAGCATTACTTCCAGTATTTCGCGAAATGTCCGCGTGACGAGCTCCGGATCGGTCTTGTACGTTTGTCGAAATCGCGAAAATGGACGAAACGATCGATTAACTTTATGCATTCGGTATTCTCGGAACTTGATTTTCTTGTTACAATGGAGGACGGGCTGCCGGGTGTGAACCCAAATGCTGCAAAGCGAGATCTGACGGAAGCTCCGACGTACCAGCGTCATGAAGCGCGTCAAGAGCTCGAGCAACAATACATTTATTCGTCACTCGCTCAGTTGAAAGAGCGTTTTGATACTTTGGTAGAAGCGGCGAAGCAGGAGGAAAAGACATGGAGTTCAAACAGCATATAAAAGAGGTCGAAAACTGGCCGAAAGAAGGAATTAGTTTCAAGGACATCACATCACTCATGCAAAACGGACCGGCATATAAACAATCGGTCGATGCACTCGTCGAGTATGCGCGTAGTAAAGGCGCAGATATCATCGCCGGTCCGGAAGCACGCGGATTCGTCGTTGGTTGCCCAGCCGCATACGCGATGGAGATCGGATTCGTTCCTGTTCGTAAGGAAGGAAAATTACCGCGTGAGACAGTCCGTGTCGAGTATGGTCTTGAGTACGGAAAAGATGTCTTGACGATGCACGAAGATGCGATCCAACCGGGACAACGCGTCGTCATCCTTGACGACTTGCTTGCAACAGGTGGTACGATCGAAGCGACGATTCAAATGATTGAAAAATTAGGCGGAACGGTTGCCGGAATCGGATTCTTGATTGAACTCGATGGTCTTGGTGGACGTGAGAAACTCGAAGGATACGACGTTCTCTCATTGATTCGCTACGAAGACTGAAGCATACATACTCTCTTGGTACATGATGACCAAGGGGGTATTTCTTTTTATTTTGACATCTTCTCAAGATTTCACGATAATAAGAACTATATATTAGGGATTCCGTTGCAGACGATCCCGGGGACTGGGTGAGGAAAAGGGATGACAAACAAACAAATCGTAAATGTAGAAGACCTTCTCGCTCGATGTGCGGAATACATGACGCAAGCTGAAGTCAAAGACATCGAACGGGCTTACCAATTCGCGAAAGACGAACATGATGGGCAATTCCGCCGTTCTGGTGAACCCTACATCATTCATCCGGTACAAGTTGCCGGTATCTTAGTCGATATTGGTTTAGATGCAACGACGATTGTCGCTGCGCTTCTTCATGATGTCGTCGAAGATACGGACATTACACTCGAAGAATTAACGGAACGATTCGGACCCGACGTCGCGATGCTCGTTGACGGCGTCACGAAACTCGGGAAAATCAAATATAAATCGAAACGCGAAGAATTGGCTGAAAACCACCGGAAGATGTTCATCGCGATGGCAGAAGACATTCGCGTCATCTTGATCAA
The DNA here is from genome assembly GCF_018618895.1 of Exiguobacterium sp. s143. Taxonomy (NCBI): domain Bacteria; kingdom Bacillati; phylum Bacillota; class Bacilli; order Caryophanales; genus Exiguobacterium; species Exiguobacterium sp. s143. The sequence continues at coordinate 859,018 of NZ_JACSMX010000001.1, read as the reverse complement.
ACTGGCTGACCGTTTGCATAACATGCGAACGTTGCAACATATGGTCAAGGAAAAGCAGGTGCAAAAGGCAGAAGAGACGCTCGAAATCTTTGCACCGCTTGCGCATCGTCTCGGGATCTCGACGATCAAGTGGGAACTCGAAGACATCAGTTTGCGTTATATCAATCCACAACAGTACTACCGGATTGTCTCAATGATGAAACAAAAACGGACGGAACGCGAAGCGCTCGTCAGTTCGGTCATCGAAGAGGTCAACGAAGTACTTGATGATGTACAAATCGCAGCGGAAGTCGATGGACGTCCGAAGCATATCTATTCCATTTATAACAAGATGCAAAACTCGAAAAAAGAGTTCAGTGAAATCTATGACTTGATGGCTGTACGCATCATCGTCGATTCAATCAAGGACTGTTACGCTGTTCTCGGAATCATTCATACGCAATATAAACCGATGCCGGGACGTTTCAAGGATTATATCGCGATGCCGAAGCCGAACATGTATCAATCGCTGCATACGACGGTCATCGGACCGAAAGGCGAGCCGCTCGAGGTCCAAATTCGGACACGGGACATGCACTTTATTGCCGAGTACGGGATTGCCGCTCACTGGGCGTATAAAGAAGGTAAGGAACAGGAAGCGAAATCAGGCTTTGAGGATAAGATTGCCCATTTCCGGGAAATCCTTGAGTTGCAGAAGGATACGGCGGATGCTGAAGAATTCATGGAATCGGTCAAAGTCGACTTCTTTAGTGACATGTTGTACGTCTTTACACCAAAAGGCGACGTCATCGAATTGCCGAAAGGCTCTGTTCCGATTGATTATGCCTACCGGATTCATACAGAGATCGGTCACCGGACGATCGGAGCGAAAGTCAACGGACGGATGGTACCGATTGATTATAAGCTGAAGACAGGTGACATCATTGAAATCGTCACATCAAAACACAGTTATGGTCCAAGTAAGGACTGGCTCAAGATTTGTGTGTCGAGTCAGGCGAAGAACAAGATCCGTCAATGGTTCAAACGTCAGCAACGCGAAGAGAACGTCTCTAAAGGACGGGAACTGATCGAAGCAGAAGTCAAGAAACTCGGATTCGAGCCGAAGGAAGTCATCAATGAGAAGACGCTCGAAGACGTGACGCGGAAGTTCAACTTCGCGCAAGAAGAAGACATGTATGCTGCCGTTGGGTATCATGGTCTGACAGCTGCCCAAGTCGCTCATAAATTGACGGAAAAGTTACGCAAAGACAAAGAATCTAAAAATCTTGAACTGAACGAAGCGATCAGTGAGATGAAGACGTTTGATCGTCCGAAGAAGGAAAATCCAGAAGGTGTTCGTGTCAAAGGAATCGATAACATGCTCGTTCGCATGAGTCGTTGTTGTAATCCAGTACCAGGGGACGATATCGTCGGGTACATCACACGTGGACGGGGTGTCTCGATTCACCGGACGGATTGTTTGAACGTCATTCATGAACAAAATCCAGAACGCTTGCTCGAAGTCGAGTGGGAACACGAAGGCAAAGCCGTTAAGAGTTATAACGTCGAAATCGAAATTTCTGGATTCGACCGGGCTGGATTATTGAACGATGTTCTGCAGTCGGTATCTGCGACGAATACGAACATTGTTGCCGTCAGCGGGAAAGGCGACGACAGTAAACAAGCCAAAATCACGATGACGATCGCGATCAACAACGTCAACCATTTACAAAAAGTCGTTGATCGGATCAAACAAATCTCTGACGTGTATGCTGTGCATCGCGTCATGATGACGTAAGGAGCGGATGAGTCATGCGAGTCGTATTACAACGAGTCAAAGAAGCAAGTGTCACAGTCGATCAGGAGGTCATCGGTCAAATCAAGCAAGGTTTTCTCTTGCTTGTCGGTGTCACGCACGAAGACACGATCGATCAGGTGAACTGGTTAGCTGATAAAATCGCAGGACTCCGCGTGTTTGAAGATGAAGAGGAACGGATGAACCGCTCGTTGCAAGATGTCGACGGTCAGATTCTATCCGTCTCGCAGTTCACGCTGTATGGTGATGTCAAAAAAGGACGTCGCCCAGCGTTCACGGAAGCGGCGAAACCGGATCTTGCCAACGAATTGTATGAAGCGTTCAATGAACGTCTTCGTGCGCAAGGACTGACGGTCGAGACAGGTCAGTTCGGTGCGATGATGGATATCGCGCTCGTCAATGATGGACCGGTGACATTGATTCTTGAAAAAGAAGCAAACGCTTGACAGGAACCGAGAGACGAGGCAATATTAGACGTAACCAAATGATTCATACGACCGAAGACGAAGAGGAGTAATCAAGACCTTGTCTGCTTAGAGAGTCGCCCCTTGGCTGGAAGGGCGAACAGATGAACTCGATGAAAGACCCTTCCGAGGTATCTTCCTGAACTGATAGTAGGGAAGGTCGTACGCAGGCGTTAACTGCACCGAGTGGTCAAATGTGATTTGACAACCAGGGTGGTACCACGGGATCTTCAAGTTCTCGTCCCTTTGCGGACGAGGACTTTTTTGTATTCAAAAAAGGAGGAATTTGAGATGAAATTACCACGCGGTACGTTTGATGTCCTTCCAGGAACAGTCGAACGCTGGCAGTACATCGAGCAACAATTACGTGATATCAGTAAGCGTTACAACTATAAGGAAATCCGGACGCCGATTTTTGAGGAGACAGAACTCTTCAAACGTGGCGTTGGTGAGACGACGGATATCGTTCAAAAAGAAATGTTCATGCTTGAGAAACGCGGAAAAGACCAGTTGACGTTACGTCCAGAAGGAACGGCTGCTGTCGTTCGTTCATTCGTGACGAACAAGCTGTTCGGTTCACCGAACCAACCGACGAAATTGTTCTACATTGGACCGATGTTCCGTTATGAACGTCCGCAAGCAGGTCGTTTCCGTCAGCTTCACCAATATGGAGTCGAGGCACTTGGTAGTGAACAACCAGCGATCGATGCGGAAGTCATCAGTCTCGCGATGAGCATCTACCGTTCATTCGGATTGAAGCACCTCAAGCTCGTCATCAATACACTCGGGGATAACGAAAGTCGCGCCGCACACCGGGCAGCACTTGTCGATCACTTCAAACCGGTCGTTCACGAGTTATGTCAGGACTGTCAGAACCGTCTCGAAACGAATCCACTTCGTGTCCTTGACTGTAAGGTCGACCGCGATCACCCGAGCATGGCAACAGCACCATCAATTCTCGATTACTTAAACCCGGCATCAAAAGCTTACTTCGATGAAGTATTGCTTCACTTAGATGCACTCGGCATCGAGTATGTCGTTGATCCAACGCTTGTTCGCGGAATCGATTATTATAATCACACGGCGTTCGAGATCATGTCAGAAGCAGAAGGCTTCGGAGCAATCACGACACTATGTGGCGGTGGACGATACAACGGTCTCGTCGAACAGATCGGTGGACCGGCAACACCGGGAATCGGATTCGGAATCGGCATCGAACGTTTATTGATGGCACTTGAGAATGAGAACGTCTTACCGGCAGTCGATGATCAAATCGATGTCTTCATCGTCGCGCAAGGCAGTGACGAAGTCGAAAAGACGGCAACACGTCTCTTACAATTGATGCGTCTCGAAGGACTTGTCGCGGATCGGGATTATCTCGGTCGAAAGTTCAAAGGACAATTCAAGGCAGCCGATCGCTTGAAAGCACGCTATACGGTCATCCTCGGGGATGAAGAAGTCGAGCGTGGTGCAGCAGCGCTGAAGAACATGGCTACAGGGGAACAGACGGACGTTCCGTTATCAGCAGTCGCTGATACGATCGTCGCGAAATTAAAGGAGGAAGCACAATGATCGGACGCACGCATATGAACGGTCAGGTGACAGAAGAAGTCATCGGACAACACGTTCAACTTAAAGGATGGGTTCAAAAACGACGTGACTTAGGAGGATTGATCTTCCTTGATCTCCGCGACCGTAGTGGCATCGTCCAAATCGTCTTCCAACCGGAAAACGAGCAGGCACATCGCCTTGCGGAATCGATTCGTTCAGAGTATGTCCTCGACATCAAAGGACACGTCATCGCCCGTGAGAATCCGAACCCGAACATCCCGACTGGGCAAGTCGAGGTCGTCGCGGATGAAGTCGTCATCTTGAACGTAGCGAAGATGACACCATTCCCGATCAGTGAAGAAGCAGAGCAGACGTCAGAAGATTTACGTCTTAAATATCGTTATCTTGACTTGCGTCGTCCGTCGCTTCAAGAGACATTCCGTCTCCGTTCGAAAGCATCGAACATCATGCGGAACTTCCTCGATGAGCAAGACTTCTTGGAAGTCGAGACACCAATCTTAACGAAATCAACACCAGAAGGCGCACGTGACTATCTCGTTCCGAGTCGTGTTCACCCAGGTGAGTTCTATGCCTTGCCACAATCACCGCAATTGTTCAAACAATTGCTGATGGTGTCTGGTTTTGAGCGGTACTTCCAAATTGCACGTTGTTTCCGTGACGAAGACTTACGGGCAGACCGTCAACCTGAATTCACGCAAGTCGATATCGAGACGAGCTTCATGGACATCGAAGACTTGTATGCGATGATGGAATCGATGATGACGCGTGTCATGAAGGAAACGCTTGGTAAAGATATCGTGACACCGTTCCCACGGATGCCATATGCGGAAGCGATGAGCCGGTATGGTTCGGATAAGCCGGATACACGCTTCGGTCTCGAATTGATTGATGTCGCGGAAGCCGTCAAAGGTGCAGGATTCAAAGTATTCGACATGGCACTAGAAGCAGGTGGCGAAGTCAAAGCATTGAACGTTAAAGGTGCAGCTGAGCGCTTCTCGCGGAAAGACATCGATAAGTTACAAGAATTCACGGCAATCTACGGTGCAAAAGGTCTCGCGTGGGTCAAAGTGACAGCGGACGGACTGAACGGTCCGATCGCGAAGTTCTTCGACGAAGAAGCAACTGCTCGCCTGACAGCGGCGACAGATGCGGAAGCAGGCGACTTATTGTTGTTCGTCGCAGCAAAAGCATCGATCGTAGCAGACAGCTTAGGTGCGCTCCGTCAGAAGTTAGCGAAGGAACTAGACTTGATCGATGAGTCGGTCTTCAACTTCCTTTGGGTGACGGACTTCCCGCTCGTCACGTATGAAGAAGAAGATGGTCGTTTCTACGCAAACCACCACCCGTTCACGATGCCACGTCGTGAAGATCTCAAATTGCTCGAGACGGATCCTGGAAAAGTCCTCGCCGTCGCGTATGACCTCGTCTTGAACGGATACGAGCTTGGCGGTGGATCACAACGGATCTACGAACGGGATATCCAAGAGCGGATGTTCAAGTTGCTTGGCTTCACAGAAGAAGAAGCAAACGAGCAGTTCGGTTTCTTGATGGAAGCATTCGAATACGGAACACCACCACATGCGGGGATCGCACTTGGTCTAGACCGTCTCGTCATGTTACTCGCAGGACGTTCAAACTTGCGTGATACGATTGCCTTCCCGAAAACAGCATCAGCAAGTGATCTGTTGACGGCAGCACCAAGCCCAGTCTCGGATGCGCAATTAAACGATCTCTCGATTCGAACAGCGGTCAAACAATCTTAAGATACGACAAGCGAATCTTCCGGTATGGGAGGTTCGCTTGTTTCATGAAGGAGGGTGAACGGATGGAACGACACTTTTTTGAACGGTCTCCGGTTGAAGTCGGTCCAGATTTCTTAGGAACACAGATCACAGTCGATGAGGTGACGATGCGGATCGTCGAGGTCGAAGCCTATCTCGGTCCTCACGATCAAGCAGCGCATTCGTTTTCCGGAAAACCAACGAAACGGACGGCACCGATGTTCGGTCCGCCGGGGCATCTCTATGTGTACTTCACATATGGTATGCATCACTGCATGAATATCGTTTGTGGACACGAAGGGGAAGGATACGGACTGTTGCTACGAGGTGCGGAAATCATCAATGGGCACGATCGGGTCGCTGAACGTCGTTTTGGTTGTTCCTACGCAGAGTTGACAACGGCGCAACGACGCAATCTCGTCAATGGACCAGCGAAACTGTGCCAAGGATTTGGTCTAACGACAGCTGATTCGGGACAGGATCTTTATCAAGACCGTTTCCGACTCGTTGCTGACCCGGTCGATGCGATCGTCCAGACGACACGGATCGGTATTCCGAATGCAGGAGAAGCGACAGCCTATCCATGGCGGTTTTATGTAGAGGCGAGTGAAGGTGTCAGTAAACGTTAAAAAATGGACGCTCCGATAAGGAGACGTCCATTTTTTATTTAGGGTTGTTGATTGATTTTTTCGACTGCTGTTTTTTATAGAATTTATAGACGATTGGACCAACCGTCGTTACGAGCGTCATTAGTGTTCTGAGTTTACCGCGTTTTGCTGCCATTGATTCATTCACTCCTCTGATTTGTTGTACTAATCATATTCCACGAAAACAACGTCTTAAAACCTCATCGGCACATCAAGTGGTTTTCTATCTACCTTGGTCGGGTCATAGTATAAGGAGAAGGGAGTCGATCAATATGGGAGCAGTCGTTTGGTATCGTCATGATTTACGTGTCGATGATCATGAGGCACTTCGGAGTGCGTGTGAAGAACAGGACGTCATTCGTGCCGTATACGTCAAAGACCAAAAGAAACGCGATTTTAAAAGAGGTACACAACAAGCGCGATTTGAACAAGAGACACTAGAGAACCTAGCGAGTCATCTTGCTCAGATCGGAATCACGCTAGATATTCTAGAAGGGAAGGTGCATGAGACACTCGATTCTTACCTGCAAGCGGATGATACCGTCTATTTCCATAAGATGACCGGCACAGAAGAAGCGGCAAGTGAACAGTATATCGAAGACAAGTATGCCGTCCGTTCTTTTGAGACACAGACATTACATCGACGGGAAGATATCGGAAGTGATGAATTAAAGCGTGTCTTTACGGCATTTCGAAAACGGGTCGAGGCGAAAGGGACCTTCTACGATCCACTCGATCCACCAACCGGTATTCAGTTAGTAAAAGAAGAATCGGTCGAAGCGAATCCCGAAATCGCGTTCCCGTTCCGTGGTGGAGAGTCAGCAGGGAGAGCGCGCCTTCAGGAATACCTTGCTGAGCCTGTATTCACCTATAAAGAAACACGGAATGGGTTCTTACGAAATGATTCTTCGAAGCTGTCTGCCTGGCTAGCGAACGGATCACTCTCGCCGCGTCGCGTCATGGCTGAATTGCAGGCAGCCGAGCGAAAAAAGGGAGCGAATGAATCGACGTACTGGTTGTATTTCGAACTGTTATGGCGTGACTTCTTCCATTTGACGATGCGTGAGACAGGAAGCCGTCTGTTCCGTGCGAGCGGATTACAAGAAGGTCAATACACGTGGAAGGCGGACCAGCTAGCTGTCGAACGTTGGATAGAAGGAAAAACCGGTGTGCCATTCGTCGACGCCTTCATGAACGAGATTCGCGAGACGGGATGGATGTCGAACCGCGGCAGGCAGATCGTTGCCAGTTATCTAATTCATGAATTAAAGCAGGACTGGCGCATCGGAGCGCGATATTTCGAACAGCAGTTGATCGACTATGATGTCGCTTCGAACTATGGGAACTGGGCGTTCATCGCGGGTGTCGGGAATGCAACACGCACACCACGATTCGATCCTGCATTCCAACAACAACGATATGATCCGAATCAACACTTCACGAAACGTTGGACCTGAAAAAAAGCATCTTTTTCTGGAGTGGGAAGTAGTTGCATTTCAGAGGGGAGGATGCTATATTAAATGCATCAGATGGGGTTCCTGAATTGTACGAGAGCCGCCTTTTATCTTTGAGCCACTCTTTTTTGATAGGGAGTTTGACGTTCCAACTAGTAGTACATGCCTCGTAACACAGCAGGAGGACGTACGAATAGGAATCGGATAAGACACCCACCTGCACAGCAGGTTCAAAAATAAGGTATCGACACGGCACTTCGGGTCCCATCGTCTTATTATTTTGTTGTTTGACACGTCGCATGACGTTTTTTTTTATGATATAATTCCGAGTAAAACAGTATGAGTATTGTGAGGTTATGAGATGTTACATCAATTTTCGCGTAATGAATTAGCAATCGGTAAAACTGGACTTGACGCATTGGCATCCAAGTCCGTCGCTATTCTGGGTATCGGTGGTGTTGGATCGTTCTCAGCAGAAGCGCTTGCCCGCAGTGGTGTAGGTCGTTTGATTCTTGTCGATAAGGACGATATCGACATCACGAACGTCAACCGACAAATCCATGCTTTGCTTCCGACGGTTGGTCAACCGAAGGTCGATGCGATGGCAGAACGTCTTGCGTTAATAAATCCGGATCTTGAAATCGTTCGCTTGAAGATGTTCTACAATGAAGAGACATTCGAGTCGTTCTTCGAACAGCAACCGGATTATGTCATCGATGCATCGGACACGGTCTCGTTCAAGATTCACTTGATTCAGGAATGTAAGAAACGTAACATTCCAATCATCTCAAGTATGGGGATGGCGAACAAGATGGATCCGACACGCATCAAGATCGTTGACATCAAAGATACAAGTTATGATCCACTAGCGAAGGTCATTCGGACGAAACTTCGGAAAGCCGGTATTCATAAAGGTGTTCCTGTCGTCTTCTCTGATGAACCGCCTGTTAAGATCATCGAAGAAGTCCGTCAAGTCGTCGGAAACGATGCGGCTGCAATTCGTAAGGCAAAGATGCCGCCAAGTTCGAATGCGTTCGTTCCATCAGTTGGTGGATTGATCGCAGCGAGCTACGTCATCAATGAGATCGTCCGTGAAGCCGGCGTGACGATCGAACGCGTTCGTTAAAAAAAGCGACCTTATGGTCGCTTTTTCTGATGTGTGGCTGTTTGTTTGTGCCAAAAATCAAGTCGAGCTTGCAGTTGTTTCTCAAAACCGCGTGGGCTTGGACGATAAAAGACGGGTTTTGTCCGGGCAAGGTTCTCGGGCCAGTAATTCTGTGGCACATAGGCATGTTCGAAGTCGTGCGGATACTGATAGGTGACGCCATTTCCAAGTGCTCCTGCCCCTGGATGATGGGCATCGCGCAAGTGCGGCGGTACCGGACCACCGTCTGAACGACGGACGAGTGTCAATGCTTGATCGATCGCTGAGATGACAGCATTCGATTTCGGTGCCGTCGCGAGATATAAGACGGTTTCAGCGAGCGGAATCCTTGCTTCAGGGAAACCGACGTACTCGCACGCACGTGCACAGGCATCGACCATCAATAACGCTTGCGGATCAGACAGACCGATGTCTTCTGCCGCATGGACGTAGAGACGCCGTACGATGAAGCGCGGACTTTCGCCCGCTTCAATCATGACAGCGAGCCAGTAGAGCGCAGCGTCGGGATCGGAACCCCGAATCGATTTGATGAAGGCGGAGATGACATCATAATGCCGATCGCCGTCCTTATCGTACTTCAATGCTTTTTGTTGAATCGATTCCTCGGCGACAGCGAGATCGATCGTGATCTGACCATCGATTTCCGGTGTCGTTAAGACGGCGAGTTCAAGCGCATTCAACAATGCCCGGTAATCGCCATCCGACAACTTGACGTAATGATCGATCGCGTCATCCGTGATCGTGATCGGATATTTGCCAAGACCACGCTCTTCGTCTTTTAGGGTCCGGTCGAGGACGATCCGTAAGTCATCTGGCGTCGGGGGTTCGAAACGAAAAACCGTTGCCCGCGATAACAGAGCGGCGTTGACCTCAAAACTCGGATTTTCAGTCGTCGCCCCGATCAACGTGATCGTACCTGCTTCTAGCGCTGGCAGTAAGGCGTCTTGTTGCATCTTATTGAATCGATGGATCTCATCGAGAAAGAGAATCGTTTTTTGATCCTCGAACTGAAGACGGGCTTCGGCCGCTTTTAGAATTTCCCGTAATTGTTCCAGTTTCGCTGTGACCGCGTTCAATTGCTCGAACGCTGATTTCGTATAACTGGAGATGACACGCGCGAGCGTCGTCTTACCGGTTCCGGGTGGACCGTAAAAAATGACGGTTCCGAGACGATCGGCTAAGATGGCACGCCGCAGGAGCGTCGTCTCTCCGATCAGATGGCGTTGTCCGACGATTTCATCCAGATTCTGCGGACGCATTCGATTCGCGAGCGGTCCGGCAGGTGACTGGGATTCAAATAAATGTGCCATACACATACGCTCCTTCCACTTTTAGCTACTACTATACTAGAAAGGATGATCCTTCGCATGATGAAAATCTCGACGAAAGGGCGATATGGTCTGACGATCATGATCGCACTCGCGAAAGAAGCTGAATCTAAACCATTATCCCTAAAAAAAATCGCGCAGATGTATGACTTATCTGAGCATTATCTTGAACAGTTGATTGCCCCCCTTCGTAATGGAGGTCTCGTCAAAAGTGTCCGTGGTGCTTACGGCGGGTATAAGCTCGGTCGTGAAGCGCAAAACATCACAGCGGGTGAAATCATCCGTCTGCTTGAAGGACCACTCGTGGTCGTCGAAGGCGATGCGTGTGACGAGGTCACGAAGCGCAAACTTTGGGATAAAATCCAGCAAGCAGTCGATCAAGTACTCGATTCAACAACGCTACAAGACTTAGCGGAAGAAGAAGATACAGGATACATGTTCTATATTTGAGAGGTGAAAACGAATGAATTACTTTGACCATTCGGCGACGACGCCGATGCGTCCGGAAGTCCTTGAGGCGATGACGCCTTATTTGCTCGAACAGTACGGCAACCCATCGAGTGTTCACGCGGCTGGTCGGTCTGCTCGTGCAGCAATTGACAAAGCACGCCGGCAGATTGCACAAGAATTGAATGCGAAACCAACCGAACTGATTTTTACGAGTGGTGGAACGGAATCGGATAATTATGCGATTTTCGGTGCGGCTGAGGCGGCGCGTGAAAAAGGGCGTCATCTCATTACGACACGGTTTGAGCACCATGCTGTATTACATGCGTTCGAAGAGCTCGAAAAACAAGGCTATGACGTCACGTATCTCGATGTTCCAGATACAGGTGTCGTCTCAATGGCTGCTTTGCAAGAAGCGGTACGGGAAGATACGACACTCGTCTCGATCATGTTCGGCAACAATGAAGTTGGAACGATTCAGCCGATTGCGGCATTCGGTCAATTTTTACGAGAACGCGGTATTTTGTTCCATACGGACGCGGTGCAAGTGTTCGGGAAACAAGCAATCGATGTCGAAGCGTTACAGGTCGATCTCTTATCCGCGTCTGGTCATAAAATCAATGGTCCAAAAGGAATCGGATTGTTGTATGTTCGGACTGGTGTGAAGTTAGCGCCTCAAACGTTCGGAGGAGAACAGGAACGCAAGCGTCGTGCTGGTACAGAGAACGTACCGGGAATCGTCGGTTTAGCGAAAGCGCTCGAACTGATGATCGCAGAGCGTGATCGACAACAGGACCACATCAAACAACTGCGCAGCGTTTTACTAACGCGATTGGATGAAAGTGGCGTAACTTACGAAGTCAACGGCGTTGAAGGATTGCCGAATGTCCTCAATCTTTACTTCCCGCGGATTGAGATCGAACCGTTCCTGATCATGCTTGATATGCGTCAAATGGCCGTATCGAGCGGGAGTGCATGTACGGCAGGATCCGTCGAACCTTCGCATGTCTTATCGGCGATGTATGGCGAAGATGAACGGACACGAGCATCGGTCCGAATCAGTTTTGGTCACGGAAATGAGCTCGCGCAAGTCGAACTACTCGCACAAGCCTTGCAAGATGTCGTAAAATCGTTTCAGAATTAACTAAGAGGTGAAATAAATGAATACACGAGCGAAAGCCCCGAGTGAAACGACAGTCGTCGTTGGGATGTCGGGCGGTGTCGATTCTTCTGTGACTGCTCATTTATTAAAAGAGCAAGGCTATAACGTCATCGGAATCTTCATGAAAAACTGGGATGACACGGATGAGAACGGCTTTTGTACGGCGACGGAAGATTATGAAGACGTCATCGCGGTAGCCAATCAAATCGGCATTCCGTACTATGCGGTCAATTTCGAGAAAGAGTACTGGGATAAAGTCTTCACGTACTTCCTCGATGAATATAAACTCGGTCGGACACCGAATCCGGACGTCATGTGTAACAAGGAAATCAAGTTCAAAGCCTTCCTCGATCACGCGATGCGTCTTGGTGCCGATTTCGTCGCGACAGGGCACTATGCGCGTGCCGTCTATGAGGATGGAGAACATAAATTGCTTCGAGGCGTTGATGCAAACAAGGATCAAACATATTTCTTGAATCAATTGTCGCAAGAGCAAATCGCGAAGGCGATGTTCCCGATCGGGCACATGGAAAAATCAGAAGTGCGCCGGATCGCAGAAGAAGCGAACCTCGCAACGGCGAAGAAAAAAGACTCGACAGGCATTTGCTTCATTGGCGAGCGGAACTTCAAACAGTTCCTCGGTCAATATCTGCCGGCGCAACCCGGTGAGATGCGGACACTTGACGGCAACGTCATGGGACGTCACGATGGATTGATGTACTATACGATGGGGCAACGTCATGGACTCGGTATCGGTGGCGACGGAGAGCCTTGGTTCGTCGTCGGGAAAAATTTAGAGAAGAACATCCTCTATGTCGATCAAGGATTCCATAACGAATTGTTGTATTCGGAAGGATTACTTGCTTCAGATGTCAGCTGGACATCTGAGCGTCCGGTCGGTGAGACATTCCGTTGTACGGCGAAATTCCGTTACCGTCAACAAGATACAGCCGTCACGGTTCGTGTCCTCGAAGATGGACTCGATGTTTCATTTGACGAGCGTCAACGGGCAATCACACCAGGACAAGCAGTCGTATTCTATGATGGGGACATCTGCCTCGGTGGTGCGACGATCGATGCAGCCTATAAAGCAGGCGAACGCCTCGCTTATCTAGCGTAAGGAGCAAAAGAAGATGAACTATAATGAAGTAGGATTCCGGCATCTAGAAGCTGGAAATTATGAATTAGCAGCGCAAGCGTTTAACGACGCGATCGAAGAAAATCCAAAAGATCCGACAGCGTACGTCAATCTTGGAACATTACTCCAATCGATGAACGATGCTGATCGTGCCCTTCGTTTTTATGACCGGGCACTGATGATCGATAATACGTTTGCGAGTGCCTATTATGCAAAAGGGGCGCTGTTCTTTGCTGCCGACAAACTCGTCGAAGCAGAGGAATCATTGCGGGCAGCGTTATTATATGGACTTGACGACGCGGATCTCCATTTCATGCTGGGAATGACGTATCAAAAACTTGGTGATCCAGTACGTGGCTTACCTCGTCTACAACGCGCGTCAGAATTAAACGGTGTCGATATCGAGATCGCATTCCAATACGGACTTGCCTTAGCGCAAAACGAGAAGTTGGAAGAAGCGGTCGAGATGTTCGAGCACGTCTTGATGCTTGACGAAACGCATACAGATGCACGATACAATTATGCGATTGCCCTTGCTTTCCTTGGTCAACAGGAAGCCTGTTATGCAGAACTCGAAGCCGTTCTTACCTACCAGCCGGAACACGCCCTTGCGCGGGACGCGAAAGCGAAGATGGATGCGTTATTAAAACAAGCAGACTGATATAAAAAAGACGATTCCGCCTGGAGTCGTCTTTTTTTATGCTATTTAATTCCCAACTTCACGGATGACACGAAGTGGTGGACCGGAAAAGTCTTCATAGGCTTCATCCATGTTTTTCGTGTACAGTTCGATGACGTTATTTTCCGTATCCTTGAAATAAGCAGAATGCTCTTTTTGATTCGAGGTCTCCTGTTCGTCCCATTCTCTGAGCTTCACGGTGATCGATGCTTCCCGCAATTGATTCAAGGCTTGCTGGAACTCGTCCTTCTCAACGTAAAAAGCACAGTGGACATGGACACCACCTTCATCGTACAACGTGTCCCATTCGGACACTGGTAAGTGTTTGACGGTCCGTTCTTCCATCGTAAAGTCCCGTTTCAGCCACAGACCGAGTCGAGTGTTACCGCCAATGTAGAGCCACGTTGCCCAAACCCCGTCTTGCTTAGATTGTTCTTTGCTCGGTTCAGCGTCCTCAGGAGCCCATTGCTCGACGACTGGAATGCCTAGTGTCCCATTCCAAAAGCCGACCGCACGATCCATATCCTCGACTTCAAGTACTAATTCACACAATCCTGCAATCGGTAAACGTTCCATCCTTAAACTCCTCCTCTTAACGAAATGTTTCAGGGTATCTTTCCCTGATTTAAAATCCGGTAAACGAATGCTATGATGAAAGCAGCGAATGAAAAAGAGAGAAAGAAGGTGGAGTGATGGAGCACCCCCATCAAGTCGTCGGGCGCGTCAAACGTGTGCTCTTTTCTTCTGAAGAAGAAGCACACTCCATTGTATTGGTCGCCGTCAAAGAAAAGAACTTTGAACTGAAAGAAACCGAGCTCGTCATCACGGGTACTGGGGTTGGGATCGAACTCGGAGGAACGTATCAAGCATTCGGTCGTCTCGTCGATCATCCCCGGTTCGGAAAACAACTGAAGGCGGAGCTGATTCGACGATCGGTTCCGATGACAAAACATGCGACGATCCGCTTCTTGACGAATGGTTCGTTCACCGGCATTGGTCCGAAGACAGCGAAAAATATCGTCGATGCTCTCGGAGAAGAGGCAGTGGATCTCATTTTGAAAGATGAACGGGTACTGAATCAGGTGCCTGGGTTAAAACAAAAACAAGCTGACATCATCTTGAGTCGACTCGCCACGTTATACGGTGTCGATCAGTTGATGCTGTTCTTAGCACCGTTTGATGTCACACCGAAGCTAGCGGCAAAGATTTATGCTGCTTACGAAGGGGACGCCATGGCGCGAATACGAGAGAATCCATATTCCTTGATGTATGAAGTGAATGGGATTGGTTTTAAGACAGCCGATCATATCGCATCACATCTTGGACTCGTCGGATTACACCCGGAGCGCGTCGCTGCTTCGATCATGCACATATTAGAACAAGAAGCAGGAGAGGGGCATGCCTTTGCGACAGTCGACTCGCTATTGCAACGGGCGCCCCGGTTGCTTGGTGAAGACCCAGGGGAACGGCTAGAACAAGCGATTGAACTGTTGCTCGCTGAAGATAAGGTCAAGCTCGAAGAAGGCTGTCTGTATTTACCGACGATCTTTTATGCCGAAGTTCGGGCGGCGAAGGAACTCGCGCGGGTCATGGCGAACGGTGCCGAACAGGAAGTCGATGTCGCGACGATCCTTGAAGCAATCGGGCACCTCGAAGAACAGTTTGGCATGGAATATGCGGCGCAACAGCGGGAAGCGATCGAGTTAGCGGTCAAAGCACCGTTAATGGTTCTGACAGGTGGACCCGGTACCGGTAAGACGACCGTCATCAAGGGAATTTTACATGCCCTGCAAGAAATTCATGATTGGCCGCTTGAGAAAAGTCGCGTCAAGACGGGGGATGTCTATCCGTACGTTCTTGTCGCACCGACCGGACGCGCCGCTAAACGTCTATCGGAAGCAACGGACGTCCCAGCGATGACGATTCATCGTCTATTGAAGTATGACGGAACGAACTTTCAGCTAAATGAAGATCAGCCAATCACGGGGAAAGTACTGATCATCGATGAGTCGTCGATGATTGATATCTACTTGTTATCGAGTCTGCTCCGTGCTGTGCCGAACGGCATGAAAATCTTGTTCGTCGGTGACCGCGATCAGTTACCATCCGTCGGTCCTGGGCAGGTGCTGGCAGATTTGATGGATACGGAAGGGATTCCCGTCGTTCGTTTGAACGTCGTCCATCGCCAAGCGGAAGATTCTTCGATTTTACGGCTCGCGCACGATTTGAAGAACCGGACGACGTCAGCTGATTTGTTATCACCACTTGCGGATCGTCGCTTTTACACCGCGTCTCCGCAAGAGACGTTACGCGGCATCTCAGCCTTCGCGGAAAAAGCACTTGCAAAAGGGTATTCGAAATTCGATGTTCAGGTTTTGGCACCGACTTACCGTGGTCAGGTCGGAATCGACGAACTGAATGTCGCCTTGCAACGCGTCTACAATCCGGAGGAACCGAAAAAACGCGAAGTCAAACAAGGCACCCGGATTTACCGGACCGGGGACAAGATTCTTCAGCTCGTCAACAATGCGGAAGAGAACGTCTATAACGGAGATATCGGCGAAATCGTCAATATCTTCTTCGCCAAAGAAAACGTCGACAAGGTGGATAAGATCATCGTCCGCTTCGACCAGACGGAAGTCGAGTACAACCGGAGTGACTGGGATCAATTCACGCATGCCTACGCGATTACGATTCACAAGGCACAAGGGTCCGAGTTTCCGATCGTCTTGATGCCGGTCTATTTCACGGGAGCATTCAAGCATTCCCGAAACTTGATTTATACGGCGGTCACCCGTGCGAAGTCGAGTTTATTATTGTTCGGCGATCCACGAGCGTTTCATAAAGCGTCGCAAGAAGAGGAGCCACGGCGCCGAACACGATTGATTGAACGACTCGGTGGGGTGACAAAGACTTGACGGATGCTGTACGATAGGTAATAATCACGATAGATGAATGGACGTAACACGTTGATGGAAGATAAGTAAAAGGAAAACTCGAGTCCAGAGAGAAGTGAGTCTGCTGCAATCACTTTCTCGAGTCCCTTTGAAGCTCCTTCCGGAGTCGGGTGTAAACACCTGCGGGTCATCCCCGTTATCAGATGTTCGAGGTAAGCAATGGATTGCTTACGAACGAGGGTGGTACCACGGAAGCGATGCTTTCGTCCCTTTTCAGGGATGAAGGCATCGCTTTTTTGCGTCCAAATAAAACCAATGGGGGTAACTGTTCATGAAAGCTCTAAAACCATTAACGGGTGCACAAATCCGTCAGATGTATCTTGATTTCTTCCAAAGCAAAGGGCATGCGATCGAACCGAGTGCTTCACTCGTACCGGTCGAGGATCCATCGCTCTTGTGGATCAACTCAGGTGTTGCGACACTCAAGAAGTATTTCGATGGTCGTGTCATTCCTGATAATCCACGTATCGTCAACGCACAAAAATCAATCCGGACGAACGATATCGAAAACGTCGGGAAAACAGCACGTCACCATACGTTCTTCGAGATGCTCGGAAACTTCTCTGTCGGTGATTACTTCCGTGAAGATGCGATCAAATGGGGCTGGGAACTCTTGACGAGTGATGACTGGTACGGTCTTGACCCGGAACGTCTCTCGGTCACGATTCACCCGGAAGATGACGCAGCGCGTCAAATCTGGCTTGAACTCGGTGTACCGGCTGAGCGGATCATTCCACTTGAAGATAACTTCTGGGAAATCGGTGAAGGTCCATCTGGTCCGAACACGGAAATCTTCTTCGACCGTGGACCTGCTTTTGGAGACGATCCGAACGATTCAGAACTCTACCCAGGTGGCGAAAACGAACGCTATCTCGAGATCTGGAATATCGTCTTCAGTCAGTATAACCACGATGGACACGGCAACTACACGGAACTTCCGCGTAAAAACATCGATACAGGAATGGGACTCGAACGGATGGCATGTGTCATGCAGGACGTGCCGACGAACTTCGATACGGATCTGTTCATGCCGATCATTCACAAAACAGAAGAGATCAGCGGTAAAATCTACCGTGATGATTCGAAACTCGATGTAGCATTTAAAGTCATCGCAGACCACATCCGTACCGTATCATTCGCAATTGGTGATGGTGCGCTTCCTTCGAATGAAGGTCGTGGATATGTCCTTCGTCGTTTACTACGCCGTGCGGTTCGTTATGCGAAGATGCTTGGAATCGAACGTCCGTTCATGTATGAACTCGTCGATACGGTCGGGAATGTCATGGTCGACTTCTACCCACAAGTGCCAGAAAAAGCGGACTTCATCAAACGCGTCATCAAAAACGAAGAAGAACGTTTCCATGAGACACTTCATGACGGTCTTACAATCTTGAATACGGTCGCTCAGACGTCTAAGGCAAACGGTGAGCATGTCATCAGTGGTGAAGATGCGTTCCGTCTGTATGACACGTATGGTTTCCCACTCGAATTGACAGTCGAGTATGCGGAAGATCATCAGATGTCTGTTGATGAAGAAGGCTTCAAACTAGCGATGGATGCACAACGTCAGCGGGCACGTGCAGCGCGTGAAGAGAGTGGTTCGATGCAACAGCAATCGGAAGTCCTCTCGACGCTAAAAGATAAAAGTACGTTCGTCGGCTATACCGACCTTAAGGCGGATGCGAAAATCATCGCATTGTTGCATGATGGAGAACGAGTCACAGAAGTCGCTGCTGGTGAAGAAGCACAAGTCATTCTCGACATCACGCCGTTCTACGCTGAAAGTGGTGGTGAAGTCGCGGATACAGGAACAATCGAAGGCAAAGACTTCGTTCTTGATGTCAAAGATGTTCAAAAAGCACCAAACGGTCAAAACTTGCATACGGTCATCGTTCGTACAGGGATCGCAACGGAAGCTGCAGACGTCGTTGCAAACGTCGAAGCAGCAGAGCGTAAAGCCGTCACGAAAAATCACACGGCAACACACTTACTTCATAAAGCATTGAAAGATACGCTCGGAACACACGTCAATCAAGCGGGATCACTCGTTTCTCCAGACCGTCTTCGTTTCGACTTCTCACACTTCGGTGCAGTGACACAAGAAGAGTTGACGAAGATTGAACAAGACGTCAACCAAGCAATCTGGGCATCACTACCGGTTGATATCGAAGAGATGAACATCGCTGATGCAAAAGCAAAAGGCGCAATGGCATTGTTTGGTGAGAAATACGGTGAAACGGTCCGTGTCGTCTCAGCAGGCACATACTCGATCGAGTTGTGTGGCGGTATCCACGTCGGGAACACAGCAGAAATCGGCTTGTTCAAGATCGTTTCAGAGTCTGGGATCGGTGCAGGTACACGCCGAATCGAGGCGGTAACGGGTGCAGGCGCGTATCGTGTCATGAATCAGCACTTGGAAACACTCGAACAAGCAGCAGCTGTCTTGAAGACGAAGACGACAGAAGTTCCTGTTCGCATCGAAGCACTGCAACAACAGCTCCGTGAGACGGAACGGGCGAATGAATCGTTGCAAGCAAAACTTGCGAACATCGAAGCTGCTTCATTGAAGGACGATGTTGAGGAAATCAACGGTGTGCGTGTGCTTGCGAAACGCGTCGACGTCTCAGATATGGATGCTCTTCGCGGTATGATGGACGAGTTGAAGAGCTCGCTCGGATCAGCAATCATCGTTCTCGGAAGTGCGCAAGGTGAGAAAGTCAATCTCGTCGCAAGCGTCTCAAAAGATTTAATCGACCAAGGCTATCATGCTGGTAAATTGATCAAGGAAGTCGCAACACGCTGCGGTGGTGGCGGTGGCGGTCGCCCTGACATGGCTCAAGCTGGTGGAAAAGATGCGTCGAAATTAGAAGAAGCACTCGCGTACGCTTCACAATACGTGCAATCACTGGCATAATAGAAACGTAGTGTATATGAAAGAGGTGATGAACGTGAGTCAGATGGATCAAACGATGAAATTCAACTTTCCGGAAGACGATAACAAAGCAGCGACACGTGATGTGTTGTTGACGGTCTATCATGCTTTAGAAGAAAAAGGATATCATCCGATCAACCAAATCGTCGGCTATCTCCTTTCAGGAGATCCTGCTTACATTCCTCGTCATAATGACGCACGTAATTTAATTCGTAAGATTGAACGCGACGAATTGCTCGAAGAACTCGTGAAATCTTATTTGGCGGAGAGTGGAAATTCAAAATGAAACGTGCAATGGGACTAGATGTCGGTTCGAAGACGATCGGGGTAGCGGTCAGTGACTTGATGGGCTGGACGGCGCAAGGCGTCGAGACGGTCAAGTGGACGGAACCGGATTACCCAGAAGCCTTCAAACGGCTCGATGTCATCATGAAGACATACAATGTCGAAATCCTAGTCATTGGTCTTCCGAAAAACATGAACGGTTCCATCGGTCCCCGCGCAGAAGCAAGTGAAGCTTTTGCGAAGGAAATCGAACAGCATACCGGGCTTGAAGTCGTCTTCATGGATGAACGGTTGACGACGATGCAAGCAGAACGGATGCTGATCGATGCCGATGTCAGCCGTAAAAAGCGTAAACAAGTCATCGATAAGATGGCTGCCGTCATGATCCTGCAATCGTACTTGGATCGGACGAACCGATGAAGGGGGGAGAAACCGATGGCTGAAGAAAAACGTCAGTATCTCTTTCCAGATGAAGAGGGCGGCGAACATCTTTTCGAAGAATGGTACCGTTACTCGAGTGAACGTACAGGAAAAACCTATCTGTTTCTTGAAATGATCGGTAACCCTGACGAAGGAGCAGATGATCTGATCATCTGTGAGATCGATGAATATGGAGAAGGCGAAGATGATTTCGAATTGAGCCTGATCGATGAAAATGATGAGCAAACTTGGGATGAACTCGAGCTTGCGTTAAAGGAGCGGATCACTGATGCAACAGAATGAACCAACACGTTACGTAATTCCGGACGGCGAAGGAAATGATTTCGAATTCGTAGAACGTCTGCGTTATGAAAGCCCACGTTCGAGCAAGACATACATCTTCCTCGAGCCAATCGGAGCAGACTATGACGAAGCAGAAGAAGTCGACATCTTCGTTTACGAACTCGACGAATACGGTGATGGAGACAACGACTTCAACCTCGTACCAATCGATGAAGACGATACAGCGACTTGGGATGAAATCGAAGAAGTCTTTAACACGCTCGAAGACCAGTTAGACTAACCCGACTCATGACAGGTGACGTCGTAAGAGACTTTCTCTTACGATGTCACCTTGTTTTAAGAGAAGAAGGAGGAACCGATGGAGAACGAATGGAAGCAAAATGCTGAAATCGAAAAAAGGCGACGCCGGACATCACGCCGGATTACGCTAATCATCCTTTCTGTATTGTTGACGATTTTTCTAGTTGCCAGTGCGGTCGTCTATGTCTTTTTGAAAAATGCGCTTGAACCAGTCGATGAAACAGCGACGAAATCCGTCAAAGTCGAAATTCCTTTAGGAGCAGGGACGAGTTCGATTGCTTCTTTACTAAAGGAAAAAGACTTAATCGCAAACGAGACGATTTTCCGTTACTACGTCCGTTACAAGAATGAATCGTCATTCCAGGCGGGTACGTATACACTGTCACAAGCCATGTCCCCGGATGAAATCATCAATGAATTAAAGACGGGAACGGTCATGAAGGCAGCGGATGTGAAAATCACGTTACCTGAAGGCATCACGATGGATCGTCAAATTGCTTTGATCGCGAAAGCAACGAACTTCAAGGAAGAGACGGTCCGTAAAGAATTGACGGATGCGACATTCATCGACAGCATGATTGAAAAATATCCGATGTTGACGGATGAAGTGAAGAAGAATGGTGTCCTGTATGCACTTGAAGGGTACCTCTTCCCAGCAACGTATGAGTTTGATAAAGGAAAAAGCATTGATCAAATCGTCGAGACGATGCTCGATGAAACAGAAAAAGTCTACGATGAGAATGAGGATGCTATTCAAAAGTCTGGCATGACCTTCCATGAAGTACTCAGTCTCGGTTCCATGGTCGAGCGTGAAGCGGCGACAGCAGATGATCGTCGTGAAATCGCTGGTGTCTTCAAAAATCGATTGGATGACGGTATGAAGTTACAGTCGGATCCAACGGTTTGGTATGGCACAGGTGAAAATACGGCCTTAACGACGCTGAAGGATCTCGAGAACAATTCGAAGTACAATACGTATAAGTACGAAGGGATTCCGATCGGTCCGATTTCAACGGTCAGTAAAGATTCGGTACTTGCCGTGTTAAATCCGAATAAAACGAAATATGTCTATTTCTTCGCCCGTCCACCAAGTGATAAACATCCACGAGGACAGATTCTATACGAAGAGACATATGAAGAACATCAACGAAACGTCGTTAAGTATAAGCCGGAATGGGTGGAATACGAAGCGAGTAAAGAGCAATGAGCAACGGGTTGGGTTGAAGCGGGAAGTTCGCTTCAAGTCAACCTGTTTATGCGGAAGAGGGAGTGAATGGCGTGAATGATTTCACGACCTATGTCGAATCAATGATTCATCCTCGAGATGCTCTGTTAGAAGAAATGGAGCGTTATGCGGAAGAACATCATATACCAATCATCGAACTGACAGGTTCCGAAGTCTTGTTATCGCTATTGCGATTACAACAACCGAAGCGCATTCTAGAAGTTGGAACCGCAATCGGATATAGTGCGATTCGGATGGCCCGTGCGCTACCGGATGCGCGTATTACGACGATTGAACGGAATGCAAAGAGGTATGAAGAAGCAAAAACCTTCATCGCCCGGTCAGATGTGGCGGACCGGATTGACATCATTTTCGGTGATGCAGTAGAATTAGCCGAAACGCTTGAAGACCAGTTCGATGCGGTCTTCATTGATGCCGCTAAAGGACAGTATAAAAAATTCTTTGCAGGATATGGGCGACTCATTCCTGAGGGCGGCGTGCTCTATACGGATAATCTCTTCTTACACGGAGATGTCCTCGAGTCTGATCCGAAGACATTCGATCGAAGAAGACGTCGACTCGTGCGTCTCGTCAAGGAATTCACGGTCTGGATGATGGAACAAGAACAATACGATACGACGATTTTTCCGCTCGGTGACGGTGTATCCGTCAGTCGGAAAAAGTCGAAATGATGGAGGAACGAATGACATGCAAAAACCGGTAGTAATTGGTGTAGCGGGCGGAACGGGTTCAGGGAAGACGACGGTGGCACGTTCACTCGTCGATGCGTTCCCAAGTGAATCAATCGTCATGATTGAGCAGGACGCGTATTATAAAGATCAAAGTGGTTTATCAATGGAGGAGCGGTATCAGACAAACTATGATCACCCGTTCGCTTTTGATAATGGTCTGTTGATTGAGCACATTCAGTCGCTCCGTGAAAACATTGCCGTTGAAAAACCGGTATATGACTATGTCGCCCACACGCGGGCACAAGAAACGATTCGTCTCGAACCACGCGATGTCATCATCGTAGAAGGAATTTTAGCGCTTGAAGACGAACGGTTACGGGAACTAATGGATATCAAGGTGTTCGTCGATACGGATGCGGACGTTCGCATTCTGCGTCGGATGCAACGCGATATCAACGAACGTGGACGTTCAATCGACTCAGTCGTTGAACAGTACACGAATGTCGTTCGTCCGATGCATCTGCAGTTCTGTGAACCAACAAAACGGTATGCGGACATCATCGTACCGGAAGGCGGCGAGAATCATGTCGCTATCGATTTACTCGTGACGAAGATTCGAGCGATTCTTGATTATCGTTCAGCACTCGATCAAAGAGGATATTGATTCCAAAAAAGATGTGAATATACTATACTAGTGGAATAAAAAGGAGCGTGACAAAAATGGCAGAAAAGCAATACTACATGACGCTTGAAGGTAAAGCGAACATTGAAAATGAATTGAATGAATTGAAGTCAGTCCGCCGGAAAGAAGTCGTCGAGAACATCAAGATTGCCCGTTCGTTCGGTGACCTTTCAGAGAACGCAGAGTACGATTCAGCAAAAGAAGAGCAAGCGATGGTCGAAGGCCGGATCGCTCAACTTGAAGAGATGCTTCGTAATGTTGCCATCATCTCAGAAGAAGAGAAGGATATCTCGGTCGTCGGTATCGGAACGACGGTCACTTTCTTAAGTGTCGAAGATAACGAAGAAGATACGTATACGATCGTCGGTAGTGCCGAAGCAGATCCGTTCACTGGTAAAATCTCGAACGAATCACCAATCGCGAAAAGTTTAATGGGGCACCAAGTCGGAGATCAAGTCTCTGTACCAGCACCAGGCGGCGAATACGCAGTAAAAATTACATCGATCAAATAAAGAACACAGGAGCCGGAGCAATCCGGCTTTCTGTTTGATGGAGGAATGAATTATGCCAATCGCAATCATCGGCGCAATGGAAGAGGAAGTCAACTTATTGCGTAATGAGTTATCAGAACGTAAAGATACAGTCATCGCAAACTATCATTTTTATGAAGGGCTTTTAAATAGCGTTCCTGTCGTCATCTTGAAGTCAGGAATCGGGAAAGTGAACGCTGCGATCGGGACGACATTATTGCTAGACCACTACAAACCAAGTGCTGTCATCAATACGGGCTCAGCAGGTGGATTCAAGGAAGGCTTAACGGTCGGGGATGTCGTCGTCTCAACAGAAGTACGTCACCACGACGTCGACGTGACGGCATTTGGATACGAATATGGTCAGGTACCTGGAATGCCAGCTGCCTATCAAGCAGATCCGAAGCTTGTTGCGACGGCAGAAGCCGTCATCGAGCGGATGGATGCGATTCGCGTCGTACATGGATTGATTGCGACAGGCGATTCATTCATCCACGATTCAGAGCGCTCTGCTCAAATCAAGGCTCACTTCCCAGAAGTCGCAGCCGTCGAGATGGAAGCAGCACCAATCGCACAAGTCTGTCATCAGTTCGGTGTTCCGTTCGTCGTAACGCGTTCGATTTCAGATAGCGCCAATGAAGAAGCGTCACTCTCGTTTGATGAGTTCCTCGAGATTGCGTCAATCAATTCCGCTAAAATGGTCATGGAAGTCGTACGGACTTTAGCAGAATGAGGTATGGGGAAGGGCACGGGAGACCATGCTCTTCCTTTTTTCTTTGACAAAAGCATATTAACGCTTTATATTAGTACCAGATACTAATAACAAAAGGGGATGCCTTATGAAGATCGGGATTGTAGGATTAGGAACGTCTTTGCCGTCACGCCGCGTGACGAACGATGAATTAGCAACGACGCTCGATACGAGCGATGAATGGATTCGGACACGGACAGGAATCGGGGCACGACGGATTGCAGCCGATGATGTGGATGTCACTGACTTAGCGACAGAAGCTGCTCAGAAAGCGCTTGATGATGCTGGATTGACAGTAGAGGACATCGGGTTGATTGTCGTCGGAACGGCAACAGGACGGGCGTTTCCATCTACTGCCTGTATCGTTCAAGAGCGTCTTGGAGCACGAGGAGCGACTGCATTCGATATTAGTGCGGCATGTAGTGGTTTCATCTTTGCATTACAAACAGCTGCTAGCATGTTAGCAACAGTCGAAGGAAAACATGCGCTCGTCATCGGTGCTGAAAAAATGTCGAGTATCGTCGACTGGTCAGACCGGTCAACTGCCATCTTATTTGGAGACGGTGCAGGGGCAGTCGTCATCGGACCAACTGAGCAAGCGGGTCTTAATGCCTTTGAACTTGGAACAGATGGACGCGGAGCACATTTATTATTTAAGGACATCGATGGACCGATCGAGATGAATGGTCGTGAAGTCTTTAAGTTCGCTGTTCGCAAATTACCGGAAATCGTTGAAAAAGTCATTCAAAAAGCGGATAGTACGCTCGAAGACATCGATATCTTGATCCCGCACCAAGCAAACCTACGCATCATTGATGCAGCGTGCGAACGGCTGCATATACCGCAAGAAAAAGTCATCGTCACCATCGATGAGCATGCGAATACATCGGCTGCTTCAATCCCACTCGCACTCGAAGAAGCACGTCAACAAGGACGCCTGACACCTGGTACGAAGCTCGTACTTGCTGGATTCGGTGCCGGATTGACTTGGGGAGCAGCATACATTACTTGGACTAAAGGAGAGAACACATAAGATGATGAGAAAACGCGTTGTAGTCACAGGAATCGGAGCACTGACACCAATCGGGAACGATGCCAATACATTCTGGGAAGCATTAAAAGAAGGAACGAACGGGATTCGACCGATGGAGCGTCTCGATATCGATGAATATCCAACAAAGGTCACTGGCGAATTGCAGAACTTCGACGTGACAGAATTCATCGAGGCGAAAGAAGCACGCAAGATGGATCGCTTCGTTCATTACTCACTTGTCGCAAGCATGGAAGCTGTAAAAGATGCTGGAATTGATATCAAGTCGATTGCTGAACGTGCAGGTGTCTGGATTGGATCAGGGATCGGTGGCGTGGAGACAATCGAGAAACAAGCGAAGATTTACTTCGAGCGCGGACACCGTCGTGTCAGCCCGTTCTTCATTCCGATGATGATTCCGAACATGGCAAGCGGTCAGGTATCGATCTATACCGGAGCCAAGGGACCGAATAACTGTTCTGTCACAGCATGTGCTTCAGGAACGAATGCCATCGGGGAAGCACTTCGTGTCATCGAACGGGGCGATGCAGATGTCATGATCGCTGGTGGAGCGGAAGCACCAATCACGAACTTAGCGTTTGCTGGTTTTTGTTCCAACAAAGCGATGTCAACGAATCACGATCCTGAGACAGCAAGCCGTCCGTTTGACGAAGGGCGTGATGGATTCGTCATGGGAGAAGGGGCAGGTATCTTGATTCTTGAAGAGTACGAGCATGCGGTAGCACGTGGCGCAAAAATCTATGCCGAAGTCAGTGGGTATGGATTAACAGCTGACGCCTACCACATCACAGCTCCAGATCCAGATGGAGACGGTGGAGCGCGTGCGATGGCAATGGCAATCCAAGATGCAGGTATCGCACCAGAAGCAGTCGGATACATCAATGCACACGGAACGAGCACACCGATGAACGACATTCTTGAAACAAAAGCGATCCACAGTGTCTTCGGTGAACAGGCAAAACAACTCGTCGTCAACTCGACGAAATCGATGATTGGTCACTTACTTGGTGGCGCTGGTGGCGTCGAGGCGATTGCAACGATCAAATCGTTACAAGAACAAACCGTTCACCCGACGATTCATCTCAAACAGCCGAGTGAAGGCTGCGATCTTGATTACGTGACGGAAGGTGCACGGAGCGTCGAATTGAATTACGCCCTGAGCAACTCGCTCGGGTTCGGTGGACACAACGCATCACTCGTATTCAAACGTTACGAAGCTTAAGCTTAAGCGATTCCCTTGAAAAAACGAGGGGGTCGCTTTTTTGCTGATTTTCTGATTCAATAGAGAAATGCGTGTTTGACGCAGAAAGGAGTCGTTTATGACTAACATCACAAGAAAAACATCAATCCTGATATTGATCTTATTTTTATTGATTGGTCTCGGTGGTACGCTCATATATCGTCTATCATCATCTCAAAAGACGAAAACAGATCAGGAGACCCAAGCAGTGAAGCTTGAATTAATTGAATCATCACTCCCGAAGACATCTGATATTGCGTTAGCGACAGATAGTCGTTCTCAGACACTGTTAGCACAACTGTATGAAGGATTATATGTCTTTACTTCTGGGACATCCGTCCGTAGAGGATTAGCACAGGATATGTCAGTCTCAAAGGATCGTCTGACGTATACGATTCAACTCAAACAAACGAAAAATGCGCAGGGTCAGCCGATCACGGCACAAGACTTTGTCGATAGTTTCCGACGTGTCGCAGCTAATAAAACGAATTCTCCTTATGGTTTTTTATTTGAAGTGTTTGAAAATGGACGTGCCGTCAATGACGGAAAAATGAAGCCAGAGCGTTTAGGTGTAAAGGCGAAAGGACGCGATCAACTTGTCATCACGCTGAATCAGCCGGTTTCGAATCTAAAAGAATTACTCGCGATGTCCGTCTTTTATCCCCAACCGGAATCCAAGAAGTGGCAAGACCTCACGGGTAATGGTGCGTTTACACTAGAACAGATGTCGAAAAATGGATATACGCTTAAGAAAAACAACCAGTATCATCAACAAAATGTTGTCACAGTCGAAGAAGTGAAAAGTCGCATCATCTCTGATCATCAGACGCAATGGAGTACGTATGAGAACAGTAAAGCAGCGATTCTTCCGTTACAAGAGAGTGTCGAGACACAAGAAGATCAAGTCTCTCGACCAACCTATCAAAAAAAGCGGAGCGGTGTCTTTTATATCGCATTTAATCAAAAAAATGAAGCCTTCCGTGAAAAGACACTCCGAAAACGAATTGCTTACGCCTTGATGGAAAAAGAGTCCGTTCAACTTCCTTTAGGATATGCCGGCATTCCGACGAATCGATTCGTCGTCACAGATACGAATGTATTAATGACAGAACCGGTGCAAGTAAAAAAAGAAAATGGTCAACAACAGAAGAAACAACGAATCGAGATGCTTAATTTTGATGATCCACAGGCAAAACGAATCGGGAAACAGCTCGAGACGTATCTTGAGAAACAGTTGCCTGATATTGATATCGTTCTTAAACCAGTTGCGATTGAAGAGAAGATTGATAAAGAACAGTCAGCTCAGTACGCGATGACGTTAACGGGATGGATGCCGGATTATCCAGGTCCACTTGCATATTTGAATCAGTTCGTCTCAGATAATCCGTTGAATTCCGTAAACTATCAATCAGACACGTACGATCTAATGATCGAAAAAGCACGACAGGTACGAGATATGAAGAAAAAACAGGCGTTATATCATCAAGCTGAAAGACAGTTGATCAATCAAGATGCCGTCATCGTTCCTTTGTATCAGACGACAGAGAAATTATATGTTTCTGATACGATTCAAGGAATCGAAGTACCGATTTATGGACCAGAATACCTACTTCGCGCAATGAAAATTCTAAAATAATCACTGAGCTGGGACCATTTTTTCGTGAGGTCCCAGTCTTTTTTGAAAAAATATTTAGAAAAATCGGATAAAAGGTTTGCAAAATTATCAGAACATTGTAAACTATTTGTAACGAAGGGTTTGATTCGAATATAGTAATTCTTTTTTTTTCGGTCAAAAACCTGACAGTATCATTTTTAGAAACCTAGGGGGGTCATCGTAACATGAAGAAGAAAAGTTTTGCTTTAGCTACTTCAGTAGCTCTCGTATCAAGTGCGTTCCTCGCAGCTTGTTCGACAACGGATTCAGGCGACAAATCGGGCGACACAGGTTCAGACAAAAAATCTAGTGATCAAACTCTTAACTTGATCGAAGGTTCGGATATCCCGACACTTAACCCGACGACTTCAACAGACTCGGTTTCATTCAACGTGTTGAACAACACGATGGAAGGTCTTTACCGTCTTGATGACAAGCAGCAACCAACACCAGGTATCGCTGAGAGTCATGAAGTATCAGAAGACAAAAAGACATACACGTTCAAATTACGTGATGCGAAGTGGTCTGACGGTACTCCAATCACAGCTAAAGACTTCGAATATGCATGGAAAGAAGTTCTTAATCCAGAGAACGCTTCACAGTATGCATACGTCTTCTACAACATCGAAGGTGCAGAAGAGTACAATACGAAAAAAGGTGAGCGTGATGCTGTCGGCGTCAAAGCAATCGACGACAAAACGTTCGAAGTTAAGTTAAAAGCACCTGCAGATTACTTCCTCGGACTCACTGGATTCGGACCATTCATGCCGAAATCAGAAGAACTCTCGAAGAAAATCGGAAAAGACTTCGGTTCGACTGCAGACAAGTCGCTCTATAACGGACCATTCAAATTAACAGAGTGGACTCGTGAGCAAGGCTGGAAAATGGTCAAAAACGATAACTACTGGGATAAAGATGCCGTTAAACTTAAAACGATCAACGTTAAGGTCGTTAAAGAAGTTGCAACTGGTGTTAACCTTTACGAAAAAGGTGACATCGATCGCACAGGTTTAACATCTGAGTTCGTTGCCCAGTTCAAAGATAATAAAGAATTCAAAACAAAAGGCGAATCAACTATCTTCTACCTCTACCTCAACACGAAGGTAAAAGCGCTTGATAACGAAAAAATCCGTCGCGCAATCGACATGGGTTACGATAAAAAAGGAATCACGGATGTCATCCTCGCAAACGGATCACTTCCAGCGAACTATCTCGTACCAAAAGATTTCGCGAAAGATGCTGACGGAAAAGATTTCCGCGACAAGTATCCTGGATTCAACGAATATAATGCAGACGAAGCGAAAAAACTCTGGGAAGAGGGCTTAAAGGAAATCGGTCAAAAATCGGTTGATCTTGAACTCTTGAACTACGATAGCGACGATTCGAAAAAAATCGGTGAGTTCTTGAAAGGTGAACTTGAGAAAAACCTTCCAGGTATGAAGGTCACAATCAAACAACAACCATTCAAAAACAAACTTGATCTTGAAAACAAAGGGGACTTCCAATTCTCGCTCGCGGGCTGGGGACCTGACTACCAAGATCCGATGACGTTCCTCGATCTCTTCTTGACAGACGGACCATATAACCGTGGTAAGTGGTCAAATGAAGAGTATGATAAACTCATCAAAGATGCTCAAACACAAACAGATGCAACGAAACGTTGGTCTGAATTGCAAGAAGCTGAGAAAATCCTTCTCGACTCTGCAGCAATCTCACCTGTTTATCAGCGTGGACGTGCATTCCTCGTTAAACCATACGTCAAAGGTGTCGTCGAGCATAACTTCGGCGCAGACTTCTCGTACAAATGGGCTTCGATCGAAGGAAAATAAGCAAAATAAAAACTGCTTCCGATTTAATTCGGAAGCAGTTTTTTGTTTGTGGCAATAAAAAAGACCGGAGCATTCCGATCTCTTTTGGAGTAAGACTTATTTTTTTACTTTGGCACGCTTCCGTTGTAGTCCCATTGCCTTCTCGATTTTCGCGAGTTTTTTAGCAGCAACGGCTTCAGCACGGTCTCGTCCAGCGTCGAGAATCTGATCGAGCTCTTCAGAATCAATCAACTCATAGTAGCGTTGTTGAATCGGTTCGAGTTCCGAAATGATAGCTTCCGCGACATCTGCTTTAAATGTTCCGTAGTTCGAACCTTCGTATTTGGTTTCGAGATCTGGAATCGAGATGCCAGCGAGTAGTGAGTAAATCTCAAGCAAATTCGACACACCTGGTTTATTTTCCCGATCGAATTTGACGATCCCTTCTGAGTCCGTGACGGCTGATTTTACTTTTTTACGAATGACTTCTGGTGCGTCAAGCATCGAGATGAAGCCCTTCGGATTCTGATCAGATTTTGACATCTTTTTGTCTGGCGTCGTCAGGCTCATGATTCGTGCTCCTGATTCAGCGATGATTGGTTCTGGTAATGTGAACGTCTCATAGTAACGACTATTAAAACGTTGAGCCAAGTCACGCGTTAACTCAATATGTTGTTTTTGATCATCACCGACTGGAACGAGTTCCGCATCATAGAGTAGGATATCAGCTGCCATGAGTGTCGGATAGACAAACAATCCTGCACCGATTCGGTCTTTTCCTTGTGATTTATCTTTATACTGTGTCATACGCTCTAGTTCACCCATTCCAGAAAGACACGTCAACATCCAGCCGAGTTGTGCATGCGCTTTGACTTCTGATTGAACAAAGATTGTTGATTTTTCTGGATTCAGACCACTTGCGATATAAAGAGCTGCGAGTGCACGTGTATTATTCATCAGTTCGACACGATCGATATCGACCGTGATCGAGTGCAAGTCGACGACACAATAATACGCATCATGACCATCTTGTAAATTCACGAAGTGTTTCATCGCACCTAAGTAATTTCCGAGTGTTACTGTTCCCGTTGGTTTGATACCTGAGAAAATCGTTTTCATAATGAAATCCCTCCAAATAATAAAATCAAAATAAAAAACGCCCCTTGAAAATCAAGGGACGATTCATCGCGTTGCCACCCAAGTTGCTATTCGCATAGCCGCTCAATTTGCTGTAATGGGCAAACCCATCTGACTCTACTTGATTCGAATCAGCCACTCGAAAGTCCATTCACGTAGGCATCACCTGTCCATTTCCAGCACCATGGACTCTCTGAAAGGGATGTACCTAAGTTACTACTCTTTGTCGTCGTGTTTTCTTGTTTAATTCACTTAAGTTTACCATACGATAGAAGGTACGTCACGGTGATTTCGATTAAAAGTAAGAGATGATCAGTGAGACGATGATGAAGATAATACCACTAGAAACATAGGGTTTCGTTCGCGCTGAAGCCCGATTTTGCTTTTTACGGAGGACTTCTTCCTCTTCGTCATCATCTTCGTAGTAATCGCCATCAATCTCTCGAAGCTTCGCTTCCCGTTGTTTTTTAAATCCAGCTGTCATTCCACGGAAGAAGCCGTTAGCCGACATGTTGGAAAAGAATCCGATTGCCATAAGCAAAAAGCCTCCAATGAACAACCCACCAGATAGATGGTACAAAATACCGTGCGTCGAATCGGTGATAGTCGCCCATATCGTATAAAGTAAGACTAGAATGACCGCAATGATGACCGGTCGGAAATAGGTCGATCGCATGAAAATCCCCCTTAAATGCATTGATAACCTTAGTATACGAAATTTTTAATCCTGTTACGAATCGGTAACAAACGAATGATGCAAAATAGCAAATAGTGTGACTATTTACTTGACGTTAATGCTATTCTCACATAAAATCAATTTATCACTTCGTTTAAGTTTTTGAAACTAGGTCAATGCATTTTGGGGAATACATTGCAGTTTCGACGGGACGTTATTGATGTCATAGGCATTATGGCAACTTGGAAATTGAAAAGGAGATGACTTACCGATGAAGAAAAAAACAGTCGGTCTCGCATTATCAGTCATGCTTGCAGGAAGCGCAGTGCTTGCTGGATGTTCGACAGGTGGCGGAGACAGTGATTCAGGTTCTACAGACGGAAAGAAAAATCTACGCTTAACAGACTCTTCGGATATCACGACAGTGGATCCAGCGAAAGCTACGGATTCTGTTGCTTTCAACATGATCGGGAATACGATGGAAGGTCTTTACCGTCTCGATAAAGACGGCAAAGCGATTCCAGCACTTGCAGAAAAAACAGATATCTCAAGTGATAACTTGACGTATACGTTCACACTTCGTGATTCAAAATGGTCTGATGGTTCACCCGTCAAAGCACAAGATTTCGAATTCGCTTGGAAACGTGCTGCTGATCCGAAAACAGCATCTAGTTACTCGTACATCTTTGACACGTTAAAAAACGGCGCTGATGTTACACAGGGTAAAAAAGCTGTCGACGAACTCGGTGTTAAAGCACTTGACGACAAAACGTTAGAAGTAAAACTTGAGCGTCCAGCGCCGTATTTCCTTTCACTGACATCGTTTGGTACGTACTCACCGATCAGTGAAGACTTCTACAAAAAGAATGAAAAAGACTTCTCGCTCAAACCAGATAAATTACTCTATAACGGTCCTTTCGTTTGGGAATCTTGGAAAACGGATTCAAAACGAGTGCTGAAGAAAAACGATAACTACTGGGATAAAGACGCTGTCAAACTCGACGAAGTTACGGTCAGTGTCGTCAAGGATACGTCAACAGTAGTAAACCTCTATGATTCAAATGATATCGATTACGCTGGTTTGACTTCAGAGCAAGTTGAAGCTTACAAATCGAAGCCTGAATTCAAGACAGCTCTTCGTTCTTCAATCGCTTATTTGAAGTTCAATAACGAAGATGCAACGATGAAAAATGTTGATGCACGTAAAGCAATTGCTCGTGCCATCGATCCAAAAGGAATCACAGATACGCTTCTTGCGAACGGTTCGATTCCAACAACAAGCTTCATTCCAAAAGAATTCATCAAAGATGCGTCTGGTAAAGACTATACGAGCGACATCAACTGGTTCGACCGTGATGGAAAAGAAGCAGCTGATCTTTGGAAAAAAGCAAACGGCGATAAGAAAACGACGATTGAACTTCTTTCATTCGACAATGAAGATGCGAAGAAGATCAGTGAGTACATGAAAGGTCAAATCGAGAAAAATCTTCCGAACGTCACTGTTTCAATCAAACAACAACCGTTCAAGAATAAACTCGACCTTGAAACAAAAGGCGACTACCAGGTTTCATACTCACTTTGGGGCCCGGATTATCAGGATCCAATGTCTAACCTTTCTATCTTCGAATCAACGAATAGCCAAAACGACGTCAAGTACAAGTCTGCAGCTTATGATAAATTGTTGAACGCAGCGAATGAAGAGTCTGACTTAAACAAACGTCTCGATCTCTTCAAACAAGCGGAAGCGCAATTGATTGAGAAAGATCAAGCCATCGCGCCAATCTATCAAGCTGGTTCTGCATACTTGAGCCGTCCGACGGTTAAAGATTTCAACCGTCAAGTGTTCGGAGCAGATTTCCAATACAAATACGTTGATATTAAGTAATCGAGAATGGGAGCGTCCCCTGATCAGTTCGGGTACGCTCCTGTTTTATACTACTTTTTATGAATGGAAACTCATTTTTATCGAAAATGTGAAAGTTTCGTAAAAAAGTAGTTCTAATTACTTTGTTAGCAAAGTATAATGGAATCAAACGAAAAATTCTGACTATTGGATGAAATTAGAAAAACATCCAAGCGAACATCAAATCAAAGCACAATAAAAAAAGAATTTTTAAATTTTTATGACAAAATTCTTGAATGTTCCGACAATTGTGGGTCATACTGATTTTATTGATGTTTCGAAAAAAACAGAAAATCTTTATAGGGGGTGCCATCTTATGGGCCGTTATTTAGCTCAACGCCTGGTTTACGGCGTACTGACGTTTTTACTCATCGCTTCGTTCACTTTCTTCCTGATGGATCTGCTACCAGGTTCACCGTTCCAAAACCAGGAGAAACTTTCTCCTGAACAGTTGAACATCCTTCGGGATAAGTACAACTTGAATGATCCACTGCCACAACGCTATGCAGCGTATATGGTTAACTTGTTTCAAGGAGATCTCGGTATTTCATTCAAATATGATAGCCGTCCGGTAACGGATTTAATCTCTGAACGAATTGGACCATCGGCTCAATTAGGAGTTCAAGCATTAGTACTTGGAGTATTTTTAGGACTCGTCTTAGGTGTTGTCGCGGCGCTTCGTCACAACACAGTGATCGATTACGGTGCAATGTTCGTATCGGTTATCGGAATCTCGGTACCGTCCTTCGTATTCGCCTCACTCCTTCAATACTATGTTGGCGTGAAATGGGGCGTTTTGCCAGTCGCGTTCTGGGAAAGCCCGGCGCATACCATCTTGCCGACCATATCGTTATCACTTGGGGTTACAGCCTCAATTGCTCGATTCGTCCGAACAGAGATGCTAGAAGTTACGAACCAGGATTATGTCACGTTAGCTAAAGCAAAAGGCCTAGATGGTCAGTCGATTACTTGGAAACACATGGTTCGAAACGCCTTGATTCCGGCGATCACGATTCTTGGACCAATGACAGCTGCATTGATTACAGGAACACTCGTCATTGAGCGGATTTTCTCTGTACCTGGTCTTGGTGAACTCTTCGTATCATCAATCACACAAAATGACTACACAGTCATCATGGGTACGACGTTGTTCTTCTCAGCAGTCTTCATTCTCATGATTTTGATCGTCGATTTGCTGTACGGTGTCGTTGATCCACGGATCCGTTTGGGGGGTAACAAATAATGGCTGAACAAAATTCAAATGCAAAAGCAGAACAGTTTGATTCATCGCTGTTCCAACACGTTGAGTTCAATGAACAAGCAGGGGAACGCCTTGCTGGTAAAAGCTTAAACTTCTGGCAAGATGCTTGGATGCGTCTACGCAAGAACAAAGCGGCAATTCTCTCACTTGCCGTCATCATCATCATCGCAATCATGTCATTAGTCGGACCTACTTTATCTGGTAATGACCCTTATACCCAAACAATCACGCAAGCTAAACTTCCACCTAAAGTTACTGGTTTAGAGTGGGCTGGTTTTGACGGTATGGCAACACTTGGTGATACGCCGATTGATTTTTATAAACAAAAACAGGTGACGGAGAACTTCTGGTTCGGAACAGACCATCTTGGTCGTGATCTTTGGTCACGCGTCTGGGAAGGAACGAAGATTTCGTTGTTCATCGGTTTGATGGCAGCACTCATCGATGTTCTCGTTGGTGTCACATACGGCGGAATTTCTGCTTATTATGGTGGACGTGTCGATAACATCATGCAACGGATTGCTGAAATTTTAACAGGTGTACCAAACTTGATCTTGATCATCTTGTTCATCTTGATTCTTGAACCAGGGATCACGACGATTATCCTTGCGATGACGATTACCGGCTGGATCGGGATGAGCCGACTTGTTCGTGGTCAAATCCTGAAACTAAAGAACCAAGAATTCGTTCTTGCAGCACGGACACTTGGTGCTTCTAGCGCACGATTGATCTTTAAACATTTGATTCCAAATACCTTGGGAACGATCATCATCTCACTCATGTTCACGATTCCAAGTGCGATCTTCTTCGAAGCGTTCTTAAGCTTCATCGGTTTAGGACTTGCACCACCACAACCGTCACTCGGTACATTGATCAACGAAGGGTACAAAGAACTCAAAACGTTCCCATTCTTGCTCGTTGTTCCATCGACGGTCATCGTACTCCTCATGGTCAGCTTCAATATGTTGGCAGATGGACTGCGTGATGCGTTCGACCCACGTTTACGACGCTAACGGAAACTAGAGAGGAGCTCATTCACAATGGAAACTATTTTATCTGTTCGCGACCTGAATGTCGCTTTCCATACGTATGCCGGGACGGTACAAGCCGTCCGCGGTGTATCGTTTGATTTGAAAAAAGGCGAGACACTCGCAATCGTTGGTGAGTCTGGTTCTGGTAAATCGGTTACTTCAAAAGCAATCATGCGTTTGATTCCAAACCCACCAGGTGAAATCACACAAGGTGAAATCTTATTTGAAGGTCGTGACCTCGTTAAGCTTTCGGATAAAGAAATGCAAAAAGTCCGCGGTCGTGATATCGCAATGATCTTCCAAGATCCGATGACATCACTTAACCCGACGATGACGATCTATAAACAAATCGCTGAAGGTCTAAAACGTCACCAAGGTTTAACAGGCGACGCAGCGAAAAAGCGTACACTCGAACTTTTGACACTCGTAGGAATTCCGAATCCAGAAGCGCGTCTGAAACAATATCCGCACCAATTATCAGGTGGGATGCGTCAACGGATCGTCATCGCAATCGCACTTGCATGTAATCCGAAAGTGTTGATTGCCGATGAGCCGACGACTGCCCTCGATGTAACGATTCAAGCTCAGATTCTTGAGTTATTGAAAGACATTCAGCAAAAAACGGGTACAGCAATCATCTTCATTACGCACGACTTAGGTGTCGTAGCGAACATGGCTGACCGTGTAGCCGTCATGTATGCTGGTAAATTGATTGAAAAAGGTACAGTAGATGAGATCTTCTATGAGCCGCGTCATCCATATACTTGGGGACTACTAGGCTCAATGCCGCGTCCATCTGATGACCGTTCGCAAGATCTTCCGGCGATTCCAGGAACTCCACCGAACTTGATGCATCCACCAGTCGGTGATGCGTTTGCACCGCGTAACA
The DNA here is from genome assembly GCF_018618895.1 of Exiguobacterium sp. s143. Classification (NCBI taxonomy): domain Bacteria; kingdom Bacillati; phylum Bacillota; class Bacilli; order Caryophanales; genus Exiguobacterium; species Exiguobacterium sp. s143. The sequence continues at coordinate 821,659 of NZ_JACSMX010000001.1, read as the reverse complement.
AATACGCGATGAAGATTGATTTCGAGAAAGAACCACCTTTCTTCAAAATCTCAGATACACACGAAGCGGCGACGTGGTTGCTACATCCACAAGCTCCATACGTTGAACCACCCGCTGCAATCCGTGACTTGGCGTTAAAATACCGTCCGGACAGCGTGTTCTCAAAATCGCTTCTGAAAGGCGGTCTGAAATAATGGAAAACCGTAATAAATTACTTGAAGTAAAAAACTTGAAGCAACATTTCAATATTGGACGTGGACGCGTCGTCAAAGCGGTTGATGGACTCTCATTTGATATCTACGAAGGCGAAGTACTTGGTCTCGTTGGAGAATCAGGCTGTGGTAAGTCTACGACTGGTCGCTCGATCATTGGTTTATACGAAGCGACAGACGGCGAAGTCATCTTTAAAGGTGAAAACGTTCATGGTAAGAAGTCACGTAAAGACAAATTGAAATTCAACCGTGCAATGCAAATGATCTTCCAAGATCCGTATGCATCGTTAAATCCACGGATGACGGTTGGCGATATCATCGCTGAAGGAATCGATATCCATGGTTTAGCGAACTCAAAAGAAGAGCGCAATAACCGTGTATATGATTTGCTTGAAACTGTTGGTTTGACGAAAGAACACGCGAGTCGTTACCCGCACGAGTTCTCAGGTGGTCAGCGTCAACGGATTGGTATCGCACGTGCACTTGCTGTAGAGCCGGACTTCATCATTGCGGATGAGCCGATTTCAGCACTCGACGTATCGATTCAAGCCCAAGTTGTCAACTTGATGAAAAAACTACAACGTGATCGCAGTTTGACATACTTGTTCATCGCCCACGATTTATCGATGGTCAAGTATATCTCAGACCGGATTGGTGTTATGTATCAGGGTCACCTCGTTGAATTGTGTGATGCGGATCGTCTGTATGAGAATCCTGTTCATGCTTATACGAAGTCACTTTTATCTGCGATTCCACTTCCGGATCCAGAGCACGAGCGGACACGTAAACGGATCATCTTTGATCGTCCGACGAGTGGACCGGTTGGTAAATCGGATGAAGATTCGAGCATTCCACCTCTTCGTGAAATCGAGCCTGGTCACTTCGTTTCGATGACGGATGCAGAACTTGAAGCGTACCAAGCGCAACTCGTATAATTGTTAAAGCAAAAAGGCATTTCCACGTTGATCGTGGAAATGCCTTTTAATTTTCTGATGCGATACGCGGTAGATGAGCAAATCGATGGACGACTGCATCGATTGCATCAAGACGACGCATAGCTTCTTCAAAGTCAATTTTTTCGTAATGATGAAGTCCGCCCGGCTGTTCTTCCAGCGTATCCGCATCATGGACAAGTTGTTGAAGAGGTGTTCGATTGATCGCACCTGGTGGAAGATAAGAATCCGTGTGCAAAAGAACGGCGAGAGCAATTTCTTTTGCGCGTGCTGGTTCTTCACCAAGGCGAATCAGTAGTTTGTGAGCACGTTCAGCTCCTTTAATGGCATGAATATCATTTTGGCGATATAAATCATAGTTCCAAGTGCCATCGGTATACCATTCGTAATGACCGATATCATGTAAGAGTGCTGCCTTCGTAGCAGTGTCAGCATCTAAGCCGCGTTTCGTAGCAAGCGTCAGTGCGCGTTCCGCTACTGAAATCGCATGATTCAAACCAGAACGAGATAAATATTTTTGAGCGATCGGATGATCGAGAATCGTAACGAGTGTTAATGCCATGAATGAAAAACTCCTTTCTGAGCGTTGATATTTCTATACACTCTACAGAAATTTGAAAGAAATTGCAACTGTTTTTCATTCCTCAATCGACAATCTCACATATTTAATTGCTTAAAGTAGGAATAGATTTTTGAGATACGTGGTATACTTACTAATGTAGAAGATGATTATTTTGCTTTCGTATGGTTGTTAGTTCTGTTTCGGGCCGATTGGGGTGTCGGAATATGAAAGAACGTGACAAGAAGAAAAAGCTGAAGAAGCGCCTTTTGCGGGATATTTTAGAGAAAAAACTGAAAGAAATGAAACTTCCTAAAGCAAAAGAGACGATTTCTCAGCCATTTGATCACACGCCAGCTTGTTAAAGCCACGTGGTGGCTTTAACAAGCTTTTTTACGAAAAGTTCTTTCATCTTTATAAAAAAGCTAGGTTTTCTGCTTTATTAGATGTAAACTGTCAAGTAATAGAACCATCATCAATATCTGCTTATTCACATAGGTATTGAATGATGTTAAATCAGGGGGAGGATGTTTTTCAATGGTAACACTCTATACTTCACCAAGTTGTACTTCTTGTCGGAAAGCACGCGCGTGGCTTGAAGAACATGAAATCCCGTTCGTTGAACGTAATATCTTTTCAGAACCATTATCGCTCGATGAAATCAAACAGATTCTTCGTATGACGGAAGATGGAACGGACGAGATTATCTCAACACGTTCAAAAGTCTTCTCGAAACTCGATGTTTCCGTTGAAAACTTATCGTTGCAGCACCTATACGATTTGATTCAAGAATATCCAGGATTATTGCGTCGCCCAATCTTGATTGATGAAAAACGCCTTCAAGTTGGATACAACGAGGATGAAATCCGTCGATTCTTACCGCGCAAGGTGCGTACATTCCAACTTTTGGAAGCGCAGCGTCTTGTAAACGAGTAATTTTAAAAAGCACGCTGCTTCGTGAGCAGTGTGCTTTTTGTTACCGATAAAAAAGGTTAAAATAAAGATAACAAAGGAATAGAAATATATCCTTCGGATTTAAAACTATGAATCCAAGTCATGTCCTCGTTCGTATTCTAGATAAGGAACGAGAAGAAAGGAGTGGACAGTTTGAAAATCGAACGCGTCAATGACAATACGGTCAAGTTCTTCATCACGTACACCGACATCGAACGCCGTGGTTTTGCCCGAGATGAGATTTGGTATAACCGGGAACGGGGAGAACAGTTATTCTGGCAGATGATGGACGAAGCGAATGAAAAAGAGTCCATCTCCTTCGAAGGTCCACTATGGATACAAGTGCAAGCATTTGAAAAAGGTCTTGAAGTCACTGTAACGATCGCGAAAAATGCAGTTGATGGTGAGCAAGTCGATGAAGACGAACTCGATTCACTTTTACGATCAGCGATGTCTGAGACAGAAGATAAAGATACAGAGTTAAGCCAAGATGTTTTATTTGAAACTCGCGATTTCGAACATATCATCGCGCTCAGTCAATATGCGAATGCTCCTGTATTCGCAGAACTTGAAACAGCGCTTTATCAAAAAGATGGACTCTATTTACTGCATGTTCATTTCGAAGATGATGTGAACGTAGAAGCGCAAGAAAACGTCATGAGTTTAATCGCAGAGTATCTCCAGTTCAGCGAACAAACGATACATCCTGTAGCTGAATACGGGAAACAGATTATTGCTTCAGATGTCTTTCCGTTCATTCGGAAACATTTTCCGAACTAAGGTCAGAAAAAGTGCGAGGAAAAGGAGGATCACATATCGTGATACCTCCTTTTGTTCTGGTATTAAGTGAGGGTATAGCCTCCATCTACGATGAGCGCTTGACCGTTGATGTAACTTGCTTTGTTTGATAGTAAGAAACAAACGACCTCAGCGATTTCAGAAGGTTGTGCGGGCTCACCTCGAAGGTGATGTTTCATTGCGAGATCAAATTTATCTTTCCCGCCATATAACGCATGACTGAGCGCTGTATCGACTGGTCCCGGGCAAATAGCATTAAATCGGTACTTACCATGGAAGCGGGCGGCGTATGTCTTTGTTAGCGTCAGTAAAGCACTTTTAGACGAAGCGTAAGGCAGTAGCATTGCTGGAAACTTAACATGACCTACGATGGCGCTATTATTGACGATGGAAGCACCCTTTGAGAAGCGTTTCGTCGCGAGCTGGATAATTCGTTCGGGCGCATGATAGTTCACTTGGAATACTTCTTTTTGTTGATCGGAGACACGTTCAGGTGCAACGGGTTTCCCGAAAGTACCTGCATTGTTGAAAATACCATCGATTTCTGGGAAATCTTCTTGTGTTTCTTCAAAGAACGCATCGATTGCAGAGGAATCAGCTAAGTCGACAGGGAAGAAATATAAACGTCCTTCTCCGTTTGATTCAAGAGAGGATCCCTTTTCTTCATTGCGACCAATCGCAAGGACGGTATGTCCCTCCCGAATGAGTTGAAGGGAAGTTGCCTCACCAATTCCACTTGTTGCACCAGTAATGATATACGTACCCATTTAAACGCTTCCTTTCTGTCATCAGTTTAAATACGATTTGTACTACCTACATAAAAGGAGGGGGATTCATGCTACGACGTGTACAACTTCTCATGACCCTCATCTTGACCATCGGCTTGATTGCCTTTTTATCCTACTATTGGAGTGTCTATATGGTAGGGTGGCTGTCCATCGTCATCATCTTGGTCGTCATGAGCGTGTTCGTCATCATTCTACTCGAAAATCGAAACCCAGAACGAACGCTCGTCTGGGCACTCGTCATGATGGCATTGCCTGTCGTTGGCGTATTCGTGTATTTCACATTTGGTCAGAACTACCGTCGAAAACGAATGTTTCGACTGAAGGCAATGCTTGATGAAGAGTCTTACATTAAGTATCGTACCCAGTTTAAGGCAGGGGTACACCAATCAGTGTTCCAAGAAGGACATTATGGAAAAGTTGTGACACTTATCGATTCAATCAGTCGCCTTCCGATTTCGTATAATACACATACAAGAATCTTGACGAATGGTCAGGAAAAGTTTCCAATTCTTTTAGAAGAGATTCGTCAAGCACAGCATCATATTCATTTGGAGTACTATATCGTACGCGATGATCAACTTGCGCTTCAGCTACAGGAAGCGTTGATTGAAAAGGCTAAGCAAGGAATCGAGGTCCGCTTTCTTTATGATGCCGTCGGTTGTTTTTCGACGGATAAACATTATTTCAAGAAGATGCAGGCAGCTGGTGTTGAGGTTCGTGCGTTTTTCCCCGTCGTCTTACCGTTTATTTCGAGTAAATCAAACTACCGGAATCATCGGAAAATCGTCGTCATCGATGGAACGGTTGCATTTACGGGTGGAATCAACATTGGCGACGAGTATATCGGTCGTGATCAACATTTTGGTTTTTGGCGTGATACCCATCTTCTCGTAAGGGGAGAGGCTGTCTCTGAACTCCAACTGATTTTTTTGCAAGACTGGTATTACATGACCGGTGAACGGCTGTTTACACCGTTTTACATGGAGCCACTTGAGTACGTTGAAGAAGCAACAGGAGGTGTTCAAATCATTGCGAGCGGTCCTGATGAGCCATATGAGGCAATGAAATCACTTTACTTCGGGCTCATCACGGAAGCGCGTGAATCGGTCTATATTGCTTCCCCGTATTTGATACCGGACGAAGATCTCATGACAGCGCTGAAGACAGCTGCAATGGCAGGGATTGACGTCCGTATTTTGCTACCGAGCTTTCCAGACCATAAAATCGTATTTTATGCGAGCCGTTCTTATTTTGATGATTTGCTACGAGCTGGTGTGAAAATTTACGAGTACAATAAGGGATTCATGCACTCGAAAGTCATCGTTGTGGACGACGCCATCGCAACGATTGGGACAGCGAACATGGATTTACGTAGTTTTCATTTGAATTTCGAAGTGAATGCTTTCTTATATGGAACGAACTCTGTCCATGAACTGACACGTGATTTTTATGAAGATTTTAGCCATTCGACACAAGTTGATGCTGATATGTTCCATCGGCGTCCATTACGCCGTCGATTAATTGAATCGATTTCACGTTTATTCTCACCGTTACTTTAGTAAAAGGGGACGATTCAGATGTTTGAAGCCATTGATGCTTCTGGTAAACGCATCATGATTCACAGATTTCCCATCCATGAATTAAAAACGATGTCCTTACGTTGTCCGTATTGCCTGAAGCCATTGCGCGTCAGGCAAGGACGACGACCACACTTTGCACATATCTCAGCTTGTTCAGGAGAAAGCAACGTGCATATGTCTTGGAAAAAGCGGATTGCGGATTCTTTAATAAACGCAGGTGTCCAAGTCGAAATTGAATGGATGACTGGGGAGAGACGTTTTGATCTGTGGATACCAGAAAAGAAAATCGGGATTGAAATTCAACGTTCTCCGATGTCAGCAGAGGAATGGATCAGACGAGCCAGGCTTGATGCGAAACAAGAACAAACGGTTCGGTGGATCGGATTTCATCCTTCACATGGTGTCACGTTGCGATTGCAAGGTTGGATGCGACAAGCATTTTTACAACATGATTACTTGGATCTGATCGTCGAGAATCAAATCCGGAGATTTCGACATCCGGTTCCTTTTGCAAAACATCATGTCTATTGTACGGTTCAACCGCTCTCATTATCTGATTTTCTTTCGAAAGAACCTTCATCATTTCCTCGGAAATTTTCAATCGCTCGATGGCAAGGAATCGTTCATCGCTATCGGCGACGTCCTTTTTATCCTTCATTACCTCCACGCATCCTCAAGATCCCACTGTATCAATCAGGTTTCCATCTACAAAATCTTCCCTCTTTTGCCTTTCTCCCCATCACACGTCTATTATTTCTACCCGTCCATCCCTTTGAATTTCAAATCGTCGTCTTTTTAGAGATAAAAGGGCGGTACACTTTGAGCCGTCTGGAATATGTCATAAATCAACTGCTTCACCAATTGAATCTATCGATTGAAAGAGATTTGATTGGTGCTCTCGTCAGGGAATGGATGGAGCGGATTGAGGAGGCGAATAAGCTGCTTTAGCAGGAGCACTTCGATTGTTTGTCGAAAAGAAAACAGGTATAACTGAATTAAAGGAGTGAGGGAAATGGCAGAAGTATTAACACGTCAAGATGTTGACGTTACAGAAACATGGAATCTAGAGTCGATTTACGCAACGAACGAAGCGTGGGAAGAAGAATTCGAATCGGTGAAAGCAATGCTCCCATTACTCGTCGAGTATAAGGGTCGTCTTGGACAGAGTGCAGAAACGCTCTATGAAGGGTTACAGTTACGAGACGAAGTCTCAAGACGTCTTTATAAGCTTTATACATACGCGCACATGCGTTATGACGAAAATACAGCAGATAGTTTCTACCAAGCAATGAACGACCGTGCTCGAACACTCGCGTCGCAAATCGGAGCAACACTTGCTTTCATGACACCAGAACTATTAGCTGTACCTGAGTCAACGATTGAGACGTATCTTAATGAGAATCCAGATCTTGCGATGTATCGTCATGCATTTGATGAATTGAATCAAGAGCGTGAACACGTCCTGACGGAAGCGGAAGAAGCGATTCTTGCAAAGGCAGGAGAAGTACTCGGTCAATCCGGTACGACGTTCGGTATGTTGAACAATGCAGATCTGACATTCCCGAAAATCAAAGGGGAAGACGGAGAAGAGACAGAGTTGACACATGGTCGCTTCATCACATTCCTGGAATCATCTGATCGTTCGGTCCGTGAAGCAGCATTTAAAGCGATGTATGGAACATATGCGAAATACACGAATACGCTCGCTTCGACACTTGCTGGGTCAGTTAAGAAAGACAACTTCTATGCAGATGTCCGGAAGTTCCCATCGGCACGCGCAGCAGCTTTACACGGTAATGCGATTCCTGAGTCCGTCTATGATGGATTAGTTGAAGCGGTACATGAACATTTACCATTGCTCCATCGTTACGTCGCCCTACGTAAGCGAGTGCTCGGACTCGATGAACTACACGTGTATGATATGTACACACCGCTCGTTTCTGAGGTGGAGATGAAAGTCTCTTACGAGGAAGCGAAACAATTGATGGTCGAAGGGCTCGCACCGCTCGGAGCAGAGTACAAGCACATCCTCGAAGAAGGGTTGTCTGAACGTTGGGTTGATGTCCGAGAGACGCGTGGTAAACGGAGTGGAGCCTACTCTTCTGGTGCTTATGATACACAGCCGTTCATTTTGATGAACTGGCAAGACAACATCAACAACCTCTTTACACTCGCACATGAATTCGGACATTCTGTCCATAGTTATTACACGCGGAAGTCTCAACCATATCCATATGGTGATTATTCAATCTTCGTCGCAGAAGTTGCCTCAACGACGAATGAAGCATTGTTGAACGACTATCTATTGAAGAAAGTAACGGATCGTAAAGAAAAACTCTATCTATTAAACAATCAACTCGAAACATTCCGTGGAACATTGTTCCGACAAACGATGTTCGCTGAATTCGAACATGCAATTCATGATGCGGCTCGTCTTGGACAATCGCTGACACCGGAATTCTTAACGTCAACGTATTATGCGTTGAATCAAAAATACTTCGGAGAAGAAATTGTATTGGATGAAGAAATCGGTCTAGAATGGGCTCGGATTCCACACTTCTATTACAATTATTATGTCTATCAGTATGCAACGGGCATTTCTGCTGCTGCTGCCTTGACGGATCAGATTCTAGAAGAAGGACAACCTGCTGTAGAGCGATACATCAACAATTTCTTAAAAGCGGGATCAAGTGATTATCCAATCGAAGTATTAAAAGCTGCGGGTGTTGATATGACAACAAAAGCACCAGTTGAAGCAGCACTGCGTCAATTTGAACGTGTCCTAGATGAATTTGAAGCTTTGTTAGCAGAGTGACATCTTTGTGACAAAGTGAACAAAGAGTGGAAAAGAAAAGAGAACCACGATATACTTATATTGTGAAGAGGGTCACATTCCCCAGTCGATTCTCTTTTTCCCCCATCCAATGGTCAAAAGAAAAAGTCCTTCTCGTCATGAGGGACTTTTTCTTTTATCTATGATTGAACACAAAAAGGACAGTGAAGCGTGCTTCACTGTCCTTTTTGTTGTTTTTATCATGCATGTGCCGAATCTTTTAAATGACGCCATACTTTTCCATCACAGTACGATAGAGAAGCACATTTTTGTTGCAAGACCAATTTTTTTAATTCGTGTTCAATCTGGGATTCAGGAGCGTCATAAATAAAGGCGATTTCAGCCGTTGTTGCTGTTTCATACCGTCTCAAGAATTGTTCGAGTGGTGGCTTCGGTTGTTTTTCGATCGTATGATCTAGCAATTCACTTAAGATCGAGACATACACCAAATACTCATAAGGTCCTTCTGCTTTGATCGCTTCTTCGTCTCCAACGAAAGCGAGTGTTGGAAGAATCCGAACATCCCATTCGGTGACTAGTTCGGTTTCTTTCTCGAGCATTTGCTGAATCGTATCCGACGAGACATCACGATGGAACTCATCTAAATCCAAACCATACTCCGTTAATGCCTCTGCTAGCCGCATCAATGATGGTCGACTATAAGCACTTTCTCCTTCGACGTTATGAAGCATTCGAAGGCGTCGCATGAATCGCATACCAAACGTTTTTCCTTGAAGCTCAATTGCTTTTAGAATGACGAGTGGTGACATGTCGCATGCGGATCGTGATGGAGCACATGGAATCGTTGCAATCGTCCGAAGACGGAACAGATGGCCATATTCTAGTTCTAACTTCTTGAGAACGGGTATCAACCGTAAACCATCCGTTTGTGTCACATCTAGAAAATGATAGATTTCCAGAGGTTTCGTCGGTTGTTGAATCGATGGTTCGTCCAATGAACAATAAGATCCGTTACATTGTGCGTGTTCCATCCGTTCACCCCTTCCTGTTGTTATCGTTACCCTATTTTAGCAACGAAAAAAAAGAAAGAGCAAAGGTTTTGCTTGTTCATTTCTACACGAAAAATCAAGAAAGCGCTTTACGTTCCATAAAGCGAACGATTTTATTTTTTGTTTTGCGTTGTGGAATGTCGTGTTCTGAAAGAATTCGCTCGAAATCCTTTTGCCCTTGTTCGAAGTTACTGACCTCAAACTCTAACTCATAATCGGTATGTCCGAGATAGCGACTTTTATCAAGGACAAGCAATCCTTCCGGGAGCACGGTTTCGATTCGTTCTGTCTCTAATCGACCTAAATGTTCTAAAGATCCCTGTAAATCAAATGACTTTAGCTGTTCGTTCATCTCTTCGGAATGAATTAGACCGTATTTGAATAGATCTTCTGCTTCAGTTGATGATAACGTAACATGCGTTTCAAGCAACCCCTCCTCATGAGGTTGTTTTAAAGTCAGTACGAGCCCTTGTTTTTTCTCACGAATCCGTAAAGCAGCACCTTTTTTTCGAAGTTCAAAATCAGGCGTATCAAAATAATCATTTGCTTGCCAAATGGGTTGTTTTGTTGACGCATAATGGGTAAATAACGATAGATATTCTTGTTCAGACAATAAGTTCTTAAATTCGATTTCCAATTCTTGTCTAATCGGAATCACGCCTTTCTAGTTGAATGTCTGAAAATATGATAACATGAATGAGGTAGGAACAGGCAGTGAACCAATACTATTCGATTAAAAGTGGTGACAAATCAGATGACAAAAGAAAATTGGGATTTATTTCTTGCGCCGTATCAAATCGCGGTCGATGAGTTGAAAGTTAAGCTAAAAGCGATTCGTAAACAATTTCAGCAACGGGGAGAACATTCACCGATTGAATTTGTCACAGGACGGGTCAAACCTGTAAAGAGCATTCTTCAAAAAGCGGAACGAAAAGCAATTGCGCGTGAGTCATTAGAACAAGACATGCAGGATATCGCCGGATTACGTATCATGTGTCAATTCGTCGATGATATCATTCATGTCCTTGAGCTGCTGCGCTCGCGCGGAGATTTTAAAATCGTCGAAGAACGGAACTACATTACGCAAAAAAAGGATAGTGGCTATCGATCGTATCACGTCATCATTGCCTATCCGGTACAGACGATCGAAGGTGAAGTTCCGACGTTAGTCGAGATTCAAATTCGAACGCTTGCGATGAACTTCTGGGCAACGATTGAACACTCGTTGAATTATAAGTACCAAGGAAATATTCCGGAAGAGACGCGTGAGCGTCTGCGTCGTGCAGCAGAGGCAGCATTTTTGCTTGATGCGGAGATGAGCCAGCTGAAAGTAGAAATCCAAGATGCACAACTCGTCTTTCAACGCGACGCTAAGGCGTCTGAACGATTAAAAGAGTAGGGGGATGACCATGCGTTTTGCAATCACGGCTCGTGATGATGAGCGATCTCATGCGCTGAAACAGCAACTCGAGCAGGCATTGACGGATCGGGGATGTATTCTTGATGTCAGCCAGCCGGAAATCGTCGTCTCGATTGGTGGAGACGGAACGATGTTACAGGCGTTTCATTCGTATCTCGATCAAGTAGAGACAATTACGCTTGTTGGGATTCATACGGGACATCTTGGTTTTTATGCGGATTGGCGCCCTGAAGAAATGGATGAACTGATTGATCATATCGCGAAGCAGGATTTAGCGACGGTTCAATACCCGTTGCTTGAACTCTCGATTGATTATGCGGACGGTTCACACAACCAACTGCTTGCCTTGAATGAATGTACGATTAAAAGTTTTAATCAGACGCTCGTTTGCGATTTATCGATTCGAGGCGACTACTTCGAAACATTCCGAGGGGACGGGTTGTGTGTATCAACACCGTCTGGTTCGACAGCTTACAATAAGGCACTCGGCGGAGCGATCGTTCACCCGGCGCTCGAAGCAATTCAAATTACAGAGATGGCTTCCATCAACAATCGTGTTTACCGGACGATCGGCTCACCGATGTTGTTACCGAAACATCATGATGTCGAAATTCGTCCCGTTAATCCGATTGATTTTCAGATGACCTATGACCACTATGCTTCAATCATTCATCAAAACGTGACATCGATTCGATGCCGGGTCTCTGATAAAAAAGTGAAATTTGCTCGTTTTCGTTCTTTCCCGTTCTGGCAACGGGTGCGGGAATCTTTCCTGGCAGACGAAAGACGTTAAAGTAAAGGAAATGGAAACATGAATGGATTTCAGCTACAACAGATGGTGACTGACAACGAGGATGGCTGGCGTGTCAGTCATTTTTGTACGACCCGCTTAGGGATTTCGCGAAAAATGTTAGTATCGATTAAAAATCATGGGGATATCACGCGTAATGGTCAGCATGTTAACGTCCACGACGTCTTACACGCGGGTGATCATGTCCATGTCTTCTTCCCGGAAGAGACACCAGCACCGGATATGGTGGCGACAGAAGGGGAACTTGATATTTTGTTTGAAGATGATTGGTTGCTCGTCGTCAATAAACCGCCGGGCATGGCATCGATTCCGTCTCGACTGCATCCAGAACGCTCATTATCGAACTATGTCCTTGGTTATTACCGAAAACAAGGAATTCCGTATGCAATCCATATCGTTAATCGGCTCGATCGTGATACGAGTGGTCTTGTCTTGTTCGCGAAACATGGGCTTGCCCATCACCGGATGAGTCTCATGCAACGATCCAATGAATTAGAACGACATTATTTAGCGTATGCACCCGGAAACGTACCGGTACAAACAATTGATCAACCGATTGGTCAAACCGATCATTCCTTCATGGAACGGATGGTACGACCAGATGGTCAACGAGCCATTACGCATATCTTAAATAGCCGTCTAGTTCGAGCCTTTGACCAAGAAATCTCATTACTCGATATCCGACTAGAGACAGGTCGGACACACCAAATTCGTGTCCATCTTGCTTTTCTTGGGCATCCTTTGATTGGCGATACGATGTATCAAGGGAACCCGTTACTGCCGCGTCAGGCGCTCCATAGTGCATCAGCAACGTTCCTTCATCCTGCTACGGGAGAACGGGTTCGTTTTGAAGCACCACTTCCTGAGGATCTCCGACTGGAATGATGAAGTACACAAATAAAAGGCAGTGGACTTGGTCCACTGCCTTTTATTTGTGTTTAGTCTTCATCGAACATGGAAATCCGAGATTGAGAGGCGATTGCCATAATCAATCCTAGACCGACGAGGTTTACGATCATCGTTGATCCACCATAACTGATGAACGGTAAGGGAAGACCTGTGATCGGTAAGACACCAATCGTCATCCCGATGTTTTGGAAGATTTGGAACGTAAACATCGCGACATATCCTGTCACGATATAGGTACCAAATGGATCAGCTGTCTCGAGAGCAATCTGAATCAAGCGATAGACGAACAGGAACAAGACGATCAAGACGATGGCAGCCCCGATGAAACCATAGTGTGAGGCAATCGTCGTAAAGATGAAGTCTGTATGCAATTCTGGAACGAACACTTGCAGTTTCCCATATCCAACGCCGAACATTTGACCTGAACCTGTCGCGTTGATTGCTTGGACGAGCTGGTACGACAAATCATCCGCATATTCGAACGGTTGCAACCAAGCCATGATCCGGTTCATCGCGTGACCTGGGAAAAAGGTTGCGAGTAAATCATTTTGGAAAAAGAACAGGTAAAAGAAGATGATGACAGCTCCTGCGAACAGACCGAACATCGTCAAAAGCCATTTCCAATTCAGTCCTGATAATAACATCGCACATGCTAAGATGACGCATAGAATCAAACCGATCCCTAAATCGGGCTGAATGATGATAAGACCGAGCGGCAAGGCTGTAACCGCGACTAACTTGATAAGTAACAAGAGATCTCTTTCATGTTGAACATAACGCGCATTGTGCTCGGTAATGACGGCAGCGAGCGTAACGATCAAAAAGAACTTCATGAACTCAGCCGGTTGAACCGTACCGATAACGGGGAATTGATACCAACCGTATGCCCCTTTGATTTCAGTGACGATTGGTGTACCACGGAAAATGACAAGACCGATTAACGATACGATACCTGCTCCATATAAAAACCAGTGGAATCGCTTCAACTGTTCATAATCGATGAAAATGACGACGGATAACGCCATGAAGCCGATGACATACCATTGAATTTGTTTGGCAGAGAAGTTAATGGCACTGATCGCACCTTTAAGCGAAGGTTGTGCTGTATAGATGGCGATGATACTGATGACCATCAGACAGGCGAGTAAAAAAAGCAACGTATGATCATAACGTTGTGTAAATGATTTGAATCGATTCATTTCATCCCTACTTTCTATCTCTTTCTATATTACCGTAATTTATCAAATCCGCAATATCAAGAGCGATGGTTGACAGAAGCGTTACGTTTTTGTAACCTGAAGATAGGTTTTATTACCAGGTACTAATTCAAGGGGGACTTTATCATGAATATTTATCCTTCACTCGAAGGCAAGACGTACGTCGTCATGGGCGTCATTAACCAACGTTCGATTGCATGGGGTATCGCACGTGCGCTCGACGCTGCTGGAGCAAGCCTGGCATTTACATATGTCGGGGAACGCTTCAAGGCACCACTTGAAAAATTAGGACAAGAATTATCACGACCGGCTTCTTATTATACGTGTGATGTCACGAGTGATGAAGAGATCGAACAGGTCTTCCAAACGATCCATGCAGATCACGGTAAAATTTCTGGGATTGCTCACTCGATCGCATTCGCGGATAAAGAAGCGCTTCGTGGTGAATTTTCTGGGGTAACGCGTGAACAGTTCGCGCAAGCACTTGATATTTCAGCTTACAGCTTAACAGCAGTCGTCAAAGCGGCGAAAGATTTCTTTACGGAAGATGCATCCGTCATCACGTTGACGTACCTCGGTGGTGAGAAGATGGTTCCGAACTACAACGTCATGGGTGTTGCGAAAGCCGCATTAGATGCAAGCGTTCGTTATCTCGCTGCTGAATACGGTCAGCAAGGCGTTCGTGTCAATGCGATCTCAGCTGGTCCAATTCGGACAGTATCCGCAAAAGGTGTCGGCGACTTCAATTCAATTCTTGATAGCATCGAAGAACGTGCGCCACTTCATCGTAACGTGACGACAGAACAAATTGGTCAAAGTGGACTGTTCTTGCTTTCACAAATGTCGAGTGGGGTGACAGGAGAAATCCTTCACGTCGATAGCGGGTTCCACATTCTTTAATACACGATCGATTAAGCCGGGCTTTCCCATGCGGGAGGCTTGGTTTTTTTTGTGCTCGATCGGGGAACTATCAAATATAACTGTCACTAGAAGGAGAGAGGAAGTGCAGAGGATGAACGCAATCGATTTTACAGTCGTACAATATGTCAATCGTCAAGTACGTGTCGATCCACAGCTAAAGACTGAACCAGTCGCTCGAGTTCAACCGATACGCCCAACTGATCCTTACCGCGAACACGAAGCAGACGACTTTTTAGAAGAACAGGCAAATGCATACGGTGTATTACCAGAACTAAAACTTCCCGGTCGAAGCTTCGACCGGGAAGTTTAATCATTCATTGACCTGTGAAGCGGAATGTCTCATAGACACTCCAAGCACCGTTCTCCAGTTCATACAATAAAGCCATTTTCGTGACGTCCTCTTGGAAACGGATATCTTCCATCTTGAGACGTTCTAGTACATCGAACAGTTCGACATCCGACAGTTCTTGACCGATTGTGATATGTGGCAAGAAATCGTATTTCGGCTTATGTTCGAGTGGTCCCGTATGCAAAGCGCGATGTAATTGTTCTAACTCATCCGTCGGCATTACTTTAAGGAACAAGACATTGTTCGTCGGATGGAACGAACGAGCTCCTTGGATGTGCAAATTGACAGGCTTCGTTTCGGACGCGATTCGATTCAACTCCGTCACGATGTGGTCTAATTCTGTCTCATCGACTTCCATCCGCTCCCGTAGCGTGATATGAGGTGTGATCAGTGCATACTTCGAGTCATATCTCTTTCGGTATGAATTTGCAAAATCTTGAACGCGTTTCGATGGAAACAATACAACCCCGATGTTCATCGAAAATCCCCTACTTTCCCCTGAAATGATAACGCTTTACAAAATAATCATGACGGATTCTGGCGTCGATGTCAAAGAAGTTTGAGAGGAGGTTCAGAATCCGTGTATACTAATGAAGTACTTTGTTGGAGAGGTGGATATAGTCATGAAGAAAACACATTCAAAAGAGGTCAAACAGGCAGCTATCGATAAGTTACATGAACGAGGGGTGACGATTCATGCAATCGCTGAGATCGTTTACCAAATGCAGGCCCCCTACACGGTGGATCTGACAATTGAAACATGTGTCAGTTCAGTAGAACGTGTTCTTGAAAAACGTGAATTACAACATGCGATTCTCGTCGGAGCAGAACTAGACATCTTGGCGGAAAAAGGGTTATTATCAGAACCCCTCCTGTCCATCATCCAAAGCGATGAAGGGCTATTTGGCGTAGATGAGACGATTGCGATTGGTGCCGTCAACACGTATGGTTCGATTGCGGTTACGACGTTCGGCTATTTGGATAAAGCAAAGGTCGGTATCATCAAAGAACTCGATACGAAGCTTGGGGACGGAAAAGTCAACACGTTCATGGATGATATCGTCGCAGCCATCGCAGCAAATGCATCCGGACGACTAGCGCATCGATTGCGAGATAAGGAAGACTATTCAGCAGAAGAATTAGAAGAACGTAAGGGGACATACTGATGCGGGGTGCGAGAGGGGCGTGGATTGGTGCATCCATCGCTGTCGTCTTGTTCGTGATCATCGCTGTCTCCATTCGGATGACAGGCTATTTTTTATTTGATGCCCAATTATCGTCATACATGTCGCAACACGTCCCAGGGGATTACGTTTCTTGGTTTACTCAACTCGGATCGGGTCCAGGGGCGATGACGATGACGGTGTTACTTGGAATACTAAGTTATGTATTGTGGCGAGATCGTATCGCAAGCATCTGGTATGTGATCATGGCAATATCAGTAGGTGTATTGAATCAAGTCGTTAAATTCGCTTTTGTCCGAGAGCGCCCCTCGTTAAATGAATTGGTTGGTGGCGTAGGATACAGTTTTCCGAGTGGTCACTCAGCGATGGCTTTTGCCGTATATGCTGGATTTCTCGTCGTTGCGTTTCGTCATCTTAAAACAGGTGGGAAGGTACTTGTATCAATCGTGACGATTGGTTTATTTCTCGCCATGGGAGCTTCTCGAATCATTTTAAACGTTCACTATTTCTCAGATGTAATCGGTGGATATTGTTTTGCTGCGATTCTTTTATGTAGCTCCTATGCATTCATCGTCTCCCGTAGAAAAAAAGGAGTGGCTTGATGTTACTGTTAGATGTTGATCATAGTTTATTATTTGATGAAGAGACGATGCGCTCCATCGACAAGCCGACGTTGCTTGTCGAGCGAGTCGCTGGGCGACCTCGTTTCATGACGATGCGAGCGCATCTTAGATTAAAACGGTTAGTATCGATTAACGGTGTTGTTCCGGTGACGAAACGAACGATAGAAGAGTACCAGCAGTTGGAACTCTTTCAAATCGATGCGCCACCTAAGTGGGCAATCATTGACGATGGAAAGATTTTGCTCAAAGAAGGAAAAGTTGATCGTCGATATGAAAATTGGCTTCGTCAATTCAATAAGGAGACATCACTTGATTCCATCCTTGAGTATCTCATCGAAATGGAACAAGTTTCGATTGATGTATATCCTTCTGAAACGTTATCAAGTGCAATCACGCTTCCGCATGAGCCGATTCAACGGACGACGGACGAAGCCGTATTATTAGAAGAACTATTTCGTAAGTATGAAACGACATGAAAAAACCGGACGGTCTCAAGCAGACCGTCCGGTTTTTTCATCGTTTCGTGCAAGCTATCAAGTTGTCGGTAAAGGAATCTCGTCGAACCAGTACACACCGACCGTCTCAGCGCCAGCATGTGCCAAGATGGAAGGACCAAATTGGGTAATGCGTACTTGAAGCTCCGGGTGTTCTGTAGAAATCAAGCGCCGTAATTCTTCAGCAGCGGCATGAGCGAGCGTATGACTGACATAAAGCGTCCGATCATATACACCATGAGCACTGACTTTTGATGAAATTTCACTGACCATTTCTTTAAAAGCTTTTTTGATGGAACGGACTTTTTTAAATGGGACAAGTCGTCCTTCCTCATTAAATTGAGCGATTGGTTTAATATTGAGCATGTTTGCTAGTAAAAATTGACTTCCTGAGACACGTCCGCTCCGTCGCATCGTCTCCATATTTCCGATGATCAGATAAAAATGCGATTTGTGTTTGAATGTCTCAAGCGTAGACATGACTTCATCTGGACCTTTACCAGCAGCAACGAGTCGTTGTGCGATCCGGACAAGTTCTTGCTGATTCGCAGCACCTGTATACGAATCAATCGCGTATAAGGGGAAACCGACAGCTTCAGCTGCAGCGACGGAACTCGAATATGTGCCGCTCAGTCCACTCGTGATATGAATCGCATACCCATAATCATAACCATCTTCAAGCAATTGTTCATACAAGGTTACGAAATCACCGAATGATGGTTGAGAAGTCGTCGGTGAAGCGTGGGAATCTTCTCGCATTTTTTGATCAAGCTGTTCAATCGAGATATCGACATACTCCCGGTAAGACTCTCCGTTTAAGATGAGTAAAGTCGGTATCACATGGACTCCGATTTTTTCAGCCTCTCCTGGCTCAAAAAAAGCCATGCTGTCGGTAATCCAAGCAATCTTATCCATGTATATGACGCCTCCATTAATAGAACCATTTTGTTCATCATACCATAGCGATGAAAGCGGAATCACTAGCTAGCGCGTTTTTGTGTGATAGAAGCACTGGAAACGTGTCCAAACCATGAACTGATACCGAAGGCGATGAGTGTTGGGAATAACCATTCTAAACTTTGATCTACTAAAGGCAAGGATTGATAGAACGTTTTAAGATTTCCCGGGAAAAGCGAAAGTTGATTCAACGCACTACAGAATGAGAAGAAAATCGTTACACCAAGAGTTGATTGATAAACGACCGACTTACGACGGAACAGATGACGCATGAATGTCAATGCAATCAAGACGATGACGATTGGATAAAGGAACATTAATACCGGGACGGCGATAGATAACAATGTCTGCAATCCGACGATCGATACCGTAAGACCGAGAGCAGTCGTGAAGATACTTGCCGCTTTTAAAGATACACGGTTGGAAATCGTCATCATATATTCTGCAAATGCGGTGACGAGACCAACTGATGTCGTCAGACATGCAAGCAGAATTGCAAGACCAAGTACAGCTAAACCGATTGAGCCGAAGGCAGTATTTGCATAATGCTGAAGAAGTGCTGGACCATCAACTTTTCCGATGGCGGCAAAGGTGTTACGTCCGATCATTCCAAGTCCGACATAGACGAGAGTCAAAGCAGTGGCAGCGATAATTCCGGCACGAGTGACGACTTTAAATTGTGCTTTTCGTTCATGAACGCCTCGGCTTTTCAATGTATGCAGTACGACGACACCAAATACCAAGGCGCCGAGTGCATCAAGCGTTAAGTATCCTTGAAGGAAACCTTGAATGAATGCCTGTCCAGTCGTCTCATACGCTTCGTTTGGTGAAGCGACACCCGAAAGTGGCGAAATGATGCTACTGATGCTTAATGCAGCAAGAGCAATCAGTAATAATGGTGTGATGAAACGCCCGATGATCTCAAGTAATTTTCCTGGTCGTAGTACAAGATAAAGTGTGGCAAGGAAAAAGAGACTCGATGAGATGATCAACGTCATTTGTGAGGGAGCACCAAGAAATGGTACGACTCCGAGCTCATACGTGACAACCGATGTTCGCGGAATTCCGAAAAAGGGACCGATTGCAACATAGAGTGCGAACGTCAAGGCAGCACCTACAAAACGAGGGAGTGGTGCAGCAAGTGTTTTGATGCCACCCCCGATAGAGGCAACTGCAAGTAAGCCGAGCAAAGGAAGACCGACACCCGTTACGATAAAACCAAGGATGGCAGGAAGGAACTGTGAACCCGCAAGCGCACCGAGTTCCGGTGGGAAGATTAGGTTACCCGCACCGAAAAATAAAGCAAAAATCATAAATCCTAAAGCAAATGTATCTTTTGTCTTAAACATGTGTTGTCCTCCATTCATCCTAATTTCATAAAAAAAGCCTCATCCACTAAGTTTGTGGATAGGCGTCGTTTGCTCAGACGCCTTGTCGAAATGACGAAAAGGGCCTGGATCTTCATTTTCTCAAACGAGAAATGAATCTTCAGTCCCTACTCTTAATCACAATCAGTCGTTTTTGGATGAGCGTTGCGTGTGTCATGTTTAAAACCTCCTGTTTGAATTTTTCTAAGGATAACATGAAGAAATTAATAAAACAATATTTTCTGAAAATTCACCACCGAATTTTTGAAAACAAATAACGCCTTGAGGAGAGATGAGGTCTCTACCCAAGACGTTATACGTTATACATCAGCTCGTTGCAATCGAGCGCGTTTTTTTGTGACGTTTCAATTTATGGAGGAGCCAAGCGTGAACGACCTCACAGGATTGACGTGGTAACGTCAGTTCAACAAGCGATTCCTGCTGTTGCCCTTTAATGATGAAAAGTCCATTTTCTTCATCGACAGGGGCGATGGTCATTGAACTCGCTTCATTCAGCGACAATTTCACTTCACCGAGTGTTGCATCCTTTAATTTCAGGATGTTCCCATTTGTCGCAAATTTCGTGAATGAGCCAATTCCGTTCACTTTTAACTGATCCATATTGAATTCCTCCTTCTGTTGATTCCAGTACTATCCCTATAAAAAACCGGGTCTAACTTCTATCTTGAAAAGGTTATCCTCATTATAGCGAAGTCTTCACAAGATGCTAGTCTTATTTTGTGTGAAAATTCGAAAAATTTTTTAACAATATTGTCATATGGATAGGAATACCCGTTAAGAGGGGATCGTCATGTGAAATTCAAATAGAACAAAAGCATCCTTTTCTAAAAGAAAAAGATGCTAAAGGTCAATCTAGCTCAAAACTCCATTTCTTTTTGCGACAAACAAGCGTTCCTCGTCGAAGGATCGATTCTTTCTCCGCTTCAAAATCTTCATGTAATACGCTCATATCTTCGTAGCGTCCTGCTACATATACGGGAATCGTGATATTTCTTGAGAAAACAGACCGTTTTGCACTTTCGAAATTAATCAATACTCCTTCTTTGAGGAGATGACGGATATGAATCATGATTTCAGCTGTTAAGGCGATCGAGGCGACGGATCGTGCGTGCTGACGAAATTTCCGTTGTACGAGATCGGAGATAAGTTGTTCTACTCGTGACCAATCCTTCAAGTAAACAGAAGCATGAAGCCCATCGTGTTCGCTAAAATAGACCAGTTCATTCTCGATCGAGTCAAGGAAAGGAAGAGGTGTCCCTCGTTTCATATGCATTAAAAATAATAACTCCGCGATTTCGACATCCGTCAATACATCGAGCGAATGAGAGGAGCGAATATCAATAGCAGTCAAAGGATGACGCTGGACATCCGTTGATTGTGAAAACTGTTCGATCTCATGCGCTTCGATGTAATGAAGCATCGTTCGAAACGATTGTTTCGTCTGTTTGAAATCACTTCCTGAAATGAGTAAAGGACGTTTCAAATCGACGGCTGCAGCGAAATCAGAGAAATGTACTCCTGACATCGTTAATCGTTGATTTTCCTCGTCCTCATATAAGTAAAGTAACGCACTCGACATACCACTTCGCTTCCTTTCCATGACTAACTACTTCATAATTTAATAGTAGCAAAACTTCGAATTGCCTGAAAGGATATTTACTTCTGAAAACGGGCATACTACATAGAGAAGCATAAAGAGAGGTGATGGAGCATGTGGGGCTTGCGAAAGCCTTTCCCGGAATTGCGGACCGAGCGCTTCATATTACGTGAGCTCGAAAACCGTGACGCACGCGAATTGTTTAAAATCCTATCGGACGATAAAGTCATGTACTATTACGGATCAGATCCGCTCGTGACGGTCTATGAAGCTAAAAATGTCATCAGTTACTTTAAGGAACAGTTCACGCAAGGTAAAGCGATTCGCTGGGCAATTGCTGATGCACAAACGAATCAATTGATCGGTACGATCGGTTTTCATAACTGGTTGTCTCAATACCATCGGGCTGAAATTGGTTTTGAAGTTAGTCAAGATTATTGGCAACGTGGTGTCGCTTCGGAAGCGGCAAGAGCTGTTCTGACATATGGCTTTGAAGAATTTGCTCTCCATCGAATCAGCGCCCTCGTCGCACCTGAAAACCTCGCTTCTAACGCATTGGTTCAAAAATTAGGATTCAAAGCAGAAGGATTACTAGAAGATTATGCATACAGTCATGGTCGTTTCATGGATTTGACGATGTACCGTATGCTCGCATCTGAATGGAAGGGATGAGGTAGTCAATGGAAAAACAAACACTCGTACTCCTGCATGGATTTACAGGAGGAACAGATTATTTTAATCGGGTAGAAGCAAATTTACGACATTCCTTTGATGTCTTACCACTAAGTTTACCAGGACATGAGGGACTTGATGTTGGTCCGGATACGATTGAAGGCTTTGCCGAATGGGTCATGCATGAACTTGATCGACGTGGTATCGAAAAGCCGATCATCATCGGGCATTCATTTGGTGGATACATCACAGCTGCAATCGTAGAAGGGTATGCGGATCAAATCAGTGGATACGGTCTGGTGTACTCGACAGGTAAAGCAGATGATGAACAAGCGAAACAAAAACGAAATCAAAACATCACGCGCGTTGAAGAAGTAGGTGTTAGAGAATTCGTCAATGGTCTTGTTCCATCCTTATTCGCTGAAGGGGCAGATGAGTTCGCTGTCGCTGAAGCACTTGAGATCGGGTACATGATGACGGTCGAAGGAGCTATCCGTGCGCTCTCTGCGATGCGAGATCGGCGAGATATGACGAAGGTCTTGACGAAAGCAAGCGTGAAGGGTCTCATCATTCACGGCACGAAAGATCAACTGATTTCAGAGGAAAGCGCATTTGCACCAAAGAATGATCATCTCATACATCGGTCAACAGACAGTGGACACATGGGGATGCTTGAGACACCGGATGCTTTCGTTGCAATCATCGAAGAAGCATTCAAGTAAGTTTTTGCCCTACAGTCACGTCTGTAGGGCATTTGCTTTGCATTTCAGATGAGATATCTGAAATGATAGAAGTGGAGGGGATACACATGAAAATCGTAGCGATTGAACCAACACCAAGTCCAAATAACATGAAAGTCATCGTTGATGAGGTCTTTTCGGAAAAGGGGCAGACATTCGAGCATGCCTTTGGCGCACCGGAACACATTCAGCGATTACTTGAAATACCTGGCGTTAAGTTCGTTTATCAGGTCAGTGACTTTTTATCGATCGAGCGTTATCCAAAATATGATTGGCGCTCGCTTGTCATCGATATACGACGTGCGTTCGGTGAAACGTTAAATGACGTTGAACAACACGAGACAGATGCTGAGTATGAACCTGTCCATCTATTCGTGCAATTCATTTTAGGCGTACCGATGCAAATCAAAGGTGTGAAAGGATTAGAAGAAAAACGAGAAGGGCTGTCGGAACGTTTCCGAGAAGCAGCGCTATTCGTCCAACCATTCGTTCAAAATGTCATTAGCGATCGACGCTGGGTAGAACAAGCACCTCGATACGGTGACCTTGACGAAAGCTTGCGTGAAGTAGCGAATGAGATTGAGATTGCCTATCCAGTCGAACGTCTCGAACGTCTCAAGTCGCTCGCAGCAGGAGAAGATATTACGTTTAGCGGTCAAGCGATTCAATCATCCGATTGGAAAGAACGATTCGCGGCGCTCGATGAACTACCTGTTGAGATGGAATGGGTTCCAGCTTATGCTCGCCTGTTACAGGATGAGAAGATGCAAATTCGGCGTCAAGCGATTGTAAAGCTTGGGATGTTCGAAGATCACCGAGAAGAACTGTTAGAGTATTTGACGAGTGCACTGCATGATCCGTCAGGGATCGTTCGCCGGACAGCAGGCGATACGATTTCAGATTGGGCGATGCCAGAAGCTGAACCAATGATGATGGAAGCGTTAGCGGATAAAAATAAATTAGTACGCTGGCGAGCTGCTCGCTTCCTGTTTGATGTCGGAACGGAACAGTCAATTCCAAGACTGCGTGAAGCCATCCGAGACCGGGAATATGAAGTGGCTCTACAAGCCGAACTCGCATTAACGCGGATCGAAAGTGGGGAAGAAGCACTAGGAACGGTTTGGCAGCAAATGAATCGAATGATAGATGAAAGTTCATAAGAACTTAAAAAATAATTGCTTGAGAGAATCATTCGACAAAATGAGTCACTGATTGTCTAGGTATATTTTCCCTGTTGTCTAAAAACGCTGGTAAAATAATCAAAATTATGTTGTCATCTTTTTGAAATCGAAATGAAATGTGTTGGAAATGCTTATTAAAACGCTTGCATCTAACAACTAAATCAAGCATTCCAAAATATCCCTGATAAAATTGAAATATTGTTTTGAAATGAAATGTCGAATGACAATTTTCTTCTTTTTCCTGCCCTTTGGTACAGTTAATCTACAATAACGAATTCGAATCATGTAGGTCATCTCTTGGCAGGCATTATGAATGAGAAAAGGGGAGAATCGGGGATATGTTACTTTTCGCTGAAACTGATTTAGCAGTAGGATACAAGGAACGGACAAAAACAGGGGTATATGTAACGATCGAAACAATCGACAGTCGTACGATTACATTAGTCGCACCAGCAAACGCGGCAGAGGATATTTGTGACGAACTGTTTGCGACAGGATTAGAGCAATTGTTTTCATTCAAGATGAATCCATCGACTTTACCTGTAGCATAAGTGAATAAACGTGCGAGAGAGGAGAATCCTCTCTCGCTTTTTTTTATGATAAAATTGATAAAGATAAAAGGAGGGATGAGATGAAACGTCTCGTTTTCATTCTGCTACTGCTTACTGTTTGTTTAGCAGGTTGCCAAGAAAAGAAACAACAGGCAACAACAACCACGAACGAACCGATTCAGATTGCAGTCAAAACGACAAAGCAGGACGACATGATGCAATTAAACATTTCTTTAACGAATCCAAATGATCACAGTGTGAACGTGACGTATCCTTCCTCACAACGTTTTCAGGCTCAATTGATTGATGCGAAACAACACGTAACGTATGATTTTGAGAAAGAGCAAGTATTCACGCAAGCGATTGAAAAGGATACGTTCACGAAACGTGAAACGAAACAGTATACAGTTGAATTACCGATCTCCTCTTTAGGTGATAGCACGGAAGTTCGCGTATCGACAATCCGTCAGTTTAAAGGAGCAAGTGCGAAACAAACGACGGACCAACAAATGATTGATTCGAAATGACGATCAACATAATGTGAAGGAGTGAAGCGATTCATGCAACAAGAAATCATCCAAGTAACAGGAGTAAAGCCTGTCATTGACCCAGCACAAGAAGTAAACGAGCGGGTAGCCTTCTTGAAGGCGTATCTCAAGCATACAAGTGCAAAAGGATTCGTACTGGGCATCTCAGGGGGACAAGATTCTTCGCTCGCCGGTCGTCTGTGCCAACTGGCAGTTGAAGAGTTACGAAAAGAAGAGGGAAAAGATGTCGCATTTTATGCGGTCCGCTTGCCTTACGGGGAACAACAAGATGAAGCAGACGCACAGACAGCCTTGACGTTCATTCAACCGGATCATTCGCTTCGTGTGAACATTAAACCAGCAGTCGAAGCATCGATGCAGGCGTTCAAAGAAGCGACAGGTGCAGAACTTTCCGACTTTAGTAAAGGAAATACGAAAGCGCGAGAGCGAATGAAAAGCCAATATGATTTAGCCGCTCATTATGGCTGTTTAGTCGTTGGAACGGATCATGCAGCTGAATTCGTGACGGGATTCTACACGAAACATGGTGATGGTGCATGTGATTTGACGCCATTGACAGGACTGAATAAACGGCAAGGGAAACAACTCTTACGTTACTTGAACGCACCAGAAGTCTTGATTGAAAAAGTTCCGACAGCAGATCTTGAAGAAAATCGTCCGGCACTACCAGACGAAGTGGCACTTGGTATGACATATGAAGAAATCGATGATTATTTGGAAGGAAAGACGATTTCAGAAGCAAGTCAAGAAAAGTTAGAGACGCAGTATAAACGTGTTGGGCATAAGCATCATATGCCGGTCTCACCACTCGATGAATGGTGGAAAGCCTAATCCAAAATAAGGAGACGTGATTTCAATCGTGAAATCACGTCTTTTTTCATGTTCTTCGATTCTTCTTCAATCGTTATGGGAAAAGAAGAGAAACGATGATTGAGGAGGCGAGAGTATGACGATTGGGATCATAGGTGGAGGGTTATCCGGCTTGACGGCAGCTGCATTATTCGCAAAACAAGGAACGCCGGTCACGCTTTGGGATGCGGGATTACTTGGAGGACGTGCCACCTCTCAAACCGTAAAAGGATTTACGTTTAATTACGGTGCTCATGCGATTTATGGACGCGATCAATCGATTCTTCGCAAACTAACGAAACAGCTCGGTATCGAAGTGACGTGGCTGGATTTCTCAGCGAGTCGTGCGAAATATGAGTTTTCAGGTCATTTGACGGCAGTTCCTGCGAATGCCTGGGGATTATTGAAAACAGAAGTCATCGAAGGAACGAACAAAGTACGTTTCACTTGGGAGATCATTAAAACGATTTTACGAGTCGAACGAGGGGATCCGCAACAATCAATTGGGCAATGGTTAAAAACGGAACGAGTCGATGAACAAGTGGTACAGTTGATGCTTGATTTGGCATCAACGAACTTTTTTACGGCAGAACCCGAAAAAATCCCGTCAGACGTCTATTTCGAGTATTATCAAAAACTTTTTCGGACGCGCAAGCCTGTCTCATACATCGAAGGTGGGTGGCAAGGGCTAGTACAGGAGTTGGAACGGATCATCCTAGAGAACCACGGAGAGATCCTGAAAAAAACAAAAATAACAGCAGTCGAATCGACTACGACAGGATTCTTAGTACGTGATCGAAAGAAACAAGAATGGAACGTCGAACGGATCATCTTTGCCGTCCCACCGCGTGAAATCTTAAAAATGGCGACTCCCACTGACATTCAGCGATTTGTTACACCGTACGCGAGCCATGAACCGGTAGAAGTATTCGTGTATGATCTTGGACTTCATCCGTATATCGAAACACCGTATTCATACATCTACGACCGTTCGCATCGAGCGTTCATCACGGATTTATCGCATTATGATGCAAGTCTTGCACCGAAGGATGGTCAAGTTCTTCAAGCAATCGCCTACCTTGAACACGATCGACTTGAGGATCCTGATTATATTGGACATGTCCGAACAGGAATCGAACAGATGCTTGACGCTCATTTTGCAGATTGGCGACAACGTATCGTCGCAGAACGAACGATCAAACGAGCAGTCGTACAAGAAATCAAATGGAAAATGGGGCAAACGCCGCTTGCGACTCACATTCCGGATCATGCAGGTGTCGCTTTCGTCGGGGACTGGTGTGAAGGTACGGGACAACTCTCGGAGCTTGCGTTCTCAAGTGCCGTCAGCGTCTTCAATCGCTGGACGTGATGTCAAACGGGGGCTGACTCAAAAAAAGAATGACGCGTCACACGCCACTCCTACAGGAACAAGCGCATTTATGCGCTGTCAGAGACGAACAAGACCAGCTTTCCTGCTTCAACGAAGCAGGAAAGCTGGCTTGTGTCTCGCCTGAGGAAAGGGCATGAAAAGACGCGTCATTCTTTTTGTTACGAGATAAGGATGGCAGATCATCATTCTGCCACACTTATCTTTGTAGAGACTGACTTTTGAGTCAGCCCCATCTTATGCTTCATTGTTCGAACGTGCTGGATAGAACGCTAGAATCAAAAGTAATGTGAAGGCAATGAGACTCATCATCGGGATCGTCAAGAAACCAAAATAGTTGACCCATTTGATGAGACAGCCGCTTGTACATAACGCTTCGCCATCAGGTAAACGCTCAAGGATGACGTGGTACAAAGCGACACCAAAGCCGGCAAGCACATACAGGCGAACGAAGAGCGGATCGATCGTTTTCGACCGGAATAGCGAGATGAGCAAATAAAAGGCAGTCGTATACATGAATAGTCGTTGCCACCAACAGAGAGGGCAGGGGATGAATCCGCGAATTTCACTGAAATAGAGACTGCCAAGCGTTGCAATCGTTGAGATGATGAACATAAAATGATAGCGTGTCATATGTATCGTCCTTTCTAACGTGTTAAACTAATGCCATCTTATATCATGAGGAGTCGAATCTCACATTGCAAGTGTCGGAAATGGAAATGTTGATCACCTTATCGGAAGAATTGAATATGAGGCGCGCTGCTGAACGATTATTCGTCTCGCAACCTGCGCTTAGTCAACGTCTCGTTGCGATTGAAAGACGCTGGGGAACAAAATTATTCATTCGTTCATCGCGTGGGTTAAGCATCACACCACAAGGAGAAAAAGTAATCGGTCTCGCAAAAGAGATGAATCGGAAGGAACTTGAGTTAAAAAGTGAATTGACGGCAGAAGAGGGTGCCGTTTATGGAACGCTTCGGATTGCCGTTGCTTCCATCATGGGGCAATATTGGCTCCCGCGTGTCTTAAAACGATTCGTTGAGCGTTATCCGCATGTCCGTGTTCAGCTTGTCACGGGATGGTCCAGTGAAATGATGCGTCATATGTTAGAGGAACATTTTCATATCGGGATCATTCGTGGAAACCCGGACTGGAAAGGTGTCAAAGAACGTCTTTTCTCGGATCCGCTCTATTTAGTCGATAGTGAGTTGACGTCAATCGAACAGTTACGCGTGACGGATCGACCATTCATCCAGTTCAAGAGTGACTCAACGTACTATCAGGAAATTTTAGAATGGTGGCAAGATCGGTTCGCAAGTCCACCATCTCGGACGTTGGTCGTCGATCAAATCGAGACATGTAAGCAGATGGCTCTACATGGAATTGGATTTGCGATTTTACCCGAGTCGACGATTCAGCATTCGAATGAAGTCATGCAGCTTCCTTTAAAAACATCGTCTGGAAAAATATTAAAGCGAGATACATGGATTTTGTCTACGGAATCGATGCTTGAACTAAAACAAGTTCAAGCATTTTGGGACATCGTAAAAGAAGAAGGAGGAAGTCAGTCAGATGGAATACGCCATTGAAATGCGGCGCGCGCTTCATAAAATACCAGAACCAGGGTTCAAGGAATTTAAGACGCAAGCTTTTATATTGGAACAAATTCGTGCTTATCCACCAGATCGTGTCACGTATGACACGTTTGAAACAGGTGTTTTCGTTCGAGTGAAAGGATTGACTGGAAATCGGACGATTGGGTACCGGGCAGACATTGATGGGTTACCAATTGAAGAAGCGACAGGTCTTCCATTTTGCTCGGAACATCCAGGCTTCATGCATGCCTGTGGTCACGATATGCACACATCGATTGCGTTAGGGTTGATGAAACGAATCATTGAATTGCCGGTCATGGATGATGTCGTCTTTTTATTCCAACCAGCGGAAGAAGGTCCGGGCGGGGCTGAACCAATGATTAAAAGTCCGTTGTTTGAAAAATATCGTCCAAGTGAGATGTATGGTCTTCATGTTGCACCGGAATATCCAGTCGGTACGATTGCGAGCCGTCCCGGCGTCTTGTTCGCGAGTGCTCGAGAAGTTCATATAACGATTTATGGTCAAAGTGGTCACGCGGCCTTTCCTCATTTGACGATTGATACGGTCGTCGCGCAAGCAGCCTTGATCATGCAACTGCAAACAATCGTCAGTCGATCGATCAATCCGATGAACTGTAGCGTCATTACGATTGGAAAGGTCGATGCCGGGATTCGGGAAAACGTCATCGCCGGTAGAGCTGTTCTTGACGGTACGATGCGCGCACTCAATGGAGAAGACATGGAAAAACTGGAACGACGCGTTCGTGACATCATTCGAGGAATCGAAGCTTCGTTTGGCGTCAAGATTGATCTACAATTCGGAAATCGTTATTACGAGGTCGTCAATGACCGACACATCGTTGATAAATTTTCATCATTCGTCAAGATGAATGCGAACTACATTGAATGTGATGCAGCAATGACAGGAGAAGACTTCGGATTCATGTTGAAGGAAATTCCAGGGATGATGTTTTGGCTCGGAGTCGACAATCCGACATCTGGACTTCACCAACCAACCTTGAATCCGGATGAATCCGCGATTCCATTTGTGATTGATTTACTCGATCATTATTTCCGAGAATATGTTTAAAAAGTTTTATGAAATAATGAAGGACATTAAGCTTTCCCTTTCGAAATCAAGAATGGGAGAGCTTTTTATATATGTAAGAATAGGAGTTTTCGAACATTTTGTGAAAAAAATCACGTGCACATGTGAACAATTTGTTACATCAAACATTATAAACAGACATAAAGGGTTATGTTCTCTATGATACGGTTATAGACCATATAGAGAAGTATGTTTTAGGAAGAGGGGGCTATATACATGTTCAATGATCCCGTATTGCTCAGTCGATTGTTGACAGGGCTCACATTAGCGTTTCATATTATATTCGCGACGATTGGCGTCGGGGTACCACTCATGGTACTCGCTGCTGAATTCATCGGTCTGAAACGCAAAGATCCGGATTATATTTTATTAGCAAGACGGTGGACGCGTGGATACGTCGTTACCGTCGCAGTCGGTGTCGTGACAGGGACGGCCATCGGATTGCAATTATCACTACTTTGGCCGTCACTCATGCAAGTGGCTGGTCAAACGATCGCATTACCACTGTTCATGGAAACATTCGCATTCTTCTTTGAAGCGATTTTTCTCGGTATTTACCTGTATACATGGGATCGATTCAAAAACCCATGGTTACACTGGTTGATCGGGATTCCAGTCGTCATCGGTGCGACAGCATCAGCATTCTTCATTACGACGGTCAACTCCTTCATGAACTCACCAGAAGGATTTAAGATCGTCAATGGAACGCTAACGCAAATTGAACCATTAAAAGCAATGTTCAATACAGCAACACCTACAAAAGCAACACATGTCATCGTATCGGCTTATTTGACAGTCGCCTTCATCTTGGCGGCAATCGCGGCGTTCCACTTACTCCGCAAAAAAACACTCTCAGCAGCGGAAACAGCGTATCACAAAAAAGCACTTCGCTTAACGGTTATGGCTGGATTGATTTTTGCCTTCTCGACGGCACTTGTCGGGGACTTCTCAGGGAAATACTTGGCGAAATATCAGCCAGAGAAACTCGCGGCTGCTGAATGGCATTTTGAAACGACAAGTGAAGCAGAATTGATCTTTGGTGGGATACTTGATCAGCAAGAAGACGGCAGTTATGAAATCAAGGGAGCCGTCAAAATCCCATATGCACTCTCGATCCTTGCGGGTGGAGCTCCAGATACAGAAGTCATTGGTCTAAATGAGTTCGCAAAAGAAGATCAAGCACCGCTGATCGTTCACTATTTCTTCGATATCATGGTTTCGATTGGTATGTATTTGGCTGCCATCTCTGCCTTGTTCATCTTGGCATTCCGTTTGAAAAAATTAAATCCTTATAACAAATGGATTTTAAGAGGTGTCTTCATCGGTGGACCTCTGGCGATGATTTCCATTGAAGCAGGTTGGATGTATGCTGAAATTGGTCGCCAACCTTGGACACTTTACGGCATCATGCGGACAGCAGATGCGGCGACGACATCAACTGCCGTCGGTCCGATGTTGATTCTATTCAGTGCCTTGTACTTGATGCTCGGTACGATTTGTACAGTCGTATTATTACGGATGTTCAAGAAAAACCCGGTTGGAAAAGAACTTCAAGAACTTGCTGAAAACCACCACGCACGTGGGGAAGCTATGTTCGTGGATGATAACAAGTAAGGAGGGAACGATTTGGACGTTCAAACACTAGGAATTACGGTCCTCTGGACTTTCCTGTACGGATATCTCATCGTTGCCTCAATTGACTTCGGTGCTGGATTTTACGCCTTTTATTCAAAATATACGAAGCGGGATCATTTAACGAATCGATTGATTCTTCGTTATCTCTCACCAGTGTGGGAGGTAACGAATGTCTTCTTCGTATTCTTCTTCGTCGGACTAGTCGGGTTCTTCCCGGATACCGCTTACTATTTCGGCACGGCACTGCTCGTGCCAGCCTCGATCGTTCTCGTATTGATTGCGATTCGTGGTAGCTTCTATGCATTTGCCAATTATGGATCAAACGACAGCATGTTCTATACGTTCTTATATGGAGCAACTGGTCTATTGATTCCGGCGGCGATGTCAACGACATTGACGATCAGTCAAGGTGGTTTCATTCGTAAAACGAATGAAACAGTCGAGTTTTTAGGAACAAAATTATTTACGAACTTTTACTCTTGGTCGGTCGTAGCACTCGCTATCGTATCCGTCCTCTATATCAGTGCGATGTTCCTCTTGTTCTACGCAGATAAAGCGAAGGATGAAGGGGCTACTCCGCTAATTCGTAAATGGGCACTCTTCTGGAGTGGTCCGACGATTCTTGTCTGTGCACTCGTCTTCTTTGGATTGAAAAATCAAGCGGCATGGCACTATGAGAACATCTTAAACGGGAACTGGTGGTGGTTCGCTGCTAGTTTCATCTTCTTCCTCGTTGCGGTGACACTCGTCTACATGAAGAAGAATTACGGAATTGCCTTCGTCGCGGTCATGTTACAGTATGGAGTGGCATGGTTTGGTTACGGTTATACGCACCTACCATACATCTTGTATCCATATATCGATATCAACAAAGCGGTCGTTAACGAAACAATGGCTTCCGCACTCGTCGTTGTCTTCATCTTCGGACTCTTACTCTTGATTCCGGCGTTGTACTTGATTTTACGACTCTTCTTGTTCGATAACGATTATGTACGTGGGAAATCCTCAAAATAATGGATGAATAAACGCCTCTGCGAATCGCAGGGGCGTTTATAGTATTTTTAAATTGAATCGGGTACACTACTAAGGAAGAGCGATTGTGAAGGAGAGTTGTGAAAATGAATGGAGAGTTTGCAGTAATTGGACTAGGGCGCTTTGGTGGCTCGATTGTCCGTGAATTATCGAAAAATGGCTACGATGTCTTAGCGATTGACTCCGACGAGGAGCGCGTCAATGAATTCATGGGAATTGCGACGCATTCCGTCATCGCGGACACAACGGATGAGAATGTCTTAAAAAGTCTAGGAATCCGAAACTTCGATCATGTCATCGTTGCCATCGGTGAAAATATTCAAGCATCCATCTTGACGACATTGATCTTAAAAGAGCTTGGGGTACAATCGATCACCGTTAAAGCGACGAACGACTACCACGAAAAGGTATTACGAAAAATTGGAGCAGACTTCATCGTTCACCCCGAACGGGATATGGGAGTCCGGATTGCAAATGGTTTAATGAGTTCAAATATTCTTGACTATCTCGACTTATCTCAAGAATTTTCGATCGTTGAAATTAAAGTCAGTGACCGGATGGCAAAACAAACATTGATCGACCTTGATCTACGAAGCAAATACGGAGCGAACGTCGTCGCCATTAAACGTGGAGAAAACGTTCTGATTTCTCTACAAGCTGATGAAATGATTGAAAAAGGGGACTATCTCGTCGTCATTGGTGAAAATGAGGATCTCGACCGTCTAGAGCGTGCGATTCATAAAGTGAAGAACTAAAAAAAAGCTGAGGCGCGCCTCAGCTTTACATTTACTTAATTAAATGAGTTGGAATTCTTTTAATCCGTGTGCGATACCGTCCTCAAGGATTGGTTTCGTGACATAGTCAGCGGCAGCTTTCGTTTCTGGAAGCCCGTTGCCCATTGCAATACCGGTTCCAACGTAGCGGAGCATCTCTAAATCGTTTAAAGCATCACCGAATGCAAAGGTATCTTCGCGGCGAATATTCGTCAATTTCAGGAATTGTTTGATCCCTTCTGCTTTCGAGGAACCGACATTGATGACATCCATTGCGTGTGGATGCCAACGAATGAAATCGAATGCGTCATACCGTTTAACATAATCCGCTTCTTCTTCGGCCGTACAGTAGACGAGCGTTTGGAAAACATCATGCGATAAGAAAGCTTCTTCATCGTGAATCGGTAATGGCATGTCGAG
Source organism: Exiguobacterium sp. s143 (assembly GCF_018618895.1). Taxonomy (NCBI): domain Bacteria; kingdom Bacillati; phylum Bacillota; class Bacilli; order Caryophanales; genus Exiguobacterium; species Exiguobacterium sp. s143. Next base: position 787,611 of record NZ_JACSMX010000001.1, on the reverse strand, counting down.
TTCGCCGAGCGAATCTACGACATGCGTGTCATTTGATTTCGTCGTGAAGCCTTTTGTTTCGCCAAGATAAACGAGTGTATGCCCGTTTTCTTTCGCTTGTTGCGTTAAATGCGTTAAATCCGTCTTAGGTTGTGGACGTTTGTAGATGATTTCATTTTGATGAACGACGATTTGCCCGTTATAGCCGATAATCGTATCGATGTTGAGTAGTTCACGGATTCCAGACAACATCGCAGGTCCGCGTCCAGTTGCAAGGGCTACATAGACACCATTTTCTTGAAGCTTACGAATTGCCTGTTTTGTTGATTCCGGAACAAAATGACCATCATGCAATAAGGTTCCGTCGATATCGAAAAAGACGACTTTCTGATTTGCCATGGTTTCACCTTCTCTTTTTAATTGGTCGAAATGACCTGTTCATGTGAAAGTATAGCATAACCAAAAGCGTGTTGCCGGAAGGGAACATGCCGAATAAGGATGAAAAATAGTCCATGTATCGTGTATACTGTACTAAGGACAAAAAACAATGTACTGATAAGGAGTTGCTAGGCATGATTTTTAAAGTATTTTACCAACCGCTTCGTTCGGAAGCACCTGTTCGTGAACGGACAGAAACAATGTATGTAGAAGGGGAAAGCATTCGTGACGTGCGATCAACGATTGACCACCTCAAAGATATCAACATCGAGTTCATCCGCGAAGTCAGCGGAGAATTTTTGACATACGAACAACAACATCCTGATTTCAAGGTTGCGACGTTCGAATGAAGTTCGTCAAAAACCATCAGGCCGCCGTTTTCGCACTCGGTGGACTCGGGGAAATCGGGAAGAACACGTATGTCGTTCAATTCCAAGATGAGATCATCGTCATTGACGCGGGTGTCATGTTCCCAGAAGATGAATTACTTGGAATCGACTATGTCATTCCAGATTACACGTACTTGATCAAGAACAAGGATAAGGTCAAAGGCGTCTTCATCACACACGGTCATGAAGATCACATTGGTGGTCTGCCTTTCTTGCTTAAACAAGTGAACTTACCGATTTACGCTGGTAAGATTGCGATGGGTCTCATCAAGGTGAAGTTAGAAGAGCATGGTTTGCTTCGCAACGCGGAACTGCATGAGATCGATGAAGATTCGGTCATCAAGTTCCGGAAGACAAGCATCTCGTTTTTCCGTACGACACACTCGATTCCGAACTCGTTCGGTGTCGTCGTCAAAACACCACAAGGGAACATCGTGCATACAGGGGACTTCAAGTTCGATTTCACGCCAGTTGGAGAGCCGGCTGATTTAGCGAAAATGGCTGAACTCGGTAAAGAAGGCGTATTGTGTCTTCTATCGGATTCAACGAATGCAGAAGTGGAAGGGTTTACGATGAGTGAACGTGTCGTTGGGGAAACGATCTCAGACATCTTCCGTAAAGCGGAAGGACGGATCATCTTCGCGACGTTTGCGTCGAACATCTATCGTCTGCAACAAGTCGTCAATGCTTCTGTAGAAGCAGGACGGAAAATCGTCGTCTTCGGACGTAGCATGGACAAGGTCATGATGATTGGTCAAGAACTTGATTTCATCAAAGCACCGAAGGGGACGATCATCGAGCCGAACGAGATGAAACGTTATAAATCAAATGAGTTGACGATCCTTTGTACCGGTTCACAAGGAGAACCAATGGCTGCACTTAGCCGTATCGCAAACGGAACACATCGTCAAATCTCGATCATTCCGGATGATCTCGTCATCTTCTCTTCGTCCCCAATCCCAGGAAACGTCGTTTCTGTCGGAAAGACGATCAATCAGCTATATAAAGCTGGCGCAGATGTCATGTACGGTAAATTGAATGATATCCATACATCAGGTCACGGTAGTCAACAAGAGCAGTTGCTCATGTTACGTCTATTGAATCCGAAATACTTCATGCCGATTCACGGGGAATACCGGATGCTGAAGAAGCATATGTCGCTTGCGATGGATGCTGGTGTACCGGAAGAGAACTGCTTCGTCATGGATAACGGTGAAGTACTCGCATTAGATGCGAATGCAGCCGCTATCACTGGGAAGATTCAAGCGAATGCCGTTTATGTCGATGGAAAAGGAATCGGAGACATCGGAAACATCGTCTTACGCGATCGCCGTATTCTCTCAGAAGAGGGACTCGTCGTCGTCGTCGTGACGCTTGACTCGAAGACGAATCGTCTCGTCTCTGGACCGGACATCATCTCGCGTGGTTTCGTCTACATGCGTGAGTCGGGTAATTTGATTAAAGATGCTGAACGTCTACTCAAGCGTTCGCTTGATCAATCGCTTGCGAACCGTAATACGAAATGGACGGACATCAAACAAGTCATCAATGATACGCTCACACCGTATTTAACAGAAAAAACACAACGTCATCCAATGGTCATGCCGATCATCATGGAAGTCTGATTCAAAAAAATCCTCGTCTCCGAAACGGAAACGAGGATTTTTGAATTACGTGGCAGGACCGTATTCCTTGAACGGTTCTTTTTTATCAATCCGATCATAGAACATGACGCCATCTAGATGGTCGTATTCATGCTGGCAGACGATTGCTTTCATCCCTTTTAAACGTAATTTTATAGGATTTCCGTTATGATCGATGCCAGTTAGGGTAATACGCATATAGCGCGGTACATGTCCTTCGACTTCACGATCGACGGACAGACATCCTTCGCCGCCCGTTAAATAGGTCTGCTCGACGGAATGACTGATGATTTTTGGATTATAGATACCAAATTCCAGCAAATCATCACCATCCGGTAAGCGGATCGCGAACATGCGCTTGTTGACACCGATTTGTGGTGCTGCAAGTCCAATGCCGCTTCGTAAGTCATATTTCTTCGCAATTTCATCATCTTGACTGTTGGCGAGGAACTCGCGCATGAGTCGCATCGTTTCCTTATCCTCATCGCTGAGAGGGAAGGTCACTTCTACTGACCGTTCGTGAAGAGCAGGAACGTCTTCGCGTACGATTTCATTCATGGTGATCATGAACAACACTCCTTTCGTCTACAAAAAGTATAGCATAGGAAAGTGGGGAATGATGACAACTAACACAGTAGGAAAATATCGAATGATACAGAAGATGGAATATTCTAGTTTTGTGATTGAATTCACAATGTGAAACGCGAAAAAAATAAAACATTTCCTTTGATTTTAAGGTGTTACAGATTTATACTTGTAACGTAATGAACAAGACACTATAACGTGTCGATTCATGATAATACAGTTTACTCAACTGAATAGGTACACAGACACATGTTCAAAGGATAGTCACACGGGACTTCGTTTTTTGGACACTATTGTCATGTGGGCAAATCAGTCAGAGGAATATTTCGCTGAACGCAGTGAAAGGATGAGGTGAAAAGATGAACGTAAACATGTTTAAAAACGTGGAAGAAAACTTTGAAACGTTCCGCATTCTTGACGAGAAAGGTGAAGTCGTCAATAAAGACGCTATGCCAGACCTCTCGGATGAAGAGCTTACGGAATTAATGCGCCGTCTCGTATACACACGTATCTGGGACCAACGTGCAATCTCACTTAACCGTCAAGGACGTCTCGGTTTCTATGCTCCAGTAGCTGGACAAGAAGCGTCAATGATCGGTACGCAATTCGCTTTGGATAAAGATGACTGGATTCTTCCTGGATACCGTGATATTCCACAAATGGTCTTCCATGGCTTCCCACTTTACAAAGCATTCTTGTTCTCACGCGGTCACATCACAGGTGGTAAGATCCCTGAAGGTGTTAACGTCTTAATGCCACAAATCATCATCGGTGCGCAGATCGTTCAAGCGGCTGGTGTTGCTCTCGGTCTTAAGAAAAGCGGTAAAGAACAAGTCGCAATCACTTACACAGGTGATGGTGGTTCTTCACAAGGTGACTTCTATGAAGGTATGAACTTCGCTGGAGCTTTCAAAGCACCTGCAATCTTCGTCGTTCAAAACAACCGTTTCGCAATCTCGACACCTGTCGAAAAACAATCTATGGCGAAAACAATCGCTCAAAAAGCTGTCGCTGCTGGTATCAATGGTATCCAAGTCGACGGTATGGACGTTCTTGCTGTATACGCAGCTACGAAACAAGCGCGTGTTGAAGCACTCAACGGTGTTCCGACATTGATCGAAACATTGACTTACCGTTATGGACCACACACACTCGCTGGTGATGATCCAACACGTTACCGTACAAAAGACATGGATGATGAGTATCAAGCACAAGATCCACTCGTCCGTTTCCGTGCTTTCATGGAAGCAAAAGGTCTTTGGAACGAAGATAAAGAGAACGAAGTCATCGAGCAAGCAAAAGCTGACGTTAAGGAAGCACTTGCACAAGCTGACAAAGAACCAAAACAAAAAGTTACAGATTTCATCAACGTGATGGCTGAGAAGCTTCCACAAAACCTGCAAGAGCAGCTTGATGAGTATACAGCAAAGGAGTCGAAATAACCCATGGCACAAATGACGATGATCCAAGCGATCACTGACGCAATGCGCGTCGAGATGAAACGCGACGAACAAGTTCTCTTGTTCGGTGAAGACGTCGGTAAAAACGGTGGGGTATTCCGTGCGACAGAAGGTCTTCAAGATGAGCTCGGCGAAGACCGCGTCTTCGATACACCACTTGCGGAATCAGGTATTGGTGGTCTTGCTGTTGGATTCAGTCTGACAGGATTCCGTCCAATCATGGAAATCCAATTCTTCGGATTCGTATTCGAAGTATTCGATTCAGTCGCAGCACAACTTGCGCGTCTCCGTTACCGTTCAGGCGGCACATACAGTGCACCTGTTACAATCCGTTCACCATTCGGTGGCGGTGTTAAAACACCGGAACTTCACGCAGATAACCTCGAAGGACTCATGGCTCAGTCACCAGGACTTAAAGTTGTCATTCCTTCAACACCTTACGATGCAAAAGGTCTTTTGATCGCGTCAATCCGCGACAACGACCCAGTCGTATTCCTCGAGCACATGAAACTCTACCGTTCATTCCGCGGTGAAGTGCCAGAGGGCGATTACACGATCGAACTCGGAAAAGCTGATGTTAAACGTGAAGGTACAGACGTAACAATCGTCACTTACGGTGCGATGGTACACGCTTCACTTAAAGCAGCTGAAGAGCTCGAAAAAGAAAACATCAGCGTCGAAATCATCGACTTGATGACAATCAGCCCAATCGACATCGATACGATTCTTGCTTCTGTCAAGAAAACAAACCGTGTCGTCGTCGTTCAAGAAGCACAAAAACAAGCGGGTATCGCTGCAATGGTTGCAACTGAAATCCAAGAACGTGCAATCCTTGACCTCGAAGCGCCAATTCTTCGTGTTGCTGCTCCAGATACAATCTTCCCATTCGCACAAGGTGAAGACGTCTGGATCCCAGATCACAAAGATATCGTTGAGAAAGTCAAAACTGTCTACAATTTCTAAGAGCATTTCGGAAAATAAGGAGAGGGGTTCATTCTCTCCTTGCTTCCGTTTTTACAGATAACAATCGACTAGAAGAGTGAACTAAAAGGAGGCATATTCAAATGGGTTTATTTGAATTCAAATTGCCGGATATCGGTGAGGGTATTCATGAAGGTGAAATCGTAAAGTGGTTCGTAAAAGCGGGCGACACTGTCAAGGAAGACGACGTTCTTCTTGAAGTACAAAACGATAAAGCAGTCGTTGAAATCCCATCACCAGTTGATGGTACTGTTAAAGAAGTAAAAGTTGACGAAGGTGTCGTAGCTGTCGTTGGCGACGTCCTCATCACTTTCGAAGTCGAAGGCGAAGGTTCTGCTCCTTCTGAAGAAGCAGAGCAACCAAAAGCTGAAGACAACGCGAAAGACGTTCAAGATACGGATCAAAAAGTGGAAGACAAACCAAACGAGGTTCAAATCCATAAATCAGAACGCGTCATCGCGATGCCATCTGTCCGTAAATATGCACGTGAAAAAGGTGTCGACATCCGTGAAGTCCAAGGTTCTGGAGACAACGGTCGTGTCGTCAAAGAAGACATCGATGCATTCGCAAACGGTGGTCAAACTTCTGAAGCACCAGCAACAGAAGAAAAAGCACCAGCTGCAGCTGCTTCTGCACCAAAAACAGAAGTTAAGCCATACGTTGCTGCTCAACCTGAACTTGAAACACGCGAGAAAATCAAAGGAATCCGTAAAGCGATTTCGAAAGCAATGGTTAACTCGAAACATACAGCTCCACACGTAACACTCATGGACGAAGTCGATGTTACGAACCTCGTAGCACTCCGTAAAAACTTCAAAGAAGTTGCGGCTGCTCAAGGTACGAAATTGACTTACCTTCCGTTCGTCGTAAAAGCATTGACTGCTGCTGCTAAAAAATACCCAGCAATCAACGCATCAATCGACGATGTAAACGAAGAAATCGTCTACAAAAACTACTTCAACATCGGTATCGCTGCAGATACAGACAACGGTCTTGTCGTACCAGTCGTTAAAGATGCAGATCGTAAATCGATCTTCTCACTCGCTGACGACATCAACGACCTTGCTGGTAAAGCACGCGAAGGTAAACTTTCTGGCGAAGAGATGAAAGGCGGATCAATCACGATCACTAACATCGGTTCTGCTGGCGGTCAGTGGTTCACACCAGTCATCAACCACCCAGAAGTTGCAATCCTCGGTATCGGCCGTATCGCTGAAAAAGCAGTCGTTAAAAACGGCGAAATCGTTGCTGCACCAGTTCTTGCACTTTCATTCAGCTTCGACCACCGTCTCATCGATGGTGCAACTGCACAAAACGCGCTTAACTTAGTTAAACGCCTATTGAACGACCCACAACTTCTCATCATGGAGGGATAAGCAATGGTAGTAGGTGAATTCGCACAAGAAACAGATTTACTCGTAATCGGGGCTGGCCCTGGTGGTTACGTTGCTGCAATCCGCGGCGCGCAACTCGGTATGAAAGTAACAATCGTTGAACGTGAAAACGTCGGTGGTGTTTGCTTAAACGTTGGATGTATCCCATCAAAAGCCTTGATCACTGCAGGTCATAACTTCCAGCATGCTAAAGGTTCAAGCGATATGGGGATCACTTCTGAGAATGCAACTGTCGATTTCTCGAAAGTTCAATCTTGGAAACAATCTGTCGTCAACAAATTGACTGGCGGCGTTAGTGGTCTTCTTAAAGGGAACAAAGTCGAGACTGTCGTTGGGGAAGCTTACTTCCAATCAGAAGATACAGTCCGTATCATCAACGAAGATTCTTCGACTCCTTACAAATTCAAGAAATGTATCATCGCGACAGGTTCGACTCCAATCGAACTTCCAGCTTTCAAATGGTCAAAACGCGTCCTTTCTTCAACAGGCGCATTGAACCTTCCTGAAATCCCGAAAAAACTCATCGTCATCGGTGGCGGATACATCGGGATGGAGCTTGGTACAGCGTATGCGAACTTCGATACAGAAGTCGTCATTCTTGAAGGAACAAAAGACATCCTTTCTGGTTTCGAGCCTGCTATGACGCAAGTCGTTAAGAAAAAGCTCAAACAAAAAGGTAACATCACAATCCACAACGAAGCACTTGCTCAAAGTGTAGAAGAGTCGGAAGATGGCGTTAAAGTAACATTCGAAGTCAACGGTGAAGCACAAACAGTTGAAGCGGACTACGTCCTCGTTACTGTCGGTCGCCGTCCGAACACTGGTGATCTTGGTCTTGAAATGGCAGAAGTCAAAGTCAGCGACCGTGGTCTTGTCGAAATCGACGATCAGTGCCGTACTTCAAACGAAAACATCTACGCAATCGGTGATATCGTTCCAGGACCACCACTTGCACACAAAGCTTCATTCGAAGCTAAAATTGCTGCTGAAGCAGCTGCAGGACACCCTGCATACCTCGACTACAGCGCGATTCCAGCGGTCGTCTTCACAGATCCAGAACTCGCTACAGTCGGTTACACGGAAGCACAAGCAAAAGAAGAAGGACTCGATTACATCGCGTCTAAATTCCCTTACGCTGCGAATGGTCGTGCACTTGCACTCAACGAGCCAGACGGCTTCTTGAAAATGATCACTCGTAAATCAGATGGTCTCTTGATCGGCGCGCAAATCGCTGGTACAGGCGCATCTGATATGATCGCTGAAATGGGACTCGCAATCGAGTCTGGTATGACAGCTGAAGATATCGCACTCACAATCCATGCACACCCATCACTCGGTGAAATCGCAATGGAAACTGCTGAAGTTGCAATCGGTAGCCCAATCCACATCATTAAATAATATCGAAACACCTTATACACGGGGAGCCGACCGTGTATGAGGTGTTTTTTTGTTTGGTCTTGATACAAAAAAGGAAAAGAAAAAGTAAAAATCGGAGAGGGTGGACGCACATGGAATCCGTGACTACCTTAGAGGAGCTGTATTACGTATCGGAAATGGATAAGGTTCGTTTTGTCGGCTGGACGACTGCACTCGCCCGCTATGATTTTGCTGTCGTCTGTACGGGACAATTCTTCGGGAAAGTACTTGTCGTCAGTTTAACCGGTGGTCAGTCAGCGTTACTCGATCAACAGGATGTGTTGAATGGAGATGTCTTAATTCGTACATTTGCGATTGAACGAGAGGATGTCGAAGTAATCGGTGAAGCACTCGCAGCATTCATTCCTTGTTCACCAAACGATGAATACGCAGAATGAAATGACAAAAAAGCAGTAATCCTCATTGAATAAGGATTACTGCTTTATCTTGTCTTCACCGAATCGCATTCGATTGTTGAATGACTTTGATCGTCTCAAGCGAATGATCCTCAAGACCTTGAACCGGAAGACCGGCTTCGATGTTTTCTTTAATATAGGCAAGGTTGTCTGCCGTGATCATTTCGCCTGGGATGAAGATAGGAATACCAGGTGGATATACCATCATGAATTCAGCCGAAATCCGCCCGACCGCATCGACCAACGGAATCGTCTCTGTCTCTTCATAGAATGCATCACGAGGACTGAGAGCGAGCGCTGGGATGTCTGGAAGAACAATCGAATGATCAGTCGTCTCGGCGCCATTATTTTGATAACGTGCGACAAGTAACGACATCGCATGTAGAAAGGCATCAATCGTCTCTTCTGAGTCACCAGACGTGATGATGACGAGAATGTTGTTCAAATCAGAAAGTTCAACTTCGATCCGATGTTCTTCACGTAAGAACTCTTCGACGAGGTGACCAGAAATGCCAAGCCCTTTGACGGAAACAAGCACTTTCGTTGGATCAAAGGCGAACGTCGCACTCGAATGAAGATCGGATTCACCGAAAACAGCGAGATAAGGAAGCTTCGCTAATCCAAAGCGCATCCGTGTCGCAAGTTCAAGTGCCCGACGATTCATCGCTTCACCGTTGATCGCAAGATGACGCCGAGCGCAGTCAAGAGAAGCCAGCAACAGGTAAGATGTCGATGTCGTCGTCAACATCGAGAGCACTGCTTGAACTTTATCTGGAGAGACAAGTCCGCGACGAACGTTCAGGACAGAGCTTCCTGTAAGTGAGCCACCGAGTTTATGCACGCTGGTTGCGGCAAGATCAGCTCCTGCTTGCATCGCTGACAGCGGCATATCTTCGTGGAAGGCGATATGGACGCCGTGTGCTTCGTCGACGAGTACCGGAATACCTTTACTATGGGAAAGCTTGACGATGCTCTCTAAGTCACCAGCAACGCCGAAATAGGTCGGGTTGATGACGAGAACTGCTTTTGTATCGGGATGAAGTGCAAGGGCACGTTCTACCGCGCTTGGTGTGATACCGTGTGCGATTCCGAATGTCTCATCGAATTCAGGGTGAATGAAAATCGGATGCGCACCAGAAAGAACGATAGCTGACATCACCGATTTATGCACGTTCCGAGGAACGAGAATTTTATCATCAGGTCCGACGACACTCATGATCATCGCCATGATGGCCGTTGAAGTTCCTTGTACGGAAAAAAACGTTTCGTCGGCATGGAAGGCTTGAGCTGCCAATTGATGAGCTTCTTTAATGATTGCCTTTGGATGATGGAGATCATCAAGGGGAGCGATATTGATTAAATCGATATCGAGCGCATTCTGACCGATGAACGATCGAAAGGCTGGATCCATTCCCTGACCATTTTTATGACCGGGAATATGAAATTGAATTGGTTGACGTTTCGCATGCGCAAGTAGCGCATCGAATAAAGGTGTATCGAGCTGTGTTAAGCTTTTTGTTTGCACCAGATTTCCCCCCTTAAAACCGAATAAAAATACAATCAAACAAGCTAACTATAACAAGTTTTCGGACGGTTGCAACTGTTTTATGCTTCTTTTGCGTGTAAAATAGAAAAGTGCAGAAAGGAAGTGGGAATGATGGCATTGAATTATCCGCTCAATTCCGATTGGTCGACTGAAGAAATCGTGAAAGTCATCGACTTCTTTAATTTAGTCGAGCAAGCGTATGAGACAGGTGTTGAAAGACAACGGTTGCTTGAAGCGTATCGTGAATTCAAGCAAATCGTCACCTCGAAATCCGAGGAAAAACAGTGGGATCAGTTTTATATGGAAGAGACCGGTTGCTCGAGTTATCGGACGATGCAACAAGCGAAACGTCAGGAAGAACCGATTGTTCGTATGAAGAAATAATTGGATCATGAAGATAAGACTCCTATGCGATCGCGTAGGAGTCTTATCTTTTTAATCCGACTGGAAATGTGCGGGAAATGATCAACATTTGTTTAAAGTGGAAAGGAAGCGGCTATATACTACATACAAGACGTTGGCCTTACAAATATGTGAAACTGTATTTTTTAAAATTAGATGCTTTACATCTAAGTTGAATCGTACTATTATAGATTCAATCCACTAATAAGTCGCAATTGTCTGACAAATTAAACCTCTGTTTATCCCGCGAAGGAGTGTGGTTACTGTGAAACAAGTGATAGAAGCATACAAGAGAAAAGATGCAGAAAAACGCATTCCTGTATTGCGTCTCGAAATCGATTATGAGCTTGCTACATTACACGATGCGATGGTGGCAAGTGACGCAGAAGCTGTTGGCGCAAGTAAAGAGCGCCTCGAAAAATATCGTCAAGAGATGGTACGTCTTGAAGCTTGATTTCAACGTTCCGATCTCTACCTTATAATAAAATATCAACTCTTCAACCAGCGAACTGTTCGCTGGTTTTCTTTTTTTGTTACTATAGAAGAAGCTGGAAACAACGATGAAGGAGTGAACTCAAATGCAGATTGAGTTGGATGCGATAGATTTGATCAAACGAGCGGGAAAGTACATTCGCGAAAAAATTGATGGTTCGTATCACGTCGAACAAAAAACCGGAAAAAGCGATTTAGTGACAGAGATTGATCAAGCCGTCGAGGATTTATTGATTCAAGGTATTTTAGATCGCTATCCGAATCATCATATTTATGGGGAAGAAGGGCGAATCGCTCGACCCGATACACTCGAAGGCACGATCTGGTTCGTTGATCCGATTGATGGAACGATGAACTTTATCCGTCAAAAACGAATGTTTGCCATCTCGATTGCGATCATGATAGATGGTGAGTTACGTTATGGATTCGTCTACGATGTCATGGCGGACGAGTTGTTCCATGTCATCAAAGGGCATGGTGCTTATCAAAACGGCATACGATTACCACAAATCGAGGAGAGGAGTGTTAAAGAAGCAATCATCTGTATGAACGCGACCTGGGTGACACCAAATCGTCGAATCAATACGGATCGTCTTGCGCCACTCGTACGACACGCAGTAGGTGTACGAGCAATCGGTGCAGCATCACTTGAACTCGCATGGACAGCTGCAGGGCGTGTTGACGGGTATATCACGATGCGTAATATGCCTTGGGATTACGCAGCCGGTCAGTTGTTGATTGAAGAGGTCGGTGGGCGTGTCGGAACGATCACAGGTGAATCGATGTCATTTCTCGAACAAACGAGTGTGCTAGCAGGGAGCCAGACGTTCGTTGAAGATGTGTTGACATTCGTACAAACACAAGAGGATTGAAAAAAGGTTTCTTTCGTCTTGAACGAAAGGAACCTTTTTGTTCATGCTTGTTTTCGTAAACGTGCCTTTAAAACGAACCCGGCACCCATCGTAACAATCATTAAGATGACAGAGGCGATCGTCATTGGGACGTTTTGTTCCGCGATGAAGATGCCGATGGCTGCCATGGATCCTACGGCAAGCATGGCGAGTAATAAAAATAGCAGGCGCATGTTTTTTCCCCCTCTACCCGTGAGTACGTTAACAGTGTAGCGTGAATGAAGGATAATGAAAAGGCTTTCGGAGTGATGTCGAATCTTAGTCATTGCCAATTAGGACTCTACCTGTGCTATACTCTTAAAGTTGACCGAAAGTATGATAAGATTTATTTAAATGAATAGAAAGAGGTACACACCTATGACAACATTAGTACGAAATGATTTACGCAACGTTGCGATCATCGCCCACGTTGACCATGGTAAAACAACATTAGTCGATGAGCTTTTAAAACAGTCTGGTACGTTCCGTACGAACGAACAAGTCGAAGAACGCGCAATGGACTCAAATGACATCGAGCGGGAACGTGGAATCACGATTCTTGCGAAAAACACTGCAATTGATTACAAGAACACACGCATCAACATCGTTGATACGCCAGGACACGCCGATTTCGGTGGAGAAGTTGAGCGGATCATGCGTATGGTTGATGGCGTCATCCTCGTCGTCGATGCACGTGAAGGCTGTATGCCACAAACACGTTTCGTTTTGAAAAAAGCACTCGAGCAAGGACTTCAACCAATCGTCGTCGTCAACAAAATCGACAAACCGATGGTCCGTCCTCTTGAAGTCGTCGATGAAGTCGTGGATCTCTTGATCGACCTCGGAGCTGACGAAGATCAACTCGAATTCCCAGTCGTTTATGCATCGGCAGTCAACGGATCAAGTTCATTTGAACCTGAATTAGAAAAACAAGAAGATACAATCACAAACGTTCTTGATTTAATTCTTGAGCACACACCAGCACCTGTCGATAACACGTTGGAGCCGCTTCAGTTCCAAGTGACGATGCTTGACTATGATAACTACCTCGGACGGATCGGTGTCGGTCGTGTCTTCCGTGGAGAAATCAAAGTTGGCGATAGCGTTTCGCTTTCAAAACTTGATGGTTCAACAAAGAACTTCCGTGTTACGAAGTTGTTCGGTTACTTCGGTCTAAAACGTGTCGAAATCGAAACAGCAAAAGCTGGAGATTTGATCGCGATCGCTGGTATGGAAGATATCAACGTCGGTGAGACGGTTTGCCCAACTTCACACGTTGATCCACTCCCATTATTACGTATCGATGAGCCAACGCTTCAAATGACATTCATCGTCAACAACTCGCCATTCGCTGGTCGTGAAGGAGATCTCGTTACTTCACGTAAAATCGAAGAGCGTCTTGAAAAAGAACTCGAAACAGACGTTTCACTTCGCATCGAAAACACAGATTCACCGGACCGCTGGATCGTTTCTGGTCGTGGGGAACTTCACCTCGGGATCTTGATCGAAAACATGCGCCGTGAAGGATACGAAATTCAAGTATCGAAACCGCAAGTAATCATCAAAGAAGAAGAAGGCGTCAAAGTCGAGCCATTCGAACGCGTCGTCATCGATACACCAGAAGAGTACACAGGTTCTGTCATGGAATCGATCGGTCTCCGTAAAGGTGAATTGACGAACATGCAAACAATGGACAACGGTCAAACGAAGATGGAATTCATCGTTCCTTCACGTGGTTTGATCGGTTACCGTAACGAATTCCTTTCTGCTACACGCGGATACGGAATCATGAACCATACATTCGAAGAATACCGTCCGTTCATCCAAGCGGATATCGGTGGACGTCGTAGTGGCGTTATGGTCTCAATCGAAACAGGTAAAGCAACTGCATACGCAATCTCAGCTCTTGAAGACCGCGGAACGATCTTCATTGAGCCAGGTATTGAAGTATACGAAGGTATGATCATCGGCGAATGTAACCGTGATGTCGATCTCGCTGTCAACGTCGTTAAAGCAAAACAATTAACGAACATGCGTGCATCTGCAAAAGACTCAACGAACGTTCTTAAACGTCCACGTGTCTTCTCACTCGAAGAGTCGTTGACATTCTTGAACGAAGATGAGTACTGTGAAATCACACCACAATCGGTTCGTCTCCGTAAACAAGTCTTGAACAAAAACGAACGTGAAAAGCAAGAAAAACGTCGTCGTCTAGGTAAAGATTAAGTCTTGAACGAATAGGGGGACTGGCAATGAATGCACAAGCTGCCGTTGCTTCTGATTTCTCGAAATACGATATTCCGTTCATCGCGAAACTTCTCGGTATCGGAAGTGATCCGAATAACATCGAAGCGGGATTTTATCCTTTAATGATCACCGTCGTCATCTTGACGCTTGTCGTCTTTAAGTTAGGATTTGCTAAGGAACTAGCATGGTGGAAATCACTGATCGTCTATCTCTTGCTCGCCGTCTTCTCGGCAGCATTGACGCTTGTCTTCTGGACATGGCCGATTCCTGAAGTACTCTTAGCGATGGTCTTCGTACTTGGTATTTATCGCTTCCGGATGTGGATGGTCAAGCGTGAACGTGAACGGACAGCTTCTTGACGGAAGCATGTCATGAATCAAAAGAACGAATCTCTTCGGAGGTTCGTTCTTTTTTTTGAGCCAATTCAGATGCATGATTTAAAGCGTAGCGGGAACAATGATACTAAAAGGGGGAGAAAACAGTGAAAATAAGGTATGTCATACCCCTACTGTTAGCGGGTATCCTGATGGGGTGTACACAAACGTCAGAAGAATCGTCAACAGAGGAAACGAATCAGACGACACAAGAAAACAATCAACAGGATTCAGGTGATCAAGAAGCGACGCAATCATCTCAAGCGCAAGAAGGCGTCGTATTTAAAGAGCTAAACGCTCCGTGGAATATTGTCCGAGAAGGAGAAGTATTTTACATCACGGAACGAGAAGGAACGATTGTCAAAGGAGAAAAAGATGATTATGAACGGATGCGCCTTCAGCTGAAAGAGGATGTCCTCGCTGAAGGAGAAGGTGGATTGCTTGGGATGGTACTTGATCCTGATTTTAAGGACAATAAGACAGCATACGTCTACCATACGTACGCCAAACAAGGACAAGCGACGAATCGCGTCATCGCGATAAAAGAAGAGGGTGATCAGTGGACGGAAGAACGTGTCTTACTCGATGATATTCCCGGAGCGACGATTCATAACGGGGGACGACTGGAGTGGGGACCTGAGGGCGCACTCTACGTCACAGCAGGAGACGCAGCGAATCCCGAACTGGCACAAGACATTGATTCGTTGGCAGGAAAGATTTTACGTATCACATCTGAAGGGAAACCGTTCGAGGGGAATCAAAAAGGATACGTCTACAGTCTCGGTCACCGGAATCCACAAGGACTTGTTTTCGTCGATGATCAACTGTATGCAAGCGAACATGGGCAAAGTGGGCACGATGAAATCAACCGAATCGAACAAAAGAATTATGGATGGCCGACGATTGAAGGGAAAGAACAAGCAGATGGACTGGTGACGCCGTGGTATGAAGTAGGAGAACAATCTGTTGCACCAAGTGGAGTTGCAACGGCAGAGAATACACTTTATTTTGCAACACTTGTCGGACAACGATTACAAACCATCGATCTAGAGACGAAGCAAGTCAAGACGATCGTCGAAAATCAAGGTCGGATTCGAGATGTCTGGATTGACGAGACATCGATTTACTATATTACAAATAATACGGACGGAAGAGGGAATCCATCGGCAGATGATGATCGACTCGTTCGAATCAATCGATGAACAACAAAAGGTCTGTCAGGGAATTTCCCCGCAGACCTTTTGTTTACCAGTGTTTTCGTTTCGTTTCCCAAGTCGGGTATAAATGAAATTGTCCAGAAGCGTGGCGTTCAAGTGTCCGTTCTTCTACGCGTGATCGACACTCATCACAAATGTGGACACGAACAGGTTTATTGCGTAATCGCTTCGCCGTGAAGGACCAATCATCAATCGTTTCACGCTTATCGCAAATCGTACATTTCACTCGCATGCCAGGTCCTCCCTTTTTTTCTTAGTATATCATATTAGAAGATTATTCAGATGTAAAAAAGGGAAACGAGAAGTATATATCGAAATATCATCACTAAGTCGTAGAGGGGGTGATGTCATGGCAAATAAAGTTGAACAACAGCTCAACTCAGGTCAACTAGAAGCACTATCGCAATTACCACTCGTTTTTTTGATTACGCATGATCAATCCAAACATTGGCCCATCACACATGCAATCAGTTGGGTACATGCGACGGATTCACAAACGATTCGTTTTACAATCGAAGCAGATTCTCATCTCGTTAAAACATTACGAGAACATCCGGTCTTCACATTGATCTTTTTTGCAGATCAGTCGACGTACAGCTTAACATGTACGGACGTCAAGGCGTTTACGCCGCAAGAAGACCTTCCGTTGCCACTCGCTTTTTATGAGGGACGCGTTGAGGAGGTACGTGACATCTTGTTTTACGGAGCAGCTGTCACACAACGACCAACTATCGAAAAAACATACGATGAACAGGCAGCTGAACGGTTGGATCAACTCGTTCATCGCATCCTAAAAGCGTAACATTCATCACAAACTCGACTCTAAAGGGGCGAACGATGGAATGAAAAAAATATACGTACTTGATACTAATGTCATGCTTCACGATCCACTTTCTCTATTCCAATTCCAGGAGCACGACGTCGTCATACCAGCGATCGTACTAGAAGAACTAGATGGAAAAAAACGCAACATGGATGAGGTTGGACGTAATGCACGAGAAACAGCTCGCATTTTAGACCAATTACGAGAAACGGGTCAGCTTCATGCGGGAGTGCCACTCGGAAACGGCGGTATTCTTCGCGTCGATATCGGGGACTCCATTCATGAAGGTTCGCCGTTTACGCATGAATCAAACGATAATAAGATCATTGAACTGGCGTGGTCGATTCATCAGGAACAACAAACCGAAGCGACCCCACGAGATGTCATTCTCGTCTCAAAAGATATCTTAGTCCGCGTCAAAGCGGATGCGTATGGATTAGTCGCTGAAGACTATATGACGGATCATATCGCTGATTTGACCGGTCTTTATACAGGATTCATCGAAGTGACCGTCGATCAGGAATATATTGATGCCTTCTATCAGGACAAACGGCTTTCGGTGGATGTCTTGCCAGAAAAAGTGCAACCGAATGAGTTCGTCATCTTAAAAAGTAACATGTCGAAAGCTTCAGCCATCGCCGTCGTTGATCAGAACCTGCCAATCATTCGAGCACTTTCGATCGATGTCGATCAAGTCTGGGGCGTCATTCCACGAAACGTCCAACAACGGATGGCATTTGAGTTATTATTACGTGACGATGTACCACTTGTGACACTCGTTGGTAAGGCAGGTACCGGAAAAACGTTACTTGCACTCGCTGCGGGTCTCCTGCAAGTGGAAGACGAGCATAAATATAAAAAATTGGTCGTTGCTCGTCCTGTCGTACCGATGGGAAACGATATCGGCTACTTGCCGGGTGAAATGGAAGAGAAGCTTCGTCCGTGGATGCAACCGATCTATGATAACCTCGAACACCTTTTCAATACGGGATCGGGAGACGAACTAGGTAACATTCTCGCCGGAATGAAGACGATTCAACTGGAAGCGTTAACGTATATCCGGGGACGTAGTATGCCGGGACAATTCATCATCATCGATGAAGCGCAGAATTTGACGAAACATGAAGTCAAGACGATTTTGACACGTGTCGGTGAAAACTCGAAAATCGTGTTAGTCGGGGATCCGCAACAGATTGATCATCCGTATCTAGATGAGTATTCCAATGGTTTATCCTACGCTGTAGAACGACTCAAAAATGAGAAGATGACGGGACACGTCAAACTCGTCAAAGGAGAGCGCTCGAACTTGGCTCGCCTCGCAGCCGATTTACTATGAAAAAACGTGGTGCGTCTATTCAGGCGCACCACGTTTTCCTTATATGACGGTAACCGTATGAACTGATTTGACGATCCGTTGTCCGTGTAACAGATGAACGGGTCCATCTGCTAACACTTTGCCGTCTTGTGAGAACTGCAGATACACTTCGTCGAGTTGCTCAAGTGGAAGTTCGACCGTTTCTTTGCCTTCGAAACGAATGGCGATCGCATCCGGTAAGAGCTCGGCATTCCGGATGAACGGTGCAAGCGCCATTGCGAATGACCCTTGAAGCGCGGCTTCTTTTTCAGCACGTGTCATCGGACGATTGTGATCCGTACGACTGCCTTCCATGATGCCTTTATCCCACGCAGCCCCCATTTTCGCGTAGTAAGCTTCTTGTTCACTTGTGTCGGCTGGTTGCCCGATTTTCTCGATTGCCACCTTTCGTTCATCAAAGATCCAGACTGTCGGATCAATCGTCAACTGATGCCGTACTTTACCGTTAATCGGAAAAATCATTTGTTCTACCCCCTAAATGTGTAAGTCCAACAAATCCATTATACCGAAACGTTGAATTGTTGGCGAAAGTAAGGTAAAGTTTAGCTATAACAGGAACGCGTCATTTGATGAGGAGGGATTGGATTGTCAACTGAAATCGAGACAGTTCATCGCCAGCGCGCTCTTGAGCTACTAGAAGCGGATGCACAAAAAATCCGCCGGTTGATCGAGGTCCAGCTTGCGAATTTAACGATGCCACAATGTCCTCTTTACGAGGAAGTATTGGATACACAAATGTTCGGATTATCCCGTCAGATTGATTTTGCGGTACGTCTTGAACTGATTGATGCGGGTGAGGGGAAACAATTACTCGAATCACTTGAACAGCAATTATCTGATTTACATGATGCGGAGACGTGCTGATTTTCTACTCAAACGTGAAATGCGGCGTTTGGGTATTTTTTTTTAGAAAATGAAAAAAGGACGTGTACATATGTTAGCGAAGTTTAAAGAAAAACGAGCATTTTTTGACTATGGTCTCTTCTTTACGATGCTTATCCTCATGGCGATCAGTACGGTCATGGTCTATAGTGCAAGCGTGTGGAACGGTGGAGATTATGCGAATACGTCCTTCTTTGAGAAGCAGTTGATGTTTGATGCGATGGCTATCGTATTGTTTCTTTTCGTTTCGCAAATCAATCATGAGGTGTTCCGTGGACCAGTGATTCGTTTACTCTTGTACGCGATTACATGGTTGATGTTGATGGCGACGCTGTTTTCGGCACCACTAAACGGGGCTCGCGCATGGTTGAACTTCGGTATCTTCTTGATTCAACCAATTGAGCTTTGTAAATTCGTGCTCGTCGTCGGACTTGCGAGTTATTTTGATCAAAAGCACAAAGGGAAAATGGACGGCGTGATTGGGATCGTCCATCACTTCATCCATCGTCAAATTCCAGCGACGTCTCCAGGAAGACGGATTTTACTTAGTTTCTCGGACTGGATCTTGATTCCGATGGTTGTATTACTTGCACCTTACGCGATCATCATTCGCATGCAACCGGATGACGGCGGATTGTTCATTCTGTTACTCATCACGGCGATGATTTTATTCGCAGTTGGATTACCGAGTGGTTACATCATGTTATGTGTCGTCACCGTACCAATCATCTTCTTGTACGCATGGAATAATTTTTCGGATAATCAGATGCAACGGATTCAAGCAAGTTTGAATCCCTTCCTTGACGCAGAAGGGAAGGGGTATCAGCTCATCAACTCCGTCATATCGATTGCCCACGGGGGATTATTCGGAGTAGGTCTCGGGAATAGCTTTCAGAAGTATGGTTATTTGCCTGAACCTGAAACCGACTACATCATGTCGATCATCTCGGAGGAACTCGGGTTCGTCGGTGTCCTCGTCGTGCTTGGTCTACTGTTCTACTTGATGATTCAAGGTGCGGTCATCGCTAATCGGTGTGTCTCGCTTTACTCGAGCATGCTCGCTCTCGGGATATCCGGTATCATCTTCATCCAGACATGTATCAATATCGCGGCCATGTCCGGTCTGTTTCCAGGTACAGGTGTTACCTTGCCATTCATCAGTTACGGTGGGTCATCGTTACTCGTCATGAGTACGATGCTTGGTGTAATGGCGAACATTTCCATGCAAAACAAATATCGAGTGGCTTATCAGAAAGAAGTGCGGACTGCACGTTCGATGAGTGCCACAAGCTCATTAACTAAAGGGGGAGCATCAGTTGACTAAAATCCAGAAGATTCTCGTAGCAAACCGCGGGGAGATCGCGATTCGCGTTTTCCGTGCAGCGACAGAACTCGGTATTCGTACCGTTGCCATTTATTCGCGAGAGGATATGGGTTCTCTTCATCGCTATAAAGCCGATGAAGCGTACCGGATCGGAGAAGGGAAAAAACCGATCGAAGCTTATCTCGATATTGAAGATATCATTGCAACAGCGAAAAAAGCCGAATGTGATGCGATCCATCCTGGTTATGGATTCCTCTCTGAGAATATTGAGCTAGCCAAACGTTGCCGTGAAGAAGGAATCATCTTCATCGGACCGCAAGAAGAGCATCTGTATAAGTTCGGGGATAAAGTACGGGCACGAACGACAGCGATTGAAGCCGGTCTTCCTGTCATTCCAGGAACGGATGGTCCGATCTCATCCATTGATGAAGCGTATGCGTTCGCAAAGGAAGCAGGCTATCCACTCATGGTCAAAGCATCGCTTGGCGGTGGTGGACGCGGTATGCGTGTCGTCCGGACAGAAGAAGAGCTTCCAGACATGATCGAACGTGCGAAATCTGAAGCCTTGAAAGCATTTGGTTCGGATGAGATTTACGTCGAAAAATTAATCGAACGACCAAAACATATTGAAGTTCAAATCATCGGTGACGCCCATGGGAACATCATTCACTTGTTTGAACGTGATTGTTCTGTACAGCGTCGTCACCAAAAAGTCGTCGAAGTGGCACCTTGTGTGACGCTATCAGCCGAAGGTCGACAAAAGATTTGTGACGCAGCCGTCACATTGATGAAGCATGTCGGATACGAAAATGCGGGTACGGTCGAATTTCTCGTGACACAAGATGAATCGTTCTATTTCATCGAGGTCAACCCACGTGTCCAAGTCGAGCACACGATTACGGAGATGATCACGGGCGTTGATATCGTCCAGACACAAATCCGTGTTGCTGAAGGCGAATCGTTACATAGCGACCTCGTTGGTATTCCGCAACAAGAAGACATTAAGATGCTTGGTTTTGCGATCCAAAGCCGAATCACGTCAGAAGATCCGGAGAACGGTTTCTTGCCGGATACAGGGAAAATTAAAGCCTATCGTTCACCAGGCGGTTTTGGTGTACGTCTCGATGGTGGGAATGCTTATGTTGGAGCGGAAATTTCACCATATTATGACTCACTGCTCGTTAAAATCTCGACGCATGGTTTGACATACGATCAAGCCGTTGCGAAGATGCGTCGAAACTTAAGTGAATTCCGAATCCGTGGGATCAAGACGAATATCCCATTCTTAAGCAACGTCTTGAAGCACCATGCGTTCGTCAGCGGGGATTACAATACATCGTTCATTGATGATACACAAGAATTATTCATCTTCCCGAAACGTCAAGACCGGGGAACGAAACTTTTGACGTACATCGGAGAGGTTTCCGTCAATGGATTCCCGGGAATCGGAAAATTGGACAAGCCGCTTGCGCGTGACGTCCGGATTCCGAGAAATCTCCCGACAGACTATACACCAGGTGCAAAAGCGATTCTCGATGCGGAAGGTCCAGAAGCCGTCGCAAAATGGTTGGCAGCTCAGGAGAACGTTATGTTGACAGATACGACATTCCGTGATGCCCATCAGTCGCTCCTTGCGACGCGGATGCGGACGAAGGATCTCGTTGCGATTGCAGAGGCGGAAGCGAAACTGCTACCTGAACTGTTCTCTGTCGAAGCATGGGGAGGCGCGACATTTGATGTCGCCTACCGATTCTTATCGGAGGATCCATGGGTTCGTCTGATGAAATTACGTGAAAAGATGCCGAACGTCCTCATTCAAATGTTGCTTCGTGGTGCGAACGGCGTTGGTTACAAAAACTATCCGGACAATGTCATTCACACGTTCGTCAAGGAAGCGGCGCAGGCAGGAGTCGACGTCTTCCGAATCTTCGATAGCTTGAACAACCCGGAGTCGATTCAACTTGCCATCGATGCGGTCTTGCCGACAGGTAAAATCGCGGAAGCAGCTGTCTGTTATACAGGGGATTTATTCGATGCGAATCGACCGAAATATCACCTGCCGTATTACGTCAATCTAGCGAAACAACTGGAAGAAAGCGGCGCTCATATCATTGCCATCAAGGATATGGCGGGTCTCTTGAAACCGGAGGCAGCCTACGCGCTCGTATCAGCACTTAAAGATGCGGTATCGCTACCGATCCATCTCCACACACACGATGCGAGTGGGAACGGGATTTATACGTATGCGCGTGCGATTGATGCAGGTGTCGACGTCGTAGACGTCGCGGCATCAAGCATGTCGGGACTGACGAGTCAGCCAGCGGGTGGTAGCTTGATTCATGCCTTAAGTGGTCATCCACGTCAACCGCTCGTATCAGCACAGAAGTTTGAACAGATTTCGGATTATTGGCAGGACGTGCGTCATCTGTATCAAGCATTCGAACTCGATATGATCGCACCGAATCCAACGGTCTACGACCATGAGATGCCGGGTGGACAGTATTCGAACTTACAGCAACAAGCAAAAGCGGTTGGACTTGCGGATCGTTGGTCTGAAGTCAAAGAGATGTACGCGCGTGTCAATATGCTGTTTGGCGATATCGTCAAAGTCACACCATCGTCAAAAGTCGTCGGAGACATGGCACTCTTCATGGTTCAACATCATCTGACAGAAGAGGATGTCTTGCACCGTGCAAGTGGACTTGATTTCCCGGATTCAGTCGTCGAACTGATGAAAGGGGAGCTCGGAACACCACCAGATGGTTTCCCGCAAGACGTTCAGCAGGCTATTCTCAAGGGAGCTGCTCCGCTGACAGAACGTCCAGGTAAGATGATGGAACCACTCAATTTTGATGCGATCAAACATGAGTTGTTCGAAAAACTTGAACGTCCCGTTACAGAATTTGATGCACTCGCTTACGCGCTCTATCCAAAAGTCTTCATGGACTACAGTTCGTATGTCGCGCGATATGGTGATATCTCTGTTCTTGATACGAATACGTTCTTCCATGGAATGCGTCTAGGGGAGACGATCGAGGTTGAAATCGAACGAGGCAAGACACTCTACCTCAAGTTGATTCAAATCGGTCAGCCAGACGATCATGGGATGCGGACGATCTATTATGAGATGAACGGTGTTCCTCGTGAAGTCGAAGTCAAAGACATCAGTATTAAGGAAAGTTCATCAAGTCGTCCAAAAGCAGATCGAAGCAATGCGAAACAAATCGGTGCATCAATGCCGGGTAGCGTGCTGAAGGTACTCGTCGAGACGGGTACACGTGTCCGTAAAGGAGAGCAACTCCTCGTCACGGAAGCGATGAAGATGGAAACGACGATCCAAGCACCGGAAGACGGTGAAATCAAAGCCGTCCACGTCAAGGAAGGCGAAGCCATCGC
Organism: Exiguobacterium sp. s143; assembly: GCF_018618895.1. Classification (NCBI taxonomy): domain Bacteria; kingdom Bacillati; phylum Bacillota; class Bacilli; order Caryophanales; genus Exiguobacterium; species Exiguobacterium sp. s143. The sequence continues at coordinate 763,942 of NZ_JACSMX010000001.1, read as the reverse complement.
AAGTCAAGACTTACTGATTGAATTCGTATAAGGTCACAACGAAAAACAGGCGCACGCTCGGCGGGCTGCCTGTTTTTCATTCAATACGTAGTGGGAGAGGATACGATTGAACATTATTTGTTGGGTACGAAGTGATTTTCGATTACAAGATAACCACATGTTGGCACGTGCTGTTGAATTACTAAATGAAAATCCGAAGGCGACGGTCGAGTTCGTCTTTTGGCTCAATCCGGATTACATCGGAGAATATGAAGCACGGCAACAATATTTCTTCCAAGCGCTCGAGATGTTTTCTGATGCCTGCAAAGAGAAAGAGATGCCAATCCGTTTCATCGAAGGCGATGAACAGGCTTTCTTAGACGCAACTGGTGATGCGGACGTTTTGTTATTTAATGCGGAATATGTCGAACCATTCAAGACGCGAGATGAAAAAATCATTAAAAAGCGTAAAGATCGTCAGACGGAGCGACTACTAGACCGACATCTTCTTCACCCACATGACATTAAAAAGCAAGATGGAAAGTTCTATAAAGTATTCACGCCATATAAGAATGCATTCATGAAAAAAGATATTCCTGCACCATATGAAGTGAAATGGCAAACGCTGCGGGATCATTATCAAAAGCGTCAGCACGATAATAGTTTCATCAACGCTTATTTTAAAAAGGCAGAGTCGGAAGCCGTCTTCCATCCTGGTGAAAAGCAGGCGAAACAACGCTTGAAGAAATTCATCGAACAATCGCTTGAAGATTACGAAGAGAATCGTGATTTTCCTGCTGTCGACGGTACGAGTTTACTTTCTCGCTATTTACGGACTGGAGAAGTCGGCATTCGGACCGTCTATGCGGCTGTTCAGGAGGCAAAAGAATCAAAAGGGAAACAGACCTTCATCACCGAACTCATCTGGCGTGAATTCTATTACATGATTTTAATGCATTTCCCGGAATCAAAACGACAAGCCGTCAATACGCAATATCGGGAAATCGAATGGGAAGAAGATGAAGCGGGCTTCAAGGCGTGGTGTGAAGGCAAGACGGGCTATCCGATCGTTGATGCAGCGATGCGGCAATTGAATCAAACGGGGTGGATGCATAATCGTCTACGGATGATCGTCGCTTCTTTCCTGACAAAAGACTTGTTGGTCGATTGGCAGAAAGGCGAACGATATTTCCAGCAGAAACTCGTTGATTATGAAGCGGCATCAAACATCGGGGGTTGGCAATGGGCAGCATCAGTCGGAACGGATGCCGTCCCGTACTTCCGCGTCTTCAATCCGACGACTCAATCGAAGAAGTTCGATAAGGATGGAGAGTTCATTCGAAAGTATGTCACGGAAATCAAGGATTTATCAAAGCAGTATATTCATGAACCGACTGCTGAGCAACGCAAGGATTATGGCTATCCAGAACCAATCGTCGCACATGACGAAGCGCGAAAGCGTGCGATTGCTCGATTCAAATAATGAAAAAAGGATGTTCCTCGCTTGAGGAACATCCTTTTTTTACGACCTTATTGAAGACGACTATTTGCCTTACGTGTTCGGAATGCATGGTACGTCAAGTAAGATAAGACCCCGAAGTAACATGTGATCAAGAAGGCGTGGAGTAACGGCACATACGTTGCATGTCCACCAAGAACGATCCAAGCCCCAGTGGCGACTTGGCACGAAATGAAGAACGTCGCGAACGCCATACCAATCGTTGTCGTCCGATGCTTTAAGCGAATCGCAACGACATGGACGAATAAGGTGAACAGGAACAGTAATCCTGCCATGATCCGGTGAATCATCTGCACCCACGCTTCGAATGTCATGGAAGGTTGAGAACAGACAGGCCAACCAACGCAAGCATATGTAGCCCCGACGTGGCGTACGTAAGCACCCGTATAAACGACGATCAGCGTATAGATGAGTAGACCGTACAAGAGCTTCCGTAAGAATGCTGGGACAGATTCCCTGAATTCCTGACCCGGACGCTCCATGATCAACAGTGTCAAAATCAATAGCGAAGCAAAGGAAATCAAAGAGATTCCGAAATGTAACGCCATGACGAGGTCTGATTGTTGCCAAACGACTGCTCCAGCACCGACGATCGATTGAATCAACATGAAGATGAAAGCAAGAAACGCAAAGATCTTCGTATCTAATCGATCCTTGAAGGCAACGAGCGTCCAGAGACATAAGGCGATGATTAAGAGTCCAACGACTCCAGTCACAGCGCGGTGACTATATTCAATCATCGTTTCAACACTTGGGTTCGTCGGAATGAGTTCCCCGTGACAGAGTGGCCAATCCGTTCCGCAACCATCTCCCGAATCCGTTTTTGTGACTGTCCCACCCATCAGTAAGACGATCATCATCGTAAACGTGACGAAGGCTGAAAACATCGAAAGTTTTCGATTCAAGATTTGGACACCACCTTTCTAAAAAAATACGAAATACATGGATTTCCATAGGTCTAGTATCGCATAAAAAGTACTGAAAGGGTTGCAATCTTTTAGAACAACGCTATTCTAGTATTAGGTAAATATGGTGAACTGTGATGAAAATCACATAGATTTCACATTTTGTTCATTATGTCGAAAGTATTTTCATACGTCACGGTCCTCGATATGTGGTATCTTTTATAGAGAAAAGGGCGTTTCGTGGCATGTCTGTGTTATTTCTGTGAAGAAATTACGTGAAGCCTAGGTGCTAAACGGAAGCAGACGGTGAAAAGGAGGGAACAGCATGGCGAAAGTTACTGGAGAGGCACTGGATATGGCGATCGAGCAAGCAGATCAGCCGACATTCAAGGACTATATTACCCTAGCAAAAATGGGGATTGTCCGTGCCAATCTGATTACGGTCTTCGCGGGGTATGTCGTAGCAGCATCGTACATAACGGATGATGTCCTGTTGTACTTGTGGCAAACCAAGTGGATGTTACTGTGGACGCTTCTCGGGAGTGGATTGGTCATTGCCGGAAGTTGCTACCTCAATAACTACATTGACCGGGACATCGATTACAAGATGGAACGGACGATGGGAAGACCAAGCGTTACTGGGAAGATGGATGGACAGCGGATACTCGCACTAGGACTCGGTATTCTTGCGACCGGTACGGTATTGTTGTTGATCGTCAACCATGTGGCGGCAGTGTTCGGATTGATCGGATCATTCGTTTACGTCGTGATTTATACGATGTGGTTAAAGCGGACGCACACGATCAATACAGTCGTAGGTGGTATATCAGGAGCTGTGCCACCAATCATTGGATTTGCGGCAGTCACTCCGACGCTTCACATTGATGCGTGGATTTTATTCCTCATCATGTTCGTGTGGCAACCACCACATTTCCTTGCACTCGCGATGCGACGGACAGAGGAGTATCGGGCAGCAGGTATCCCGATGTTACCTGTCGTAAACGGATTCGCGATCACGAAACGACAAATTGTATGGTGGATTGCAGTACTCATTCCATCATCACTCCTCTTAGCACACTATGGCATCATCTACATGATCGTCATGGCATTGCTCGGTGGATATTGGCTCTATATGGGACTGAAAGGTCTGAAGATCCAAGATGAACAAGCCGAAATCAAATGGGCGTCGAAGATGTTCTTCTTCTCACTGTTTTATTTCACGGCTTGGATCGTGACGGTCGTACTCGTTTCTCTCTAAAACGATTTGACATAATTCACGTACACCATTACGAAAGACAAAATTGGGGACAAAGAAAGTGGGGATGGTTGTGAAAAAATCAGTAAAAATGCTCTTCCGGCTTCTTCCAATCGGCTTGATGGCACTCATGTTATCAGGTTGTGGAATTCCGGAATTGTCTGCGCTACAGCCTCGCGGAGAAGGCGCTGAGATGCAACTTGAGATCATCAAGCTTAGCTTGTGGGTCATGTTGTTCGTCCTTGCGATCGTAGCCGTCATTTATATTTACGTACTTATGAAATTCCGTCGTAAATCAGGTGATAACACGGTTCCGAAGCAAGTCGAAGGGAACCATACGCTTGAAATCATCTGGACAGTCATTCCGATTCTTCTTTTGATCGTTCTTGCAATTCCGACGATCAAAACAACGGTTGAACTCGCAGATGCAAAAGAAGCGAAGAAAAACGAACAAATCAACGTTACAGCAAACCTCTACTGGTGGGAGTTCGAATACCCAGACAAAGGTGTTTCGACAGGACAAGAACTTGTCATTCCAGTCGGTAAACGTGTTGCTGTTAACTTGACGTCTAAAGACGTCATTCACTCATTCTGGGTACCAGCTCTTTCTGGTAAAACAGATACGAACCCAGGTCTTGAAAACGAAATGTGGTTACAAGCAAAAGAAGCAGGCACTTACTACGGTAAATGTGCCGAGTTGTGTGGTCCTTCTCACGCATTGATGGACTTCAAAGTCGTTGCACTTGAACAAGACGACTACGACAACTGGTTGAAAGATATGAAAGCTGCGAAAGAAGCAGAGACGAAGCAGCTTGATAAAAAGAATGAAAAGAACTGGACGACTGGCGAGAAAGTCTATGCCCAGAACTGTCTCAGCTGTCATGGTGGCGGAAAAGTCGCACCTAGCTTGACGAACTTCGGTGATCGTCAACGTATCGCGGGTTACCTCGACCATGATAAAGAAAACCTCGAAAAATGGATTCGCGATCCTCAAAAAGAGAAACAAGGTACGAAAATGCCTGGATTCTCTGAAGATCAGATCAGCGATGAAGAATTGAGCGAATTGGCAGATTATCTATTGGACAAAAAGCTCCAATAATTTTTTAAGGGGGAATCATAGTGGGGACACATACTATGGGTATGCCGCAGAAAAAAAGCGGCATCATGGACTGGCTAACGACAGTCGACCATAAGAAAATCGGGATTCTCTACATCATGTCTGGATTGTTCTTCCTTCTAGTCGGTGGCGTAGAAGCCCTAATGATTCGTTTTCAATTGATTAAACCGATGAACGATTTCGTCAGCGGTGAACTCTTTAACCAATTGATCACGATGCACGGTACGACGATGATCTTCTTGGCAGCGATGCCGATGTTGATTGGATACATGAACGCAGCAGTACCGCTTCAAATCGGGGCACGTGACGTTGCGTTCCCATTCTTGAATGCACTTGGTTTCTGGTTGTTCTTCTTCGGTGGAGTCTTGTTGAACCTTTCTTGGTTCTTCGGCGCTGCACCGAACGCAGGGTGGACTGCATACGCACCACTCTCGACAGTACCTGAGTCTCTCGGTGTAGACTTCTATGCGTTAGGACTTCAGATTTCTGGTTTCGGTACACTTATGGGGGGAATTAACTTCCTCGTTACGATTTTGAACATGCGTGCACCAGGTATGAAACTGATGCGGATGCCGCTCTTCACATGGACAGCATTCGTTGCTTCTGCCTTGATCGTTTTCGCATTCCCACCACTTACGGTTGGATTGTTCCTCTTGACGTTCGAGCGACTCTTCGGAGCGCACTTCTTCGACCCGGCAGCGGGCGGGAACATCGTCATCTGGGAACACCTCTTCTGGATCTTCGGTCACCCGGAAGTTTATATCTTGATCTTACCGGCATTCGGTATTTTCTCTGAAATCATTCCTACATTTGCTCGTAAGCGTCTCTTCGGTTACACGACGATGGTCTTTGCGACGATGTTGATCGGTTTCCTCGGATTCATGGTATGGGTCCACCACATGTTCACAGTTGGTCTCGGTCCGGTCGCAAACGCGATCTTCGCCGTAGCAACGATGGCGATTGCTGTACCGACAGGGGTCAAGATCTTCAACTGGCTCTTTACGCTATGGGGCGGTAAGTTGACGTTCCCAGTCGCAATGCTTTACTCGGTCGCGTTCATTCCATCATTCCTTGTTGGTGGTATGACAGGGGTTATGCTTTCTGTTGCACCTGCCGATTACCAGTACCATGACAGTTACTTCGTAGTAGCTCACTTCCACTACGTTATCGTTGGTGGGGTTGTCTTTGGTCTCTTCGCAGGTCTTTACTACTGGTTCCCACTCATGTTCGGGAAACAGCTCAACGAATTCTGGGGAAAAATTCAATTCTGGTTGTTCTTCATCGGCTTCCACTTGACGTTCTTCCCGCAACATATTCTTGGTCTTACAGGTATGCCACGTCGTGTCTTCACGTACTTGCCAAACCAAGGCTGGGAAACAATGAACTTACTTTCATCAATTGGGGCAGCCTTCATGGGTGTGTCGACGATCGTTCTCGTCATTTCGATTGCAGCAGCATTGATGTCAAAAGAATATGTAAAACGCGACGTCTGGGGAGATGGACGTACACTTGAGTGGACACTTCCAGTTCCAACTCCAGAGTATAACTTCGCTCAAATCCCACTCGTCAAAGGTTTGGATACGTATTGGCTCGAAAAAATGGCAGGAAACAAAACAGTTTCTGTATCGGAAGAAGTCGGCGATATCCACATGCCGAACAACACGATCTTGCCATTCGTCATGTCAGTCGGTCTATTCCTCGCAGGTCTCGGATTCATTCTTCGCCTAGACTATGGAACTGTTGGTCTTGTCGTTGCCTTGATTGGTCTTGCGATGACATTGATCGCGATGTTCCTCCGTTCTTGGATCGATGATGAAGGATACTACATCCCGAAATCAGTCGTCGAAGAAGATCTACGCCTTGAAGCAGAAAAGGAGGCGAAGTAAGATGGGTCATCATTCAGTACCGAATAACCCGATCACGGGTATTCCGGATCATGTTGAAAAAGCAACACTTGAGGGTAAGAATAAATATGTAGCCTTCTGGTTCTTCCTTGGAGGAGAGACGACTTTGTTCGCCTCTCTCTTCGGGACATACATCGGTCTCCATAACTCCGGTGCAAAAGAAGGTCTACGCAGTTATGACATCTTCGAAATGGGTCTCGTCTTCATCATGACGATGCTCCTTCTCACAAGTTCATTAACAAGTGTTCTTGCGATGATGGCGATGAAACGTAATGATGTCAAGAAGATGAAAATGTGGTTAATTATCACACTTGTTCTTGGACTAGCATTCTTAGCGGGTGAGATTTATGAGTTCAATCATTACTACCACATCGGTCATACATTCACGTCGAGTGCATTTGGTTCTGCCTTCTACACTCTCGTCGGTTTCCACGGTGCGCACGTCTTGTTCGGTCTTCTCTGGATCTCGACATTGCTCATCCGGAACTGGAACCGTGGCATCACGGTCGTGAATGCGCCGAAGTACTATGTTTCAAGTCTTTACTGGCACTTCATTGACGTCGTCTGGGTCTTTATCTTCTCAGTCGTCTACCTCATGGGGATGGTGAAATAAGATGGAAAAACACGAACCGCAACTTACGCGCAATCAAATCGAGCTTGAGATGAAAGCAGAACGTGGTCGTGAGACACAACTGCAACTCATCAGTTTCGCACTCATGATTTTCTTGACGCTCATCGCTTTCGGTGCTGTCATGGCTGATCTCATGCCGCACTGGGCAGCTGGTGGTTTCTTGATCATCATGGCAATCGTTCAGGTTTACCTTCAGCTTTACATGTTCATGCATATGAACAACAAAGGCAACACATGGATCAAAGTCATGATGGGTCTTGGCATCTTCGTCGCCTTGACGATCGTTGCGACGCTTCGTCTGTTGATCTGGTAAGAAATGTGACCATTCTGCTAACGTTTAGCAGGATGGTCTTTTATTTTGGAATCGTTTTATGAGAAACCTTTACAATGAAATAGGGGAACGGTAATCTTAGTTTGTAAGAGAAAGGAACGGGGTGAAAAAATATGTTAGGCAATTTAAGGGGAGCACTTTCGCAATTCGAATGGACTGTCTTATGGAGTCCGTATTATGCGTTGATACTCGTTGGATTGTATATCCTATATGCTGTCGTGACAGAAAAGTTGCGTCGTCCGGATGAGCCGGAAACAACGCTTGGGCAAAAGTTTTCGATGCTCGCGGCATTGATCGTTTTTTACATCGGTTTTGGAAGTCCATTAGACCTGCTAGCACATATCACGTTCTCAGCACACATGCTGCAGATGGTATTCGTCTATATGGTCGCACCGCCGCTCTTGTTGATTGCGATACCAGAGTGGCTTTATAAGCGCTTGTTCGATACACCGTATCTTGGTAGGATTCTTCGCTTCTTCATCAAGCCGCTGATTGCACTTGTCGTCTTTAATGCCTTGTTTACGTTCTATCACATGCCATTTATTTTTGATTATGTCTTGACGAACTATACCGTTCACCGTCTGTTCCACGGAACATTGATTTTCTTGAGTATGACGATGTGGTATCCGATCATTGCACCGGTCAATGAGGCGGACAGCCTTTCTGACCTGAAGAAGATGGTCTACATCGTAGCGAATGGTGTGTTGTTGACACCAGCCTGTGCCTTCATGATCTTCAGTCAAAGTTTTCAGTATCAAGCGTATCAGGATCCGGCGACGTTCGCGAAAGTACTCGCTTACTGTATGCCGAACAATGATTTAAGCGGATTGAACCTGGAACGATTGCTCGGAACGACAGATGACTTATTAGAGGACCAACGCTTTGGTGGTGTCCTCATGAAGCTCGGTCAAGAACTCGTGTATGGTCTATTTTTCGGACTGACCTTCTTTACATGGGTGCGCCGTTCAAAAAGTACTGCCGTGGATGAAGGCATGTCCTTCACACCAAAAGCGGATTAAATTGGAGGAAGTTGGAACATGAGTTATTTGCCGTTGATTTGTGTGTCGCTGATTGTCATCAGTGCGATTTTCGTAGCGATTGGCTGGTTTTTAATCGCCCAAACGCGTCGTAATATGAAAGCTCACCAAACCGTGATGACGATTGCAGCTGCACTCGCTTTATTATTCTTCATCATGTATGCCTTGCGTACGATTCTGCTCGGTAACACAGCCTTTGGCGGTCCAGAGTCCGTCAAAGCCTACTACACAGGATTCTTGATCTTCCACATCCTTCTTGCGACATCTGGTGGGGTGCTCGGTTTGATGGCACTCTATCACGCGTATAAGAAGAACTTTGCACGTCACCGTAAAATCGGACCGGTTGCCTCAATCGTTTGGTTTTTGACAGCCATTACCGGTGTGATCGTGTATTGCTTACTATATGTCGTCTACGATCCGGGTGAGACGACGAACGTATTCCGGGCGATCTGGAGTCATTAAGGGGGAGCCAACTTGAAAAAGAATAGTTACTTGACGGTCGCTGCCGTCGTCCTTATCTTAGTTGCGGCAGCCGGGGGATATTATTATTTCTTCATGAAAGAAAAGTTACCTGTCATCGCTGAACCGACACCATTTGAATTAACGAATGCCGTAGACGGAAAATCATTCAATTCGGAAGACGGAAAAGTCAAAGTGTTGACGTTCTTCTACTCGAACTGTCCTGATATTTGTCCGTTGACGTTAAATGATTACCGTAAGCTTGAGAAGAAGCTTCGGAGCGAAGAATTGTACGGAAGTGACGTCGAACTCGTCGCAGTGACGGTTGATCCAAAAGTGGATACACCGAAAGTCTTGAAAAAGTATGCTTCGAACTTTGAAGCAGATGCCAAAGGGTGGAGAGTATTGACGGGAGATCCAGTCGTCATCGATCGTTTGACACGTCAGTTGAATTTCTATTACTCGAAGGCTGAGAGCGGCTTGGTGACACACGGAACACAAATGTTCATTTTGGACCGTGAGAATAAAGTACGGGCGATTTCGTCTATGGCGAAGACACCGGATGAACCGGTCGACTTAGAAGAGGTCATGTCTTCGGTCACACAATTAGCAAAGGAGTGAAGGCAGATGACTTATGAAGAGTACATGCAAGGAGATGTTACCGTCTCTATTCAAGCCATCGAGGAATTACTTGCTTGTGCGATCGAGGATTATGGAATCCATCACTCCCGGATCAAACGGATGGACCGGGAAGAGATTGCATTTAGCGTAAAGGTCAATGCACCAGCAACGTCACTTCACGCGCTTTATCTTCATGTACGCGAGCAGCTTGGGATTCAGCTCGGAGACGATGTCGTATCTTATGTACAATTCGTCGCGCGTTAAAAGCGATTTCGCGTGTATTAAAGAATAACAATCAGGTGGACAGAACAGCTAATGATTTCGTGGATGATGCGAGGTCGTTAGCTTTTTTGTTTGGAATGAAGAACAAAAAATAGAGGCTCCTCATTGGAACCTCTACGTGTGGATCTTATTTTTCGAGTGTTTCGAGCAATGCTGCTAAACGACGTTCGCAGTCTTTGACGATTTCCGGAGGGAACGTCTCATCATACTCGACACCGTGTGGATAGTAGTGTTTCCCGAGAAGTGGTGTCATCATACGAACGACAGCATGGCGGTCTTCAATCTCGCCTTGGATCGCGTAGACAGGAACACGCAGGTAGAATACTTCACCTGTTGATTGTTTTTCATATTTCATGTCGTACATCGCGCGTTCGTAATCCCACTGTCCTTCACGAACGAAGCGGTGATGTTCCATGATTGTTTCGAGAAGACCGAACTTCAGTTCCTTGCCTTCGATGCCATATTGTTCAAACTTCATGTTTGAATCCCCCTATACCCCAGTTTGCTAGTAGATACTAGTCTTTCCAAACTATCATACCATAATGAATGAAACGATGACGTAAAAGATGTGAAGTCATTTTGAAGAATTCATGAACTTCCATATTTTCGTTCGACATATTCAAGGATCGTATCCGGTGCGTGGATACCAAGATGATTCAGTCCTTCTCCACCGAAGAAGACATTGAACTCAAGAACGTACCACTGTCCGTCACGGATGATGAGATCAAAACCGGCGTGATCGATATCGAGCTGTTTCGCGAGAGCGAGCACGAAGTCGATTGCTCCTTGTGGCACATCATCAAAATCAAGGACACCACCTTGAGCGACGTTATTTAAGAACTGAGCACCACCGACGCGCCAGTACGCAGCAAGAACTTGATCGCCGACGACGACGACACGTAAGTCCTTCTCATTCGGAATGTACTCCTGAATGTAGAACGTCTCGTGTGTATCCGTGTATTTCTTCCAGTCTGTTTCATTTTTGATGAGATGGACACCTTGTCCCATGGAGCTACGGACTGTCTTCGCAACGAACGGAAACGAAAATTCACGTAAGACACGTTCGACGGTGAATTCATTTTTTCCATAGATGCCGGTTCGAGGGATGTTATCCGGAATGACGGTTTGAAAAATCCGCGTCATCTCGATCTTGTCATGACCTAAGTGGAACGTAGCAGCCGACGGGAAAATCGGTTTTTTCATTCCGTAGATGATTGAGTGGATTTGCCAGTATTCCGGGAACAGGACGACATCCGCCTGTTCGATTTTTTTCAAGGAATCAAAGTGATAATCTGATTTGGCATGTTCCGTCTTGATTCCAATCGTCCGGAACATATTAAAAGAGAGCAGTTGCATAAAGTTCATTCCTTCCTTCTGAACAAATTATACACAATTCAACAGGCTAGGAGGGAGAGAAATGTTATGATAAGATGGTAAAGTTAAGGAGGAGATTCGTTGTGATATATACCGATAAGACGATTGACCTCATCAACGCAGCGGAAGACCTCATTCGATCTCTCGCTCAAAGTGAAACGGGGCAAGCATATAGATGTGCGAAACAAGCACAGCAAGAGTCAACAGAGGCACAGGCTGTCATTCGCGATTTTCATCAAGTCAAGGAGGACTACGAACTCGTACAGCGATTCGGACGGTATCATCCTGACTATCAGACGATCACGAAAAGGGTCCATGAAGTCAAACGGCGACTTGATTTACAAGAGGAAGTCGCGCAGTTTAAAAAGGCGGAAAAACAACTCGAGACGTTACTCGGACAAATCAGTCTGAAGCTCGCTGGAGAAGTATCACCGCAAATTAAAGTACCGACGGGAAATCCTTTCTTCGATCAAGGATGCGCTGGAGGTTGTTCGACCGGTGGCAGCTGTAGCTGTAGCGGATAACGAAGGTGAAGGGGGTAGGCTGGCGTGATCAAGGAACGAGTGGGACTCATCGTCTATGTCAATGCGATGAAAGCATCCCGTCAATTACGCCGTTACGGGAACGTCTACTTTACGTCTAAACGTGAACGATACGTTCATCTGTATGTCGATTTAGATCAGCATGAACAGGTGATGGAAGTCATTTCGACTCTCCCGTTCGTCGAATCGATCAAACGTTCAGAACGACCGTTCATCACGGAGACGTTCGCGAACAAAAAAGGTAAAATGCCAGAAGAAGCATAATCCATGGAGCGATGAGGACATCCTCGTCGCTTCTTTGTTGAAAGGAATGAAGGAAATGCGAGTCATTTCAGGGGAACGGAAAGGTACACGATTAAAAGCAGTGCCAGGGGATCAAACACGACCGACGACGGATAAGGTAAAAGAATCCTTATTCAACGTCATCGGTCCTTATTTCAACGGAGGACGAGCACTGGATCTGTTTGCAGGGAGCGGTGGTCTTGGGATTGAATCTCTTTCAAGAGGATGCGATGAGGCGGTGTTCGTCGACCAACACCATAAAGCGATCCAAACGATCCAAGATAATTTACGAACGACGCGCTATACGGACCAAGCACGTGTTTTAAAAAAAGATGTAGCGATCGCTTTAACGGAACTCGCATCTGAAGAGCCGTTTAAGTTGATTTATCTAGACCCTCCCTATGCAAAAGAGCGATTGACGGAACATGTCACGTACATAGAGCAACACGATATGCTGACGGACAACGGTGTCATCGTCTGTGAACATGACTCAGCGGTTGAATTGCCGGACCAGATCGGACGACTGGAAGTCGTGCGTCGACTTCGCTATTCCGCTGTCATCTCGATTACATTGTACGAATTCATGGAAGCGGAGGAAGACCACGAATGAAACGAATCGCCATTTGCCCAGGTAGCTTTGATCCGATCACAAACGGACATTTAGACATCATCGAGCGTGCCGTTCCGATTTTTGATGAGATCATCGTTGCCGTACTGAATAATTCTTCGAAGCAACCACTCTTTTCTGTCCAGGAACGGATGGAGTTAATTGCCGATGTGACATCGCACTTACCTCAAATCAAGGTGGATTCCTTTAATGGTCTACTGGTCGATTATGCGGCGGAAGTCGGAGCAACCGCGATTGTACGCGGTCTACGAGCAGTTTCGGATTTTGAATACGAAATGCAAGTCGCTTCCATCAACAAGAAGATGAATGATCAAATCGAGACACTATTCATGATGACGAATAATCAGTATTCCTTCTTGAGTTCTTCGATCGTTAAGGAAGCTGCCAAATATGGTGCTTCCGTTGCCGATCTCGTACCGCCTTCTGTCGAAGAAGCGCTACGTCAGAAATATACGAAAGGAGAACTGTGATGAAAGCTTGGAAACCTGCCTTAGCAGCAATCATCGCTGCCTTGATCGTATTTTTCGTACCGCTTCCCTATTTCATCTCCTATCCGGGTGACGCGACGTCGACGGAAGATTTGATCGATGTGTCTGGAGGCGACAAGGAACCGGGAGATTTGATGATGCTGACGATCGCACAACGCCGGGCCACGCCTTACTTTCTCATTGAAAGCTTATTTCTACCGTTCTCCGAAACATCGAGTGTAAGTGATTATCTGTACGACGGCGAGTCGGACGCGCAGTATGAAACGCGTCAGAAGCTGTATATGGAAGAAGCGCAACATAACGCAACGATCGAAGCGTATGAATTGGCGGATCAAAAGGTCGATGTCGATTTCGAAGGGGTCTACGTCTCCGGCGTCATTCCCGGTGGTCCAGCCGAGGGGAAACTGAAGGCAGGGGATCGGATTACAAGTGTTGACGGAAAACCGATTACGTCATTTGAAGGTTTCATGAAGACGATTCAAGCGAAAAAAGCCAAAACAGCTGTTCCGATTCAGTTCACGCGTAAATCGGAAGACAAGAAGACGACGATTCGAGTGGATCAGTTATCTAAAGAGGTCAAGCGAGTCGGACTAGGTATTTACGAACCGCTTCCGATCTCAAACGTGACGACGGATCCTGATATTGCGTTTCAGGTCGAAGGTGTCGGTGGACCATCTGCTGGAATGATGTTCACCCTTGAAATTTATGATCAATTGACGCCGGGGGATTTGGCGAAAGGGCATAAAATCGCTGGCACGGGAACGATTGAAGAAGGCGGCAAGGTGGGACCGATTGGCGGAGCATGGCAAAAGGTCGTCGCTGCTGACGAGGCAGGAGCAGAAATCATGTTCGTGCCAGCAGGAGAGAACTACAAAGAAGCAAAACCATCCATCAAAAAACTCGGAACGAACATGAAGCTCGTTCCGATCAAGACAGTCGAAGATGCGATTGATTATTTAGAAGAACTTCCAGCAAAATAAGGAAAACGACGGTGTTCGAGCAACGCGTCGTAGCGAGCCAAGGGCAGTGCGTATGCAGCTGTCACTTGGCTCTCTTTCGTTAGCCAAGGATGACTCGTGAAGGTACTGAAGACGGTAGTCCGCGTTTTGATGGTTTTGAGTGCCTGTCGTCCTCGTTCTGAAAAGGCGAGGGGACGAACGAAATCAATATGGTCGTAATCAATCCGTGCGACCTCCTCTGCTGTCGTTGAGGTCAACAGATAGATCAGGGCACGTTGCAGGCTCGTCCGCGTATAACGGCGTGTTTTGACGTGATTCAGAAAGGTCTCGAATGTCGTTGCTTGTTTAGCCCCTTCGATGAGTCGTGGTGCTAACGAAGCGTCGATCCCAGCGATTCGCATCAACTCGGCTACTGGAGTCGTTAGTAGACGTTGTCGAATCCATGGATAATAATGCGAGAAGTTGGCGAAAGAGGCACTTGCTAAGACGTCTTCGGTCTGTTCAGGAAGTGCGAGCAGCTGACCGTGTGTCTGATGATGGGCGCGTATCGCGGTGGCGCTCATGATGTCCCCGGTGGATAAGTCGTGGTAGCCACTTCCAATCCGTTTCGTCGTGTGAAGCGATAGGGTATTTGCGGCGCGAGCGTAATAATAGCCAAGCGTATTGTTCGGTTGTGTCAAATCAAGCGTCCGTGAGACGCTCCTGAATGCTTGACTGGCGGCGTGAGCAGAAGAGAGACCCGCTGATAATCCATCGTGTAACGCTTGCTTGTATGCAGGTGTCTCTTCGATCTGTTCCGCTGCTGCATGGAGAAAAGGTTCGATATCTCCGCACTCGCTTCCAAACGAAAGCGACTGACAGCCGATTGTCTCGGCAATCGTTACACCACCGAGTGCAAAGCGATCAGCACGCTGGACAGCAAAATAGAAGGGAAGTTCAAGAACGAGATCGATGGCACCGCTCGCGACGGCTGCCTGAGCACGTGTCCACTTATCCGTAAAGGCGGGCTCACCACGCTGCATGAACGTCCCGCTCATGATGGCGACGATGACGTCGGCATCCGTTTCTCGTCGTGCTGTCGTCGCTTGATAATAGTGTCCGTTATGAAACGGATTGTACTCTGAAATGATAGCTGTCATCCTCATGAAAACTTTCTCCTTTGCAAACCGAATTAAGTGCGGTAATATGGATAAAGACGTCCAAAAGTGTTCGTTCTCTAGCGATTTCAGTGTAAAGAAAAAACATTGACAAAACAAGATGTCCTCTCTATAATTCATATTGTTGCAATTGAGGTGATTCGGATGAAATGGTCCCTGATGCAATTGAATAAATTGCGCAATCTGGGTCAACTTCAGGTTAACGAGACGATCGAGCTCAATGAGCTAGTCGCCCTCCATCCGGATATCCGGGCGGTGCAACCTGTGCACGTTCGTGCAAATGCATCGTTTACATCGAATCAATTAATATTCAATCTTCGGATTACCGGCGAAATGACGCTTCCGGATGCCCGGACGCTAAATGACGTCGCTTATCCATTCGAGATTGAATCCATCGAGCCATTCCTGCTCGAGGTCGATGCTGTTTCGAACGAAGCAGATGACATCAACGTGCCGATCGGGAATACGGTCGATCTTCGACCGCTCGTGCAAGAATTGATTTTACTTCATGTGCCAGTGCAAGTGCATGGGGATGATGAAGAGAATCAGTTGGTTGAGGGGGAAGGCTGGACGATTCTTTCTGAAGAAGATCCAGAGGAAACCGAACCAAAAATCGATCCGCGACTCGCGGGTCTCGCTCAGTTCTTTAAAAAAGATCAGGATTCCTGATTTCTGAAGTAAAGGCGAGTGTATTTTTTCAAGGAGGTGGACAACGATGGCAGTACCATTCCGCAGAACGTCGAAAACACGCAAACGTCTTCGCCGTACTCATTTCAAACTCCGTGTACCAGGTATGGTCGAGTGCCCAAACTGTGGTGAAATGAAACTTTCACACCGCGTTTGTAAAGCATGTGGCTCGTACAAAGGTAAAGAAATCGTCAGCAAATAAGCTGATTGATCGGTATAAAAGCGACCTTCGAATCGAGAAATCGGTTTTAAGGTCGCTTTTTTCATGAAAGGGGATATGAATAGATGAATGTTGGAATCATTGGCGCGGGTGCCATCGGGTTATTGCTTGCCTCTTATTTATCGGAAGATCATGCAGTCACGCTTTATGTGCGACAAGAACAAGATGAGGAACGACCAATCATTCGCGATGGACAAGCGAGTCGTCTCGTACGGATCCGGAAGATTGATCGGCTCGAGTCAGAAGACTTGGTGTTTGTCGCGACAAAGTCGTATGATATAAAAAGTGTGATTCCATTCCTTAAACGGCTGACGTGTCCCGTCATGTTCCTGCAAAATGGAATGGATCATTTGAAATGGAAAGAGCAATTGCCGCATGTCTTATTTGGTATCGTCGAACATGGTGCCATGCGCACTGCACCGTTTGAAGTCCAGCATACTGGAAAAGGACGCATCCGCTACGGGAATCAAGAGGTAGCGAACTTGTCGTCAAAGCAGCTGTGCTTTGAATTCGAGTCAGATATGGAAGCTGTCTTATTGACGAAGCTGTTCATCAACGTCGTCATCAATCCAGTGACGGCTTATTACGGTGTTGAGAATGGATCCTTATTAGAGATGCCTTATCGAGAAGAAGCCCGTCAATTATTTGACGAAATGCGGACGATTTTCCCGCACCATGACATTATTTATTCCGAAATCGAGCGGATCATGAAGAATACGAGCAAAAATCGTTCTTCCATGTTACGAGATCTTGAGTATGGACGACGAACGGAAGTAGAACCGATACTTGGATACGCATTACGTCAGGCGACGACTGCGACGCCACGTTTATCTTTTTATTATGAACAGATCAAACAGAGGGAGGGTCCGCGGTGACAGTCTTCATCATTTTTCCTTTATTCAGCCTGATTGCGTTGTATCTCGTCTTTCTACTTCTATTTCGGAAACATGGGAAGGCCGTTCGATTTGCACTCGACTTTGGAACATTCATCGTTCTGTATGCGATTCATGTTGCATTGATTGCCTTGACCGGAACAAATTACTTAGGGTGGATCGTCATCGTCGTGTTGTTGGTGTTTGCGTTGAATGCACTCTGGCAACGAATTCGTCAACTTGATGTTGATTTGAGACAAATGATTCGCCACAGTTGGCGGATCATCATCTTGCTGGCATTACCCGTCCATTTCATACTGTTCGTACTCGGTATTCGTCAACTGTTCATCAGCTGACCAGTTAGGTAAGAAAGAAGGGATTTTGTTTGAAGGTACAACCATTTGAAGCCTTATACGATGATAACTCGTTGATGCATCGTGCTTCACGAGAAGAATTCTTAACATATGTCGACCACCTTGGAGAGAGTGGTTTAGCGTCGAGGAGCCGTTTGCTTGAAGAACGTCACTACCCGCATCTTGCGGCACTGACAGACGAACTCGAACGCCAAAATCCGAACATGACGGAGCGTTTGCGGGAACGTGTCGCGAAGCTTCGTACGGGTGAAGCTCAAGTTGTCATTACAGGGCAACAAACGGGTATCTTTGGCGGACCATTATATGCCATCTATAAATTGTTGACCTGTCTGAAGGTCGCGCAGCAGGCGGAAACGACACTTGGGCGACCTGTCGTTCCGATTTTTTGGCTCGCGACCGAAGATCATGATTTTGATGAGATTAACCATGTTTACGTTCCGACAGCGGATTATCAAACGCGTAAAATCGCTGTCACACCTTCAGAATCGATTGCCCGCTCGGTCAGTCGGCTCTCTTTTGATCAAGCAGCACTTCTTGAAATCATCGAAGAGGCATTCCGAGCAATGCCAGAAACGGTTCATACGAAACAATTAGTTGCGCGCCTGAAGCAACTCGTTGAAGCGTGTACATCGTATGGGATGTTTTTCTCACAACTGATCGGTGAATTGATCGATTTTGATGTCGTCTTCTTTGATGCGGATACACATTCTGTCCGTGAACTCGAGATTCCGTTCTTTGAACGGTTGATTCAAGACAATACGGAATTTAGACGAGCATTGACGGATGGTATTTCACAGACGCAAGAGTTACCGGATACATTCTTGAACGAGGAAGCGGCGCATCTTTTCGTCGATGATCACGGTCGTCAGTTGCTGTATCCGACAGCAGACGGATTCGAGACGAAACAAGGAAAGCAATATACGGAGCTTGAATTGATCGCGTTGCTGTACGCCAGTCCGGAACGTTTCTCCAACAGTGTCGTCACACGTCCATTGATGCAGGATTACCTGTTCCCGACGCTTGCCTATATCGGGGGTCCGGGGGAGTTAGCATACTGGACACGCTTACGACCGCTCTTTCATCACCTGAATTGGACGATGCCGTTATTGATTCCCCGCATGGGTGGGTTACTCGTGCGTCGTACCGATGAAAAACGTCTTGCTAAACTCGAGGTGTCGCTCGAAGAAATCGTCCGATCAGGCGTTCCGATTCCGCTCTATTCAGAAGAGAAAATGACAGGACGTATGCAGACGGCAGCAATGTTAAAAGACAGTTTCGTCTCCGAATTCCTTTCGCTCGAACAGGATCTACTGCGGACATCGAGTAAGAGTGAGAAGGTCAAGAGACAGCTCGATCAAGCAGTCGCTAGTCTACTGGCAGAAGATCGACGTCGGTTCGATCGACAAACACGGCAATATAAAGAGACGGGTTATCATCTTCTTCCTGATGGAGCGCTGCAAGAGCGGATTCATTCTGTCCTCCCGTGGTTGAATTACCATGGTCTTGATTTTGTTCGGGACTTAAGAACAGCCTATGAAGCAAATGCGAGTGATCAACTGAAGATTTTCCTTTAAACCTGCTGAAACTAGCAGGTTTTTTCTCTTTTTTAGCGAAAATTACACAAAAGTTAAATAAATCAAGGAAACTGTCTCATTTTCGTAACGTTTTCACGAGAGAATGTGATACATTGAAAAAGAGTAACGTCCTTCAAGGACAGTGAAAGGTGAGGCAGGACATGTTTGAGCATGAAACAGTATTGAAATGGGAGTCGATCGAAGGACTCGCGATTAAACCCGACGGTATTTACGTCGATTGTACATTAGGTGGAGCAGGACACAGCGAAGAGATCGTCAAGCAATTGACGACAGGTCATCTATACGCATTTGATCAAGATGATGTCGCCCTCGCTCATGCAGCAGAACGTCTCGCGGCGTATGAAGGTCGCTTTACTTTAATAAAGAGTAATTTTGCTTATCTGAAAGAGCAATTAGCAGCACATGGCGTCGAGAAAGTGGACGGCATCTTATTCGATCTCGGTGTCTCTTCACCACAATTAGACGAAGGGGAACGAGGATTTAGTTACAATCACGACGCACGTCTCGACATGCGCATGGATCAATCTTCTCCACTTTCTGCTTACGAAGTCGTCAATGAGTGGCCGTACAATGATCTCGTACGTATCTTCTTTACATACGGGGAAGAGAAATTCTCGAAACAGATTGCGCGCAAAATCGAAAAAGCGCGGGAAGAGCGACCGATCGAGACGACGTTCGAACTCGTCGAATTGATCAAGGATGCGATTCCGGCACCAGCACGACGTAAAGGTGGTCACCCTGCGAAACGGACATTCCAAGCAATCCGGATCGCCGTCAATGATGAACTGAATGTCTTTGACCGTGCAGTACACCAAGCCATTGATTTATTACGGGTCGGTGGACGTCTATGTGTCATTACGTTCCATTCACTTGAAGATCGCATGTGTAAACAAGCAATCAAAGAAAAATCATCACTACCCGAGCTTCCACCGGGGTTACCGATGATTCCCGTCGAAATGGAGCCGGAACTCCGACTCGTCACACGCAAGCCGATTACGGCTGGTGTTGAAGAGCTCGATGATAACCGTCGCGCCCGATCGGCAAAATTACGAGTTGCTGAAAAAATGAAAGAAACTTGAGAGGAGCATTCCAATGGCAGAACCACTTCGTAAATCGGTCCAAACGGTTCAACCCGTTCGTCAACAACCTGTTCAGGAACCACGAAAGACGGAAGATATCGCGCGTCGCGTCGCCGTCCGTCCGAAGTATCGCTTGTATCCCTTTGAAAAATTCTTATACAGCGCGATGATTGGTGGTCTTGTGTTATTTGGGAGTTTGACGATCAGTACGCATAACGAAGCGTATAATGTGAGCCGTGATTTAGCGAAAGAGAACCAAGTCACACAATCACTCAAAAAAGAAAACGAACGTTTACAACTAGAGGTCACGAACTTAAGCTCTCCGGAACGGATTTATAAGATTGCAAAAGAACAGGGTCTTGATATGCGTAAAGGGAACATCAAGGTGATTCCTAAATGAATCCACTGAAAAAATCCCGTTGGAGAGTAGCCTTTATCATGGTGATATTTGCTACTCTCTTTTTTGTGTTCATTGGCCGATTTTTGTATTTAGCAACGACAAAACAGTTCCACGGTGAAGATATGATTGCATATGCGGAAAAGAAACGATGGGAGTCTCAAGAAACGCTTGGAGCAGAACGTGGCGAGATTTTCGACCGTCTCGGTTCCCCGATTGCGATCAATATTCCATCCTATCATCTGATTGGCGTTTATCGACTTGGTGGTGTCAAAGATCCAGATGAGACGATCGTCGACTTTAAAAAGACGGCTGAAGGTCTTGCGCCGATTCTTGGGATGACGACGAAGGAACTGGAGACCTATCTGATTGAAAACAAAGACCGTTCTCAAATTGAATTCGGAAAAAAAGGAAATGATTTGACGCTTGATCAAAAAGAGAAGATCGACAATCTGAAGCTTCCTGGCATCCGGATGATTGAAGAGCCGAAACGATACTATCCGAACGGCATCTTCTTGTCTGATACACTGGGGTTCGTTCAAAAGATCACCGAGGAAAATGGTCGGGTCGCTTTACAAGGTCAGATGGGAATCGAGAAGCAGTATGATAATGCTTTAAGTGAATCTTACGGAGCCCGTGTCTTTGAAAAGGATCGTAGCGGTAATCCGCTGATTCAAGGTGCGTCACGTGTCTCGAACGAACCGAAGGATGGATCGAATCTCTATTTGACGATCGATCATCGAATCCAACAGTCGCTTGAAAAAGAGATGCAAAAAATGTACAACACGTACAAACCGAAAAATGCGACAGGTATCGTCATGGATGCGAAGACTGGTGAAATCCTCGCTATGGCGGATCGCCCATCGTTCAACCCGAATTTACGTGATATGAAAGATTTCACGAATTTTGCCGTCTCGTCACGATTCGAGCCAGGTTCAACGATGAAAATCTTTACGCTCGCAGCGGCGATTGATGCGGGAGTCTTCCGTCCGAATGAGATGTATAAATCGGGTAGTTATAACTACAAAGGAACGGTCATCAAGGATTATAACGATGTCGGTTGGGGAACCATTCCGATGATTGAAGGGGTCTATCACTCCTCAAACGTCATGTTCTCGAAGTTGACAGCAGAAAAACTTGGGATCGAACGGTATAAAGATTATTTTAAGAAGTTTCATTTTGACCAACGAACGGGTATAGACATCTCGGGAGAAGTAAATAGTCAATCCGACTTGTCTAAACCGTTGAATGCGCTCATCACCTCATGGGGGCAATCGACTGCGGTCACGCCGATGCAATTGCTTCAAGGAGCGACAGCGATCGCTGGAGACGGCGAGATGGTCAAACCGCATATCATCCAAAAAGCGGATCATACGGATAAGGCACCATACCGAGCGAAAACAGAGGTCGTCGGTAAACCGATCTCCGCTGAAGCGGCAAAAGCAACACGCGAAGCACTCGACGGTGTCGTCAATAGTAAGCTTGGTACAGGTCAAATGTATAAGTTGAAAGATTACCGGGTCATTGGGAAGACCGGAACGGCTCAGATTTCTGAGAATGGAAAGTATATTCAAGGACAATTCATTCACTCGTTTATCGGTATGGCCCCCAAAGATGATCCGGAATTGATCATGTACATCGCGGTAGATCGTCCATCGAAAAACGAATCATCTGTTTCTGGTCCGCTCATCATGAGTCCTGTGTTCAAAAGTGTCATGAATACGGCACTACAGTATCGTAGTATCCAACCGGAAACGCAAAAGGATTCGGTGGATGTCAAAGCGAAGATCACGCCAAGTTATATCAAGAAGAGTGCTCGACAAGCGACTGATTTAGCAAAAGAACAAGAGGCAGTTGCGATCATCCTAGGCGATGGTGCTGAAGTCGTTTCACAGATTCCATCCCGTGGACAGGAATTCGTCAGCGGAGAACGTGTCTTGCTGAAAACATCAAATACGTTCAAGATGCCGGATTTGACCGGTTGGTCGCAACGAGATGTCAAAAAGCTTGTCAGCTTATATGATTTGAAGCTCGACGTCATCGGTAAAGGTTTTGTAACCAAACAATCGGCTCGAACTGGTACACTAGTGAAGGAAAATGGAAAGTTGACGGTCGAACTAGCTGAACCTAAAGAGTAACGGTAGAGCAAGTTTCCTGATTTCTACAGGAAGACGAGGACGAACAGGAGTCATTCGTTGACTTTTGCATTCGTCCTCTTTTGCTGTCATCGAATGGAGGTATATATCATGTTAACAATTACGCAACTCGCTGAATGGTTGCATCTCGATGTCAAAGATGATCGTATCGTTCGTCATTTTGCAACGGATTCACGCGCACAACTGGAAGACGGTCTCTATGTTCCGATTCAGGGAGCACGCGTCGATGGTCATCGATTCCTTGAAGGTGCAAAAAACCAAGGAGCGATCGTCACCTTATGGAAGAAAGGCATTGATCGACCAGACATCGATATCGTTTTCTTGGAAGTCGATGAACCATTGGTTGCCCTGCAACAAATCGCAAAACGATACTTAATGCAGATTGCGCCGAAAATTGTCGCCATCACTGGATCAAATGGGAAGACATCGACGAAGGACATGGTCGAGAGCGTACTCAAGACGACGTTTAAGACACATAAGACACAAGGAAACTTCAATTCGGATATCGGAATGCCATTAACGATTCTCATGATGCCAGCTGATACGGAAGTCGCTGTGCTTGAGATGGGAATGAACGGGTTTGGCGATATTGAATTCCTATCGAATCTAGCTGAGCCAGATATCGCACTCGTCACGAACATCGGCGAATCGCATGCGGAGCAAGTCGGTGGACGCAGTGGCATCGCCAAAGCGAAGCTTGAGATTCAATCCGGACTCAAACCAGGTGGTCATTTATTCGTTGATGGTGACGAACCACTTCTCGCAGAAGTCGAAGCGGAGAAGATCGGCTATCAAATCGGAAATACGTACCGGATCGAAACGAAGGAAGCAACGTTCTTTGGAACGACCTTTACTTACGATGGCACCGCTTTTCACCTACCAGTGCTAGGGAAACACCAAGTCCGAAATGCAGCATATGCAATTGCGACAGCACGTGCACTTGGCGTGACGGACGCCCGGATTCAAGAAGGGTTCGATGCGGTTGAATTGACACCGATGCGGATGGAACGATTACTCTTTGAAGAGACTGCGGTCATCAATGATGCGTATAACGCGAGTCCGACATCAATGAATGCAGCGATTGAGACGGTCACTGCGCTGGAAGGGTATACGACACGCGTTCTCGTCCTCGGCGATATGTATGAATTAGGGGACCAAGAACGCTTATTACATGCCTCGGTCGGAAAGCGGATTGCGTTACCTGTCTCGCATGCTATCCTAGTAGGGGAGAAAGGCGCGTGGATTGCTGAAGGAATCAGCGACCCGTCTGTTCAAATCCAATTCGCGACAACCGTCGAGGATGCTGCAAAACGATTGCGTCCATTGCTCGGAGAACGAACAATCGTTTTATTGAAAGCGTCACGTGGGATGGCGCTTGAACGGATATTAACCTATCTGAACGAAAACTAATTTTTGAAAAAAGGGTGTCTGCTATGATCACATTATTCATCAGTCTTATTCTTGCATTTCTTGTTGTACTACTCGTCATGCCAAAGGCGATTCCATTTCTACACCAATTGAAGTTCGGTCAGGAAATTCGGGAAGAAGGACCGCAATGGCATCAGGTCAAATCCGGAACACCGACGATGGGTGGAATCGTCATTCTTGTCGCGATGATCGTCAGCGTTCTCGGTGCAGTCGTCATGGGCGATCTATCGACGACACAATTATCGTTACTGTTTTTAACACTTGCTTATGGCGTCATCGGCTTCATTGATGATTACATCAAAGTCGTCAAGAAACGTAACCTTGGTCTGAATTCGAAACAAAAATTAATTGGACAAATCGTCGTCGGATTGTTATTCGTCTGGTTGAGCGGTGGATTCACGAGTGATGCGACGTATCTATCGATTCCATTTACCGATTTTGAGCTTGATTTCGGTATCGTCTATCCATTTGTTGCCTTGTTCTGGTTAGTTGGCTTCTCAAATGCAGTCAACTTGACGGATGGATTGGACGGTCTCGTATCATTCACAGCGATTCCAACATTCTTGTTCTTCGGATTATACAGTTGGTTTATCGCGGATGAAGTAGGCGCTGCTTGTTTTGCTTTCTCAGCAGTCGGTGCATTGATCGGATTCTTGTTATTCAATGCGCACCCAGCGAAGATCTTCATGGGAGATACAGGTTCACTTGCACTCGGTGCTGCACTAGCAGGTCTATCGATTGTCTTAAAACTGGAATTACTACTCGTCTTAATCGGTATCGTGTTCGTTGTCGAGACATTATCCGTCATTCTACAAGTCATCTCCTTTAAGACGACAGGGAAACGGATTTTCAAAATGAGCCCAATTCACCATCACTTCGAAATGGTCGGTTGGAGCGAATGGCGGATCGTCGGTACATTCGCAGGAATCAGCTGTTTGATGGCATTCATCGCCTATCTATTCGTGTAATAAAAAAGAAGAGAGAAAGTGAGCGATTCAACAATGGAACAACGACAATGGAATGATCAAAAAGTGCTCGTTCTCGGAACGGCGAAAAGTGGAATCGCAGCAGCTCGGTATTTAGCGAGTGTTGGTGCAGAGGTAACGGTCAATGACGGGAAAACGCCGTCCGAGAGTGATCAAGCGACGCTTGCATCGCTCGACGTTAAGACGGTCTACGGTGAGCACCCGCTCACACTACTCGACGACATCGATTTGATCGTCAAGAATCCAGGAATTCCGTATCACATTGATCTGCTACAAGAAGCCTTGCGACGCGATATTCCGGTTTGGACAGAGGTAGAACTGGCGTATCAAGCAACCGATGCGACGTGGATTGCCATCACAGGATCGAACGGGAAAACGACGACGACGACGCTTGTCCATGAATTGTTGAAAACCGGTACGCGGCGTGTACATTTGGCAGGAAACATTGGATTCCCGGCAATTGAAATCGCATGTCAGGCGAAACAGGACGATATCATCGTCATTGAATTATCAAGTTTTCAATTGATGGGGATCGAGCAGTTCCGACCATACACGGCAGCGTTTTTGAATTTATCACCGGCGCATCTGGATTATCATGGTGATTTTGAATCGTATGGCGAAGCGAAAGCCCGGATCTTTAAGAACATGAAAGAAACGGATCGTCTTGTCTTGAATGCCGATGATACGTCCGTTAATGCGCTCGGAAAGACTGCTGAAGTAACGCCACTCTTGTTCTCTCGTCGTCAATCGGCGTACGCAGAAGTCATGAACGATACGTTGACAATCAATGGGACGAGTATCTTACCTGTTGATGAACTGGCTCTCGGTGGTGGGCATAATGTCGAGAACGTTCTCGCAGCCTTAACACTCGTCGAACCGTTTAACTTAGCATTATCTGACGTTCAACACGTTCTACGGACGTTTGGTGGTGTAGAGCACCGGACACAGTTCGTCGGTGAAATTGCTGGTCGAAAAGTTTACAACGACTCAAAAGCGACGAATAATGTTGCAACAGAAGCGGCGTTGTCCGGATTTACGGCACCTATCATCTGGTTATGTGGCGGACTCGAGCGTGGAGCGGATTTGACACCGTTACTCGATTCAATGAAGCACGTCAAACACGTCATCGGACTTGGTGAGACGGGTCATCGATTCGGAACGCTTGCGTCAGAAAATGGCTATACGTCGACCGTTGTTGAGGCGATGGATGAAGCGGTGAAAGTCGCGTTTGAAGTGTCACAACCCGGCGACATCATTCTTCTGTCACCAGCATCTGCAAGTTGGGATCAATACAAGACATATGAAGAGCGCGGCGATCATTTCGTTCGTGCCGTACATGAAGTAGGAGGAACAACAGTATGAAAATCGTCGTCTCTGGAGGCGGTACAGGCGGTCACATTTATCCGGCACTCGCTATGATCCGGGAGCTCGAACAACGCATGCCGTGTGAGGTCCTCTATATCGGAACAGAAAATGGTCTCGAGGCGGATATCGTCCGTCGCGCGGGAATCCCATTTGAATCGATTGAGATTTCTGGCATCCGTCGTTCCTTGTCGTTCGAAAACGTCAAGACCGGTATCCGGTTCGTCAAGAGCGTCCGGCGTGTTCGTCGACTACTGCGTCAGTTCCAACCGGATATCGTCGTCGGTACAGGTGGATTCGTTTGTGGACCGGTATTGTATACGGCTGCAAAAATGGGTTTCAAGACACTCGTTCATGAACAAAACAGTTTACCTGGTATCACGAATAAATTCTTAGCTCGGTATGTGGACCGGGTTGCACTCTCTTTTAAAGGGTCTGGACATCACTTCGGTAAGAATGAAGCGAAGACGGTTTTAATTGGAAATCCGCGTGCTTCTGAAGTGGCAGAGCTCAACATCAATCCGCTTGAAGAGCGACAACGTTTCGGTTTTGAGGAAGGACGCCCTCTCATCGTCATCTATGGCGGTAGTCGTGGCGCACCCGCAATCAACGAAGCAGTCGTCGATATGATGCCAAAGGTCGAGCAAGCAGGCTGGTCGCTCCTCTTCGTTACGGGTCAAATTCATTACGATACGATTGTGTCACGCGTCGGTTCCGTACCAGAACGCATTCAACTTCGTCCATTCGTATATGATTTACCGAATATCTTAAAAGCCAGCCAACTCGTCATTTCGCGTTCGGGAGCAAGTACGCTTGCAGAGCTGACGACACTCGGCTTACCGAGTGTGCTCATCCCAAGTCCTTACGTGACGGAAAATCATCAAGAGGTCAATGCCTCATCGCTCGTCGAGACAGGTGCGAGTCTATTGATTCGTGAACAGGAACTGACAGGTGATCGGTTGTTTGAGGCATGTGAAAAAGCGTTAGCACAACAACAAACGATGTCTGAAGCGGCGCTTGCGCTCGGTATGCCGAACGCTTCACGGGACTTGGTTGATGAATTGTTACGATTGACGGCACAAAAAAACTAAACTATTGCAGGAAAAGACCGATAGGGAAATGAACTGTTACGTATGGAGGGGGAATGAGACGTGAGGGAACGGAGAGCGGTCGGACGACCACAAGAGGACGAGAATGTCCGTAGTCTCGAGGATAAGATACCTTATATCCGTGAACAACGTCGCAAAAAAGCCAACCGAAGACTCATTTATGTCCTGATTCTGATTGGTCTATTGGTCGGTGTCGTCTTTTATCTACAATCGAGTTATTCTCGGGTTGCTCGATTTGATATCGATGGTAACGTCAATGTGAAGTCTGCTGATATCTTGCAAGCGTCCGGGATTAAGGTGAAGGAAACACACGCCTTTAATGTATCGGAGGAAGACGTTCTTGAGCGAATCGAGAAGGTTCCGGGTATTCAAGAAGCGACGATGCAAAAACAGTTTTTGCATCAATATCGCGTGACGGTGACGGAAGAGAAAGAGATTGCTTACGCGAAAGATAAACCGGGAGACCGGATCGTGCTTGCGGACGGGACGATCATTCCTGGAAAGTCGAAGGAAGAACTATTCGATGCTCCGATCTTGACAGGATTCACGGATCAGTCATTAAATCGATTGACGAAGGAACTTGTTAAAATCGAGCCGAAAGTACGGAGCCGAATCTCAGAAATCGTCGCAAACGATAAGACGGACAAAGGCGGTCTGAAGTTATTCATGACGGATGGGAATACGGTATTACTCAGTACGTCTGCCTTTTCAAATTCCTTGAATGAATACGTGAAGGTCATTTCTGCCTTACCGAAAGGAAAGACGGGAACAATTACAATTGATGGCGGTATCTATTTCAAACCATATAAAGGGAAAAAATAGAAGATTCGTAAAGGGTTGACGAACAAAAAAACAAACGTGTGTTTTCATTCGTCGACCGTTGTTCGAATCGTCATCAAATCGTAATCTATTCGAACGCTAAGACGGGCAATAACTTCTTTTCGTAAGTATTTATATAGTGTAGACTTAAACGAGAAGAAGCCTGTCCTGTTCCTAGAATATAATTAGGAATAAAAAGGATTAGTATTATGAAAGTGGAGGTGTCACTCCCATGGAAACGAAAGGTACGATTGCCGCACTCGACATAGGGACATCGGAGGTGAAACTCATCGTCGGTGAACTACTTGGTGGAACGCTGAACGTTCTTGCTGAAGGTTCTGCACCATCCGCGGGTGTTAAACGAGGTGTCATCGTTGACATCGATCAAACGGTACATGCCATTAAACAAGCGGTCACGGAAGTGGAACGTACACTTGGTGAACCAATTGGTGAAGTATATGTTGCTATCTCTGGCGAACACATTCAAGTGAAGGATTGCCAGGGGATGACATCAATCAAAGGTGAGGACAATGAAATCACGGATGATGACGTGAAAGATGTTCTGCATTCTGCGATGGTCATGCGAATTCCAAACGAACTCAGTGTCGTCGATGTCCTGCCGAAGACGTTTACGGTCGATCAGCAAACGGAGATCACTGATCCTAGAGGAATGATTGGTTATCGTCTCGAAGTAACAGGGAAGCTCATCATCGGAGCAAAGACGATCCTACATAGCATTAAACGTTCCATTGAACGGGCTGGTTTAGAGCTTGCTGGATATGTGCTGGAGAGTTTAGCGGTATCTAGAATCGCAGCATCGATTGATGAACTCGAACTCGGTGTCGGAATCATCGACATCGGACATGAGACGACGACACTTTCCATCTATGAAAAGAATGATCTCGTCTACTCGACGACGTTGCCATACGGTGGCGATCATCTGACACGTGATTTGACGTATAAGATGAATTGTAAATATCAAGATGCGAAGCTCGCAAAAGAAGAGTACGGTGTTGCACTTGAAGCACTCGGTGATCCGGAAGAGAAAGTTTCTTACGTCACGATCAACGGGGAACATCGTTTCGAGCCACAATCAGAAATCGGTTTCGTGTTAGAAGCACGACTTGAGGAAATCTTCGAGATGATTCAAAAACGAATGACGCAAGCCGGATACGCTCATATGAACAGCGGTTTAATCTTGTGTGGCGGAAGTTCTTCACTGCCGGGAATCGACCAGCTTGGAAAACGAATCTTCAAGCAGAGCGTCAATGTCTATCAACCTGCTAGTCTTGGTATTCGTCATCCGAAGTACGCCGTCGCAGCTGGTATGTTACGTTATGTACTTTCACGAAGCGCCGTATCGAAATCAGGTTTCGACCGCGCGGAAGAGAAGGAAGTCGTAGCACACGGACGTGAACAGGATGCACTGCTCATGAACGAACAAGCGACACCTGTTCGAGAAGAACGGTCGACACGTGAACAGCCTCCAAAAGAGAAAAAGTCATTCAGCAGTTTCTTTGAGAAATTCTTTGGTTAATGCCTACAAAAAATCCAATGAGTAAAAAATATTAGGGGGCCCTTTTTATGTTGCATTTTGATGAAATGATGGACCAAGTAGCAAAAATCAAGGTCATCGGTGTAGGTGGTGGCGGTTCGAACGCCGTCAACCGAATGATTGAACACGGTGTCCAAGGCGTAGAATTCATCGCAGTAAACACGGATGCGCAGGCATTGAACATGTCACAAGCTGACGTAAAACTACAACTCGGTGCTAAATTGACACGCGGTCTCGGTGCGGGTGCCAATCCGGAAATCGGTAAAAAAGCGGCGGAAGAGAGCCGTGAGCAATTAACAGAAATCCTTTCTGGTGCTGACATGGTCTTCGTCACAGCGGGAATGGGTGGCGGAACGGGTACAGGAGCAGCTCCTGTCATCGCGGAGATTTCAAAAGAGATCGGCGCATTGACAGTCGGTGTCGTCACAAAACCATTCATGTTCGAAGGACGTAAACGGATGCAACATGCTGTTTCAGGTGTCCAGAACTTCAAAGAAAAAGTCGATACGTTAATCGTCATTCCGAACGACAAGTTACTTGAAATCGTCGATCGGAATACACCAATGCTTGAAGCGTTTAAAGAAGCGGATAACGTCTTGCGTCAAGGTGTACAAGGTATCACTGACTTGATCGCCGTACCTGGTCTGATCAACCTCGACTTCGCCGATGTGAAGACGATCATGACTGAGAAAGGTTCTGCTTTGATGGGTGTAGGTGTCGCGACAGGCGAGCACCGCGCGACGGAAGCAGCGAAAAAAGCGATTTCGAGTCCGTTGCTTGAGACATCGATCGAAGGCGCAAAAGGTGTTCTGATGAACATCACAGGTAGTGCGAACCTCAGCTTGTACGAAGTGACGGAGGCCGCACAAATCGTCCAGAGTGCAGCCGATGAGGAAGTCAACTTGATCTTCGGTTCTGTCATCAACGATAACCTAGAAGATGAAATCATCGTCACAGTCATCGCGACGGAATTCGAAAACGAACCACTCGATTTCGAAATCCCATCGGCACAAGAGATGATGAAAAACCTCTTGAAGAAAAAACAAGCGACTCCACCACCAACTGAGGAGTCTAAACCACAAGTCGAAGAGACACCTGTCAGCTCGAATCCTGAACCGGCTAAAGCGCCAGATGTCGAAGAAACGATGGACATCCCATCATTCCTTCGCCGGAATAATCGTTGATCGATGTTCCAGTGACACGACTGCTAAACGATGAGGTGTCGCGAAAGCGGCGCCTCTTTTTTTAAAATCAAAGGAGGCATGAACATGTTTGGACAATGGATCAAATGGGATACACCGACGGGTACCGTACGTGCCGCCTTTACGACGAAGTTCGCAGCCCCTCATGAGAACGGAAATTTAGGATTACATGTCAACGATGATCGCGACGGTGTCATCCAGAACCGACAAGTCATCGCACGTCAGCTTGATCTCTCCCTCGAGAACTCGATTTGGGCACAGCAAGTTCACGGAAATCACGTCGAACAGGTGACGACACTTGACTCTGGGCGCGGTGCTTTGGATTACGAAACAGCGATTCCGGGTACAGATGGATTGGTGACGACCGATTCAAATGTCTTATTGATGATGCTGTTCGCTGACTGTGTGCCGCTTGTCTTCTGTGATCCGACGACAGGAATCATCGCGAATACGCACGCCGGCTGGCGCGGAACTGTCGGCAATATCGTCGAGGAAACAGTCAAGCAAATGGAACGTGCGGGTGCGAGTCGTTCATCGATTCAAATGGTCATCGGTCCATCGATCCGTGATTGTTGTTACGAAGTCGATCAACCCGTCATCGATGCAATCGATGCGCTTGAACTCGATGAGTCTCCTTACATACGCAAGGAAGATGGAAAAGCGATGTTATCGCTACAAAAAACGAACGCTGCGCTAGCTGAGCGTTGTGGAGTCGGTGATGTCCTTGACACAGGTCTATGTACACACTGTCAGGCGGAAGATTACTTCTCTTATCGCCACGGCGACCACGGTGGTCGCTTTGCAAGTTTGATCGTAAAGGAGTCATTGGATGTCAATTCTTGATAATGTACAAGAGGTTACGAAACGAATGCAACAAGCGAGTGAAAAGAGTTCTTCAGAAAAGCAGGTACAGTTGATTGGCGTGACGAAATCAGTCTCAAGTCAAGTTGCTTCTGAATTATTAGCAGCAGGTGTGACCCATCTCGGTGAAAATCGTCCGGATGGATTGCTCGAAAAACAGGCAGAGCTCGGACGAACCGCCTGTACATGGCACTTCATCGGTACGCTACAAACGCGTAAAGTTCGTCAGATCATCGATGCCATTGACGTGCTGCATTCCCTTGACCGTCTTCATTTGGCGGAAGAGATCAATAAACGAACGGACCGAATCATTGATTGTTTCATTCAAGTCAACGTTTCTGGAGAAGAATCGAAGCAAGGCATCGCGCCTGAGGATGTACCGTCGTTCTTACATGAAATCGGTCAGTATCCAGCGATTCGTGTCATCGGACTGATGACGATGGCACCGTTAACGGAAGATACGACGCGTATCCGTGAGGTATTCCGGTCATTAAAAACATTGCAAGAAGAGGTCAAGGCGAAAAAATTGTCGTATGCTCCATGTACGGAGTTATCTATGGGAATGTCGTCTGATTTTGAGATCGCCATCGAAGAAGGGGCGACGTTCGTCCGAATCGGGACGACGCTCGTTCACACCTAAACGAGAAGAAGGGAGAATGGATATGGGTTTTAAATCAAAAATGCAAAATCTATTTCTCGGCAACAGCGACGATTTAGATGAACTTGAATATGAAAATGATGCTACAATAAATAAAGGTAGAGGTGCTTCACAACAAGAGTATGAAGAGTATTACGAGGAATCTACCCCAAGTGTTACTCAAAAGGAGGACAGCGTGAGACAATCGAATATCGTGCCGCTTCATGCGACGAAAAAAACGAAATCGCAAGTCATCTTGAGTGAACCACGTGTCTTCAACGAAGCCCAGGAAATCGGGGAACATCTTCGTCAGAACCGTGCTGTCATCGTCAATATGCAGCGTATGTCAAAAGATCAATCACGACAGATGATCAATTTCTTATCTGGTGTCGTCTTCGCTCTCGATGGAACGATTACGACGATCAGTCAGAATACCC
Organism: Exiguobacterium sp. s143; assembly: GCF_018618895.1. Taxonomy (NCBI): domain Bacteria; kingdom Bacillati; phylum Bacillota; class Bacilli; order Caryophanales; genus Exiguobacterium; species Exiguobacterium sp. s143. The sequence continues at coordinate 730,696 of NZ_JACSMX010000001.1, read as the reverse complement.
TCCTCTGTGTTCCGAACAACGTCGAGTTAGCTGGTAGCATCTCGAATCTTCTTGGAGAAGATGATATTAATCATAAGGGGTGGTAAGTATGGATTCTCAAGTGATGTACGCAATTGGTCGTACATTGAGTACGTTATTACAGTATTACAGTTACGTCATGATCGTTTATATCCTGCTTTCGTGGTTCCCGAATGCCCGTGATTCTAAATTCGGACAAGTGCTCGCGATGTTAGTCGAGCCATTCCTAGCGCCCTTCCGTCGTATCATCCCGCCTATCGGGGGCATGCTGGATATCTCACCGATTGTAGCCTTCCTCGTCTTGAACTTGGCTCAATCGGGTATCCGAGCAATCTTTTTAGTATGAGCGTATACGATCATTATCGTGGAAGCGAGCGGGAATTCGTCGATTCAGTCTTGAACTGGATCGATCACGTGGAAGCGACCTATACGTTCAAATTAACGGATTTCCTAGATCCACGTGAACAACAAATCACACAAGAACTCGTCGGCTCGAAATGCGCCCTCTTTTTTGAGGGCGGTTTCGAAGGCGCTGAACGTAAACGCGCAATCCTCGCACCAGATTATTATGAATACAACGCGGATGACTTTGACATTTCCATCTATCGCATTCATTATCCTACTAAATTCGTTGAACTTTCTCATCGTCAAGTCACCGGTACATTATTGAACGTCGGATTGAAACGATCTAAATTCGGCGACGTCATCATTCAGGATCAAGTACAGTTTGCCGTCGCGGACGAAGTCGCGACCTATATCGAAGCAAACGTCGAACGTGCAGGGAAGACGAAGATTCGTCTTTCGCGTGTTGAGGCGGAAGACCGTTTGAAAGTGAAGGATCAAGAGTGGGAAGAGACACTTGGGTTCGTCAGTTCACTTCGGTTCGATACGGTCGTGAGTGAAATTCTCGGTTTCTCACGTCAAAAAGCACAGACGCTCATCAAACAAGGTGAAAGTAAGGTCAATTACAAAGTAGTGGATGATTCGAGCTTCATGCTAGAAGAAGGCGACTTGCTTTCCTTGCGTGGAACAGGACGCGTCAAGTTGATTGCAATCCTCGGATCAACGAAACGTGACCGGATCAAGCTACAATACGGTATTTTAAAAGGATAAGATAAATGCGGAGGAGGAATTCATCATGCCATTAACGCCACTCGATATTCATAATAAGGAGTTCACACGAAAGTTTCGCGGCTATGACGAAGATGAAGTGAACGAATTCCTAGATCAAGTCATCAAGGATTTTGAATTGTTGTTACGTGAGAATCGTCAACAACAAGAAGTCATCCAAAACATGCAAGCACGCGTCGATTACTTCAGTTCGATGGAAGAAACATTGAATAAATCGATCATCGTCGCACAGGAAGCGGCTGAAGAAGTCAAAGCCAATGCTTCAAAAGAAGCAAGCTTGATCCTAAAGCAAGCAGAACGTGAAGCAGAGCAGTTGCAAGATGCGGCGCAACGCCGGGCACAACGGACGGACTTCGAAGTAGAGCAAATGCGCAAAAAAATCGAACTCTATCGTAATCGATTCAAAGTATTGATCGATGCGCAGATGGAATTATTGACGAGCCATGACTGGGATGCGTTTGATTTCTCTTCTCGTGGAGCGCTTGACGATGTTCCAGCAGTTGCGTATAATGACGACGATGTCGTATAAATAAAATCAATGACAAGGACACGTCGCATCTTGGACGGTTGACAGCGAATCGGGGAATGGTGGAAGCCCGAGCAACGAAAAAGATGGGGTATCCCCTTGGAGTGCATGACTGAACGTTCGCTGAACAGTAAGTCATGCCGGCTCACTCCCGTTATCGAGTTCTTAAGCGGTCCTGCGTCGTCAAACTGGCGAGCGGGATTAGTAGGGTGGTACCGCGAGTTCAGCCAAGCTCGTCCCTATCTCAGGGATGAGCTTGGCTTTTTTTGTACTTTTAAAGCGAAAGGTGAGAGATGGTCAGATGGATTACAAAGAAACCTTATTGATGATGAAAACGGAGTTTTTAATGCGAGGCAACTTGCCAAAACGTGAACCAGATATGCAAGCACGATGGGAAGAGATGAATCTCTACGCTGCGGTCCAGGAAAAGAATGCTGGAAAGCCAACGTTCATCCTCCACGATGGTCCTCCGTATGCGAATGGTGACATCCACATGGGTCACGGATTAAACAAAGTCTTAAAAGACATCATCGTTCGTTATAAATCGATGAATGGCTTCCAGTCTCCGTACGTGCCTGGTTGGGACACACACGGATTACCAATCGAAACTGCACTTCAAAAAGCCGGTGTTGATCGTAAATCGATGACGGTCGCTGAATTCCGTGAATTATGTGCGAAATATGCGCTCGAACAAGTTGATCACCAACGCGAACAGTTCAAACGCCTCGGCGTTCTCGGTGACTATGACAACCCATATATCACCCTGCAACCAGAATTTGAAGCAGCTCAAATTCGTTTATTCGGGGATATGGCGAACAAAGGCTATATCTACAAAGGGAAGAAACCGGTCTATTGGTCACCGTCTTCTGAATCAGCACTCGCTGAAGCAGAAATCGAATATCAAGATAAACGGTCAGCTGCTATCTATGTCGCGTTCCAAGTCATGGACGGGAAAAACATCTTAGAGCCGACGGATCATTTCGTCATCTGGACGACGACACCATGGACGATTCCAGCGAACCTCGGAATCTCTGTCAGTGCGGAACTGACATATGCGCGGATCGAATATCAAGGAAAAGGCTATATCGTAGCGGAAACACTCGTCCCTGAAGTCATCGAAGCACTCGGATGGGAAGACGCAACAGTCGGACGTATCTTTAATGGTGCGGACTTCGAATACATGAAAGCAAAACATCCATTGTACGACCGTGAATCACTCGTCATGCTTGGCGATCACGTTACAGCGGAAGCGACAGGTGTCGTGCATACGGCTCCAGGTCACGGGGAAGATGACTTCCGTATCGGTCAAGCGTACGGTCTTGACGTTCTTTGCCCAGTCGACGATAAAGGGGTCATGACAGCAGAAGCTCCTGGATTCGAAGGCATGTTCTATGAAGATGCGAACAAAGAAATCGGTCTCGCACTCGAAGAAGCAGGCGCTCTCTTAAAACTGTCGTTCATCAAACACTCGTATCCACACGACTGGCGGACGAAAAAACCGGTCATCTTCCGGGCAACGCCACAGTGGTTCGCTTCAATCAAAGACTTCCGTGCGGAAATCCTTGATGAAATCAAAGGCGTCCAGTGGGTACCAGAGTGGGGCGAAACACGTCTCCACAACATGTTCAAAGACCGCGGCGACTGGGTCATCTCACGTCAACGTGCTTGGGGCGTTCCACTTCCAATCTTCTATGCTGAAGATGGAACGGAAATCGTCACACCAGAAACGATTGATCATATCGCGAATTTATTTGCAGCTCACGGATCAAATGTCTGGTATGAGCGCGAAGCAGTCGACTTGCTTCCTGAAGGATTCACACATCCAGCAAGCCCGAACGGTATCTTCAAAAAAGAAACGGACATCATGGATGTCTGGTTCGATTCTGGTTCATCACATGCCGGTGTCCTTGCGACACGTCCTGAATTGACACGTCCAGCGGATCTCTATCTTGAAGGATCTGACCAATATCGTGGTTGGTTCAACTCGTCGCTATCGACAGCCGTCGCAACGACAGGAAAAGCACCATACAAAGCGGTCGTCAGTCACGGATTCGTTCTGGATGGTCAAGGTCGCAAGATGTCGAAATCGATCGGTAACACGATTGCACCGATCCAAGTCATGCAACAATTCGGAGCAGAGATCCTTCGCTTATGGGTCGCATCTGTCGATTATCAAGCTGATGTCCGGGCATCGATGGATAACTTTAAACAAGTCTCAGAATCCTATCGTAAAATCCGCAACACGGTTCGTTTCCTCCTCGGAAACTTGGATCAATTCGATCCTGCGACGCACCGCGTCGCATTTGAAGACTTACCAGAGTCAGACCGTTTCATGCGGACGAAACTGGACCAACTTGTTGGAAAAGTAAAAGCGGCTTATGATGCGTACGACTTCATGTCGGTCTATCAATTGCTCCACAACTTCTGTGTCCTTGATTTGTCGTCGTTCTACCTCGATTACACGAAAGATATCCTGTATATCGAAAAAGCAGACGCGACATCGCGTCGTGCGGTTCAGACGGTCATGTATGATACAGTCGTTGCCTTATTGCAATTGATGGCACCAGTCTTGCCTCACACAGCAGACGAAGCATGGGAATTCGTACCAGCTGTTGAGACGAAGAGTATCTTCCTGACAGACCTTCCGGAAACGGTCGAAGTCTCAGAAGAAGGACTTGCCCTCATCGAGAAATGGAACGCGTTCCTGACGTTCCGCGATGATGTCTTAAAAGCACTCGAGGAAGCGCGTGTTGAGAAACTCGTCGGTAAGACACTCGAAGCGAAACTCTTGCTTGCACCAAAGGAAGAGACGAAAGCCTTGCTCGGAACAATCGATCATCTTGAGCAGTTACTCCAAGTCTCACAACTCGAATTCGTGGAAACGGCGGATAAGATGTATGAGACGACCGGCATCACGGTTCAAAAAGCTGACGGTGAAAAATGTGAACGTTGTTGGACATATTCGACGGAACTCGGACAAGATCCGGCTCATCCGACGCTTTGCCCACGTTGTACTGAAGTCGTCAATTCTTTATAATGATACAAAGGGAGGGGCGACTGCGACTTCGCAGGACGTCCCTCATTATTTTTGGATGCGGAGGACAATAGGATGTGGCTTTACTTAGGGATTGCTGCTTTACTCGTTGGAATCGACCAGTTGACGAAATGGATTGTCGTTCAAAACATGACGATCGGTCAAGCGATCACGGTCATTCCGGATTTCTTTTATCTCAACTCGTATCGAAATCGAGGCGCTGCGTGGGGAATGCTCGAAGGTAAATTCGGCTTTTTCTTCATCGTTACAGTCGTCGTCGTCATTGGATTGATTTACTTCCTCTACAAGGAAGGCACGAAAAATAAGGTATTTGCTTGGAGCATCGCGTTATTGCTCAGTGGTGCGATCGGAAATTTCATTGATCGAATGGCACGAGGAGAAGTCGTTGATTTCTTCCATTTCTTCCCGTTCGGCTATAATTTTCCGATCTTTAATATCGCAGACGTCTGTTTGACGTTTGGTGTCATCACGATGCTGATCAGCGTCATGTTCGAAGAACGGTTGACTAAGAAAGGAACGATGGATAAATGAATGAAGTAGAAACATGGTCCGTACAAGCGGATGGAGCGACAGGGCGCATTGATAAATGGCTCGCAGAACAAAACGATTGGTCGCGTTCGCAAGTACAGGAATGGTTGAAAGCGGGACGTGTCGAAGTCGATGGTCGTGTCGTCAAACCGAACTATAAATTATCGGGAACGGAATCGATTGTCGTTCATATCCCGGAAGCGGTGGAGCTCGAGATCTTACCGGAAGACATCCCGCTTGAAGTCGTGTATGAGGACTCGGACGTCATCGTCGTCAACAAACCAAAAGGGATGGTCGTCCACCCGGCGGCAGGGCATGTCTCAGGAACGCTCGTCAACGCCTTATTACACCACTGTCAAGATCTCTCAGGCATCAATGGCGTCAAACGTCCAGGAATCGTTCACCGAATCGATAAGGATACGTCAGGTCTGTTGATGGTCGCTAAGAACGACTTAGCGCATGAGTCACTGGCGCATCAATTAAAAGAGAAGACAACGGAACGTCTCTACATCGCGCTCGTGCACGGTGAAATCCCGCACGAACTCGGAACGATCGAAGCGCCGATCGGACGCGATAAGAACGACCGTCAACGGATGACGGTAACGGATAAGAATTCAAAGTCTGCCGTAACCCATTTCCGTGTTCTCGATCGATACGAAGGCTTTACGGTCGTTGAATGTAAACTTGAAACAGGACGGACGCACCAAATCCGAGTCCATATGCGTTATATCGGTTTCCCGCTTGCGGGTGACCCGAAATATGGTCCACGCAAGACGATGAAAATGAACGGTCAAGCCTTGCATGCTGCGGTTCTCGGTTTCGAACACCCACGCACAGGTGAGTGGATGCGCTTTGAAGCACCGCTCCCAGAAGAGATGACATTTGAAATCGGTCAATTGAAAAAACTTGAATTAGAGTCTTGACGTTTTTCTAATAAAACGGTAGAGTATCACCTAGAGAGCGATGCGAGACATCCTCTACTGACACTTCGGTCGTCCGAGTTACGATCCTACCTAACTAGTATCACCTTTAATCGAGTCCGGAGAGGCTGCGAAAGGGAGAACCTACCACGATTGTGTGTAGGCATGCATACATGACGTATGCCATGATTCTGTCTTCGATGACCTTCTGCGGATTTCCGCAGAAGGTCTTTTGTATGAAAGGAGAAAACATGAAACCAGCCGTCATCTTAGATGAAGCCGCGATCGGACGTGCACTGACACGGATCGCCCATGAAATCATCGAACGTAACAAAGGAATTCATGATTTGATGATTGTCGGAATCAAGACGCGAGGCGAGACACTCGCTCGTCGACTTGCGAAGCGCATCGAACAAATCGAAGGAAAACCGGTCTTACTCGGTGTCGTCGACATCTCAATGTACCGGGATGACTTGTCGAAACGAAGTTTAGAACCAGAAATCAAAGGTTCTGATTTACCGGAAGACATCACCGGGAAAATCGTCGTCCTCGTTGACGACGTCCTCTACACAGGACGCACCGTTCGCGCCGCGATGGATGCGCTCGTCGATCACGGAAGACCGAGTATGATTCAACTTGCTGTCCTCGTCGACCGCGGACATCGGGAGTTACCGATTCGACCAGATTTCATCGGTAAGAACGTTCCGACATCCCGTGAGGAACAAGTCGTCGTCGCGCTCGCCGAAGTCGATGAAGCCGATCAAGTATTCATTAAACGCTAAAATTCAAAACCTTTAAGGTGGTCCAGAGAGACCAGAAAGGGAGTCATCCATATGGCAAAACATGCCGCAGTACTTGATGTACAAGAAGTACCTACTCACCCTCTAAACTGGCTGATGCTCAGCTTACAACACGTCTTCGCGATGTTTGGTGCGACCGTGCTCGTCCCGCTCTTAACGGGACTCAACACATCGGTCGCGCTCGTCGCAAGCGGAGTCGGCACACTGATTTTCCTCGCCGTCACCCGCTTCAAAGTACCCACATATCTTGGTTCGAGTTTTGCCTACATCGCCCCGATCATCGCCGTCAGTGAGCGGTGGGGTGTCGAGGATGCCTTAATCGGCGGAATGGTCGCTGGACTCGTCTACGGACTTGTCTCACTCCTCATCCGCTACACGGGAGCTGCTTGGTTGCTTCGCTTACTCCCACCGGTCGTCATCGGACCGGTCATCATGGTCATCGGTCTATCGCTCGCCCCGACCGCTGTCAACATGGCGATGAATGGAGCGGACGGTAAGTACAACGGACTGTACTTCCTCGTTGCGATGGTCACGCTTGGCGTCACACTCCTTGCGATGACGTACTTAAAAGGAATGTGGAGCACGATTCCGATTTTGTTCGGGATCACAGTTGGTTATCTCGTTGCGGCATCGGTCGGAATCATTGACTTCACACCACTCCAACAAGCCACGTTCTTCCACGTGCCGGACTTCACGATTCCGTTCTTGAATTACACACCATCGTGGAATACAGCCGCCTTGCTTCTGATCGTTCCTGTGACGCTCGTCACACTGACGGAGCATATCGGCGAACAAAAAGTGACATCACGGATCATCGGGCGCGAGACGCTCCTCGATCCAGGGATGCACCGGACCGTACTAGGTGACGGGATCGCGAAGACAGTCGCGTCGATGCTTGGCGGACCGCCGGTTACGACGTATGGTGAGAACAACGGTGTCATGTCGATCACACGTGTCTACAGTGTCTATGTCCTCGGTGGTGCGGCGGTTCTTGCGATCAGCTTCGGATTCCTCGGATATGTCGAAGGGTTCATCAAGACGATTCCGACACCGGTCATGGGTGGGATCAGTATCCTCCTATTCGGAGTCATCGCGTCGAACGGTCTCCGGACGCTGACGGAAAGTAAGATCGATCTTGCCGATAAACGGAACTTGACGATTACAGCCGTCATTCTCGTCACAGGTATCGGAGGCGCGGCGCTTAAAATCGGCAACTTCTCTCTCGAAGGAATGGCACTAGCGACGATTCTTGGAATCATCCTGAATCTAGTCCTTCCAAAAACGACAGAGCAGGTCGAAGAAACAACGGAAACCTCTACAACTCAATCGGTAGCTAACAACTTTTAAGACGTTCCGAGAGAACGATAAAGTGAAGGCCATGAAAAGATGCAGGGAATCACTCTGCCTTCTTTCGGCGCACCTTCACTTAGAAGGTGCGCCTTTTTCATGACCTGAAGAGGAGTGAATGATATGAAGACGATCCTAAAAACCCGGCATTTCGTCAACCTAGAAAGTTTATCCACGACAGAAATTAATTCTTTGATTGAACGCAGTCTCGCTTTTAAACGAGGCGAGCCAGCGCCAGATTATTCCGATAAGACGCTTGTCAATCTGTTCTTTGAAAACTCGACTCGGACACGCTCTTCCTTTGAGATGGCAGAGCATCGTCTGAACATGCATCTACTGCCGTTCGAAACGGCGACTTCCTCCGTGCAAAAAGGAGAAACGTTACGCGATACATGCAAGACACTCGAAGCAATCGGCGCAGATGCTTTGGTCATTCGCCACGGAGCAACCGGATATTACGAAGAACTGATGCAGACACTCGATATTCCGATCATCAATGCGGGAGACGGGAGCGGTCAACATCCGTCCCAGTCCTTACTCGATTTGATGACGATGGTCGAAACGTACGGAACGGTCGAAGGAAAAGTCGTCGTCATCTGTGGGGACTTACAACATAGTCGCGTCGCCCGATCGAACGCGGACATCTTAAAGCGACTCGGTGCCATCGTTTATGGATCAGGACCTATTGAGTGGTACGACCCTGCGATGGGCATACCGTATCTTCCGATGGATGAAGCCGTCGAGCAGTGCGACATCTTGATGTTACTGCGTGTCCAGCACGAACGGCATGACGGGACGACACGATTTGACCCAGCAGTCTACCACACAACGCACGGATTGACATATGAGCGGATGAACCGTCTGAAGCATTCCGCGATCGTGCTTCATCCGGCACCGGTCAATCGGGGAGTCGAGATTGCCGACGAACTGGTCGAACATCCGCGATCGCGGATCTTTGAACAGATGAAAAACGGTGTCTTTGCACGCATGGCGATTCTGGAATGGTGCTTTTCAACGAAATCAATCAAAGGAGACGATGCAGATGACAACACGAATTGAGAATGCGAGATGGTACGAGGCGGGACAAGTCCGGACGGGGGATATTCGAATCGATGCCGGGAAAATCACGGATTTAGCAGCAACACCACAAGCGAACGAAACGGTCATTGATGCGTCTGGATTATTCGTCGCACCAGGATTCGTCGATATCCATGTCCACCTCCGTGAACCGGGCGGCGAACATAAGGAGACGATTGCGACCGGCACGGCAGCGGCGGCAGCGGGTGGATTCACGACGATTTGTCCGATGCCGAACACGCGCCCCGTACCAGACGATCGTCAAACACTCGATGCGTTGTTCCAAAAGATTGAAGAGACGGCGTCCGTCCGGGTTTTGCCTTACGCGGCGATTTCAAAAAATCAACTCGGACAAGAACTCGTCGCGTTCGACCAACTAACAGATGCTGTTGCGTTCACGGATGACGGTGTCGGTGTCCAGACGGCAGCAGTCATGCGGACAGCGATGCAACAAGCGGCACGCCTCGGGAAAACGATCGTTGCCCACTGTGAAGATGATTCGCTAAAAGCAGGATGTGTGCACGAGGGGAACTACAGTCGACGAGAAGGACTACAAGGTATTCCGTCGCTTGCTGAGAGCATCCACATCGCACGTGATGTCCTGATTGCAGAAGAGACCGGCTGTCATTATCACGTCTGTCATGTCTCGACGAAGGAATCGGTCCGTGTCATCCGTGACGCAAAACGAGCAGGGATCCGGGTGACGGCAGAAGTCACACCGCACCATCTGGTATTGATCGATGAAGACATACCGAATCAGGACCCGAACTTTAAAATGAATCCTCCCTTGCGAAGTGAAGCAGATCGCCAAGCACTGCTCGAGGGGCTAGCGGACGGAACGATTGATTGCATCGCGACCGATCACGCTCCTCATGCGGCAGAAGAGAAGGCACTCGGTATCGAACGCGCCCCGTTTGGCATCACAGGGTTCGAGACGGCCTTCCCATTGCTCTATACGAAACTCGTCTCTGAAGGAGAGATGCGACTTGAGACACTGATTCGGAATTTGACGGATAAGGCAGCAGCCATCTTTGAACTTCCTTACGGGAAACTCGAAGTGGGGGCGGAAGCAGATCTGGTTTTGCTTGATCTAGAAACGGAGCGTACTGTATCACCGGAACGATTCCGCTCAAAAGGCAAGAACACACCGTTCGCAGGAGAACGGTTAAAAGGATTCCCGGTCATGACGCTCGTCAAGGGAGAAATCGTATTCAAGGAGGACACAGCACATGCGTAAACGGACACTGATACTAGAAGATGGGATGACGTTTGAAGGAACGGCGTTTGGCTCAGATACGACAACAACAGGAGAGGTCGTCTTCCAGACCGGAATGACAGGGTATCAAGAAATGTTATCGGATCCATCTTACTGCGATCAGATGATCGTGTTGACGAACCCGTTGATTGGAAACTACGGGATTAACCGAGAAGATTATGAGACGACGCGTCCGCTCGCTAAAGCACTGATCGTCCGTGAACATTGTCAGACGCCGTCGAATTTCCGGAGTGAGATGTCACTCGATGCGGCACTTCAAGATCTTGATATTCCAGGATTAAGTGGAATCGATACGCGTCAATTGACACGGCACATCCGTTCGAAAGGTGTCATGCGTGGACGACTCGTTGACGGTGAGTTCGATTTAGCAGCAGAACTGGTTCATCTTCAAAACGCACCTATCGAGACGGATCAAGTCAAGCGGGCCTCGACGGAACGAGCGTACATCATTCCAAGTGCTGGACCGCGGATCGTTCTCGTCGATTTCGGTGCGAAGCTCGGAATCGTCCGCGAACTCGTCAAACGCGGCTGTGAAGTCGTCGTCGTGCCCTACGACGTCAGTGCAACGGAAGTCTTACGCTATCGTCCGGACGGTGTAATGCTATCGAACGGACCAGGGAATCCAAAGGACGTCCCAACGGCGATTCCGATGATTCAAGAATTGACGGGAAAAGTCGTCATCTTCGGCATCTGTCTCGGTCATCAGTTGATTGCACTAGCGCACGGAGCGGATACGTTCAAGCTCCCATTCGGTCACCGAGGGGCGAATCATCCAGTCCAAGATATCCGGACAGGTCGCGTCGATATCACGTCGCAAAACCACGGGTATGCCGTCGACGAACAGTCATTACGCGATACCGTGCTTGAAGTGACGCATCTTGCGATCAACGACGGAACGGTCGAAGGCATCCGTCATACGACAGCAGCGGTCTTCTCCGTCCAGTATCATCCGGAAGCATCACCTGGTCCGATGGATGCGAACGGTCTATTCCAACAGTTTTTAGAAGAAATCACGAAACAACAGGAGGTCTCTCATGCCTAAACGTCAAGATATCCAGAAAATTCTCGTTATCGGGTCCGGTCCTATCGTGATCGGACAAGCAGCTGAATTCGACTACGCTGGAACACAAGCGTGTCAAGCCTTGAAGGAAGAAGGATATGAAGTCATCCTCGTCAACTCCAACCCAGCAACGATCATGACGGATCCAACGGTCGCTGATCGTGTCTACATCGAGCCCCTCCAAGCAGAGTTCGTCTCACGGATCATCCGCAAGGAACGTCCGGATGCCTTGCTTGCGACACTCGGAGGTCAAACGGGTCTGAACTTGGCTGTCGAACTGGATCGTCTCGGTGTCCTTGCTGAGTATGGTGTCGAGTTACTCGGTACGAAATTGTCAGCAATCGAAGAGGCAGAAGATCGTGATTTGTTCCGTCAACTGATGTTTAAACGCGGGCATGGTGTGCCGGACAGTGAAATCGTGCATACGCTTGAAGAGGCACAACAATTCCGGCAACAGATCGGTTTACCGATCATCATCCGTCCAGCGTATACGCTTGGAGGAACGGGCGGTGGAATCGCCAACACACCAGAAGAGTTCACGCGAATCGTCGAAGGGGGACTCAAGGCAAGTCCGGCAACACAAGTACTTCTAGAAAAATCAATTGCCGGGATGAAGGAAGTCGAGTTCGAAGTCATGCGCGATGCGACGAATCAGGCGATCATCGTCTGTGCGATGGAAAACTTCGATCCCGTCGGTGTTCATACTGGAGACTCGATCGTCTTCGCTCCGACACAAACGCTATCGGATCGCGATTATCAATTGCTACGAAACGTCTCGCTCGATATCATTCGTGCACTCGGGATTGAGGGTGGATGTAACATCCAGTTCGCACTGGATCCGACGAGCTTCGACTACTATGTCATCGAAGTCAATCCACGTGTCTCACGCTCGTCCGCACTCGCGTCAAAAGCGACGGGTTATCCAATCGCAAAACTGGCTGCGAAAATTGCCGTCGGGTATGCCTTATCCGAATTAAAGAACCCGATCACCGAGACAAGTTTTGCTTCCTTCGAACCGGCACTCGATTATGTCGTCGCCAAGATTCCGCGCTGGCCGTTCGATAAATTCGAAACGGCAGACCGGACACTCGGCACACAAATGAAAGCAACTGGTGAGGTCATGGCAATGGGACGGACGATGGAAGAGGCCTTACTAAAAGCCGTTCGTTCACTCGAGATCGGTACAGCGGATCTGTATATGCCACGCTTCATCGAACTGGCAGATGATGCCTTACAACAAGCGATTTGCCAAGCGACCGACGATCGACTCTTCGCCTTGTACGCGGGCTTCGTCCGCGGTTACAGCGTCGAACAGATTCATGACTGGACGGCGATTGATCGCCTGTTCCTTGAAAAGTTGCACCATATTTGGCAACTCGAGCAATCAGTCGCAACTGGTTTGACACCTGAACTACTCCTGCATGTGAAGCGGTATGGATTCAGTGACCCGATGCTCGCCCGAATCACAGGACAAACGGAAACGGAAATTCGCCGGATGCGTGAAGCACAAGCGATTCATCCGGTTTATAAGATGGTCGATACGTGTGCGGCAGAGTTCGCGTCCGATACGCCATACTACTACGGAACATACGAACGTGAAAATGAAGCCATCGCGACGAACCGTTCTTCGATTCTCGTCTTAGGATCAGGTCCGATCCGGATTGGTCAAGGAGTCGAGTTCGATTATGCGACAGTCCATTCGATTCAAGCGATTCGACAAGCCGGATACGAAGCAATCATCGTCAACAACAATCCGGAAACCGTGTCGACCGACTTCTCGATTTCCGATCGGCTTTACTTTGAACCATTGACGACGGAGGATGTACTGGAAGTCATCCAAAATGAACGTCCGCTCGGTGTCATCGTCCAGTTCGGTGGACAGACGGCGATCAACTTAGCCGAGTCATTAGCAGCAGAAGGTGTAAAAATCCTCGGGACATCGCTTGAGGATCTCGACCGGGCTGAGGACCGGAAACAGTTCGAAGCAGCGTTGACGGCGCTCGACATTCCACAGCCACCGGGTAAAACGGCCGTGACGGTTGAAGAAGCGGTCACGGCAGCAGCGTCACTCGGTTACCCGGTCCTCGTTCGTCCATCGTATGTCCTCGGCGGTCGGGCGATGGAAATCGTTTATGCTCAAGAAGAACTAGAACATTACATGAAACACGCTGTCATCGCCTCACCGGAACGACCAGTCCTCGTAGACCGCTACCTGACAGGAATCGAACTCGAAGTCGACGCGATCTGCGACGGAACGGATGTCGTCATTCCAGGAATCATGGAGCATATCGAACGTGCCGGTGTTCACTCGGGTGACTCGATTGGTGTCTATCCGCCACAACGGGTCTCCCAAGACATCAAGGACCGGATCGTCGACTACACGACACGGATTGCAAAAGCATTCGGCATCAAAGGCTTACTCAACATCCAGTTCGTCTACGCGGACGGCGCCCTCTATGTCCTTGAAGTTAATCCGCGTGCCAGCCGGACGGTGCCATTCATCTCGAAAGTGACGGGACTTCCGGTCGCACGGCTCGCAACGGACATCATTCTCGGTGAGACACTCGCTTCTTATGGATTAACAAGTGGTGTCCTACCGGAAGAACCACTCGTCTCAGTCAAAGTACCGGTCTTCTCATTTGCGAAGCTTAAAGAAGTTGATCCGACACTCGGACCGGAGATGAAATCAACCGGTGAAGTCATCGGAACGGACCGGACGCTCGAAAAAGCGCTCTATAAAGGGTTGCTCGCATCAGGGATGGCGATTCCAGAGCACGGTCGTGTCCTCTTGACAGTCGCAGATCCAGATAAAGCAGAAATGACGGATCTCGCACGACGCTTTGCCTCACTTGGATTCACGTTACTTGCAACGGAAGGAACGGCAGCGTACTTGACGGAGCAAGGATTACCGGTCCAGACGGTCGGCAAAATCGACTCGTCTTCCGAATCGATGCTCGACGTGATTGAAAAAGGGGAGATCGAATACGTCATCAATACGATGAGTCGGGACTCGCAAGTCACGAAAGATGGCTTCATCATTCGCCGGGCAGCAGCCGAGAATCAAGTCGTCTGTCTGACATCACTCGATACGGCGGAAGCAATTCTACGTGTCATCGAAAGTCGCTCGTTTGAAGCCAGTGCAATCCAAGCCTTCACACATGAAAAGAAAGTGGTGATCCAATGAAGCAACTCTTGACGGTCGTCTCTCGACGAACGGTAGCTCAAGGTGCGACAGAACTCGTCTGTCGCCTCGAGCAACCTCAGGTCATCGCGCCAGGGCGATTCATGCATCTTCGCGTCGGGCCACTCTTACGCCGACCGATCTCGATTGCCCGGGTCGACCATGATTTGATCACGTTTCTCTTTAAAGAAATCGGACAAGGAACAGCAGAACTGGCCTCTTTGCGTCCAGATGATACGATCGATGCCCTCGGACCGCTTGGAAACGGGTTTCCGATTGCTGCTATCCATCCAACTCAACGCGTCGTCCTCGTTGGTGGGGGAATCGGTGTCCCGCCGCTGTATGAGACGATGCGCCAACTTGTCGCCCGGGGCGTGACATGTGAAGCGATTCTAGGATTTGATACGGCAACAAGTGTTTTTTACGAAGCGGAATTCCAAGCACTCGGTAAGACGACGGTCACGACCGTCGATGGAACGCATGGCACGACAGGATTCGTCACGGCAGCCTTACGTCCAGAAAGCTACGACGTTCTACTCGCCTGCGGACCGGAACCGATGTTGCGAACGTTACAGCAACAACCGATCGAACATAAGTATCTGTCGATCGAAAACCGAATGGGGTGCGGTATCGGAGCATGCTTTGCCTGTGTCTGTCAAACACCGACGGGCGGATACGTCAAGACGTGTTCCGATGGTCCAGTCTTTCGGGCAGAGGAGGTCGTATTATGACGGAACGATTGCGTGTCGAGTTGCCGGGTCTCTCTTTAAAAAATCCGATCATGCCAGCATCCGGATGTTTTGGATTCGGTGAGGAATATGCGAAGTTGTATGATTTATCAGAGCTTGGGGCGATCATGATTAAAGCAGCGACGGGGGAAGAACGTTACGGAAACCCGACGCCGCGTGTCGCAGAGAGTGGGATGGGGATGTTGAATGCAATCGGTCTCCAAAACCCGGGTGTCGATGGCATCCTAGCGAATAAATTGCCTTTTCTCGAGACGTTCGATACGGCGATCATCGCCAATGTCGCGGGTTCGACACCGGAAGAATATGAGCTCGTCGCAGAAAAAATGAGTCAGCATCCTGGCGTTCATGCACTGGAATTAAATATTTCCTGTCCGAACGTCAAATCGGGTGGAATCCAGTTCGGAACGGATCCGTTGCTTGCCGCTGAGTTGACCCGACGCGTCAAACGAGTCTCGACTAAACCGGTCTACGTCAAACTATCACCGAACGTCACCTCGATCGTTGAGATGGCGCGTGCCGTCGAAGCAGCGGGCGCAGACGGACTGACGATGATCAATACACTCGTTGGGATGCGAATCGATGTCCGGACGGGGCAACCAATCCTTGCGAACCGTATCGGTGGATTATCCGGTCCGTCGATCAAACCGGTTGCGATTCGAATGATTCATGATGTCGCGCAAGTCGTCTCGATCCCGATCATCGGCATGGGTGGCGTGATGGAGGTCGATGATGTCCTCGAAATGATTTACGCCGGAGCTTCTGCTGTTGCCGTTGGTACCGCAAACTTCGTCAATCCATACATCTGTCAAGAATTGATTCAGCAGTTACCAGAACGGATGAACGAACTTGGCATCGATCATATTTTAGACATCAGGGGGAAAGCATATGAATCAACTTTACATCGCGCTTGATTTTCCGACCGAAGCAGAAGTCTTTTCATTTCTCGAACGGTTCGAAGCGACAAGACCAGCCGTGAAAGTCGGGATGGAATTGTTTTATGCAGCAGGCGGAACGTTCGTCCGTAAACTCGTTGAGCGTGGACACGCGGTGTTCCTCGATGTCAAAGTCCACGACATTCCTGAAACGGCGCGCCGGACGATGCGGATTATCGGACAATTAGGCGTCGAACTGACGAATGTCCATGTTGCTGGTGGGAAAGATATGATGATCGCTGCGCGAGAAGGACTGCGTGAGACGAACGCTGAGACACAACTGATTGGCGTGACTCAGTTGACATCGACGGATGAAGCGATGTTACGCGATTTAAAGATTGAAGGAGCGATGCCGGCAGTCGTTCGTGAATATGCGCAACTCGCAGAAGCAGCAGGACTAGATGGTATCGTCTGTTCAGCACTCGATCTTCCGGAACTAGTTTCAGCCTGTCGGACAGATTTTCGGTTTGTCACACCCGGCATTCGTCCGACGAACAGTCAAGCGGATGATCAAAAGCGGGTCGCGACTGTTCTTGATGCTCGTCAAAATGGAGCGTCGGATTTAGTCATCGGTCGTCCGATTACACGTGCTAAACATCCAGAACAGGTCTATCAGATGTTACTTGAACAATGGAAGGGGCAATTCTCATGGTAAATCCAATCGCTAGTGCATTACTCCGTATTGAAGCCGTCACCTTATCGCCAAACGATCCATACACATGGGCAAGTGGACTTCGTTCACCGATCTATTGTGATAATCGTTTGACGCTCTCGTACCCAGAAGTTCGTTCCTTGATTGCCGATGCACTCGCTGAGAAAGTGAAGGGACTTGCAGTCGATGTGATTGCTGGAACTGCGACGGCAGGCATTCCGCATGCAGCATTCGTCGCAGAACGGTTAGAATTACCGATGGTCTACGTACGTAGTGGGAATAAGAAACACGGTAAAGGGAATCAAATCGAAGGTGTCATTCAACCTGGACAACGTGTCGTCGTCATCGAAGACTTATTATCGACGGGGATGTCAGCGATCGAAGCGGCGGAAGCTCTGCAAGCGAAGGGAGCAAATGTCATTCGCATTCAAGCAATCTTCTCGTACGGGATGGAGCGCTTGTCAAACAATCTCCGCGACGCAAAGATCGAAGCGGATGCATTACTGACGTTCGAAGCGTTACTTGAAACCGCACAACAACAAGGCGATATTACTATAGAAGAGCAAAAACAGTTAGCGGATTGGTCGATAGATCCAGTCGCTTGGAGCGAACGTTTTACAGCGAACGTCTAAAATCGATAGATTCCGTCGGACGACCTACGATTTCTAGTGAATGTTTTGGTACACTAGAAAAATAAAGGAGGTCGTCGACTATGGTGACGCATTATCGTGATTATGAACAGTTCAAAAAGGTCGTCCTCCCGTTTTTGCTTGAACGTCCGGATACTCATCAGTTGATTCTTGGCATATTAGAACGTGGGGATGAACCGCTCTTGATGGCAACGGCACAAGAAGGCGATCATCGTCTCGTCATATTGCAAACGATACCGGAGCAAGCCATCGTCGCAGGGGATGTGTTCTCGCAAAAAGGGATCCGAAAGCTTGCGCGAATTCTGGATAGTCCAGGATTCGTCGGAGAACAGGCCATCTTAGCGCCGCTGTTACTCCCACATTCCATGTATGAGGTACATATGGAACAAGGGATGTATGCACTGACGAAGGTCGAGATGCCGCTTGTTCCAGAAAACGTCGTCTTCCGACCGATTTCGGACGATGAAAGACAACAAGCCTTAGCGTTTGCGTCCGGATTTTTACATGAAGTTGAAACGCGACCTTCTGAGCGACAGCTTACGCAACTCCATCAGTCGATGACGCGACACATCCAGCAAGGAAGCTTGTTCGGACTGTTTCGTGGAGATATGCTTGTCGCGATGGCGGCAGCGACGCGTCCGACGCAAACTGGGATTACGATTTCTTACGTCTATACGCCGAAAGAACTGCGTGGAAACGGGTATGCCTCTTATCTCGTCGCCAAACTATCTGAACATCTACTAAAGTCTTATCCGGTCGTGACGCTCTATACCGATTGGTCGAACCAGACAGCGAATAAGATCTATCAGCATGTCGGTTTCGAGTTAGTCGGGCGATCCTTACATATCAAGAAACAAGAGCGCTATCGATGAATATCGAGCCACTTATTTCTTGGACATGTCTAGACATTGATATGCACAACAACAGCCGATCATCCTGTTATCTAAGGACGATCGGCTGTTTCATGTCAAACTGAGAAATCAATTGAATGTAGCGATGATTTTACCACGGACGTGGCGTTCAGATAGACGTTGCAATCCTTTGACGATGTCAGCTGCTGGAATCTCTTCTGTAACGAGTGGATCGAGTTCTTTCGCTGCGACGAGTTTTAATAACTCGCTTGCCATATGACCGAGGTTTCGGATCGCACGGTCATCTTCGCTGGCATAAGCAGCCGCGAGTGCCACTTCATGGATCGAAGGGGAGAGCGTGAACGGCTTGACGACCGACTGATCGGGACCACCGGCGATGAAGGCGAGTTGCCCCGAGAAGGCAAGACGTCCGAGATCCGCTGTTGCTTCATCTCGACCGACCGTATTGAAAATCAAGTCAGCACCGCGACCGTTCGTCCAATCGCGAATGACATCCGTGACATTTTCTTTTTTGTAGTCGATGGCAAGATCGGCACCGAGTCGCTTGACCCACTCATGGTTTTCTGTCGAAGCAGTCGTCGCGACCTTAAGACCAAAGCGTTTTGCGAGTTGAATGCCGATGCCACCAACACCACCTGCACCAGCATGGATAAGGATCGTTTCTTTCCCTGTCGTGTTCATCTTCTGAACGATGGCTTCATAGGCAGTCATTCCTGCGCAAAGAATCGCAGCGGCTTCAGCGAATGAGATGTCTTCCGGAATCAGGGCGAGGGCACGTGTATCGACGAGTGCATATTCAGCAAAAGCGCCATCGCGTTGCAGGTTCGTATGAATCGCTACACGATCGCCGATTTTCACTTCTGCGCCGGGGCCGATTTGTTCGACGACACCAGCTAGATCGACGCCTGGAATATGCGGAAACGTCCAAGCTGGATTGTTAGTCGCCTTATAGTCGACGGGATTCAGCGCGACGGTCTTGACGCGAATCAAGGCTTGACCTTCTCCTGGCGTCGGTGTTTCGACCTCTTCGAATGTCCATTGATCAATGGCTGTACCTGAGTGGTTTAACCATGCTTTCATGTTTAATACGCTCCTTCCGAATACGTGAGTTCATACGAGTGAGAGTAGATTTCGACGAGGTTACCGAATGGATCCTCACAGTAGACCATTCGATACGGCTTGTCTCCCGGATAGTATTCGCGGATTGGCATCCGTTGTTTGCCACCATGGGCAACGATTTTTTCGACGAGTCCTTCGACGTCTGGATCTTGAATCGCATAATGGAAGATGCCTGTTTTCCAGAATTCGAAGTTGTTTTCGGGTTGTTCATTGTTCGGGAACTCGAACAACTCGATTCCGATGCGGTCACCTGTCGCCATGTGAGCAATCCGGAACTTGTTCCACCCTGCACCAAAGACATCCGTACACATGACACCGATGGCAGAATCATCTTCGAGGACATCAGATGGTTCCATGATGATATACCAGCCCATCACCTCTTGATAAAAACGGACGGCTTCGTCGAGATTCGGCACGGAAAGACCGATGTGCGAAAAATTACGTGGATACGTCATGCTTAACACTCCTTTTGCAAAATGATTTACGCATACTCTAACTTACGCTACACTCGATTGCATAGTACGCACTTTGAAGTAACTACTCTGGAGGAGAGAACAACATGTCGACAGAACAATTTCCGGTCAATCGGGCGCTCGCCATCATCGGCGGAAAATGGCGTCCACAATTATATTGCACGTTAGAGAACGGTCCGAAACGTTTTTTAGAGTTACAACGTGCCATTCCCGGGATTTCTCGGAAAGTCTTGACGGATCAGTTAAAAGAACTTGAACGACTCGGAATGATCGAGCGGATTGAGTATGATGAAGCCGTCTTACACGTCGAATACAAATTGACAGAGGCGGCATTTACACTGCAACCGGCCATGAAAGGTTTATGCGCGTGGGGGGAAGGGAATCAATTATCCGAATCCTAAACGAGAGGCAGTGACACTCATGAAATTGACTTATCACGGACAATCGACAGTAACAATCGAGACGAACGGGCATCATCTCGTCATCGATCCATTCTTTAGCGGTAACGAAAAAGCGACGACGAATCCAGATGACGTCAAGGCAGATTTTATTTTGTTAACCCATGCCCATGCCGATCATATGCTTGATGCGGAACGTATCGCAAAAGCCACGGGAGCTACAATCATTGCTACTCATGAACTGGCGACGTATCTGAGTTTCAAAGGGCTCAACGTTCATCCGATGAATCTCGGCGGACAGTTTGAATTCCCATTTGGTAAAGTGAAGATGACACAGGCATTCCATTCATCAAGTATCATCGATGAGGAAAAACAGACGATTACGTATATGGGGATGCCGGCTGGATTCCTGCTGACGATCGAAGGCAAAGAAATCTATCATGCAGGTGATACGGCACTGTTCGGGGATTTAGCCCTTTATGGCGCCCATCACGAAATCGATTTAGCCTTCTTACCGATTGGTGATAACTTCACGATGGGTCCGGATGATGCGTTGATCGCTGCAGATATGTTGCAAGCGAAAGCCGTCGTACCAATCCACTACGATACATTTGATTTAATCAAACAAGATGCGAACGCATTCTGTGAAAAGATTGAAGCGCAAGGTCAAACTGGTCATCCGCTCGCAATCGGCGAGTCACTCGAATTATAATCCGTTCTTAAGCAAAGGAGAGGAAACGTCAATGTTCCTCTCCTTTTTGTCGATTATTCTTCTGGAATGTCAGTGGTTCATCCGATGACGCTTCCTTCTTCCGCCCGATGGCGAAACGGTGAACTTCTTCTATGATAATAAGGGGGCTGTTGACAGCCGATTCAGATATTCGGAATAATGGTAGACATGAGATGGAGGGGCTGACATGGAAGAGCATAACAGTAGGAGTGTGCGGAAACGAAAACAATCGTCGTTCACACGCTTAAAAAATAAACAAAAACAAAAGATGGATGCACGGTTGAACCGGATTGGAGAAAAAGGACCAGTGAAGCGACCGCTCTATTTATACGGTGGTGTCATTCTCGGACTTGTCGTCATCTATTCGATCACATTGCTCGTCTCAACGGAATTGTTATCGCGCGGCGAAACATTCAAAACGACGAATCGCTATAAATCTCTCGCCATCGAGGCGCCGCACGCAACGGTACAATTCGTTCGAAGCACAGATGGAAATGTCCAAATCAAGCTCGTCGATAGTGCATCGAGTGGAAAACGACTGAAAATCAGTACGTCGACGAATACGGTGACGGTGACGGGACGAGATGGTTGGCTGTCTCGACTTGGCAATCGTCCGAGCGAAAAAACGGCAGACTATACGATTCAAGTGGGACTACCAAGTTATATGAACCGTGTCGATGTCGATGCTGGAACACTTAAAGGAATGGGCATCTACGCAAAAACGATCGAGATGGACGGAGAAGCGATGAGTCTCGATAAAGTAAAAGGTGATGAGATTACACTGAATGCTACACGTGCGATTTCCGTCAAGGAAATGGACGCCGTCCATGCGCAGGTGACAGGCGAGAGTGTCTCGCTGGCAGACTATATGGCGAAGTTGAGTCTTGACGTCACAACGATTGACGGCGCGACGAAGCTAAAACCAAATAAAGCAGCCGGTACGATCACGATTGATACGGGAGGCGATATTAAAGCCTCTGACCGATATACGAAACAAAAGAATAAGGATGAGACGATTTATGAACTGTCGAAACAAGAAAAACCGGAAGTGACAGTCAATAGTGAAGTCGGGCAGGTGACGCTCGAGTGAAATTAAAGTTTCGGATTGGACTTCGAACGATCAAGACCGGTATCGCGGTAGCTCTTGCACTCAGCATCTCTTGGTATGTATTCGGTATTTATTCAGGAATGGGGGCTGTCGCAGCCATCGTTGCGATGCAACCGACGATCCATCGTTCATTTAAAATCGTTTTCAATCGAATTTTCGGAACGGTACTCGGACTGATGTGTGGACTCGCGATCGTTGCGACACTTGGTGCCAATCCACTGACGATCGGACTCGCCGTCGTCGTCTCGCTCGTCCTCAATTCGATGATTGGACGAACGGATATGTCGACGTTCGCTGCTTTTGCGATCGTCTTGATGTTCGAGAGCCCGACCGCTGACTACGTCCACTATGCCTTATCACGGTCGTTGTTGACTGTCGTTGGGGTATTATCTGCCGTCCTCGTCAATTACATCGTCTTCCCACCACATTATGAAGACCGCTTACTGTTACTCGTCAAAAAAACGACGCAACAGTTGATGGAAGATTGGCGAAGCCTTGTGCAAGATGATGGACGCTTGCTTGCCGTCCGTAAACAAATCCTCAAACATGAGGAAATGATGTTGATGCTTCAAGAGGATCAAAAATATCCATTAGTGGCGAGCGGTCAAAGTGAAGCGTTCATTCGACTGAAGGAGCTTGTCGATCTTGAAGACAAGTTGCTCGTCTTGCTTGAAAGCATTGCCAGTCATCGGGATATCCCGATGACAGAAGAACAGGAAAAGACGCTCGGTCAGGAAATTGATTTCTTACTCAGCCATCATTACGATGTCATCTTCTCTCACGAACGAAAACAGGCGATGTTCTCATTCGATCAAGAATTAAGCGAGGCGAAGGACATCATCCATGGGCATTTACTCGATTACCGGGAACAGTTAGAAAAAATGAAGTGAAGATGAAAAAGCGCTGTTTCTCCTAAGTGACATTTAGGAGAAACAGCGCTTTTTCGTGTAGCGTCATTGACGTAAGGATTGGACGACATCTGGATCAGGTGTGACGTATAGTGTCGTTTGATCCGTGTAG
Source organism: Exiguobacterium sp. s143 (assembly GCF_018618895.1). Classification (NCBI taxonomy): domain Bacteria; kingdom Bacillati; phylum Bacillota; class Bacilli; order Caryophanales; genus Exiguobacterium; species Exiguobacterium sp. s143. The sequence continues at coordinate 707,074 of NZ_JACSMX010000001.1, read as the reverse complement.
ATGACGAATCCGGGCTTTGCACCACTCGGTTTTTTGACATAACGTAGTTCCGTGAAGTCGACCGGGACTTGGCTCGATTCACGTGCTTTCGAGAAATAAGCCGCGACGATCGCTGCTTCCTTCAACGTCGTCTCGTCTGGTGCATCACTTTGAATGATGACGTGTGATCCCGGGATATCCTTCGTGTGTAACCACGTATCGGACCTGCGTCCGAACTTGAACGTCGCGTAATCATTTTGTTTATTGTTCTTTCCGACGAAGAATGGAAGACCAGTCGAAGAACGGTATTCTTCGAGTTGTGGGAGCTGCGGTTTCTTTTTCTTCTTTTGTCGTTCGCGCAGATAACCTTCTTCGACGAGTTCCTCGCGCATTTCCCGGATGTCTTCCGGGGATGCGACATCGAGTTGCGCAAGTAAGCCTTCGAAGTACGCAATCTCAGCTTGGTTCTTCTCGAGCTGACGCGCGACTTCGACTTTGGCGGTTTTTAATTTGTTATACCGTTTGTAATAACGTTGCGCGTTCTCATTCGGCGAGAAACGAGGATCAAGCGTGATCGTGATCTCAGCACCATCTGGATCATAGTAATCGACGACGGTCGCTTCCTTCATCCCGCGTTCGAGCTGATAAAGATAGGTCGTCAGCAGTTCCCCTTTATGTTTCCATTCATCCATCCGTAACGTCGCTTCTAAATCTTTTTCGAGTTTTGAGCGCTTTAAGATATTCTTATCGTACTCGCTCTTGATGAACCGTTCGAGATCGGCTGCTTGTTGTTTGACGCGATCGCGGTTTGCTTTTTGATGGAAGAAGGCGTCGAGGACTTGACCACTCGTCTCGAACGTCTTCTCGTCGATGATGGATCCTTCCGTTAGCCGGACCGGTGCGAAGCGTTCCTTACCACCTTCCATCCGTTGTAAGACATAAGGACCATCGAGTTCCTTCAGGACATCTTGAAAGGCAGATGCAAGATTCGTCCGGTTGGCAAGACCTGCCCGTGTGACGACTTCCTTTGCAATTTGTGGAGACAGACCACTGAAGAGACCAAGTAACTGTCGATCTAGTTTACCGGCGTTCCAGTCAATCCGGTGGAGTGTCTTTTCGATATCTCCCGTGAGCGGATCCGCTTTATCCTGTGCCGGCGGAAGCTGGTATGTCACCCCTGGCATGATCGTCCGGAAGGTATTTTGACTGAGTGGCAAGTGTTTGATCGCATCGAGGATCTTATCTTGTCCATCGGTCAAAATGATGTTCGAGTGACGTCCCATCAACTCGACATAGATTTTTTTCGCTTCCTCATCACCGAGTTCGTTCCGAGACCGGACGCGTAAGACGATGATTCGGTCACGTTCGAGTTGTTCAATTGATTCGATGAACCCACCTTCGACATGTTTGCGGAGCATCATACAGAAGAGTGGGGGTTCACTCGGGTTGCTGACCGCTTCCGACGTAATGTGCATCCGTGCATACATGGCATTCGCAGAGGCGAGCAACAATACGTTTTTTCGCTCAGCCCGGACCTGGAATACTAAATCCAATGTATAAGGCTGGTATACCTTATTGATCCGTCCTCCGACGAGTGGTTGGAGTTCTTCGACGACACGTGTCGTCATCAATCCGTCAAAAGCCATACGATTACCTTCTTTCTTGATTTCGTTCTCACTTTCTAAAGGTAACAGAAATGGCATCGTTATGGTATGATAAAGCAGTCGAGCTAAAAAAAGATGACTTGCGAACTTCCCGTCTCTACTGCTAATATGAAACAATGTGAAGTTTGTGAGATGGAGGGGTTTTGAAGTGATTTTCAAAGAGCGTGGCTTATTACTCGTATTATCTGGTCCAAGTGGTGTCGGAAAGGGAACGGTCTGTCGTGCCTTGCGCGAAGATCAGGATAATGATCTGCATTACTCGGTATCCTGTACGACGCGCCAACCGCGCGAAGGAGAAGTAGATGGTGTTCATTACTTCTTTAAATCGCGTGAAGAATTCGAAGAGATGATTGCGAACAATCAACTCTTGGAATATGCTGAATTCGTAGGAAACTATTATGGAACACCAGTTGAATGGGTGAACCAGATCCTAGATGAAGGAAAAGACGTCATTCTCGAAATCGAAGTTCAAGGGGCCATGCAGGTCAAAGAACATTTTCCTGAAGCTGTCTTCTTATTCCTTGCACCTCCAAGCCTCCAAGAATTGCGGAACCGCCTCGTAGGGCGTGGAACGGAATCGGAGGAAGTCATTAAGCAACGTCTGCTCGTCGCTAAAGAAGAGATCGAGATGATGGATGCGTATGACTATGTCGTGACGAACGACGAAATTCATAAAGCCTGTGATCGTATTCAAGCAATCGTCACAGCGGAACATTGCAGTCGGGAACGTGTCGCGTCCCTATATAAAAAAGCCATGGAGGTTAAGTGATATGTTATATCCATCAGTTGATAAGCTTCAAAAGAAAGTACCATCGAAATATACGATCGTTACAGTTGCCGCTAAGCGTGCGCGTCAAATCCAAGACGGGAAACGCGTGAAAGTCATGAACCCAAAATCGCATAAACCGGTCGGGAAAGCTTTAGAAGAGCTTTATTTCGAAGAAGTAACCGTCACGAACCAACCGCAAGACTAATTTTGAAGCAGCCACTTGTCATCGTGGCTGTTTTTTTCAATAAGGAGGATACCTACATGTTAACCAACCGAAACATCCTACTGTGTGTCGGCGGTGGAATCGCTTCCTATAAATCAGCAGCACTCGCTTCCAAACTCGTTCAAGCAGGCGCACACGTTCAAGTCGCGATGACGCGTAATGCGCAACAATTCGTCGGTAAGACGACGTTTGAGGCACTGACGCGAAAAGCGGTCTATGACAATGTCTTCATCGAGCATGATCCGTCAAAAATCGCCCATATCGATTTAGCGGACGAAGCGGATTTAATCGTCGTCGCACCAGCAACCGCGAACTTGATTGCAAAACTCGCGCACGGGATCGCAGATGACTTCATTACGACGACGATCCTTGCAGCAACGTGTCCCGTCATCGTCGCACCGGCGATGAATGTCAACATGCTCGAACATCCGGCGACAGTTCGCAATATCGAACAACTCAAGCAGGACGGTGTCCAGGTGATTGCACCGGGAGTCGGAAATCTCGCATGTGGTTGGGTCGGGAAAGGTCGTTTACCCGAACCGGAAGACTTAGTCGCAACACTCTCAACCTTCTTTGAAGATAAGTATCTAGCCGGGCGAAAAGTCTTGATCAGTGCAGGCCCGACCGTTGAACGGATTGATCCGGTCCGTTATTTGACGAATGACTCTTCAGGAAAGACAGGCATTGCACTTGCGGAAGCAGCAAGAGACGCAGGAGCAGATGTCACGCTCGTACACGGGCCACTTCGGATCGGACTACCGGCTGGCGTCGAAACGATTGCCGTCGAGTCGGGAGAAGAGATGCTCGAAGCCATGTTACGTGACTATGAGACGCAAGACATCGTCATCATGTCCGCTGCCGTAGCTGACTATCGACCGTCTGTCCAGTACGATCAGAAGCAGAAGAAAATTCACGGACCATTGCGGATTGAACTCGAGGAGACGACGGATATTCTGAAGACGCTCGGTGAGCAGAAAGAACATCAGGTATTAGTTGGATTTGCAGCGGAGACGACGGACGTCGAGACGTTCGCGAAACAGAAACTCGTCCGAAAGAAGGCGGATTTCATCGTCGCGAATGATGTCTCTCGTTCTGACATCGGATTTGTCAGCGACGAAAATGAGGTCGTCGTTTTTGGGAAGAATGATTCCGTCACGCGATACGATCAACAATTGAAATCGACGCTCGCCAAATCGCTCATGCGCCAATTTGCGGAGGCATTGGCATGATAGCTGAAGTCATCGTCGATGTCGCAGCGGCCACCGTCGATCGTCCGTTTGATTATGCCGTGCCGGCACTCTGGCAGGAGCTGATTGTTCCCGGAATGCGCGTAGAGGTTCCGTTCGGTCCACGTGCGTTGCTTGGGATCGTCGTCGGAACGAAAGCAACCTCTGATTTGACGAACGTCAAATCGATCGTTCGTGTCTTAGATGAGACGCCGACCTATACGCAAGAATTACTCGAGCTGTCGGCTTATCTATCAGAAACGACATTGTGTTTTCAGGCGACGGCACTGCTTGCGATGCTGCCGGCTGCGTTGAAGGTGAGTTATGATAAACTGGTCATAGTCGAGTCGGGCCCACTTCGGGCATATCATGGTAAGAAAATGAGTCAATTACCAACGGAAGTCCAACAAATCATCTTAACAGCGGCGAAACAAGCTGACGTGACGCTTCAACCGGTCATTCGCGAGAAAAAGACGTCAAAGACGGATAAACGTATTCGTCTCCTAGAGGAACAGGCAACTTTTACGAAACAAGCGAGTCAACAAGCGGCACTGTATGCGTATATCCAAGAATTTCCGAATGCGCTTTGGAGTGAAATCAAGCAGGCGACGGGCGCAACGAGCGCGACGTTGAACGCCCTCGAGAAAAAAAGCATCATTGAAGTCGAGACGATTGATGTACGGCGAAATCCTTACGAACATCTCGTCCAAGACATCTTTGTGCCGTCCTCTTTGACGGAAAAGCAACAGGAAGCTGTCTCGGCGATTACGGCTGAAGCTGAGACCGGAACGTTTTTGTTACATGGCGTAACAGGAAGCGGTAAGACGGAAGTCTATCTTGAATCGATTCATGCACAACTCGAACGCGGTAGACAAGCGATCTTGCTCGTTCCAGAAATCAGTCTGACACCGATGATGGTCAAACGGTTCAAACGTCGTTTCGGAGAACGGGTCGCTGTCCTGCATAGCGGTCTATCGCTCGGAGAAAAGTATGATGAGTGGCGCAAAATCGCTCAAGGCGAGGTCGATGTCGTCGTCGGTGCACGGTCCGCCGTGTTTGCGCCGCTGACGAATATCGGAATCATCATTCTCGATGAAGAACATGAAACAACCTATAAACAAGAAGAGAATCCGCGCTATCATACGCGTGATGTTGCAAAATGGCGAGCGGCCTATCATCGTTGTCCCGTCGTGCTCGGAAGTGCAACTCCATTACTTGAGACGTATGCGCGGGCACAAAAAGGGGTCTATCGTTACTTACCGCTTCGCGAACGATTCGGTGGGGAACTGCCTCCGGTCGACATCGTTGATATGCGTAAGGAACTTGAACGGGGCAATCGTACTCCGTTCAGCCTCGCGCTCGTCGAAGGCATCAAAGAACGAATCGAGCGTGGGGAACAGACGGTATTACTTTTGAACCGTCGTGGGTACACGACATTCGTCTTATGTCGGGATTGCGGGGAGACGCTTCAATGTCCGCATTGTGCCGTCAATTTAACGTATCATCAACATGAAGATCGCTTGAAGTGCCACTATTGTGGATTCGAGGCGGCGATGCCGAAAACTTGTCCGTCCTGTGAATCGACGAAGATTCGTCAGTTCGGAACGGGGACGCAAAAGATCGAGGAAGAGTTGGCGCATTTGATTCCGGAAGCACGGATTATTCGGATGGATCAAGATACGACGTCTCGTAAAGGCGCACACGAGAAGTTACTCGATGCCTTCGAGCGTAAGGAAGGGAACATTCTTCTCGGAACACAGATGATTGCAAAAGGTCTCGACTTTCCAAATGTCACGCTCGTAGGGGTGCTCGCTGCTGATGCGACGCTCGGTATTCCGGATTTTCGGGCAAGTGAGCGAACGTTCCAGTTGATCACGCAAGTGTCGGGTCGTGCCGGGCGGGGGCAACTCGCCGGACAGTCGATCATCCAGACCTATAATCCTGAGCACTACGTCATTCAGACGGCGAAACAGCATGATTACGAAACGTTCTATAAGCGGGAGATGCAGTTGCGCAAACTCGGGGGACACCCTCCATTCTGGTTCCTTGGCTTGATCACGGTCTCAGCGACACATCCACTCGAAGCACAAGCAGAAGCGCAACAGATTGCTTCTGAGCTGCGGGCTTTCGAATCGGAGGATTTAGTCGTCAATGGACCGTTCGATGCGCCACTTGCTCGACTGAAGAATATGTACCGACAACAGGTCTTAATTAAACATAAAGGGCAGGAAGATGTCCGGACACATCTCCGTGATATCTTAGCCCCTCGTCAAAAATCAAAAACACAAGTCGCGATCGACTTGAATCCATTTGTATTCATGTGAGGTGTCTGTATGTATAAAGTAGTAGAAGTACCAAATGATGTATTACGACAGGTATGTGAACCTGTCACGAAGTTCGATAAAAAACTCGGTAAGATGATCGACCGGATGTTCGATACGATGTACGAATATGATGGTGTCGGCTTAGCGGCACCGCAAATCAATCAACCGATCCGTGTAGCTGTCGTCCATACGGATGATGAGACAGGACCGATCGAGCTGATCAATCCGGAAATCATCGAAGCCGATGGTTCACAAATCGATGACGAAGGATGCCTCAGCATGCCAGGCATTTTCGGACCGGTCGAACGGTTCGACCGCATCGTCGTCAAGTCTCAAGATCGTCTCGGGCGGACGGTCAAAATCAAGGCAAACGGCTTTTTTGCACGTGCCATCCAGCACGAGATGGATCATTTAGACGGTGTCCTGTTCACGGATAAACTTGTCGAGCAAGAAAAACCGCGCGTCGTCTTCATGGGGACACCTGAGTTTGCGGCAGGGACACTGCGTGAAGTGATCGATGCTGGGTATGACGTCGTCGGTGTCGTATCGCAACCAGATAAGCCGGTCGGACGAAAACGGGAAGTCAAACCGACACCTGTGAAACTCGTCGCGATGGAACACGATATTCCTGTGTTGCAACCGAAACGGATTCGTGAAGACTATCAGGACGTCCTTGATTTAAAACCAGATCTCATTATCACGGCAGCTTACGGTCAGATTGTACCGACAGCTATTTTGGAAGCACCACGCTTTGGGGCGATCAACGTCCATGCGTCACTCCTACCGAAATATCGTGGCGGTGCACCGATTCATCAAGCAATCATCGATGGAGAAAAAGAGACAGGCGTGACGATCATGTATATGGTCGATCGACTTGACGCGGGTGATATGTTGTCAAAAATCATTGTTCCGATCGAAGAGAACGATACAGTCGGAACGATGTTTGAAAAGTTAGCGGACGCAGGAGCGCGACTATTGCTTGAGACCTTACCACGTCTGTTCGCAGGTGAATTGACACCGGAAGCGCAAGATGAGGCAGAAGCGACGTTTGCGCCGAACATCTCACGCGAGCGGGAACGACTTGATTTTACGTTACCGGGTGAGACACTCTATGATCAAATCCGAGGAATGAATCCTTTCCCAAGTACGTATACGATGCTTGGTGATGACCGATTGAAAGTCTTTTTCGCGACGAAAGTCAAAGGAACGGGACGACCAGGCGAAATCATCGCTTTAGAAGCGGATGGTCCCGTCATCGCGACAGGTTCGGAGACAGCGTTGAAGCTGATCGACTTACAGCCGTCCGGAAAAAAACGGATGGACGGTGCTACATTCATGCGCGGGATCGGTCAATCGCTTGAACTCGGACAACAAGTAGGTGAGAACGCATGAATGTACGTGACGCAGCAGTAACGACACTGATGAAAATTGGTCAAGGTGGTGCCTTCTCGACAATCACCGTCCATCAGATGCTTGAAAAGCGTGCTATCTCAGCAACAGATGTCGGCTTGTTCACGGAACTCGTCTACGGGACGCTCAGTCGTGAATTGACACTGGATTATATTTTGGAGCCGTATCTAGCGAAACAGAAAAAACTTGATCCGTTCATGCGTCCGTTGTTACGGATGAGTGTGTATCAATTGTTTTATCTTGATCGTGTACCGGATCATGCCGTCATCCATGAAGCTGTCGAGATTGCTAAAAAACGTGGGAAAGTCCACGTCTCGAAAGTCGTCAACGGAGTGCTCCGGAATGTATTACGGGCGGGAATGCCCCATTTTGCTGAGATTGAGCCTGTTGCAAAACGAATCAGCATCGAAACGAGTCATCCGCAGTGGCTCGTCGAACGCTGGATTGAACTGTTTGGTCCGGAAGAAACGCTTCAAATCTGTCAATTGAATAACACACCTGCACCGGTCACGGTTCGCATCAATCGGACGAAGACGACGCGAGAGGAAGCGATCGAGCTTCTACTCGACCAAGGTGTGACGGCAAAACCATCTACGGTCGCGCCAGACGGTCTCGAAATCGAACGAGGAAGCGTTCAAAAAACGGATCTGATTGACCGTGGGTATCTTTCTCTGCAGGATGAGAGCTCAATGCTCGTCGCCCGTGCACTCGGTGCAGAAACATCTGATCATGTACTTGACAGCTGTGCCGCACCTGGTGGGAAAGCGATGCATATTGCTGAAGGTTTGACGACGGGAACACTACAGGCACTTGATCTTCATCCACATAAGATTAAATTGATTGAACAGCAAGCGACACGATTAGGTCTTACGACTGTTCAAGCAGAAGCGTTAGATGCTCGTAAAGCAGGAGACCGCTTTGAAGTAGAATCGTTTGATCGGATTCTTGTCGACGCACCTTGTTCAGGACTCGGTGTCATTCGGAGAAAACCAGATATCAAATGGACGAAACGCCCGGAACAACTCGAGCAACTCCCGAAAATTCAACGAGATATTCTGACATCTGTCTTACCACTCATTAAAAAGGGTGGAACCTTTGTCTATTCGACTTGTACGATTGATCCGACTGAGAACGAGGACCAGACAGCGTTCATTCTCGATCAAGGATTTGAATTTGATACATCCTTCGCGGCACGGATGCCGGAATCCGTGCGACATCTGATCGGGGATCGAGCAGAACTCAAGTTGTTACCGACGACAGTCGGAACGGACGGCTTCTATATTGCCGCGTTTAAAAAACGAGAAGATTGACACGAACGGAGGACTGTCATGGAGTTAGCTCACCTTTCGACTACTGGGAAAGTCAGGACTAAAAATGAGGATACGGTATTACTCGTCGGGAACGCTGAACGTGGTCTTGCCGTCGTTGCGGACGGTATGGGAGGTCATGCTGCTGGCGATATCGCAAGTGCGATCGTTCGCGAGGTATTTGAAGCATCCTTTTCACTCATGCCAAATCGTCCGATGGAATTGTCTGAATGGATAGAACAACGTGTAGCCGAGGCAAATGCCCGGATTCTTCAGTTTTCAAAAGACGAGCAACTTGCAATCGTCGGAACGACCATTGCCTGCGTATGCTGGGTCGAAGATTTGCTCGTCATCGGTCATGTTGGAGATAGTAGGGTCTATGCCCTTGAAGGTACGGCGTTAAAACAATTGACGGATGATCATTCTTACGTCAACATGTTACGACAAATGGGGGAACTTTCGGATGAGGAAGTCGAAAATCATCCACGTAAGAATGTCATCACACGGTCGGTCGGCTCGAACGAAACGGTCGAAGTCGACATTCAAGTCAGAGATGCTCCAGACTATGACCTCGTCCTCGTCTGTAGTGACGGGTTGACCGATGAAGTGCCAGATGATGTCATCGAACAGATCATCTTACAGGATGAACCGCTTGATGAGATCGTCGGACGATTGGTGAAAGAAGCGAATGCTCGAGGAGGCGCGGATAATATTACGATTGCCGCCATCCGGTTCAAAGAAAGAAAGAGGGTCTGAATATGCGATACGGAGATCGATTAAATGACCGCTACCGCATAGAACGGCTAGTTGGAAGTGGCGGGATGGCGAATGTCTATCAAGCCTATGATGAGATTTTAAAGCGTCATGTTGCCATTAAGATTTTACGGACCGAATTTTCGCATGACGAACAGTTCATTCGTCGATTCGAACGTGAAGCTCATGCTGCTACCAGCTTGAATCATCCAAACATCGTTGCCGTCTATGATGTAGGCGAAGAAGATGCCATCTATTACATCGTCATGGAGTATATCGATGGTATGACATTAAAGACATTTTGTGAAAATCAAGCATTACCTGTGCCGCAGGCCGTCGATATCATCGCTCAAATTTGTGATGCGATCGATCACGCCCATGCACACCGAATTATCCATCGCGATATCAAACCGCAAAACATGTTGATTCGAGAGGATGGTACCGTCAAAGTAACGGATTTCGGAATCGCTGTGGCGATGTCGAATGCGACGCTGACGCATACGATGTCCGTCCTTGGGTCCGTCCATTACTTTTCACCGGAACAAGCAAAAGGTAAATTTGCGGATGAGAAGTCGGATATCTATTCACTTGGTGCTGTCTTATACGAACTTGTGACAGGACAAGTCCCGTTCGAAGGTGATTCACCGGTTGCGATTGCTTTAAAGCATCTGCAAGATACACCGCGTCGCCCATCCGTCTTGAATCCGAAAGTGCCACAAGCGCTTGAGAACTGTATCATGCAGGCGCTCGCAAAAGCACCGCATGACCGTCAACAGTCCGTCGCAGCATTTAAGGCAGATATGGTGACGGCGTTGTCTGACGAACGAGCAAGCGAAGGTATCCGAGGTGCAGAAGAGGATGAGCTGGAAAAAACGATGGTCTTATCGCCTGTACAAGTGCCAGAAGAATCAAAAGCGGAACCAGAATCACCCGCCGTCACGACCGTTCAACCGAAAACACCGGAAAAGAAAAAGAAAAAACGTTGGTGGATCGTCCTCTTATTGCTCATATTGCTAGGTGGTGCAGCTACGACGTTTGCGATGTGGCCAGATCCAACGGTCACCGTACCATCTGTCGTCAAGACGGATGGAGACGAAGCGGAAACGAAGCTTGAGAAACTAGGATTCGTTGTTGAGACGACAGAACGAAATAGCGATACAGTCGAGGAAGGCGATGTCATCAGTCAGACACCGCGTGAAAACGCACAAGTCAAGAAAGGCTCGACAGTCAACTTGGTCGTCTCTACAGGTAGTGCGCCGGTCGAAGTACCGGATGTGACAGATGACGCTGAAAAAGAGGCGATTGCCACATTAAAAGAGGCTGGATTCGCTAAAGTCGAGGTCGAACGTGAAAAGTCGGATGAAATCGAGCGAGGTAATGTGATCCGGCAATCGATCTCTGCTGGGACGGAAGTGATTGCAAAAGAACAGACGATTACAATCACTGTCTCAGAAGGAACTTCGTCCTTTGAATTGAAAGATTTGACGAACTTATCGAGTGATGAAGCAAAAGCGTATCTCGATGAAATGGGTCTCGACGGCACGTTTGAACAAGAATTTTCAAGTGACGTCAAGCTCGATCAAGTCATTCGTCAATTCCCGCAAGCAGGAGCACAAGTCGAACCGAACGACTCCGTGACGGTGTTCATCTCAAAAGGTGAGGAAGAAAAAACGGTGACGGCAACGTTCCCTGAAAAGGTCGTCTATGATGCGGTCAGCGAGAACGAGGACGAGGAACCACCGAAACAAGTCATCCGGATTGAGACGGAAGACGCGAAAGGGAAGCGGACCGTCATCGAGGAATCGATTGATCAAGATGAGACATTCGACGTGCCGGTGACGATTGATCCAGGAGAAGAAGGAAAAATTACGATCTATAAAGACGATACGGTGTATCGTTCAAAAACCATCACGTACAATCAAGCAAAAGACGCACAATGAATGTGATGAAAAAGGAGTGCATAGGATGACGGAACAACGCATCGAAGAGAATCGAGAAGGAACGATCATACGTCTGCAGGGTGGCTTTTATGATGTCATGACACCAGAAGGAGAGGTCCGTTCACGGGCAAGAGGGAATTTCCGAAAACGCGGCATCAGTCCAGTCGTCGGAGACGAGGTCGTTCTTCATATCGAAAGTGAGACAGGATATATTCTCGAAGTGAAGGAGCGGGACAACTTTTTAGTACGCCCTCCAGTCGCGAATATCGACCAGGCATTGCTCGTCGTCTCGGCGGCAGAACCTGATTTTTCAGCGCACTTGCTCGACCGATTTCTCGTTTTGATCGAAGCGAAGGAAATTCAACCCGTCATCCTATTGACGAAGATGGATTTGCTGGACGATGTTAAAGGACCGTCTGTCCGAGAGGCGATTGCCGCTTACCGGAAGATTGGGTATACGGTCATCGAGACATCAAGTGAGACGTTGGCAGGTATTGAGCAAGTCCGTCCGTTACTTGCTGGAAAAACGAGCGTTCTCGCCGGACAATCCGGTGTCGGGAAAAGTTCATTGCTCAATGCACTGGAACCCTCTCTTGATTTAGAAACAAGTGCGATCTCGAAATCACTCGGACGCGGACGTCATACGACGCGCCACGTCACATTGATGCCGCTTGCCGAAGGATTGATTGCCGATACGCCAGGTTTCTCGAACCTCGATTTTCCGTATGATATGGAAATCGAGGATGTACGGTGGAGTTTCCCTGAATTCGTGGCTGTACAAGATGATTGCAAATACCGAGGTTGCTTGCATTTGAATGAACCCGGTTGTGCCGTCAAGGAAGCCGTCGAAGCCCAAGAAATCATGTCCTCTCGTTATGAGAACTATGGTATGTTTATAGACGAAATCAAGAATCGAGCCCGGAGGTATTGAAGATGATTAAAATTGCACCATCTATCTTATCAGCAGATTTCGCGAATCTCGAACGCGATGTTAAAGCAGTCGAAGCAGCAGGCGCGGACTATATCCATTTTGATGTCATGGACGGTCAGTTCGTACCGAACATCTCATTTGGATTACCTGTGCTTAGCAGTTTACGTCAAAAGACGGATATGATTCTCGATGTCCATTTGATGATCGACCAGCCAGAACGTTTCGTTGAAGATTTCGTCAAGGCAGGGGCAGACATCGTGACGTTCCACGTCGAAGCGACGAATCATGTCCATCGTGTCTTGCAACAAATCAAAGCAGCGGGTGCAAAGGCAGGGGTCGTCTTGAATCCCCATACGCCATTATCAACGATTGAACACGTCCTTGAGGATGTCGATATGGTATTATTGATGACGGTCAATCCGGGCTTTGGTGGACAAGCCTTCATCGAGCGTGTCATGCCGAAACTCGCAGCACTCGCGCAAATGAAAGCAGATCGTGGGCTGACATTTGAAATCGAGATTGACGGTGGCGTCAATCCGGAAACGGCAAAGCTTTGCATCGATAACGGTGCGAACGTTCTCGTCGCTGGATCGGCAATCTACAATGCACCAGATTATGCGGAAGCGATCACTAGCATTCGTCAAGGGGCTGCCGTATAATAAGAACGAGAAAACGAAATATGATGACCGCAAGGGGTGTCGCTTGAAAAGCGGCTGAGAGGAGTCTTTTAGACTTTAACCCTTCGAACCTGTTCCGTTCAAACGGACGTAGGGATGTGGCGCACGCAGGCAGTACGGCGTTCGTCGTACTGCCTTTTTGCGTCCTCTCGTACAATGAAGGAGGAAAAATAGCATGAAACGGTTACAAATGATGATGGAAATTGCCATCTTCGCCAGTCTCGGAGTCGTCTTTGATTTACTGATTCCATTCAAAATGCCACAAGGTGGCTCGATCAGCTTAGCGATGTTACCGATCTTCGTCATGGCATTTCGCCACGGTGTCGTCGGAGGTGTCGTCACGGGAGCACTTGTTGGTACGATTCAATTGATGTTTGCCCCACAAGTCTTGACGATCGTTCAACCGATTCTTGACTATACGATTGCGTATGGTGTCGTCGGATTAAGTGGTCTGTTCGCGCGTCAAGTCAGACTAGCCGCGCGCAATGGACAAAAGAAAAGCTTGATGGCGTTCGTTCTCCTGGCGACGTTATTAGGAGCAGGGCTCCGTTATATCTGTCATGTCATCAGCGGAATCGTCTTTTTTGCCGAGTATGCCGAAGGTCCAGTCGTACCGTATTCATTGATTTATAACGCGACATACATGATACCGTCTTACGTTCTTTGTGGTGTCGTTGCGGGTCTTTTATTCACGACTGCGCCACGCTTACTACGTTATTCGGCACGAGGCGTCTGAGATGCGGGCGATTCTCGTCTGTGCCGGTCCGCGAGAAGAAGTGCCGGATTTACGGACGTTTTGTCAGCCGGGTGATTTTATCGTCGGTGTCGATGGTGGTGTTCAGACGATTGAATCGTTTGGGCTGACATGCGACCTGACGATTGGTGATTTTGATTCGCTTGGTTATGTACCAGAAGGGGCAATCGTTCATCCGGCCGAGAAAGATGAAACGGATCTCGAACTGGCACTTCGTACAGCATCAGAGATGAAACGGTTTGAGGATACCATCATCATCGGGGCGACAGGTGGGCGGCTCGACATGACCGTCCAAAATGTGTACCTGTTGAAGCGATATCCAGAGACCAGACTCGTGACGAAACGAGAAGAGGTGCGATACTTGGCTGAGGGAACGTATGCAGTCGAAGCAGGGAGCTATCATTATCTTTCTTTCATTCCACTCGTACCATCGACTTTAAGCTTATCCGGAGTCAAATATCCACTCGATGCACATCCCGTACCCGTCGGAGGTTCCTTGACCGTCAGTAATGAATGGCGTGCGTCAGAAGCGAAAGTAGAGCTCCACCAAGGAGAACTATTGATGATGCGGACGCTTAAGGAATAGAACAAGTATAGGAAAGAGGCCGTGGACAAATCCACGGCCTCTTTTTGTATGAAATTATTCTTCGAGTTGAGAAGGAGCGACACGGATGTCGCTTTGGGCAGATAGATGTTTTCCTTTGACGAAGAGATGATAACTTCCCCACATGACGAGGAAGAAAGGAACACCGATGTATAGAGCGATTCGTTGATCCGCTTGAAACGCAAGACTGACGAGGACGACGACGTTTAACGTCAGCGAAATCAGTGGTAACACCGGATAGAGTGGTGTCTTGAATTTCAGTTCGGATAAATCGTGTCCGTTTCGGACGAACTGACGACGAAACGCGAGCTGAGAAGCAGAGATGGAAATCCAACCGACTTGAGCGCCAAGTCCGGCTAAGGACAAGAGCCAAATGAAGACGGTATCCTCTGCGAAAAACGCGGTCAGGAGCGATAACATCGCAAACATCATCGTAAAGAGTAAAGCACGCATCGGCACACCACGTGCATTGACGTAAGATAATTTCTTTGAAATCATCCCTTCTTGCGCCATCGCCCATAACATCCGGGTCGCCGCATATAATCCGGAGTTTCCGACGGACAACAAAGCTGTCAAGACGACGATATTCATCAAGTCAGCAGCATAAGGGATGCCGATCGCATCAAAGACCATGATGAACGGGCTGCTGACTCCGCCAGCCGTCTCATACGGAATTAATGCACCAACGATCGTAATCGATAAGACGAAGAAGATGAACGTCCGCCAGACTGTATTGCGGATGGCTTTTGGAATCGATTTTTCAGGCGTGTCGGACTCCCCAGCCGCGACACCGATCAATTCCGT
This sequence comes from Exiguobacterium sp. s143, assembly GCF_018618895.1. Taxonomy (NCBI): domain Bacteria; kingdom Bacillati; phylum Bacillota; class Bacilli; order Caryophanales; genus Exiguobacterium; species Exiguobacterium sp. s143. Next base: position 691,709 of record NZ_JACSMX010000001.1, on the reverse strand, counting down.
TCCTTGGAAGGCGAAGTTGACGGCGATCATCGTCGTCAAGACACCGAGAATCCCGTTTGGAAACCAACCGCTTGCCGTAAAGTTCGCAAATAACGATGTTGGGCGATCTGCTTCCATCGGTAACCAGCCGAACCAGGCAGCGCCACCTAGAATGATGAAGAAAAGGATCGCGAGGACCTTCAAACTCGAGAACCAGAATTCGGCTTCACCGAATGCTTTGGCGGAGACGGCATTCAGACCGAATAGCAAGACCGTAAAGATGGTACACCAGACGACGACCGGCACGTTCGGAAACCAGCGGTCCATCAAACTGCCAGCAGCCGTGATTTCGAGCGCGACCGTCACGGCCCAGCCGAGCCAATAAATCCAACCGACGGCAAAGCCGATTCCTGGTCCGATGAAGCGGGTCGTATAGGTCTGAAATGACCCCGAGACCGGCATATAGACCGCTAATTCCCCTAGACATAACATCGTCAGATACATGATGGTCCCACCCACGATGTAACTGAGGACCGCCCCGAGAGGTCCTGCTTGTGAAATCGTTAACCCTGACCCTAAAAATAAGCCTGTCCCGATGATTCCACCGAGTGAGATCATGAACAGGTGTCGACTCGTCATCTCTCGTTTGAGTTGCATGATGACTTCCCCCAATTCTGACAAAATAAAGTACGTTCCTATTGTAAGCGTTTTCAATAAAAGCGACAATTAGTTTATGAGAAAAATAAATGAGGGTATAAAAAAACCGGAAGGGAAGATTCCCATCCGGTGGTTGCGCCTTATACGCGTTCGACTTTACCTGATTTAAGAGCTCGAGCTGAAACCCAAACCTTTTTCGGCTTACCGTCGACGAGGATACGTACTTTTTGTACGTTGACTCCCCAAGTACGTTTTGTTTTGTTCAATGCGTGTGAACGGTTGTTACCCGACTTTGGCGATTTCCCAGTAACGTAGCATTTACGTGCCATGCGTTCCGCCTCCTTTTATGTTGTTTTGCGTTCGTCCTAATAGACACTTTGCTATCTTAGCATGGTGTCAGGGCGGTTGCAACATAAAAAAAGTAGCTGACAAGAAAAAAACTTGACAGACAACCTCGAAATTTAAAATAATGGATGAGGATGATGGTAAAAGTTCATTTGACCGCTACTATTTTTCACTTATTCATTGTATAGTCAGTACGGCGACTTTTCAATAGTAGGTCCTTATAGTAGAATTATGAGAAGAATACAATATTCAAAGGGGGCTACTCAGGTGGCGATCGAGATGAAAACGACCTATGGAAAGATTGATGTAGATAATGATGTCGTCGCGCAACTTGCGGGCGGCGCGGCAATGGAATGTTTTGGTGTCGTTGGTATGGCATCCCAGTCTCAAATCAAGGATGGTCTTGCTGAACTCTTAAAACGTGAGAACTTTGCACGCGGTGTCATCGTTCGACAGGCTTCAGAGCAGGTCCATATCGATATGCATATCATCGTAAGCTATGGAACGAAAATCTCAGAGGTGGCGAACAACGTACAGAGTCGCGTGAAATACACGCTCAGTCAGGCACTAGGTCTTGACGTGACATCTGTGAACATCTTTGTCCAAGGAGTCCGCTTGACGAATGTCTAAGGCGGGAATAGAGGAGGAAACTTTAGTGAGTGTAGATCGTTTAACAGGAGCGCAGTTAGTCAAGATGATTCAAAATGGCGCGGCGAATCTCTATCAAAATGCAGATTTCGTCGATTCATTGAACGTCTTCCCTGTGCCAGATGGTGATACGGGAACGAACATGAATTTGACGATGACTTCAGGTGCAAAAGAAGCAGGTAAATCAACTTCGGATTCTGTATCGGAAGTCGCGAACGTCTTCGCACGTGGATTATTGATGGGGGCGCGCGGAAACTCTGGCGTCATCTTAAGTCAATTGTTCCGTGGATTCTCGAAATCAATCGAAGGCAAAACAACGATTGATACGAAGGAATTCGCAGATGCGTTACAAAAAGGTGTCGATACAGCATACAAAGCAGTCATGAAACCGGTTGAAGGAACAATCTTGACGGTTGCCCGTGAAACAGCTGTCGCTGCTATCGCACAATCTGAGACGACGACGGATTTCTTAGAGTTGATGCGTCAACTCGTCGAAGCTTCGAAAGTATCGCTCGACGGAACACCAGAACTTCTTCCGGTATTAAAAGAAGTCGGTGTCGTTGACTCTGGTGGTCAAGGTCTCGTCTGTATCTATGAAGGATTCCTCGCAACACTCGAAGGAAAAGAACTCGACAAACCGCATGCGCCTGTCATGGAAGCACTCGTCGAAGCAGAGCATCATAAAACGGCTCAAAGCTTCATGTCGACAGAAGAAATCCATTACGGTTACTGTACGGAAATCATGGTTCGTTTCCAAGATGACAAGCTTGCGAATGCACCATTCAGCGAAGAAGACTTCCGGAACGAATTAGCGGAATTCGGTGATTCATTGCTCGTCGTAGCGGATGAAGAACTCCTTAAAGTTCACGTCCACGTTGAAACACCAGGAGAAGTCATCACAAAAGGACAACGTTTCGGTGAACTCGTCGCTGTTAAGATTGAAAACATGCGTCAACAACACTCGACGATCCTTGAAGAAGAAGGTGCGAACCAAGTCACTCCAGTCGCTGCACCGAAGGCAAAAGCGAAAGCAGCCCTCGTGACAGTCGCAATGGGTGAAGGAATCAGCGAACTCTTTAAATCACTCGGTGTCAGTGTCGTCATCGAAGGCGGACAAACGATGAACCCGTCGACGGAAGATATCGTTAAGGCGATCGAGGATGCACACGCTGAACACGTTTATGTCTATCCAAACAACTCAAACATCATCATGGCCGCTGAACAAGCAGCATCTGTTGCGAATTGTGGTGTGACGGTCGTGAAATCAAAAACAGTTCCACAAGGTTTAGCAGCAACAATCGTCTATAATCCAGAAGCGACTGTCGAAGAGAACGAAGCGCACATGGCAGATGCGATTGCAGCCGTTAAGTCGGGACAAGTCACATATGCCGTACGTGATACGAACATCGATGGTGTTGAAATCAAGAAGGACGACCATATGGCGATTGCTGAAAAACAAATCGTCGCTACGGATTCTTCAAGTCTTGGTGCCGTAAAGAAACTCGTCGATACACTCGTCACTGAGGACGACGAAATCATCACGGTTCTTTACGGTGAAGGCGTCTCGACAGAAGAAGTCGACGACCTCGTTGCGTACATCGAATCGGTCAATCCGGATGCTGAAGTGGAAGTCCACGACGGCAAACAACCACTTTATTCGTACATTTTAAGCGTCGAATAAAACCATCATACTGAAAAAGGGCGACTAGCCTTTTCACGAATCCCACCATCTGCGATAATAGAGGTGGGATTTCGTTTGTTTCATAGAGAGGGGAAAAGAAATGAAATATCGTAGCGTCTTTGACATCATCGGACCAGTCATGGTTGGTCCATCGAGCTCGCATACAGCAGGGGCTGCACGGATTGGATTGATGGCGGGTAAATTATTCGGGGAAACGCCTACTGTCATCCACATCACGTTTTACGGTTCATTCGCGGATACGTATCGTGGACATGGAACGGATGTCGCCATCATCGGCGGTGTTCTCGGATACGATACGTTTGACGACCGGATTCCACAATCGATCGATATCGCGAAGTCGAAAGGGATTGAGATTCATTTCGAGACGAGTGAGGCGTTGACGGATCATCCGAATACGGCTCGTGTCCATTTGACGAATGGAGTAGAAGAGTTTGAATTGGTTGGTATTTCAATTGGTGGGGGAACGATTGAAATCACGGAATTAAATGGTGTACCGCTTCGTTTGTCCGGTGGGGGACCGGCACTCGTCGTCTTACACCATGACCGCTTTGGTGCGATTGCAGCCGTGACGAGCATTTTGGCTGATTACGAAATCAATATCGGGCATATGGAAGTGTCACGGCATGAAAAAGGAAAACAAGCACTTATGGCAATTGAGATTGATGACCGGATAACGGCAGAAGTGTTGGAAGAAATCGATCGGTTACCTCAAGTCGAGCGTGCCGTCATGATGGGAGAGTGAAGACATGTTTAAATCCGTAAAAGAACTCGTCGCCATCGCGACGGAACGAAATATTCCGATTTCGGAAGTCATGATCGAGCAAGAGATGACGGTTCGTCATTTAGAGCGAGATGAAGTTTATGCGATGATGGAACGAAACCTGCAAGTGATGGAAGAAGCAGTCGCTCGTTCACTTGATGGTGACGGTGTCCAGTCGGTGACAGGACTGACCGGTGGGGATGCTGTCTTACTTCAACGATACCGTGCTTCAGGTAAAGGATTATCCGGTGATTTATTACTGGACGCCGTTAGTAAGGCAATCGGAACGAATGAAGTCAATGCTGCGATGGGAAAAATTTGTGCGACACCAACGGCAGGGAGTGCCGGTGTCGTGCCTGGTACACTATTTGCTGTCAAAGATCGGTTAAACCCAACGCGTGAGCAGATGTTACGCTTCTTGTTCACATCCGGTGCGTTTGGTTTCGTCGTCGCGAACAATGCATCGATTTCCGGAGCGGCTGGTGGCTGTCAAGCAGAAGTTGGTTCAGCAACAGCGATGGCAGCAGCTGCCATCGTTGAAATGGCGGGCGGAACACCGGATCAGTCAGCGCATGCTTTTGCGATCGCGCTGAAGAACATGCTTGGACTCGTCTGTGATCCTGTTGCAGGACTCGTCGAAGTGCCATGCGTGAAACGCAATGCGATGGGTGGGGCGAATGCTGTTGTCGCTGCCGACATGGCACTCGCTGGAATCACGTCACGGATTCCGTGTGATGAAGTCATCTCAGCCATGCATGAGATTGGTCAGATGATGCCGTCTGCGCTTCGCGAGACAGCAAAAGGTGGACTCGCGAATACGCCGACGGGTCGCTGGCTCGAAGCGAAAATCTTCGGAGAGTTATCGAATGAATCCATCACGTGACGTCAAGACATTAAAAGGTGTCGGACGGGATTTGGCGAAAAAACTAGAAGAGATGAATATTCTCACCGTTGCGGACGTGCTCGAGCACGTCCCGTTTCGTTATGACGACTTCGTGACGGGAAGTCTAACGGAAGCAATCCATGAGGATAAAGTCAAGTTCACGGGTCAAGTCCAGTCTGAACCACTTGTGCGCTATTACGGCAAAGGAAAGAATCGTTTAACGTTCCGTCTGCTCGTTGAAGAACGGTATAGTGTGACCGTAACGATGTTCAACCGGGCATTCTACAAAGACCAATTGCAACTCGGAGCAGAAGTGACGGTCAGTGGCAAGTGGGATTTACACCGGATGACGATCTCTGCGACGGAATTGCAATTCGGGGCAATCGAAGGCGAATTGACACCCGTTTACTCGCTCCGGGGTGACATGCGGATGAAGACATTCCGACGCGTCGTCGACTTGGCGTTCAAGGAGACTGAGGCATTAGCTGAACGAATCCCGGATAGCATCCGGAAGACGTATCGGTTGCAAGACCGGATGACGATGTTGAAGTCGCTTCATTTCCCAACGAATCGACAAGAGTTAACGGCTGCTCGTCGCAGTTATGTCTACGAGGAGTGCCTCTATTTCCAGCTGAAATTACAGGCGTTACGTCTTGGACGACGGAAAGGTCGAGGGATTGCTCTTCCCCTTCATGAAACGGATATTGCCAATTTCATCAAGAGCCTGCCGTTTCCGCTGACAGGTGCACAGCAACGTGTGACAAAAGAGATTCTAGACGACATCGGTCGCGGCGAACGAATGAATCGGTTGCTGCAAGGGGATGTCGGAAGCGGGAAGACCGTCATCGCTGCCATCGCCTTGTTCGCGACGGTTCGTGCCGGAAAACAAGGCGCCTTGATGGTGCCGACCGAAATTTTAGCGGAACAGCATGCAGCGTCGCTCGCCCCATTGCTTGAACCACTTGGGATTCGGGTCGGTTTACTGACGAGTTCCGTTAAAGGGAAAGCGCGTGCACACTTGCTCGAAGCCCTCGCAACAGGAGAGATCGACGTCTTGGTCGGAACACATGCGCTGATTCAAGACACTGTCCAGTTCAAGGCATTACACCTCGTCATCACCGATGAACAACATCGCTTCGGTGTCGAACAACGGAAGCGGTTGCGCGCGAAAGCTGAACAGGCAGATGTATTATATATGACAGCGACACCGATTCCGCGTACGCTTGCGATATCGGTCTTTGGAGATATGGATGTTTCGATCATCGATGAGATGCCGGCGGGACGAAAGGAAGTCGAGACCTACTGGGCGAAACCGCAACAGATGGAACGCGTTTTCGGGTTCGTCGAGAAAGAATTGTCGCAAGGTCGACAAGCCTACGTCATCACGCCATTGATCGAGGAATCCGAATCACTCGAAGTTCAAAATGCGATCGAATTACATGCGACATTGACCGAGCGGTTCAAGCCCTATCATGTCGGTTTGATGCATGGGCGCTTGACTTCTTCAGAAAAAGACGAGGTCATGCAGGCGTTTAAGGAGAATACTGTTCAAATCCTTGTTTCAACGACGGTCGTCGAGGTCGGCGTGAACGTTCCGAACGCGTCGATCATCGTCATTCATGATGCAGAACGCTTTGGTCTTGCGCAGTTACACCAATTAAGAGGGCGCGTCGGTCGAGGCGATGCCCAGTCTTACTGTATCCTAATCGCCGATCCCTCTTCCGATACGGGAAAAGAACGGATCAAGACAATGACGGAGACGAACGATGGCTTCAAGCTAGCGGAAAAGGATTTAAAACTGCGCGGAGCCGGAAATTTCTTCGGTACCGAACAAAGTGGATTACCGCGCTTCGTCTTGACCGATCCTGCGCTCGATATACAAGTCATGGAAACTGCGCGACAAGATGCAGTCCGATTACTGCGATCGGACGCCTTTTGGCAAGCGCCGGAATACGATGTCTTGCGTGACTATATCGAACGACAAGGGCTACTTGAAGGAGAAAGAATCGAATAATACTTGAAAGTGAACAACAAGGGATATATACTACTGTTAGTACCAGGTAATAATAGTAGTCATCCTTCTTGTGGGAGGAACATACATGCGGGTACCTAAAAAAGAGAGACAACAAGAATTATTACAGACGATCGAGCAAAATCCGTTCATCACGGATGAAGCGCTGGCGACACGATTCCGTGTCAGTATCCAGACGATTCGTCTCGACCGGATGGAATTAAAGATTCCGGAATTACGGGAGCGAATTAAACACGTCGCGACCGAACGGCTGGATGATGTGCGTACGTTGACTGAAAATGAAGTCATTGGTGATATGATTGACCTGAAACTCGATACATCTGCGATCTCGATCCTTGAGATTTTGCCGGAACATGCGTTTAGTCGGAACGCGATCGCCCGCGGACATATTTTGTTCGCGCAGGCAAACTCGCTTGCGATTGCGCTCATCGACGATGAACTCGCGTTGACGACACGTGCGAACGTCCAGTTCACACGCTCCGTTCACGTCGGAGAACGCGTCGTTGCAAAGGCATTCGTCAGTTCCCATCGTCAAGATGGTCGTTCTGACATCACAGTGGAGAGTTATGTCGGTGAAGAATGTGTCTTCATCGGTGAGTTCACGGTGTATCGAAGTAGTAAGGAGGAATCGAAATGATTTTAGCAGTTGACGCTATGGGGGGCGACCACGCACCCCGTGCCATCGTAGAAGGAGTCGTTGCCTATTTGGCAGAACGCCCAAACGAAAACATCGATATCCGACTAGTCGGAGATGAGTTGAAATTACGCTCATACACAATCGAGGATCCGCGCGTGACGATCGTCCACGCGGCATCCGTCATCACCGGAGAAGATGAACCGGTACGTGCGATTCGCCGCAAGAAAGATAGCTCACTCGTTGTGGCTGCAAACCTGGTGAAATCAGGAGAGGCAGATGCCTTGATTTCAGCAGGCAACACGGGAGCGCTCATGACTGCCGGATTGTTCGTCATCGGTCGAATCGAAGGAGTTGACCGTCCTGCACTGGCCCCGACTTTCCCGACACGTAATGGGAAAGGTGTCGTCATCTTAGATGTTGGCGCCAACCCGGATGCGAAGGCAGAGCATCTGCTCGATTATGCCATCATGGGGTCTGTCTACGCAGAACAAGTTCGCGGCATCACACGTCCAAAAGTCGGACTCCTGAATATCGGATCAGAAGCCGGTAAAGGGAATGCACTGACGAAGGAAACGTATCCGCTACTTGAGACAGCACCGATTCATTTCGTTGGGAACGTCGAGGCGAGAGAAGCGATGAGCGGTGACGTCGATGTCATCGTCACGGAAGGTTTTGCCGGCAATACGTTACTTAAGAGTACAGAAGGGGCTGCCAGTATGATCATGGGTGTCATGAAAGAACAATTCATGAGCTCTTGGACATCAAAGCTAGCCGCTCTCGTACTAAAACCGAAGTTGAAAAAAATGAAGCAGTTGCTCGCTTATGAAGAATATGGCGGTGCCGGACTATTCGGCATAGCGGCTCCGGTCATTAAGGCGCATGGTTCAAGTAATGCCTACGCATTCAGCCGAGCGCTCGTTCAAGCAGAAAAGATGGTCGAACAAGAAGTCGTTGCCAAAATCGTTCAAGCGAAGGCAACAGAAGCACGTTAAGAAGGAGTGAGACGAGATGGGGAAAACAGTTTGGATGTTTCCGGGACAAGGGTCACAAACCCCTGGAATGGGACAGACGCTCATCACGCAAGACGAGACACGCCAAGCACTCGCTGACCTCGGAACGCGAATTGGTCTGGATCTGACGACGCTGATGACGACAGGGACGAAGGATGAATTGAAAGCGACGGACATCGCTCAACCAGCCATCGTCGCACACAGTGCATTACTCGCACAGCAGTACGCAGCACAAGGACATACACCTGATTTCGTACTCGGACACAGTGTTGGAGAATATAGTGCGCTCGTCGCAGCTTCTGTCATCACACCGTCTGAAGCCGTCTATCTCGTCCGAGAACGCGGAAAACTCATGAATCAAGTCACGGGTGGAACGATGGCGGCGGTCATCGGCATGAATGATGTCGAGGCAGCCCATCACGCGGTCGAATCGATTGCGGCAACGGGAGAAATCGTTCAAATCGCCAACTACAACTGTCCTGGGCAATTCGTCATCTCTGGACAAATCGCAGCGGTCGAATCCGCTACAGCGAAGTTAAAAGAGCTCGGAGCAAAACGTGTCTTACCGCTTGATGTCTCAGGTGCGTTCCATTCGTCACTCATGACACCATTCGCACCACGATTCGAAGACATTCTCGTCTCGTCACCGTTTGAAGCGGCGAAGACGAAATTCATCTCGAACGTCGACAGTGCGTTCCATGATCAACCAGACGAATTGATTCGTTTGCTCGTTCAGCAGCTCTATTCACCGGTTCGATTCGAATCATGCGTCGAGCGTCTGATCGAAGAAGGTGCGGATACATTCATCGAGTTCGGTCCATCATCTCCGTTGAGCGGTCTCGTGAAACGAATCAAAAAAGATGCAAAGATCATCAGCATCACGACACTTGAGCAATTGGAAGCGGAGGGAATTCGTTGAGTAAAGTAGCACTCGTCACTGGCGCGTCACGCGGCATCGGAGCTGCCATCGCGAAGCGATTGGCAACAGATGGTTTCCGTGTCGTCGTCAACTATGCAGGAAGCACGGACAAGGCGGAAGCTGTCGTCCGTGAAATCAAGGAAGCAGGCGGTGAGGCACTCGCGATTCAAGCGAATGTCGCTGAAGCGGATGCTGTCAAACAGATGATCAAACAGACGATCGACACATTCGGTCAACTGGATTGTGTCGTCAATAATGCCGGCATCACGCGTGATGGTTTGCTGATGCGCATGAAGGAAGCAGATTTCGATGCTGTCATCGATACGAACCTGAAAGGGGCGTTTCTCGTCACGCAAGCCGCGACACGTCCGTTGTTAAAAACAAGCGGTCGTATCATCAACATCGCATCAGTCGTCGGTATTTCCGGAAATCCAGGGCAAGCGAACTATGTCGCAGCGAAAGCGGGTCTGATCGGGTTGACGAAATCCGTCGCACGTGAACTCGCTAGTAAAGGCGTCACAGTCAATGCCATCTGTCCAGGATTCATCGAGACGGACATGACGGACGAATTGACAGAAGAACAGCGGAACCTGTCACTCGGGCAAATTCCGTTGAAACGCTTCGGTCAAACCGACGATATTGCTTCACTTGTCAGTTTCATCGCTTCAGATGAAGCGCGATACATCACAGGACAAACTCTTGCCGTCGATGGCGGCATGACGATGTAACACAACTAACGGTAGTACTTTGCCAAATCGGCAATCATCTTATATACTCAACTCATGGAGGGATTTTAAAATGACAAAAGAACAAATCTTAGTAGACGTACAAGAAGCAATCGCAGAAAAATTAGGAAAAGAACAAAGTGAAATCACACTTGATAAATCGTTCAAAGATGACCTCGGTGCTGACTCTCTCGAAGTCATGGAACTCGTCATGGACTTAGAAGACAAGTTCGAAATCACGATCGAAGATGAGCAAGCAGAAAACTTGAAGACTGTCGGCGATGTCGTCAACTACATCGAAACACAAGTCTGATCATTGAAGCTGACCCACCGCAATTTGCGGTGGGCTTTAGCTGTTTAGGAGGAACTATGACGAATCAAAAAGGACATCGTGTCCGAAAAGGACCCTATGTAAAACGACGCAAGGATGCTCGGACGCTCGCTCAAATCGAGCAGAAATTCGAAGCGTTACAAGAGCGCCTGAATATCACGTTTTCTAATGTCGAGCTATTAAAACAAGCCTTCACGCACTCTTCGTTCGTCAATGAACAACGCGAGTCTGAAGGGGATAACGAACGCCTAGAATTTTTAGGGGACGCGGTCTTAGAGTTGACGGTGTCACGCTATCTATTCGAACACTACCCGGAACGTTCCGAGGGGGAATTAACGAAATTGCGAGCGGCAATCGTCTGTGAACCGTCACTCGTCCAATTTGCGAATCACTATCAGTTTTCCGATATGATTCTGTTAGGTAAGGGGGAAGAACTGACCGGTGGTCGGAATCGTCCAGCCTTACTTGCGGATGTCTTCGAATCCTTCATTGGCGCCTTGTATCTTGACCAAGGCATCGAAGCAGCCGAACGATTCCTCGCCGAAGCGGTTTTTCCGAAAGTGGCGACAGGCTTTTTTGAAGAACAGACAGATTTCAAGAGTCAATTACAGGAAGCGATTCAACGTGTCGGCTTAGGTGTCATCGAGTATGAAATCATCGAGGAGCGCGGTCCGGCGCATAGTCGGGAATTCATCTCGCGTGTCCAAGTCGCGGATGAGCTAGAAGGGATCGGGACAGGCCGATCGAAAAAAGAGGCAGAACAACAAGCGGCAAAACAAGCCTTACTTGAATTAAAGAAACAGTTTTAAGCAACAAAAGGCCGACCATCTCTCGAATGCGTGAGAGATGATCGGCCTTTATCGTGTGAAGTTCGCTTGATTAGACAGTTTTGAGGGATTTCAGTTCGTCGACGATCGCATCGACCTCTGCCAGTGATAACGAGTCGCGCATCATGACGAACTCATAAATCTCTTTTAAGTCCTCGTTTTTTGAGCCGTCGAACTGTTCTGCTTTAATGACCCCTTTGTTGATGATGTTCAATTTATCTAAGATTGCTTCAATCATTTGTTCAATCGTCATCGTGTTATTCGCTCCTCTTCTTCTTGTTTCGCGTGATACTACCTTAAAACCTATCATGTTGCTAGCGTTTCGGCTATGGTAAACTGAAAGAAATTCAAAAGAAATTTAAACATACGGGTGATCAAGATGTACTTAAAACGAATTGAAATCAATGGCTTCAAATCATTTGCCAGTCGAACTGAATTAGAATTTCTTCCGGGTGTCACGGCAGTCGTCGGACCGAACGGAAGTGGGAAATCAAATATATCGGACGCTGTCCGTTGGGTGCTCGGAGAACAATCTGCGAAGTCACTGCGCGGGGCGAAGATGGAAGACGTCATTTTTGCCGGCAGTCTGTCTGAACACCGGAAACAATTTGCCGAGGTGACGCTCGTCTTAGACAACGAGTCGGGAACGGTTGCGTTGCCGTATCAGGAAATCAGTGTCACGCGGCGTGTCAGCCGCAACGGAGACAGCGATTATTTTTTAAATAAAAAACCATGTCGCCTGAAGGATGTCCTTGATCTGTTCATGGACACAGGCTTGTCGCGTGATGCTTTTGCGATCATCGGACAAGGGCGAGTTGAACAAGTCATCTCCGGAAAACCGGAAGAACGTCGTGCTGTCATTGAGGAAGCAGCAGGCGTCTTGAAGTATCGTCATCGCAAGAAGCAAGCCGAGCGGAAATTAAGTGATACGGAAGCGAATCTATCGCGTGTCGATGATATTTTATATGAACTTGGCGGACGAATCGAGCCGTTACGTGAACAAGCGGCGCTCGCGAAGGAGTATCTTGTCGCTCGAGAACGGCATGATGTCCTCGAGCGTGGTATCTTGGCGCATGAAATCACGACGTATCAGACGGAGCTCGAAACACTAGCGCGTGACATCGCACAATGTGAAGAACGCCTTGCGTCTCAAAAGACGACTTACGAAGAGACCGTCGTGTCCCGAGAAAATCAAGAATTGACGCTCGAAGAAGAACGACAACAAGAAAACGCGTTGCAGGAGCAACTTCGATATGTCTCGACGCGACTTGTTGAGATCCAAGGTGCCCTTAACTTAGCGAAAGAGCGTGAAAAACACGGGACCGAGACGAAAGAGCGACTCGAACAAGAGGTTGCCGTCGTCGAAGAACGCGTTAAGGAACTGGAACTGGAACTGACCGCTTTACAGGAACGCCAAGCAGAAGTCGATCAGGAAGCAAAGCGGATCACGGCTGAGCGAGAACGAGCCGATCAAGCGCTGACACAAACCGATCGTGATTTTGATAAGGAAGCCGAAGTATTACGTTCGGAAGCCTTTGAAGTGGCGAGTCGATTAGCTGCGACGAATAATGCCTATAATCGGGCGAAGCAAGATCTCATGCAGGCAGAAGAACAACAACGTTCATTTACGGCGGACAGCGGTACGAAACAATCGACGCGTCGTCAACTCGAGGAAGACGTCGCTCGACTAGAGGCGGATGTCGCTTCGATCCGGACGAAGTTGGACCAAGCAACGGAAGAAGAGACGACGGCACTTGCAGCACGAAATGAACAACAACATGCGTTACGACAAGTCGAACAGTCCGTTGCGGATTTAGAGCGACGTCGGCATAAGACGGAAGACCGGATTGAATTCCTTGAATCCGTCAAAGCCGACTATAGCGGTTATTTCGGTGCCGTGAAGACGATTTTAAAACAACGAGATCAGCACCCAGGTATTTACGGAGCGGTCGCGGAGTTGATTTCGGTTCCGGCGCGGTTTGAAGCGGCAATCGAGACAGCGCTTGGTGGGGCAATGCAAAACATCGTCGTTGATACCGATGCGACAGGACGTCGTCTGATCCAGGAGCTTCGGCGGTTAAATGCCGGTCGAGCGACGTTCATGCCGCTCGCCTCACTCCAAGTACGCGAAGTCAATCGTTCAGTACGAGAACAAGTCGGTGGAATGTCTGGGTTCGTCGGGATCGCAAGTGATCTCGTGACGACAGACGAGACGTTGACGAAATTAAAGATGAACTTGCTCGGTACGACACTCGTCGTCGAGTCACTTGAACAGGCGAACCAAATCGCCCGTTCGACAGGACATCGCTATCGTCTCGTCACGCTCGAAGGAGATGTCGTCAACGTCGGCGGTACGATGACCGGCGGAAGTCGGAAAAAAGGTACACCACTGTTCAGTCAATCGCGCGAACTTGACGAGTTAAAAGAGGGACTGACGCGCGGACAAGCGGTCATTCGGGAGCAGATGCGCCGCTTGGAAGATCTGAGAGCGGCGATCCAGACTCTTGATGCTACTGCTCGGACGCGGACAGAAACGATTCAAGCATTACAAGGACAACTCGAACAATCGCGCGATACGTTAGCAGATGCGAACCGTCATCTTGCTGTCATGACGTCTGAATTATCAGTTGAAGATCGACAGATGGCACGTGTACTCGAACAAGAACAGGAAGCACGTCGGATCATCGAGACGTCGGAAGTCGATATCGCAAAATGGACGGAGCGTCAAACGGAGCTCAGACAAGCCTTAGATCGTCTCAAGGATGCGCAAGCCCGTGGTGCCGTCACGATGGACGAACTGAAGAAGGAACAAGCAGAAGCAGTTCTCGAAGAGCGGACGATTCAAATGAAACAAGCGCAGCTTACGCAAGAGATCGAACGCCTGACGGAACAGGTCAGTCACGCGAAGCTTGAACGTGGTCATAAACGCCGTGACTTGCGTCATGTCCTCGAAGGATTCGACGAAGCGAAAATCGATGCCTTGCACGCGGAACAGCGCGAACAGGAACAGGAACAACAACAGGTCGAGACCGAACTCGTCGCGATCGGGCAACGGATTCAAGTACAAGCAGAATCCCTGCGCTTGATCCGGATCCGCGAAGCGAAGACGAAGGACGATCAACAAACGACGAAACAGGCACTCGAGCAGCTACGACTCTCGCAAGGGAAAACGAGCACGCGTCTTGAGACAAGACAAGAAATGCTGGAAGAGATGGGATTACTGCTCGAACTGATTGCACCACTTGATTTATCGTATGAAGAGGCAAAAGAGGAAATTCATCTGCTCAAACGCCAACTCGAAGAAATCGGCATCGTCAACATCGGTGCGATTGAGGAATTCGCAGAGGTCGATGAACGGTTTACGTTCCTATCCGCGCAACGGGATGATCTCGTCGCTGCTAAAACCGATCTCTATGGCGTCATCGAAGAGATGGACCGAGAAGTCATTCGATTGTTCCGTCAAACGTATGATGCTGTCCGAGAACACTTCCGGGAAACATTCCGCGAGTTATTCGGGGGCGGTGAAGCCGATCTAGTCCTCGTTGACCCGAGTGATCTGTTGACGAGTGGAATTGATATCGTTGCCAAACCGCCTGGTAAGAAGCTGCAGAATTTGTCGCTCTTGTCCGGTGGAGAGCGTGCTTTGACAGCAATCGCCTTATTATTTGCGATTCTAAAGACACGTCCTGTCCCGTTCTGTGTCCTCGATGAGGTCGAGGCGGCGCTTGACGAAGCGAACGTCGCGCGATTCGGCGAGTTCGTCCATCAGCTAGCACGCGAGACACAGTTCGTCATCATCACCCATCGGAAAGGAACGATGGAGGCGGCAGATGTCCTTTACGGCGTCACGATGCAGCAAAACGGGATATCTGAAGTGTTATCCGTTAAACTAGAAGAGGCACGACGTACATTAAGTGAAGAACCAAAGGAGATTAAACGATGAGTTTCTTTAAAAAACTGAAAGACCGCTTGACGACTTCGACACAAGAAGTCACGACTAAATTTACGGAAGGCTTGACGAAGACACGCGACGGTTTAGCGAGTGCCGTCAATGATCTCGTCTACCGCTTCCGTGAAGTCGATGAAGACTTTTTCGAAGAGTTAGAAGAAGTGTTGATCCAAGCAGACGTCGGTGTGACGACGACGATGGATTTGGTCGAAGAATTAAAGACAGAAGTCAAACGACGTAACGTCAAGGATCCAAAACAAGTCCGGGATGTCCTCGTTGAAGTCGTCGCGAACATGTTAGTCGAAGAAGAAGAGACAGCCCTTGATCTTGATCATGAGCTGAATGTCATTCTCTTCGTTGGTGTCAACGGGGTCGGTAAGACGACAACGATCGGGAAACTTGCGAACCGATTAAAACAAGAAGGTAAGAGCGTCATGTTAGCAGCGGGAGATACGTTCCGGGCTGGTGCGATCGATCAACTGCAAGTCTGGGGCGAACGCTCCGGTGTACCGGTCATCCGCCAAGGCGAAGGCTCCGATCCGGCTGCTGTCGTTTATGACGCCGTCCAAGCAGCGAAAGCACGTAAGGTCGACGTCCTGATTTGTGATACGGCGGGACGCCTACAAAACAAGGTCAATTTGATGAACGAGCTCGAAAAGGTCAAACGCGTCATTGAACGTGAGATTCCAGGCGCACCCCATGAAGTGTTACTAGCACTTGACGCAACAACAGGACAAAACGCGATGGTGCAGGCAAAAGCCTTCAAACAAGCGACGAACGTTAGCGGAATCGTTTTAACGAAACTTGACGGCACAGCAAAAGGTGGGATTGTTCTTGCGATCAAGAACGAGCTGAATCTACCGGTGAAGTTCGTGGGTCTCGGTGAAAAAATCGATGATTTACAACCATTTGACGCAGAACAATTCGTATATGGACTGTTCGGCGATGTCTTTGAAGAAAAAGAAAACGTCGACACGGAAGAAAGCGCGGAATAAGCGACGTTTCATGTAAAGAAAAAAACTTGACAACACACTGTGAGGGCTGTACTATACTATCTGTAAAGGAATTTCACTTAACATTGCGGAGGTGCTCGAATGACACTTGATAAAACGAACCGGATGAATTATCTGATTGACTTTTATCAGGAGCTTTTGACGCCAAAACAACGGAATTACATGTCACTCTATTACTTAGATGACTTTTCCTTAGGTGAGATCGCCGATGAGTTTGAAGTCAGCCGACAAGCAGTCTACGACAACATAAAACGCACGGAAGCCATGCTCGAGCAGTATGAAGAACGACTATCGCTGTTCAAGAAACACGAACGGCGAAAGCAGTTACTCGATCAGCTGAAGCAATGCGACCTTCCGGGTGAAGCCCTAGTGATCATTGAGACATTGGAGCAATTAGAGTAGGAGGCATTCTTAATGGCATTCGAAGGATTATCGGAACGGCTTCAAGCCAGTCTCGCTAAAATGCGAGGTAAAGGTAAGATTTCTGAAGCAGACGTCAAAGAGATGATGCGCGAAGTTCGCTTAGCGCTACTCGAAGCCGACGTCAACTTCAAGGTCGTCAAACAATTCGTAAATGATGTAAAGGAACGCGCCGTCGGTCAGGATGTCATGACGTCATTGACGCCAGGGCAACAAGTCGTCAAAATCGTCCATGACGAATTGACGAATCTGATGGGTGCAGAAGTGTCACCGTTGACGCTTGCGAACCGTCCTCCGACCGTCATCATGATGACGGGTCTGCAAGGGGCAGGTAAAACAACGACAACGGGTAAACTTGCCAATCATTTACGTAAAAAACATAATCGTAGTCCTTTGCTTGTTGCGGCGGATATTTATCGTCCGGCAGCAATCAAACAATTAGAGACACTTGGTAAACAATTGGAGTTACCGGTCTTCTCGATGGGAGATCAGGTTAGTCCACAAGAAATCGTTACCGGTGCACTCGATTATGCAAAAGAGCATCATCACGATATCGTGTTGATCGATACGGCAGGTCGCTTACACGTCGATGAGGAACTGATGCAGGAACTCGTTGATGTCAAGGAGATCGCCAAACCGCATGAAATCTTCCTTGTCGTCGATTCGATGACGGGTCAGGATGCCGTCAACGTCGCAGAGAGCTTCAACGAGAAGCTTGGCGTAACGGGAGTCGTTCTGACGAAGCTCGACGGAGATACGCGAGGTGGTGCAGCACTCTCCATCAAGGCAGTCACCGGAGCACCGATTAAGTTCGTCGGTCTTGGAGAGAAGCTCGATGCCATCGAACCATTCTATCCCGAGCGGATGGCGTCTCGGATTCTAGGCATGGGAGACATGCTGACACTGATTGAAAAAGCAGAGTCACAAATGGACGCTACGCGTGCCAAAGAGTTAGAAAGCAAAATGCGCGATGCATCGTTTACATTCGATGATTTCATCGAGCAGTTGCAGCAAGTGAAACAGATGGGTCCACTCGACGAATTGTTGGGAATGATCCCTGGGGCAGGTAAAGGGAAGATGAAGGGGTTGAAAAACGCCCAAATCGATGAGAAGCAACTCGTGTATGTCGAAGCGATCATCCAATCGATGACAAAACGAGAGCGGACTGAACCTGAAATCTTGAATGCGAGCCGTCGGAAGCGGATTGCCCGCGGTAGCGGACGCAGTATCCAAGAAGTCAACCGCCTCATTAAACAGTTCGAAGACATGCGGAAAATGATGAAACAATTTTCCGGACAGATGGGCAAAGGGAAAAAGAAAGGCTTTGGCCTTCCATTCTTTTAAAAGTCTTTTCTCTTTTGCTGTAACGTTGTATACTAATGAAGTTGTCAATTTGACTAAACGAAAAAATCATTTATTATTTGGAGGGACTTACGAATGGCAGTTAAAATTCGTCTTAAGCGCATGGGCGCAAAAAAATCACCTTTCTACCGTGTGGTAGTAGCAGACTCACGTGCACCACGTGATGGTCGTTTCATCGAGCAAATCGGATACTACAATCCAGTTGCTAAACCAGAAGCAGAAGTTAAAATCAACGAAGAGCTAGCTCTTAAATGGCTCTCTGAAGGTGCTAAACCTTCGGACACAGTTCGTAACCTCTTCTCACAAGCTGGTATCATGGAGAAATTCCACAACGCGAAACTCGCGAAGTAAGACGTTAGGAGGTGAGCGAAAGCTTACCTCCTTTTTTTAATTCAAGAAAGGAAGTGAAACGAATGGAATGGTTGGAAATTGCGAAAATCGCCAACACGCACGGTCTAAAAGGGGAATTGAAGTTACTCGCAAGCACGGATTTCCCGGAAGAACGCTTTAAGGTCGGAAAAGAAGTCTTTCTCGGCTCTGAAGGCACGTATACACCGGTAACGATCAGTGGCTACCGAAAGCATAAACAATTCATCATGGTGACGTTCAAAGGCATGCATCATATCAATGACGTCGAGAAGTACAAAGGATTGAAACTCTATGTCCACGCAGAAGACTTACAGGACTTAGACGAGCATGAATTTTACTATCATGAGATCATCGGTTGTACGGTTTATGACGGTGAGACGAAAATCGGAGTCGTATCCGACATTCTCGAAACGGGCGCAAATGACGTCTGGACGATCAAACGTGACGGAAAAAAAGATGTCCTGATCCCGTATATCGAGCAAGTCGTCGCTTCCGTCGACGTCGAACAGAAACGTATTCAGATCACGCCGCTTCCGGGACTGATCGAGGAATGAACATCCGTGTATTGACGCTGTTTCCAGAGATGTTTTCAGCGCTTGATCATTCGATCGTCAAGCGAGCGCAAGACGATCAACACGTCATACTCGAAACCATCAATTTTCGAGACTTTTCAACGAATCGACATGGTAAGGTCGATGATTATCCGTATGGCGGAGGAGCCGGCATGCTGTTGACACCTCAACCCGTCTTCGATGCGATGGCAAGTCTACCGGAACGAAAACGACGAATCATCGTCATGACACCGACCGGTAAACGGTTTTCGCAACGAATGGCGGAAGAGTGGGCAAACGAAGAAGAACTCGTCTTCTTATGTGGCCACTATGAAGGGTTTGATCAGCGAATCCATGATCAGTTGGTGACGGATGAGGTCTCGCTCGGAGACTTCGTCTTGACGGGAGGAGAACTCGCTGCGATGACGATGATCGACGCCGTCGTTCGCCTCTTACCGGACGTCCTCGGTGCGTCTGCGAGTCACGAAGATGATTCCTTCTCGACGGGACTTCTCGAATACCCGCACTATACACGCCCGGCAGAATATAAAGGGTACCGAGTACCCGATGTCTTGTTATCAGGCAACCATGCCCGGATTGAAAAATGGCGACGGGAACAGTCGCTGAAGCGGACATATGAGCGGCGCCCTGATCTTCTCGTGGATGCATCGTTAACGGATGAAGATCAACGTTATTTAGACTCGATTTCAGGATTGTCAAACGACTGAATCTATGATAAGTTAAAACATGTGGCAAAAGCCACCCATTAACGATGTTCCGCTGTCGGATGCTTGAAGCATATGAAGATAAGAACATTGGTGAAAAAAGGAGAAATCATTCATGAACACACAACAATTGTTCCGTGAACTTACACAAGAACAAATCAAGTCAGACGTCCCTGCGTTCCGTCCTGGGGATACAGTCCGTGTACACGTTAAAGTCGTCGAGGGTACGCGTGAGCGTATTCAGCTCTTCGAAGGCGTAGTCATCAAACGTCACGGTGGCGGCATCAGTGAAACATTCACAGTCCGTAAAATTTCTTACGGAGTTGGCGTTGAGCGTGCTTTCCCGCTCCACTCACCACGTGTTGCACAAATCGAAGTCGTTCGCTACGGTAAAGTCCGTCGTGCGAAACTTTACTACCTCCGTAACCTTCGCGGTAAAGCGGCGCGTATTAAAGAAATTCGTCGTTAATCATGTGAAAAAGTGGCTTGTCTCCGGACAAGCTTCTTTTTTTTGCAGTTTATGCGTATACTAGTCCTTAGGAAGAAATTGCGTTAATCAAGGGAGTGGAATTCGTGAAGGAGTTATTCAGTTGGGTAAAGGCGCTCGTCGTAGCGCTCGTCATCGCGTTCATCATTCGAACGTTCCTGTTCGTACCCGTCATCGTTGATGGGGAATCGATGATGCCGACCTTACACAATGCGGATCGAATGATCGTCAATAAGGTCCCGTACTATTTTAATGAACCAGAAAGAGGCGATATCGTCGTCTTCCATGCAACGGAAACGCGAGACTACATCAAACGGGTCATCGCTGTTCCGGGAGATACGATGTATTACAAAGACGATACATTGTATGTCAACGATAAGAAGGTCGCCGAACCGTACTTGAAAGAATACAAAGCCCAGATGAGTGGCGTGCCATTGACGGAAGACTTCACGCTTGAAGAGCGAACGGGAGAAACGACCGTTCCGAAAGGGAAAGTATTCGTCATGGGAGACAATCGTCAAAATTCAAAAGATAGTCGTGATATCGGTTTCGTGGATGAAGAACAAATCGTCGGAACGACGAACTTCGTCTTCTATCCATTCAATGATGTACGCTCTGTCGATTAAAACGAAAGAAGATGAGACGCTTGCCGTTAAAAGTAAGCAGCTCATCTTCTTTTCTTGTCTTAAGTTGCGTATACTAGGGAGTGGATGTTTTTTCATGTATCGTATGATCAGCAAGAAGTCCAGGAATATATGAACGAGGTGAAGGATATGACGATTCAATGGTTCCCCGGTCACATGGCCAAAGCACGTCGGGAAGTCACAGAAAAATTAAAGTTGATCGATGTGGTGATCGAACTCGTCGATGCACGTCTTCCGATGTCGAGCCGTAACCCGATGGTCGAACAGATTACGGCAGGTAAGCCGCGACTGATCGTCCTCAATAAGGCAGACATGGCGGATAAACGATTGACAGAACAATGGATGAACGCATTACGAGCAGATGGTGTCGATGTCGTCGCGGTTGACGCGAAGCATAACAAAGGATTGAATCAAATCCATGAAGGTGCGTTACGTTTAATGAAAGAAAAGCATGCGCGGATGCGAGAAAAAGGTCGGAATCCGAGTGCAATCCGTGCCTTGATCATCGGTATTCCAAACGTTGGGAAATCGACGCTCATCAATCGTCTCGCTGGTCGGAACATCGCAATCACCGGTGACCGTCCGGGTGTGACGAAACGCCAGCAATGGATCAAAATGAAGACAGGTGAGATGGAATTACTCGATACACCAGGTATCCTCTGGCCGAAGTTCGACGATCAAGTCGTCGGGTATCGGTTAGCAGCGACAGGAGCGATCAAGGATGATATCTTAAACATCGACGATATCGCGCTATTTGCCCTTCGTGAGCTAAAGACAAGGTATCCGGAGCAATTGCGTGAGCGCTATCGTCTCGACGAAGTATCGGGAGAAGCGGTTGATGTACTCGAAGCAATCGGTAAAAAACGTGGTTTCGTCTCAGGTGGCTATGTCGATTTCGAGCGGACGAGCGAAATGCTCCTGCATGAACTACGAACGGAAAAGCTAGGTCGAGTGACGCTTGAAACGGTTGAAGAGTGGGAAACGCATGCATAACGGACTTGGACATCTTTTGATGTCCAAGTTTTTTTCAAAGGAGCAGGATGTATGAAGATAGCAGAATTAAAAGAACGATTGCAAAAAGCAACATTAGAAGAATTTATTCAGTTAAAGCAGGAACTGGCGTCAGATACGCGAAAAGGGGTGCATACACTGTTTCGTCAGACAGAACGACGATTTGCGCACGAAGAGCAGCAACGGATCGATTTCAAGGAACGACTCGCATTTGAAGACGAGTATCGTCAGCAAGGATACGTTCGAATTGCAGGAGTGGACGAAGTCGGGCGAGGTCCACTAGCTGGTCCGGTCGTCGCAGCAGCGGTCATCTTACCAGACGGATTCTATCATCCAGGACTAACGGATTCAAAACAGATGAGTAAAGTACAGCGGCAAGCGGCACTTAAGCATCTGCAAGAAGTTGCTGAGATTGCGATCGGCATCATCGAACCGGCTGAAATCGACGAAATCAATATCTATCAGGCGTCGAAACGGGCGATGCAAGACGCAGTACACCAATTACGACCGGATGCCTTACTTGTCGATGCGATGACACTCGACGACGATACACCACAACTCTCTCTTATCAAAGGAGATGCGCGAAGTGTCTCCATTGCTGCTGCAAGTGTCGTTGCGAAAGAGACACGAGATGCGATGATGGAACAATACGCAATCGAGTATCCGGGATATGGATTTGAAACACACGCAGGTTACGGAACACCGATACATTTACAAGCGCTCGATACACTGGGCGTCACACCGATTCACCGGAAAACATTCCGTCCTGTCAAAGAACGTCTTTAGGAGGAATCGAGCATGCAAATCGAACATCGTGCCTTACTTCCATTTAAAATCATCGATCATGCGAACCTACCGTTACGGGAAGGAGCAAACATCGTCGGTAAAGTATTGAAGCTGTTGCCGGACGGATTAATGGAACTCCAAGTCGGTCAACGCGTCTTGACGGCAGGGACGACGGCTGAATTAAAAGAAGGGAACATGTATCGCTTTCAAGTCGTTTCAGCAGAGGGACAACCGGTTTTAAAAATCATCTCGACCGAGTCTGTTCCGCAAAAGTCGGCTCTCCCCCAGTTACTCGACTCCTTTTTACAACGCCAGACGGTACCGACTGCGGAAACACGGGAACTCCTAAGGCAAATTGGTCAACCGGTGACGGAAGGAGAAGCGAAGCAGTTAAAACACGCCCTTACCGAACTCGTTCAACTGGCAAAGGGTGACGAGACAGGTCGAACGCTTGATCGAAAGACGAGTGATCAGATTTTAGCGCAACAACTCGTCCAAGCAACGAACGAAGCAGGGAAAGGAGTCTATTTATTTCAATTACCTCAATTTGGACCATTCGAAGATGTTGATCTCATGATGGAAGCACCGTTCGAACGGACGTTTGATCCAAATCATGCCCGCGTCGTCCTATATCTTCAATTACCGACGCTCGGTGAGGTCGCTGTCGACGTCTTGATCGTAGACCGGAATGTTTCGATTTCCGTCTTTCATCCAAATGCGCACGTCAATACGTTCATGCAAGCCTACACACCGCAAATTCAGACTCGTCTTGAGGAACAAGGCTATGCATTGACGCGATTCGATTGGGTCGAACAGACGAAAGAGCGCGTACCGCATGATATCTCAACGCGTAACGGAAGGGTGGATCTTCATATATGAAAAAAGCAATAGCTCTATCATACGAAGAACAGATGCATGCCCCAAAAGTCGTTGCTAAGGGATCGGAACACATCGCAGAACGGATTTTAGAAGAGGCATTAAAACATGATATTCCGATCCGGCAGGACGAAACATTGATGACGTTACTAGATGCTGTTCAAGTATCAGAACAGATTCCGGAAGAATTATACGGTGTCATCGCTGAGTTATTCGCCTTTTTATATCGTCTCGATCAAGATGAACTTCTGAAAAAATAAAGCTTTCGGTCGATAACGATAGACAGCGCTTCCAATTTTAACTACAATGAAAGAGCCGAAACTAAAGGGGTTAAGGGGGATTTTTTCATGAATGTACATGAGTATCAGGCAAAAGAATTACTTCGTTCGTACGGTGTACCCGTACCAAACGGAATCGCAGCCTTCACCGTCGAAGAGGCGGTCGATGCATCAGAACAATTGTCAGGCCCGATCAAAGTCGTCAAAGCTCAAATTCACGCGGGGGGACGCGGTAAAGCAGGTGGCGTCAAGCTTGCGAAATCGCAAGAAGAAGTGAAGGAATATGCGACGGAGTTACTCGGCAAAACGCTCGTCACGCACCAAACAGGTCCAGAAGGAAAAGTCGTTCAACGTCTTCTCGTCGAAGAAGGGTGTGCGATTGACAAAGAATACTATCTTGGAATCGTACTTGATCGTGTGACAGGACGTGTCGTCATCATGGGATCAAGTGAAGGTGGTATGGACATCGAAGAGGTGGCGGAAGCGACACCAGAAAAAATCATCAAAGAAGTCGTCGATCCTGCAGTTGGTCTTCAAGGATTCCAAGCGCGTAAACTTGCGTTTGCAATGGGTGTTCCTGTGAAGCTCGTCAACAAGTTCGTCGGTATGGTCACGAAACTCTATAACTTCTTCGTCGACAAGGATTGTTCGATCGCAGAAATCAACCCACTCGTTACGACGAAGGATGGCGAAGTCCTCGCACTGGATGCGAAGTTGAACTTCGACTCAAATGCATTGTATCGTCATGCGGACATCGTGGCGTTACGTGATGAAACAGAAGAAGATCCACGCGAAGTCGAAGCATCAAAGAGTGATTTGAACTATATCGCGCTCGATGGAAACATCGGTTGCCTCGTCAATGGTGCTGGTCTTGCCATGGCAACGATGGATATCATCAAACACTTCAGTGGTGATCCTGCGAACTTCCTCGATGTCGGTGGTGGTGCGACGAAGGAAAAAGTAACAGAAGCCTTTAAACTGATCTTGTCGGATGAGAACGTCAAAGGGATTTTCGTCAACATCTTCGGTGGAATCATGAAATGTGACGTCATCGCAGAAGGTATCGTTGCGGCGACAAAAGAAGTCGGTCTCGAATTGCCACTCGTCGTTCGTCTTGAAGGGACGAACGTTGATGCAGGGAAACAAATTCTCAAAGATTCAGGTCTAGCGATTACAGCAGCTACATCAATGGCAGACGGCGCAGAAAAAATCGCTGCGCTCGTGAAGTAAGGGGGAGCTAAAGATGAGTATTTGGGTGAACGAATCGACGAAAGTCATTATTCAAGGGATTACTGGTAACCAAGGGATGTTCCACGGTGAACAGATGATCGACTACGGCACAAACCTCGTAGGCGGTGTCACACCAGGAAAAGGCGGTACGGAAGTACTCGGTGGTGTTCCTGTCTTTGATACGGTCGCACAAGCGGTCGAAAAAACGGGTGCGAACGCATCGATCATCTACGTACCACCAGCATTCGCAGCGGATGCAATCATGGAAGCAGCAGATGCGAACATCGCGCTGATCATCTGTATCACGGAAGGTATTCCAGTTCTTGATATGGTCAAAGTAAAACGTTACCTCGAAGGCAAACCAGTTCGTCTCATCGGACCGAACTGCCCGGGCGTCATCACTCCAGGTGTCGCGAAACTTGGTATCATGCCAGGATATATCCATACACCAGGTCATGTCGGTATCGTCTCACGTTCTGGGACTTTGACATATGAAGCTGTCCATCAATTGACGACTGCTGGTATCGGTCAATCGACAGCTGTTGGTATCGGGGGCGACCCGGTCAACGGAACGGACTTCATCGATACGCTCAAAGCATTCAACGAAGATCCAGAAACAAAAGCCGTTATCATGTTAGGGGAAATCGGTGGAACAGCTGAAGAAGAAGCGGCTGAGTGGGTCAAAGCGAACATGACGAAACCAGTCATTGGTTTCATCGGTGGTCAAACAGCTCCTGCCGGCAAACGGATGGGTCACGCAGGTGCGATCATCTCTGGCGGTAAAGGAACAGCTGCTGAAAAAATCAAGACACTCCGTGCAAACGGAATCGAAGTGGCAGAAACACCAGCTGTCATTGGTGAGACGTTAATCCGTGTCATCAAAGAAGCAGGGATCTATGACGAGTGCGTGACGAACAGCACAGTCAAATAAATCAAAAAAAGGAGCTGTCCTGATCAAATCAGGACGGCTTTCTTCTATATAAATAAGAAGCTTAAATAAGGAGCGCTGATCTCATGAAACGTGAACTGTATATCCGCTTCGCCATGTGTCAGGTACCCTACACGATCGTCCGATTGATTGAGCAATTTGGAATCGTTCCAAGTCATGAATTACCCGTTTCGACGCGTCTTCGAAAACGGTATGAACAAGCATTACAGCTTGATTGGATCGAAGAGTCGATTCTAGTCAAAGGAGATCCACTGTTTCCGACTGTGTTACTGACGATCCCTCAACCGGTCTATGCCCTCTTTTACCGCGGTGATCCGTCCCGCCTAACACTTCCACGCGTCAGTATCATCGGTAGTCGAACCCCCTCACCGCACCATCTTTCCCGCATGCGTTTCTTGCAACCCTTCTTTCATCCAGATCTCGCCACCGTTTCCGGAGGTGCCTATGGTATCGATGCACTCGTCCATCGCTTGTCCTTAAAACATCAGCAGACAACGATTGCGGTTCTTGCTGGCGGACTTGATCGCCTATATCCTACTTCCCATGCTACTCTTTTTGAACGCATCCTCTCGAACGGTCTTCTTCTCTCTGAATATCCGCCCGGAACTCCTATTCAAAAATTTCAATTTCTAGAACGGAACCGGATCATTGCTGGATTATCTTCATCATTGATCATCGTCGAAGCGGCGAAACGAAGCGGTACGATGAATACTGCCAGTCACGCGCTTGACCAAGGAAAAGAGGTCTATTGTTTGCCGGGTTGTCCCACGGAATCGTTCTTTACCGGAACGAATCAATTGATCGCAGAAGGAGCGATTCCACTCCTTGATCCGGAAGAAGTTTCAAAAAGTATTCGGCTGAACGTTGACAAATGGGAATCGAGACTACTATGATAAGTGAGATTAAAATACGAGTACGCCTCTAATAGGGAGCGATTGCAATGGCAAAATATCTAGTAATCGTCGAGTCACCCGCTAAGGCAAAAACCATTAAACGTTATCTCGGATCCAACTATACCGTGAAAGCGTCGATGGGGCACGTCATTGACTTGCCGAAAAGCCAAATGGGAGTCGACGTCGAACATGACTATGAACCGAAATATATCACGATCCGTGGTAAAGGTCCGGTCTTAAAAGAACTCAAGACAGCTGCGAAAAAAGCACAAAAAATCTATCTCGCAGCCGACCCCGACCGTGAAGGGGAAGCGATCGCATGGCATTTAGCTAAAGCATTAGGCGTTGATGAATCAACGGAGTGCCGCGTCGTCTTCAATGAAATCACGAAAGATGCCATCAAGGATTCGTTCAAGCGACCACGCAAGCTCAACTATGATCTTGTCGATGCGCAGCAAGCCCGTCGTATCTTGGACCGCCTTGTTGGTTACAGCATGAGTCCGTTATTATGGAAGAAGATTAAAAAAGGGTTATCTGCGGGACGCGTTCAATCCGTTGCCGTCAAGATGATCATCGATCGTGAACAAGAAATCAACGCGTTCATGCCTGAAGAATACTGGACGATCAAACTCGAACTCGATGCAAACGGTGAAAAGCTCGAAGCGAACTTCTACGGAGTCGATGGCAAGAAGCGTGAACTTCATTCGCAAGAAGAAGTCGATCAAATCTTGAATCAACTCTCAGAAGACTTTACAGTTGATTCCGTCACGAAAAAAGAGCGGAAACGGAATCCGGCGTTACCGTTTACGACGAGTTCTTTGCAACAGGAGGCAGCACGTAAGCTGAACTTCCGAGCGAAGAAGACGATGATGATCGCACAACAGCTATACGAAGGAATCGAAATTGGAAAAGAAGGTACAGTCGGTTTGATTACGTATATGCGTACCGATTCGACACGGACGTCAGATTCGGCGAATCTCGAAGCACACGGGTTCATTGAGCAGGCGTACGGAAAAGAATACATCGCAAGCGAGAAACGTAAAGAAAAGAAATCAGCGAACTCACAAGATGCACACGAAGCGGTTCGTCCGACTTCGACGATGCGCGAGCCACAACTCGTCAAATCGTATTTATCGCGTGATCAGTTCCGCTTATATAAACTAATTTGGGAACGGTTCGTCGCAAGCCAGATGGCGCCAGCGATTCTCGATACTGTCAAAATCGATCTCGTCTCGAACGACGTCACGTTCCGTGCGAACGGGTCGACCGTTAAATTCCCGGGCTTCATGAAGGTCTACATCGAAGATACGGACGATGAGGCGGTTTCAGACGTCAAGGAAGGACTACTTCCTCCACTCGATGAAGGGGAAGAGTTGAAACAATCAGCAATCGAACCGAAACAACACTTCACACAACCACCGCCACGTTATACGGAAGCACGTCTCGTCCGGGCGATGGAAGAGCTCGGTATCGGTCGTCCGTCGACGTATGCGCCGACGCTCGATACGATTCAAAAACGGGGTTACGTGACGCTTGAAGAGAAGAAATTCTTACCAACGGAACTCGGTGAACTCGTCATCGATATGATCAGCGACTATTTCCAAGAGTTCATCACTGTCCAGTTCACGGCAGACATGGAAGCTTTACTCGATGCGATCGAAAAAGGTGACATGCAGTGGACGGAAGTCGTCGATCCAATCTATAAGTCCTTTGCAAAGCGTCTGACACGAGCAGAAGCAGAAATCGAGAAGATTGAAATCAAAGATGAACCGGCTGGAGAAGATTGTGAAGTCTGTGGTCATCCGATGGTCATCAAGATGGGGCGTTATGGCAAGTTCATGGCGTGCTCGAACTTCCCAGAGTGTCGTAACACGAAACCGATCCAAGTCGAGATCGGTGTGAAGTGTCCGACATGTGGAACGGGCGACATCGTCGAACGTCGTAGTAAAAAAGGACGTTTGTTCTACGGTTGTTCGAACTATCCGGAGTGTGAGTTCGTCTCATGGGATAAACCGGTCGAAGAACCATGTCCGGTATGTAGCAGTATGATGGTACAAAAGAAAATCAAGAACGGTGTGAAAGTAGAATGTACATCTTGTGGACATCATGAAACACGCATCGATCAGGAGCAAGAGGAGGAATGACCGTTGAAACGTGTAACGGTAATCGGCGCGGGACTTGCAGGTTCTGAAGCAGCATGGCAACTTGCAAAACGCGGCGTACAAGTAGACTTATATGAAATGCGGCCTGTCAAACAGACACCCGCGCACCATACAGACCAATTCGCTGAACTCGTTTGTTCGAACTCACTTCGAGCGAACCAGTTAACGAACGCAGTTGGTGTCTTAAAGGAAGAGATGCGTCAGCTCGATTCCTTGATCATGAAAGCAGCAGACTTAGCGAGCGTTCCAGCAGGTGGAGCACTTGCTGTCGATCGGCATGACTTCGCAGGATATGTGACGGAAACGTTGAAAAACCACCCGAATGTTACCGTCCATCATGAAGAAATCGAAGCGATTCCAGATGGTCCGACGATCGTCGCGACGGGTCCGTTGACGAGTGCGGCATTATCGGAATCACTTAAACAATTCACAGGTGAAGATTACCTATACTTCTTCGATGCAGCGGCACCGATTCTCGATGGAGACACGATCGATCGTGAGAAGGTTTACCTGAAATCACGATATGATAAAGGCGAAGCTGCCTACTTGAATTGTCCAATGACGGAAGAAGAATTCCAGCTCTTCTATGATGAGCTGATCAATGCGGAAGTCGTTCCACTGAAGGAATTTGAAAAAGAGATTTACTTCGAGGGCTGTATGCCATTTGAAGTTCTCGCTTCTCGCGGACCGAAAACGCTCTTGTTCGGACCAATGAAGCCAGTCGGACTGGAAGATCCGAAGACAGGCAAACGACCATATGCTGTCGTTCAATTGCGTCAGGATAACTCAGCTGGAACATTGTTCAACCTTGTCGGCTTCCAGACACATTTGAAATGGGGCGAACAAAAGCGGATCATTCGCTTGATTCCTGGTCTTGAGAATGCAGAAATCGTCCGTTATGGTGTCATGCACCGTAACACGTTCGTCAACTCACCGAATTTGTTGAAACCAACGTATCAGACACGTACACGTGACGACTTGTTCTTTGCTGGTCAAATGACAGGTGTCGAAGGGTACGTCGAGTCAGCAGCGTCCGGCTTAACAGCAGGAATTAACGCGGCACGTCTCGTCAATGAGGCGGAACCGGTTACGTTCCCGCAGGAAACGATGATGGGTGCGATGTCGCACTATATCACGACGACGGAAGGGAAGAACTTCCAGCCAATGAATGCCAACTTCGGATTGGTACCAGCACTCGTTGGTCATCCGGTTCGGATGAAAAAACCTGAGAAGTATGCGCTCTACGCAGAGCGAGCACTTGAAGCAATCAAAGATTTCACGGATATGTGATTTTTGATGGGGAGAAAGGCGTGATTCAGCGCTCTTTCTCCCCATTTCTTAATTTGTCATAAAAGCGCGATAATTTCGTTAATTTTTCGGTTTTTGGTCTATTGTCAGACTACTTGGTCTGTGCTATGCTAAGGGCGATTCGAGAATGAAATGGTCAGAAGGGGGCGCATTCATGGGGATAGACACTGCTTTTGAGCGACTGCTAGAAGATTTTATGCGGTATGTTCATATTGAACGTCAATTATCTCCGAATACAGGTCGCTCTTATGATCAAACACTTCGACAATACGCCGCTTTTTGCCGCGATCATCAGTTACGATCGATTGAATTGGCAAGTGCACGGCGTTATTTGTATGCTCTTTACGATCAGGAGCTGGCGCGGGCGACGATTGCACAAAAAGTTTCCTGCCTCAAACAATTTGGTCGTTTTTTGACACGTGACACCGATGAGCCTAATCCATTCGATGGATTAAAAGCACCAAAACGACAACAAGGACTTCCGACATTCCTCGTCCCAACGGAATATGAACGTTTCCTCGATGCCTTTCGATCGAGTGATACGCTTGGCAACCGGAATGTGGCGTTAGTAGAACTTTTATATGCGACGGGTATGCGGGTCAGCGAGGTCGTTCAACTAGATCTTCGTGATCTCGCGACTGATCACTCCTACGTCCATGTGTATGGAAAAGGTGGGAAGGAACGCATCGCACCAATCGGAACCTTTGCTAAAGATGCATTAGAACTGTACTTACCATCACGAGATCCAATCGCAGGTCATGAGCAAGCGTTGTTCTTGTCTCATTCAGGGCGTCGATTGACGACGGATGCGATTCGGAAAATCATGAAAAAAGGGGAACAACTCGTTGGGAAACATGTGACACCACATGCGCTTCGTCATAGTTTCGCGACAGATTTACTGGAAAGAGGCGCCGATTTGCGAGCGGTCCAGGAGTTACTTGGACACGCATCGCTGTCGACGACTGGTCAGTATACACACGTAACGACGGAACGCTTACGACATGTTTATCAACAAGCACATCCTCGTGCCTAAGGGAGGAAACATTGATGTTTCATGCAACGACGATTTTTGCGATTCAACATAACGGACAATCCGCGATGAGCGGAGACGGACAAGTGACTTTCGGAAACCAAGTCATCATGAAGAAAAGTGCGAAAAAAGTACGGCGCCTCTATGGTGGCAAAGTCATTGCCGGATTTGCTGGAAGTGTCGCGGACGCGTTCACACTCTTTGAAAAATTCGAAGCGAAGCTTGAAATGTATAACGGGAACTTACAACGGGCAGCAGTTGAGCTGGCGAAGGAATGGCGAGGCGATAAGATGTTGCGTCAACTAGAAGCACTCTTACTCGTCATGGATGGAACACATCTCTTACTTGTATCCGGAAACGGGGAAGTCATCGAACCGGATGACGGCATTCTCGCAATCGGTTCAGGTGGTAA
Source organism: Exiguobacterium sp. s143 (assembly GCF_018618895.1). Lineage (NCBI taxonomy): Bacteria > Bacillati > Bacillota > Bacilli > Caryophanales > Exiguobacterium > Exiguobacterium sp. s143. Next base: position 659,799 of record NZ_JACSMX010000001.1, on the reverse strand, counting down.
TTATGCGCTTGCAGCAGGTCGCGCTTTAGCTCGACATGCAAGTCATCTCACAGCAGAAGAGATCGCCCGCGCAGCTCTTGAGACGGCTGGTGAACTCTGTGTCTTTACGAACGATCAAATCATCCTAGAAACGATCGGAGGCAATGACCATGCATGAATTGACGCCAAGACAAATCGTCGAGAAGTTAAATGAACATGTCATCGGACAAGCGGATGCTAAACGTGCGGTGGCGATTGCTTTACGTAATCGGTACCGTCGACAATTACTCGATGCATCGATGCGGGATGAAGTCACACCGAAGAATATCCTGATGATTGGACCGACCGGAGTCGGAAAGACTGAAATTGCGCGACGCCTCGCGAAACTCGTCCGTGCGCCGTTCGTCAAAATCGAAGCGACGAAGTTCACGGAAGTAGGGTACGTCGGTCGTGATGTGGAGTCAATGGTGCGGGATCTCGTGGAAGCGTCTCTACGTCTTGTCAAAGATGAGAAAAAAGAAGCGCTCAAAGATCGAGCGGAAGCAGTGGCGAACGAACGAATCGTCGATGCGTTGTCTGGTAAAAAATCGTCATCTGGTCTTGGTGGTGGAACGAATCCGTTTGAAATGTTGTTCGGTGGTAACCAAAAGCAACAAGAGCCAGATACATCGGAAGCGACAGCCGACCGTTCGTTACTTCGTCAGCAATTGCTGACGGGGCAACTCGAGGATCGAATGATCGAGGTCGATGTCGAAGAACGTCAAGTGGATTTATTCTCTGGGCAACAAGGTATGGAGGGGCTTGCGAATCTTCAGGATATGCTCGGACAAGTTATGCCGAAGAAAACGAAGAAGCGTCAGCTTACAGTCAAGGAAGCACGTCCGATTTTAACAGCGGAAGAAGCAGAACGATTGCTTGACTTGAACGAAGTCCATGACGAAGCTGTCCGCCGTGCAGAACAGATGGGCATCATCTTCGTCGATGAGATCGATAAGATTGCGACAAAAGGACATGACTCAGCTGGTGTTTCACGAGAAGGTGTTCAGCGAGACATCTTACCGATTGTTGAAGGATCGACGATCGTTACGAAATATGGTCCAGTCAAGACGGATCACATCTTGTTCATCGCTGCGGGTGCATTCCATATGGCAAAACCATCTGATCTGATTCCTGAACTCCAAGGTCGTTTTCCGATCCGTGTCGAACTCGACAGTTTGACAGAAGATGACTTTGTTAAGATTTTAACTGAACCGAATCAAGCATTACTCAAACAATATAAAGCATTATTAGGGGCAGAACACGTTCATGTCACCTTTACAGAAGAAGCCATTCGTGAAATCGCACGGATTGCTGCACAAGTGAACGATGAGACGGATAATATCGGAGCGCGACGCTTGTATACAATCATGGAGCGGGTCCTTGAGGAATTATCCTTCGAAGCAGCAGACATGCCGGAGACGGATGTAACGATCACGCCACAATACGTGACGGATCGAGTTGGAAAAGTAGCGGATGATCGAGACTTAAGTCAGTTCATCTTATAAAGTGGAGGAAGAAAAAATGAATTTATTGGCGAAAACGCGGAAGCTGAATACGATGTTACAACAAGAAGCGAGCACACATGTTGATTTCAAGGTCATGGCTGATCGACTCAGCGAAGTCATGGAATCGAACACATTCATCGTAAGTCGGCGCGGTAAGTTACTAGGTATCGCAATCAAGCAACAAATCGAAAATGACCGGGTCCGTGGTTTCTTAGAAGAACGTCAATTCCCGGAAGATTATACGAAAAAATTATTTAACGTCACTGAAACAACAGCAAACATTGCCATCGATAGCGAACATACGGCATTCCCGGTCGATAACCGTGATACGTTCGAAACGTCAAAGACGACGATCGTACCAATCATCGGTGGTGGCGAACGCCTTGGTACACTTGTTCTCGGTCGTATGGTAGAAGACTTCAACGAAGAAGACCTCGTGCTTGCGGAGTATGGTGCGACAGTCGTCGGGATGGAGATCCTTCGTGAAAAGGCTCATGAGGCGGAAGATAAAGCACGCAAGAAAGCGGTCGTTCAGATGGCGATCAATTCATTGTCTTATTCAGAACTTGAAGCGATTGAGCATATCTTCGAAGAGCTGGAAGGAAATGAAGGATTACTCGTCGCTTCAAAGATTGCCGATCGCGTCGGTATCACGCGTTCCGTCATCGTCAATGCGCTTCGTAAGCTCGAAAGTGCAGGAGTCATCGAGTCACGTTCGCTCGGGATGAAAGGGACATACATCAAAATCTTAAACGATAATTTCCTATATGAATTAGAACGAATTAAATCGAACTAAAAAAGGGAATTGCTGCTTATAGAGAGAAGACCTAGTTAAGCACTAGGTCTTTTTTGTTTGACTAGGTATTATTTATCATTTTTATAAGAAAAGGGAATAAAAAACAGAATATTAACATCTCATTACCCTATTTTTCAAAAAACTTCTTTTCAAACATTGACCTATTTGTTTCAATTATTTCAGATATGTTACTAACGACTTACTTTTTGTCGTGATTTTGAATATAGTTTCCACGAGTGGAGGAAAGAAGATGAATTGGTTAGGGTCTGACTATAATTTAATGACACAAGCTGTCAATCGAACGGTCATGGCACAGGAAGTCATCGCTAAAAACATCGCGAATGTCGATACGCCCGGGTATAAGGCAAAGCGAGTCACGTTTGGAGATGTGCTCGATTCAGAGATGAAAATGAGTTTAAAACGACACGCAACGATTGGAACTTCTGGTAGCATCGTTGATCGACCGAATACGATGCGCAACGATGGAAACGGTGTTGATATCGACCTTGAGATGTCTGAATTATCACGCAATCAAATTGAGTACGAGGCGTTGGTCGAACAGTTGAATCGTAAATTCTCTGGCATCCAGTCTGTTATCCGAGGAGGAAAGTAATCGATGAGTATGTTCAACGGATTTCATACGTCTGCGTCCGGTTTAACTGCCCAGCGTTTGCGGCTCGATACAGTCTCGGCGAATATCGCGAATGCTCAAACGACACGAGGTGAGCTCGTCAATGGACAGTGGCAACCGTATGCGAGAAAACTCGCTGTGTTAAAAGAGACCGCCAATGGTGTCACGGTCAGTGAATTGAAGAAGGATCCTGAACCATTCAAATTAGAATATAATCCGACGCATCCAGATGCGGATGAACTCGGGTACGTCAAGATGCCTAATGTCGATATCTTAAAAGAAATGGTCGACATGATGGGCGCGACACGCTCTTACGAAGCGAACGTAACGGCTTTGAACGCGACAAAAGCGATGCTCGTCAAAGCGATGGAGATTGGTAAATAAGTAGAGGAGATGAAGAGATGGCAATTCAACCAATTCAAAACATGCAGATGGTACTACCCATGCAGACAGTCGCTAAGACGACACCAAGTGATTTTAGTGAGGTGCTCAGCGAGGCGATGAACGGACTGAATGCAACGCAACATGCCTCATCTCAAGCGCGCGTCGATCTCGCGACAGGAAAGACGACGGATCTACATAACATCATGATTAAAACAGAAGAAGCATCGCTTTCTATGCAACTCGCCCTTGAAGTCCGTAACAAAGGCATCGAAGCATACCAAGAAATGATGCGTATGCAACTGTGACTGTTAAGGAAAGCGTGGGAGATGTTGAATGAACGAACGTTTAAAAGCTCGATTGGGAGCAATGAATACGACATGGAAAGAATGGTCACTTGCGAAGAAGGCGACGATTTTAGGAATCATCGTCGTCGTTTTAGCGGCGTTGATTGTTGCGATCATCTGGTTATCTAAACCAACAATGACGCCTCTTTATTCGAAGCTATCCCCTCAAGAGGCGGGGCAAGTGACGGAAAAGCTAAATGAAGATGGAATCGCATCGGAAGTCGTCACTGAAGCAAATGGCGTGACGATACTTGTTCCAGAAGCAAACGTTGAAAACTTAAAAGTCGAATTAGCGACGGCTGGTATACCAAAATCCGGTCAAATCGACTATTCCTTCTTCAGTGAAAACGCTGGATTCGGAACGACGGATAAAGAAATGAACATTCTCGAACGCGATACGATGCAGACGGAACTTGAAAACTTGATTACACAAGTCAACGGGATTGAATCTGCGAAAGTCATGATTACTCTCCCAGAGAAAAGTGTTTTTCTCTCTGATGAAAAAGAAACTTCAACAGTCTCTGTCGTCTTGACTTCTAGCGCGGGTAGTAATCTTAACAATCAGACGGTTCAAGGGTTGTATCATTTGATTGCAAAGAGTATTCCGAACCTTAAAGAAGAAAACATTACGATCATGGATCAGTATTTTACGTATTACGAGCCAGGATCTGCTACGCAAACGGCGGGTGGAACCGATCCGATGGCGCTGAAGAAAACGACGGAAAACGATTTACGCAAGCAGATTCAGCAGATGCTATCTGTCGTTCTCGGTCCACAAAAAGCACTCGTTTCAGTTACGGCAGATGTCGATGTCACGAAACGTCAGGAAGAACAAAAGCTTGTTGAGCCAGTAGATCCCGATAAAATCGAAGGGATCGTCACGTCTGCTGAAAAAGTAGCAGAAGCGTACACAGGCTCTGCAAATGCTGGTACAGCAGGTACGGGGCAAAATGAGACGACGAATTTCCCGGCGGGTACTGGAACGACGGGTGATACGAGTGAGAAAACACACGATATCATCAACTATGAAGTCAATCGAATCACAAAACAAATCACAGGAGCTCCTTACGAGATTCGTGATTTAGGAATTCAAATCATCGTCGAGCCACCAAAAGGTCAGAATCAGATCGATCCACAACTACAAACTGACTTACAGACGATGATGTACTCGATCATCCGGACATCATTAACGAAGACAGATGCGAAAGCAACGCTGACGGATGCAGAACTTGCCAATAAGGTCGTTGTCATGTCTCGACCATTCGCGGAAACGACAGCAGCGACGAAAACGACGACGGCAACACCGATGTGGGTTTGGTTCGCCCTTGGTGGAGCGGCAATCCTCGTCATTGGAGCAGTCATCCTCCTCATGCGTCGACGGAGAGCGAATGAAATTGAAGAACTTGAGGAATGGACACCGATTGAGACGGAAATTCCGGAATTATCAACAGAAGATACGAGCGATGGTGCAGTCAAACGAAAACAGCTTGAAAAACTCGCTGAATCCAATCCGGATGAGTTTGCGAAATTATTACGTACTTGGTTAGCGGAGGATTGATGAGATGAAGAAGCTAGAAATGAACAGTCGGGAAAAGGCTGCGATTCTCATGATTTCGTTAGGTCCTGAAGTCGCTGCCAGTGTATATAAACATTTATCGGAAGAAGAGATGGAATGGTTGACCCTTCAAATCTCAAGTATGAAACGAGTCGATCCAGAAGATAAGTTAGTCGTTCTCGATGAGTTTCATGAACTAGCGATGGCGCAAAACTACATCACTCAAGGTGGAATTGGGTTTGCTAAATCGGTTCTTGAGAAGGCGCTTGGTGAAGAAAAGGCGATGGAACTCATCTATCGCCTGACATCGACGTTACAAGTCCGACCGTTTGAGTTTGCACGAAAGGCAGACCCGAAACAGCTATTGAACTTCATTCAAAATGAACATCCGCAAACAATCGCGCTTGTTCTTGCCCATCTTGATCCTGCCAAATCAGGACAGATTCTCTCGGAGCTACCGGCAGAAGCACAATCCGATGTAGCACGGCGGATTGCGACGATGGACAGAATGAACCCGGAGATCATTAGTGAAGTAGAGCAAATTCTCGAACGGAATCTGTCACAAGCAGGCATGCAAGATTTTGCGCAGTCTGGCGGTATCGAGGCGGTCGTTCAAGTATTGAACGGGGTCGACCGGACAACCGAACGAACGATTCTCGATACGCTCGAGATTCAGGATCCAGAACTCGCAGAAGAAATCAAAAAACGGATGTTCGTCTTCGAAGATATCGTCACGCTCGATGCACGGGCGATTCAGCGCATCATTCGCGAAGTATCGAACGAAGATCTACTGTTGGCACTCAAAGTATCGTCAGACGACGTCAAGGATATGGTCTACCGCAACATGTCACAACGGATGGTCGAATCGTTCAAAGAGGATATGGAATTCATGGGTCCTGTTCGTCTCCGAGACGTCGAAGAAGCACAAAGTCGAATCGTCGGAATCATCCGCCGCTTAGAAGACATGGGTGAGATCGTCGTGGCTCGTGGTGGAGGAGATGATATTGTTGTCTAACGTCATCAAAAGACAAGCTGTGATTGAACGACAGGAACGAACACTCGTTCAAGTCCGAAATGCTCAGGAAGAATCGGCAATCGTTCCAGATACGTTCTATGAAGAGCGGATGGCTGAAGGTCAAGCTGAACTAGAACGTCTTCGCCAGGTGATGGTTTTAGAGTTTGAACAGCGTCAGCGTGAGTTTGAACAAGAACGTCTTCAGGCATTAGAGGAAGCACGTCAACGAGGATATGAAGAAGGACACCAGGCTGGATTTGAAACAGGACGTGCGGAAGGACAAGCAACGTTCGAAGAGCAAATCGCAACGACAAATACGTTTACTGCACGAATCGAAGAGCAAAATCAAGAGCGATTGATGCGATTGGAACATGAATTGTGTGTGCTTGGACTCCAGGTGACGCATCAGTTTCTAGAGCAGTTACATGATGAAGAAGAAGAGGCATTATACCAATTATTACATCAGTTGATCATTCAGTTCCGAGATCGTGAAAAGATCATTATCTACGCTTCACCAGCGGATTTTGAACGGGTCGTTTTGCTTGAAGAGCAGCTCCAAGGTGTTCTAGGTGCTAATGCGACGATTCAATTACGATTTGATCCAGCGCTTAAAGCACGCGATTATCGGATCGACTCGGAGAATGGAGCAATCACAGGTGGTTTGACAAGTGGCTTTGAAGCCCTACAAACCAAAATCAAAGAGGTTTTACATCATGTTTAACGTAAATGCGATTCAAGCCGCAGTTCGAGAAATTCGTCCGGAAGAACTCGTTCAGCATTCCGGAAAGGTCGTACAAGTGATTGGATTGATGATTGAATCACGTGGACCAACGGCTGTCGCAATCGGCGAGCGTTGTTTGATCCAAATTCAACAACGGCAGACGATTGAAGCGGAAGTCGTCGGTTTTAGAGAAGGTCACGTCCTACTCATGCCGTATGGTGAAACGACATCGATTGCTCCAGGCTCGATCGTTCTTGCGACAGGAAAACCACTCCACGTCCCTGTAGGCGATGAACTGATTGGTAAAGTGCTTGATGGTCTAGGGAGACCACTGGACGGAGAGGCATTAGAAAATTTCCGTACGACATCAATCGTTCGTAAACCACCGAGTCCATTGGAGCGACCTCGTATCAGTGATGTTCTCTCGACGGGCATCCGTGCCATCGATGGGCTACTAACGGTCGGTCAAGGACAACGCGTTGGTTTGTTTGCAGGATCAGGAGTTGGGAAGTCGACACTACTCGGGATGATTGCAAAACGATCGACAGCAGACATCAACGTCATTGCCTTGATTGGTGAACGAGGACGTGAAGTCAAGGAATTCGTGGAGGCAGAACTTGGCGAAGAGGGGATGAAACGCTCCATCTTGGTCGTAGCGACGAGTGATCAACCGCCACTTGTTCGTTTAAAAGGCGCCTATACGGCAACAGCCATCGCTGAATACTTTCGGGATCAGGGTAAGAATGTGGTCTTGATGATGGATTCCGTCACACGTTTTGCGATGGCGCAGCGAGAAATCGGTCTTGCGACAGGTGAACCACCTGCATCAAAAGGATATACGCCAAGTGTATTTGCTCTTCTTCCTCAATTGCTTGAACGTAGCGGGAAGACACAAGACGGCTCGATCACGGCTTTTTATACCGTACTCGTCGATGGAGACGATATGAATGAACCGATTGCTGACGCTGTACGAGGGATCTTAGACGGTCATTTCGTTCTTGATCGTAATCTTGCGAACAAAGGACAGTTTCCAGCGATTCATGTCTTACGATCCATCAGTCGTGTCATGAATCAAATCACGACTGCTGAACAAAAGACAGCTGCCGTCGCATTTCGACAGCTGTTATCGACGTATCTTGATTCGGAAGACTTAATCAATATCGGCGCCTACAAAAAAGGGACGAATCCGGAAATTGATCGTGCCGTCGATAAATATCCGGAGCTGATCCGTTTCTTAAAACAACAAATCCATGAAGACAGTGACTTCGAGAAAGCTTGTCAGCAACTCATGGCAACGATTCAGTAAGGAGGGCGGAAGATGAAGACGATTTATGAACGAATCATTCCTTTGGCTGAAGCAGAGAAAGATCGCGTCGCAAAAGAATTGAGCCTTCATAAAAAACAATATGAGATCGAAGTCGAAAAACTATACCATCTGCTCGTCCGTTATGAATCCTTTCTGAAAGCGCAAGATGAGATTGGCATCGTCGAATTAACGTCTTCGCAATATCGAGAGCGGGCTCGAGATGTCGTGAAGCAAGAAATCGAACGGCAACAACTGTACGTGACACAATCGAAAAATCGCTATGAACGCGCACAGGAAGCACTCGAACGAGCGTTGATCGAGGAGAAGAAGTTTAGTCGTCTGCAAGAGAATCATACGGTTGAAACGAAACGAATCGAGGCATTGACGGAACAAAATCAATTAGATGAACTGGCATTGTTACAGTTTGGAAGAGGACGGATGATATGAGTGAAAATAAAACGTCAAAAGGATGGATCGTACCTTTATTGATCATCCCTTTGATTTTAATCTTGCTGACAGCTTATTTCGTATTAAATTATGCGAATGGACGTCCATTGCTATCCTTACCGTTCGCAACGGAAAAAACGACTACGAATCAAGCAAATCCGTCAGCAGAACTCGAACGTCGTCTGAAAGTAGCGAATCAAGAAATCAAGAAACTACGCAATCAAAGCAAAGAACAATCGGATAGTTTAAAAGCTAAAGAACAGGAAGTCGAACGTTTGATTGCAGAACGGGATCGTTTAAAACAAACACCGACGCCCGCGACGACGGATCAAACGAAGGCGACGAAGAAAAAAGCAGCATCTGTGACAGATGTCTATGCTGAAATGGCACCAAAGGATGCTGCGCTCATCTTAAACGAACTCAGTCCGACAGAAGTCGTACCGATCATCGAGGACATCGATGCGGAACAACAGGCGGCGATCATTGCCAAGATGGACGCTAAAAAAGCGGCGGCCTTAACACAGCTACTCGCGACGAAGTAAGGAGGGAAGCCAGATGAACATGACGGAAGTAATACAATCATCCTCCCCGAACTTGAATACTGGAACAGGGAAAAAAGGAGAGATGACCACGGTTGGTGGTCAATTTGCTTCGTTACTGGATTATCTGACGAAGTTACCAACAGCGTCATCGTCACCGTTCTCAGCTGATTTGACAGCACTCGAGACGAAAGTGGAGACACCACTATTACCGGATTGGATACAAGAACTCGTAGATCAACCGGACGAGCTTCTCTCTTTACTAAAACAACCGGAAGTAGAGGCGTTAAAACAAGAACCAAAGAAAATGGAACAACTACTAGCGTTCGTCAAACAATTGCTTGAGGGAAATGTCGAGCAGGCGAAAAATCAGTTCGATCAATTGCCACCATTGCTTCAGCAAGTCGTCTTGCAGACAGTAACGAACGATACGATCAAAATGAAAGATCATCATACGAACAACTTAAAACAACCATTACTTACTACGATTGAAGGAGACATTTCCGCGTTGCCTGTGAAACAGACGCTCCCGCAACCTGGTCCTATTGTCGAAACGCTCAAGTCGGACACTGTAGCTGTAGCTGAGCAGGCAAAAGGAAAGACACCGCTCCCGTTGGCATTCGCTTCACTCATGCGAAAAGCGACCATGCCCGTTGATCCAGAAGGAAAAGCCGCGCTGACTCCAATGAGCATGCCGATTTACAAAGGTACCCCGTTGCAAACGATTCTTCCAGTGCCGCTACCCGTACCAGAACAGATTCAACAACGGATTGAAGCTGCACTTCAACAGGCACCGTTCTTAAAAGGTGCTGACGGGTCAACTCGATTGTCGATTCGTCTTTATCCAGAGCAGCTTGGAGAGGTCGTCGTTCAACTCGATCGTAAGGAGGGGGCATTGACCATCAAACTGTTTGCGAGTACTGAACAAGCGAAACAATCGATCGAGCAACAACTCGGAAAATTGCAGACAGCTTTACACCAGCAGACCCCGGTCGTGAAGATCGAGACGGGGATGATCGCATCTAGTGCACGGGAGTTTCAACAGTCCTTCACACGTGATCAGCAGGAGCATGAGTCCCCTTATCAAGAAACACCCGCTCCAGTAGAGGAAGAAGAGGAGGAAGACGATGACTGATGCAATCAAAACAGATGGTACTTCATACCAGCTTCCTGAAAAGTCACAAGTACCGACGAATAAAGCAATGGATAAAGATATGTTCATGAAAATTCTGATTGCCCAGCTGTCGAATCAGGACCCGACGGCACCAATGGAAGATAAGGATTTCATTGCTCAGATGGCGCAGTTTTCTTCACTTGAACAGATGCAAGCAATCGGGAAGACGATGGACACGATGGTCTTGAACCAACATGCGACGGCGTTATTATCCTACAGCAATCTGATTGGTAAGAACGTCAGTTATGAAGCAGAGTCAAAGACGACCGATGCTTCTGGAGCAGAACAGACGACGACCGTCGAAGAGACAGCCAGTGTCGTTAGTGTAAAACGGGATGGGCTGGATATCATGGCCGAATTATCGAACGGAAAACAGATTAGTGTATACGAGTTGACGCAGATTCAATCAAAGGAGGAAAAATAATGTTACGTTCAATGTATTCAGGAATCAGTGGGCTTAAGAACTTTCAGACGAAACTGGATGTCGTCGGGAATAACATCGCGAACGTCAACACGTTCGGTTATAAAAAAGGACGGGTGACGTTTAAGGATCTCGTCAGCCAATCGGTCGGTTCATCATCCGGTGCAGGCGGCAATGTCGGTGGGACGAACCCGAAACAGGTCGGTCTTGGAGCATCGATGTCAACAGTCGATAATGTGTATAACCAAGGTGCGCTTCAGAATACGGGTCGCGTTCTCGATGTTGGGATTTCTGGTGAAGGATTCTTCCAAGTCGTCACGGCGGAAGGGATTCGTTATACCCGTTCAGGTAACTTCTATACGGATCTTGATGGAAACTTAGTTACAGGTGACGGAAACTACTTAATCGGTACTGGGACACAAGGAGCTGCAAACGGTACTCCGCCAGTACCCCTTCCGGAAGCAGGTGGCGCAGGATTCCAAAAACTAAAAGTACCAACGGATGCACGTAACTTATCAATCGGTAAAGACGGTCTCGTCACTTACGTCGATACGACAGGAGCATTACAAAACGTCGGTTATATCACGATCGCGAACTTTGCTAACCCGGGTGGTCTAGAAAAATCAGGTGTCAACGTGTTCGCAGCGTCACAAAACTCAGGTGAGCCAGTACTTGGAACACCGAGCTTGAACGGAATGGGGCAATTGACATCTGGAACGCTCGAAATGTCAAACGTCGACTTATCAGAAGAGTTCACGGAGATGATCATTGCTCAACGTGGTTTCCAAGCGAATACGCGAATCATCACGACTTCTGACCAAGTTCTTGAGGAATTGGTCAACCTGAAACGATGATTACGCTAACGACATTACGTAATGCACCACTCGTACTAAACGCCATACTGATCGAATCTGTCCGTTCCACTCCGGATACGACGATTCAACTCGTTGGCGGACAGATTTATGTCGTGAAGGAATCAATAGAAGAGGTCAAGGCAATCGCAATCGCTTTTTATCAACAAATCGGATTAGCGGGCTTGAACAGTGTAAGGAGGCTCGAAGATGGCCGAGGAAAAGAAGAAGAGTAAACTAAAAATCCCTTTAATCATGATCATTGTCGCAGCACTGATGGTTGGCGCAGGTTATATGATCATGAATTACTTTTTAGCTAATGATACGACAGAAGCAAAAGTCGAACAGCCGACAGGTGAAGAACTTGATGCACGAAGTCTTCAGACAGACGACTTGACGACGAACATCGCTGATGAACGTTTTTTGAATGTCCAATTTACGATCGTTACAGACGATCAAGCAACACGTGATGATTTAGAATTACGAAAGTTTCAAATCAATAACATCATCTTAGGTGATTTATCTGCGATGAAAAAGTCGGACTTAGACTCAAAAGCGGATATGGAGAAGCTCGAAGAACGATTACGGATGCAGTTCAAGAAGCTCATTCAAGAAGGTGATGTCCAGCGTGTCTATACGACGAAAAAAATCATCCAGTGAGGTGGCAGCATGAGCGAAGTATTATCCCAACATGAAATCGATGCCTTGCTATCAGCCATTTCAAGCGGAGATATGGAAGTCGAGGAAATCCGAAGCCAAGAGGAGCAGCGCCGTGTCAAAGTCTATGACTTTAAACGAGCGCTTCGCTTCTCAAAAGATCAATTACGGAATTTGACGCGTATCCATGAACAGTTCGCCCGAGTGTTGACGACGCATTTTTCTGCACAACTTCGGACGTACGTCCAGTTCACGGTCAATACAGTCGAGCAACTCCCGTACGATGAATTCATTCATTCTATTCCGAACATGACATTGATCAATCTTGTGAACCTTCATCCGCTTGATGGAAAAGTCTTGTTCGAAGTCAATCCGAACATTGCTTATGCGATGCTCGATCGATTACTTGGAGGACCGGGTGAAGGGATGAACAAGATTGAAAATTTGACGGAAATCGAGACGCGTATTCTGACACAATTGTTCAAACGTGCCTTCGTCCAATATGGCGCCGCTTGGGAGTCGGTGACGGAAGTCGAGGCGGAGTACGACGATTTAGAAATCAATCCGCAGTTTCTACAGCTCGTTTCTCCGAATGAGACGGTCATCCTCGTTTCGATTTACGTAACGGTTGGAGAAGTGAGCGGCACGTTGAATGTCTGTCTGCCGTTCGTGACCCTTGAATCCGTTCTTCCGAAATTATCAAGTCATTATTGGATGCAACAAGAAAAGCGAACGACAGCAGATAATCAAGAGTCTGAACACATGCAAACGCAGTTGATGAGTTCCGTCGTCGATTTAAAAGCAGTGCTCGGCCAAACAGAGCTATCGTTTGGTGAATTGTTACACCTCGAAGTAGGCGATTGTTTATCCCTGAAGACGCGGGCCTCAGATGCCGTCGATGTATTCGTCGATGACCGGAAGATGTTCAAAGCCCGACCGGGACTAAACGGGAAACACCTCGCTTTGCAAGTCTTACAACGAATTGAGGAGGAATAACATGAGCGATATGCTTTCGCAAGATGAAATCGATGCGTTGTTACGCGGAACGCCATCAAACGATGAACCGCAAGATTCGGACGCAGAGGAAATATTAGATGATATGGAAATCGATGCGCTAGGGGAAGTCGGAAACATCTCACTTGGGAATTCAGCAACGGCCTTATCGGCATTGTTGAATCAAAAAGTAGAAATCACGACACCACATGTTCGGATGATTTCGATGGAAGAATTACGAAGTCGTTATCCGATTCCGCACGTCGCGTTGCGTGTCGGCTATACAGAAGGATTCAAAGGAGAAAATGTCCTGATCCTGACACAGCGAGATGCTTCTGTCATCGCGAACCTGATGATGGGAGGCGATGGTGTCATTGATGAATCGCTTGAGATGGATCCGATTGCTCTATCTGCTGTACAGGAAGCGATGAATCAGATGATGGGAGCTGCTGCGACATCGATGTCGACAGTGTTCTCCATGCGAATCGATATCTCACCACCTGCTGTTGAAATTTTTGATTTTTCACAAGATAAGAGCATCGTCGATAGCTTTTCTCTTTGGGAGAACATGGTCATCATCGAGTTTGATTTGAAGATTGGCACGATGATTGATTCAAAAATCGTTCAATTAGCACCACTGGATTTCTCGAAACAATTGATTCAAAAACTCTTTAGCGCGAGTACGACCCAACAAGCAGAACCTGCACCACAAGCAACGGCACAAGCGCAACCAGAACAACCACAACCACAAGCGCAACCGACACCGGCACCAGCGATGGAACAACGAACGGTCGTCCCACCACCTGAACCGAAAGCAACGCCAGTCGGTGTCAGTCCAGTTCAATTTAGTCAGTTAGGTGAGATGGAAGTAGAGGGCACGCCAGGGAATATCGGAATGTTATATGATGTTCCGTTGAACGTCACGGTTGAGTTAGGACGGACACGCCGCTCCGTTCGTGACATATTGGAATTAACACAAGGTTCTGTCATCGAGCTGGATAAACTGGCAGGGGAACCAGTTGACGTTCTTGTCAACAATACATTGATCGCAACGGGTGAAGTGGTCGTCATCGAAGAGAACTTCGGTGTACGCATTACGGAAATCGTAAATACAAAAGAACGTCTTCGGATGTTCTAAGGAGGAACTATTATGAGTGCAAAAGTATTAATCGTAGACGACGCCGCTTTCATGCGGATGATGATCAAGGAAATCCTATCGAAGAACGGCTATGATGTCGTCGGTGAAGCAGAAAACGGACGCGAAGCGGTCACGAAGTATAAGGAATTGACACCGGACCTTGTCACGCTAGACATTACGATGCCTGAGATGGACGGAATCTCTGCGCTTAAAGAAATCAAAGCATTCAATCCTGCCGCTAAAGTCATCATGTGTTCAGCGATGGGGCAACAGTCGATGGTCATCGACGCGATTCAAGCAGGTGCAAAAGATTTCATCGTCAAACCGTTCCAAGCGGATCGTGTGCTTGAAGCGGTCTCGAAAACTGTCTCGTCATGAAAAAAGTGACTTTGCTGATTTGTCTTCTGTTTCTGCTGACACTTCCTGTACAGGCTGAAACGGTCGAAGAAAAATTAAATCCAACCAAGAACGATGCACCGACGACTCAGCAAGTCGATGAGAGTCCTTCCATGGCATTGACCATCTTTAAAGGAGTCGTCGTTCTCGTCGTCTTGATCGGCGGATTCATCCTCGTGACACGTTTTATTCACGAGCGGACGCGAGGCGTCAGACATTCCGGACGATTGACCCATCTAGGTGGTGTACCACTTGGTAAGGATCGATCGGTTCAGTTAGTGAAAGTGCAGGATAAGATTTATGTCGTCGGTGTTGGGGAGAACGTGCAACTCTTAGACACGCTGGACGATTTAGAGGGATACGAACCGACGGATCTTGAAGAGGCATCTTCGAAATCAGCACCTTCACCATTTCTTGAGACGTTCAAACAACAACTCGAGCAACTGCAGAAGAATCGAGGGCGCTCATGAATACGATTGAAAACCTGATCTCACTCGATACTCCGTCAGGAACAGCAACATCGATTAAGCTGCTCGTATTACTGACGTTGTTATCACTGGCGCCCTCGTTACTAATCTTAATGACTTGTTTCACGCGTGTCGTCGTCGTGTTGTCGTTCGTCCGTTCGGCTCTCGGAACACAACAGACGCCGCCGAACCAGCTACTCGTCGGACTGGCCTTATTCATTACGCTTTTCGTCATGTCGCCCGTCATATCGGAATTAAACACGACGGCTTTAAAACCATACATGGCTGATAAAATTAGTCAAGATGAAGCGTTTGATAAAGCAGGAGATACGATGAAACGCTTCATGTCGAAGCACACGCGAACGAATGATTTAGAACTATTCTTAAAATACGGTAATTATGAAAAACCGGAAAAGATTGAAGATATTCCACTCGTCGCACTCGTTCCAGCATATGCGATTAGTGAATTGAAGACAGCCTTCCAAATCGGCTTCATGATCTTCATTCCTTTCCTTGTCATCGACATGGTCGTCTCGAGTGTTTTGATGTCGATGGGAATGATGATGTTACCGCCAGTCATGATTGCGTTACCGTTTAAATTGCTGTTATTTATTTTAGTCGATGGCTGGCACCTGATTGTTGAATCACTGCTCGTCAGTATGCGTTAGGGGGAGAAAAGATGACTCAAGAAATGATTATTCAGTTGGCGAGTTCTGCTGTCTGGACATTACTCAAAGTATCGGCCCCCTTGTTACTCGTCTCGCTCGTCGTTGGTCTGCTCGTCAGTATTTTGCAGGCGACGACGCAGATTCAGGAACAGACGTTATCGTTTGTTCCAAAGATTGTTGCCGTGTTTTTAGCACTCGTCTTCTTTGGACCTTGGATTATGCAGGAGTTACAGACCTTTACGATTGATCTATTCAAACAAATCGCTGAGGTTTCCCGAAAATGACATTACTTTCTTTCCTGAGTGTTTTTCTGCTCGTCTTTGGACGGATCGTCGGTTTTCTCGTTGCGGCGCCTTTGTTTTCATCAAGACAATTACCAGCGCAACATAAATTAGCACTTGCGGCGGGTCTTGCTTACTTTGCGAGTTACGCCGTGAAGACGGACGTTCGTGTAGAAGACTTCGATTTTTTCTTTCGGATGGGAACGGAAGTCTTAGTGGGGCTAGCTCTTGGCTTACTTGCCAGTTTTTTATTATACGCCCCACAAATTGCGGGTTCGATTATTGATTTACAGATGGGTCTTGCGATGGCTTCCGCTTATGATCCGATGTTTGGCGGACAGTCACCAATCGTCGGACGATTTTATTACATGCTGACGTTACTCGTCCTGCTCGCTTCTGATATGCATCTCATTTTACTGGACGGCATCTATACGAGCTTTCAGATCTTTCCGCCGGGCAGTCTGATTGCGGTATCAGGCGACGCAGGAATGAGTTTGGTCATCCGTGTCGTCGGACTTGCGATGTTGACTGCCTTACAAATGGCGATGCCACTTGTTGTTTCACTCTTTTTAGTGGATCTCGCACTTGGTTTCTTAGCGAAAACGGCACCCCAGTTCAACATTTTTGCGATTGGTTTTTCCGTCAAACTGTTAATGGGATACGCGATTCTGTTTTTATTAGCAGGAGCGACGATCACAGGAATCGGTCGATTCGTTCCATTGTTGCAAGATGTACTTGCAGACGCCATTCGATTACTAGGAGGTTAAGGACATGCATTCATATCGATTACGCCTTGATCTTCAGTACTTCGCTGGTGAGAAGACGGAAAAAGCGACACCTCGAAAGCGGGATGACTCGCGTAAAAAGGGACAGGTCGCAAAATCAGCAGATTTAACAAGCAGTTTTATGTTATTCGCGATGTTTCTTGTTCTCTATTTTTTCGGTCCATTTCTAGGACGGCGATTCGTACTCGTCCTACAAGATGGTCTCAGTGCAAGTCAAGTTCTGCAAGCCGTCGAAGAGGGACGAATTGAACAGATTTTAGTCGAGATGCTGATACAAATGGGGATTTTAGTCGCCCCCTTCTTTTTAACAGCGGTCGTCATCGGGATCCTTGGAAACTTCGTTCAGATTGGTGTGCTCTTAAGTGGTGAGGCGATTCAGCCGAAGCTGGACCGGATCAATCCGCTTCAAGGCGTCAAACGGATCGTTAGCGTTAAAGCACTCGTCGAGTTTTTGAAATCCGTTTTTAAACTGTTAGTCATCGGTGTCACGAGTGGCACTGTTCTTTGGAATAACAAGGTCGAGATTTCGAGGCTGACCTCGGAACCAATCGGCGATGCGTTAGCTATCATTGGTCATTTAACATTTTTGCTCGGTTTGTCGGTCAGTATCGCCTTGATCGCGTTAGCCATTCTGGACTTCGCTTATCAAAAATTTGATTTTGAAAAGTCGATTCGAATGAGTAAACAGGATTTAAAGGATGAGCATAAGAACACGGAAGGTGACCCTCAAATCAAAGGAAAGATTAAACAACAACAACGGGAGATGGCGATGCGGCGGATGATGCAAGAAATACCGAATGCCGACGTCGTCATCACGAACCCGACCCATTATGCGGTAGCGATTCAATACGATGACGGAAAACACATGGCACCGATCGTCGTTGCAAAAGGCGTAGATGCTGTCGCGTTCCGGATTCGGGAGAAGGCGACAGCAGCTGATGTCCCGATTGTTGAAAATCGTCCGCTGGCGCGGGCGTTGTTCGCTCAAACAGAGATTGGTATGGCAGTGGATGAAACGTTCTATCAGGCGCTCGCTGAAACACTCGCCTTTGTCTATCAACTGAAACAAGCAAAATGAAAGGATGAAGCATCATGAGTATATCAACACGAGATTTAACGGTTCTGCTAGGCGTCATCATGATCGTCTTCATGCTCGTCATTCCACTGCCCGCTATCATGCTCGATTTTTTAATCATCATCAATATCTTAATTGCTTTGATGGTATTACTCGTTGCGATGAATGCCAAAGAGGCACTTGAGTTTTCTGTATTTCCGACGTTGTTATTGATCGTGACTCTATTTCGTCTGGCACTTAACGTCTCGACGACACGGGCGATCCTATCAAACGGAAATGGTGGCGAAGTTATCGAGGCTTTCGGTAGCTTTGTCGTCGGCGGTAAGCCGCTCGTCGGTTTCGTCGTCTTCTTGATTCTCGTCTTGATCCAGTTTCTCGTCATCACGAAAGGTTCGGAACGAGTCTCGGAAGTGTCGGCACGTTTTACGCTTGACGCGATGCCCGGAAAACAGATGGCAATCGACGCCGACCTGAACTCCGGTATGATTGACGAATTACAAGCCCGGACTCGTCGTCAAAAAATCCAATCGGAAGCAGACTTTTATGGGGCGATGGACGGGGCCTCGAAGTTCGTTAAAGGAGATGCGATCGCAGGCATTATTATCGTCATCATCAACTTGATCTTCGGGATGATCATCGGTGTCGTCCAACAAGGCTTACCGATAGCGGATTCAGTCGAACTATATACGTTACTGACAGTCGGGGACGGTCTCGTCAGTCAGATTCCAGCACTTTTGATTTCGGTTGCGACCGGGATCATCGTCACGCGCTCGACATCCGACGGAAACCTTGGT
This sequence comes from Exiguobacterium sp. s143, assembly GCF_018618895.1. Taxonomy (NCBI): domain Bacteria; kingdom Bacillati; phylum Bacillota; class Bacilli; order Caryophanales; genus Exiguobacterium; species Exiguobacterium sp. s143. The sequence goes on along the minus strand of NZ_JACSMX010000001.1, from coordinate 640,838 downwards.
GAGGATGTCATCGGTCAATTGACACGGACGCCATTACTTGTCGGAATCGCGGCTGGAGCAATCTTCTTACTCGGACTATTCACAGCGATTCCCGATTACGTCACGATGCCGATTGCAGCGTTATTTGGCTTCTTCGCTTGGCGAATAAAGCAGACGACGAAGACGATGCAAGAAGAGGTCGCCGTTGAGGAAGCGCCGAGCGAAAACTTGCGTTCGAGTGAATCGGTCATTTCCTTACTGAATGTCGATACGATTGAATTTGAATTCGGTTACGGTTTGATTCCACTCGCTGATGAAGCGCAAGGTGGCGATTTACTCGATCGTGTCGTCATGATTCGTCGGCAGCTAGCACTCGAACTTGGTTTTGTCCTACCGACCGTTCGGATTCGTGATCATCTGCAGTTATCACCGAACCATTATCGAATCAAGATTCGCGGAAGTGAGATGGCAAGTGGTGAACTGTTACTCGATCATTATTTAGCGATGAGCCCGGGTGTCGATGATCCAGAAATTCGAGGGATCGATACGGTTGAACCAGCATTCGGTATGCCGGCACTCTGGATTGATGAACAGACACGCAGTCGAGCAGAGATGTCAGGGTATACGGTCGTTGATCCACCATCCGTCGTTGCGACACATTTAACGGAGCTCTTGAAGAAGCATGCCGCTGAATTACTCGGTCGGGAAGAGACGAAACAGTTGGTTGATCATTTGAAGGAATCGCATCCGATTTTGGTCGAGGAAGTAACACCACAACTGTTATCAATCGGGGAACTTCAAAAAGTATTCGTTCAATTATTAAAAGAAAAAGTCTCGATTCGAAATCTACCATTGATTTTCGAAACGCTCGCGGACTATGCAGCTGTGACGAAAGACAGCGAACTACTTGCTGAATATGTCCGTCAATCCTTATCGCGGCAAATTACGGAACAAGTCATGCAAGGAGATGTCTTGCATGTCGTGACGGTCTCGAGTGAGATGGAACTGGATATCCAGTCGGCCATCCAAAAGACGGAGTTCGGAAATTATTTAGCGCTTGATCCCGAAAAAGCGACACGTTTCATCGAGACATTGCAAGAGAGGGCAGCGGAATTCGAACGGTACGGGGCGCATCCGATCATCCTGACTTCTCCAAGTATCCGGATGTTCGTCCGTCAATTGACAGAACGGTATTTTCCAGATATTCCGATTTTGTCTTATAACGAATTAATGCCGACGATTGAAGTTAAGAGTATTGGGGTGATTTAAGCGATGATAGTCAAAAAAGTCACGGCGGATTCCGTTAGCGAAGCCATGGAACGCATCAAACGCGAACTCGGTAACGATGCCATCATATTAAATACTCGCCATATCAAAGTGGGCGGATTCTTTGGCTTATTTGCGAAGAAAAAAGTGGAACTGGTTGCATCGGTGGATGAACATGTGTCGAACGAACCGATCGTCTCGAAGCAAACAACGAGTCGGAAGGACATTGTGGAAACCATCCAACCGATCCCCATGCGTCCGACGATCGTTACGGTCGGCGAACGACCATTGCCAAAAGAATTGCGACATTATGCGCCGCTGTTGGCAGAACCAGCGTTACAACAAGTGTCTGAACGATTGCATGAGCGATTACTAACTGCGTACTATCAAACGCAGCAAACGGAATTAACCGATCTCTTGACGGAAGAAGTGAAGTCGGCATTGCGCGTGACGCCGTCGACTGCACGTTATGTCATGTTAACAGGACCAACTGGTGTCGGTAAGACGACGACCATCGCTAAACTGGCTGCGCATCATACGCTCATCAAAAATCAACGAGTCGGTCTCATCACAACCGATACATACCGGATCTCAGCGATTGAACAACTGAAGACATATGCCGACATATTAGGTATTCCGATTCATGTTGCATACGACCTGGAAGATTTTGAACGAGCAAAGCAAGCGTTAGCATCATGCGACATCGTACTTGTCGATACAGCGGGACGAAATTTCCTTGACGAAGTGTATGTAGAGCAATTACGAAGTCGTCATGACTTTGAAGATACGGATGTGTTCTTAGTTCTTAGTTTGACATCGAAATACCGAGATTTATTACAGATCCACGATCGTTTCAGCAAGATTCCCTTATCAGGGATCGTTTTTTCGAAAGCAGATGAAACAAGTGAACTGTGGTCGATGTTTGGGCTTATGACAGAGACGAAGTTACCAATCTATTGCGTGACAACGGGGCAAGAAGTGCCAGAAGACATCACGTTCGCTACGGCGGATGAGTTATCCCGAATGATCGTCGAGAGAGGGATGAGATGATGCGAGAAGATCAAGCACGTGTCTTACGATCAAAAGTGACCGTCAAGGAAACGAAGACGATTGCCATCGTGAGTGGAAAAGGTGGCGTCGGAAAAACGAATGTCGCGGTGAATCTTGGCGTGGCATTATCGTTACAAGAAAAACGAGTACTCTTGATTGATCTTGATATCGGGATGGCGAACATTGGTATTCTATTCGGTAAATCATCGAAGTCATCCTTGATGGAATGCGTCAAACGACGAGAATCACTCCAGCACGCAATCGTTGAACAGTCGCCATCCCTTCATTTCATTCATGGCGGGAGTGGATTTGCGGAACTGACGAATCTGACGAAGGAGGATGTCGTATTCCTACTGCGGGAATTCCAATTTTTCTATGAGTATGATTTTGTGTTGCTCGATTTAGGAGCCGGCGCCAACCATCAGACGTTTGATTTTATCAGTAGTGCAGACGAAGCCTGGTTGATCGTCACGCCAGAGCCGACTTCAATCATGGACGGTTATGCGTTCGTCAAACTGGCACACCATCATGCGACGGATCTTCCGATTTCCGTAGTCGTCAATCGGGCGACGAATGGTGGAGAAGCACTTGAAACGTTTGATCGACTGGCGCTCGTCAGCCAACAATTTTTACAAAAACCACTGCGCTTTACCGGTTTTTTGCCGGAAGATCCGACAGTCGTCAAAGCAGTCAAGGCACAGATGCCATTTTACTTGATGGATCGAACGAGTGACGTCAGTTGGCGACTCGATCATATCACGACGTCTCTAACAGGTGTACAAGTCAAAGAACGGAAGTTTTTAGATCGATTGTTACATCGTCTGAAAAAACGAAAAGATCATGTCCGTTAAGATTAAAGGAGGGTATCAGTCATGGACTTAAATGAATATGTGGGGTTGTTCCTCGATGAGTCGATGGAGCATTTACAAGCTATTAACACAAGCTTATTGGTTTTTGAAGAACGATTAGACGATGAAGCGGTCATCGATCAAATTTTCCGTTCTGCCCATACGCTAAAAGGGATGGCAGGAACGATGGGATATGATGCGATCGCTGATTTGACGCATGAGATGGAGAGCGCCCTTGATTTAGTCAGATCAAAGAAACAACCCGCTACAGCTGAGTTGATCGATGTCCTATTCGTTGCTGCTGAGCAACTGGAAACGATGGTAGAAGACATCAGTCGCGGTGGAAAAGGGAAACTTGACGTCACGGAAACAGTGAGACGATTACAGCAGTTCATTCGTCCCGAACAAGAAGAGATCATTTCGGTTACGCCATCAACTGCACCATCAACATTCGAATGTGATGTCTATTCGGAAGCGGTCGTCAAACAATCGATTGCGTCCGGTTATCAAGCCTATATCGTCCAAGTCGAACTTTCAGCAGACGTCATCTTAAAAGCGGCACGTGTCTACATGGTCTTTGATCGTTTACAACAGCTCGGAGATGTCATTTTGTCGAATCCGACATCTGATGAACTGGAGCAAGAACATTTTGAGACGTCATTCTCTGTTTTATTCGTGACGCAACAAGAGCAATCGGTCATTCAAGAGGCGGTTGCATCGGTTTCTGAAGTCGCAACAGTAAAGATGGACGTGTTTGAAGCAACACCAGAAGCAGAGGTGGCGACATCCACCCTTCCACAGGAAGTGCCGGTTGCGACATCAGTACCTGCACCAACAGCTTCACCGGAATCACCAGAACAGACAGATCTATCTGTGCCTGTCGCTTCGAAAACGATTCGTGTCAATCTCGAGCGTATTGATCGTTTGATGAATCTGTTCGAAGAGTTCATCATCGACCGCGGACGATTGGAGCGTATTGCAGCAGAAGTCAGCTCACCGGAATTGACAGATACGGTCGAACGGATCAAACGAGGTACGAACGAATTGCAATCACTCGTTTTAACGTTACGAATGATGCCGATCGAACAAGTGTTCAACCGCTTCCCGCGGATGGTACGTTCTGTTTCGAAGGATGTCGGAAAACATATCAAACTACACATTACAGGTGCTGAGACGGAACTTGATCGCACAGTCATCGATGAGATCGGTGATCCACTCGTCCACTTGATCCGCAATGCGATTGATCATGGAATTGAAAACAAAGCGGAACGGATTTTAGCGAATAAACCGGTCGAAGGAAATCTTTCGCTTCGTGCCTATCATTCAGGAAACCGAGTCTTCATCGAGATTGAAGATGATGGAGCAGGTATCAATCACGAACGTGTCACACGGATTGCGATTGAAAAAGGATTGATCACGGAAGAAGAAGCGATGCAATTAACAATCGAAGAGGCTTCGATGCTGTTGTTCGCACCTGGTTTCTCAACGGCAGAAGAAGTCACCGACTTGTCTGGTCGTGGTGTTGGTCTCGACGTCGTCAAATCGAAGATCGAATCATTAGGTGGAGAAGTATTCGTTGAGACGCGCCGCGGAGAAGGAACGATTTTCCGTATCAGTTTACCATTGACGCTTTCGATCATCTCAGCCATGCTCGTTGAGCTCGGACAAGAAACGTATGCGATTCCACTGACTGCCATCATCGAGACGACATCCTTACGTAAATCAGCGATCCTGCAAGCACACCGGGAAAAAGTATTTGATTTCCGTGGACAATTGGTGCCACTTATTTCGCTGAATGAAGTGTATGGATTGCCGCAGCATGAGGCGGAGGCCTATTCGGTCGTCGTCGTCCGAAGTGGTGAAAAATTAGCAGGATTAATCGTATCCGAATTGATCGGTCAACAGGAAATCGTCATGAAGCCACTCGGTAGTTATCTAGAAGGTATCCGTGCGATTTCTGGCGCAACGATTCTTGGAGACGGACAGGTTGCATTGATCATTGACAGCAATGCACTATTACGGAAGTGAGGGGAACGAAGATGGAACAAAAATGGGTTGTTTTTCAATTAGAAGATAATGCATACGGTATTGATGTACAGTCTGTTCGTTCAATCGAACGGCTCATCCCGATCACACGGATTCCGAACGCTGCATCTTATGTCAAAGGAGTCATCAATTTGCGTGGTGTCGTCACACCCGTGATTGATTTGCGCGCCCGTCTTGGATTCGAATTAATGGAAGAAACGGAAGAAACACGCATCATCATCGCCACTTTGGAGCATGGGGACGCTGGATTCATCGTCGACCGGGCAAACGAAGTCGTCGAATCAACGGATGTTCGGATTGAACCGCTCAGTGAACAAAAGCAGGAGGATGCCTCGTATTTGACTGCAGTCGCAAAAGGCGATCAGCAATTGTTTTCGTTGATTGAACCGAATCGCTTATTTGAGGACATCGTTCATGCTTAATCCAAACGAACGGGACATTTTACGGGAAGTCGGCAACATTGGAGCTGGTCACGCAGCGACAGCACTTTCGACCTTACTTGGACAACCGATTGAGATCGAGGTACCTTCCGCTGAACTTGAGGATTTCACAACGATCATCGAGCGAAGTGGAGGAGCGGAAACGTATACCGCTGGTGCATTGTTACGTTTTTCTGGCGATATTCAAGCAACGTTACTTTTTTTGATGCCACTTCGTGATGCAGAGAAGCTCGTGAGCCAATTGATGCAGACGGAATTCCACTTTTTTTCCGATTCTCACGAAATGGGGGTTTCTGCTTGGGAAGAAATTGGGAATATTTTAATAGGAGCATATGCTCGGGCTATCTCCGATTGGCTTGATTTATCGTTACATGTCAGTGTTCCTGCATCAGCGTTTGATATGGTTGGTGCGTTACTTGAAGTAGCCTTACTTGAATCTACGACTCCAGGCAATATGGCTGTCTATATCGACACGCACTTGTCTAGTGCAGGAAACGATTTGACCGGACATTTACTTTTGTTGCCTGAAGCGAACGCCTTTCAGACGGTCTTCGAACGATTGGGTGTGGACTTGAATGGATGAAATCGTACGGATTGGGATTGCGGAGTACGCCATCAGTAAACGCCCCGTCATTTTACGGACGGCGGGTCTTGGATCGTGTGTAGGCGTCGTCATCTATGACCAGGAACGAGGGTTATCGAGTATGGCGCATGTCATGTTGCCTGATTCAGCGATCAGTCGGAATCGGGAGCTTGAAGTCGGAAAGTTCGCGGATACGGCAATTCTAGAGGTAGCCCGCGAATTACGAGCAAGTGGAGCCATCCGATTACGTGCGAAGATTGCGGGAGGGGCTCAGATGTTTCAATTTAAGTATGAACATGAATCAATGCGGATCGGTGAGCGAAACATCGCTGCGGTCAAAGCAATGCTTCAACAAGTCAAAATTCCACTCGTTGCCGAAGATGTTGGCGGCACGAATGGACGAACGATCGAGTTCCACTCACAATCAGGGCGTCTCGTCATCCGGACGGTGAATGTCGGGACGCTGGAAATCTAGAGGAGGAATGGTCATGCGTGAGGAATTACAACAACTTTGGGATCGATGGCTGACCACACGCGATATTGCGGTGGCAGATCTGTTACTTCACAATTATGAACCACTTGTTCAATACCACGTTCAGCGTTTAAGTGCGACGTTGCCTAAAAGTGTCGATCGAGACGAGTTGAAAAGTTTAGGTATGATGGGATTGTACGATGCGCTTCAAAAATTCGATCAAAATCATAATAATAAATTCGACACGTATGCCGCCTTTCGGATTCGAGGAGCTATTTTAGATGGGCTTCGTAAAATCGATTGGTTACCACGTTCCTTACGGGAAAAAGCAAAACGGGTCGAGGCAGCCGTCGAGATCCTTGAACAATCTTTGCAACGGACGCCGACGTTAGACGAAGTCTCTTCTATCGTCGACATGACACCTGACGAGGTCAAGGGTGCTTTAGCAGAAAGCTATTTTGCGAATGTATTATCGATCGATGAAGCAGTCACGCTACAGGATGAGGGGAAGGCGATGACCGTCTCCTATTTAGATCCAGATACTGCTACACCGGAAGATATGTTATTAATGCGGGAGTTGATCGCTAAACTGGCAGAGGAAGTCGAAGGGTTATCCGAAAAAGAACAACTTGTCGTCTCGTTATTCTATTATGAAGAATTGACGCTTACGGAAATTGGTGAAGTCCTCGGGCTCTCGACTTCCCGTATTTCACAAATCCATTCAAAAGCGCTTCGTAAGTTGAAGAATGCGCTCGGAAGTGCCTACTTAGCAGATCGTGTCGCCATGTGAAAGGAAGAATTATGACTGTCGTTTATATTTTATTAGCTGCTTTAGTTTGTTATGCGCTGCTGGTGTTATTTCGCCAGCAGGCAGCGCTCAAAGACCGAATTACACGGTTGGAACGTGAAAAGAATGAGACGGAACAAGTTTTATTACATTTCATGGAGAACGTCAACGCCATGACGGAGACATCCGTAAATGTAGCGAACGAACAGGTTGATCAAGTACCGGATGCGTCTCCACATATGGTGGAGGCGGCTACTTACGAGAAATCGGAAACCGTCGAAATTGAACAATCCATTTCACAAGAACCACCGTTAACGGATGTCAAGCAGGCGCTACGAGAAGGAGCGGATCTTGAGACGCTTGCACGGTCTTTGAATCGGGGGACGGGCGAGGTTGCTTTGATTGCTAAACTTTCTCATCAAACGAAGGTTGCCCCTCGGTAATCTTTATGCTATATTAGTCTACGGTGTTAATTACGCACGCATGTATCGCCAGCTGCGGTGCCTTTAATAGGTTAGCTGGATAGACGATCATCGCGGAGGACATCCAAAACCCAAAAGGAGGAATTCATCATGGCAGTAATCTCGATGAAACAATTGTTAGAAGCTGGTGTACACTTCGGTCACCAAACACGCCGTTGGAACCCAAAAATGGCAAAATACATCTTCACAGAACGGAACGGAATCTACATCATCGACCTTCAAAAAACGGTCAAAAAAGTAGACGAAGCATACAACTTCATCCGTGAAGTAGCGTCAGAAGGCGGAAACGTTCTTTTCGTTGGTACGAAAAAACAAGCTCAAGACACTGTGAAAGAAGAAGCGATCCGTGCAGGTCAATACTTCATCAACGAACGTTGGTTGGGTGGAACTCTCACGAACTTCTCTACAATCAAAAAACGTATCAACCGTTTGAAACAACTCGAAAAAATGGAAGAGAACGGTACATTCGAAGTTCTTCCTAAAAAAGAAGTCATCATTCTTAAAAAAGAAATGACTCGTCTTGAGAAATTCCTCGGCGGTATCAAAGATATGCCAGGCGTTCCGGATGCACTCTTCATCGTTGACCCACGCAAAGAGCGTATCGCGATTGCAGAAGCACACAAACTCAACATCCCAATCGTTGCGATTGTTGATACTAACTGTGATCCAGACGAAATCGACTACGTCATCCCAGCGAACGACGATGCGATCCGTGCAGTCAAATTGCTCACTGGTAAAATGGCTGACGCAATCCTCGAAGTTAAACAAGGCGAAGATAACGTAGCACCTGAAACTACTGAAGAAGTAGTAGCAGACGCTGAGTAATTCGTGATGCCAGGTGATAAAGGGAATCGACCTTTTATCACCTTTTTTTTGAAACTAAGGATGTTATAAGGAGGAATATCGAATGGCTATTACAGCAGCAATGGTTAAAGAACTTCGTGAAAAAACAGGTGCAGGTATGCTCGACTGCAAAAAAGCACTCGTTGAAACTGACGGTGACATGAACGCAGCAGTAGATTTCTTGCGTGAAAAAGGGATCGCTAAAGCAGCAGCAAAAGGCGATCGTATTGCAGCTGAAGGGTTGACTGCAGTTGCAGTTGACGGCAACAAAGCGGCACTCGTCGAAATCAACTCAGAAACAGACTTCGTTGCGAAAAACGAACGTTTCCAAACACTCGTTCAAAACATCGCAGACGCTGTTCTCCGTAACGGTTCTGAGACAGCAGAAGCTGCTCTTGCTTCTGAATACGAAGCAGGTAAAACAATCGACACATACATCTCAGAAGAAGCTTCAACAATCGGAGAGAAAATCTCACTCCGTCGCGTAGCGCTCTTCACAAAAGCAGATGATGCAGTCTTCGGTTCTTACCTCCACATGGGTGGACGCATCGGTTCAGTCGTCGTCATCGAAGGTACGACAGACGAAACAGTTGCAAAAGACGTTGCAATGCACATTGCAGCAGCACGTCCACTTTACGTTGACCGTACTTCTGTCACAGAAGAAGAAAAAGCACGTGAAGAAAAAGTCCTCACTGAGCAAGCATTGAACGAAGGAAAACCAGCTAACATCGTTGAAAAAATGATCGTTGGTCGTATGAACAAGTTCTTCGAGGAAATCTGCCTCGTCGATCAAACGTTCGTCAAGGATCCAGACTTCAAAGTTGGTAAATATGTAGAATCTAAAGGCGGTAAAGTCGTGTCATTCGTACGCTTCGAAGTTGGAGAAGGTATGGAAAAACGCGAAGAGAACTTCGCTGAAGAAGTTATGAACCAACTTAAAAAATAAGAATCGGGATCATCCTGATGACAAGAGAAGGAACACGTATGCTTCAATCCACTTTCGTGTGGAAGTGGTTCGTGTTCCTTTTTTACGGAATTTAGCAAGGGGGACATAGTCATGCAACCGAAATATAACCGGATTGTGTTAAAATTGAGCGGAGAAGCGCTCGCAGGAGATCAAGGGTTTGGGATCAATCCTGTCATCGTCAAATCTATCTCGGAACAGATTCGCGAATTAGTTGAATTGAACGTCGAAGTAGCGGTCGTTGTCGGAGCTGGAAACATTTGGCGTGGCAAAACAGGTGCAGAACTTGGGATGGACCGGGCCAACGCCGATTATATGGGGATGTTAGCGACAGTCATGAACTCGCTTGCGCTTCAAGACAGCTTAGAAGATGTAGGTGTTGAAACACGTGTTCAAACATCAATCGAGATGCGCCAAGTAGCAGAACCGTATATTCGACGCCGTGCGATGCGTCACCTCGAAAAAGGACGCGTCGTCATCTTTGCAGCAGGTACAGGGAACCCGTACTTCTCAACAGATACGACAGCTGCTCTTCGTGCAGCTGAAATTGAAGCAGAGGTCATCTTGATGGCGAAAAACAACGTTGATGGTGTCTACTCAGCTGACCCGAATGTTGATCCAGAAGCGAAGAAATTCGAGACGCTCTCTTACTTGGATGTCTTAAAGGATGGACTTCAAGTCATGGATTCTACAGCAACTTCACTTTGTATGGACAATGACATCCCGCTCATCGTCTTCTCGTTGATGGAAGAAGGTAACATCAAACGTGTCGTCATCGGTGACGAAATCGGGACAATCGTAAGGGGGAAATAATATGTCAAAAGAAATTTTAAAACAAGCCGAAGAACGGATGGAAAAAGCACATCTTTCACTTAAGAAAGAACTTGCGACACTCCGAGCTGGTCGTGCGAACGTTGCGATTTTAGATCCCGTTCAAGTCGAATACTACGGTGCACCGACACCGCTCAATCAAGTAGCGAACGTCAACACACCAGAAGCACGTCTGATCTTGATCACTCCATGGGATAAATCAATGGTCAGCGAGATTGAAAAAGCGATTCAACGTGCTGATCTTGGTCTTGCGCCATCATCTGATGGTACGGTCATCCGTCTTGCGATTCCACCACTAACGGAAGAGCGCCGGAAGGAACTCGTCAAACTCGTCAAGAAGTATACGGAAGAAGGTAAGGTTGCCCTCCGTAACATTCGTCGTGATACGAACGAGCAGTTAAAGAAACAAGAAAAAGATGGTGCATTGACAGAAGATGATTTGCGTGGATACACAGAAGATGTTCAAACGTTGACAGACAAGTTCGTTAAACAACTTGATCAGACAGCAACGGAAAAAGAACAAGAAATCATGGAAGTATGACGCGACGGATCGTCATGGGGGGGACTCTTTGTCACACGAAGAGTCCCTTTCTTCATAATTGAGAGAGGAGGAAGTACGGATGTTTCAATGGTTGAATCAGACGAAAGAAACCGAAACCTATGACCGGGTGCCTGAGCACGTCGCTATCATCATGGATGGAAACGGTAGATGGGCACAAAAACGCGGACTTCCGCGTATCATGGGACATCGCGAAGGCATGAAATCGATTCGTGAAGTCGTTCGGGTTGCAAATGAACTCGGCGTTAAGAGTCTGACATTATACGCCTTCTCGACGGAGAATTGGACGCGTCCGGAAGAAGAAGTGAGTTTTCTCATGAAGCTACCGGCACAATTTTTAGAGTCGGATTTAAAAGAGTTAGACGCGCAAAATGTCAAAGTCGAGGTAGCGGGAGAAGTGTCACGCCTCCCTCATTTCACACGTGAGGCAGTGGAACAAGCGAAACTGGATACGCAACACAATACAGGACTTCGTCTGATTTTCGCTCTGAATTATGGAGGACGCGATGAGCTCGTACAAGTCATGCAAAAACTGGGCGCACAGGTTCAGTCAGGAACATTGTCACCGGATGCGATTACACCGGAGACGATCGAGCGCGAGCTAATGACAGGATCCGTAACCGATGTCGATTTCGTGATTCGAACGAGTGGCGAACAACGGTTATCGAACTTCTTACTTTGGCAAGCGGCGTACGCAGAGTTTTATTTTACAGATGTCTTGTGGCCAGAGTTTCGTCGGGATGCTTTCTTGGCAGCAATTGAAGATTACAATCAACGGACACGCCGATTTGGCGGCGTCTGATTAAATGAGGAACTAGCTTATGAAAACTCGGATTATCACAGGGATATGGGCAGGCGCCATCTTTTTGGCGCTTTTGTACATCGGTGGACTTCCCTTTTTAGCGTTTATGGCAGTACTAACGATTCTCGGTTATACCGAGCTTGTCCGGATGCGACAATGGAGCGGCTCGCGCATTCCACGGATTTTATTCGGGATCGGCACATTATTACCATTCGTCGGTATCTATGAAGAGGCAGTCGATCGGACACTCCCAATCGGACTTTCACCAATCGCTTGGGCAATGATCATTTTATTGATCGGTCTCTTTTGGAACGTGTTTTCGAAAAATGTCTTTACGTTCGATGATGTCGCCTTTTTACTGCTGACTGCGGTTTATGTTGGTGTCGGTTTTGCATCGTTCGCCTACATCCGTTTACTCGAACATGGATTAACGTGGTCTCTCTTGATCATTCTCTTGATCTGGTTTACGGATTCAGGGGCGTACTTCGTCGGGAAGCGATTTGGTAAGAATAAACTGTGGCCGTCAATCAGCCCGAACAAGACGATTGAAGGGGCAGTCGGTGGCGTGTTACTTGCCATCTTACTCGGTGTCGTGTTCGAAAGTATCGAACCGACAGTCGGTTTTGGGAAAGTCATTGTCCTTGCCATCATCGTTGCCGTCGTTGGGCAACTTGGTGACTTGGTCCAGTCCGCTTACAAACGCCATTATGGTGTGAAGGATTCTGGAACGTTACTACCGGGTCATGGTGGTATTCTTGATCGGTTCGACAGCATGATGATCGTCTTTACGGTCCTCGTCGTACTCGATATCTTTGCTTGAGGAGGCGCTTCATTATGAAGAAAATCAGTATCATCGGTGGAACGGGATCGATTGGTACGCAGACGCTTGATGTCATTGCGGCTAATCCAGATCTTTTTGAATTGACGAGTTTTGCATTTGGTCGCAACACGACGGTTGCTGTACCGTGGTTGAATCGTTTGCAACCGATGCTTGTCGGAGTCCAAGATGAGGCAACACGTCAAGAACTCGAGCAACAGTTAACCTATCAGCCGACGATCGTCATCGGTGAAGAAGGATTGCTTGATGTCGTAACGCATCCTGAAGTCGATACGGTCATTACAGCGGTCGTAGGAGCTGTTGGTTTACGTCCAACGCTTGCCGCGATTGAGGCGGGTAAGACGATTGGTCTTGCGAACAAAGAAACACTCGTTACGGCAGGGCACCTTGTCATGAAACTCGCACGTGAAAAAAACGTGACGATTTTACCCGTTGATAGTGAACATGCGGCGATTTTCCAATGCTTGAACGGGGAGCGGCGAGAAGATGTGCGTCAAATCATCTTGACAGCATCAGGCGGAAGCTTCCGTGATCAATCACGTGAAGAACTGGCAGACGTGACGGTCGAACAAGCACTCGCGCATCCGAACTGGTCGATGGGAGCAAAAATCACGATTGATTCGGCGACGATGATGAACAAAGGGTTCGAAGTCATTGAAGCGCACTGGTTATTTGATGTCGACTATGCGGATATCGATGTCGTCATTCACCGTGAATCCATCATTCACTCGATGGTCGAATTTAACGATGGAGCTATCATGGCTCAGCTTGGTATGCCCGACATGCGAGAACCGATTCAGTACGCTCTTACATATCCGTCCCGCCTTGAAATCCAAGGGGGAGAACGGTTAAACTTAAAGGAAATCGGACGCTTACACTTTGCTGATGCATCATTTGATCGTTATCCGTTGTTACGACTTGCTTTTGAAGCGGGTCAAGCCGGTGGATCGATGCCATCAGTACTCAATGCTGCGAACGAACAAGCGGTGGACCGTTTCTTAAAAGGGGACATTCGCTTTTTAGAAATCGAAGCGAGCGTCGAGGCGGCGCTTCAAGCTCATGAGCTTATCGAGGAGCCTTCCTTGGATCAAATCCTTGAAGCTGATCGATGGGCGCGTGAGTTCGTATCGTCTCTTACATTCGCTAACTAAGGATGGGATAAGTAATGACGACCTTTATTTCAATCGTGCTGATGTTCGGTGTACTCGTCGCCGTCCATGAATGGGGTCATCTCGTAATGGCGAAGCGGGCAGGTATTCTCTGTCGGGAATTCGCGATTGGATTTGGACCGAAGATCTTTTCAGTGTTTAAGAATGAGACGTTGTACACGGTGCGCCTGTTGCCGATTGGCGGTTACGTCAAGATGGCGGGTGAAGAACCTGAACTCGTAGAGATCAAATCAGGTCAAACCGTCGGATTACAGTTAAAGGACGGTGTCATCGAGACGATTTATTTCGATGCAGATCAGCCACAAGTCGATCAAGTCGTTACTGTCGAGCGGATTGACTTGTTGCGTCAACTCGAACTCGTTGGGTTACAAGACGAGACATCGGTTCGATATCCTGTCTCACCGACAGCATTTCTTGTCGAAGGTCAGACACGGACACAAATTGCGCCGTATGATCGCACATTTGGTTCGAAATCCGTTTGGAAACGCGTCCTTGCGATTGCTGCAGGACCGTTCATGAACTTTGTCCTCGCGTTCGTCATTTTATTCGGTCTTGCCTTATATAATGGCTCTCCGACAGGGGAAAGCGTCATCGGAACAGTACAAAAAGGTTCACCTGCCGATCAAGCAGGACTTGTTGAAGGTGACCGGATTATCTCGGTCAACGGACAGGATACAGCAAAATGGACAGATTTACGTGCTGGATTCCAAGATCGTGCTGGGAAAGCGACAGAAGTAAAATATGAGCGTGATGGAAAAGAGACGACAACTGAGATCACGCCAAAAGTGCAACAGCAAGGGGAACAGAAGGTTGGCATCATCGGTGTCACGAATGAGACAGAAAAATCATTCGGAACAGCACTACAAACGGGCGTTTCAGAAACATGGCGGATGTCGACGCTTATCGTCGGAGCTGTTGGAGATCTCGTAACGGGTGTCGTTGGCGTCGATCAATTATCAGGACCAGTCGGGATCGTCAAAATGACCGATCAGGTCGCAGATAGTGGGTTCTCGATGCTCTTGACATGGACTGCACTGTTGTCCGTTAACTTAGCAGTCTTCAACCTATTGCCACTTCCAGCACTTGACGGAGGACGCTTGCTGTTCCTCTTCCTTGAAGCCTTACGCGGTAAACCGGTCGATCCTCAAAAAGAAGGATTGGTTCACTTCGTCGGTTTTGCGCTTTTGATGTTACTCATGCTCGTCGTTACTTGGAACGACATTCAAAAATTCTTTTAATTAATCACTCAGTCAAAGGAGTTCGTGACTCATTATGAAACAATCAAAACTATTCATGCCAACGTTGCGTGAAGTACCATCTGATGCAGAAGCCATCAGTCACCAACTCTTGCTTCGTGCAGGATTCATGCGTCAAAATGCCGCTGGGATCTATTCGTATCTACCACTCGCAAAACGGGTTCTCGCAAACATCGAGACAATTATTCGCGAGGAATTAGAGGCAGCGGGTGCGCAAGAATTACTGATGCCAGCAATTCAACCAGCTGAACTATGGGAAGAAACAGGACGCTGGGATATCTATGGACCTGAATTAATGCGCTTGACGGATCGTCATGATCGCCGGTTCGCGCTCGGAGCGACGCACGAGGAACTGATCACTTCAATCGTTCGTGATGAATTGAACTCGTACAAAAAGTTACCGGTCAATCTCTTCCAGATTCAAATGAAATACCGTGACGAACGTCGGCCACGTTTCGGTTTATTACGTGGTCGTGAGTTCATCATGAAAGATGCATACTCGTTCCATTCGTCACAAGAGAGCTTAGACGAAGAGTATCAAAACATGTTTGATACGTATTCGCGGATTTTCACACGTGTTGGTCTTGAGTTCCGTCCAGTCGTCGCTGACTCAGGTGCAATCGGTGGTAGTGGAACACATGAGTTCCATGCGTTAGCAGCAATCGGTGAAGATACGATCGTCTACTCGGACCAATCGGATTATGCAGCGAACTTAGAGATGGCAGAGTCCATCGATGCCTATCCGAAGCAAGACAAAGCACCAGAAGCACTTGAAGAAGTGCATACGGCAGATGCGAAGACGATCGAAGCGGTCAGCGCACATCTGAATTTACCAGCAAACGAATCAATCAAGACCGTCATCTTCAAGACGGAGCAAGGGCTTGTCATGGCACTCGTCCGGGGCGATCACGAAGTCAACGATATCAAGTTGAAAAACTATCTGGGAGCACTCGACATCACGATGGCGAGCGACGAAGAGATTGAAGCAGCGCTTCACTCAACGCCTGGAACACTCGGACCGATTGGGGCAGACATGAAGATCGTCGCCGATTACGCGATTCGTGCCTTGACGAACGCTGTCTGTGGTGCAAACAAAGCGGAAACGCATTATATCCATGTCGACCCAAGTCGTGATTTCGAAGCAGACTATACAGACTTGCGCTTCGTCGAAGAAGGTGACGCGTCACCAGACGGCAACGGAAACGTTAAATTCGCACGTGGCATCGAAGTCGGTCAAGTCTTCAAACTCGGAACACGTTACTCTGAAGGAATGGGAGCGACGTTCCTCGATGAAGGCGGTAAAGCACAACCACTCATCATGGGATGTTACGGCATCGGTGTCTCGCGGACATTGTCGGCAGTCGTCGAACAGCATTACGATGAGCGCGGGATCATTTGGCCAAAAGCGATCGCACCATATGATGTCCATTTGATTGTCGTCAATGGTAAAAATGCAGAACAGCTTGAACTCGGAGAAACACTATACCGAGAGTTGACAGCTGCAGGTTTCAGCGTCCTGCTTGACGACCGAAAAGAACGAGCAGGCGTCAAATTCGCCGATGCAGATTTGATCGGTCTACCGGTTCGCTTGAACGTCGGCAAAAAAGCGGCAGAAGGAATCGTCGAATTAAAAGCCCGTCGCGGTGGCGATGCAGAAGAAATTGGACAAGAACAAGTCGTTGAGGCTGTTCGTTCACTCTATGAAGGTTTAGAATAAAGAATGGAGACGGTCACTTTTCATAAAGTGACTGTTTTCTTGTCTCACACCCATTCGCCCCTTGGGCAATCCGCAAGAGGAGGAGGAGTTGCTGTCACGGTGTGAAGCGATCAGACAGCACAATTGCGAGTGGATACACAACAACGCATGTCACTGTTGCTGAGTGACTTGGAATTACCGAACGGTATCATTGAAGAATACTTTAACGAAGCAGTTCTTGAGAAGCTTCGCGTCAATAAAGCAAAAGCAACCTGGACATTTGAGATCCGCTTGCCACACGTTTTGCCCCAAAACGTCTATCAACTCTTTACGAGTCGTTTGATAAGTCGGTATCAGCAATTCGCCGAAGTCAAAGTCATCCTATACGCGGATGGTCGACCAGACGAACGCCTATATCATGATTACTGGCCATATGTCGTGCAAGATCTCGCCGACGTTTCATCGGCGATGCGGACACAACTTGGACGGGTCTTACCGGAGTTCAAAGAACAGAAATTATTCATTCCAGTCCGGAGTGAACCGGAAGCAGGATTCTTAAAAAGTAGCTTATGTGGGGAATTGCAGTTACTTTATAGTGCTTACGGATTCCCGAAATTCAACTGTGAACCGATTGTTCAAATTAACGAATCGAAACAAGAAGCGTTGCGCAATCAGGTGAAACAGGAAGACATGGAAGAAGCAAAGCGGATGCTCGAGTTGCAATTCAAACGGGAACAATCGCGGGATGACGATGAAGGACCGGTTGAGATCCGGATCGGGAAACCAATTCAAGATGAGATTGTCCCAATCAAGACGATCCAAGACGAGGAACGACGGATCGCGATCCGAGGTCTCGTTTTCTCAGCTGAAAGTCGTGAATTACGAAGCGGAAAGACAATCTTTACGTTTAAGATGACGGATTATACGGACTCCCTTGTCGTCAAGATGTTTGCGCGTGACGAAACAGACGTCAAGATTCTCTCTGCGATCAAAAAAGGGATGTGGATCCAGGCGGCAGGCCGCGTTGAGTTCGATACATTCCTGCGCGATCTTTGTATGATGATTGCCCAACTGTCAGAAGTGAAGATGGAAGCCCCTGCTGACCCTTGGGCAGGCGAGAAGCGTGTCGAGTTACACGCGCACTCGCAAATGAGCCAGATGGACGCGGTCATGAACGTGACGAAATACGTCGAACGCGCGGCGAAATGGGGTCATCCTGCTGTTGCGATCACGGATCACGCGGGTGCCCAAAGTTTCCCGGATGCCTACTATGCCGGAAAGAAAAACGATATCAAGGTATTGTATGGAATCGAAGCGAATGTCGTCGATGACGGGGTGCAAGTCGCCTATCATCCCGTGGACCGTAACTTAGATGACGCGACATTCGTTGTCTTTGACGTCGAGACGACGGGTTTATCGGCGATGTACAACAAGATCATCGAACTTGCAGCCGTCAAGATCCACGACGGTGATATCATCGATAAGTTCGAAGCGTTCGCGGATCCGAAGCATCTATTGTCGGCGACGACGATTGATTTGACAGGAATCACCGATGATATGGTCCGGGGAAAACCAGACCCGGAACAAGTCGTCAAGGAATTCATGGACTGGGTCGGCGATTCGATTCTCGTTGCCCATAATGCCTCATTCGATATCGGATTCTTGAATGCAACACTACGATCCGGTGGACACGATGAATCGGTCTTGCCAGTCATTGATACGCTTGAGCTAGCCCGTGTCTTGATGCCGACGCTAAAAAACCACCGATTGAACACACTCGCGAAACGATTTGACATCGAATTGACGCAGCATCACCGTGCCATTTATGACGCGGAAGCGACAGGCTACTTGATGGTCAAGTTGCTGCAAATGGCGGATGAGATGTTCGACATGAAGACACACGCCTCACTCAACCGTGAGATGGGGAAAGATATCTCGCGGGCACGACCATACCACGCGACGGTCTATGCGAAGAATCGGACGGGCTTGAAGAATTTGTACCAATTGATTTCGATTGCTCATACGAAACACGTGCACCGTGTCGTCCGTACACCACGCTCGCAACTCGTCGCGCACCGAGATGGATTGATCATCGGATCAGCTTGCGATAATGGCGAAGTGTTTGATGCCGCCTTGAACAAGTCGGACGAAGATTTAGCAAAAGTGATGCAGTTCTATGATTTCATCGAGATTCAGCCACCCGCGATGTATGGTCATTTGATCGAACGGGAAATCGTTCAGAATGAACTCGAACTGCGCGAACTGATCAAAAAGATCATCCGCGTTGCGGAAGAACATGATATTTTACCAGTCGCGACAGGAAACGTGCATTACCTCGATCAACATGACGCGACGTACCGGGAGATTTTGATTCGGACGCAAGGTGGAGCAAACATGCTGAATATGCGAAAACAATTGCCACCGGCACACTTCCGGACGACGAAGGAAATGATGGACGACTTCAAGTTCCTCGGACCGGATGTGTCGGAACGTCTCGTCATCACGAACAGTCAAGCTGTCGCGGAGCAATTCGAGAACATCGACATCATTCCAAAGGA
The DNA here is from genome assembly GCF_018618895.1 of Exiguobacterium sp. s143. Taxonomy (NCBI): domain Bacteria; kingdom Bacillati; phylum Bacillota; class Bacilli; order Caryophanales; genus Exiguobacterium; species Exiguobacterium sp. s143. The sequence goes on along the minus strand of NZ_JACSMX010000001.1, from coordinate 621,369 downwards.
TCTCTATACACCGAAGATCGAAGGGGCAGATGAAGAAGTCCGAAACTTGTCGTACGATATGGCGCACCGGATTTACGGCGACACGTTACCAGAGATCGTCGAAGCCCGCCTCGAAAAAGAGTTGAAGTCGATCATCGGTCATGGATTCGCCGTTATCTATCTGATTTCCCATAAACTCGTTAAAAAATCACTCGACGACGGCTATTTGGTCGGTTCACGGGGATCGGTCGGATCAAGTCTCGTTGCGACGATGACCGAGATCACGGAAGTCAATCCATTGCCCCCGCATTACGTCTGTCCGAATTGTAAGGAATCGGAGTTCTTCGATGACGGTTCCGTTGGTTCGGGATTCGATTTACCGGATAAGTCCTGTTCGAAATGTGATGTCCCATTGTTCAAGGATGGTCATGATATTCCTTTCGAGACGTTCCTCGGATTTAAAGGGGATAAAGTACCGGATATCGATTTGAACTTCAGTGGAGAATACCAGCCACAAGCACACGCCTATACGAAAGTCCTGTTCGGTGACGATTACGTCTATCGTGCCGGAACGATCGGAACGATCGCTGAGAAGACAGCGTATGGCTACGTCAAAGGGTATCAGTCGGAGAATGAGTTGACGTATCGGAATGCGGAAGTCGATCGTCTCGTCAGTGGTGTCACCGGTGTCAAACGGACGACCGGACAACACCCGGGTGGGATCATCGTCGTACCGGACTATATGGATATTTACGATATTAGTCCGATTCAGTATCCGGCAGACGATATGGGTTCTGAATGGAAGACGACACACTTTGACTTCCACTCGATTCACGATAACTTACTCAAACTCGATATCCTCGGTCACGATGACCCGACAATGATCCGGATGCTACAAGATCTGTCAGGACGAGATCCGAAGACGATTCCGGTCGATGACCCGGAAGTCATGAAAATCTTCAGTTCGACGGAATCGATCGGTGTAACGCCGGAACAGATTGATTCAAAAACAGGGACGCTCGGCATTCCGGAATTCGGGACAAAGTTCGTTCGCCAAATGTTAGAGGAGACGAAACCGACGACGTTCTCAGAGCTCGTTCAGATTTCAGGACTCTCGCACGGAACGGATGTCTGGCTTGGAAACGCCAGCGAATTGATCTACAACGGAACGTGTGAACTAAAAGATGTCATCGGTTGTCGAGATGACATCATGGTCTACTTGATCTACGCCGGTCTTGAACCGTCACTTGCCTTTAAAATCATGGAGTCGGTCCGTAAAGGGAAAGGACTCTCGATTGACATGGAAGAGGCGATGATCGAGAACGATGTGCCACTCTGGTATATCGATTCTTGTAAGAAAATCAAGTACATGTTCCCGAAAGCCCATGCTGCTGCCTACGTCTTGATGGCTGTCCGGATTGCCTATTATAAAGTCCATCATCCGATGTATTACTACGCTTCGTACTTTACGGTACGTGCGGGTGACTTTGATATCGGCGCGATGAATAAGGGATCTGCTGCCGTTCGGAAAGTCTTGCAAGACATCAAGGACAAAGGTTTCGAAGCGACGGCGAAGGATAAGGGATTGTACACGGTTCTTGAAATCGCGCTTGAGATGATCGAACGCGGCTTTACGTTCCAAAAAGTCGATCTCTATCGCTCAAGTGCAACGGAATTCCTCATTGATGGGGATACGTTGTTACCACCGTTTAATGCCGTTACAGGTCTCGGGACGAATGCTGCGAAGCAAATCGTCGAAGCACGTAAAGGCGGCGAATTCCTCTCGAAGGAAGACCTCCAAAAACGCGCTAAATTGTCGAAATCGATCATTGAGACGCTCGATAACCTAGGCTGTCTCGAAGGGTTACCAGACGAGAATCAGCTCTCCTTGTTCGACTTGTAAGCCCTTAGGAACACTTGCTTTGAGCGCTTTCCTATGCTATATTGAGTGAGGAAATGTTTTTTATACTACGACTTGGAAGGAGTAGGGGGACCTGCTCCTTTCTTGTTTGTTTTTTGAAGGAGGATGAAGATGACGAACGTAACGGAAAAGGTCGAAGCGCTCGCAAAACCAATCGTCGAACGAGAGGGGATGGAGCTAGTCGACGTTGAATTCGTCAAAGAAGGGGCGGATTGGTTCCTACGTGTCTCCATCGACAAAGAGGGTGGCGTAGATCTTGAAGACTGCGTCAAAATCAATGAACAGTTATCGGAAGCATTGAATGACAATGATCCGATCGACGAGCCGTATTACCTCGACGTCGCTAGTCCAGGAGCGGAACGTCCACTGAAGAAAGACGAGGACTTCGAAAAGGCGATTGGGAAACATGTGTACATCAAAACGCACGATCCAGTAAAGAATGCGGTTGAATTCGAAGGAACGTTGCTCGCGTACACACCTGAGATGCTTGAAATCGAAGTGCGTGTCAAAACAAGAAAATTGAAAATTGAGATACCGGTCGACAAGATTTCACTTGCGCGACTTGCGGTAATGTTCTGACGGAAAGGAAGAGAACGATGGGACCACAGTTACTCGAGGCGATCAATCAAATCGCGAAAGAGAAGGAAATTGACAAGAACATCATCATCGATGCGCTCGAACAGGCATTGATTTCAGCGTACCGACGCAACTTCGGAAAAGAATCGGAGGCTGTAAAGGTCGAATTCGACCAGCAGACAGGAGACATCCGTGTCTTCGCGCTTAAGGAAGTCGTCGAACGATTGACACAACCAGAAGAGCAACTTTCGCTTGAAGAAGCGCACGAGATCGATCCGACATATGAACTCGGCGATTTCCATAAAGTCGAAGTGACGCCAGGCGACTTCGGTCGTGTTGCAGCACAAACGGCGAAACAGATCGTCACACAAAAAATGCGTGAAGCAGAACGCGAACGCATCTACAATCATTTCGCGGATCGTGAAGACGAGATCATGACAGGTATCGTCGAGCGTCAAGATGCACGCAACTTGTACGTCAACCTAGAAGGGATCGAAGCTGTCTTGACGACACACGAACAAATGCCGAATGAGCGTTTCGGGATTCGTGATCGCATCAAGGTGTACGTCACGAAAGTTGATCCAATGGTCAAAGGATCAGGGGCATCGATTCTTGTATCACGGACACATCCAGGTCTCTTAAAACGTCTCTTTGAAATCGAAGTACCAGAAATTTCAAGTGGCGAAGTCGAAGTCAAGTCTGTTGCGCGTGAAGCGGGCGACCGTTCGAAAATCGCAGTCGCGGCGGATGACATCGATCCAGTCGGTGCATGTGTCGGACAAAAAGGGGCGCGTGTTCAACGCATCGTCAATGATTTAAACGGGGAAAAAATCGATATCGTCCGTTACTCGGATGATCCGAAAGAATATGTCGCGAACGCACTTAGCCCAGCTCAAGTCGTTGCGGTCTATGTCAACGAACCAGCGAAAGCGACAATCGTCGTCGTTCCGGATTTCCAATTGTCGCTTGCCATCGGGAAACGTGGTCAAAACGCGCGTCTCGCAGCGAAATTGACAGGATGGAAAATCGACATCAAGAGCGAGTCTGAAGCGGAAGCGATGGATCTCGAAGATGTCTTCGCGACGGAAGAGCCGGTAGTAGAAGCGGTCCAAGTCGAAGGCGAGGAATAATTCGTGCAAAAAAAGGTACCATTACGTAAGTGTGTCATCACACAGGAAATGAAACCGAAAAAAGAATTAATTCGTGTCGTCCGGACACCTGAACAAGAGGTCGTCATCGATTTAAATGGTAAGATGAATGGGCGAGGTGCCTATTTATCGAAAGATGCGGCAGTCATTGCGACGGCGAAGAAAAAACGGACGCTTGATCATCATTTGAAGGTCAAGACGACAGATGCCTTATACGATGAATTGCTTGAAATCGCGGGAGGTACAAATGAGTAAATGGGAATCCCTTCTCGGTCTCGCGAATCGAGCTAGAAAAGTGACGACGGGAGAAGAACTCGTACTGAAAGAAGTACGAGGAGGACAAGCGAAGCTTGTTCTTTTAGCAGCAGATGCGGGGGCTGCCACGCGTAAGAAAGTCACAGATAAATGTACGAGTTATCAGGTTCCTTACCTAGAAGTCGCCGACCGGACGATTCTCGGTCAAGCATTAGGAAAGGATGCGCGTGTTGTCGTGTCAGTCAATGAAGCCGGATTTGCGAAAAAGCTAACTGAACTCCTCTCGAACGACTAATTGGAGGTGGATCCTTTGGGTAAACGTGTATACGAATTCGCCAAGGAACAAAACGTAACAAGTAAGCAGGTCATCACCCAGCTCGAAAAGCTGGAGAAACCAGTCAAGAATCATATGGCAGTATTAGATGAACAGACAGTACAGCAACTCGATCAAGTATTTAATCCCGAAAAATATCGGGCTCAAAAGACGGAGGCTCCAAAACAAGTGAAATCAGATAATAAACCGAACCGACCAGGAAGTACAAACAAACCAGCAGGTAACCAATCACGTAACAGCAAAGGCGGACGCCCAGAATTCGGCAACCGTAACAACCGTGGCGGCAAACGTCGTCCGAACCAAAAGAAAGCAGAACCACGCAAACTTGAAGTAGCGGATCCGAACTCGAAGTCGAGTCAACGGAAAGCAGCTCGCCGGGCGCAAGAAGAGGCGATGGCAAACGTCGTTCAATACTCTGACAACTTGACAGTCGGTGAACTCGCTGAAAAAATGGCGAAAAAACCGAATGAACTGATCATGAAATTGATGGGTCTCGGTGTCATGGCGACGATCAACCAAGATCTTGATGACGAGACAGTCGAACTGCTCGCGACAGAGTTTGGTTTTGAAGTCGAAAAGACTGTCCAAGTCGATGAGACGGACTTTGATCAATACGAATTGAACCTTGACCAGTACGAATTGTCTGAGCGTCCACCGGTCGTTACGATCATGGGACACGTCGACCACGGTAAAACGACATTGCTCGATTCGATCCGTAACACGAAGGTCACTGCAGGCGAAGCCGGCGGGATCACGCAGCACATCGGTGCTTACCAAGTTGAGATCGACGGCAAGAAGATCACGTTCCTTGATACACCAGGTCACGCGGCGTTCACGACGATGCGTGCACGTGGAGCAGATGTCACGGATATCGCGATCATCGTCGTTGCAGCCGATGACGGTGTCATGCCGCAGACGGAAGAAGCGATCAGCCACGCGAAAGCAGCTGGCGTTCCAATCATCGTCGCTGTCAACAAGATGGATAAAGAGGGTGCGAACCCTGACCGTGTCAAACAAGAATTGACAGAGTTCGAACTCGTTGCAGAGGACTGGGGCGGCGATACGATCTTCGTACCGGTTTCAGCTCTTAAAGGAGACGGCATCGACGAATTGCTCGAGATGATCCTTCTCGTCTCAGAAGTTCAAGAATACAAATCAACACCAGACATGAACGGTCGCGGAACAGTCATCGAGGCGAAACTCGATAAAGGACGCGGTCCAGTCGCTACACTTCTCGTTCAACACGGAACACTTCGCGTTGGTGACCCGATCGTTGTCGGTCACACGTTCGGTCGTATCCGGGCAATGGTCAACGATATCGGTCGTCGTGTCAAAGAAGTCGGACCATCGACGCCAATCGAAATCACAGGTCTAAACGATGTCCCGAAAGCGGGCGATCAATTCTTCGCATTCGAAGATGAGAAAAAAGCACGCCAAATCGGTGAAGCACGTTACCAACGTGAAATCGAAGCACAACGTCGCGATTCAGCGAAAGTTAGCTTAGAAGATCTCTTCGACCGCATCAAAGAAGGAGAAGTCAAGGACCTCAACATCATCATCAAAGGTGATGTCCAAGGTTCAGTTGAAGCCTTAGCCGGTTCATTGAAGAAAATTGATGTCGAAGGTGTTAAAATTAACATCGTACACTCAGGTGTTGGTGCGATCACGGAAGGTGACGTCATCCTCGCCTCGGCAGCAAATGCGATCATCATCGGATTCAACGTTCGTCCGGATGGTAACGCGAAATCAATGGCGGATCAGGAGAAGGTTGAAATTCGTCTTCACCGGATCATCTATAACGCGATTGAAGAAATCGAGCAAGCGATGAAAGGTCTCCTTGATCCTGAATTCGTCGAGAAAATCATCGGTCAAGCTGAAGTCCGCGATGTCATCAAAGTATCGAAAGTCGGTACGATCGCGGGTGGATATGTCACGGAAGGTAAGTTAACGCGTGATGCAGGTGTCCGTGTCGTTCGTGACAGCATTGTCATCTACGAAGGAAAACTCGATACACTTCGCCGCTTCAAAGATGATGTCAAAGAAGTCGCTGCTGGTTACGAGTGTGGTATTAAGATCGAACGTTATGATGACGTAAAAGTCGATGATGTCATCGAAGCGTTCATCATGGAAGAAGTCAAACGGAAGTAACAGAACGGAATCCATTCTTCCGAACTGGAGGGAACAAACATGAGTTTACGCTCGAATCGTGTCGCCGAACAGGTGCGTAAGGAAATTACGCAACTGCTCATCAAGGATGTCAAGGATCCACGCGTCAAGCCGATTACCGTCACAGGTGTCGAAGTGACAGGAGACTTGCAACAAGCGACGATCTTCTATTCAGTCCTCGGTGACGAAAAAGCACGTGAGGATGCGCGCATCGGTCTTGAAAAATCAAAAGGCTTCATGCGTAAGGAAATCGGATCGCGGATTCGTCTGCGGAAAACACCTGAACTATTGTTCGAGGTCGATTCTTCTGTCGAATACGGATCACGCATTGATGAGTTGCTTCGGAATTTGAACAAAGATTAACACCTAAGGCAACCACGCGTGTGGTTGCCTTTTTTCAAGGAGGACATCACGTGGAACCCATCGGAGTATTACCACTAGATAAACCAGCCGGCATGACGAGTCATGATTGTGTCTTTCGTCTACGTCGCTTGTTTCAGACGAAAAAAGTCGGACATACAGGGACGCTTGACCCGGAAGTAACAGGTGTCTTACCGATTTGTCTCGGACGAGCGACGAAACTTGCCCGTTTCATCACGGATGAAGGAAAACGTTACGCGGCGGAAGTGACGATTGGTTTTGCAACGACGACAGAAGATGCACACGGAGAGACGGTTCGTGAAACACCGGTCGAACCCGAAAGTATTACTGAAACGGCAATCGCTGATATTCTGAGCGCCTTGACAGGAGAGATCGAACAGACGCCACCGTATTATTCAGCAGTCAAAGTGAACGGGAAGAAACTATACGAATATGCACGAAAAGGGATTGAAGTCGAGCGACCGACACGGATCGTCCGTATCGATCGATTGGAACGGACATCGGACCTCGTGTTCGAAGATGGTCTTTGTCGCTTCCGCCTCGATATCGCATGTGGAAAAGGGACCTATATCCGGACACTAGCAGTCGAAATCGGAGAACGCCTCGGTTATGCCGCACACATGAGCGACTTACGCCGGACAGGCTCTGGTGCGATTGCTGAGACGGATACCGTCACACTCGAGACACTCGAATCATATGAGACGGTCGAAGAACGGATGCAGCACGTCCTACCGATCGAATACGTCATCCAAAAATGGCCACGATTGACGGTTGATGCAGCAACAGCGCAACGTGTCTTGAACGGAGCAAAGCTGACAAGCATTCCAGTCGAATTCGAGCTGTTTACTGTCTATAATGAAGAGGACGTACCTTTAGCGCTATATCGACGTCTTCCAGAAGAACAGGTAGCACGCGTCGAGGTCATGCTACAAATCGATTAAGATCGGAGAGAGCATCATGGACATCATACATTTGACATATCCGGAACAGCCTCAAAAAGACCCTGCTGTCATCGCGCTCGGCTTTTTTGACGGTGTACATCTCGGACATCAGCAAGTCATCGCAGCAGCACGGAAAGAAGCGGAGGCTCGTCGCCTTCCTTTGGCTGTCATGACCTTTGATCCACATCCGAAACAAGTACTTGGTAAAGGGGATGAACCGGTCCGCTACATCACGCCGCTTGAACGAAAATTAGAGAAAATCGAACGTCTTGGTGTCGATCGTGTTTACGTCATTGAGTTCACGATTCCTTTCTCGGAATTGTCACCACAAGCTTTCGTCGATGAATATCTGATTGCGTCTGGAGCAGAGCACGTCGTCGCTGGATTTGATTATTCCTACGGTCGCTTCGGAGCCGGAAAAATGACGACGCTTGATTTTCATAGTCGGAGCACGTTCACGCACACCGTTGTAGCAGAGTTCCAAGAAGAAGCAGAAAAAATCAGCTCAACCCGGATTCGTCGTTTACTTGCTGCAGGAGAAGTCGAACCGGCTGCACGTTTGCTTGGAGAACCTTACCAAATCAAAGGCACGATCATTCACGGTGACGCACGCGGTCGACAAATTGGCTTCCCGACAGCCAACATGCGTCCGGAATTTTCTTACGTCATTCCGAAACTTGGTGTGTATGCGACATTCGTTCGCTTAGCGGACGGTCGTCGTTTCAAAGCGATGACGAACGTCGGCAGACGCCCGACGTTCTATGAGACAGGAGAGGTCAGTATCGAGACGCATCTTCTTGACTTTGATGAGGATCTTTACGGTCAAGAATTGACGCTTGAATGGATTGCTTATTTACGCGATGAAAAAGCCTTCAACGGTATCGATCAATTGAAAGAACAGTTGGCACGAGACCGCGAAGAGGCAAACACACGATTAAGCGTTTGACAGTACGGACAGGGTTCGTTATGATAGGTCAGTACGATCACGTACAGCCGATTCACTTGGCATCTGGTCTCACCATCCGATGCTCGGGAATACGGTCATTCATAAGATGGAGGTGGAGTGACAATGGCACTCACAAAAGAACGTAAAAACGAAATCATCGAAGCATATGCTACGAAACAAGGCGATACTGGTTCGCCGGAAGTACAAGTTGCTGTTTTAACTGAACAGATCACAACTTTGAACGATCACTTACGTACACACAAAAAGGATCACCACTCACGTCGTGGTCTCTTGAAAATGGTCGGTCGTCGCCGTAACTTGCTCACATACCTTCGTAACAAGGATGTTGCACGTTACCGTTCGTTGATCGAGCGTCTTGGTCTCCGTCGCTAATCCCGACGAGAACGAGGTAGGGAAGCAGGAGCATCGTCTCCTGTTTCTTTTTTTTGCCGATTCATGGACTTTTTGCGCAAGAACCTACATAATTAGATTTGAATGAAAAAACGGATAGCAGTGAGAGGAGATTTGTGCATGTCACAAACAAAACAGACGTTTTCGACCGAACTCGGTGGACGTCCATTAACGATTGAAATCGGTCAATTAGCAAAACAAGCGAACGGAGCAGCATTGATTCGTTACGGCGATACAGCCGTTCTTGCTACGGTCGTTGCATCAAAACAACCGAAGGACTTAGATTTCTTCCCATTAACAGTGAACTATGAAGAAAAATTATATGCGGCAGGGAAAATCCCAGGTGGATTCCTCAAACGTGAAGGACGCCCTGGAGAGAGCGCGATCTTGACTTCGCGTCTGATCGACCGTCCGATCCGTCCACTATTCCCGGACGGTTTCCGTCACGACGTTCAAGTCGCGACGACGGTTCTTTCGTCAGATGCTGACAATTCACCAGAAGTCGCTGCGATGATCGGAGCTTCGATTGCGCTTTCGATCTCGGATATTCCATTCGACGGTCCAATCGCAGGCGTGACGATCGGTCGCGTCGACGGAGAGTTCGTCGTGAACCCGACTTCAGCGCAAATGGAAGTCAGCGACATCGACCTTCAAGTTGCCGGGACAAAACATGCCGTCAACATGGTTGAAGCAGGTGCGAAGGAAGTATCGGAGCAAGCAATGCTTGAAGCGATCTTGCTCGGACACGATGTCATCAAGGAAATGATCGCGTTCCAAGAAGAAATCGTTGCACAAGTCGGTAAAGAGAAGTTCGACTACACGGTATCAAGCTTCGATGAGACAATCGTCAATCGCCTGAAAGCAGAAGCATTGGCAGAAGTCACACAAGCAGTTCAAGTCGAAGAAAAACAAGCACGTGACGTTGCCATCAACGAAGTCATCGCAAAATACATCGAGTTGTATGCAGCTGACGAGTCAGTCACAGCAGAGCAACTGGCAGAAGTATCAGGCGTTCTCAACAAGTTCGTCAAAGACGAAGTCCGTCGTCTCATCACGGAAGACAAAGTCCGTCCAGATGGTCGTGGTCTTGCTGAAATCCGTCCACTCGATTCAGAAGTCGGTCTCTTACCACGTGCACACGGTTCAGGTTTGTTCACTCGCGGTCAGACGCAAGTCTTGTCTGTTGCGACACTCGGTGTTGCGGGTGACGCTCAAATCATCGATGGTCTTGGTCTGAAGGAAGAGAAACGTTTCATGCACCACTATAACTTCCCGCCATTCTCAGTCGGAGAAGCACGTCCGATGCGTGCACCAGGTCGTCGTGAAATCGGTCACGGGGCACTTGGAGAACGCGCACTCTTACCAGTTCTTCCGAATGAAGTCGATTTCCCGTACACGATTCGTCTCGTGTCGGAAGTCCTTGAGTCGAACGGTTCTTCATCACAGGCTTCAATCTGTGGTTCGATCCTTGCCATGATGGATGCTGGTGTTCCACTCAAAGCACCTGTCGCTGGTATTGCGATGGGCTTGATCATGGAAGGCGACAATTACTCGATCTTGACAGATATCCAAGGGATGGAAGATCATCTCGGAGACATGGACTTCAAAGTCGCTGGAACTCACGAAGGTGTCACAGCTCTGCAAATGGATATGAAAATTGGCGGGATCACGCGTCAAATCCTCGAAGAAGCACTCGAACAAGCACGTCTTGGTCGTTTGCACATTCTTGAGCATATGCAAACGGTCATCGCTGAACCACGTGTCGAATTGTCACAATACGCACCAAAAATCGTCACACTCAAAATCAATCCAGATAAAATCCGTGATGTCATCGGACCTGGTGGTAAAGTCATCAACGGTATCATCGATGAGACAGGCGTCAAGATCGACATCGATCAAGACGGAACAGTCTTCATCGCATCGACGGATCAAGCTGGCATCGATCGTGCCCGTCAATTGGTCGAAGATATCGTCCGTGAAGTCGTCGTCGGAGAAGAGTTCGATGGAACAGTTCGTCGTGTTGAGAAATTCGGTGCATTCGTCGAATTGTTCAAAGGAAAAGACGCACTCGTCCACATTTCGGAACTCGCACTTAACCGTGTCGGTCAAACGGAAGATGTCGTCAAACTTGGAGATAAGCTAAAAGTCCGTGTCACAGAAATCGATGACAAGGGACGCGTCAACGCCTCGCACAAAGTCCTGCTCGTCGAAGGCTTAAGCGAAGAAGATCGTGCAGCGTATGAAGAAAAGAAAAAGACAGAGCGTGAGAACCGCCCGCCACGCCGGGATCAGGGTTCACGCCCACCACGTGACGGACAACGTCCACCACGTCGTAACTAATGAATCCAAGGTGGCTCGACGGTGCAGAGAATGCAACGAGAGCCACCTTGTTTCCTATATTTGGAGGAATTACTATGATCGAACGGATACAATTAGACAACGGAGTTCGACTGATCGTTGAACGAATGCCGGAAGCACGCAGCGTCGCTACTGGAATCTTCATTCAAGCAGGAAGCCGGACGGAACAGATCGAGGAGCATGGGATCAGTCATCTCATCGAGCATATGATGTTTAAAGGAACAAAACGCCATACGGCAAAAGAGATTGCGGTTTATTTTGATCGACTTGGTGGAAATATTAATGCGTTCACGAGTAAGGATCAAACGTGTTATTACGTCAAGACATTAGATGAACATGCAGGAGAAGCCTTTCACGTGTTGGCGGATATGTTCCTCGAATCGACGTTTGACGCGGATGAACTGGAAAAAGAGAAAAAGGTCGTCATTGAAGAGATTAAAATGTACGATGACACACCAGATGATCTCGTCCATGAGTTATTAGCTGTTGCGGCTTACGGAGAGGATGTCATGGCTCGTCCGATTCTTGGAACGGAAGAGAGTGTGCTTCGGATTGATCGAGCGATGATCGGGCGGTATCTCGAAGAAGCGTATGCTCCGGATCAAATCGTCATTTCTGTTGCCGGAAACGTCTCAGACGCGTTGATTGCGCAGATTCAAGAGCGGATGTCGATCCTCGAATCACGATCGAAGACACGCGAGACGATAGAGCCAAGGTTACAAAATGGTGTGATTCGCAAGGAAAAGGATACGGAACAGGCTCATATTTGTTATAATTTCCGTGCGATTCCTTCTGCTGACCCACGTTTGCCTGCCCTCGCCTTACTCAATAATGCATTCGGTGCGACGATGTCGAGTCGCTTGTTCCAATCAATCCGAGAGGAACGCGGTCTTGCCTATTCAGTCTTTTCCTATTACACGACGTTTGACGATCATGGAACGTTCACGATCTATGTCGGCACGTCTCCGGAATCGGTCGAAGAGGTCGAACAGGTCCTCGCTGCTGAAATTGATCGCTTGAAGCGGGATGGATTATCGACGAAGGAACTCGAAGATGGGATTGAACAGCTGAAAGGTTCTCTGATTCTAGGCAACGAAGGCACATCGAGTCACATGAATCGAAACGCCCGAAATGAGTTGCATCTACATCGCCATCCATCACTTGAAGAAGTGTTAGCGGATGTCGAACGGATTCGTCCATCGGATATCGAAGGGCTGATTGAGCACATCTTTTCGGAGGAACCGGCAAAGGCCTATATTCTTCCGGCAGACGAAGAAGAGGAAGCATGATAGCAGAACGGAATAGATGAAACATATGAAATGACGATGTCGAGAAAGAAGGAATACCGTTGAATTTAGCTGAATTGATTCAAGTCATACAGACGCAAAAAATCGAACGAATGGTAGAAGTGGACGTTACGTCCATTACGACCGATTCACGGGATGTTAAACCGGGAACATTGTTCGTCGCCATCAAAGGATATACTGTTGATGGACACGACTATGCTAAACAGGCGGAAGCACAAGGAGCGGTCGCGATCGTTGCGGAACAACCGGTCGACGTGTCGATTCCTGTCATTCTTGTTCGTAGTACATCACGTGCCATTGCCGAGTTGGCTGGCAAATTCTATGATTATCCTTCTGAAAAGATGCGGATGATTGGTATTACGGGAACGAATGGGAAAACGACGACGACGACGATCGTCCGTGATATATTAGCGCACCTTGGTCGGAAGACGGGCATCATCGGTACGGTTGAAGTCAAGATTGGTGACCGCGTCGTGCCAAGTCGCAATACGACACCACAAAGCTCCGAGTTACAAGCATTTCTGCATCAGATGCATGAAGAAGATGTCCAAGATGTCATCATGGAAGTTTCTTCACATGGATTAGAGCTTGGTCGGGTAACGGGTGTCGATTACGACGTTGCGGGATTCACAAATCTGACGCATGATCACCTTGATTTCCACAAAACATTTGAAAACTATGCGCGTGCCAAAGGATTGTTGTTTGCACAACTCGGTCAACGGCTGTCGACAGAGAAAGTTGCGGTCTTGAATGCGGATGATCCGACGAGTGAGCTGTATGAGATGATGACAGGTGCTCGTGTCATGACATACGGCATCGACAACGCAGCTGACCTCCGAGCAACAGCGATTGAACAGTCGCTTCAACAAACGACGTTCACGATGCTGTACAAGGAAGAACAAGTCGATGTCACGGCGAATTTCATCGGTCGCTTCAACGTCTATAATCTGTTGCTTGCGACAGGGATCCTCTTGTCTTGCGGATATGATCTAGCAACGATCGCAGGCGCGATTTCAGCAATCCGTCCGGCAAAAGGTCGGATGCAACGCTTGCCGATTGAAGGATATAACGTGTATGTCGACTATGCGCACACGCCTGATGGCATCGAACAGTGTCTGAAAGCACTCGTTGACGTACCGAAGGAAAAGATCGTCTTCCTGATCGGGACAGGTGGAAATCGCGATGTGACGAAACGACCAAAAATGGGCGAACTCGCTTCGACGTACGCAGGAACGGTTGTCATCACAACGGATGATCCACGATATGAAGCATATGATTCGATTACATCCGGTATCGCCAAAGGGATGACCCACGATCAGTTCGTTGAAATCGGTGATCGAGAAGAGGCTGTGCGTTACGCAGCACGACTCGCACGACCAGATAATATCGTCATCTTAGCCGGTAAGGGCCATGAAAAATATCAAATCATTGGGGATGAGAAATTCCCGCTCGATGAGGAAATCATCGTCAAAGAGATGATACGGCAAATGGAGGAACAGAAGTGACTTATCAACCAATCGTTGTAACCATAGATCAATTTGAAACATTCGTAAAAACACATCCCAAAGGTGATTTACTCCAGCTTCCGGCATGGGGAGAAGTCAAAAGCGCGACAGGATGGACACATGAACGTATCGCGGTCGGAACGGCTTCCGGTGAGATTGCCGGAGTTGGTCTTCTTTTGTTCAAGAAAGTACCGAAGCTACCGTTCACGCTTTGTTATGCACCGCGCGGTTTCGTCGTCGATTATACAGATACGGACGCACTTCGCGCCCTTCGTGACGAAGCGATTCGTGTCGCAAAACAACAGAAGGCAATTGCGATTAAATTTGATCCAAACGTCGAGCGGGAAGAATATTCTGGTCTGTTGCAGGAGATGCAAGGACTCGGATTCAAACATAACGGCTTCGGTGGCGGTTTTGACTACGCGCAACCACGCTTTACAATGGAGACGAGTCTTGTAGGGACAGAAAAAGAGATCTTCGACGGTTTCCATTCGAAGTTCCGCTACAACGTCCGCCTTGCTGAACGCAAAGGGATCGTATGCGAACAAGCAAATCGTGAAGGGCTAAAGACATTCGCGAAGCTGATGGTCGAGACGGGCGAACGGGATGGTTTTTCAATCCGCGGTCTGGATTATTTCGAAAATCTGTACGATCATCTTCACCCAAAAGGTGATGCAGTCTTGTTTTTGACGAAACTCGATGTCGTTCGTGCGCTTGAGAATACAGAAGCCTTATTACTTCAAGCTGACAAGGAACTCTCGAAAATTCATCGTCAGCTCGAGAAAGAGACGGCCGAGAAGAAGCTAAAAAGCTTAAACAATCGCTTGGAGCAGACGACAGCACAAATCGAAAAAGCAGAGAAGTCGAAGACAGAACTGATGACGATTGCTGCTAAACATCCAAACGGTGTCATCCTGTCTGGTGGTCTTTTGACGCTTGCTGGTCGTCGCTCGTATTACTTATACGGCGCTTCATCGAACGAGTACCGGGAGTTCATGCCGAACCACTTGATGCAATGGACGATGATGCAATATGCGAAAGAACATGGTGCGCTCTCCTATGACTTCGGTGGAGTTAGTGGTTCGACAGACCCGAATGATCATTACGCGGGACTCTACGCCTTTAAATCTGGTTGGGGCAGCCGGATGATTGAAAAAATCGGTGAGTTCGATTATGTACTCAATCGTCCGCTCTATCTGTTGCTTGAGACTGGGTTACCGATTCTACAAAAACTTCGGAAGAAGCTTCGCCGCTGATGAAACGGGGAACAATCTTCGGTTGGATCGTATTTTTATTGACGATGTTTGCGATTGGATTGTTTCTTGCGGCATCCATGAATCGGATGCCGACGATTTTAATGGATCAACCGGAGCTCGGGATTGATAGTTGTCCACGAGACGTAGCGGGAGAAAATCGTTTGATCAATGCAAGCGAGACGAACCTGAAGCGTCTCCACCCAGCTGTCGAAGCGGGGGCAAAGGATCTGATCCGTGTGGCGCATTCTTGCTACAATATCGATATCAAGATTACGCAAGGATACCGCTCGATTCAGCAACAGAATGCGCTTTATGAACAAGGACGTTCTAAGGCAGGGGAAGTCGTCACGAATGCACGTGGTGGTGAATCGATGCATAATTATGGACTCGCTGTCGATTTCGTTCAGCTCGTGAATGGCCAGATTTCATATGATCTTGAGTATGACGGGAATCGGTCAGGGAAAAGTGATTGGCGCGAAGTCGCGGATATCGGAAAAGCGCTCGGTTTCGAATGGGGAGGCGATTGGAAACGATTCGTCGACTATCCTCATTTTGAGATGACGTTCGGATATTCGCTCGACGAACTGAAGGCTGGTGAACGTCCAAGCCGTTCGGAAAAAGCGAAACGAACGGAAGAGGTCGAAGATTTGTTGAATACGTGATCAACGTCATTCCTGGAGTAATGTGGCAGGAATGACGTTTTTTTTAGATTTCCTAGTCCGATTGTTGGCAGATTGTGAAAATTCGGCTAGAATAGTGATAGTGATAAGTGGACGGCTCACGAAAAGTGAATATGAATTATAGGAGGTCATGTTGTGTCAAAGAAGAAGACGGAAAAAGTAAGCGTCTTTGCTCTTGGTGGCGCCGGTGAGATCGGGAAGAACATGTACGTCGTCGAACTCGACGAGGACATCTTCGTCATCGATGCCGGATTAATGTTCCCAGGAGACGAGATGCTTGGAATCGATAAAGTCATTCCAGACATCAGTTATTTAAAAGAAAACAAAGAGCGGATTCAGGGGATTTTCATTACCCATGGTCACGAGGATCATATCGGGGCACTCAGTTACGTCTTGCGTGACTTAAAAGTACCGGTTTACGGAACACGTTTGACGCTCGGTTTGATTGAACACAAATTAAAAGAAGCCGGTTTATTGAAAAAGGCAGATCTTCGTCCAATTGATGCCAAGACGAAATTAACCGTTGCAGGTCATTTTATTACGTTCTTCCGGGTCAACCACTCGATTCCGGATGCAGTCGGGGTATGTATTCAAACATCTCAAGGTGCGATCGTCCATACAGGGGATTTCAAATTCGATTACACACCAGTTGATGGAAAACAGGCGGATTTCGGGAAGATTGCAGCAATTGGTCAACGGGGAGTGCTTTGCTTACTGTCTGACTCAACGAATGCAGAGCGACCAGGGATGTCTGGATCAGAATCGATCGTCGGTTCTGAACTGAACGACGTCATCTATGAGGCACCAGGTCGTGTCATCGTCGCTTCATTCGCTTCGAACATTCATCGTCTACAACAAGTGTTTGCGGCAGCAGAAGCGAACAATCGAAAAGTAGCGGTCGTTGGTCGTAGCATGGTCAATAACGTCGAAGTGGCACAGCGTCTGAATTACTTACGCTTCAAACAGAAAACATTGATTGATCTATCTGACATCAACCGCCTCGACGATAACCAAGTCGTCATCTTGACGACAGGATCGCAAGGTGAGCCGATGGCAGCCTTGACACGAATGGCGCGTAACGCACATAAGCAAGTCAATATTCGCTTGAACGATACGGTCGTCGTTGCGGCTTCGCCGATTCCAGGTAACGAAAAGTCGGTTTCGAAAACGATCGATCTCTTATTCCGTGCTGGTGCGAATGTCATTTACAACCAACGGAAAGTACACGTTTCCGGTCACGGTCATGCGGAAGATCTGAAGCTGATGCTCAACTTGATCAAACCGAAATTCTTCCTACCGATTCACGGAGAATTCCGGATGCAAAAGGCACACAGTCGTCTCGCACAGACGGTTGGCGTCAATGCGAACAACATCTTCATCATCGAGAATGGGGATGTCGTTGAGTTCGAGAAGCGCAAAGCACGGATGTCACGCAAAGTGAACGCTGGAAACGTCTTGATCGACGGAATCGGTGTGGGTGATGTCGGAAACATCGTCCTTCGTGATCGTCGCTTGTTATCGCAAGACGGTGTCGTCCTTTGTGTCATTACGATCAGCCGGAAAAACAAAACGATCGTATCGGGACCAGAAATCATCTCTCGCGGATTCGTCTACATGCGTGAATCAGAGGATATGATCAACGAAGCAAACCGAATCGTTGCGAAACAACTACAAGGTAAATTAAACGGAGAATTGGATTGGACGGAGATGAAGTCGTTGATTCGAGATAAACTCAGTGCTTATCTCTATGAACAGACGAAACGCCGCCCGATGATTCTTCCGATCATCATGGAGATTTAACAAACGAGCGGCTCAGATTGACCAATACCTGGTCCACTGAGCCGTTTTTTTATCAGGAGGGATGACGTATGGCGACGACGAAACGAAAACCTGTACGAAAAAAAACGCCGCCACGGAAACGACCGGCAGCGAAGAAACAACGTCAGCCGATTGCGTATCGTACATATGCGACCATCATCGCAATCGTCTCATTACTAGCTTTCGTTCTCGCTTTTGGGGAGTTCGGGAAAGTCGGACTGACGCTAGCTGATGGAGGAGAGCGGTTAATTGGTCAGTTCGGCTCCTTATTATATGGTGGAATCGGTGCTGTGCTACTTTTACTCCTCTCGAATGCGTCACGTGCTCAGAAATGGGCATGGTCGATGTTACTGATGGGTTCAGTCGTCTGGATTGATCTATTGCTCGGAGCACCGCGTGGTATTCTCAATGGATGGCTCTATCAAAACGCAGCTTATTATATTTCGAGCGCGGGTGCCTTCTTGATTGGTCTGTTCTTCATCGGAACGGCCGTTCATATACTAAACCCATCGTTTTATGGAGAGCTATGGCTTGGGCTCCGGGAACGTGCAGAAGAGTTTCGCAATCGTGAACGGCCCCCACGTCCTCGTGTCGAAAAAGAGTTGAAACCGAAACCGGTTCGTGAGAAAAAACCGAAGACGTTGCGACCAGCAACTGTCGAGGAACCAATCGAAACGGAACAAGAAGCAGAAGATCCGTCCGTCAACATTCAAGACGTTCCGATCATCGGTTTCACGGATCACGTTGAACCCCAAGCAGCGGAGACACAAGGGCCGTTGACGATGACAGAGACACCAGACGGTTATCAATTGCCGTCGCTTGATTTGTTAGCAGAACCGACATCAAAAGATTTGTCCGGCGAGAACAAACGACTGAAGGACAATGCGACGAAATTGATTGCAACCTTAAAGTCGTTCGGGATCGGAGCAAAAGTCTTAAAGATTCATCTCGGACCAAGTGTCACGAAGTACGAGATTGAACCAAAACAAGGAATCAAGCTTAGTCGAATCACGGGACTCGCCGATGACTTAGCGCTAGCGTTAGCCGCAAAAGATATCCGGATCGAAGCACCGATTCCGGGTAAAGCGGCTGTTGGAATCGAGGTGCCGAACCGTGAAGTCGCCATGGTATCACTTCGAGAAGTACTAGGAGCGGAGAGCGTCCAATCCGACAGCGATCGTTTGCTCGTTGCACTCGGACGAAGCATTTCTGGTGAGACGGTGACAGCGAAGTTGAATAAGATGCCACACGTCTTAGTTGCCGGTTCGACGGGTTCCGGTAAATCGGTCTGTATCAATGGGATGATTGTCTCGATATTGATGCGGGCACGACCGGATGAAGTCCGCTTGATGATGATTGACCCGAAAATGGTCGAATTGAATGTCTACAACGGCATTCCGCACCTCTTAGCGCCCGTCGTCACCGATCCTAAAAAAGCGGCACAGGCATTAAAACAGGTCGTCTCGGAAATGGAACGCCGTTATGAGATCTTCAGTCAAAACGGAGCGCGCAACATCGAAGGCTACAATGCACTGATTGATAAGATGAACGCAGAGGAGAAAGTGCATCAACGATTACCGTACATCGTTGTCATCGTCGATGAGTTAGCTGACTTGATGATGGTCGCGTCAAACGAAGTCGAAGATGCGATCATGCGACTTGCACAAATGGCGCGAGCAGCAGGAATTCATATGGTCATTGCGACGCAGCGTCCGAGTGTTGACATCATCACCGGTGTCATCAAGGCGAATATCCCGTCGCGGATCGCATTCAGTGTATCGAGTGCGACGGACTCGCGGACGATTCTTGATACGGGAGGCGCTGATAAATTGCTCGGACGAGGAGATATGTTGTTACTTGGTAACGGCATGAACAAACCGGTCCGCGTACAAGGAGCCTTTTTATCGGACGAAGAAGTCGAGAAGGTCGTCAATCATGTCATCAGTCAGCAAAAGGCACAGTATGTTGAAGCGATGATTCCAAAAGATGTACCAGAGGGCGAAACAGAGGTCGACGATCCACTTTACGATGAGGTCGTCCAGTTCATTCTGACACAAGAGACGGCATCAACGTCGATGATTCAACGAAAGTACCGCATCGGTTACAACCGAGCTGCCCGTCTTATTGATGCGTTAGAAGAAAACGGTCTGATTGGTCCATCTGAAGGATCTAAACCACGCCGCGTCATGGGACGTTAATCGAGTAGAAAGGAAGCCGTGGAATATTCCAAGGCTTCCTTTTCTTTTCTAAAAAAATGTATAGATAAGAACCGGTGTCTCGAAAAAAAGAAAAGACACATGAAAAAAAGACATGATGATTTTGTATAAATAGAAATGACTGGAAAAATCAATGAAGGCATCAAAAATAAAATCGCTTTCATGAAAATAGTTGTCAGACGTCTGTTGATTTTCAGTAGTGTTTTTGGCATACTCAGTCATATGAGTGACCGACCTTCAACACGAGGGCTGGGAGCGGCTTTTTCACAAATAGATAATGAAAGCGCTCTCATAATTGCAGAGGAGATGGATGAAATGAAGAAGAAACAGGTAATCGTATCGATGATGTCAGTAGCGACGGTTGGTCTTGCTGCTTGTGGTGGTTCAGGTGAGAAAGCCGATCAAAAAGATCAATTCTCTGTTGCGATGGTAGCCGATAAGGGTGGTATCGATGATAAATCGTTCAACCAATCCGCTTGGGAAGGTCTGCAAGCGTACGGTAAAGACAACAAACTTCAAAAGAATGAAGGGTTCTCTTATCTACAATCTAAATCGCAACAAGATTATCAACCGAATCTATCGCGTCTTGCTCGTGGGGGAGAAGATTTAGTTTTCGGAATCGGGAACACGTTCAATGAGGATATCAAAACAGTTGCTGATCAATTCAAAGACACACAATTCGCAATCATCGATAACGTCGTTGAAGGAAAGAACGTCACGTCGATCACATTCAAGGAAAATGAAGGAGCATATCTTGCAGGGATCGTTGCTGCAATGGAGACGAAAAAAGATCATATCGGTTTCGTTGGTGGGATGAAGATGGACGTCATCGAGCGTTTCCGTGCCGGTTTCGAAGCAGGTGCTAAGTCCGTCAATCCGAAGATTAAAATCGATGTCCAATATGCGGAAGACTTCGCAGCTCCAGAAAAAGGTCAAGCGATCGCAGCTGGAATGTATGGTAAAGGCGCAGATATCATCTTCCCAGCAGCAGGTGGTACAGGAAACGGTGTCTTCACAGAGGCGAAAAACCGCAAGAAAAACGGTGAAAACGTCTCAGTCATCGGTGTCGACCGAGACCAAAAAGAAGAGGGTATGCCGGAAGACGTTACATTAACTTCTGTCATCAAACGTGTCGACCGTGCAGTCGAAGATACAGCAAACGCAGCGAAGGATGGTAAACTCGAGGGCGGCAAAACGATTCGTTATGGTCTGAAAGAAGATGGAGTTGATATCGTACCATCTGAAAAGATTTCGAAGAAGACGTTGACTGCGCTTGAGAAAGCAAAATCAGATGTCGTTTCTGGAAAAATCGAAGTACCTGAGCAATAAGCGTTGAAAAAAGAAGGGGCATTCTTAGGTAGAATGCCCTATTTTCTTCCATTATTGATTGCGTTATGAAAAGGGTTACAAAAGCGCCAGAAGTCAGACTTCTAACCTGTTACAAAATGATTGCAGGATTGTGTTGGGCGTCATATACTTATCTTGGCTGGAGTTCTCATACGTCAGAAGTCTGAGCACTGGTTACAACTAGATAGAGGATGGAGATGCGTCATGTCGATTAAATTAGATCATCGTTTGCTTTATTTACGTGTGATTGAAAAGATCAAGTCTGACATCGATGACGGCGTTTACAAGGAAGGCGAGAAGCTCCCTTCAGAGTTTGAACTTTCAAAGCAACTTGGCGTCAGTCGAGCTACTCTTCGAGAGGCTTTACGAATTCTTGAAGATGAGAACATCGTCATCCGTAAACACGGTGTCGGTACGTTTATCAATGCAAGACCACCGTTTACTTCTGGAATCGAAGAATTGTACAGCGTAACAGAAATGATTGCGCGCGCAGGTATGGTTCCGACATCAGAAGTGTTATCATCCGAGATGGTCCAACCGACTGAGCGCGACCGAGAGCGTTTTCAACTTGGTCCGGATGAATTGGTTTATCGAATCGAACGAATCCGACTCGCAGGGGATGTTCCTGTCGTCTATTGTATCGATAAGATTCCAAGCCATTATATTAAAAATGAAGAGCAGTTCACCTCTTCGACATCATTATTTGATGCTTTAGAAAAAGAACTTGGACGACGTGTCACGCATGCCGTGACGCACATCGAGCCACGTATTGATCCGAAAATCGCTGAACAATTACATACGGACCAACCTCTGCTCGCTTTGCGTCAAACGCATTATGATGAGCTCGACCGTTCCGTTCTTTTTTCAGCGAACTATTTCCGAGCAGATAAGTTTGATTTCCACGTCATCCGTAAACGTGTGTGAGCCATTGTTTTAGGATGAATACTGAAAGCGCTTTCCGTCATAACCTACGTAACGCTCCTCATCGCCAGCCTCGGGTGCTAGACGTAGTCTTGAACTTTGTATGACCATATTCGAAAGGGGATTTTCCAGATGAAAAAGAAGTCACTTCTCGCATTAGCAGCAACAGGTTTAGCAATGAGTTCGGTCCTTGCAGCATGTGGTGGCAACGACGATTCAAAAGATTCAGGTAGCGGTAGCAAATCAGAAGGCTTTAAAGTGGGTATGGTTACAGATACAGGCGGCGTGGATGATAAATCATTCAACCAATCTGCTTGGGAAGGTATCCAGAAGTTCGGAAAAGACAACGACCTAAAAGAAGGTACTGGCTACAAATATCTTCAATCTGCAAAACAATCGGATTACCAACCAAACCTTCAGCAATTAGCTCGTGCTAAATACGACTTGATCCTCGGTATCGGGTTCTTGATGGGAGAAGATATCGGTAAAGTAGCGGATCAGTTCAAAAAGAGCAACTTCGCACTCGTCGATATGGTCGTTGACAAGCCAAACGTCGCGTCAATCGTCTTCAAAGAAAACGAAGGATCGTTCCTCGTTGGTGTTGTTGCTGGTTTGACGACGAAATCAGATAAAGTCGGATTCGTCGGCGGCGTTAACTCTGACTTGATCAAGAAGTTCGAAAGTGGATTCAAAGCAGGTGTTAAAGCAGTCAACCCAGACGCTGACATCGAAGTTCAATATGCAGAAGACTTCAACGCTGCTGAAAAAGGACAAGCGATCGCTTCAGGTATGTACGGTAAAAAAGTCGACGTCATCTATCATGCAGCTGGTGGTACAGGACAAGGGGTATTCACAGAAGCGAAAAACCGTAAGAAAAACGGTGAGGATGTTTGGGTTATCGGTGTAGACCGTGACCAAGTCGAAGAAGGTATGCCAGAGAACGTCACATTGACGTCAATGGTCAAACGTGTCGATACAGCTGTTGAGCAAGTCTCAAAAGATACGAAAGACGGCAACTTCCCAGCAGGTAAAGTTGTTGAGTTCGGTCTAAAAGACGGCGGTGTTGATATCGCACCTTCGAAAGACAACGTTTCGAAAGAAGCGCTCGACAAAGTCGAAGAGTATAAAAAACAAATCATCGATGGCGACGTTAAAGTCCCAGCGACAGACGACGAGTACAAAGAATACGAAGCGTCACTGAAATAATAATGAAAGCGGGGGTCGCTAGCATTGCGGCTCCCCCTTTTAAACTAAACATGGGAGTGGATTTTCTTGGAATACGTCATTGAGATGCTGAACATTAGAAAAGAGTTTGGCAGTTTCGTCGCAAATGATAATATCACGCTCCAGCTTCGGAAAGGTGAGATTCACGCTTTACTTGGTGAAAACGGTGCCGGAAAATCGACGCTGATGAACGTCTTATTTGGTTTGTATCAGCCTGAGGCTGGAGAAATTCGTGTACGTGGTGAAAAAGCCAATATTACGAGTCCGAACGTCGCGAACGATCTTGGAATCGGTATGGTGCACCAACACTTCATGCTCGTTCAAAATTTCACTGTTACTGAAAACATCATTTTAGGTGCAGAGCCACGTGCCGGAATTAAGATCGACCGTGCAACTGCACGTGAGAAGGTACGCCAGATTTCTGAACAGTATGGTCTTGCTGTTGATCCTGATGCAAAAATCGAGGATATCTCAGTCGGAATGCAACAGCGTGTTGAAATTTTAAAGACGTTGTACCGTGGTGCAGACATTTTGATCTTCGATGAACCATCTGCTGTCTTGACACCACAAGAGATCAAAGAATTGATTCAGATCATGAATCGCTTGATCGCAGAAGGAAAGTCGATCATCCTCATCACGCACAAACTGAAGGAAATCATGGAAGTAGCTGATCGCTGTACGACGATTCGCCGTGGTAAGTATATCGGAACGGTCGATATCGATGAGACGATGACACAGTCGCGTCTTGCTGAAATGATGGTAGGTCGTGAAGTCAACTTTAATGCGGAGTATTCCAAGGCAACTCCACAAGAACTCGTTCTCGACATCAAGGATCTAGTCGTCAAGGACAGTCGCGGCATCAAAGCCGTCGATGGATTAAATCTCGACATTCGTGCCGGAGAGATCGTCGGAATTGCCGGAATCGACGGGAACGGGCAAACGGAATTGATTGAAGCCATCACTGGTCTCCGTAAAGCGGATAGTGGAGAAATCTTCCTCAACAATAAATCGATCAAAAACTTGAAGCCACGTAAAGTGACGGAATCAGGTGTCGGTCACATTCCGCAAGACCGTCATAAACATGGACTTGTCCTCGATTATTCAATCGGACATAACATGGTCTTACAAACGTATTACAAACAACCGTATTCAAAAGCAGGCATCATGAACTATAAACAAGTCATGGAAAAAGCAAAAACGCTCATCGAGAAGTTCGACGTCCGAACTCCAAGTCCAGAGACGTTTGCTCGTGCCTTGTCAGGTGGTAACCAGCAAAAAGCGATCATTGCGCGTGAAGTCGATCGTTCACCAGACCTATTGATTGCAGCACAGCCGACACGTGGTCTTGATGTCGGAGCAATCGAGTTCATTCATGAACAGTTGGTTCTTGAACGCGAAAAAGGTCGCGCTGTCTTGTTGATTTCATTCGAACTCGAAGAAATTCTTCAAGTATCAGATCGGATTGCCGTTCTTTATGAAGGAAAAACAGTTGCCTTCTTGGATCCAAAAGAAACGAATGAGATCGAGCTTGGCTTCTTGATGGCCGGCGGTAAGAAAGAGGAGGTAGGTCATTCATGAAGTTAGAGCGTTTTTACGGCATCCTCATTCCGATTCTTTCCATCATCCTTGGAATGGTCGTCGGGGCGATCGTCATGGTCATCGGCGGGTATGATCCAATTGCCGGTTTTGATCAGTTATTCTATGGTATTTTTGGCGAACCATACAGCATCGGTGAAACATTGCGAGCAGCAGCTCCGTTGATCTTTGCCGGTCTTGCTGTCGCGTTTGCTTTCCGAACTGGACTCTTTAACATCGGGGTTGAAGGTCAGGTTCTCGTCGGGTGGATGGTCGCAGTTTGGATCGGGATTGAGTTTGATCTACCGATGGCGATTCATTTACCGCTTGCTCTAATTGGAGCAGGTTTAGCAGGTGCACTTTGGGCATCGATTCCTGGTATCTTAAAAGCGAAGTTCCACGTGCATGAAGTCATCACGTCAATCATGATGAACTATATCGCGTTGTATGTGACGAATGATATTTTACGTCATGTCATCGGTATTACGAACGAGCGGACGGAGTCAGTCAAGGAATCAGCATCCCTTGCTTCACCGTTCTTACAAGAGATGACGGATTTTTCACGATTGCATAACGGGATTTTCATCGCAGTCATCGCTGCCCTCGTCTTCTGGTTCATTTTGTGGAAAACAACGCTTGGTTATGAACTCCGAGCAGTTGGATTCAATAAAAATGCTGCAGAGTATGCAGGGATGGGCGTTAACCGAAACATCATCTTATCGTTCGTCATCTCAGGTGTGTTCGCAGGTCTCGCTGGAGCGATGGAAGGTCTTGGGACGTTCCAAAACATGACATTGAACGCGTCCTTCACAGGTGTTGGATTCGACGGAATCGCGGTTGCCTTGTTAGGTGCGAATAACCCGATCGGTGTCGTTCTCGCGGCGTTACTGTTTGCAGGACTCAACATCGGTGGTCTGTCGATGCAACAGATTGGTATTCCACCGGAACTGATCAAAATTATCATCGCATTCATCATCATCTTCGTGGCTTCGGGTTACGCGATTCGTCTCGTCATCGAGAAGTTCACGGTTAAGAAAGAATCTAAAAAAGCGAAAGGAGCCGGTCAATAATGGGCTTTCTTGAAGTACTTTATATCATCGTGCCAATCGCACTCGCCTATTCGGCTCCGTTAATCATTGCAGCACTTGGCGGCATTTTCAGTGAGCGTTCTGGCGTCGTCAATATCGCGTTAGAAGGATTAATGGTCATGGGTGCCTTCACAGGTGTCGTCACGGCATTGACTTTATCGAAAATGGGCTTAGGTGCTGCGAGTCCTTGGCTTGCGATGCTCATCGCGATCGTCGTCGGAGCGGTCTTCTCACTGTTCCTTGCGATTCCAGCAATCCTCTTCCGAGCAGACCAAACGGTTCTTGGAGTAGCGATCAACTTGCTTGCGGTTGGTCTTGCGATCTTCCTTGTCCGTGCACTTTACAGTAAAGGACAGACAGATTCGATTCCAAACCGGATTTCGAAAGAAAATGTACCATTCTTGTCTGATATTCCAGTCTTGAAGATGTTCTTCGCAAACGTCTACTACACATCGTATATCGCGATCGTTCTCGCGTTCGTCGCATGGTACATCATCTTCAAGACACCATTTGGTCTTCGTTTACGTTCTGTCGGGGAACACCCGATGGCAGCGGACACGATGGGAATCAACGTCACGAAGATGCGTTTCATCGGCGTTATGATCTCTGGTGGTTTCGGCGGTCTTGCTGGTGCTGTCTACGCGACGTCGATTTCATTGAACTTCAGTGTGACGACGATTCTCGGTCAAGGCTTCCTCGCGATTGCGGCGATGATCTTCGGAAAATGGAAC
This sequence comes from Exiguobacterium sp. s143, assembly GCF_018618895.1. Lineage (NCBI taxonomy): Bacteria > Bacillati > Bacillota > Bacilli > Caryophanales > Exiguobacterium > Exiguobacterium sp. s143. The sequence goes on along the minus strand of NZ_JACSMX010000001.1, from coordinate 594,285 downwards.
CCACTCGGTGCCATGGGGGCAGCCCTCTTCTTCGGGTTCGCTCAAGCGATTTCGATCATCGGTCAGCAATTGCCGTTACTCGATCAAATTCCACAAGTGTATCTGTTGATTGCGCCGTATTTATTGACGATCTTAGCACTTGCTGGTGTCGTTGGTCGTGCGGATGCACCAAAAGCTGTCGGTGTACCGTATATCAAAGGTAAACGCTAAATTTTTACTAATCATAGACCGGATGTTGCCAATTGGTGACATCCGTTTTTTTTAGATGATCGATAGATTGAATGAGAAAAAGTCCAATAAAAAAAGATGCTTCGCGAGGAAACATCTTTTTTTATTCACTTATTCGAATTTTAACGCATCGCCTTCGAACGATTCATCTGCTACTTTGATTGAATCCGTCGGGCAACCTTCGAATGCATCAATCATATCGTCGAATAATGCTTCTGGAATTTCGGCAGTACCATTGTTATCATCAAGAATGACATACGCCAAACCCTCATCATCATAATCATAGATATCTGGTGCCGCTGCTCCACAAGCACCACAAGCGATGCAAGTATCTTTGTCGACAATCGTAAATTTAGCCATTGAACGGTCTCCTCTCTATACGAAAACATTATTGAAACACGCTGTTCTCATCTATATGTCATTGTATCGGACTCATCGTTGCATTTCAATGACGAAGCACAAGTGACAGCAGAAAATGTATATATCATCACATGCCCGCAAACGGCCTCTCTAAAACGTAACGATGAAACAGGAATAGCATATCATCTTTGATTTGGAAACGACATACAACAGGAGGGAGCGTGACATATGGAAGTTTCTTTACTCGAGCGTATTTTTCTGGAATCGATCCAGCGCCTTCGAAATGAACGATCTGACCGCAGTCTTTATCATGTTTTTCAAGGAAAGAAATCAGCGACTTCTCTGCAAGATGCTCATTTTTATGATTTAGAGTCGGTATTCGGTACTGTATTAGTCAATAAACAGCGATTCGAAACAATCTTGGCTGAACTTGCGCAGAAGAATTGGATTGAGCGGCAAGAGACACTGCGACTGACGTACGAAGGCGCGCGACTAGTAGAGCAAACGGATCGTGCGACCATTGATCAACTAGGTGGTGAACTTCGTGGTTATGCTGAGATGATGTGGAAACGACTCAGCCTTTTGGTTCAAACGATGGTTTGTTTGGAAGCGAAACAGCCGTTTATTCCTGTGCAACAGGAAACCATCATCCGTGAATGGGTAAAAAGTGTTCTTCCGACCATCTCGAATCGAGCAGAATGGTTACATCATATGCACCAAGAGTTGATAGTTCTCCTTGAGCGCTTACCAGAGCGAGAAGCGACATTAATCAGTTACCGCTTGTCTGGCGTGCAGGCAGGATGGTCTTATCCGCAATTAGCTCAAATGATGAAAACGGATGTGGAGAGTGTTCAATACGAATTTACGATCGCTTGGCGAAAGTGCATCGATGACTTAGAAAAAACACCATTTCTAAAGCAAATAGGTGTTGATCTACACACGTCAAAAATGACCCAGTCTGCGCAAACGACATGGGAGTTATTACAACAGGGATTAACCGTTGAAGCGGTTGCGATCCGAAGACGATTAAAAAATAGTACGATGGAAGATCATCTCGTTGAGATTGCAATGTATGCTCCTTCGTTTCCGCTGGATCATTTTGTTACGTTATCTCAGCAAGAAGAGGTTCGACAGATTGCACAGCGACTCGGAACTTACGCGCTGAAGCGGATCAAGAGTGAGATGCAATCCGAGATATCTTATTTTCAGATTCGATTGGTGTTAGCACGTAGTAAATGGGAGGGGATTTAATGGAAGCGTTATTGCATCGTCATTTTGGATACGAAGCATTTCGACCTGGACAACGCCAAATCATCGATTCCATCCTAAACGGAACAGATACACTAGCAATTTTGCCGACTGGTGGAGGAAAGTCTGTCTGTTATCAATTTCCGTCTTATGTACAAAATGAAGGACTGACGTTGATTTTGTCTCCGTTACTCTCGTTGATTGAAGACCAGGTTATGCAAATTAAGCGCAGAGGGGAGCGATCTGTCGCTAAATTAACTTCTGTCGAGACACGAGAAGAGAAGGAGCAGATCTTATCTGTACTCGAACATCTACGATATCTTTACTTATCACCGGAGCAACTGGCGCTGCCGCAGATTCGGGCTCGGCTAAAACAGATCAATATCGCGCTCTTCGTCGTCGATGAGGCGCATTGTATCTCCCAATGGGGACACGAATTTCGACCGGAGTATGCAAGACTTGGTCACATTCGACAAGAACTTGGCCTTCCACCATGTCTCGCTTTAACCGCAACAGCGACGCGTGCTGTTGAGCAAGATATTCGAACACAACTGCGTATGCATGAGCCACAAATCATCCGTCGTTCTGTCAACCGACCAGAAATCCAATACGTTGTCGATCGCGTGGATCGAGAAGAAAAGGATGCGGCAGTCAATCGGTGGATGGAACGCATCGTTCGCCCATGCGTCATCTATACGACAACCCGTAAAGAAGCGGAACGAATTGCTGAAATCATTGACGGCGCGACCTATTATCATGCTGGGTTGACGATAGAAGATCGCCAGCTTGTTCAACAACAGTTTCTTCATGATGAGATTGATTGTCTCGTGTGTACGAGTGCGTTCGGAATGGGTGTCGATAAAGGTAACGTCCGTACGGTCATTCACTATACGATGCCTGCGACGATCGAAGCTTACATGCAGGAAGTCGGACGTGCCGGACGTGACGGTAAAGAGGCGACTGCGATCTTACTTTACGCTGCTCAAGATGAACAACTACAAACGTACTTGATCGACACGCAATATGCGCCCGTCTTGTGGATCGATCAATTGCAACAAGGAATGAATCAAGGCGAATCCTATGCCAAGATGGAAAGTGGTTTTCGTTTTAATCCGGAAGATCCGGCATACCGCTTACTTAAATCACAACTCGAGAATGGGTGGTCGAAGGAACGCATCATCCAGTGGCAAACAGAACGTAAACAATTGAAACGACAAGAGATCAACCAGATGATGGACTACATTCACCGGAACGAATGTCGCCGTTCGATGTTGTTGCATCATTTTGATGAGCAGGCAATCGTACAACCACGTTGTTGTGATATATGTGGAACGATTGAGTGGGAAAGTCCAGTGCAGAGAAGGACGCATCAACCGGTAGATTGGAAATTGCGTTTAGAACAAGTCTTTTTTTCATCACTAGATTCGGTGTAAACTAGACAATATCCTTATATTTTTCAAGAAAAGGTGATGAACATTGAGTAAACAAGATCAGAGACGGTTGCATCAGAACGAAGAGGATCAGTCACTTCCACCGCGTTCTTCGCGTATCGAACATGTTCGAAACGAGCGATTAAAACAACCATTTCGAAAAAATCCGTTAGCAATCACGTTGACGGTGCTCATGATCACGATCATCATCGCCTTCGTCTCCATCGGTTTCATGATGTAAGGGCACATTGTGAACGGAGATTTTTTTCCTTTCAGCGTATACTAGAAAGGAAGGGGAAGGAGGCACGATGCATGGATCGTGGGAAATATAATATCAAAGCAGTCGCTGCGTTAGTGGGACTCAACCCGACGACCATTCGTGCTTGGGAGCGGAGATATCAGGTGCTTGATCCGGATCGAAGTGAATCCGGACATCGCATCTATAGTGATAACGATGTCGCGAAATTACGCTGGATCGTCGATAAACAAAAAGAGGGGTTATCTGTCTCTAAAGCAATCCAGTTGTATGAGATGCCTGTCAATCGGGCTGAAGTACCGCACGATTACGGAGTCGAACTGCGAGATCAGTTATTTCAGGCATTGACGAACTTTGAAGAACGACATGCGCATGACATCATGAATAAAGCATTCTCGATGTTTAGCTTCGATAAAGTGATTCAGGACATCGTCGGTCCACTTTTGCATGAGATCGGAGTGAAGTGGGAGTCGGGTGAGATCACGATTGCGCACGAGCATTTTGCGACGGCATTTCTGAGAGCTCGCCTTTCGACATTGTCGTTACAGATGCCGATCAATCCGTTCTTACCACGAATCGTCTGTGTCTGTGCGCCGGAAGAAGAACACGAACTCGGACTACTTTTCTTTACACTTTATTTACGACAATCTGGATTTGATGTCATTTTCCTCGGTTCCGGTATACCGGTTCAGGATTTGGTGACGGTCACACACCAGCTGCAACCGAAAGCCGTTATTCTTTCCTGCACGTTATCGGATCATTTACCGTTGCTCGATGAAGCGCTGGCACGTTTGATGGCTGATTTTCCGGATCTTGAGATTGGTCTTGGAGGTTATGCGGTCGATCAGCTGCCGGAACGGTATGGTCCACATTTACTTGGTGCAGACGATCAATCTTGGAAAAGTTGGTTAAGTCGACTCACTCCGACAACTGGTGTATAGTATGATTCATAGCGAACGGAGACATCAGGTTTCCGGTTTTGACTGGAGGAGTCTATATGAGGTTTGAACAAATGAAACAAGGACACCTTCGTGTCTTCATCACAAAGCAGGAGTTATCGCTTCACGACGTTCGACCAGAAACGTTGGCTGTCGGGAAGGGACAAGCTTTATTGCGTAATCTATTAGAAGAAGCCGAATCGAATTTTGGTTTTCAAGCAGCGGGAACACTCGAATTTTTCGTTACATTCTTTCCGAATGACGGGATGCTCGTTGATGTACGTCGTGAAGGCGATTTGCCAGAAGAGATGAACGAGGAGTTCGATCAAGTCGAAATCCGTATGACAGTTGATATCGTCCATCACGTCTTATATGCTCTACAATCGCTAGAAGACGTCATTCAAGCGAGTCATGGATTATTGCGACATATGCCTCGTACAGAGACAGGTGGTAGCCTCTACTTCTTCGAGGGAAGCTATTATCTCTATTTCCAAGAACGAATGAATGAGGCGCTCGAGCAGACGGTGACGACGATTTTGTCTGAATACGGTGAACCGAGCCCGAAAAGTCCACTTGTCATGGCGGAGTATGGGAAAACGATTCAGGCGGAACATGCCGTCGCAACGATAGCTGAACAGTTTAATATGTAAAACATCAAGTGCGACATTCCCTCATAGGGGGATGCCGCACCTTTTTGTGTTCTGCTGGAAGTGGCACCATTTTGTATTTTTTCATCGTCAGAAGGATGGTATGATAATCATTGAACGTAAGAAGAAGGAGTGAAGTAGGATGAAAGTGGCAGTATTATACGGTGGGACTTCAGGAGAACGGGAGGTTTCATTAAACAGTGGAAAGTCGATCATGGAAGCATTAAACAGTAAAGGGCATGAGGTCACGGCTGTTGATTTCCACCCTGATCAAGCGCATGAACTCTTCCAGCTGGATGTAGATGTGGCTGTCATCGCTCTTCACGGGAAAATTGGTGAAGATGGACGCGTACAAGCATTGCTTGAACTGGCAGACATTCCATATACAGGTTCAGGTGTGTTAGCGTCAGCGCTAGCGATGGATAAGGCACGTTCGAAAGTTCACTTTGATAAAGCAGGCATTACGATCGCCCGTGATGTGCTGTTAGAGCGTGGAGATGATATCGAAGCAAAAATCGTAGAGTGGAATGGTCAATTTCCTTGTGTCGTCAAACCAGCACAAGAAGGCTCATCAAACGGATTGACGATTGCTCAAGATGAGACGATGTTACGTGAAGGAATCGCTAAAGCCTTTGAAGCGGACGATGCAGTGCTTGTCGAACAGTTCATTAAAGGGCGTGAAGTGACAGTGCCGGTCGTCGGTCATAAAGGTGCAGAAAAAGCATTGCCGGTCATCGAGATCATTCCGAAGAACGCCTTTTATGACTATGAATCCAAATATGCCATCGGAGGTTCGGAGCATATTTGTCCTGCTGAGCTGGATGAGACAACGACAGAAAAACTTCAAGAATGGGCTGTTAAAGCGCACCAAGTCCTTGGCTGTGCAGGATACTCGCGATCTGATTTCCTAGTACCGGAATCCGGAAATCCAGTCATCTTGGAGACGAATACACTTCCTGGTATGACTTCGACCAGTTTATTCCCGGACGGTGCACGAGCAGTGGGAATCGAATATCCGGAATTGGTCGAATATTTCATGGAACTGGCGATCGAACGACATCGTCAAACAAAACAACCAAATCAATGATATCCTAGGAAAAGAAGTGAGAAAGCGCTTACAAATATAGGCGTAACCCCTTTCATTACGTTCGAGAAAAGAGTATACTTTATCCGAACAAGGAAACGGCATAGGGGATGCCACTTATGGGGAGGAACGTTGGAATGATCACTGACCAACAACATGCGAATCACCGCAAGAACGTACTGGAAGCGACACAAGAAATCGTCAAGGAGGCACTAGGGAAACTTGGTTATCCAGACGAGATGTACGAATTACTTAAAGAACCACTCCGGATGTTGACAGTCCGGATTCCGGTACGGATGGATGATGGTTCGACGAAAATCTTCACAGGATATCGTGCGCAACATAACGATGCCGTTGGACCAACGAAAGGTGGAATTCGCTTCCACCCGAACGTGACGGAAGTTGAAGTCAAAGCATTATCCGTTTGGATGAGTCTGAAGGCAGGTATCGTTGACTTACCATACGGCGGCGGTAAAGGCGGAATCATCTGTGATCCACGTGAGATGAGTTTCCGTGAAATCGAACGTCTCAGCCGTGGATATGTCCGTGCTATCAGTCAAATCGTTGGACCGACGAAGGATATTCCAGCACCTGACGTCTTCACGAACTCGCAAATCATGGCATGGATGATGGACGAATACAGTCGAATCGATGAATTCAACTCACCTGGTTTCATTACAGGGAAACCGCTCGTCCTCGGTGGCTCACACGGTCGTGAGACAGCGACGGCGAAAGGTGTCGCAATCATGATTCGGGAAGCGGCTGCTAAAAAGGGTATCTCGCTCGAAGGCGCACGTGTCGTCGTTCAAGGATTCGGCAACGCCGGAAGTTTCTTATCGAAATTCATGTATGATTTAGGTGCAAAAGTTATCGCGATCAGCGATGCGTACGGGGCACTCCATGATCCAAACGGTCTCGATATTCCATACCTACTCGACCGTCGTGACTCGTTCGGTACCGTGACGACATTGTTCAAAAATACGATCTCGAATAAAGAATTGCTTGAACTTGAATGTGATATTCTTGTTCCGGCAGCAATCGAGAATCAAATCACAGAAGACAATGCGCACGATATCAAAGCAGCGATCGTCGTTGAAGCGGCTAACGGTCCGACGACGAACGAGGCGACGAAAATTCTCGCTGAACGTGACATCCTGATCGTTCCGGATGTTCTTGCTTCGAGTGGTGGCGTAACGGTTTCTTACTTCGAATGGGTCCAAAACAACCAAGGGTATTACTGGACGGAAGAGGAAGTACACGAGAAACTTGAAAAAGTACTCGTGAACTCGTTCAACCAAGTCTATCAGACAGCGCAGACGCGTAATGTCGACATGCGACTTGCCGCTTATATGGTAGGTGTCCGGAAGATGGCGGAAGCATCTCGTTTCCGTGGTTGGGTCTAATATGATAATGAACGTCCGCTTCTTCTTTGCGAAGAGCGGGCGTTTTGCATTGCAATTTCTTTCGTCTATGGTAGAGATTTGCTAAGATATAAAAAAAGCAACCGGAAGAGGAGATATTCGAATGTTAGATTGTATCGTAATCGGTGCAGGACCGTGTGGGTTATCGGCAGCGATCGAAATGCAAGATCGGGGACTAGACGTCGAAGTGCTCGAAAAGGGAAATATCGTCGAAGCGATTTATCGTTATCCGACGCATCAAACGTTCTTTTCAAGTAGTGAGAAGTTAGAAATTGGTGGTGTACCGTTCATCAATAAAGAATTAAAACCGCGACGTCTCGACGCGCTCGTCTATTATCGAGAAGTCGTCAAACGAAAACAATTGACGATTCGTCCGTTTGAGACGGTCGAGCGGATTGAACGTCAAGCGGATCATTTTATCATCCACTCGGAGCGTTCCGGGGAAAAAAGAAGCCGAGAAGCTCGCTCCGTCGTGCTTGCGACAGGTTATTATGGTTTACCGAACCGAATGGATGTTCCTGGAGAGGAATTACCTCATGTCTCGCACTACTTTACGGAAGGACATCCGTATTTTGATCAAGATGTCGTCGTTATCGGTGGGAAAAATTCGAGCGTTGATGCAGCGATTGAACTTGAAAAAGCGGGAGCACGTGTGACCGTCCTTTACCGTGGACCGGAGTATAGTCCATCCATCAAACCATGGGTGTTGCCGAACTTCGAATCTCTCGTTCGTTCGGAAAAGGTCAAGATGATTTTTGGAGCGTCAATCGAAGAAATTACGGAGCAAGAGGTGGTTTATCAAATAGATGGAGATAAACAGACCGTCCGTGCTGATTTTGTTTTTGCGATGACAGGTTACACACCCGATGTCGGATTGTTCGCTGACACAGGCATTACGATTGATCGTAAAACAGGTATTCCAAGTCACGACGAAGAGACGATGGAATCGAATGTCCCGGGCATCTACATCGCAGGTGTCGTCGCAGCAGGATATGATGCCAATAAAATATTTATTGAAAATGGACGTTTTCACGGTGCAAACATTGCCAACCATCTCGTTGAACGGCTACGTGGTGCATCGATACAAGCCTAAACAAAACCTCTTGATTTGGAAGATGAATTTCCGGATCAAGAGGTTTTTTTCATTTATTCAACGCGGAATGATTCTTCGAGTTCTAGTTGTGAAGCATCGATTTCGAGTTCGACCATCAGTTTAAGCCGCGCTTTTTGTGAATTCAGTCCATTCGAGAAAATGACGCCGAGTTCTTTTAATTGTTGTCCACCACCCGTATATCCGTAGACGTCTTGAACGATTCCGTTGAAGCAACGGCTGACGATGACGATCGGCATGACGGTAATCAATTCAGCGATGGCATCCACGATACTTGGTGGTACATTTCCTTGACCGAGGACTTCAAGGACGAGTCCATCATAACCGAGTTGTTTCACAGCAAGTAATAGGTCGGGTTCCATACCGGCATAGACTTTAAGAACGGCGACCCGTTTTGAGAGCGAAGTCACCATATGTGTTTGTTTCAAGAGCGGTGTATTGAATAAGTAGACATGATCCTTCGTTACCATCCCAAGATTTCCGAAATGAACGGATTTGAATGTATCGACGGATGACGTGTGCGTTTTTGTGACGTTGAATGCCGAATGGATTTCCCCGTTGAAGACGACGAGGACACCTTTTCCGTGCGCAGCTTCACTGACAGCGACACGAAGTGCCGTAATCAGATTAAACTCACCATCGGATCCGACCTCATTAGAAGAACGCATGGCTCCTGTCAAAACGATCGGAACAGGTGCACCAAGCGTCAAATGTAAGAAATAAGCCGTCTCTTCCAGTGTGTCCGTTCCGTGAGTGATGACGACACCGTCGTAATGTTCCTTCTTGAGCTCACTCTCGATGAAATGGGCTAGACGCAACATGATGTCAGGTGTCATATGCGGAGAAGGTAAGTTTGCGAAGTGACGCGTCGTAATGTTGGCAATATCTGTTGCACGCGGGAGTGAAGCGTCGAGTGGATTGATATCGTTTGGTAAGACATGACCAGAATGATCCTGTGCCATGGCGATCGTTCCACCCGTATGAATGAGTAATAATGATTTCATGCTAAAGGGTCCTTGTCTACAGACAGAAGACCTTCACCTACTTTCTATGACGGATTCGATTCGTTCTCCCATATTGTAACCTTTTTCCCTCTTGAAACAACGAGGACGTTTTCTTTTTTCCAAGAAACCTTTATTCTTATAAATGAGGAAGAAAGGGGGAGAGGAAGCGTGGTTCAAATCGTTTTCTCCGGAGTTGCCCCAGGCATCGCACTCCTAACTTATTTTTATCTACGTCACGAACATGAATCGGAGCCAGTCGGCTATATCCTTCGAAGTTTCATTTTCGGTATTTTACTCGTCTTTCCCTTGATGTTCATCGACTATATCGTCCAGACCGAATTTGGTGGGCGTGAAGAGGTGCAGTTGATTCGAACAGCTGTTACGGAAGAATTCGCCAAATGGTTTGTCGTCTTTTATACGGTCTATATCCATCAACGGTTTAATGATTATTACGACGGGATCATCTATGCGGTAGCCTGTTCACTTGGGTTCGCAACGCTTGAGAATATCTTATATCTGATGGTGAATGGAACAGTCGAACATATGCTGTTTCGGGCACTCTTACCCGTATCTGGTCATGCTTTGTTTGCGGTCATCATGGGATTCTTCATGGGGATGGCGAAATTCTCGCCTCATCCTTATCGCTGGTTGTCGCTCTCGATTGCGCTTCCGGTATTTGCGCATATCTTATTTAATTTGTTAATATTGGAAAATGGTGGTATATCTTTTTTGCCGATCGTCTTCATGGTCATCCTATGGACGATTGGATTATTTCAAGTACGAGGTGCCAATCGTTTAAATCGGCGATTTAAACGAAAAAAACAACATTCAGATGGCATCGAATAGAGAGTAGGAGCGAAGTAGTATGATGGAAATCGGGGATTTGGTAATGCTTTCGAATAGTGAGGATCGACAAGGTCGCTCAAAGGTGACGGCTGTGACGAATCGATTGATTTGGATTGAAGCACCGAGTGAGGTCGCGACACTCAAAACATTCATCTTGTCAGAGCAAGAAGAAGTTTCATTTTATTTCTTTAAGGAGAAGGGCAAATTATTTGGATTTGATACGGTCGTCGTTGAACGACAAAATGATCCACTTCGCGGTCAACGATATGCTTTGAAACGACCGAAGGATGATCAAATCGAACGCATCCAACGACGTCAGTTCGTCCGAGTACCGCAAATACTCGATGTTGCTGTACACCCTCATAAAACGCAGTTCGAGCCGTTTACAACGGTGACGCTCGATCTATCGGCTGGAGGGATGATGATCTTGTCGGATCAATTACCGGTTCAAAAAGAGGAAGAGGTGGAAATGACATTCATTTTGCCTACAAGTGAGGGCATATCGAGTACGTTAGATGTCATCGCTGAACTCGTCCGAGTTGATCGGCGCGAAGAACGATATGAATTAGCATTTCAATTTACGATGATTCCCGACAGAAGTCGTGAACTTGTATTGCGTCACTGTTATCAAATGCAAATGAAAAGTTCAAGAAGGGGCATGAATCCATTCACCTAACCGCATTTTTTTGCTATGATAACGTTCGGAAGAATGAATCCCTATCAATCATAGGGAAGATGGAAGGATTGGATGGATGATGAAAAAGATTCAAATCGCTTTAGATGGACCAGCGGGTGCTGGAAAAAGTACGATCGCAAAACAATTGGCAGCGCGCCTTGACTATGTATATATCGATACAGGAGCGATGTACCGGGCCGTTACACTGGCAGCACTAGAACAATCGCTTGACCTCAACAATGGTGAAGTGCTCGGCGAATTGATGAAATCGCTTGATATTCGTTTAACACCAGGTGAAAACGGGCAACGTGTCTTTATTGGTGATCGCGAAGTGACGGATGCGATTCGCTCGATCGAAATCACGAATAATGTCTCGTTCGTCGCTCGCCAAAAAGAAGTTCGGGCTGCGCTCGTCACGGCACAGCGGAAATTAGCTGAACGCGGTGGGATCGTCATGGATGGACGTGATATCGGCACAGTCGTATTGCCGGATGCAGAATTAAAAGTCTTTTTGACGGCAACTGTGGAAGAGCGTGCAGCTCGAAGACACCGCGAAAATATCGCGCGTGGGATGGACAGTGACATCACGATTCTTCAAGAAGAGATCGCGTTACGTGATAAACGAGACAGTGAGCGTGAAGTCTCACCATTGCGCCAAGCTGACGATGCGCTTTATCTCGATACGACAGAGATGACGATTGATGATGTCGTCGTCCGTTTGATGGAACTAACGGAAGGTGTTTTAAAATGAAACGTCAAGATACCGTTTACCGGATTGCGCGGTTCGTCGTTTGGGTCATTGCCAAAACAGTCTTTCGAGTGAAGGTAACGGGGCAGGAGAACATTCCAAAAGACGGTTCCTTACTCGTCTGTGCCAATCACAGTTCGAACTGGGACCCGGTCTTCCTCGTCAGTGCGATTCCGCCAAAACGTGCGGTACGTTACATGGCAAAAGAAGAACTGTTCAAAGTTCCTGCCTTAAAACAATTAATGATTGCGGCAGGAACATACCCTGTCGGTCGCGGTCAAGGAGATCGTCAAGCCTTGAAACGGACGATTGAACTATTGAATTCAGATGAGACGGTCGGTATTTTCCCAGAAGGAACGCGATCTGCGCCAGGTGAATTTACAGCAGCACAACCAGGGGTCGGGTTCTTTGCCTTACGATCGAATGCGCAGATTTTACCGATTGCCATCATCGGATCATACCGTCCGTTCAAACGGATGCACGTTGCGATCGGAAAACCGGTTGATATTTCGGATTTACGTGACCAACGCGGCGCAGCGAAATCGATTTCTGACCGAATCATGGACGAAATCAAATCCGTCTACTTCAATCACGCTTAATACCTTGACAAATAGTCAGAATTGTAAGAAGTTAGAAGCAGGATAAACGCATTGACATATGTCAGGCGTTTCTTGTACTCATCGTGAGGAGGTTGTTTTGGAATGGTCGAAGAAATGAAAGATATGCCTGATTTTGAAATTCATCGGGACCAGGTAGTTACCGGAATGGTCGTGAAAATTGAAGACAAGCAAGCACTCATTGATATCGGATATAAAACAGAAGCCATCTTACCGATCAGCGAAGTATCGAGTCTTCATCTCGATGATATTCGCGGCGTGCTGAACGTCGGAGATGAACTACAAGTGAAGGTCAAGAAAATCACGGATGAAGAGGTCGTCGTCTCGAAACGAGAAATCGACGCGCTCAAAGCGTGGGAGCAAGTAGAAGAGAAGTATAAATCAGGTGAGATCTTTGAAGTTGTCGTCAAAGACATCGTCAAAGGTGGACTCGTCGTTGATATCGGTGTCCGCGGATTCATTCCGGCGTCACTCGTCGAACGGCATTATGTCGAGGATTTCTCGGATTACATTGGTCGTTCGATCGAAGTCAAGGTCGTTGAACTCGATCAAGAGAAGAACCGTGTCATTCTCTCGCACAAAGCCGTCGTTGAAGGCGAATTGAACGCGAAGAAAAAAGAGACACTCGAAAATTTAGAAGTAGGTCAAATCCTCGAAGGTACAGTCCAACGTTTAACGGACTTTGGTGCTTTCGTTGATATCGGTGGCGTTGACGGTCTCGTTCATATTTCGGAGATGGCACACCACCGTGTCGAACGTCCTTCGGATATCGTCACGGAAGGTCAAAAAGTCGAAGTCAAAGTACTTGGTGTCGACCGTGATACGGAAAAGGTCAAGTTATCGATCAAGGAAACACAACCTGGTCCATGGCAACAGATGGAAGGGAAGATCGAAGCTGGCGATATCGTCAAAGGACGTGTACGCCGTCTCGTCCAATTCGGTGCTTTCATCGAACTTGCGCCGCAAGTAGAAGGACTTTTGCACATTTCGCAAATCGCGAACCGTCACATCGGTTCACCTTCGGAAGTACTCGAAGAAGGACAGGAAATCGAGGCGAAGGTGCTTGAAGTACGTCTTGATGAGCATAAGATTTCGCTATCAACACGTGTCCTTGAAGAGGAAGAATCATCCGCTGACGATTATTCGGATTATACGAATCAATCAGAAGGATTCTCGGTCGCTGACTTGACTGAGGACGATTCTGATAAGAAAGAATAAGCAATGACACAAAGCGGACACAAGCGTGTCCGCTTTTTATATGCGGTTTGTTATGGTATATGACAGTTTGATTTGATACAATAGAACGGCTATGAAGCGAGAGAAGAGAAAGAAGGTGTTGGGATGGCAATTCCAGTCGTGGCGATCGTAGGTCGCCCAAATATCGGAAAGTCGACGATTTTTAACCGGGTGATTGGAGATCGGGTTTCAATCGTAGAAGACAAGCCAGGCGTTACCCGCGACCGTATTTACGGAACTGGAGAATGGCTGAATCGTCATTTTCATTTGATTGATACAGGTGGAATCGAAGTCGGGGATGAGCCCCTACTTCAAATGATGCGTCATCAGGCGGAGCTCGCCATTGATGAAGCGGATGTCATCATTTTCATGGTGAACGGACGCGAAGGAATCACAGCAGCGGATGAGGAAGTCGCGAACATGTTATTCCGTTCGAACAAACCAGTCGTCGTAGCTGTCAACAAAGTCGATAACTTTGAAATGCGTGATTTAATGTATGAATTTTACTCCCTTGGATTCGGAGACTTGTTCCCGATTTCTGGTACACATGGTCTTGGTCTAGGTGACTTACTCGACCGTGTCCTTGAACTCGCACCAGATAAAGAAGAATTAGAATATGACGAAAGCACGATCAAGTTTGCCTTGATTGGTCGTCCGAACGTCGGGAAATCAAGTATGACGAACTCGATTCTCGGTGAAGAACGTGTCATCGTTTCAAACATCGCTGGTACTACACGCGATGCGATCGATACACCGTTTACGCGAGATGAGCAAGAATACGTCATCATCGATACGGCCGGGATGCGAAAACGCGGGAAAGTCTATGAATCAACAGAACGTTTCAGCGTCATGCGTGCTCAAAAAGCAATCGAACGGGCAGATGTCGTCTGTGTCGTGCTTGATGGCGAAGAAGGCATTATCGAGCAAGATAAAAAAGTGGCGGGATATGCTCACGAAGCAGGTCGCGCGGTCATCATTGTCGTCAATAAATGGGATGCTGTCGAAAAAGATGATAAGACGATGAAAAAGATGCAAGAAGAGATTCGGGAAGAATTCCGTTTCCTTGACTATGCACCAATCGTCTTCGTCTCAGCGAAAACAAAACGTCGTTTGCAGACGTTGTTACCGGTCATTCAACAAGCAGCGCACAGCCATGCACAACGGATTCAGACAAGCGTCTTGAACGATGTCATCGTTGACGCTGTCGCGATGAACCCAGCGCCGACGGATAAAGGCGTTCGTCTTCGGATCAACTACGCGACTCAAGTCGCCTCACGTCCGCCAACGTTCGTCTTGTTCGTCAATGATCCAGAATTGCTGCACTTCTCTTATAAACGATATCTTGAGAATCGGATTCGGGAAGCATTTGATTTTACAGGTACACCAATCCGGATTTTAGCTCGTCAAAAACAATAATGGGGTGAGTCAGTATGACCAAAATCGCTGTCATCGGAGCGGGAAGCTGGGGAACGGCGCTCTCGCTCGTCCTAGCCGATAATGATCAGGAAGTCATGCTTTACGGTCGTGAACAAACAACTGTCGACCGCATCAATGAACATCATGAAAACGCGCAATTTTTGCCGGGTGTCATGTTACCACAATCATTGAAGGCGACGACGGATCTTAAAGTGGCGGTTGAAGGCGCAACACATATCTTGATCGTCACACCGTCCTCTGCGATTCGTTCGGTTTCCCGACAATTGAATGAATTGTTGACGGAACCAGTCGTTCTGATTCATGCGTCAAAAGGAATCGAGCCAAAGACCCATCTTCGGTTGTCAGAATTAATCGAAGCAGAGGTCGATCCTGCGAAACGCAAAGCGGTTTGTGTCTTGACGGGTCCATCGCATGCCGAAGAGGTCGCGTTACGTAAACCAACGACAGTGACCATCGCATCGGATGATTTAGAAGAGGCTGGTCGTGTGCAGGAGCTGTTTACGAATGAAAACTTCCGCGTCTATCTGAATGCGGATATCATTGGAGCTGAGCTCGGTGGGGCGCTCAAAAATATCATTGCGCTTGCCGCAGGTATGACGGATGGTCTCGGTTACGGGGACAATGCCAAAGCAGCATTGATTACGCGTGGAATGGTCGAAATCGCACGTCTCGGTACGATGCTTGGAGCTAACCCGATGACGTTCACTGGATTGACAGGAATGGGTGACTTGATCGTTACTTGTACATCGGTTCATAGTCGAAATTGGCGTGCGGGGAATGCCATCGGTCGCGGTGAAAAATTAGAGACGGTGCTAGAAAACATGGGAATGGTCGTCGAAGGTGTTCGCGCGACTCAAGCGGCATATGATTTGGCGGAGACGAAACAGTGTGAACTCCCAATCACTTCCGCCCTCTACCATGTTCTCTTTGACGGTCATACACCGGAAGAAGAAGTCAAAAAGTTGATGCAACGACCACAGAAAAATGAGATCGAGCATCTCTTCACGACGAAAGATTAACGGAGTGGGGTGGAAACCTTGAGTCCAGGATTAATAAAAATGTGGATCTCGTTCGCTGGCATTGGACTCTTTGCGATCAGTGTCTTGCTGGTCACGGTCAGTCGGACGAAGTTGAAGGGGATATGGCAGGTTCTCGTATCGACTTTGGCATTCGTATGTTTCATCGTTGCGTCGATCATCATGGTATTCATTGTCATGGCGGGGCCAAGCGCATGAAGAAGTGGTTCGTGATCCTCATGCTCATTCCGGTGACGTTGTTATCGGGTTGTCTGTTTCCAGACAGTCAGAAACCGTCGAACCGCGTACCGTATCCGCAACAGTTGCGTACCGTACAGGATGCTGTCGATGCGTATCAAAAAGACACGGGTGTTTTGCCCATCAAGACGATGGAAGCAGATACTCCGCTCATGGAGCGTTATCAAATCGAATTAGGGCGGCTCATTCCGCGTTATATGAGTGATCCACCATCGAACAGTTTTGAAGGTGGAGGAACATTCATCTATCTGTTAGTCGATGTCGACACGAAACCGACTGTTAAGTTGATGGATTTACTTGTTGCAGAAGAGTTACAGAAGCTCCAAGTTCGGATTGATGCGTATCGGAAGAAGAACGAAAAGTATCCGTTTAAAGGATCGTTCGGAAAAAACCAGTTTACGCTTGACTATAAAAAACTATTCATCAAAAAAGAACCGACTGTCCCAAGTCCGTATTCAGATGAAAAGTTGTCGATCTATG
Organism: Exiguobacterium sp. s143; assembly: GCF_018618895.1. Classification (NCBI taxonomy): domain Bacteria; kingdom Bacillati; phylum Bacillota; class Bacilli; order Caryophanales; genus Exiguobacterium; species Exiguobacterium sp. s143. The sequence goes on along the minus strand of NZ_JACSMX010000001.1, from coordinate 577,244 downwards.
TCGATGGTCAAGGACGCCTCTTCATCAACTATTTACCTGAGTTGAAGAAAGCTGTTCAAACTGCGAAGAAAAAGCCGAAAGTCGGTCAGGATATTCGGTATTTGCTCTATGAAGATCAACCTTTTGTTCCTGCCTATTCTCAAAGCTACACGATAAACGAAAAAGGCGAACCTGTGTTTTCAGAGGAATCGAGCGAAGAATCTGAAAATTGAACGTTATTTACACGAAAATGTTGTAATAGCAACGTTTATGGGGTATGATTACCCTCGAAGAAGTGATTGGGAGGGGGTGAAAGTAATGAACAAAACTGAACTCATTCAAGCAGTCGTCGAAAAATCAGGTCTTACAAAAAAAGACGTGACGAAAGTTGTTGAATCAACATTCGAATCGATCACTGAGACACTTCAGTCTGGAGAGAAAGTCCAATTGATTGGATTTGGTAACTTCGAAGTCCGTGAGCGTGCAGCCCGTAAAGGTCGCAACCCACGTACGAAAGAAGATATCGAGATTCCAGCAAGCAAAGTACCTGCCTTCAAACCAGGTAAAGCATTGAAAGATGCTGTGAAGTAATCCGGCTACATAGTCGCCCGAGATTTTCTCGGGCGGCTTTTTTGTGGACATTCAGAAGCGTGAAAGCCCGCCGATTATGGTATATTAAAAAAGAAGAACGTCCATCAACGAGATGGCACTGGAGATCGGGGGGTAAAAGCATGGAACAACATGAGCTGCGCGTGGATGAAATCATCACTGCACTCACCACTAAACAAACGACACGATTGGCTCGACATGTGGATTTCCCTTCCATCGATCGTGAACAGATCAGTTGGTTGATTGATGTCGCTCAACATGACACGCTGGATACGGAAGCACTCGTCAAAGCGATTCATTTCGCACAAGTAGCGCTACGTCTGCATGAGCGTGTTAATGAAACGCTACGCGGTTCGAAGGAGCGACAGTTGCTTGTATTAGCAGGGGATTTATTCTCGAGCTACTTTTTCGAACAGCTAGCTGGGTTACCAAAAGAGATTCTCGTTTCACTCGGACGGACGATTCAACGGGTCAACGAGGCAAAGTGTGCCCTTCACGAAATGAATTATGCATCGACGGAAGAACGGGTTCTCTTATGGTTAACAGCAGAGTTCGGATTAATGCAAGGACTCGCGGCAATCACGAAACGAGAATGGCTGACACGACAGGGGCGGCAGATCATTCAACAACAGGCAGAACAATTGGATCTGGTCGCACAGAAATTACTGTTATCGCATCTCGAGCAGATGGCGGTAGCATGAGATCTTGGAAAGGGTGAGCGGTGTGCAGGCAAAAGATAAAGAAAAAAAAGTATATGAAGTGTTTCAATCGATATCAACGAACTATGATCAAATGAATTCAGTAATCAGCTTCCGACTGCATAAACTATGGAGACGCGAGACGATGCGCCGGATGCAAGTCTTCCCGGGCGCTAAATGTCTCGATCTTTGTTGTGGGACAGCGGACTGGACGATTCAACTAGCGAAAGCAGCCGGTCCGACAGGTGTCATCAAAGGACTTGATTTTTCAGAAAACATGCTAAGAGTCGGCGTGGAGAAGGTAGAAGCGCTCGATATGAAAAACATCGAATTGATTCACGGAAATGCGATGGATCTACCGTTCGGTGATAACTCGTTCGATTATGTGACGATTGGTTTTGGTCTACGAAACGTACCGGATTATCTACAGGTCATCAAAGAGATGCATCGTGTCTTAAAACCAGGTGGAACGGTCGTCTGTCTCGAGACGAGTCAACCGACGGCACCGATTTTCCGCGAAGCATATTCATTGTATTTCGGAAAAATCATGCCACAAGTCGGGCGATTGCTTGCGAAATCATACGATCAATACAACTGGCTACAAGAATCGACGGAAGTGTTCCTCGACCGCGTCGAACTGAAACAACTCTTCGAACAGGCAGGCTTCATGCAAGTGGAAGTCAAGGCATTCGCGGGTGGGGCTGCTGCGATGCACCTTGGGAAGAAGTGGTGAGATGTCACTGCATTCCATATACCGTGATGTCACGAAGGAAGTTAATTTAGTCGATCGTTTTCTGATCAGTCATATCGCTTCTGAGGAACCAACGATCGATGCGGCTGGAAAGCAACTGTTGAAGGCTGGTGGAAAACGGATTCGGCCGGCATTCGTATTGTTAGCGTCTAAATTCGGTGAAGCAGATCGGGATGAGCTGATTCGTGTGGCGGCCAGTCTTGAGCTCGTCCATATGGCATCACTCGTTCATGACGATGTCATTGATGACGCGGAACTACGACGAGGGAAACCGACTGTCATGCAATACTTTGATGAAGAAGTAGCGCTGTATTCCGGGAATTATCTGTTCGGTGAGGCGATTCGATTGATTGGTGAAGTTGGAAAGCCGGAACTTGTCCAGGTGATGGTCCATACGATGCGTGAAATTTGCGAAGGTGAGATTGAACAAATCTATGACCAATATGATTGGGAACAGTCAATTAAACGCTACATCAAACGGATTGAACGAAAAACAGCTATTCTCATCGAAGCGAGTTGTCACCTGGGTGCAATTGTTGCGAACTGTTCTGCAGCCGATACGAAAGCGTTACGGTTGTTTGGACGAGATATCGGACTTGCTTTTCAAATTGCTGACGATTTGCTTGATTTCACAGCGAATCGCACAGAACTTGGTAAGCCAGTAGCAGAGGATTTGCGTCATGGACACAAAACGTTACCTGTCTTTTATGGTGCAGAAGATGCTGTCTTTTATGAACGTCTTTCAAAAATCGAGAGTATGCCAACACATGAAGAAGTCGCACCCTTATTATCGTTTCTTCAAACTTCGGGAGCTCTTGAACGAACGCAACAAACAGTCGATCATTATATCCATCGTGCCATCAAACGTCTCGAACCATTACCTAAATCTTCTGCTAAACGATCGCTTGAAGAAGTCGCACGCTACGTTGGAAAACGAAAAGGATAAAGATTGTCAAAAATTTCTTGCTGTTCTTCTCAAAAGCCAGTAAACTGACTATGTAAGCGCTTTTCTAAAAGCATTTCATAGGGGGAACTAGAGATGGAACAGACATTTTTGATGGTCAAACCGGATGGCGTAGAACGTGGATTGATTGGGGAAATCATTGGACGGATCGAACGCAAAGGATTCATCATTCGTGAAATGAAAATGATGAACGTCACAGAAGAGCTAGCAAAAGCACATTACGAAGAGCATGCGGAGAAACCGTTCTTTGGAGAGTTGGTCACTTTCCTCACATCGGGTCCTGTCGTTGCACTTCGTGTCGAGGGTACAGACGTCGTCGCCGTCTCGCGTTTGATGATTGGGAAAACAAAACCACTTGAAGCAGCACCTGGAACGATCCGTGGTGATTTCGCGAACACGATGAGCGAGAACGTCATCCATGGTTCGGATAGTGTCGAGAGTGCGGAGCGTGAGCTTGCCCTCTGGTTTCAAGGACAACCAGTCAACGCGTAATACATGAATAGAAAGACAACGGGGAAGGGATTCGATTTGATCGAATCCCTTTTGTCGTGTTCTTGTAAAACGGAATGACCCAATTGTCTAATTGCTTTTTGGAATGCCTATAGCTTTATGCTACTATAGAAAATAAGTTGAACCGGTCATGGAAATGACCATTCGATATCGAGAGTGAGCGAGGTGTGCCAATTGGAAGATTATGAACTTTTTATTCAACGATTCAAGACCAAATCAGGGATTGATCTCGGTCAGTATAAAGAAGCACAGATGAAGCGGCGATTGACGGCGTTACGTGACAAAAAAGGATATAGTACATTTGCTTCTTATATGCAGGCAATGGATAAGGACACATCGTTATACGACGAGTTTTTAGACCGGATGACGATCAATGTCAGTGAATTTTTCCGTAATCCGATTCGTTGGCAACAATTGGAACAAGATATTTTACCGATCCTAGAGTCGCGAGCACATGGACGAATCCGGACGTGGAGCGCAGCTTGTTCGACCGGAGAAGAACCATACTCTCTCGCGATGATTTTAAGTGAACGGCTCGATCCATCCGCCTTTACGATTCAAGCAACGGATTTGGATGAACTCGTTCTTGAAAAAGCCAAGCTTGGTCGATATGGAGCTTCTGCATTAAATGAAGTCGTCGAAGCGCGTAAAAAGAAATATTTCATCGAGCAAGAGCAAACGTTCGAAGTCGTTCCAGAAATCAAACGACTCGTTCGTTTCAGTAAACATAATCTGTTAGGAGACCGGTACGATACAGGGTTTGATTTAATCATCTGCCGCAACGTGCTGATTTATTTTACAGAAGAAGCGAAAGCGCACGTCTATCGTTCGTTCGTCGAGGCCTTAAAGCCAGGCGGAATCCTATTCGTTGGTGGAACGGAACAAATTTTCCAGCCCGAACGGTTTGGATTAAAGATGAAACAGAGCTTCTTTTACGAAAAAATCGGTTAAACAGGAAGGGATGAAGCGAATGCGTTACATGACAGCAGGAGAATCACACGGAAAAGGGTTGACCGTCATCATCGATGGGATGCCAGCAGGACTCACGATTGATTTCGAAGCCATCCAGCGTGAAATGACACGTCGCCAAGGCGGATACGGACGCGGACGACGCATGCAAATCGAACAGGATCAAATTGATGCACGTGGTGGGATTCGTCATGGATATACGACGGGATCACCAATCAGTTTGTTCATCGAGAATAAGGATCATACGCACTGGACACAAGTCATGCAAGCGGAACCGCTCGAAGAACAGTTGGAGCGCCCGCGGACGTTGACGCGTCCACGTCCTGGACATGCGGATCTCGTTGGTGGATTGAAGTACGGTCATCGCGATTTACGCGATGTACTAGAACGTTCTTCCGCTCGTGAGACGGCAGCACGTGTTGCCGTCGGCGCCTTCGCTAAACAATTACTGAATGAACTCGGGATTGAAGTGTTCTCGCACGTACGGTCGATCGGTGGCATCGATGCACCGTGGAAGGATCCCGTCGAACATAAGGAAACGATTGACGCTTCACCCGTTCGATGTGCTGACGAACAAGCGGGACAACGGATGATGGAGGAAATTGATGCGGCCAAAAAAGAAGGGGATACACTCGGCGGTGAAATCGAAGTCGTCGTGACAGGAATGATGCCAGGCGTCGGGTCCTTCACCCAAAACGATCTAAAGCTCGACAGCCGGATTGCACAAGCTGTCATTAGCGTCAATGCGATGAAATCAGTCGGTTTTGGTGACGGGTATGAACTTGGTCGTCGCAAGGGGAGTACCGTCCAAGATGAAATCGTTCATGATACATCCGGCTATCATCGGCGGACGAACCATCTAGGCGGAATCGAAGGCGGGATGTCGACAGGCATGCCGATTCGCGTCCAAATTGCGATGAAGCCGATTCCGACGCTCTATCGTCCACTGCAATCAGTCGATATCGAGACGAAGGAAGCATTCACGGCACAAATCGAGCGAAGTGATGCCTGTGCCGTTCCAGCCGCATCGGTTGTTCTAGAAGCCGTCGTCGCATTTGAGATTGCGGTCGCTATCCTTGAAATGTTCGGGACATCGACACTCGATCGTCTTCAGGCTGCCGTCGCCGCTTATAAAGAGGAGGTTCGGACGTTTTGATCGAATTTGATATCCGGTTGAACACGTCATATCCAGTACTTATCGGAAATGGGGCATTAGCCCGGTTATCGCATCTTTCAGCGCTGAACGAGGCGGACCGCATCTGGGTCATCACGGATGAAACGGTACATCACTTGCAGATGGATCGATTGCAGGATGCGTTAGCGGATGCATCGCCGTCGATCGACGTTCATATCAGCACTGTTGCGCCTGGGGAGCACAGTAAGTCGCTTGCCGTTTATGGCGCTCTACTCGAAGAAGGGGTTCGGTATGGGATGACACGTCATAGCCTGATCCTTGCGTTTGGCGGTGGAATGATTGGTGATTTAGCGGGATTCGTCGCGGCAACCTTTTTGCGCGGCATCCCGTTCATTCAAATTCCGACGACACTGTTAGCGCACGATTCAAGTGTTGGTGGAAAGGTTGGTCTTAACCTCTCCCTCGGTAAAAACTTAGTCGGTGCATTTTATCAGCCAAGTGGTGTCGTGTATGATTTAACGCTCCTTCAGACATTACCAGACCGGGAATGGCGAAGTGGCTTCTTTGAGTTAGTCAAGCATGGGTTCCTTGCGCGACCATCATTTGCGGATTCGTTACTCGATATTTCGCTGGATGCTGTCAAAGGACTCGATTTGGAAGACTGGCTCGCACGGGGGATCAATGTGAAACGGGATATCGTCGAACAAGATGAGACGGAGCAAGGGATGCGTGCCTTTTTGAACTATGGACATACATTCGGTCATGCCGTTGAATATGCGAGTCCTGGTCTTGCGCATGGCGAGGCAGTAGGGATCGGACTCGTCTTCGTCAAGTTCTTGGAAGGAAATGACGAACAGGCGAAGCAGCTTGGGCAATTGCTCCATCGTCTTGGAACGGAATTACCGGATCGACAATCGTTTAAGACATACCTTGAACTGATGCGTCGCGACAAGAAGAACCACCAAGCAACGATTCGATTCGTACTTGAAAAAGAAGGGCGCTTCATTTTAGAAGCGATCAGCGAAGAACGATTGCGTCAAGCATTCAATCAAACAGTGAGGTGTCTAGAATGGGCTTAAGAGGAACAGTACAAGTACCTGGCGATAAATCAATGACGCACCGTGCTTTCCTGTTCGGCGGAATCGCCGAGGGAACGACACGTGTCAGAAACGCACTTGAAGGGGCCGATTGTCTTGCTTCACTAGAAGCGATGCAGGCGCTCGGTGCACAGATCGATCGAACACCAGAGGAAATTCGGATCACCGGAACGGATACATTCCAAGAAGCAACGATCGATTGCGGAAACTCGGGGACGACGATTCGTCTCTTGAGCGGTATCCTAGCAGGCGGTCAAGCGACGTATGCACTCGATGGCGACGCTTCCTTGCGTAGACGTCCGATGAAACGGATCACGGAACCGCTTGCCTTATTCGGAGCGAACATCACAGGTGAGACGGCGCCGCTTCACATCACAGGAACGCCGCTTGTCGGAACGACGTATACGTTGCCAGTCGCAAGTGCACAAGTGAAAAGTGCCGTGTTGCTCGCAGGTCTGCATGCGACGGGTGAGACGACAGTCATCGAGCCGATCCTGTCACGCGACCATACGGAACGGATGTTGCCGCAGTTCGGTGTTGACGTAGCGATCGATGAACGTGAGGATGGTCGGCACATTCGTGTTCAAGGTCCTGTACGCTTACAAGCAACGTCACTCGACATTCCAGGCGATCCATCGTCAGCAGCGTTTTGGTGGACGGCAGCAGCAATCGGGCAGGATAGTCGCATCACGACGACCCACGTCTTGATGAATCCGACACGGATTGGTTTTTTACAGACATTACGCCAGATGGGTGCAAGTGTCGAAATCAATCATCGTTCAGAAGACGGTGGAGAGGAGACGGCAGATGTGACCGTCGAGACGACATCGTTACAAGCAATCACGGTCGAAGGTGATCAGATTCCATCCTTGATTGATGAGATTCCGTTACTCGCTTTGCTTGCGACGCAAGCTGAAGGACGAACAATCATTCGTGATGCACAAGAGCTTCGTGTCAAGGAAACGGATCGGATCGAGACCGTCGTGACGGCATTACAGCGTCTTGGAGCGAACATCGAGGCAACGGATGACGGCATGATCATCGAAGGACCGACACCTCTGCAAGCAGCGGAAGTCGACAGTGCAGGTGATCACCGGCTCGCGATGATGTTGACGATCGCGGCGACGATCAATCCAGAAATTATGGTTCATGGACGCGAAGTAGTTGAAGTCAGCTACCCAACGTTCTATGATGATTTAAAGAAACTTCAATCCGACCAATCTGAGTAAGCAATAGGCGGATGACAGAAAGTGGGGCGTTTGCCTTGAATGAACAACTATTGAATGGCATCATCGAAGAATTAGAACATGGTCACACCTCAGAAGCGTTAGCAGCATTAGAAAAACTCGAAAAGACAGGAACGGATGAGGACCGCCTCGCTGTTGCCGATCTCTATATCGAACTCGGTTTGTCTGACCGAGCGGTCGATCTCTTGGCGCCGCTTTACGTCGAATATGCGGGTAACGCGGGAGTAGCCTTGTTACTAGCAGAATGTTATATCGATTTGGATCGCGAAGAAGAAGCGATCTCCGTCCTCGAACAGGTCGACACAATGGACACGGAATATGGTCCACGTTCTCTCGTATTACTCGCTGACCTCTATCAGTCGCAAGGTCTTGACGAAGTAGCGTTAGCGAAGCTGAAGGAAGCGCGTAACCTTGCACCGGACGAACCGTTACTAGCATACGGTTTGGCTGAGCTCTACATGACGCTTGGTGCGTTTGATCAGGCGGTACCGTTATTCGCCGAAATCGCGGAGCGACCAGAGTTACGTGCTGAATTGCCGCTCGATGCCCTTTACGCGGAATCACTCGCGATGACAGGACAATTTGAAGATGCGATTCCACTGTACGAACGTGCTGTCGCAGAACGTTCCGACCTGCATACGCTGTTTGGTCTTGCGATGACGGCTCACCGTGTCGGTCAACATCAAAAAGCGGTCGAGACATTCCAGCAATTGATTGCACAGGATCCTGACTATACGTCGGCGTACGTACCATATGCGGAAAGCCAAGCCGAACTTGGTTTGACAAAAGAAGCACTGAACGTCATCAAACAAGGAATGGAGCGCGACGATTACAATGATGAGTTGCGGACGATGGAAGCCTTGTTCCTTCTAAAACTCGGCGATCGCGCTGGAAGCGTCCAAGCGCTACGTGAGGCGCTTGCCTTGAATCCGGAATCGATAGTCGCAGCGGAACGTTTGCTGTCGTTACTTGCTGAAGACGAGGACCACGAAGCGATGATCGAGACGATCTCTGCCATTGAAGAACACGTCACGGCTCCGATTCTAACATGGTACCGGGCACGCGCTTTGTATGCCTTAGAGGAATACACACAAGCGATGGAGAATTATGCGATAGTCGAAGGTGCATTCACGGAAGATGCGCTCTTCTTGAAAGAGTATGGATTCGCACTCGTCGAGGAAGGACGGCGTGAAGAGGGACAACGTCTTCTCCGCCGCGCTGCTAAGTTGACACCAGAAGATAACGAACTCGTCGACTATGTTGAACGAATGGATGGATGACTTCACGGGAGAAGGGAGTAGGATTGAGATGATAGAGAGAAAGCAGCGATTCTTACGCCGCATCTTGACCTATTACACGTTAAAGCGACGGGAAGCGAAATGGATCATCGATTATTGGCTGCGTAATGAGGCAAAACTCGAGCAAGTACACTTCGTCCAAAATGCGACCTTCGCTCCGAAGGCAATCATCATGACGACATACGGATTCGATGCGGAACCGTTTCTCTTCAAAAAAGGGGATGTCACGACGTTAGATCCAGAAAAAGCGTATCATGACATCCGCCTGACCTCGGAAGATGTCTATATCGAGTTGAACTTCCAAGGTATGATGATGGATGACGAGTATTTGTCTTTACTAGAAGAAAATCCGTTTCGCCCAGAAGTTGCTGTTGAACCGCGCTTAGCAGATGAAGCGACACATTTCATCGCGGTCACGGTCAATCGGCAGGAAGAAGAACGTTTAGTCCGCTTGATTGATGAAGCGCTGGATGCACGCGATCAACATCGATTCCACTCTCTTTCCGAACAGTTACGGCTCGTTCGAAGTCAACTTCCTTAACAGAAGGACTCTATTGCCCAGCAGAGGTAGTAGGGTCCTTTCGTATGTGAAGATTTGTGCAAAATATGAAGAAAAATAGAGTGGAATTTCATAAAACGTTCACATTAAGAGAGTAGGAGGAAATGCGGATATGATACATTAAATGTGACGAATTGTAAGTACGAAGAAAGGGGGAAATGACTTGCGTTTCAAACCATCCGACGTACAGCGGACACGAAGCGAGCAAGCGTACATCGATACGCTGATCGTGCCTTTGCTTCCGGTCGGTTTCGATGAGGCGATGCATGCTTACGCGGAATGCGCAGACATGACATTGACGGTGGCGTCCGAAGTCGAACGCCAGCTATCCGGACGGGCGTTGCTCGTTCCTGCTCTGACCTATATCGATGCACCGTCGATCGAACAGTTGGAAGGATGGCGTCAAGCGGCTGCTTCCGGGCAATTCCGTTTCATCACCTTCATCACTGCTGATTTAAGGTGGAAGGAGACTGCCGCTGAAGAGATTATCTACGTGCCACGTCTAGCTCTTGAGACGATGAGTCGTGACCAACAAGGTCAGATGGTCGGGAATTTTGTAGGACAAGTTCTCGAACAGTTAGGAAACCGTTGGACCGCGCTATGAAGCGGTTGACGCAATGATTTTATTAAGATACTATTACCATGTGAGAAATTTGTGTGAAGTACTGTCGTCTTGGGGCACAGCGTACATCACAAGGGGGGATCGAGATGGCTCAAAACGGGTCTAACGTAACACGTCGTCAGTTCTTGACGTATACATTGACAGGCGTCGGCGGTTTCATGGCGGCGACGATGGTCATGCCGATGGTCAACTTCGCAGTTGATCCAGTCCTGAAGAAATCAGGAGCAGGCGATAAAGTAAAAGTAATGAAGTTGTCGGATATCACGACAGAACCAAAACGGGTCGACTTCAAGAAACAAACGCAAGATGCATGGTATGAGTTCGAAGAAACGTTGTCAGCTTGGGTGTTCAAAGATGATAAGGGAGAAATTTTAGCCCTCTCACCAATTTGTAAACACTTAGGTTGCCAAGTCAGCTTCGGTTCAGATCCGACGCACCCGGAGCAATTCTATTGCCCATGTCACTTCGGTCGGTACACGAAGGATGGCGTCAACGTTCCAGGAACGCCTCCGACGAAACCACTCGATGGTTATGAAATGCAGCAGAAAGATGGTTTCCTCTACCTTGGTAAACCAGTCGAAAGAGGTGCGTAAGCGATGATGCAAAAAATCTATGATTGGATCGATGAGCGCGTTGACATTACGCCGCTCTGGCGAGATATCGCCGACCATGAAGTACCGGAGCACGTCAACCCGGCACATAACTTTTCAGCTTTCGTTTATTGTTTTGGCGGATTGACGTTCTTTACGATCGTCATCCAGATTCTTTCGGGGATGTTCTTGACGATGTATTATGTACCGGACATCATCAACGCACACGCGTCCGTCTACTATCTTCAAAATGAAGTCGCACACGGACAAATCGTTCGTGGTATGCACCACTGGGGTGCGTCGGTCGTTATCGTAATGTTGTTCCTACATACATTACGTGTCTTCTTCACTGGTTCATACAAGAAACCACGTGAATTGAACTGGGTCGTCGGAGTTCTCTTGTTCTTCGTCGTCTTAGCTCTCGGTCTGACAGGATACCTATTGCCTTGGGACATGAAAGCGTTGTTCGCGACAAAAGTTACGATTCAGATTGCTGAAAGTATTCCGGTCATCGGTGGTATCGCGAAGACCCTCCTTGCGGGTGGAGAAATCGTCGGCGCAAGTACAATCGCTCGATTCTTTGCGATTCACGTCTTCTTCCTTCCTGCAGCATTGTTCGTCTTGCTCGGGGCCCACTTCATGATGATCCGTAAACAAGGGATCTCTGGACCACTTTAAACCGACTATCATCTAGACAACAAAAAAGGGGGAGAACACGATGCATCGTGGTAAAGGAATGAAATTCGTCACCGATTCACGGGTGTCGATCAACAACCGGATGCCGAACAAGTCGAAAGACTACTCGGAATATCCAGGTCGAACGGAAGCGTTCTGGCCAAACTTCTTACTTCGCGAATGGATGGTTGGAGCGGTCTTCTTGATCGGCTTCATGACACTGACAATCGTAGAAGCAGCACCACTTCAAAACATTGCCGATCCGACGAATACGTCGTACATTCCACTTCCGGACTGGTACTTCCTATTCCTCTATCAGCTCTTGAAATACCAATTCGCTGCAGGTCCATATATCTTGATGGGAACGGTCATTCTCCCAGGTCTTGCGTTCACAGCACTTCTCGTCGCGCCATGGCTCGACCAAGGTCTTGAACGTCGTCCTGCGAAACGTCCGATCGCAGTCAGCATGATGCTCCTCGCAGTCGTCTCGATCGTCTTCTTGACTTGGGAATCTGTTCAAACGACTCACTGGGATACAATCCATAAACAAGGTGAGTTGACGATGAACGAAGGACCAGAAATTGATACAGCGGCAAAAGGATACGAAATTTATTCGAACCAGTCATGTGTCAACTGTCATGGTAAAAACCTCGAGGGTGGAGCAGCAGCTCCGGCACTCGTCGGTACGAAGAAGACAGAAGAAGAGATTTATGAAATCGCAGATAAAGGGATCGGTTCGATGCCTGCTGGTCAGTACAAAGGATCAGATGCGGATCGTAAAGAACTCGCGAAATTCATCGCTTCATACGGTGAAGGCGGCGAAAACAATAAATAAGCCAAAAGCCGGGGGAGCAATCCTCCGGCTTTTGTCGATGATGAGGTGAAACGATTGCAAGGTATTTTGACATTACTCCGACATAAAGCCGTACTCTGGATTGTCGGGTTGATCAACTTAGCAGGCACATTATACGGTTACTACTGGTATGAACCACAACTTGCGACATCGAAGTGGTATTACTACCCATTTATTCCGGATAGCCCGACAGCATCCCTGTTCTTTACGATCATCGTCTTTCTCTGGATTTTCGGACGACGTTCCCGCCTATTTGAAGCGCTCGCGTTCGTGACATTGATCAAATATGGGGTCTGGGCAGTCGTCATGAATGCGTTGATGTTGAATCAACTCGGAACGGAGGATCCAATCTTAACAGCAATGGCACTGATGTTGATGGTGTCGCACGGAGCGATGGCGTTCCAGGCGTTATTATACAGTCCGCTGATGACGTTTCGCGTCAAGGAGCTTGTCCTCGTCGCCATCTGGGTCATTCACAACGATGTCGTCGATTACGTCCTCGGACAATGGCCGCGTTACCCAGCGCTTGCGGAGCATATCCAGTGGATCGGCTACGGCTCCTTCTGGTTGACCGGATTATGTCTTTTGATGGGATATCTGCTTGTCGCGCGCGATTCAATTGACAATAAGATCACTTGAACATAAAATAGACCTATAATCAAAAAAAGAAAGGAACGATGTCTCGTGGCAAACTATTTGATCTATCTCGCGATCATCATCATCGTCCCGATCTGGGCTCAGATGCGGGTGCGGAGCACCTATAAAAAATATCAAGATGTTCCGATTCAGAGTGGGGTGACGGGAGCGCAGGTCGCAGACTTCATCATGAAGCAGAACGGGATCACGAACGTCCGTCTCGAGCCGATCGGTGGAACGATGTCCGATCATTATGACCCGACGAACAAAGTCGTTCGTTTGTCGGAAGACGTCTATTACGGTTCGACGGTCTCAGCCGTTTCGATCGCAGCGCACGAAATCGGTCACGTCATTCAAGATGCGACGGATTACAACATGATGCGTGTCCGTCACCGGATCGCACCTGTCGCGTCGATCACATCGAACTTATCGTTTCCACTGTTGTTGATCGGTCTGTTCGCTGGATTTAGTGGTCTTGCGATGCTTGGTGTCGTCTTGATGCTTGGTGCCGTCATCTTCCAACTCGTCACGTTACCGGTCGAGTTTGATGCCTCAAATCGAGCGATGGCGCAGTTGACGGAGCATGGCATCATTGATGCCGAAGAAGAACGTGGTTCACGTCGTGTCTTGAACGCAGCGGCTTGGACGTACGTGGCAGCAACACTCGTTGCTGTTGCCGAGTTCCTTCGTCTCGCACTGCTCGTCTTCAACCCGTCAAGTGATGACTAAAACGAAAAACACGGATTGCTCGTTTGAGCGATCCGTGTTTTTTTACGTTTCTTTGATTGGGACCCGATTTTCGTCGAACGTGAAACCTTCTCCTGTTACTTCATAGACGTCATGCAACGTGATGAAGGCGTGCTGGTCGACACTTTTAACGAGCGTCTTCAAGCGATTGATCTCATTGCGAGCGACGACGACGTACAGTACTTCGAGATCCCGTCCGGAGTAACCGCCTTTTGCGATCAGACGGGTCGTGCCACGATTCATCGTCGCATGAATACCGTCGGCGATTTCCGTCCGGTGATCACTGATGATCATCGCTGCTTTACCAGCATAAGTGCCCTCCTGCATCCAATCGATGACGCGGGCGCCGACGTAAACGGCAAGTAACGTATACATCGCTTGTTTGTAGTCGAGATACGTCAAGGATGCGACGATGACGAAGAAATCGAAAATCAAGAAAGTTCGACCGATCGACCAACCGAAGTAGCGTTTCGTCAAACGCGCGATGATATCGACGCCACCTGTCGTACCACCATTGTTGAAGATGATACCAAGACCAACGCCGATGAAGACACCGGCAAAAAGCGCAGCAAGCACCATATCGTCGCGCAGGTCGATGACGAGTGGTGAATATTTGGCAATTAATCCATACCAGAAGGAAAAACTGAATGTACCGACCAATGTGTAGACGAAGGTCGTCCGACCAAGAATTTTATAACTGACGAAAAAAAGTGGGACATTCAATACTAAGTTCGTGATCGATGGAGACCATCCGAACAGTCCTTTTAAGATCAAGGTAATCCCAGTAAAACCGCCTTCTGCTAACTCATTTTGAACGTTAAAATGATAAATACCAAAAGCAAAGATGAATGATCCGATCAAAATCCAGAAAATGTTCTGGATCCGAATCGGAAATTGGAATGGAGGTGCCATTTCCGTATGCTCCTTTCAAATCAAGACTCTTTCTCTAGGGTAACGGCACGGTCGGAAAAAGACTAGCTTTTCCTATGAAAATCAGTCGAAAAGTGATCAGTATGGTCATTCCGATTGATATTGCTTAGAATAGAGACGAATAGAAGTCATAAAGAGAGTGTGGTTTTATCATGAAAAAAGCAATTGGGATTCTTTGTTATCCATCCGTCGGCGGGAGTGGGGTCGTCGCGACGGAGCTCGGTATGAAATTAGCGGATCGTGGACATGACGTCCACTTCATTACGTCGAGCATGCCGTTTCGCCTGACGGAATATCGGCCAAACATCACGGTCCACTTGGTTGAAGTCAACCAGTATTCCGTTTTTAAATATCCACCATACGACATTACGTTAGCGTCAAAAGTCGCAGAAATCATTGATTTATTCGATCTCGATGTCATCCATGCTCATTATGCCGTTCCGCACGCGGTCTGTGCAGATCTCGGACGAAACATGGCAAAGAAAAAAGGTGTCGCCGTCGTGACGACGTTACACGGAACGGACATCACCGTCATCGGGCAAGATTTAGAGATGCAACCGGCCATCCGGTACGGCATCGAACGATCAGACGCGGTCACGGCCGTCTCCGAGAGTCTAGCGCTTGAGACGAATGCGACGCTCAACGCACACTACGACATCGATGTCATTGCGAACTCGATTGATGAGAGTGTCTATTATCCGATGCGGGATGAACGCTTGAAGCGGCATTACGGCATCGAAGCGGACGAAGTCGTCGTCATTCACATCTCGAACTTCCGACCGGTCAAACGAATCGATGATACGCTTGCGGCGTTCGCCATTGCAGCGAAAGACCGGAAGATGCGTCTGTTGCTCGTCGGGGATGGTCCAGAGATGGGACAAACGAGACGTCGCGCAAAGGAACTCGGCATTTACGACAAAGTGATCTTTGCAGGTAAACAGGAACACGTCGCGCAATTGCTCGCCATTAGTGATATTCATGTCCTGTTGTCTGAAAAAGAAGCGTTCGGACTCGTCGTCCTTGAGGCGATGGCAATTGGTGTCCCGAGTGTCGTCTCGACAGCAGGTGGCTTACCGGAAGTCATCCAGGACGGATTAACCGGATATATCGTTCCGACTTACGACGTCAAAATGGCTGCGGCACGAATCGGTGAACTCGCGGATGACCCGATGTTACGGGAACGGATGGCAGAAGAGGGCATTCGTGATACGCGTCGTCGTTTTGATTCGAATGAGATCGTCCGTCGTTATGAACAAGTCTATGAACGGGTGTGTGCGCGTCATGAACTTGCTTGAAGGCGCACATCATATCATTCAGACGATCGAACAAGCGGGTGGTGAAGCCTATATCGTCGGTGGCGCCGTTCGCGACATGTTACTCGACCGGACACCAGGAGACTATGATTTAGCGAGCTCGATGTTACCGGAACAGATCATCGACTTATTCCCTGTCGTCATTCCGACAGGACTCGAGCACGGAACCGTGACGGTCGTTCTCAACCACGTGCCGTACGAGATCACGACGTTCCGCTCGGAAGCAACGTACAGCGATCGCCGGCGACCGGATGCGGTAACGCTTGGTGTTAGTTTGGAAGAGGATTTGACCCGGCGAGACTTTACGATCAACGCGATGGCACTCAGACCATCAGGACGTGTCGATCTGTTCGGAGGAGCGCGTGACATCGAAGAGCGGATCATCCGGACGGTCGGCGAACCAGCCGAACGTTTTAATGAAGATGCGCTTCGAATGATGCGGGCATTCCGCTTCATGAGCCAACTGGATTTCTCGCTTGACGAGGCAACTGAACAAGCGATTGTCGAACTCGCTCCGCACCTAGCGGCCGTTGCGATTGAGCGGATTGCGATCGAGTTCGAGAAACTCTTACTTGGTCCTGGAAAACAGCGGGCGTTACAGGCGATGCTCCGGACTGGAATCGAACGCTACCTCCCCGGCATGACTTCAGAAATCGTCACAGGACTCGCGCAGCAGTCGTTTCAGGGTGTTTCAAAGGATGCTGTCTGGACACTCGTACTCGATGCCGGTCTCGCGAAAGATCAATTGACACGCTGGAAACGATCGAAACATCAAGTGCAGCTCGCAACGCGTTTAATACCTCTGTTACACCGACCGTTACAAGACTGGGATCGTTATCAATTGTCGGACGAAGAACTGATGATCCTTCGGGAAATGACAGGAACGGATTATCCAGAGCGATCAGACTTACCGATTCGCAGTCGTAAAGAGCTCGCTGTAGACGGAAAAGACATGATCCGCCTCGGTCTCCAAAAACAACAGATCAAAGAAGCACTTTTGCATTTGGAATACAGTGTCGTCACCCGCGCTTGCCCAAACGACCGCGTAACATTATTGAAGGAGGTAGAGCGATGGCGCACTCAGTCCGAGAACAAATCTTGATCGCACTTCGTCAGCGGACGTGGTACTCCGGACAGGAATTAGCAGAGACGTTAAATATTTCACGTACCGCTATTTGGAAACATATGCAAACTTTGAAGGAAGAAGGATACCAGATCATCTCGAATAAAAAACAAGGCTATCAATTAGTCGATGAAGGCGATTTGCTGACACCGATTGCGATTGAACAATGGTTAACGACAGAACGTCTTGGTCGCCACATCCTTCATTTCGAAGAACTGGACACGACGCAGCGGATTGCACATGAGCAAGCGCAACAGCAAGCGCAGGAAGGAACACTCGTCGTATGCGATCACCAGACGAATGGACGCGGACAGCTAGGGAGAACGTGGCATGAGGCGAAAAATGAGGGCATCGCGATGAGTCTACTCGTCCGACCAGATGTACCGATGCACCAAGCAGGTCAATTAACGCTCGTAGCAGGTATTGCACTTGCACAGTCTCTTCGGACATTCGATGTTCCAGTTACGATTAAATGGCCGAACGACATCTTGATCAACGGTCGTAAGGTGGCAGGCATTTTGACGGAAATGCAGACCGAGGCGGATCGGATCAGTTCAGTCATCATTGGCATCGGCATCAATGTGCATCACGAGCAGTTTCCGGAAGGGATCGAGGACCGTGCTACCTCGCTCGTCCGAGAATCAGGAAGAACTTTCCGACGTGCGGAGGTCGTCGCGACTTTCTTGAATCGATTTGAACGACTATACACGCAGTGGCTCGAGCTAGGATTCGGATCTTTCGTCTCGGAGTGGGAAACACTCGCAGATCGCTTACATGAACGAGTGACGCTACGGACACGTCAGATGACCGCTTCCGGAACATTGCTCGGTATTGACGAGACGGGCACGATTCGGATTGAGACGGAAACGGGGGAGACCCGTTTCCATTCGGCAGAGCTGATTTACTGGGAAAAAGAATAAAGGTTTGAATCAGACGGTTTGCAGAGAGCTTTTCCCGTCATGTATAATAAAGCCACGGATGGTATCCGCTTGCCGGAACCATACCGAATTGACAGGTGCCAGTTTTAGCTGTTTCAACTGCCTTGATCTTAACGGACAGGGACAGAAGGACGATATTCAATTATTCCGCCTTCTTTTCCGCATGCATTTATTTTGGAGAAGAAGGCGTTTTCCTTTTGTCCTCCCTACACACGTAAGGAGAGAACACGATGCACACAATGGGTCCATTACTCAAAAAACAACAAGCTGGAGAGAAGCTCGTCATGTTGACGGCGTATGATTATCCTTCAGCAAAACTATCGGAAGCAGCAGGAGTCGATATGTTGCTCGTCGGCGATTCCCTCGGGAACGTCATCCTCGGCTATGATTCAACGATTGCTGTCACGGTCGACGACATGGTTCATCATGCGCGCGCGGTACGCCGCGGCGCACCACAGACGTTCATGATCGTCGATATGCCGTTCGCAAGTTATCATGGTTCATTTGATCGCACGCTTGAATCAGCGGCGCGTATCTTCCAAGAATCGCAGGCAGATGCCTTGAAGCTGGAAGGGGCAGGGGAGATCTTAAAGACGATTCGTCGTTTGACGGACGCTGGGATGCCTTGCGTCGCGCATCTCGGATTAACACCACAATCCGTTGGTGTCCTTGAAGGATTCAAAGTCCAAGGGAAATCATTAGAAGCAGCCGAACAACTGATTGCAGACAGTTTGGAAGCAGAGCGTGCCGGAGCTAAGATGCTCGTCCTCGAATGTGTGCCGCATCCGCTCGCGAAACGCATTCAAGAGCTCCTCTCGATTCCGGTCATCGGAATCGGTGCCGGTGCAGACGTCGCCGGTCAAGTACTTGTCTATCATGACATCTTGACGTATGGTGTCGGTCGTTTACCGAAGTTCGTCAAAGCGTACACGGATTGGAATACTTCAGGAACGGAAGCGATCGCTGCTTACGTCAAAGACGTCAAAGCCGGTGCCTTCCCTGAACTAGCACACTCGTTCCAGATGGACGAAGAACTGATTGGTGCGCTTTATGGAGGGACTAAAGAATGAAAATCATCCAGGACGTCCAGACGTTACGCGAACGTTTAGCGGGAGCCGGTTCAATCGGTTTTGTACCGACGATGGGATTCTTGCATGAAGGGCATGCCTCCTTGCTCAAACAAGCACGACAAGAGAACGATGTCGTCGTCTTGAGTATTTTCGTCAACCCGACACAATTCGGACCAAACGAAGATTTGGATCGTTATCCACGAGACGCGGAACGCGATCAGAAGATCGCGGAGGCAGAAGGGGTCGATTATCTGTTTTATCCGACGAACGAGACGATGTATCCGCTGGATATGGCTCGTGTTACGGTCCGCTCCGGTGATGATGTCTTATGCGGCGCATCACGACCAGGACATTTTGATGGTGTGTTGACGGTCGTCAGCAAACTATTGAACGTCGTCCGTCCAACCCGTGCATATTTCGGTTTAAAGGATGCACAACAGCTCGCATTGATTGAAGCGTATGTCGCTGATTACTTTGTTCCGGTTGAGATCGTCCGTTGCCCGATCATTCGCGAAGCGGATGGTCTAGCAAAATCGTCACGCAATGTCTATCTATCGGAAACAGAGCGGGCGCAAGCACCGGGCATCCAGCAGGCGTTGCAACAAGCGAAACAAGCACTCGATCAAGGGGTGCCTGTTGAAACGGTTCTCGATCGGACGCGCGAAGCACTTCAATTCGAAGGGACGACAATCGATTACGTCGAAGCCGTCGACTATCCATCACTAGGACCCGTTACGGAACAAACGACTACGATTCTCTTAGCTGTCGCCGTGCAGTTTGCATCGGCACGTTTGATCGATAATTTACTATATACGAGAGGAGCATGACGATGTTACGCACATTCATGCACGCTAAACTACACAAAGCTCGGGTCACCGAGGCAAACTTACACTATGTTGGTTCGATTACGATCGATGAAGATTTACTCGATGCTGTCGGGATTCTTGAAAATGAAAAAGTCCAAGTGACGAACAATCAGAACGGTGCAAGGATTGAAACGTATGCGATTAAAGGTGCTCGTGGTTCAGGTGTCATCTGTTTGAACGGTGCGGCAGCTCGCCATTTCCAAGTCGGAGATGAGGTCATCATCATGGCGTACGCACAACTATCGACGGAAGAAATCGCGACACATGTTCCAAAAGTGGCTGTTCTAAATGAACAGAACGACATCAAACAAATGTTGTCTCAAGAAATCGCCCACACGATCTTATGAAATTTTAGAGACCCGATCATGTCAGCGGGTCTCTTTTTTTGTTAAGATGAAGAATGAAATGCCATCCGGTCATGGAGAGGATGGATAAAAGGTGGAGGATCAGTGTTGAAGAAAAAGTACGTCGTAGTCGACCTGGAAACGACAGGTCATTCCATAAAGGCTGGCGATGAGATGATTGAGATCGGCATGGCGGTCATTGAAGATGGACAGTTGACAGAACAATTGTCTGCCTTCGTGCGTCCGACCCAACCGATTCCTCCGTTCATTTCCCAGTTGACGGGCATCACGGATGAGGATGTCAAAGAGGCCGAGACATTCGATGTCATCGCACCGCGTGTCTTATCATTGCTCGATGGTGGTGTCTTCGTCGCACATAATGTGCAGTTCGATTTAAACTTCTTAAACGATGCGTTAGAAGAGGAAGGATACTTGCCGTACACAGGTCCTGTCATCGATACGGTCGAACTCGCACGAATCTTACTTCCGACAGCAGAAAGCCACGCGCTGTCGCATCTGTCAGAGTCATTACACCTTGCCCATCAAGAAGCGCACCGGGCAGGGAGTGACGCTTCGGCGACGGCTGAATTGTTGCTTGAACTACTCAAACGACTACATACGTTGCCGCTTGAGACATTGAAGCACTTAAGACGTTTATCACCACGCCTGTTCAGTGCCATCGAAGAGGAAATCGACCATGCGATTCGTTTAGTCGGCATCGAGGAGGATTCACAGTTTGATCGTTTTCGAAAAATCGCTTTGAAAAAGCGTCAGACGATCGAACGCTTAACGCATCCGCCCGTTCTTGAACCGTTCGGACCATTCGTTGATGAATTGAATGCCGTGACGTTCCCTCGTCTATTCGAAGGATACGAAGAGCGACGTGGGCAGCTCGAGATGATGCGTCATGTCTATCAATCGCTCGATCAAGAAACGCCGTTACTCGTCGAAGCGGGAACGGGAACCGGGAAATCGCTCGGTTATCTTGTTCCGGCAGCGCATTACGCGCTCGAACATGAAGTCCCGATCGTCGTCAGTACGCACACGATTCAATTGCAGGAGCAACTGTTCGCGCGTGATTTACCGCTCTTGCGTCAACTGTTCGATGCGCCGGTCCAGATTGCATTGCTTAAGGGACGAAGTAACTATATTGATTTACGGAAATTCGAATTTTTCTTGAATGATCAAGAGGATGCTTATAACTTCACGCTCGCAAAAGCGATTCTGCTCGTCTGGTTGACGGAGACGGAAACGGGAGATTTAGAAGAAGTCAGCTTACCAGGCGGTGCAGCGCAAGGCAATATCGGCATTAAACAGTTGATCCAGTCTGATAGCCAATCGCAGCTCGGACGATTTGACCCGTGGTACAGCCGGGACTTCTTCCAACATGCGATTCGCCAAGCAAAGGATGCGACGATCATCGTCACGAACCATGCCTTGTTGTTTAGTGACCTGCAGTTCGAAGCAGGGGTCTTACCGAAAGGAAGTCCGTTGATTCTTGACGAGGCACACCAAATCGAAGAAGTCGCGAGCCATCATTTTGGTCTCGTCTTTGATGGACATACGTTTGATCGTCTGTTCCGACAACTCGGGTATTCGTCCGATAAAAAATTATTACACCGCTTGCTCGATCTGTCGGAAGAATGGGATATCGCCGAGATGGTCGAAGCCCATAGTGAGACGGTCGATGAGGCGCTGACGACGTTACTCGAAGAAGCAGACGGTCTATTGATGATCATTCAAGCGTACGGGCTTGAACTGGCTTCCCGCAAAGCAAGACGGGAAGGAATGGTCAGCATTCGCTTCAAGCGACTCGACCGTTCGATGCGTGCCGTCCAAGAAAGTGCCAAGCGGGTTGAATTGGTGTTGCGGCGTTTGCGTCAAGCAATCCGGGCGATTCATAAACTGTTCCATGAACACCGGGAGCAGATGAGTTATCGCGAACGTTCACTCGTCGCGGATTTAAAAGCGATCACGTCACAAATCGAAGAAGCGGAGCTCGCCATCTTCGAGACGATGCTTGCCCCGCACGATGAGACGGTATCTTGGATCGAGACGTCCGTTAAGAACCGGAAACTGACACGGGTCTACACACAACCAATCGACATTTCAGAACGATTGCGACGCGACGTCTTTTCGAAACGGACGTGTATCCTGACGTCTGCGACGTTGACTGTCTCGAACAAGTTCCAGTTCATTGAGAACCGTTTAGGGCTCGATGCGTTCGAGACACGTCGTTTCGTCGTTCCGTCGCCGTTCGGATATGCTGATAACGTGCGATTGATGATTCCGACGGATCTCCCGCTCCTACAGGATGTACCATTGCCGGAATTCGCAGAGACGATTGCGGAAGCCATCTTACAAATCGCAGAGGTGACGGAAGGACGGATGCTCGTCTTGTTTACCTCAAATGACTTGCTAAGACTGACGCATGAAGCGACGAAGCCGTTACTACCTGACCGGTTTACGTTACTCTCGCAAGGGGTCACGCAAGGTTCACGGCAACGACTGATGAAACAGTTCAAGCAACTCGACGCCTGTATCTTGTTCGGGACGGCTAGCTTTTGGGAAGGGGTCGATATCCCAGGAGATGATCTCAGTTGTCTCGTCATCGTCCGACTACCGTTCGCGCCACCAGATCAACCGATCGTCCAGGCACGCTCGGAACGGATCGAAAAACTCGGGAAATCATCATTTTTCGAATACAGCTTACCGCAAGCGATCATTCGCTTTAAGCAAGGCTTTGGTCGCTTGATCCGGACGACGAACGACCGAGGTGTCGTCTTCGTACTTGATCGCCGGATTGAGACGACGCGTTATGGAAAACGGTTCGTCACGAGTCTGCCGAAAGTACCTGTTTTATCAAAACCGCTTGATGAACTGACGGCAGAACTAGAATTGTTCTTGAATGATGGCGATTAAGTCTATTCAGATAAACCCTATCGCATTATAATAGATAGAGAAAAATGAGGGAGGACATACAGATGGATTCAAAAATTGAAACACTTGCGACCGTCAAAGTGAACCGCCATGACGATACGTATAAAATCGTCGACTTGTTGAATCGGACACTGAAAACGGAAGATTTAATGTTCGGTCTTGCTCTCGATGAAAAAGACAAGGAGCAGATGGTCTTTACCATCTACCGCACATGAAGTGGAAAATCACGCTTGGTCTGCTAAGTGCACTCATCCTTTTGACTGTACTTGGCACCGCCGTTTATCAGGTGACGATCGCTGAGGCAAAAGACCGGGAACAAAGCGTCGCCGAACAAGCAGAGGCGCGTCTGAAAAAAGAACTCAAACCGACGGACGTCCGGTTTGAATCTGTCTTTAACGGGAAACGCCAATATGTCGTTTTTACGATGAAGCAGAACGGACAGGCGGTACGGGCGTTCGTTCCGAAAAAAGGAACGATCGAGACACGACTAGTTGCTGATGGTATTGCTATCAAGACTGTCATCGCGGATCATCCGGAACTAGGAGACATCGTGTCTGCTAAGTACGGCTTTGAGGATCGTGCTGTCATCGAGATCGTTTCAAAGACGACAACAGGTTATGATTATTCGTATTACACGTATCAAGAAGGTTCTTTCATTAAACGATTACGAATCAAGTAAAGGGAGTGGGCGACATGTTATCGAAACGCGTACGACAATTGACACCATCTACGACGCTAGCCATCACAGCGAAAGCCAAGGCACTACGTGAAGAAGGTCAAGACATCATCGGTTTAGGTGCGGGAGAGCCCGACTTCAATACACCGGAATTCATCATCCAAGCAGCATTCGAGGCAGCAGAAGCGGGCGATACGAAGTATACGCCGTCTGGCGGAACGGTTGCCTTGAAGGATGCGATCATCGAAAAGACACGCCGTGACTTATGGATGCCATACGAACGCTCAGAAGTCATGGTCGCTTCAGGAGCAAAGCATGCACTATCAACGTTGTTCCAAGCGATTCTCGATCCAGGCGATGAAGTCATCGTCCCGGCACCATACTGGGTCAGTTATCCAGAGCAGATTAAACTTAGTGACGGCGTACCAATCATTTTAGAAACGGACGAATCGTCTCGCTTCAAAGTGACACGGGAATTGCTCGAACAACACATTACCCCAAAAACGAAAGCACTCGTCTTGAACTCACCATCGAATCCGACAGGAATGGTCTATTCGAAAGAAGAACTCGAGATGGTAGCAGATGTTGCGATCAAGCACGATCTACTCGTCATCAGTGACGAGATTTATGAAAAGTTGCTCTATAACGGTGCGACACATATCTCGATCGCGTCCTTGCCAGAGATGCGCGAACGGACGGTCATCATCAATGGTGTCTCGAAGTCCCATGCGATGACAGGCTGGCGGATCGGGTATGCAATCGGACCGAAAGAGATCATCTCAGCGATGACGAACTTAGCGAGCCATTCGACGTCGAACCCGACATCGATTGCGCAAGCAGCATCGGTTGCTGCGTATGCAGAAGGCGATGCACCGGTCGAAGCGATGCGTGTCATCTTTGAGGAACGACTTGAGAAAATCTATGCACGACTCATTGAAATCAAAGGATTGACGTGTCTGAAGCCAGAAGGGGCATTCTACTTGTTCCCACATGCAAAGCAAGCTGCCGAGATGTGTGGATTCGATAATGTCGATGACTGGTGTACAGCTGTTTTATCTGAAGCGAAGGTCGCCTTGATTCCAGGTTCAGGATTTGGTGCACCGGACTATGTCCGCCTATCTTACGCGACGGATCCGGCACGTGTCCTAGAGGCACTCGACCGGATTGAAGGATTCATCACGGCACATACAGCCGTTTAATAGAGAGAGGATGTTGACTGTTGAAAGCAATGATTCGGGATGTAAACAAATATGTAGGAGAAGAAGTGACGATCGGGTGTTGGTTAGCAAACAAACGCTCAAGCGGTAAAATCGCCTTCCTCCAACTTCGGGATGGCTCTGGATTCATGCAGGGTGTCGTCGTCAAAGAAACAGTCGGCGAAGACTTATTCAAACAAGCAAAAGGCTTAACGCAGGAATCATCACTATGGGTGACAGGTGTCATCAAATCAGATGGCGGTCGGACAGCGATCGGTCATGAAATGGAAATTTCAAAAATCGAAGTCATCCATGAAGCAATCGATTATCCGATCACACCAAAAGCACACGGAACGGACTTCTTGATGGATAACCGTCACCTCTGGTTGCGTTCAAAGCGTCAGCATGCGGTCATGGTCGTTCGGAACGAATTGATTCGTGCAACGTACGAATTCTTTAACCAAGAAGGATTCATCAAAGTGGATCCGCCAATCTTGACAGGTAGCGCACCAGAAGGAACAACAGAATTGTTCCACACGAAATATTTCGATGAAGATGCGTACCTTTCACAATCGGGTCAGCTTTACATGGAAGCGGCAGCAATGGCACTTGGAAAGGTCTTCTCGTTCGGTCCAACGTTCCGTGCTGAAAAATCAAAAACACGTCGTCACTTGATCGAATTCTGGATGATGGAGCCTGAGATGGCATTCCACGATCACGAGATGAACCTCGAAGTCCAAGAAAACTATGTTTCGCACCTTGTGCAATCAGCACTGAAAAACTGTCGTGCGGAACTTGAGTTGCTTGGACGTGACTTGACGGTCCTTGAAAACATTAAAGCACCGTTCCCGCGCGTCAAGTACACGGAAGCAATCGACATGCTCAAGGAGCAAGGATTCGACGATATCGAATTCGGCGATGACTTTGGTGCACCACACGAGACAGCAATCGCAAACAGCTTCGCACGTCCTGTCTTCATCACGCACTGGCCAAAAGCAATCAAACCGTTCTACATGAAGGAAGATCCGGAAAACCCAGACTTCGTCTTGTGTGATGATTTGATTGCCCCTGAAGGATACGGGGAAATCGTCGGTGGTTCACAACGTGAAGAAGATCATGAAAAACTCCTCGCTGAGATGAAGAAACATGGTCTTGACGAGACAGGTGCTTATAAATGGTATCTCGAAACACGCCAATACGGTTCTGTTCCACACAGTGGCTTCGGTCTTGGTTTAGAGCGGACAGTCGCTTGGATCACAGGTGTCGAGCACGTTCGGGAAACAATTCCGTTCCCACGTTTGCTAAACCGCCTCTATCCATAAGCAGTAAGGAAAAACATCGACCCATCGTCTCGACGGGTCGATTTCTTGTTTAGACTAGAGAATCGAGGAAATACGATGAATCATAATTTAGTGCAATTATTCGAGGAAGGGACGGTCGTCTTACCGAAACGATTGTTCACCGAGGCAAAACGGTTAGGCATCAGTTTTGTCGAGTTCACGTTAATTGGTCAATTGTTTGCTTGCCGGGCAGAAGGCATGGAGATGCCGTCACCGGAAGAGTTAAGTAATCGACTTGGACTATCCGAGACGGAAACGATCGAGACGACACTCGGTTTATTACAAAAAGGATTACTGGCAATGGAGAACGTCAACGGGTCTGAACGTTATTCGCTTGTTCCGCTTTACGAAAAGCTGATGGCACCACCGGAACAGGAAGCACCGAACTTTGATACGATCAATCCGTCCGTCTTCCAACAATTCGAGCGGGAACTCGGGATGATGTCACCGTTTCAGATGGAGCAGATCATTCAGTGGTTGACGATCGAGAACATTTCGGAAGAGCTAGTACTTGCCGCACTTCGAGAAGCGGTCTATCATAATGTCCGCAAAATGACCTATATCAATCAAATTTTACGGACGTGGGAACGTGAAGGGATCAAGACGCTTGAGGATCTCGCAGGGCGGGGAGGTTAAGGAAATGTTACGAAAGGCAGAAATCGATCGGATTGAAGCAACGTTAGAAGAGATGTTTCCAGATGCATTTTGTGAGTTGATTCATCGCAACCCGTTTGAACTGGTCGTAGCGGTTGCACTCAGTGCACAAGCGACCGACGTACTTGTCAATCAGGTGACGCCTGGGTTGTTCGCAGCGTATCCGGATCCTGCGTCGCTTGCTGCGGCACCCGTCGAGAAAATCGAGGACAAAATCAAACGACTTGGATTGTACCGGAATAAAGCCAAAAACATCAAGGCGCTTGCGGCACAGCTCCTTGCGCAACACGACGGAGAAGTCCCGACGGAACGCGCCGGGCTCGAAGCCTTACCTGGCGTAGGACGCAAGACGGCGAACGTCGTCTTGTCTGTCGCCTTTGATGTACCGGCCTTTGCGGTCGATACACATGTCGAACGTGTCTCGAAACGCCTCGGGATCTGTCGCTGGAAGGATAATGTCACGCAGGTCGAAGCAACACTGATGCGTCGTTTCAAACGGGAGCGTTGGTCAAAGCTCCATCATCAATTCATCTTCTTTGGACGTTATCACTGCAAGGCACAACGTCCGAACTGTGAAGCGTGCCCGTTACTCGACATGTGTCGAGAAGGGAAAAAACGGACAAAAGGAATAGCTACACCCTAAAAAGGGACAGACTCAAAAAAAGAATGACTCGTCACACGCAACTCCTACAGGAAAAGCGCATTTTGCGCTGTTAGAGACAAACAAGACCTGAGGAAAGAGCGTGAAAAGACGAGTCATTCTTTTTTATTAGATAAGGGTGACAGATCATTCTGCCACCCTTATCTTTATAGAGACTAATTTTTGAGTCATTACCCATTCCAAGGAGTATCGGACCATTCACGACGCTTTTTCGTGATCGGTACTTTTTTGAATCCCCAGTTTCGGAAATCTTGGTCCGGACTATCGCGTCGAATGTAAATCTTATCTTTGATGGCTTTAAAAATCCGGTTTTCGTCCCCATAATGGACAAACCGTGGTTTTACCTCGATGACACCACGACGGACGCGAGATAAAGGTAAGCAGACCAAGTCGGCAATCTCAAGACCAGATTGGTAGAGGTCGCTGTCTTTTTCAGCAAAGATGAAGCCTTTGATTTTTTGACGGCTTTTTTCGACGTCGAGATGGACCGTTCCCGAATTGAAGATATCGAAGAACGCCTTTTGAATGAGCAAGTTTTGATAATCATCACGGCTTTCAAGAACGACACGCGCACTCGTTGCTTCTGTCTCATCGAGGAAGGAATAAAACGACTTCATCAGATGGGCGAAGGCAACGACATACGGATCCTTCGGTGTCGAGAAGAAGTCTTGTAGCTTCTGTTTATCGACTTCGACGCTGACGATCGTACAATCGATATCAACTAAAAATTCTGGTAAAGCGATCCAGAAATGACGTAACATATCGATCGTGATACCATCTTCTTTACCATACGGATGCTCAGCTTTTAAAATCTCCTTCAAATGAAGGGGAATATGCGGATCTTCAAAAACTTTTGCCTTAAAATCCATCAAACGTTGACGAAGCGGACTTGGTTCACCGGTCTCATCCGAATCGATGGCATATTTATATTCCATCAAGACACCCGTTAAGTTGAATTGTGTATTACCCTTCGGTGTCCCAGTTTCGTCGACGAACATGATGTATTTCTTCGGGGCAGGGGTCGAATTCTTAGGAAATCCTTTGACGTCAACGCCTTTGACGTTCGATTGTACCCGTTTGTTCAAATGAATCTCCTCCAATTGCACAATAATTACACAGTCTTTTCGAAAGAAATGCTCTTGATGCCACTTTACACGCTAGGCGGCTGAAAAGCTATAGCCTGATAAGTGAAACCGTAGAAACATTCCTTCGTATGATTAGGTGTTCGACTTAAGGAAGATAATTCCTGTTTTTTAATCGTTATTCTTCACCATTCATCAAGCGATCGATATAACGAACGGATTTAATCGTTTCATTGAAGCGCTTCAGACTCGTTTTCGGCTGAAATGCTTGGACGGAAATTTGCTTCAATTGATCAACGGCGCTTTCGACCATGCTAGGTCGTAAGTAAGGACTATCTTGGGCATTCGTTTGCCACTGTGCAATCAGTTGATCCGCTCGTTCAACGAACGGTACGACGTCTCGATTGAAGTCATATTCGGTTCCGGCACGTCCTTCTTGATAAATACGTTCAATCTCTTGTAATAACGGTTCAATTGTCATTGGTTTTTAACTACTCCTCTCGGCCGATACGGTACAATCACATATCATGGTACAATAAACGCGATAGGAGGGGAATCGTTTTGAATTACCCGAACGGTAAAAAATTTCAAAAGCCACTCGAGTCGCATGGAACCCGAATCAAGAAGGCGCGATCAACCGATTCCACCTTTTCGAATCGAGGGATGACGCTCGAAAAATTATTGAATGAAAGTAATACGTTTTACCTGACCCATAATCGGGCAATCATTCACAAGAAACCCACTCCGTTACAAATCGTCCAAGTTGATTATCCGAAACGGTCGGCAGCGGTCGTCAAGGAAGCCTATTTCAAGCAACCGTCGACGACGGACTATAACGGTGTTTATCGCGGAAAATATATTGATTTCGAAGCGAAGGAGACGACGAATAAAACGTCCTTCCCGATAAAAAATTTTCACCCCCATCAAATCGCACACATGCGTCAATGTGTCGAACATGGAGGAATTTGTTTTGTCATCATTCGTTTCAGTCTGTATAATGTGCAATATGTGCTTTCAGTCGAGCACGTGTTCCCCTGGTGGGATCAGCTAGAAAGCGGACGAAAATCAATTCCGCTGACGGTCATTGAACGAGACGGTATCAAAGTCGAGACTGGCGCGTACCCTGCCATCGATTATTTAAAGGCAGTGGACGAACTATATTTCAATTCAGACACTTTTTGATTGAAGGAGAAGGATAGCATATGGAAAGAAGTCGTGTCGCACGTCGTGAAGAGACGAAGTCATCTGAGAAAAAGATGAAACGGACGAAACGTCCCCAAAAGAAAAAGTCAGGTGGAGGTTCCGGTGGGAAAGGTCCACTTTGGAAAAAGTTATTGCTGATCGCTACCGGATTATTCATCGTCATGATGTTAGTCGGAGGCGGATTTGCCGCTTACGCGATTGCTACGGCACCTGAGCTCGATGAGACAGAACTTCGAGATGCTCTGCCATTGAAAATCTATGCGAGCAATAAGGAAGAGATTACGAAAGGCGGAACGAGTCGAGAATACGTGTCAATCGATGAAGTACCGGAAGTCGTTAAAGACGCATTCATCTCGATTGAGGACCGTCGTTTCTATCAGCACAACGGAATCGATTTCCGTCGTCTGGGCGGAGCCATCATCGCGAACGTGACGGATGGTTTCGGATCGGAAGGAGCTTCGACGATCACACAACAGGTCGTCAAACAATCATTCCTTAGCTTCGATAAAACGGTCACGCGGAAAGTTCAAGAACAATGGCTCGCAATCCGGTTAGAGCAGGACTATACAAAAGATCAAATTTTAGAGATGTACTTGAACAAAAACTACTACGGTCAAAACTCGTTTGGGATTCAGACGGCTTCAAAAGCTTATTTCAACAAATCAGTTGATAAGTTGAATTACGCGGAAGCTGCGATGCTCGCAGGACTGCCACAACGTCCGACAGCATACGATCCAATTAAAGGAGATCCAAAACTGACGAAATGGCGCCAGACACAAGTTCTTGATGCGATGTTGACGACAGGCGTCATCTCACAAGCGCAACGAGACAAGGCAGTCAAACAACCGATCTCAAAATTAATCAATCCGGCGCCAAAGTCGACGAAGGATGAATCGTACGACAGCGTCATCTTCGATATGGTATCAAAAGAGTTAGAAGATGATTTTGGTTTAGAAGGAAAAGACATCTACGGTCAAGGGTTGAAGATCTATACTTCGATCGATAAACCGATGCATGACTATATGAATGAAGCGATCAAGAAAGATCAAATCGTTCAATTACCGGAATATGCGGAAACAGCTGCGACAGCGGTCAACACGCAAACTGGAGAAATCCTTGCGGTCGTTGATGGTAAAAATCCAGGTAAAGGCACAGCGCGACGAAACTTTGCGAATGAACCGCATCAACCGGGATCGTCCGCAAAACCATTCTTCGCTTACGGACCAGCGATCGAAAATGATAAGTGGTCGACTGCGAAACAATTGACGGATAAACCGACAGAAGTCAACGGAAAAGAGATTGGTAACTATTATGATGGATACCGTGGCACGAATACGATCCGCCACTGGTTAAAAATCTCGGCAAACACACCGGCCATCCAAACGTATCAAGAAATCGGCGGTGATTCAGTCGAGGCGTTCGCTGAAAAATCTGGCTTAAAGATGAAAGATGATGAGTCGATTTCGCCTGCGTATGCGATTGGTGGGATGAAACACGGTTTCAATACGACACAGATGGCAGGAGCGTATGCCACACTTGGTAATGGTGGCGATTATATCAAGCCACACGTCATCAAATCGATTGAGTATAGTGATGGATCGAAAATCAAATCACCAATCAAATCGAAAAAGGCAATGGAAGACTATACAGCGTATATGTTGACGGACATGTTGCGTGACGTCTTAAAACCAGGTGGTACGTTCCCGAGTGCTGGATTGTCATTTGATGCAGCCGGTAAGACAGGAACGACGAATGCCTATAAAGATGTCTGGTTCGCAGGATATACATCGGATGTCTCAATCAGTGTCTGGACTGGGACGACGAAATCCGGAAACAACAATGGAGCCGGACTTAGCGGTCCGTACAACAGTACGATGGCACAGCAAATCTGGAAAGATTTCATCACGAAGACACGTGATCGTACGCCAGCACCATTTGAACAACCTAGTTCTGTCCTCAGTATCGGAAACGAATTGTACGTGAAAGGGACGAAGGAACCTGTCGTTGAAAAAAAGACGGTACCCGCTCCGACTGGATTACAAGCATCTTACGATGAAGACACAAAGAGCGGTGAACTGACTTGGAACTATAATGACGCCGCGCTTCGTGCCAATGGGTATGACGATGTATCGTTTGAAGTGACGATGACAGATGCTGACGGTGAAACATCGACGATTGGTACGAGCACGACGAATCGAATTGCCATCAATGGTTTGAAACCAGGACGGTCAACGTTCCAAGTCGTAGCGAAAGCGTCTGGAGAGGAATCTGGTCCGGTCTCGACGACGGTAACCGTTACCGATCCTGAAGCAGAAGAACCGACGACGGATGAACCATCGACGGATGAACCTGCAACGGACGAACCATCGACAGATGAACCGACGACGGATGAACCTGCAACGGACGAACCATCGACAGATGAACCGACGACGGATGAACCTGCAACGGACGAACCGACAACGGACGAACCGACGACGGACGAGCCGACGACGGATGAACCGGCAACGGATGAACCGGCAACGGATGAACCGACGACGGACGAACCAGCAACAGATGCACCGAATTCGAATGATGGAGCAAACGCGCAAAACAATTCGAATGGTTCGACGGAACGAAACAACAATACCAACAATCCGAATAACAATGGAGATGACTCTGAAGATTAATAAAGGAGCGTCACTTGTAAAGTAGACAAGACCAAAGACGAGTAGTTCGTTCTTTGGTCTTGCCTCTTTTTTTGTATAATGAGAAGTGGAAGGAAGTGAAGGCATGCAAGCGAAACAAACGCTCGTTGCATTTCTCGAAGAATTGAAACAGGACCGCTCGTTCATGGAGCGGATTACGTATATGAAAACGATGGAAGCGACAGCTGGGCGCTATGTCGATTTTCCAGAACGACTCCCGGAGCGTTTACGACAAGCTCTTCGAACACGTGGGATCACGCAATTGTACCGTCACCAAGGGTTAGCGTTTGAACGTGTACAAGCGGGAGAGTCGACGGTCATCGTCACACCGACTGCCTCCGGAAAGACCTATTGTTTTAACTTACCGGTCTTATCGCACCTGCTCGAGCATCCGAACGCGCGGGCATTATATCTCTATCCGACAAAAGCCCTCGCACAGGATCAAAACAGTGAATTACTTGAATTGATCGATCAATTAGAGGCGCCGATCCGATGTTTTACCTATGACGGAGATACGTCACCGACGATTCGAACAAAAGTACGAAAAGCTGGTAATATCGTCATCACGAATCCGGATATGCTACATTCCGGCATCCTACCACACCATACGAAATGGATCGAACTGTTCGAGAACTTGAAGTATATCGTCATTGATGAATTACACACATATCGTGGTGTGTTTGGTAGCCATGTCGCCAATGTCATTCGTCGCCTGCGACGGATTTGTCGGTATTATGGTAGTGATCCCGTCTTCATCATGACGAGTGCGACGATCGCCAATCCGCAGGAACTAGCAGAACGACTGACAGAAAAAACAGTCGGTTTGATTGATGATAACGGTGCGCCAACAGGACGTAAACATTTTCTCGTCTATCAACCACCCATCGTCAACGCACAACTCGGCATTCGACGTTCAGCGACGCTTGAGACGAAACAACTGGCGATGCGCTTCATCAAGAAAAAGTTCCAAACGATCGTCTTTGCACGGTCACGCGTTCGCGTTGAAGTCTTACTGACGTATCTACGAAGCATCTATCCTCATGAACTCGGTCCTCGATCGATCGAAGGGTACCGGGGCGGTTATTTGCCGAGTGAGCGACGGGATATCGAACGACGGTTGCGTCAAGGAGAAATCACCGGTATCGTCTCGACGAATGCCCTTGAACTTGGTGTCGACATCGGTCAACTGCAAGTCTGTATCATGAATGGTTATCCGGGAACGATTGCTTCGCTCTGGCAACAGGCAGGGCGTGCGGGACGTCGACAAGATGATGCACTAATCATTCTCGTCGCTTCTTCCGGTATGCTCGATCAATATGTCGCAGAACGACCAGAGTTATTCTTGAATCAATCCCCGGAAGCAGCCCGACTTGATCCGGATAATCTGATCATTGCCGTCGATCACGTCAAATGTGCAGCGTTTGAACTGCCTTTTACGAAAGGAGAATCATTTGGGACTCTCGAGACGGAAGATATCCTCGAATACTTAGTCGAAGAGCGTGTCCTGCACGAACGTGGCGATCGATTTTATTGGATGAACGATGCGTTTCCGGCTCATGGAATATCGCTTCGGTCGAGTGATCAAGAGAACGTCATCATCGTCGATCAGACCGAGGTACCGAATCGAGTCATCGGTGAAATGGATACGTTTAGTGCGATGACATTGTTACATGACGAGGCCATTTATCTTCACGGAGCCGATCAATACCAAGTTGAGCATTTGGATTTTGAAGAGAAAAAAGCGTTCGTCCGTGCCGTGGACGTTGATTATTATACGGATGCTAATTTTTCAGTCGACCTTTCCGTGCTCGAAGAAGATGAACAGTATGCAGAGGGAGAATATAGTGTTGCGCGCGGAGATGTCAGCGTCCGCGGAATGGCAACGATGTTTAAGAAGATTAAGTTCGGTACGCATGAGAACATCGGCTCTGGTCCGATTCACTTACCGGAACGAGAAATTCATACGACAGGTGTTTGGTTCACTTTACCCGATCACGCACGCTCTTCGACAGAGCTCGAACAAGTGTTAGAAGGGGTCGCGAATAGTCTCAGACGTGTCGCACCGCTTTATTTGATGTGTGATGCCAGTGATGTCTTCGTCGTGCCGCAAGTCAAGGCGACACACACGCAACAGCCAACTGTTTATCTATATGATCGTTATCCAGGGGGTGTCGGTCTCGCGGAGTCGATTTATAAGCAACGCGGTGTCATGTTGCGTGCCGCCCGTGATTCGATCGTCACATGCCCGTGTCAGGACGGTTGTCCTGCCTGTATCGGTATGGTTGGCGTAGCAGACGAGAAAGAACGAACGATTCAGTTGTTAGCAGAAATGGAGAAGGAACTATCATGAAAAATCGTCTTAGACGTATGCTGAAATCTACATCAGACGCCGCAACGGAGGATCAAGTGTCTTCCGCTCCTGAAGTGGAGACGCTGAAAACACCAATCGGGTGGACTGACGAACAGCAAGCCTGGATTGATCGTGGGGCCGATATCTTGACGTTCGAAGAAGAGTGGATCGTCAGGATCGACAAGCGATATGCATTAACAGATCGACATGGAGACCGAAGCTTTGCTGAAGTGTATGAGTCCTTACAATTGCCGCATCCGCCGCTTGCGTTAGATGTCCCGCTCGAGCAGGTCATTTTCTTTGATACAGAGACGACAGGATTACGAGGAACCGGAACGACGATCTTTTTACTCGGGTTCGCGCGCTTTGAGCAGGGCGGATTGCTGATGCGACAATATTTCTTACCGCATGCGCACTTTGAAGCTGCCTTTTACCATCACTTCCTGCACGATATCGGAGATGATGTCCGCTTTGTGACCTATAACGGGAAAAGTTTTGATTGGCCGCAAATCAAGACACGTCATGTCTTCGTTCGGGAACGTGTTCCGCGTTTGCCGAAAGTCGGTCATCTCGATTTACTTCATGTCGCGCGACGAATCTTTAAAGGAATGTATGATTCCTATCGATTGACAGCGATGGAAGAGCGAATCGGATTTGAACGGGAAGGGGATTTACCTGGATTTTTGGCGCCGATGCATTACTTTCAGTACGTCGAACACCAGCATCCGGATATCATGACAGGGGTCTTGCAACATCATCTGGATGACTGTCTGACGCTTGTCGGACTGTATGATGCGTGCAATCGACTCGTCACACATCGAGCAGAGGCGCCTTCTCCGATTCAAGAAAATATCGCGATTTGGCTGGCAGATCTCGGAATTCATGAAGGATCACACGCTCATTTTCAGCAAGTCAAAGAACTATCAGCAGAAGGATGGTTGCGCCAAGGATATTTGCATAAAAAAATGAAGAACCATGAACAAGCTCGAGATTGTTTCTTGAAGAGCGACAGTTATTTAGGGTACGTTGAGCTTGCGAAGTGGGCAGAGCACATTGCAAAAGATCCAGTGCTTGCTTATGATTATACGGAACGAGCACGACAACACGTCGAGCGACATCATTGGTTAATTACTAAAAAAGAACGAATCTTGGCAGAGCTGGATCATCGAGGACGTCGGTTGAAAAGGAAGTGTGACGTGTGAAAGTTGTCGCCATCACAGGATACAAACCCAATGAACTAGGTATCTTTGATCAAAAACACCCTGGTATCCGGGTTTTAAAGGCAGCATATCGTGAGCGAATGATTCGCTTAATTGAGGATCGAGGTACAGAGTGGTTTATCACGAATGGCTCACCGGGTTGCGAAATCTGGGCATGCGAGGTCGTACTTGAATTAAAGGAAGAGTATCCCCATATTCGTCTCGGTATTCTTTTGCCGTTCTTGGAACAGGAAGCACGCTGGAAAGAGCCAGTTCAAGCGCAGTACCTTTCCATTCTTGAACAAGCTGACTTCGTCGAAGCAATCAGCCAGAAACCGTATACGGATCCATCGCAGTTACGTAATAAAACCGAGTTCATGATTCAAAAAAGCCAAGGATTATTGTCGGTTTTTGATGAAGAACATGGAGGATCAGCGAAATTTTTAGTAGAGCGTGCTAGAATAGAAATGGAACAATCCGATTATCAGTTGTTTTTAATTACACAAGATGATTTATCTTGGCTCGAACAAGAATTACAATACAATGATCAGTGGGAGTGAAGAGGATGTATAAGCCATTGTTGACAGCGGACGATATTTACAAAAAGGAATTCAAAACCGGCCTCCGTGGCTATGTCATCGAAGATGTCGATGGATATTTGGATCAAATCATTAAAGATTATGAAGGATTCGAACGTGAGATCGAACGTCTGAAGAAAGAGAACGAGGCGTTAAAACAAGCACCAGCACAACCGGTAAAACGTGAAGAGCGCCGCGTCGAGCAAGCGGAGCCACAAGTATCAAGTTCATCGAACTATGACATGTTACGTCGTATTTCAAATCTAGAGAAGGCTGTTTTCGGACGTCCGCACCAAGATTGACGCATCAAAAAAGACATTTCTGTCAGATCAGAAGTGTCTTTTTTGATTTCCTTCTTTTTGAAAGAATCGTCATCTGAATGAAAACGGTGTTAAGATAACTAATAATACATACTACAAAGGATGATGAACCATGTTACAAGTCATGACTGCTTCTGTTCCTCAACCACCGCGCCGTCGTTTTTTTGCAAGCAAACAAGTGAGTACGACGACGAGTGAAACGGATGCACTCTGTAATGAAATCCGTCATGTTTGTCGTTTTGATTGGATGTTGTTTGATCGGATTCGTCTTTCTGACACGATAGTCATTCCTTTTGCGCTAATCGGACCAAAAGGATTGTTCCTCGTGTTACAAAACGATGCGGTCGTAGAATGGATGACAGAGGAATCTTGTCATGTCACGGATGCTGAGCATGGAAGAAAAGTGTTTGCACCTCATCCCATCCATCGGTCGAAACAAATCGTTCAAGCGGTTCGAAAAACGCTAAAAGAACAAGGGATCATCATTCCGATTCATGGCATTACACTTTTTCCGAATGCACCACAGATGCGGACGGAACGAATTAAATTCCCGACGGGGCACAGCTTTAAAGATGTGCGGGCGTTCATCGTCTCTAAGAAATCCTCCCCTGTTCAAGAGCAAGAACGAAAACAAGTTGCGTTTTATCTCGCGCAACAACAGGAATGAACAAAGGCAGTGAAGCGCTCGCTTCACTGCCTTTTCGTTTGAATTCATCGTCTTGGTCGAGACGCAAGAATGTCTTCAGCTTGATCCAAGTCTTCTTTCAAGACATACACCGCTACGCGATCATCCAAGTCTTTACTGAAACGTCGGAATAAAAACGAAGTTTTGACGCCGCGTTCGACTCGAATCTCTAAGTCAGCTGCTTCGAGTCGCGCAGCGTCCTTTAATAAATCTTCTCCTTTTTCACCAAATGCTTCCCCGATCAGTGACCATCGAAGGTTTTCCTTCGTTCGTCTGCTGACGATGACGAGAAATGCAATGACCAAAAGAATGATTAAAACCGTTCGAACTAGCTGTATATCCATCTTTGCCTTCACCTCACCTACTATCATACCGAGTTAACGCGCATAAAGTAAACGTTCAACATAGCGGGCGAACGATTTACTTTTCAAACCTTGTTGGCGATACGCGATATAACCGTCAGGGCGAATTAAATATAATCCAGATTGCTTGATGCCAAAGCGTCGTGCCAGTTCACCGCCTTGATCGACGACACCATCCTCTTTAAGGGATTGATGGATCGGTACTGTCTCAAATAGATCGGGATAAGTATAGGCGAGTTCCTTGAATGGCTCAAGAAGATCATCGGTTGCATTTTTTGGTAAGAACAGTAGTAATAAGAAATTCCGATCGGCACGACGTAACAATAGTTCGTTCTTTTTCGTCCGCGGGTGAACGACTTCACTGTAAGGCATCGGTTCGCCTGGTTTTGGTGTCAATGGACTAAAGTGTCCTTGTGTGACGAAGGTCGAACTCGCTGGGTAGTGACTGTTGAGCTGTGCAATTCGGTTCGTCACGAAATGATGTAAGGGTGCGATCTTAAGACTATTTCGAATGACTTTTTCCTGCAAGGGCAATAAAAAAGGAATATTGATTTGCAAAAGTTCCGTCGCAAGATTGGTTGATCGTAAGATCCCTTGTGCCGCTTCCCGACGTTCGACGCTGTAAGAATCAAGTAATGGAAAACTCGCCTTGAACTGATGGACACACCATAGTTTCCAAGCGAGGTTCATCGCATCAGCAATTCCGGTATTCATTCCTTGACCACCGACGGGTGAATTGATGTGTGCTGCGTCCCCGATCAAATAAATCCGGTGGTGACCGAATTTCTCGATGATCCGATTATGGACACGAAACATCGAATACCAATGGACTTTTTTGAGCTCAAACGGTACTTTTGCTCGATTTTGTAAAAAGTCATCAATCGCTTTATGGTCGGTCGGAACAGGTCCGCTCGTTAGATTGCCGGTAATCCGGAACAAGTTCGACTGGAGAGGGAACGACTCGATAACGCCATGATCAGAGAAAAAGATATGAACTTCCTCAGAAGAGAGCGGCCAGTCGACCTCGATGTCAGCCAGTGCCCACGATTCTTTGAACGACTTCCCGCTGAACGGAAGCCCGAGTTCACGACGGACGAAACTGTTTGCACCATCTGCTCCGATGATGAAGGAAGCGTCGACCGTCTCTGTTTCTCCTTTATGTTGTAAGGATGCTGTAACGAAAGTTGGAAATTGAGCAAACCCTGTTAATTCTGTTTCGCGCTCGACTACGTGTCCATATTGGGCGAGTTGCGCTTCAAGAATCCGTTCCGTCTCACTTTGAGGCAACAGCGTAACGAACGGAAAAGGTGTATTCAAATCCGTAAAATCAAGTTTTGCCTGCCATGCACCATTGACATAGAGGTTTCCTTGATTGATTTTGATTGCATTCTCCATCAAGTCTTCTGCAACACCAAGCCTTGCGAACAACTCCAGAGAACGCGCTTGAATCCCGATCGCTTTTGAGACGACAGATGGTCCGCTTGCACGTTCGACGATGCGAAAGGATAATCCATAGCGTGAGAGTGCGAGTGCGAGTGTTAAACCGGTTGGTCCGGCACCGATAATGAGGACATCTAATTTTTTATTCACGGATAACCCCCCTTAATTTACATCTTAGCCAAAACTCGTTACCATTAAACTATTGATGACACGCTTGACGTGTGAAAGGATGAAACTTGTGAACGAACAACTTTTTACGACAGAACGATTGATTGCGAATTTTAAAGAATATATCCGTCAGAATGAGGCACATCTGACGAAACGACATGCGTTAAACGCCTATTACAAGACGGTAGCAGGATCGATTTTATCGGACCGGATTGCTAAGAATGCGGATCTCATCGTCCGTATGCGCCATCTGGAAGAGGCGTACCAACACGTTGCACAAGAAGGGCGATGAAACAGGTGAACTTAGCCGATATCCGAAAGCATTACGTAGATTCTGAAGAACGTTTACCTCGTCATGCGGCAGCTGTACTCGTTCCGTTAGTTGAACAGAATGGCGAAGTCTATTTGTTATTTCAAGTACGAGCTAAGACATTACGTTCGCAACCAGGTGAAATCGCTTTTCCAGGTGGTCGGATCGATGGCGGTGAATTACCGAAAGCAGCGGCTGTCCGCGAAACGGTTGAAGAATTAAATGTCAGTGCTTCTGAAATCGAAGTGATTGGAACGCTTGAACCACTCGTGACACCGAACCGGTCGATCATTTATCCGTATCTTGGTATTCTCCATGCGACAGACTTTAATCCTTCGCCGGCTGAAGTCGATCATGTGTTTCTTGTGTCATTAACGGAATTGATGACTTCAAAGCCGATTAAAGGAGATATGGAGTGGCGGATTCGCCCTGGTAAGGAAGTGCCGACCGAACGAATGGCGAATCGAGAAGCCTATCTGGATCGTACGTATACAGTCACGGAGCATTTTTATGAGCACGGGGACTATCTGATTTGGGGACTAACTGCTAAAATCTTGCGCCAGTTCTTAGCTCAATTGACGCGTGACTAGCTTTTTCGGTCGTTATTTTATATGATTAACTGTAATTGAACGTGTCAGGAGATGAGTAAAATGGAAGAAACAGAAGAGTTATTCGATTATATCGTTGGCGATATGGTAAAAACGAAAGAAGGCTGGGTGGCGGAAGTAACGGCAGTATTGACAAATACGGTCGTTGGTGATGTATCCCACACGAAAAACTTTGAGGCACTCGG
This sequence comes from Exiguobacterium sp. s143, assembly GCF_018618895.1. Lineage (NCBI taxonomy): Bacteria > Bacillati > Bacillota > Bacilli > Caryophanales > Exiguobacterium > Exiguobacterium sp. s143. The sequence goes on along the minus strand of NZ_JACSMX010000001.1, from coordinate 536,080 downwards.
CTTAGAGTTTGAAAAACAAGTTTTATTAAAGTCAGAGATTGAATTGCTAGAGCGCAAAACGAAATAATACATGAAAGCACACCACATAATTGGTTTGCTCAGACTTAAGACAAAGCGTAATTTTTCTCTTAACGAGAAAGATTGCGCTTTTTTGTTCATCTCGAATCGTTTTCCTGGGACAAGCATTGCGCCGCTTCACTTCGTTGCAGGGTCGCTCCTGCTTGTTTTTCCCTAGGAAGCGATTTCGATTGAACAAAACGCTTCTCGCCTCTTTCTTTCGGTATAAAAAAGTAGAAACGAAGAAGGAGGAAGACTTCCCATAATGGGTAAAAGAGATCACCATCATCGATTAAAACATACCACCATCATATTGGAACAACTGGTTCCGCAGGACCACCTTGTTTGCAAACTCAGCACACCACATAATTGGTGTGTTTTTTTATGTTCATCCAGCGGACTGAATAATAATGAAATCCTACATTCTTTTGATTTTTGAAGAATTGGACAAAATGACTGAAAACATCGAAAAGATACATTTATTACAAAAAAGTAACAAAGACTAATTCGTAACAGAACGGTTACAAAATATAAAAACGTTGATACACAACGATTGAGAGCGTTTTTTGTAAGCGTGTAACCATTTCGTTACTTTTTGACAGATATATTTCAATTCATAGTGTTCGCTTTTCAAACTATTTGTCACCATGATACGTTGTGCGGGTCGTAAAACGGCGAGAAAGGTTGGCATCAACATGAAACGAACATCATTCCTTTTATCCCTTTGTTTAACGGGATTCATATTTATTCTTTTGCCGCATCATGAAGCATCGGCAGCACAAATCGGGATCGGTACGGAGAAGACGATCGTACAAAATCCATTAGAGATGAAACGTCAAGCTGCTCAAGAAAAGCGTGAACAAGCAGAGGCGAAAAAACAAGCGCGTCTAAAAGCCTTGGCTAAGCAAAAAGCAGAAGCAGAGCAAAAAGCAAAAGCAGCACAAGAAGCCAAAAAGGAAGCACGACAGGTAAAGAAACAAAGTCGAACGCAAGCAAACGCTGACCGTTCCACAAAACGTACGGAAACGTTTGAGACGACAGCGTATACGACGAATCCAGAAAACAATGGAAGCCGTTTGTATAATGGTCGCGCCTTAACGGCATCGGGTTATGACGTCACGAATACGATTACATACGAAGGACGTCGCATCGTTGCTGTCGATCCATCGGTCGTACCGCTTGGAACTAAGGTACATGTAGAAGGTTTCGGCGATGCGATTGCGCTCGATACAGGTGGTGCGATTCGCGGGAAAATCATGGATCTTCTTGTCGGTTCAAAACAAGAAGCTTTAGAATGGGGTCGCCGTCAAGTCACGGTGACGTTCGAATAAGAGAAGTTTACGGTTAGGCGGTGGATAGTTTCCATCGTCTTTTTGTTTTGATGAAGAATAAAATAACGATCTGTTCGATGATGGATTTAGAAAACAGGGGAAAGAGTAGACGGAATAGGTTTTAGAATGTCCAAGAAAGGGGAATTTTACAAAGATAATAAACCGGGAAACGAGGGATGGTTCGTGATTGAATTCAAGGATGTCGGCAAAACGTATGCAGACGGAACAAAGGCAGTGCAACACGTGAATTTTACGGTTGAACAAGGCGAGATTTTTTGTTTGATCGGTCCTTCAGGGTGCGGTAAAACAACGACGATGAAAATGGTCAATCGATTGATTGATCATACGGAAGGACAAATTTGGATCGATGGTGAACCGATCATGTCGATCAATGAGCATGAACTTCGACGGCGAATTGGCTATGTCTTACAACAGATCGCTCTCTTTCCACACATGACGATTGAGGAAAACGTCAGCGTCGTGCCTGAGTTATTGAAGTGGAAAAAGGAGAAAGTAGTACAACGAGTCGATGAATTATTTCGGTTGACTGGGTTAAACACATCACTTAAGAAAAAATATCCAAGTGAACTCTCTGGTGGACAGCAACAACGTGTCGGTGTCATGCGGGCACTCGCAGCAGAACAAGACGTCATCTTGATGGACGAACCATTTTCTGCTCTTGATCCCATTTCACGTGAGCAATTACAAAATGATTTGTTGCATCTAAACGAAGAGCTTGGTAAAACAATTTTATTTGTCACGCACGATATGAACGAAGCGTTGAAACTAGGCAGTCGCATCTGTCTGATGAACGCTGGAGAGATCGCTTTCATCGGTACGAAGGAAGAGGTACTAGCCAGTAACGATCCATTCGTTCAAGAGTTCATGCGTCAAGTCAGGGGGAGTGTCGAATGAATGGATTGATCGAAACGTATCAAGACCGGAAGACTGAATTGCTTCAAGCGCTAATCGAGCATATTCAATTATCGGTCATCTCCTTGCTCATTGCCTGTGTAATCGCTATTCCGCTTGGGATTTACTTATCACGTAACAAACGTCTGAGTGAGTGGTCGATTGGTGTAACCTCTGTCATCCAGACGATTCCATCACTCGCGTTACTCGGTCTGATGATACCACTTGTCGGGATCGGTACAGTCCCGTCCATTATTGCACTTGTCTTATATTCCTTATTACCAATCGTTCGTAATACCTACACGGGTCTTGCCGAAGTCGATCCTTCGATCAAGGAAGCAGCACGAGCGTGTGGGATGACCCCGATGCAAAGTCTTTGGAAAGTCGAACTCCCGTTGGCTTTGCCTGTCATGATGGCTGGGATTCGAACAGCAATGGTACTGATCATTGGTACAGCAACGATTGCTGCCTTGATTGGTGCTGGGGGATTAGGCTCGATCATTCTCCTCGGGATTGACCGCAATGATAACTATCTATTATTGCTGGGTGCGATTCCAGCAGCACTCCTCGCACTTTTATTTGATGGATTGTTACGTCAAACGGAAGTAGCGACACGTAAACGACAAACAGCACGTCTCGTGACGGCAGTCGTCTTGATGGTCGCGATCGTCGCCGCACCATTTGCGTTCGGGCGTAGTGAACGACCAGATCTCGTCGTCGCCGGAAAACTAGGTGTAGAACCGGAAATTTTAATGAATATGTATAAGATTGTCATCGAAGATGAAACGGATTTGACGGTACAAGTCAAACCAAACTTCGGGAAGACGACGTTTGTCTACAAGGCACTCGAGTCAGGTGATATCGATGCGTATCCAGAGTTCACAGGAACGGTGCTCGCTAGTTTGACGAATGAAAAACCGAAGTCGAATGATGCAAAAGAAGTGTACGAACAAGCAAAAGCCGGTCTTGAAAAACAAGATTTAGCCTTGCTACCACCGATGAACTATAACAATACCTATGCTGTAGCTGTTCCAAAGAAATTAGCAGAACGCTACGATTTGAAGACGATCTCTGATTTAAAACAGGTCGCGAATCAGTTGACGGCTGGATTCACGTTAGAATTTAAGGATCGACAGGATGGGTATAAAGGGATTCAAGATAAATATGATGTCAATTTCCAGAAGGTCGTCACGATGGAGCCGAAATTGCGTTATAAAGCAATCGAATCAGGGGAAATCGATGTCATTGATGCCTATTCGACAGATCCGGAGATTGCGAAATACGACATGGTCGTCTTAAAAGATGATCAGCAACTATTCCCTCCATACGAAGGAGCTCCTCTTCTGCGACAAGAGACGATCGAGGAGTATCCAGAAGTAAAACAAGCACTTGAGCAATTGTCAGGTAAAATTTCAGATGAAGAGATGTCAAAAATGAATGAAGCTGTCGCATACGGCGGGAAGACGGCGAATGAGGTCGCTCGTGATTACCTGAAGAAGGAAGGCGTCATTCAATGAAACTTTTACTGATCAGTAACCCGACAGCTGGGACAAACGGCACGGGGTTACTTGGAGAAGTCATCGAACCATTAAGTATATTATTCGATGAAATCGTCATCAAGAATACGAAGCAAGCTGGAGATGCGATGCAATTTGCGGAAGATTCGTCCGCATTTGATGCGGTCGTCGTCATCGGCGGAGATGGGACGGTTTTCGAGACAATCAACGGGGTCGCAAAACTGGATGATCGCCCGATACTTGGCATCATTCCTGGAGGGACCTGTAACGACTTCGCTCGAACGCTTGGTTTACCGATGGCTCCTCGGCTTGCTGCGGAAGCAATCGCGATGCAACACGTTGTTCAGGTCGATCTTGGACAAGTCGAAAATAGCTATTTCTTGAATTTCCTTGGTGTCGGTCTTGTCGCAGAGGCATCGATTGGCATCGATACAGAAGAAAAAGCGCGTCTCGGGAAGATGGGATATTATCTATCGACGATTCGCTCAAGTCTAGAAGCACAACCCTTCGAATATGAACTGATTTTAGATGAAGGTCGTCACATGACCGGCGAAGCAGTTCTCATTCTGGCGGCAAACGGAGAATCACTCGGTGGAATCGAGACGAACTTATCAGATGGAGCCTATAATGACGGGAAACTTGATTTAGTGATCGTCGATGAAGTAAACTTGACAACCATTCGAGATGTGATTCTTCAAAAAATTGGTCTTGCCAATGATCCTTCCTTTACACATATCTTGACGAGTGGTTTTCAGCTGAAAACAAAAGATGCAAAAGTCATTGATACAGATGGTGAGAAAGCCATCCATACGCCGGTTACAGTTAAAGTGTTGCCGGAGTACCTGCGCATGTATGGAGGCACACAATAATAAAGTACGAATGAAGAGAAGGTCGTCATAAAAAACGACCTTCTTTTTTATATTTCAGTACATATATGCGGTTATGCTTTGACGCTTTAAAGAAAATATTTGATAAAGGATGACTTTCACAGATTCTTTCTGTACAATGAAAAAGTATTTTGAAAAGGAGGTGGAGCACCATGAAAGGAAACGCATGGGCTTCAAAAGTTGGATTTATTTTAGCAGCAGCGGGATCCGCCATTGGTCTGGGGGCCATCTGGAAATTCCCGTACACGACTGGAACGAACGGAGGAGGCGCGTTTTTACTCTTGTTCCTTGTGTTTACCTTATTACTTGGACTGCCTGTTTTAATTGCCGAGTTTTTAATCGGTCGTACGAGTGGAAAAACAGCACTTCAAGCGTTCTCGGCACTTGGTCATAAGAAGTTCACATTCATTGGTGTACTTGGTGTCATCGCCTGTTTCTTGTTGCTCTCTTTCTACAGCGTCATCGGAGGATGGGTCTTGATTTATACCATTCTTGGTTTCACAGGTCGCCTGACGACGATGGACAGTGGTGCGCTTGGTGAATTGTTCGGAACGATTTCCGCCTCACCGTTATATGTCATTTCAGAGCAATTGATTTTCCTCGCTTTGACATGTTGGATCGTCTTACGTGGTGTTCAATCCGGTATTGAAAAAATGAGTAAAATCATGATGCCATTATTATTCGTGTGCTTCATCATCCTTGTCGTTCGATCATTGACACTTGATGGTGCAATGGAAGGTGTTAAATTCTTCATACAGCCTGATTTTTCGGTCCTCAACCGAACTTCTGTCCTGAGTGCGCTTGGCCAAGCGTTCTTCTCCTTATCGCTCGGTGTATCGGCGATGCTGACGTATGCTTCCTACATGAAGGAACGTGGCGAGATTAATCGTTCCGCCGCATGGATCGTCGCGATGAATGTCGCGGTCTCATTATTAGCTGGATTCGCGATTTTCCCAGCTGTTTTTGCTTCGGGTCTTGACCCTGCAGAAGGACCGGCATTGCTTTTCATCGTATTGCCGACTGTTTTCAGTCAGATCCAGTTTGGCTCGTTGTTCTTGACACTGTTCTTCCTTCTATTTGCTTTCGCATCGATCACTTCATCGATCGCTATGCTTGAGGTCGTTGTTGCTTCATTAACGGATCGTAAGGAAAATGCGACATCGCGTGATAAAAAGCGGACGACATGGCTTGCGACACTTGCGATTGCGATCGTCGGAATTCCGTCCGCACTCTCGTTCGGTATGTTGAGTGATGCTCAATTCATGGGGAAAACGTTCTTTGACAGCGTTGATTTCCTTGTCTCGAATATTTTAATGCCGATTGGTGCTTTACTGATTTCGATTTTTGCTGGGTACAAGCTCGATCGTACTCTTGTCGAACAGGAACTCGTGACGAGTCCATTCATGAAAAAAATCGTACCTGTGTGGCGTGTGAGTGTTTGTTACTTGAGTCCGATCGCGATTTTGATCATCCTTGTATGGCCATTATTCGGATAATTGATCACTTTTTTAGGGTAGTCGACAATTTTGTCGACTACCTTATTTGTTGTCAAAAGAATCATGCGAAAGAAAGAACGGATAGTTCATTCTTCGGTCTGATGCGATATTTTTAAAAGTATGTTGAAATATAAATACACGAGGCGTAACATTTCGGAAAAACGGGAAACTTTTTGTTAGACGTTACGTAATGTTAAAATAAAGACACGTAAACCTGATAGAAGAATCAGTACGAAGGAAGAGGGGATGACATGAAGTCTTCATGGTGGATATTTGGTTCCATCGGTATGATGTTCGTATTTCTACAATTGGCCGATACGTTCAACTTCTCGGGAATCTTCATCGCTCTTGGTTTGTGGTTCATTTGGAGCGGTTATCGAACAAAACCAGGTCGACGATATCGGACAGAACGGAAATCGACCGAAATTAAGCGAAAAAATGTGAAAAAGAAATTACTACTTGATGACGAAGACGAGTTCGTCGGAAGTGTCATTTTAAAACCGGAACGGGCGACACGCCGATTTGAAGAGACGGATGATTTAGAACTTCAAGTATTGCAACGGACGATCGAAGAAGGATTCACAAAAATCCAGACGTACGATCAAATTGTTCCCTCCATTCGAGATGGTGAAATCAGAAGTGAGATGCGAATCGTTTCGCGTGAAGCACATGTCTTGTTCGAAGAGTTATATGAAAGTCCGCGCGACGTCAAAAAAGTTCGGGACTTCTTTACGTTCTACCTGGATTCCTTATTGTCAATTTCAGAAAAATATGCCGATTTGGAACGCCGTGGTGCTCAAGTTCAATTGGATACGAAAAATCAATTGATTTCGAACTTGAAAATGATCGGACAAAAATTAAAGCAACAACAAACCTTGTTGCTTGAAGGGGATACCGTTGATTTAGAACGGGAACTCTTGACGATTGAAAAGGTGTTGACGCAAGAGACTGAACAACGAAAACAGGAGGAGAGTTACCGACATGACCCATTCTGATAAAGATACATGGCAACAATGGCCTGATGAGCAAGATCAACCGACGATTTCTGATCCGTCGGTCGATCTGAATGTAGCAGAGACACCACCGAAAATGCCTGTGCAACCAGTAGAAGAGATGATTCCTTCAGATGTTCCGTCAGAACAACGACAAAAGATTGAACGTCTACTGCAGGTGATTGATCTTCAAAAAACGGATGCCGTCATGCAATTCGGGGCGCCCGTCCAGCGTGAACTATCCCAATTCTCTGATCAAGTCTTAAGTGAAGTGAAGATGAAGGACGGCGGGGAAGCAGGAAAATTGCTGAGTGACTTAATGCAACGTGTCCGCCAAATGGACCCAGATACACTCCAAGAAAAAAAGAGCTTCTGGTCGAACGTACCGGTCATTGGTCGGGCGAAGAAAAAAGCGGAGACGTACTTCTTACAATACGAGAAGATGAGTGCGTATCTAGAAGAAGTCGTACACAATCTTGATCGATCAAAATTTGGATTGATGAAGGACATCACGTTACTCGATCAAATGTATCAAAAGAACAAGCGCTATTTTGAAGAATTAAACGTCTATATTGCGGCTGGTGAGACGAAAATCGCTCACGTTCGCCAACATGAAATCGAACCGTTACGAACAGAAGTTGAAGTATCGCGGGATCAAACGAAGTTACAGGAATTGAATGACTTGATTCAATTGACGGATCGTTTTGAAAAGAAAATCCATGATTTAAAATTATCCCGAACGATTAGCTTGCAGATGGCACCGCAAATTCGTGTCATTCAACAAAATAACCAAATTCTAGCGGAAAAAATTGAATCAGCAGTCGTCAATACGATTCCACTTTGGAAGAACCAAGTTGTCCTATCTTTGAGTCTGTCGCGTCAAAAAGCAGCGCTTGAAATGCAGAAGGATGTCACCAATACGACGAACCAGTTACTTGAGCAAAATTCGAAGTTGCTGAAGGAATCGTCGATTGAAATTGCGGAAGAAAACGAAAAAGGTATCGTATCCGTTGAATCGTTAAAAGTGGCGCACCAAAACTTGATCGAGACACTGGATGAGACATTACGCATCCAACAAGAAGGAAAACAAAAGCGCCGCGACGCAGAGCATGAACTAGAGCGAATGGAGAATGAATTGAAACAAAAAGTCATCGAAGTCGCCTCAAAAAGCAGAGAATTACCGAATCGACCATACTAAGGAACACGACATTTCGTGTTCCTTTCCTTCATGAAAGGAGAGTTTGAATGAATAATGAAGAGAAGCAGTTGAAATGGGATACGACATGGTTATTATTCGCACGGATGATGGCAGACCGTCATTCAAAATGTGCCTCAAAATCCGTTGCCTGTGTCATCGTCAAAGATGAAAAGCCGATTTCAATCGGAATAAACGGAACACCTAGTCAGCATGTGAATTGCAACGAAATTTACTTAAAGCAAGATGGTATTCTCTATACATCGCGTCCTGACCACCCGATTGTTGAAGAATTGATTGAACGAAACGGGATTCTCTTTTATCGGTGCGAAAATCAGGAAGAACACCATGAATGGTCGAAGCAACATGAGATTCATGCTGAAATCAACGCGCTCGGTAAGCTAGCAGCTGATTCGACGAGCGCTCGTCATGCAACAGCTTATGTCACACATAGTCCGTGTCATGCGTGTAGTTTAGCGCTCATCGCTTCTAAAATCGATCGTGTCGTTTATTCGACAGGTTATGAATATGGGGACGGATTGAATCTCATGCGACAAAGTGGAATCGAAGTCATCCACTTGCCACTCGCAAACGAATATTTTCTTGAAAAAATTTAACGAAAAAGGGTTGTAAACGCTTCCATTGCATTGTATGATGAAATCAAGCATTGCCATGGTAATTATTCACTCTTCCATTCGGACTGATTTTCAATCGAAAATCGGTCCACTTTTTTTTAGAAAAGAATTGACAGACCTTGAATAGTTTGGCATGATGACTATAGAATATGACGAAGCGGAACGCCGCATTTTCATACAAAACCAATCAAGGAGCTGGAATGCCAGGTCGTTGAATGAAAAATCCTGACTCACATGAGTCAGGATTTTTTTTATGGATGAACAAGTGTCGCTTCCTTGAGGCGTTTAGCACGGATTGCACATTTTGTGGCGACCGCACCTGAAAGGATCGTCATGAATCGCTGACAGAGGATGTCTGGTTGCGATTGATGTAAGAATAGTTGATGTAATAGTCGGTTGAATGCGGCGTCTAGCGAAGACAAGTGCCGTTTGATTGCAGTGGGAGACATATCTTGAATTTCTTCTGCTTGATAGCCGGCATCACTTTGGAAAGCAGAGAGGATGAGAAGCTCTGTTTGCGCATCAGCCAACGTTAGCCCTTGTTCTTGGACATAATGACAAGCTTCACGCAATTCATGAATCAACAAATGTTCCAAAGCATATGACGTATGCATTTGATATGGATCGTACAACTGGACAGCTTGCCGAATTTGATCGCGGGTCACGATTTCGGATACCGTCCATTGATCGAGTGTGCCAACAGCTTCACTGTATAGTTGAGTAAGTGGTCGAATCATCGTTTCTCCTCCTTAAGCATAAAATGGACTTCCAGTTTCATCATAATTCATTTAGAAAACGCTTACAATATCTGTTTGCTAGTAGTCGTGATGAAATCGTGTCTGCTATGATATGAGTGAAGAAAAAGGAGTGAGATGACGTGATTCAATTATTCAAAGCACTTCCGGAAGTGACGATGCCTTCTTATGAAAATGATACTTTTTCCATCCATCAATCGAATCAACCGATTGGACTTTCGATAGAGACGCTTGTTTCGGGTGAACGAATCGAAGAAGTTTTACTCGTTGCCTCGGGTGAAATCCGCACAGGTCAAACCGGACGAGAATGGCTGCAGTTCACGTTCAATTCGCCCGCTGGATCTTGTAAGGGGAAACAGTGGATCAATCAAGGAACGGCAGAAGAAGCACTTCGTCCATATCTCGAAACACGAATCGTTCGGGTCGAGGCAAAGGTAGAGGAATATCCGCCGCAATCCGGAAACAAGTCATTGACCGTTCAGCGCGTCACTCCGATTCATGACGCCTCACCGACGCAGTTCCTACCACAATTACCAGCAGATGAATCGCTTGAAACGTATCGTGATCAGTTGCTTGGACTAGTCGGTCAACTTGATTCTCCTTACCAAGAAATCGCGCTCTCGATTCTGCGACAGTACTGGGCGGATTTTTCAACACGACCGGCTGCGCTGTTTCATCACCATGCCTATATCGGTGGTTTGCTGAAACATACTGCTTGTATGATGACGATTGGTCGAGGAATTTGTGATAGTGAACAACCATACTTGATGCTACTCAAATGTATTCAAGAAGCAGAAGCCGATCATAAAAATGAACTCTTCCAAGCAGCTGAACGAGAGATACGTCAATTTTCTTGGGATGACAGTTTTGATGCCCTCTATCAAGCGGCAAAAGGGATTGCTCTGTTAGATCAACGACCGAATCCGAATGAGTTGTTGCTCGGTATTTTATTGCACGACATCGGAAAGCTATGGGAGTATACGCATGCGGGTGCATCGACAGATCGTTTTTCAAGACTGTTGCACGTAACAGAAGAAGAGGAAGAACTGGCAGGTATTGCGCTTGATCCGGACGGTGTATTGATGGGTCATATGCCATATGGTTGTTTTGTTCTCGAACAAGCACTTCGAGAAGAAGATATCCGATTACCGCGTGCTGTTTATCACCGTCTCATGCATATGGTATTATCACACCATGGTAAACGCGAGTGGGGATCAAGTGTTACGCCGCAAACGACAGATGCTTGGTATCTTCATGCGATTGATCTACTCGATGCACGAAAAGAAAAATGGCGTCAGCAACAAGGACGCTAAGGAGTGAAATCATGCAAGACAAAATACGTACGACCGTCATTACTGGTTTTTTAGGTGCCGGTAAAACTACGCTACTCAATCATCTCGTTTCTCAACCGACAGAAAAGTTTGCCTTGCTCGTCAATGAAGTAGGTTCTGTTCATATTGATGAAGCATTGATTGAACGAAGTGACGAAGAGATGATCGAATTGACGAATGGCTGCATTTGTTGTTCGATTCGCGGTGATTTACGGGATGCGTTGCTACGGATCGCAAAACGCCGTCGAGATGGGGAGTTATCGTTTGATCGATTATTGATTGAGACGACAGGCGTTGCTGATCCAGGGCCGATTCTACAGACATTCTACTTTGAGCCGGCTGTTGAACAGTCCTATCAGATTTCAAGTGTCGTTACGGTCATCGATGCGTATCACTTGGAACGTCAACTGACGTTCCAAGAAAATGTGAAACAAATCGGCTTTGCTGACGTCCTGATCTTGAATAAAATGGATTTGATTGACGAGTCAAAGCGCGAAACGTTGTCCGCTTTACTTCGCGAACGAAATCCTTCTGCAGCTATCATTGAAACGGAACAGGCTCAACTTGAATCGGACCGACTGTTTGAAACGTTCCATTTTCCAAAAGAAGAGCAAGTACGACTCAGTCAACAAACGGATCAGATTCATCAATCGGTTGAGGATTTCACGGCATTGACGATTGTCGAGGAACGACCCTTGAACCGAAATCGATTTGGAATGGTCCTACGTGAGGTGTTAGAAGCGTATGCAGAAGATCTCTATCGCTATAAAGGAATCATTCATTTTGCAGATACGGATCGAAAGGTCATTTTACAAGGTACTGGCATGATTTATGGCACAGCAATCAGAGAACCATTTAGCGAACAACCAAAGACGACGCTCGTCTTCATTGGGAAAGGGCTAGATGAACAAGCGATACGAAAAGGAATCGAGGCGGCAATTGAACATGGTTGAACTTTATTTTGACGGTACGGTCCGTCCTTCAAATGATGAAGCGGCGGTTGGGCTTTTCAGTAAAAATTCCGAGGGCGAAGTCACGGAAAAAATGTATCAAATTCAAGCGATCAATAATCATGAAGCAGAATTTATTGCTTTTGCGAAAGCCGTCGAATGGGCGCACGAACTGATTGCACAAGGCGAGAGCGTCATTTCGTTTCGGACGGATTCAGAAGCCGTTGCACTCGCGGTCGAACGCGAATTCGTCAAGAACAAACGAACGCAGACGATTTTTGATCCTGCCTTTGCACGTTATCAACTCTTACCACTCGCTTTCGTGAAGTGGATTCCACGGTCGGAGAACAAAGCAGATCGTGTCGCACGAGAGGCGTTACGATTATACGAAGCATGATTGACGACAAACACCCCTATCCTCACGGTAGGGGTGTTTGTTCATGTTCGATGCGCTCGATCAGAATTTGGTCGACGCGTCGTCCGTCTAAATCAACGACTTCAAACCGGTACGGTCCAATTTCGACAGTACTCCCACGGGAGGGGACATCACCTAACGTATATAGAATCAAACCAGCAACCGTATGATAGGCGTTCAACTGTTCACCGGGTAAGTCTTCTGTATAACCGAGCGTCCGCTTTAAATCATCGATGTGCAATAGACCATCCGCTAGGAAGGAGCCATCCTTTCGCATGACGAGTTCCGGTTCTTCCTCAACGCTTGAAATTTCGCCAACGAATGCTTCGAGGATGTCAAATAAGGTGATCATGCCGAGGAAACCACCGTATTCATCAAGAACAAAGGCGATTGATACCGTCTCTTTGCGCATCCGTTCAAGCAAAACGGTTGCTTTTAATTGACGGGGAACGATCAGTGGTGATTGAATCAGTCGTTCAAGTTCTTGAACAGGTCGTTCCGTTGATAGCACCTCTTTCGCATCGATGAAACCGACGAAGTGATCCAAGTCACCATGACCAACCGGTAAGTTTCGATGTCGCGCTTGCCGGAGCTCTTGTAAGATCGTATCGGAGTCATCCGCTAAGTCAATCCATTCGGTAACGGTACGCGGCTCCATCAGTTCGTAAGCGTACAAATCATGAAAATCAAACACACGAGAGACTTGCTCCGCTTCAGACCGATTGAAGGTTCCCTCTTGCGTACCACGAATCAGTAATTGCCGGACTTCGTCTTCCGTCTCGTCTTCTGTTTGCAGGCGATCCAGACCAATCAAACGGAAGATGGAACTCGTCGACTTACTTAGAACCCAAATGAATGGTCGAAGCACAATCGAGAAAAAACGCATCGGTGGGGCAAGCCACATCGTGACCCGTTCTGGACTGACAAGGGCGACACGCTTAGGAACGAGTTCACCGATGACGAGTGAAATATAGGTGATGATCGTTACGACTAGAATATAGCCGATCGTACTGGCATAAGGCGCGAGCCACGCGAATTGAGCAAGCCACTTGATGACCGGTCCTGAGAGAGCGGCACCACCAAAGGCACCATTGACGATGCCGATTAACGTGATGCCGACTTGAACAGTCGATAACAGATCGGTTGGTCGATCAAGTAACTCTAACGCAACATGGGCTGACTTTTTGCCATCATTCGCTGCTTTCTCTAATTTCGACCGTTTTGAGGAAAGCAAAGCGAGTTCGGTCATCGCAAAAATACCGTTTGCTAGAATCAAAAGCAGTACAATCGTTAAGTTAATCAACCACATGAAATCTTCACTCCTTTTTCGATAATAAACTATTCCCCAAAACTGTCTCTCTCATTCCCATTCTGTCTACTTTTGCGTTAAACTAAAAGAGAAATAATCAAAAGGGGGAATTTGTTTATGGAATACCGTGTAGAACGTGACACGATGGGGGAAATTCGTGTACCAGAAGCGCAGGAATGGGGCGCACAAACACAACGTAGTCTAGAAAACTTTAAGATCGGAACGGAAAAAATGCCGATTGAAGTCATTCGTGCCTTTGCAGTCCTGAAAAAAGGAGCGGCGCTTGCGAACCGCGACTTAGGCGTGCTTGAGGCAGAAAAAGCGGGTGTCATCGCTGAAGTATGTGACGAGATCATCGCGGGGAAATTCGATGATGAGTTTCCGCTTGTCGTTTGGCAAACGGGTTCAGGTACACAGTCAAATATGAACGTCAACGAAGTGATCGCTCGGGTCGCGACACGCAAGTTGAAAGAACAAGGCAGTGAGACGACGATTCATCCGAATGATGACGTCAACAAATCACAAAGTTCAAATGATACATATCCGACAGCGATGCATTTAGCGGCGAAGACAGTCTTGTTGGAATCACTATTCCCAGCAATCGATGCTTTGCATGCGACACTTGACGAAAAAGCGAACACGTTTGCAGATATCGTCAAGATCGGACGGACACACTTGCAAGATGCTACACCCATCACACTCGGTCAAGAAATCAGCGGTTGGGTCCGGATGCTTGCACTTTCGAAGCAAATGATCGAACGGACGCTTGATCCGTTAACGGAATTAGCAATCGGCGGTACGGCTGTTGGAACGGGCATCAACGCACATCCTGAGTTCGGTGATTTGGCTGCGCAAAAGATGAGTGAAGAAACGGGATATGAATTCACGAGTGCGGAAAACAAATTCCACGCCCTAACAAGCCACGATCAACTCGTCTTTACGCATGGTGCGGTCAAAGCGTTAGCGATGGACGCGATGAAGATCGCAAACGACGTTCGCTGGCTCGCATCAGGTCCACGAGCAGGGATCGGCGAAATCACGATTCCAGAAAATGAGCCGGGAAGCTCAATCATGCCTGGGAAAGTCAATCCGACTCAAAGTGAAGCGTTGACGATGGTCGCTGCGCAAGTCCTTGGAAACGATGCGACGATTGGTTTTGCTGCAAGTCAAGGAAACTTCGAACTAAACGTCTTCAAGCCGGTCATCATGTATAACTTCATACAATCCGTTCGCTTACTGACAGACGCCTTGCATTCGTTCAATGACCACTGTGCGATCGGAATCGAACCAGAACAGTCCGTCATCACTGAGAACGTCGAACGTTCGTTGATGCTCGTCACTGCACTCAACCCGCACATTGGATATGAGAATGCGGCGAAAATTGCAAAGGCAGCGCATCAATCCGGGTCAACCTTAAAAGAAGCAGCACTTGCGACTGGTCTACTAACAGAAGAACAATATGATCAATGGATCGTACCAGCAGATATGGTCCGTCCGAACTTAAAAGCGTGAGTTGAAAAAGCGGGGGAATTCCCTCGCTTTCTCTTTATCCGAGGACGGTTCTTCGGATGTATGGAAAGAGAGGGGATTGGATGGAACGGAGTCGAAAACGGATAGAAAAACAACTGCAACAGACGATCATCATGGTGGAGACGTTACTTCGGATGCCGACCGTGCCACGGACAGAATTGCTCGCATTAGCAAGCTGGCTTGAAGGGCTCGGGAGAGAGGAACTGTTTAAAGGACTTGCCGATCAAGTGAGTCGGGAAAAAGCGACGTGGGAACAAATGAATGCGGTCATCACTCAGCCGATCGTTAAAGAATTACTGCGGCCAATCGTCGATCAGTTGTCTGAACGCTCACGCGCCAATCGGATTCGAAAAGAATTGGTCGTCACTGTGACAAGACGTTTTCTTGAGAATATCAAATGGAAGAAATCGCTCGAACAGGAGCGCTATATGTCACGATTCTTCAGTTCGGTGGAAGACACGTTGTCGATATCACATGATATTGCTATGGATGCTGTCATCATCGACCATGCATCTATCGCGGAATCCTTAGAGTTGACTCAAAAACTGATCAAACAAATGGAGTCAGCATTCGTTCCCGTCATCATCGTAGGTCCGAACCGGTCTGACATTCGTCAAGTCAGCTATGAGATGGGAGCTGATGACTACTGGGATGAGACAGTGACGAATGAAGAACGACATGTTCGTCTAGCGAGACTATTACGAAAATTAAGGGTCGTATCTTCGACGATCTTGGTCGATGAACTGACGGGAGCTTATAACCGGAAATACCTCCAAAGTGCCTATGATCGTCGCGTAGCACGTCTCGAACGTGAACAGCGGACATTTGGGTTAGCGATTTTTGATATCGATCATTTTAAGCGGATCAATGATTTACATGGACATCCAACGGGGGATTTGGTCCTCTCCGAACTAGCTACCGTCGTTCAACAAGCCGCTCGTCTCGATGATGAATTCATTCGTTTCGGTGGTGAGGAATTCATCTTATTGTTTTCAGCAGAAACAGTACCGCAAGCAGTTGCGAGTATGAATAAAATTCGCGAGCGTGTCGAGCGCCATATTTTTGCGAACGGATTAAAAGTAACAGTTTCGATTGGTCTCTCCTTTGCTTTTGATCTCCACACATCCCTGGCGCAAGCAACAGCAGAGGCAGATGAAGCTCTATATCAAGCGAAACGTAATGGTCGTAATCAAGTGGTGTCCTATTCGACAGCGATATCGATCGAAAAAATACCAGTCTATATCCGTGTCGAGGAAGGATTCCTTAAACAGGTACATACGCTTGATATGCCGGATCATCCGAAATACCATATTGAGGTGATTCCGCTAGATGATCAACGGACGTCGCCAATACAATTGGCGATTCTTTCACTCGATCAGTTAGCAAGCGAGAACTTTGTACGATTAGAGGAGTGGAGACAACAACGGGAATCGATCATTGATGCTTTGGTCGTGACAGATCAAGAAGACGATCGTTTAGCCAAGGCGTTATCATGCGGTGCGACAGACTATATCATGACCTCACAGATCGATTCTGATATGGAGGAATGGATTGCTGAATGGATCATGCAAATTCCTTAAAAAAAACAGCCACATTTGTCCGTCATACGGAGCAATGTGGCTGTTTTTTAGTTACTGATCATATCGACGAATGATGAACGGATAATCGTTTCCCTCGACCGCATCATAATGTGTTTCGGAAGTAATCTGAAATGAAGATGGGATTTCGGGATAATGTACATCTCCAGAAAGAACCGTATCAATTTCAGTGACATACAGGCGGCGAGCAAGAGGAAGCGTTTGAGCAAACAACTCTCCACCACCAATCAAAAAGACTTCTTCTTCTGAATCGACGTATGGTTGTAAAGCAGATAGATCATGCCATACCGTTACACCTTCGGCTGCAAACGTCTGATCGCGCGTAATGACGATGTTCTCTCGACCGGGCAACGGTCGTCCGATGGATTCGAACGTCTTTCGTCCCATGATGATCGGTTTGCCAATCGTCGTACGTTTGAAGTGAGCTAAATCAGCTGGAAGGTGCCAAGGCATCGCATTGTCACGACCGATGACATGATTTTTTGTATACGCTACGATATGTGTGATCATACGGCTACCACACCTTTAATGTGCGGATCAGGATCATAGCCTTCAATGATGATGTCTTCGAAGCGGAAGTCTTCGATACGATCGACTGTTCGAGCGAAGCGCAGCGTCGGTAATTTTTTCGGGGTACGCGTCAACTGAAGATTAACTTGTTCAATATGATTTGAATAGATATGAGCGTCACCGAGCGTATGAACGAAGTCACCAACCTCAAGTCCACACACATGAGCAATCATATGTGTCAGTAACGCATAAGATGCAATATTAAATGGTACGCCTAGGAAAACATCAGCTGAACGTTGATACAATTGGCATGATAGTTTTCCGTCAGCGACATAAAATTGGAACAAGAGATGACAAGGTGGTAACGCCATCTCATCAACTTGTCCAGGATTCCAAGCACTGACGATCAAACGACGAGAATCCGGATTCGTTTTGATCTGTTCAATGACTTGTGCCAGCTGATCGACCGTCGTGCCATTTGGACGTGGAAAAGAGCGCCATTGTGCTCCGTAAACAGGACCTAGATCTCCGTTCTCATCTGCCCATTCGTTCCAAATCCGCACACCATTTTCCTGTAGATAACGAATATTCGTATCACCCGAGATGAACCAAATCAACTCATGGATGATCGACTTCATATGTAACTTTTTCGTCGTAATGAGAGGAAAGCCATCTTGAAGGGAGAAGCGCATTTGGTGACCAAACACGCTGAGTGTTCCCGTTCCCGTCCGGTCTTCCTTTTTTGTTCCGTGTTCCAAAATGTGTTCGCAAAGTGCATGATATTGTTCCATCGGATGACATCTCCTTTTCGAAAAATCCAAATTTCATTGTAACATAAATTAAGATTTTGAGGATGTCGGTAAATGTCTTGCGAATAGATAACGAAATAAGCCAAAGAGCGGAATCACGTCTTGCCACTCTAATGATTGTGCATTCCGAACACGAATGCGCCGGAGCAGATAGACTTGCAGAATGTAGAATAATAACAAATCGACGGTCATCGTTCGAACGAATTGATTGGTCTCAAAGTAGATGCGGAATATACTCCAATCAGATCGAGCAAGAGCAATCCAAAGCAATAATGTCGTCACGACGCTAAGTAAGGCGACGACGGTAGGAATCCACCCGCGACGACGAAAAGGAAGAAACGTTTTCCTTGGAATAGCGAGGGCGACATAAGGCATCAACACGAAGGCACCTAAGAAGAACGATCCAATACTTGCGACGAGCGGTCCGGGCCGCATGAATCGTTTCTCATCTAGAAATAGTAAAAAGAAAGCGAACGGATAAATACCGAGTAAGGCAAATAAACTTAACGCGGATGTATCAAATTGACTTTGGTCGAAACGTAAAAACGAAATCAAGAAACCTTCTGGAAAGACACGATTATTTCCAAATAATAAGATGAAGACAATAGCAATCGCCCAGACAAGGAAGAGCAAATATCGACGATACATTTGTCCACACTCCTTTCTCATACCTTTCTTTCCCATCATCTTGGATGTAGTAAACACTTGGATTTCATATTTCATGATATCAAATATGTTAAGGTTCTTGCTTGAGCACCTCTCATGGACATGTTAAGATGACGTTGTGATAATTGAAAGCGCTTTTACAAATTGATGCAATCGTTTGCTCAATATGTAGCACGTTACGTACATAAAAGAGGAGAGTGTTGAGGATGGAACGTAAATGGTGGCATGATAGTGTCGTTTATCAAATTTACCCACGTAGTTATAATGATTCGAATGGGGATGGAATCGGTGACTTGAACGGAATCATCGAAAAGTTGGATTATTTGAAGACACTTGGTATCGACGTCATTTGGCTAAGTCCTGTCTATGATTCACCGAATGACGATAATGGCTATGATATTCGTGATTATGAAGCCATCATGAAGGAATTCGGGACGATGGATGATTTTGATCGTCTTCTAGATGAGGCACATGCACGAGATATCAAAATCGTCATGGACCTCGTCATCAATCATTCGTCAGATGAACATCAGTGGTTCGCGGAGTCGCGTCAAAGCAAGGACAATCCATATCGGGATTATTATATGTGGCGCCCGGCAAATCCAGACGGTTCGCTACCAAACAACTGGGGATCGATTTTCTCTGGACCTGCCTGGGAATATGATGAAACAACGAATGAGTATTACTTACACTTATTCTCGAAGAAGCAGCCTGACTTGAACTGGGAAAATGAGCAGATGCGTCACGATGTGTACGGGATGATTCGTCGTTGGTTGGATCGAGGGATTGATGGTTTCCGAATGGATGTCATCAACTTGATTTCGAAGACACCCGGCTTACCAGATGCGACGGTCCATCCAGGAGCACTGTATGGAGATGGTGGAGAACATTATATCAATGGACCACGTGTCCATGAGTTTTTACACGAGATGAACGAAGCTTCCTTCGGTAAATACGATGTCCTGACAGTCGGTGAGATGCCAGGAGCGACGACGGATGATGCCATCCTTTACACGGATCCGGCACGTAAAGAGGTCAACATGGTCTTTACGTTCGAACATATGGATCTCGATTCAGGTCCGAACGGGAAATGGGACGTCATTCCGTTTGATTTACTCAAACTCAAGCAAAACTTCACAAAATGGCAGACGGCCTTACATGAGACGGGTTGGAACTCGCTCTATTGGAACAACCACGATCAACCCCGCGTCGTCAGTCGATTCGGAAATGACACGACGTACCGCGTCGAGTCAGCTAAAATGCTTGCTACATTATTGCATTTGTTAAAAGGGACGCCATATATCTATCAAGGCGAGGAAATCGGCATGACGAACGTCGCTTTTGAAGACATTGCGGACTATGAAGATATCGAAATTCGGAACATGTGGAAAGAACGTACGGAACAAGGAGCATCACCGGCTGAACTACTACGTTCCATCCATGTCAAAGGACGTGACAATGCGCGGACACCGATGCAGTGGGATGCGTCGGAGAACGCTGGTTTCTCAACGGGAACACCATGGTTGAAGGTCAATCCGAACTATCCGGAAATCAACGTCGAACAGGCGCTTGCAGATGAGCAATCCATCTTTTATTACTATCAACAGTTGATTCGTCTACGACATGACCATGAGCTCGTCGTCTATGGTCGCTATGAACTCTTACTCGAAGATCATCCAGAAGTATACGCCTACTCACGAACGCTTGAAGGGGAGACATGGTATGTCTACTGTTCGTTTGCGGATCATGATGTGAATATTCCGTCTACGCATGATACGTCAGACCGCGTCATCGGAAACTATGATGGGGCCGTTGTTACCGACGAACTCACACTTCGACCTTATGAGGCCATCGTCTTCCGTACGTTTGAAGGTTGATTCATCTAGGCATAAAACAGAGGGCTGACTCAAAAAAAGAATGACGCGTCTTTTCACGCCCCTTTCTCAGGCGAGACACCAAGACCCGCTTTCCTGCTTCATTCAAGCAGGAAAGCGGGTCTTGTTTGTCTTTGAAGCGCATAAATGCGCTGTTCCTATAGAAGTTGCGTGTGACGCGTCATTTTTTTACAAGGAAAGGGTGGCAGAATGATGATCTGCCACCTTTTCCTTATAAATTATCGCTCCAATTGAGCGACTTGTTTAACCTGAGCGATGATCGTATCACGATCAGTCGTTGACGGATTGAGGCGGATGCCATACAGTCTTTCGGGCCCCACTGGCTTCTCATGCAATAACTGACCTTCGATGCACAAAGGTTCTTGACCCTCGATCAATGAGAACTCAACAACGATTTTCATTGATTTGAGGAGTGGAAGTTTTAGTTCTGTGCTGATTGCTAGTCCGTTCGGTGAGATATTATGAATTTTCATCAGTCCATTAGGAGTACGCTGATCATTTTTCAATAAATGAAATTCACCTGTTATTGGTTTTTTCAGCGTATATCGAAAGGGTTCATTCCGTTTGATTTTCATGTAGGCACCTCCAATCCCATTATCCGACAATTTCGTCAAGTCTTCTAGTTTTTTTTGGTCATGCAGCAGCGTCTGTCGATTGTTTCGTCGGATGGATACGTTTTGCTAAATACATGAATGGTGTCGCGAACCAAGCGACAACGAATTTCGCGAGATACGTCGTAATGAAGATTTGCCACCAGATGGAGAAGGGCATATCGTGAAAGGCAATCGCACAAAACGTCAACGTATCAAGCAATTGACTTAATACAGTTGACCCTGTCGTCCGTAACCAAAGCTTACGTTCGCCTGTCTTCTGACGGATTTTTGAATAAATAAAGACATCGAATAGTTGCGAGACAAGATAAGCGGCAAGACTACCGACAGCAATCCATGGTAAAAGTCCAAACAATAAATGCAAGGAATCGGATGTTTCGAGTGCAGCCTTATCAGCAAGTGGTGTATATAAGAGACTGAACTGCATGAGAACGGTCGTCGTGATCAGGGAGAAGAACCCCATATAGACGCCTTTACGAGCGACCTGTTTTCCGTATTTTTCATTGAGGATATCTGTCGCTAGATAACAACTGCCATACACGACGTTCCCTAACGTAAAGACGAAACCGAAAATATCAACGGTTTGTGTAACTTGGATGTTTGCAATGATTGTTGCGATGGCAATCCACATCAACAATCCTGTCTTACCAAATAAATAATAACTGAAAATCAATAATCCCATCGTTAAAAAAATGGAAGGGATCCATAACCATTCGTTCATGAGATGTACTCCTTTCTGTTCATACAGATGAAAATTGTACGCTGAAATTCATCAACTGTCAAAGGTGATGAAGAGATGAGGGGCATTAAAAAAAGACCATAAGTTTCATGGTCTTTCGGACGGTCTTTAGCCCATTCGTTGCAGAGAGTACCGACGACGTCTTCCTTTGACGTAATAGTTCTCTGTCGACGTAAAATCATTCGCTTCCAAAATGCGTTTTGCAAACGAAGCGTGTGGAGATTGTTCAAGGACGCGCGCGCGTACTTCGTGACGATCTAGTACCCCGGAATACGTCAATGCTTCAGCAACTGCTTGAGTAGCTAGACCCCGACGCGTATAGGGATCAAACACCATGAAGTCGAGTTGGAAGTAGTGACCCATTTTTAAGAGCAGAACCCGCCCCACGATCGTATCTGCTTCAACGATATCAAAGTAATAATCTTCAGGATAACTGTGCTCGACGGAATCAAAAGCCCGCTCTTCTCCAAGCTCATGGTCATACCCTTTGATTTCTTGCGGAGTCAGTCCATATGCTTGCTCGCCATACTTCAAGAAATGATCATACTCAGCTTGATCGACATGACGTAATGTTCGACGTCTCAATTCCATCACAAAATCCTCCCTCATCCCAATTGATGCTTCGTTTACATTATAGCGATACCCTCCGTGCAATTGCAAAAATTAACTGGAATCGATCCGCAGGAAGAAATCTAAAAAAAGTCATTCTGTAATCATCTTGTGATTGTTTTAATTACCTCGGAATATGGTAAAGTAATGATGTAGACAACTGCATACTGGAAGGGGCTGGAAAACGTGTTCACAGAACGTGACGGAATCAAATTGCGTCTAGAGCAAATCGAACGATTGTATTCGGACTTGAATCGTGAAGCGAAACAATTGACGGAACGCTTACGCCAATTAGATGAACAAGGGGATGAAGTTCAACATGATCTTTCCCTTAATAAAGAAGACCGAGATCATTTGAAGTCAAGCATTGATGAGACGCTTCAGGCACTCATGAAGCGGACGACGGTCGATGCAAAAGTCGAACAGGAAAAGCAAGAAGACCTGATTTCGAAAAAAGCATTGATTGAAGATATCGAAGGATTATTGAAGAAAAAGAAATGAGCTAGCTCCGGCTAGCTTATTTTTTTGTGGAGGAACACATTATGAAACCAACCATTGGACTGACGACATGTCTTCGTCCGACTGACGACGTGCATCATCGTGTGAAGCAGTTGTTAGCGGATGAGACGATACATTTTATCTACGTCGTGCGTCAGAAAAAAAGCATAGAACACTTGCAACAGGAGACAGGATTACCGGTGCTTGTCGTCGATAAACAACGGCTTGATTTATATCCATTAGGCGAGACGACATCGTTCTTTTTCCATCCTTCGAGTGCGGTGTTTCGCATCAAACAAATTGATGCAGGTGGAGGCGACCCTCTCATTGCGATCGGACGCTTATCGGAAGGGATGCGTGTGCTTGACTGCACACTTGGTCTTGGAGCAGATGCCATCGTCATGAGTCATGCCATCGGAGAGCGGGGGCGGATCATCGGGTTAGAAAGTCGGGTTGAGACAGCATTTGTCGTCAAGAACGGATTAAAACGGTGGGAAGAATCCTACGAACCGATCAATCAAGCGATGCGACGAATTGAAGTGAGAGTCAAACACCATCTCGCCTATTTGAAAGAATGTCCGGATAATTCCTTTGATGTCATCTACTTTGATCCTATGTTCGAACAGACCGTCGAAGAATCGACGCATCTCGACGCTTTACGAACGCTTGCGAATTATGAAGCCTTATCCGAGGAAGCGATGGTGGAGGCGAAGCGTGTGGCACGTCAGCGCATCGTTTTAAAAGCACATTATGAAAGTCCCTTGTTTGAACGGTTTGGGTTCGAACGAACAAAGCGGAAGACGTCGAAGTTGCATTATGGCGTAATTGAATTGTAAGTCAAAAAAAGACCTCTGCCGATGTTTCGGCAGAGGTCTTTTTTGTAATTCGCTGATTATTGAACTGCGTCTTTTAATTCGTCTTCCATCTCTTCAAACGTTTCCTGAACGGCATTGACCGGTTGTTTCGTCATCAAGCTGACAACGACCGTAAAGATCAAGCTTGTGAAGAATCCAGGTACCATTTCATAAAGCGTCGTACTGAGTCCGAGTTGAACCCAGATGATGACAGTCAAGGCACCTGAGATAATACCAGCTAGTGCGCCTTGTTTCGTCATCCGTTTCCAGTAAAGAGAAAGCAAGATGATTGGACCAAAGGCAGAACCGAATCCAGCCCATGCATAACCGACAAGTGCAAGAATCGTCGCTGATGGGTTCCACGCGAGAATACTTGCGATGACGGCAACGACAAGAACGGCAATTCGACCTGTCAGGACGAGTTCTTTATCCGATGCGTCTTTTTTCAAGAACGTCTTATAAAAATCTTCTGTCAACGCACTCGAAGTAACGAGCAATTGTGATGAAATCGTCGACATGATCGCTGCAAGAATCGCAGCCATCAAGAATCCTGTGATATACGGGTGGAATAGGACATCCGAGAAACGGATGAAGACTGTTTCCGGATCACCGAGTCCATTGCCTTGTCCTTCGAAATAAGCGATCCCGACAAGACCAGTCATCATCGCACCGATGATAGAGACGAACATCCAACCGATCCCGATGCGACGGGCACTTTTTAAATCTTTAACAGAACGAATCGCCATAAAGCGGACGATGATATGGGGTTGACCGAAGTAACCAAGTCCCCAAGCTAGGAAACCGATGATTCCAAGAATCGTTGTTCCTTTAAGTGGATCAAACAACGAAGGGTCTAATTTTTCAGCGTAATTGTAGGCACCATCGATTCCACCAACGTCTGTCAATGCGACGATTGGTACGAGAACGAGTGCGATGAACATGATACAGCCCTGGACGAAATCGGTCCAACTAACTGCGAGAAAACCGCCGAAAAGTGTGTAGGCGATTACGACCGCAATCGTCAAGAGCATACCATAGTGGTAATCAAATCCAAATGAGCTGACGAACAATTTTCCGCCAGATACGATTCCAGCTGATGTGTAGAACGTGAAGAAAATGATGATAACGAGTGCCGATACGGTACGAAGCACGCGTGATTTGTCTTCAAAGCGATTCTCTAAGAAATCAGGGATCGTAATTGAGTCGTTTGCCATTTCCGTATAGAGACGGAAACGTGGTGCGAGTACGATATAGTTTACGTAACATCCAATCAATAAACCGAGTGCGAGCCAAAGGGCTGATACACCTGTTGCATACATGGCGCCGGGAAGTCCCATGAGCATCCATCCACTCATATCCGATGCACCAGCAGAGAGTGCTGTGACACCTGGACCGAGATCGCGTCCGCCTAACATGTAATCTTCTGTATTCGTCGTTCGCTTGTAGGCAAAATAACCGATTGCCAACATGAGAACAAGATACAGGATGATCGAAATCCATTCTTGCGTCATAAAGTTAAATCCTCCAAATGCAATAGTTTTTTCAGCGATCAAGCATGTATTGACTTGTTCGCCAAATGATATGTTCCCCACCTTACAGGGGATAAAACGACTTTGCAAGTCACTTCATTTTCATGAAAAGTGCCGCCACGCCTAGTGCCTTAAGGGGTCGGGACGGTTTTAGTCCCTGTTAAAGTTCTACTACTCGAAATGTTCTGAATAATTTAATAAAACATAAATGATCCTAATAAATTAGGATCATTTATGTGATGTTAATTGGTCCAAAACCGTTGGTATGCGGCGCTTAAACGGTCTAATGCCTGATCTAATTGTGCACGAGGACACCCGATATTTAAACGTTCAAATGTTTCTCCACCAGATCCGAACGAAGAACCGTGCGTTAGAGCGATTTTTGCCTCCTTGACGAGCCAATCTGCTCGTGTTTTACTATCTAGTTCGAGTGCTTTGAAGTTGATCCACAACAGGAAAGTTGCTTCTGGAATGACAACGTCTAATTTTGGCATCTCTTGGCGAATCCGACGGATGGCATGGTCACGATTTCCTTCTAAATACACAAGTAATTGTGACAGCCATTGCTCACTCATAGCATCACCATACGCTACTGAAATCGCAGTCGAAGCCAATGCATTCGGGTGAACGAAATGACGTTGTTGGACACGTTCGATCTGTTGACGAATCGAGATGTCAGGTACGATTAGATAAGACGCATAGAGACCCGGAATATTGAACGTTTTGGATGGTGCACTCACTAAAATGAGTTTTTCATAATCCAAACCGAGAATGGGCGTGTGCACGGAACCTGTATAGACGAGGTCCGCATGAATCTCATCGGATACAAGATAAACATCATGTTGCTTCGCGAGTTCGACGATTTGTTGTAATTCTTCTCTCGGATAGACTTTACCGCTTGGATTATGCGGGCTACAAAGAATCATCATACGTGCTGTTCGCATTTGTCGTTCGAGAAGTGAAAAGTCAGTCTGGTACGTCTCACCGTCTAAAAGAAGCGGATTTTCAATGAGTTGTCGTTGATTAGACTGAATGATTTGATGAAATGGAGGATAGACAGGTGTCTGGATGATGATTTCATCACTCGGTTCCGTCAGTGCGAGGACCGTATGTGCAAGTCCTGGAACAACACCACTTGAGTAGAGAATGGAATCAGTAGTGATTGTGACGTCATATCGCTTTTGAAACCATTGTTGAATCGCTCGTTTTGCTTCGTCTTCAAACATCGAGTAACCGAAATGACCTGTAGCAGCACGTCTAGTCAATCGTTCTGTCAAATGGTGGGGTGGACGGACGTCCATGTCCGCGACCCACATCGGAATCAGCTCATCTGATCCATATAGCGAAGGGAGCCCGTCCCACTTGACGGATCCTGTATTTCGTTTCTCGATCGTTTCATCAAAATTGATTTGTTCCATCAGACTTCACTCCTGTTCTTCAATAGTTGAATGACTCCATTTCACCATAGCGGATAGAGAGAGAGTGGGGCAAGTCGAAAAAATAAAGGTTTAACATTTATATGATCAGGCAATTAATAAACTCGAACCTACCATAATGAAACGGAGTGATGATCATGTTGCATTCTAAAGTAGTCGTCGGGCGATCGCCTGAGGAATTAGAGGAGAGACTAAATGAATTTTTTGAAAATAATGGGGTCGGATCAAACGCCATCATTACATTAAAATTTTCAACATTTGTTGCGTCTAAAGCGGATGAACATTATTCAGTTTTAGTCGTCTATGATAACTCGCTAACGAAAACTACACTGTAAATTAGTGACAAGAAGTTGAGCTGAAAAGCATCGACTTCTTGTTTTGTCTTTTTCTATAAGTTATACTAGAATTAGGTTTTACAAGCTTCCGTAGGTTAATGGCAGACCTCAGCAATGGTAATGCTGCAGTGCGAGTTCGATTCTCGCCGGAAGCATAGACACGTCTTCCGTCTCAAGTGATATATACTTGAAACGGAAGACTTTTTTCATGAGTTCGATATTTTTGATTTGAGGAGTGACCTCTATGCATCCAGTCATTCATTCTGTTGGTGATAAGATCAAGCAAGAACGAAAAAAACAAGGAATGACACAAAAAGCACTTTGTGAAGGAATTTGTAGTCAGGCTGAAATCAGTAAAATCGAAAATGGTCGAAATTCCCCAACGATTGATTTGTTACAGCTGATTTGTCGAAGATTACGCATCCCGATTTCATTGTTTTTTGAAGATGAAATCGTATCACAAAAGTTAAATGAGATAGACCAACGAATGATTCGGCATTTGCGTGAAAAAACGTATTCAGATATGGCAAAAGACTTAGCAAAATATGAGAACGTTAATAATGCGGTTGAAACTCAAATTTTAATTCGCTACCACCAAGAATTACTAGACTATGAAAGAGGAAATATTGATTTTCGGACATGTATCGCCTCCTTATTACAAGTTGTCAGACAGGAACAGGTCAAAGACAAATCCTTTCTTCTTTATACACGAATTCAGATGGTGATTGCTGTTCTGTATACGAACCACGAAGAATATAGTCGTGCCCATCAAATTTATAAGGAACTATTAGGCTTACCTTATCAAACAAGAGAATATAAAAAAATTCGAATGAAGATCATGTATAATTTCATACGTAATTTAGTAGAGTTTGAACGATTCGAAGAAGGGCTGCAGGAAGTTGAAAAGGTCATCGAAGAGACAAAACAATTGCAGGATTTAACGTATCTTGGACAGTTTTATTTTCAAAAAGGAATTTTATTAGAGGCGTTAAAAGGATCTGAATCAGAAACAAAGGAAGCGTATACGACCGCTTATTCTTTTTTCATTGCTACTCAGAGTCACTCTTATCTAAAAATCCTTGAAACCTATTTTTCTGAACACCTCTTATTTCCGATTAATGAAAGTGAGTGAATAAACGATGGAGATGAATACTTTAACTTCATCGATTGGTACAAAAATCAAACAATTTCGTATCGAAAAGCAAATGACTCAAAAAGAACTATGTGTTGATTTATGTAGTCAAGCTGAAATTAGTAAAATTGAAAACGGGTTAAATTCTCCGACTGTGGAATTATTAAAACAACTTGCTGTAAGGTTGCAAGTTCCCATCTCTTTGTTGTTTCAAGAACATACCGATGAGGAAAAGTTCTTTCAACTAGATCGCTTCTTATCCGATTTGCTTCGAGAAGAGAAATACAAAGAGGCGTTAGAGCGAATTCACCAGCAAGAAAAGGATAGCATCGTCGAAATCGACATTTTAAAAAGCTACATCAAGACGATCATTGAATTAAAGCAAAATCGAATCGATTTTCGGGCAGCAGCAAGCCTACTCAGCAACTTGTTGATTGAAAAAGAAGTCTGGTCTCAGTCCATTCAATTGTACATTCGAATCAAAATGGCAATTGCGAATATGTATTCAGAGCAGGATTTATTTCATTTAACGGAATCCGTGTATCAGGAATTAGAAAATGAAATCGAAGTTCTTCAGTCCACTACCCATCTAAATGCGCTATTGAAAATTTACTTCAATCATTGTCAGATCCTTGAGTACCAAGGGAAGTCTGAGGAAAGTATCGTCATCGCCAAAAAAGGATATGAGTTATGCTTGTTGCATAATCATACATTTCTATTCGGTCATTTTTATTATCAACTCGCTCACTATGATGAATACTTAGGTGAGGATGAGAAGTCACTCCAAAAACAATATTCAGTCGCCTATGCACTATTTCATGCATTTGAGCACGACGTTCGAAAGAAAATGATTCTTCGCATGAAGGAGTCGTATATGTTGTTCACTTTTGAGAATTAATAAAAAGGATACGTGACCTTCTTGGTAAACAAGGAGGTTTTTTCATGAAAAGTGCAACTCGTTTATTTTAAAGAGGTGATGAGATGAAGGACGAACATTCTATTGGTAAGAAACTCAAATTTTTTCGACAATTGAAGGGGTTATCGCAAAAAGAACTGAGTGCAGGGATTTGTAGTCAAGCTGAAATTAGTAAGATCGAGAACGGAAAGACGATGCCGACTGTGGAATTATTACAACAACTCGCAACAGTACTTCGTATTCCTATATCAGAATTATTAAAGAGCAATTCTGAACATCAATTGGAGCAGGTAAATATCCTTGATCAAAAACTTAGTACCTTACTACGCGAGAATGCTTTCGATGAATGTTTTCATGAAATGAAAAAAATCTCAGTAAGTGAATCTTCTGATGAAATAAGACGATTAATGACCTACTATGAAATTGTGATTGCATATCGAAAAAAACAAGTTGATTATCGAACGACCTCCGTTTTATTTACGCGATGGATGGATCAAGAGGATTTATGGGTGAAAGATCCGGTGCTTTACTTTCGAATCAAGATGGCATTATCCATTTTATATGCGGAATGCGGACAGTACCAACAAGCAGAAAAAATATATGATGAAGTATTACGCATTACTACAGAAATCAGCGGTCTAAAGAGTGAACGACTAAAGATTCTTTATAACTATGCAAAATTATTATATAAAATGGATCAGCCTCAAAAGGGTCTTCGTATCATCGAGGAAGGCATACAGCTCAGTCGACAATTGAGACAGACTTCCTACTTAGCACACTTGTATTATCAACGTGGCGAGTTTCATGAACGGATGGATACGAATTTTATGCAGATGAAACATGATTATACGATGGCGTATGAATTATTCTCTGCTTTTCAGATGAAACAATACGCTACTATCGTTCTAAAAACGAAAGGTTCATATTTACAATCTGTACTGGACTAAGATCATGACTAAAAAATACAAGAAAGGAGGAGGAAAGGTTGCGTATCGAGTCATTTGGTAAACAGATAAAACAACTACGAATCGAGAAAAATTTAACACAAAAAGAATTGGCAAAGGATGTATGTAGTCAAGCGGAATTAAGTAAGATTGAAAATGGAAAAATAATGCCAACAATCGATCTTGTTCAACGTTTGTCTCAAAAGTTACATATTTCAATGGGACAAATCTTCATCGATTCAAATGAAGTAAAGCTATTTCATGACTATGACGTACAACTGTCGGACTTTTCTAGGCAACGTCGTTATGATGAAATGCTAGAATTTATGAAACGTTTACCACCTAGTCTTCCTCCTTCCGTTCAATTATTGATTCATTATTTTGAATGGGTCGCTCGCGAAGGTAAAAAAGATATTGATTACCGGACATGTATCTCCCAATTGCTTCGCTTATCGGATGAACACCAAATGGAAATAGAGTATCCTGTTCTTTATTTACGTATTCGAATGTCGGTTGCGAACTATTATTACTTGAACGGTCAATATCCATATGCGCGAAAAATCTATGAAGGATTATTATCGTATGATTATTCGACATATGCACTTAAAAAATTACAGTGTAAAATCATATATAATCATGCGCAACAGTTGTATTTTCAAAATGACTTTAAAACAGGATTACAGGTTACTGAACAAGGAATTCGTTTATCCGTCGAACGAAAAGATACAGCGATGTTAGGACATTTCTTTTATCAAAGAGGATGTTTCTATGAAGAATTGAATTATCCAAAGTGTGATATCCATGATGCGTTTACTCATGCCTATTCACTTTTTACTGCCTTCGGCAATGAGAATCATGCCGCGTTAGTCTTAAAAGGTAAAAAACAATTTCTCCACTTTCAAATGTGAGGACGGAAGTGAAAGAAAGGATGATATAATGGATCACTTACCCGTCTCGATTGGTTATGAAATCAAGCGGCTTCGAAAAGAAAAAAAGATTACACAAGCAGAATTGTGTGAGGGCATTTGTAGCCAAGCTGAAATCAGTAAAATCGAAAATGGTAAAAATTCACCCACCATCGATTTGCTACAACAAGTCGCAAAACGATTAAAGGTACCATTGTCGATGTTGTTTCAAGATCATTTACGAAGTGATGTTTTTCAAACGTATGACGAGCAATTAGCAGAACTATTGCGGACTAATCAATACGTTGATGCTTTAAAGATGATCGAACATGTTCTTTCAACGGTTGATTTTGAGGAAGTTCGTGATTTAGTAGCATATTATCAAGTCATCGTTCAGGAAAAAAGTGGTCAACTTCACTACCTAAAAGCCATTCAATCGCTCGGACGATTACTCAAAAAAGAACACCTTTGGTTTGAATCAGCTACTCTGTATGTAAGAATTCAGATGGCGATAGCAAATTTGTATGTTGAACACGGTGACTTCGATTTAGCGGAGAGTATCTTTCAAACATTGATTCATTCGAATTATCCATCCGTTGAATTGAAAAAAGTTCGCATCAAGATTTTATATAATTATGGACAACAATTATTAATGCAAAAAAAATACCTTGCCGGTCTAAAAATCACCGAACAAGGTATTCAAGAGAGTCTTCAAATAGAAGATGCTCATTTCTTAGGTCACTTTTATTATCAGCGAGGATATTTCACTCAACAATTGAATGGAGATCTTTCTGCTATCCAACGTGATTTTACGATGGCCTATTCCGTATTTCGTGCATTTGATATGCCACTTCATGAAAAACTGCTTCTTGAAGAACATGCAGAGTACATTCTCTTCCCAACTTAAAATTCACGACCGAATTGTTGGCACTCTTGCAGTGCTTGTTCGATTAATTCAGCTGCACGTTCCGGGTATTGCTGATGTCCTTCGAGAATGACAGTCGATACATCTTCAATGCCAAAGAATGCTAATAGATCGAGCATGTAGCGAACAGCGTGTTCACTCGATGCTTTCTCTTTCGTCGAATAATCACCACCACGTGAATGAATCAACAGCACTTGTTTGTCTTCAACAAGTCCGATCGAACCTTCTGCCGTATAACGAAACGTTTGACCAGCTTGGGCAAGGTAATCCATATAATTGTGCAGTGGTGCTGGAACCGTCAAGTTCCACATTGGAAACGAGAAGACGACCTTGTCGGCGTCTAAAAACCCGTTTAAATATTCCTGAAGTCGCTGAGCATGTGTCGCATCCTCTCCAGTTAATTCCTCGCCTTTAAAGAGACGACCTGCTGCGCTCGCCAGTTTCAAGTCGAAGAAGGGAAGACGTTCTTCGAATAAATTCAAAACCGTAACTGTATCATCCGGATGTGATTCGCGATACGCGTTCAAAAAGGCATCGTTCAATTCAGAGCTAATGCCTTTTTTTTGATGTGTGCTATCGTTCGCTTCAATGAATAGTAAATGTGACATAAACATTACTCCTTTCTATACTTATCTATTCCCATTCTGCTCAAAATCATGACTTCTCCACATTTTATTATTTTTAGAAAATTCAGGTTTTATTTTGGTTCTGATAAGGAAAATAAACGACAGGAACTAGAAAGAGGGGATGGCGGTGAATACACAGCGACGTTCTTCCGATAGTCTGCAATATCATCGAGAAATTCGGGCAAATTATCAGTTGTTCGGGATGATCATTTTTGTGTTGACGAGTTGTGGTGCCGTTTTATACATTGTGGCGAATATATTTAGTCGCTCCGGTTTAGATGGAGCCGATTGGGTGCGAGCAATCGTCATTGCAAGTGCTGGAATCGTGCAATATTTCATTGGTAAAAGTACATTGTCGGATCGATTGAAGCCACATATGATGTCGAGTATTTTTTTATTGATTCCTTATATTTATTATCCATTCATTGATCGAGGCGTTCAGTCCGTTTGGGCATGCGCACTACTTTTCATTTTAGCGTCTCTTGTTGTTATTAACCGAACGATGTTGTTATACGCAACGAGCATCACGACGATCTCCCTACTCTATATCTGGTATCAAACTCCTTCATTAGAAAACGTTACGATGTTTGCATCTGATCATATCGCACGAATTGGACTTATCTTAATTGCGACGATCATCAGTTTATTGATCCATAATCAATACGTCACCCGTCTTGAACGTAATATTGACTACTTAGCACGTTTACAAGAACAAGCATTTACGGATACTGTGACAGGTTTGTCGAACCGTTCTTCTTTTGTCATAGAAGTGGACAAGAAAAAACGAGAAGGCGACATGATTTGTCTTGTTGATCTGGATGATTTTAAAACCGTCAATGATGCTTTTGGTTACCGGACAGGTGACCGCACTTTGCACATCATTGGTCGTCGGTTAATGAATCGCTTTCCGGATTGTACGATTGCGAAAGCGAGCGGAAGTGCTTTTTTACTGCATGCTCCAAACCATTACGATGCACGAACTCTTTGTGACGATATTTTATCGAGTGTATCAGAGCGCGTTCAAATTGACTTTAAACAGATTAACGTCACTGCAAGTATCGGTGTTTCCTATGTAAATGACGAAACGACGGACCATGTCATTAATGATGCGGAGATTGCCTTATTCACAGCTAAATCCAATCGGAAAAATACTTATGCAATTACAGATTTAGCGACACAAAATGAACGAAAACGGGCGCTTCAATTAACACGCGACTTATACGATGCAGAGCTGGATCGCGACTTTTTTATTTTATTTCAACCTCAGGTCAATGCAAAAACGCGTCAAATTACAGGAGTCGAAGCATTGATTCGTTGGAATCATCCGGAATATGGTCTCGTTCCGCCAAATGAGTTCATTCCACTTGCGGAGCGGACACGTTTCATTGAGACATTAGGCGTTTGGGTCATGCGTCAAGCTTGTTTCCAGGGTAAAGCATGGTTGGAAGAAGGGAAGGAGCCGTTAACGATTTCTGTGAATGTCTCACCGTGGGAATTACGTCAACCCGATTTTATGGATCGCGTATTGGCGATCTTAAAACAGTCTGGCTTCCCTCCGTCATTACTCGAAATCGAGATGACAGAACACATCTTCATTGAAGGAACAGAGCAAATCATCGAGACATTAAACGCACTTCATTTATACGGGATCCGGATTGCGCTCGATGACTTCGGAACGGGATTTTCATCGATGCAATCGTTAGTGGAGTTACCGTTCGATCAATTGAAGATTCCAAAAGAAATCGTTCAAGAAGCTATTCATTCAGAGAAAAAACGAGCGATGATCGAGACGATCATTCAGTTAGGGAAGCGATTAGATATGACAATCGTAGCTGAAGGGATTGAATTAGAAGAAGAGGCGGCATTGCTCGAGCGATTGGGATGTCATACGTTGCAAGGATATCTCTTCCATCGCCCGTTACAACCAAGACAATTAGAACACTTTTTGACGATATATCGAGAAGGCTGACGACATGGTATATCAAAAAAAGAAAGGAAACAGGCGATGGATCATGTCCATCGCCTGTTTGTATAACTGTATATCAATGAATCACAGATACCGCGCAAAACGACGTTCAAGAATCTCTTGAATGACTGCGATACAAGAACAGATTCCCCAGTAAATGAACGCAACGACAAAATAGACGGTCATATAATCGAATTCGCGCCCACCGACAATTTTTGCTTTTTGAAAAATCTCAGGAACTGTAATCATGGCAGCAAGCGATGAAGCTTTAACCAGATCAAGCAAAACGTTTGAGAGTGGTGGGATGGCAATCCGGATCGCTTGTGGCAAAATGATACCAACAAACGTCCGATACCTGGATAAACCGAGTGACGCTGCCGCCTCTTCTTGACCACAATCAATCGACAACAAGGAGGAGCGAATGATCTCCGCCATGTACGCAGCACTGTTCAAACTAAAACCGGTGATGGCTGCTGTTAACGCGTCAAGTTGAATATTGATGACCGGCAGTCCAAAATACAACATGAACAGCAATACGAGAATCGGAACACCACGCATGAACGAGATATAAGCGCTAGCTCCGATGCGTAAAAGTCGAAGGTGAGACAGACGGCAAAGGGCAAGGATTAACCCGATTCCGAGACCAATGGCCATGCTGAGCAAGGAAATCCATAGCGTCTGTCCCAGTCCACTCAAAATATAAGGAAACGATTCGACCGCCAATTCCGGATTGAAGACGGACCGCCAATCAATTGAAGACATCGTTAGTTCACATCGACGATCGTCGTTTTGACGTCAGGCATTTGGGAGACATCTTTTCCGGCATAGAATTGCTTCGAAATTTCCTTTAATGTGCCATCTTCCTTCATTTTATCGAGTTGTTCGTTAATGTTGGATTGAAGTTCCTTGTTATCTAAATCCATGATTAAACCAACCTGACTTGGATTATAAGCGATATCAGGATGAATCGTAATATCGAAGTCCTTGAAGAAATCGACAGCGAGTGTTTGCAAGTAGTAATCATTCAAGATAACGTCTGTTCGACCATTTGAGACATCTCGTAGATATTGATCGTTCGTCGCGTTATCGTACGTGACTTCTTTTGCACCGAATTTTTTAGCGATTTGCATATACGTCGTTGTAGCTTCTCCGGCAGCTTTTTTCCCTTTTAAGTCTTCAAGAGACTTGATGCCTGACAAATCACTTTTACGGACGATTGCCGTACCATACGTATATTTATATGGTTTTGAGAACGCGAATTTTTCTTTACGATCATCGGTGATCGTAATGTCGTTAGCGGCAAGATCAACTTGACCCGTATTAACACTTGTCAACATACCGTCGAATGACATCTCTTTGAATTTCACTTTCAAATCAAGACGTTTTGCTACTTCTTTGACGACTTCGACATCAAATCCAGTCAACTTATTGTTTTTCTCTTCATGATAAGATGTCGGAAAAAGTGTACCAGCCGTCGCGACGACGATCGTTCCTTCTTTTTGAATCTTATCATATGCGGTTGCCTTCTCCTCTTGCTGACCACATGCGCTTAATAAAATCGAGCTTCCTGCGATCAAGAGACCCGTAAATTGCATTGTTTTTTTCATCGTATTATTCCTCTCTTTATTTCCATGATCAATAACTCTTTTCATAGTTAAAAATACCACGGAATCATATGTTCGGGCAAAGTAATACGCGCACAAAGTGTAGAATTCAACCAAAAAAAATATTGAATGAATATCCAAGTTTATGTAAGCGTTATCAATGTTGATATATGGTAATTCTAACTTCAAAGGTTGGACAAAATGGTGATTATGCATAGTAGCGAATAAACATAAAAGGGTGTAAAGTATAATTTAACTGAATATACAGAAAATTAAGAAGGCAAGGAGAGTGCTACTATGACATTTCATCAATACCCTGAACAGCAGGGATTATACGACCCTCGTATGGAACATGATGCGTGCGGGATCGGGGTTTACGCACATCAAACAGGACGAGCGAGTCATGAAATCGTTGAACATGCATTGGCCATGCTTTGTCAAATGGAACACCGTGGTGGACAAGGAAGCGATGCGAAGACCGGAGACGGGGCGGGTATTTTAACGCAATTACCAGATCGTTTATTTCGTGAAACGGTTCGTCACATTTCCTTCCCTAAAAAAGGAGATTATGGCGTTTTCATGATGTTCTTACCACGTGAGGAACGGGAACGGGTGCGACTCGAACGAACGTTAGAGTCAATCATTTTGACGGAAGGACAAGACGTCTTAGGATGGCGTACCGTACCTGTTCAGTCCGAAGTGCTTGGGTCGGGTGCCCGCCGCACGGAGCCAGTCATTCGTCAATGTTTCATTGGTGCAAAGGCGATGGAAGGATTGACATTTGAACGAACACTCTTTTTGATTCGTCGCGCATTTGAACGTGAATCGGAGCAACTCGGTCTTGAACAATACGTCTTGAGTAGCTCGAGTGAAACAATCGTTTACAAAGGACTCGTGACGACGGATCAATTGCGCGCGTACTTCGATGACTTACGAGACGAGCGTTATCAATCAGGATTTGGTATCGTGCATTCGCGTTTTAGTACAAATACGTTCCCAAGTTGGAAACGTGCCCATCCGAACCGTTATTTGATTCACAACGGCGAAATCAATACGTTGCAAGGAAATATTCGTGCGATGCGCGGTCGAGAACGTCGACTTGCTGAGACGACATATGGTAATCGGGCAGAGGAAGTGTTACCGATTCTAGATGAGACAGGTAGCGACTCGTCGATGCTTGATAATGCGTTTGAGTTTCTTCATCTGTCCGGACTCTCACTCGCTGAGACAGCACTGATGCTCGTACCGGAACCATTCGAACATGCTGAGATCAGACCAGCGAAGCGCGCGTATTATGAGTACCACAGTAGCATGATGGAGCCATGGGATGGTCCGTCTGCAATCGTCTTTACGAACGGAAAACAGATCGGTGCGACGCTTGACCGAAACGGTTTACGTCCAGCGCGATATGTATTGTTACGCGATGGTCACTTCATGTTGTCGTCAGAAGCAGGAGTACTCCCTCTTCGTGAACAAGACATCCTGTACAAAAAACGATTAGCACCGGGTGAACTGCTTTTACTCGACTTTGCGTCCGGTCAGTTGATCGCAGACGAAGAGATTAAACGGGAGCTAGCGACACGTCATCCCTACGCGGAGTGGCTCGCGCAAGAAGTCGTTTCCCTCTCAAGTAACGACTTCAAGGAAACACTCGTTGAACTTGGAACGAAACAACGACACTTCGGATATACGCGTGAAGATATCGATCAATACTTGATCCCGCTCGTCGAAGAACAAAAGGATCCGTTAGGTGCGATGGGGACGGATATACCGCTAGCGGTCTTAAGTGAACGCCCTCAATCCTTGTTCCGTTATTTTAAACAGCTGTTCGCACAAGTCACGAATCCACCAATTGACGCGTTACGCGAAGAGATCGTCACCTCGACGCTGACATGGCTTGGTCGACAAGGGGAACTGCTGACGCCGAACCGCGCGAACTGTCGTCGTGTTCGCTTAGAGACCCCGATTCTGCGACCAGACGAAGCCCATGCGCTTAAACAAAGTGGACTTAAGCAAAAAACGATTTCGACGACGTTCACCGACTCGCTTGCAGAAGCGCTCGACATGATCGTTGATGAGGCTGTGACCGCTGCACGAAACGGGTATGAATTATTGACATTATCGGATCGTCTCGTACGCCCCGGCACATTGCCGATGCCCATCCTCTTAGTGACGAGTGCGATTCATCATGCGCTGATCCGCAAGGGATTACGTACAAATCTCAGCTTGATCGTTGAAGGGGGAGAGATTCGTGAAGTCCACCATGTCGCGACGTTGCTCGGATATGGTGCGGATGCGATTTATCCGTACCTGGCATATGCGACGCTTGAAGAAGCGGTAGGGGATCGTTTTACGGATGTAGACAAACGTTACCAAAAAGCAGTCACGGAAGGCGTCGTCAAAGTCATGTCGAAGATGGGCATTTCGACGGTCTTCAGCTACCGTGGTGCGCAAATCTTTGAAGCAGTCGGAATCGATCGCTCCGTCATCGACCAGCATTTCACTGGTACGGTCTCTCAATTGAGCGGGATGACGCTTGAACTGATGGAAGAAGAAGTCCGACGAGCACAACAGGTTGCAGATGAACGGATTTATTTAGAATCCGGCAGTGTCTTCCGGTACCGTCAAGCGGGAGAACATCATGCCTTTAACCCAGCAACGATTCATTTGTTGCAACACGCATGCCGGACGAATGATTACCGGCTCTATCAAAAGTATGCACAACGCATTCAAGAGGAACCGGTAACGGTGCTACGACATCTGTTGACGTTCAAGGAGACGAAGGCGATCCCGATCGAGGAAGTCGAGCCTGTCAGCGAAATCGTCAAATACTTCAAGACGGGTGCGATGTCATACGGCTCGTTATCAAAAGAAGCGCACGAGACGCTTGCGATCGCGATGAACCGCTTAGGCGGAAAGAGTAACAGTGGTGAAGGCGGTGAAGAGGAGGAACGATACGAACGGGATGAAAATGGTGACTTCCGGATGAGCCGAATCAAGCAGATCGCCTCTGGTCGTTTTGGGGTGACAAGTCATTACCTCGTTCACGCGGACGAATTACAAATCAAGGTGGCACAAGGTGCGAAGCCCGGAGAAGGTGGTCAATTGCCTGGTGAAAAAGTCTATCCGTGGATCGCACGGGTGCGTGCATCGACACCGGGTGTTGGATTGATTTCCCCACCACCACATCACGATATCTATTCGATTGAAGATTTGGCCCAGTTAATTCATGACTTAAAACGTGCCAACGATCAAGCCCGGATTAGCGTTAAACTTGTCGCAAAAGGTGGCGTTGGAACGATCGCGGCTGGAGTTGCGAAGGGGCTTGCGGACGTCATTGTCATCAGTGGTCATGACGGCGGCACGGGTGCCTCGCCGAAGACGAGTATTCAACATGCCGGACTGCCATGGGAACTTGGTCTTGCTGAGACGCACCAAACGTTGACATTAAACGGGTTGCGCGAGCGTGTCGTCCTTGAAACCGACGGAAAGCTATTGACTGGTCGCGACGTCATCCTCGCCGCGATGCTCGGAGCGAATGAGTATGGGTTTGCGACAGCTCCGCTCATCGCCGTCGGATGTATCATGATGCGTGCTTGTCATCTCGATACGTGTCCTGTTGGTGTCGCGACGCAAGATCCAGAGCTCCGTAAGAAATTCACGGGATCTGCCGATGACGTCGTCCATTTCATGACGTTCATTGCTGAGGAAGTACGAGAACATTTAGCGAAACTCGGTGTAAGACGGCTGCAAGATCTCGTAGGGCGGACGGATTTACTCGAACCATCGGAGCGACAACGGACGCATTGGAAAGCGAAGAGTCTTGATTTTTCGCGTCTCCTCGTCCATGTGACACACGGTCCGGCTGAACAACAACAGCATCATGTCGAGCGTTCCTTTGACGCTCGTGAAATATCGCCGTATTTGGAGGCGGCAGATTTCAGTCAGCCTCAGACACTACGTTTAACGATTCAAAATACAGACCGTGCGATTGGAACACAGACCGGTGCCATGCTGACAAGACGGTTTGGGGCACTTGGTCTGCCGACGGATCGATTGAAACTCGAACTGAATGGATCTGCCGGACAAAGTTTAGGCGCGTATTTACCACGCGGAGTAACGCTTGATGTCACGGGAGAAGCGAATGATTACGTCGGGAAAGGATTGTCCGGAGGTATCATCGCCGTTCATCCTCCACGTTCGATTTCGTTCGTCTCGTCCGATCAGTCGATCATTGGTAACGTCGCACTTTACGGGGCGACGAGTGGAGAACTCTATGTCAACGGTCAGGCAGGTGAGCGATTTGCGGTTCGAAACAGTGGAGCAGTCGCTGTCGTCGAAGGAATCGGTAATCATGGACTCGAGTATATGACCGGTGGATCCGTCGTCGTCCTTGGCGATGTCGGAAAAAACTTTGCTGCCGGTATGTCAGGTGGTGTCGCCTATGTCTTACCGCGTAATCCTGAACAATTTTTACAGCGCGTCAACCGCGAACTCGTCACGACGGGACCCGTCACGCATGTCGAAGAGATTGCGCGACTGAAGACGTTCATCGAACGTCACGTTGCACGGACCGGTAGTGAGCAGGGCGATGCGATTCTAGCGAACTGGGATCATGTCATTCATTCGTTCATCCGCGTCATTCCTTCGACGTATGAGAAAGTGACGACGTTGATGGCTGATTTCGCAAAACAAGGACACAACACCGAAGAAGCGATGTTGCTCGCATTTGAGACACATCTAGGGCGCAGAACAGGAGGGGTACGATGAAACGACGCGATCAATTCATGACAGTTGCTCGTTCGGGTGGAACGGAACGACATCCAAGCGAACGGGTGGGTGATTTTAAGGAATATAAGACGGCTTTGACGGAAGCGGAAGCGAGTCAACAAGCAAGTCGATGTATGGATTGTGGCACCCCGTTTTGCCATGTAGGGGAAGTATTTGATCAAGTGAAGATTGGTTGTCCAGTCTATAACTTGATTCCAGAATGGAACTTGCTCGTAGAAGAAGGACGTTTTCAAGAGGCACTCGATCGCCTTCTTGAGACGAACAATTTCCCGGAATTCACGGGTCGTGTCTGCCCAGCGCCATGTGAAGGATCGTGTACGTTGTCGATTCATGAACCTGCGGTCGCGATCAAAGATATCGAACGGACAATCATCGACATTGGCTTCGAAAAAGGATGGGTCGTGCCCCGAATTCCAGCAATACGATCGACACGTTCGATTGCCATCGTTGGATCTGGTCCTGCCGGTCTTGCGGCTGCCGATCAGCTGAATCAAGCCGGTCACCAAGTGACGGTCTACGAGCGGGAAGATCGGATTGGCGGATTACTCACGTACGGTATACCAGCCATGAAACTTGATAAAGAGGTCGTACAGCGCCGTGTTGATTTGCTTGAAGCAGAAGGGATCCACTTCCGGACGAACGTCACGATCGGTGCAGATATCACTCTCGAGACACTTGAAGCGGAGTATGACGCCGTCATCTTATGTGTCGGCGCGACGGAACCACGCAAATTAACGGATGCGCCAACGCGTGGAGTTGGTTATGCGATGGATTATTTGACAGGGGTGACACGTCACGTGCTCTCGCAAGAACCGTTGTCTGCTGATCATGACGCAAAAGATAAAGATATTCTCGTCATCGGTGGAGGCGACACCGGAGCGGACTGTGTGGCAACAGCACTCCGTCAACGTTGTCGCTC
Source organism: Exiguobacterium sp. s143 (assembly GCF_018618895.1). Classification (NCBI taxonomy): domain Bacteria; kingdom Bacillati; phylum Bacillota; class Bacilli; order Caryophanales; genus Exiguobacterium; species Exiguobacterium sp. s143. Next base: position 493,951 of record NZ_JACSMX010000001.1, on the reverse strand, counting down.
CGTTGTCCAATTCGGTAAACATGAACAACCGGGTACGACGCGTGCAGCAGGAAACATGTGGCCGGATACACCGTCACTCTACTCCATCGATTATGGGTACGCAGAAGCGTTTCAACAATTCGGTCGGGATCCTCGTGAATACTTGATCGCGATCAAGCGTTTCACAACAAGTGAATCGGGTAAAGTCACCGGTGTCTGGACGATTCAGACGACGAAAACAAAAAATGAATCGGGTACAGTGATCTTTGAGGAGATCGAAGGGAGCGATCGTTACTTCCCAGTCGATCAAGTCTGGATTGCCATTGGATTCAGTGGTGTCGAAGAGAACGTACTCGAACATTTAGCAGTCGCCTCGGAACGAGGGAAAATCAAGACGACGCGTTACGCAACGAACCGACCAGGCGTATTTGCCGCAGGTGACGCAAGACGTGGTCAATCACTGATCGTCTGGGCGATTCGCGAAGGTCGTGAAGTAGCGGAAGCCGTCGGACAATATTTAAAAGCAATGCAACAAACAGGCTAAATCACATCGTCTGGATTTTCTGGCAACATCGGAAATCCAGGCTTTTTTGTGTTTGGCAAAGAAATCTGCCAGTTCAAAAATAACTATTGATTTTGTTTCAAGGTGAAACACCGAAAATATTTCTGCTATTCTTATAAAATGAAGAGGAGGTATGACAGATGAATTCAGAAATCATCTATTTCGTATGCGAGAGTGGAATGGCGAGTAGTATCATGGGGGCTACGATTTTAAGAAAGCGCTTACTTGAATGCGGTATTACGACAGACGTCAAGACATGTCGGATCGCAGAACTACCTGATCAAGCAGCTTTTATCGTCGGAGAAACGCAACTCGTCCATCGACACGTATGGAAAACACATTGTTCGGTTCATCCAGTCGATCGGATTCTTGATCCGACTGCATATGACGTTATCCTCGAATCTTGGCAGAAAAGAGTGAGGCTGCATGACTGAATTTACACCACGGGAACATGATATCTTATTTTTCCTCTTATCACGTGAGGAACCTGTTCAAATACAAGAGATTGCGGAAACGCTCGAGACATCGGAACGAACGATTCAACGTGAACGCGATCGTCTTGCCCAGTCTTTAGAAGATCATGATTTGCGTTTGACATATGTTCGCGGCAGAGGTCTCTTAATTGAGGGAACAGACGAAGCCAAACATGTATTACGGGACCAACTCTTGTTGTCACATAAACAATTACCGAACGCTGAAGATCGCCAAGTCGAGTTAGCGTATCGGCTACTACAAGAAGAAGGGATGGTCAAATTACAGGCGATCGCCCATGCGATGTATGTGGCTCCGAGCACGGTTAGCCAGGATTTAGAGCGGATTGATGAGTGGTTTCTACAATATGACCTTGAAATCAAGCGCAAAAAAGGTATTGGTGCCGAAGTCATCGGCGAAGAAATCAACAAACGCCGTTTACTGATTTCATTGATCTTTACGCAATGGGATGTTCTCGCTTTCTATCGGTTGTTACAAGGCGACGCCGGACAATTACCTCATCTGTTACGCATGAATCGAACAACCTGGCTTGAGATGATCAATCAAGCGTACGCGGTCATTGCGCCATTGACGAAAGAAGGGCGTCTCAATGACCGACAAATCATGCGTGCGACACTCAGCTTAGCGTTACAAGCGTTACGTAAAGATCCGTTTCCGATGCGTTACGAGTTAAAAGCATATCCGGTCGAAATCCTCAAATGGGTGGAACGCGTCGAAGAGCGATTACCTGACACGTTGTCGATTGCCGAACGCCAATGGTTATCAGAAGAATTGCGTGCTTTCTTTCAATCGGACGCAGGGGATACGGAAGAACTCGTCACGCGCCTTCGTGTAAAACGATTGATTGAGCATGTCTCCTTATTATATGGAACGAACTTTACGAAGGATCATGCGCTAGAACGCGGACTCGTCTCGCATATTCAATCGTACACACGTCAAAATAGCGTCAATCCGTCCTATGTCATCAAACAAATCGAACGGGAATATCCGCGCTTGTTTGATGCGGTCAAACAAGCAGCACTGTCGATCTTCACCGATGCGACATTTGAAGACGTAGATTTAGCATTTTGGGTCATGCATTTCGGTGCCGTTCTCAGCAAACCGACACCAAAACTCCCATATCGTGTTCTAGTCGTCTGCTCTGCTGGACTCGGTTCCTCGAAGTTGTTGATGAATCGGCTACGGCAAGAATTCGCTGAACTCGAGCACATCGATAACTCGTCCCTATTTGGCATCGAACGGTTACCAATCGATTCGTACGACTTTGTATTGTCGACTGTACCATTGCCTGACATTCGCCCACCACATCTTCTCGTCAACCCGTTGCTTCCTCAGGATGAGGTCGAACGGATTCGGAAATTAATACTCGCCTTGCCTAAATCCTTTCAACCGGCACCGCGAAAGACGAAAACGGAATGGCTCGATCTTGAGCAATTGCATCGGCTCGTTGCATCGTCCATTCAAGTATCGGACGGATTCCGAATGGAACGGTTAGAGCGTGTAGGCGATGGGATTGAATCGCTCTTGTTTGAGATCAGTACACGCATGGTCGAGCAAGGATTGGCGAAGTCAGCTGTTTCGCTCTCTGGACAATTGCTACGTCGTCATGAGATGTCAGGTCTTGGTATTCCGGGAACGCGGCTTGCGCTGTTTCACGGACGCGATGCGACGATTCAACGAGGGGGATTCCTCATCTTTGAATTGCCTGAACCGATCGACTTGCTCGGAATGGATCAACAGTTACAATCCGTCGAACGGCTCCTCGTCTTGGTCGCACCGGAAGAGACCTCGAACGAACTACTTGAATTACTCAGTTCGATCAGTGCTGCGATCATCGAGAGTCCCGAACAAATGGATCAATTCGAGTTCGGGGAGGAACAGACGATTCGTCTGCTTTTGAATCGAACGTTTCGAACGGTCATTGATCAATTCCTAGGTCACACTTGAAAAATCCCTGTCACTCCATTCCTGAAGTGACAGGGATTTTTTCACGTCAAGCAGGCTTCTTTTCAGTCTGTCCAACTTCTTGGACAAAGACTGAACTAGGAAAGATTGAGTAAGCGCTTGCAGTAATCTTACAATAAGGTCATAGCAAAGCAATCATCTTATCAACTCATACACGAAATGGAGGCTAACGCAATGGCGACAGCTCAAAATGGAGCACGGGGCATCCGTGTACAAGTTCAACGGTTCGGAAGCTTTTTAAGCGGTATGGTCATGCCGAACATCGGTGCATTCATCGCCTGGGGTATCATCACGGCACTGTTCATCCCAACTGGATGGGCACCAAATAAGGAACTCGGTGAACTCGTCGGTCCGACAATCACCTATCTTTTACCGTTGCTGATCGGATACACGGGCGGGAAATTAATGCATGACGTCAGAGGAGGCGTCGTCGGGACGCTCGCGACGATGGGGGTCATCGTCGGAACAGAGATTCCGATGTTCCTCGGTGCCATGATCATGGGACCACTTGGCGGATACGTCATCAAAAAGTTCGATCAGTTGATCGAAGGAAAAATCAAACCAGGTCTCGAGATGCTCGTCAACAATTTCTCGGTCGGAATCATCGGTGGTTTGTTGATGCTCGGTGGATTCAAAGTGTTCGGACCACTCATGACAGGTCTTGACGACATCATGGCTGCAGCAGTTGGTGCGATTGTCAGTGCACACTTATTACCGCTTGCCAGTTTGTTCATCGAACCAGCGAAAATTTTATTCTTAAACAATGCAATCAACCACGGTATCTTAAGCCCTCTTGGTCTCGATCAAGTGAATGAAGCAGGAAAATCGGTACTGTTCTTACTCGAAGCCAACCCAGGTCCAGGTCTCGGATTGTTACTCGCTTACTCGTTCTTCGGTTCTGGTGCAGCAAAGAAAACAGCACCGGGTGCTGCGTTCATTCAATTCATCGGTGGGATTCACGAAATTTACTTCCCGTATGTCTTGATGAAGCCGGTCTTATTGCTTGCGATGATCGCAGGCGGTATGAGTGGGATCCTCACATTCGTCCTATTTGATGTCGGTTTAGTCGCACCTGCTTCACCAGGTAGTATCATTGCGGTTCTTGCAATGGCATCCCGCGGTTCTTACGTCGGATTGATCGCCGGTGTCCTTGTTTCAGCATCTGTGACCTTCGTTGTCTCAACTGTTCTGCTGAAGACAAGCAAAGCAAAAGAGACATCCCTTGAAGAAGCAAGCGCGAACGTCAGTGCGATGAAAGGCAAACAATCGATTGCCTCGACACTCGTTTCAGCTGATGCCAAACCACTTGCGGAAGTCGAACATATCATCTTCGCTTGTGACGCTGGTATGGGATCGAGTGCGATGGGGGCATCTGTCCTTCGCAATAAAATCAATAAAGCGGGCTTACCGATCAAAGTGACGAATACGTCGATCAGTCAACTGCCGCAAAACGCCGAACTGATCATCACGCATCGTGATTTGACGGAGCGAGCAATGGAACAAGTCCCAACGGCAGAACACCGATCAGTCGATAATTTCTTAAATGCCGGGTATTATGATCAACTCGTCCATGAGATCGAAACAGCACGGAATAAGATTTCTTAAAAATAAAGAGAGAGACACTCAAGGAGGAATAAACATGACAACGACAATGAACCTTTCACCGGAACTTGTATTATTGGACCAACAATTCGCAGACGAGACGGCAGCCATTACGGCTGCCGGTCAACTCCTCGTCGATCACGGGTATGTCGAAGCGGGTTATATCGATTCAATGCAGGAGCGTCATGCTTTATCGACGGTCTACATCGGCAACCATGTCGCGATTCCCCACGGAACAGAGTCGGCTAAATCGCAGGTCAAGAAAACAGGACTATCGATTCTACAAGTACCGCAAGGCGTAACGTTCGGAACGGAACAAGCACGACTCGTCATCGGTATCGCTGGCGTCGGGGACGAACATCTCGAGTTGCTCTCGAATATCGCGGTCATTTGCTCCGATGAGGAGAACGTCGAGCGTATCGTGGCAGCGACATCAAAAGAAGAAATCATCGCCTTATTGACAGCGGAGGTGTAAGCATGAAAGCCATCCATTTTGGTGCCGGTAACATCGGACGTGGGTTCATCGGCTTACAACTCGTCAAGACGGGTTACGAAGTTTGTTTCGTAGATGTCAATACGACGGTCGTCGATGCATTAAAAACGAGACAAACCTACGAAGTAGGTTATGCCTCTGAACAAGGAGGACGTGAACGGGTCAACGGCGTGACAGCACTCAACAGTTTATCTGAACCGGATCAAGTCATTGCAGCGATTCGCGATGCAGACGTGATTACAACAGCTGTCGGCCCGAGCTTGTTATCGAAAGTAGCTCCTTTGATCGCGGAAGGGTTACGTCAACGTGATCAACAGACACCTGTCTACGTCATTGCGTGTGAGAACATGATCGGTGGGTCAAAACACTTGCAAGCAGAGGTGGCGAAACATCACCCCGTAGCGGAGAACTGGTATTTCCCGAATGCAGCGGTTGACCGGATCGTACCGCTTCAACATCACGAAGACCCGTTGTACGTCGAAGTGGAAGAATTCTTCGAATGGGTGATTGAGACGACTGGACTACCGGAAGCTTATCCACGGATCGAAGGCGTCACCTATGTCGAGAACATCGAACCGTTCATCGAGCGGAAGCTGTTCACCGTTAATACGGGACATGCGATCGCTTCTTATCTCGGAGCACTATTCCATAAAGAGACGATCGCTGAAAGTCTAACGGATCCACGCATCCGTCGTGGTGTCCAGACAGCACTTTACGAAACAGGATGGCTATTACTTGAAAAGTACGGCTTTAATCCGGTCGATCATAGTGCGTATATCCAAAAGAATATGAAACGCTTTGAAAACCCGCGGATTCATGATGAAATCATACGTGTCGCTCGTTCACCGATTCGTAAACTGAGTCCAAGTGACCGACTCGTCAAACCAGCAAAGGAATTGATGGAGCGTGGCATCGAAGCAGATGGATTAGCGCGTGGGATCGCAGCAGCTCTAACCTATTTCGATCCAAATGATTCAGAATCTTCAGAATTAAATGCATATATTACGAAACATGGAATCGAAGATGCGCTAAACGCGTATTTACAATTATCGGCAACGGATCCACTTGGATCTCGAATCATCGAACATTATGAAGCGATGCAACACCAAGTCAATTCGATTGCTTAAGAATAAGTGTTCTCAACACCTTTCACGGGATGTGAAAGGTGTTTTTGTATATCGAATTAAATGCGACGTGTCGTCATCGAAATGATCAGTTTTTGAAATTCTTCTATCACAATTTGATTACAATTTGTATATTAAATTTGGAATATTCGAAAACGAATATTTAGCGATTAAAATACATTGTACGCTATATGAACGGAACATCTCTATTCCGATTTTTCAGGTAAGAGAAGGTGATCATATGTTGAATTATAAAGTGAACGTATATAGATTAAACGGAGCACGACCAAAAACTACAAAAGGAACCGGACCAAAACATTTGATTTATTCGAGTCAATTTTCTTCGCGTACGCCAGTCCATTTATTGCATCAACTCATCTTGAATCGACTATTGGTTGAACAAGAAAAAAACCTTGATTTGACGTACACGATCGAAGTAAATGCGGTACTTGATCAATTCGTGATCGACGTCCGTGTCTTTTCGACAGATACGGTCAGTGTCCAAGTTGAGCGTGACTTGATTGAAATCATTGAACGCGAAGAAGTCCGTCATATCCCGGCTCTTGAAATCGGGAAACCTGATTTTGCTGAATTCGCCCACATCGTCTTAAAGGTGAAGGAAGGTGGACCACGCCTTTCACAAGAGGATACGCAACGAATTTTCAATGAGTCTGGTGTTCGAGGACGAATCATCCTGCACAAGGAGCGCATCGATAGTCATGAGCCCTCCCATTCGATTCAGTTGTTGATTGGTGGGGCCGAGAAGTGTTTGTATAGTCTTTCGCAATATCAGCTTGATCCACTCTTCCGTAAACATGGTTTGACGATTCAATCCTTGAATCTGTTACCGTTTGATTTATTCATGATTCGTGACAAAATTGCGATGCTGTCTTCGGCAGATGCTTCGCAACTGTGGATTGATGACATCACGACATCCAAGAACGGACGATCACATCAGATTTGTTTTAACGATGGGAATGAATGCATGACGGTCATCTGTGATCTTCATGGATCAATTCGTTCTTATAAGTGTTCGTGATGGTTTAACTCTTCTTCGAATAGGCTACATTCTTAACAGAGGTTCTAACGAAGGGGAGTCGAACAATCATGTTATCTAAACAACAGACGGAAGAATTCAAGCAACGGTTATTAAAGGAAAAAGAAAAGACGACATCAAACATCGAACAACGCGATACCGACTACGATGAAGGTGAATTGTCGAGTTACGATAATCATCCTGCCGATTCCGGCGATGAATTGTTCTTGCGGGAACGCGATCAAGCAATCACGGACATGCAAGAGGATATGCTTTCGGATGTGGACCGTGCCCTAAAAGCGATCGAGGACGGAACGTATGGCATTTGTAAGGTCTGTGGAAAAGAGATTGAGATTGAACGTCTTGATATCATTCCGGAAACGTTATTATGCATCGAGCATGCAAAAGAAGAAGCAGAACAAAACGAGAACGATCCCAATTCGCGACCAAGCGAAGAAGACGTACTGGATCCATCTGTCACAGCCCGCGGCAAAGACATCGACGGTGATACGGACGGATTCTCGAAAGTGAGTGACTTTGGTAGTTCTGATACACCGTCTGACCAAGAAGACGGAATTGACCCGACACGGTCTTGACCGGCAAAACATCTCCCGAAAATGGAGATGTTTTTTTTCTCGAAAAAAATCACAAATATTTACCGGAATTTTTTGACTTTTCATATAATTTTGGTACGATGGTATCGAGAGGGCTGTTTTTAGCCTATATTAAAATGTAAGCGCATACAAGCATCCGTCTCACTGCTTGACCATTTTAGTTGAGGGAGGAAATAAAGCATGATTTATGACATTCCGAACAAGCAAGGGTCAAAGGTACAGTACAAGGAACGGTATGAAAATTACATCAATGGAAAGTGGACGGCACCTGTCGGGGGAGAATATTTTGATAATGTAACACCTGTTACCGGTAAAGTATTGTGTCAAGTCGCTCGTTCCGGTAAGGAAGACATCGAACTTGCTCTTGACGCAGCACATGCGGCAAAAGAAGCATGGGGGAAAACGTCTGTAACGGAACGCTCAAACATTTTAAATAAAATCGCGAATCGGATGGAAGAAAACCTCGAGATGCTCGCTTATGCAGAGACACTTGAGAACGGGAAAGCGGTCCGTGAGACACTCAACGCCGATCTACCGCTCGCGATCGATCACTTCCGTTATTTCGCGGGGGTCATCCGTGCCCAAGAAGGTTCGGTCGGTGAACTCGACCAAGATACGGTCGCGTATCACTTCCATGAGCCACTTGGCGTCGTTGGTCAAATCATTCCGTGGAACTTCCCACTCTTGATGGCTGTCTGGAAACTAGCGCCAGCACTCGCGGCAGGGAACTGCGTCGTCTTAAAACCGGCAGAACAAACACCAGCGAGCATCATGGTACTCGTTGAGCTCATTGAGGATTTACTCCCACCGGGTGTTCTTAACATCGTCAACGGTTTTGGTCTTGAAGCAGGGAAACCGCTCGCTTCAAGCAAACGAATCGCAAAAATCGCCTTTACGGGAGAGACGACGACAGGACGTTTGATCATGCAGTACGCATCGCAAAACTTGATTCCGGTCACCCTCGAGCTCGGTGGGAAATCACCGAACATCTTCTTTGAGGATATCATGCAGGCAGACGATGCTTTCTTTGATAAAGCAATCGAAGGATTACTGATGTTCGCGTTGAATCAAGGAGAAGTCTGTACGTGTCCGTCGCGTGCCTTGATTCAAGAATCGATTTACGAGCCGTTCATGGAACGTGTTCTTGAGCGCGTTAAAGCCATCAAGATCGGAAATCCTCTTGATTCGGACGTCATGATGGGTGCTCAAGCTTCGAACGAACAGATGGAGAAAATTCTTTCATATCTTGAAATCGGTAAGTCGGAAGGCGCAGAATGTCTCATCGGTGGGGAACGCAACATGCTTGAAGGGGATCTCGCAGAAGGATATTACATCCAACCAACGATCTTCAAAGGACACAATAAGATGCGAATCTTCCAAGAGGAAATTTTCGGACCGGTCTTGTCGGTTACGACATTCAAGACGGAAGAAGAAGCGCTCGAAATTGCGAATGATACGTTATATGGTCTTGGTGCCGGCGTCTGGACACGTGATATGAACCGTGCTTATCGGTTTGGGCGTGCGATCGAAGCAGGACGCGTCTGGACGAACTGTTATCACCAATATCCAGCTCACGCGGCGTTTGGTGGTTACAAAATGTCAGGGATCGGACGTGAAAACCATAAGATGATGCTCAACCATTACCAACGGACGAAAAACCTACTCGTTAGCTACAACCCGAATAAACTCGGTTTCTTCTAAGTCGGAAAGGACGTGGATGCAAATGGTGGAACGTGTTCAGGCGACAGCAGCTTGTCTAGAGTTAATCGACCAGTTGAGAGAAAAACACGGTCCGTTGATGTTTCATCAATCTGGTGGTTGTTGCGATGGCAGTTCCCCGATGTGTTTTGCGCAGGGTGATCTATTCCTGGGAGATCAGGATAAAAAACTGGGAGAGATCGGTGGTTGTCCGTTTTATATTCATGAAGATCAATATGAGTACTGGAAACATACGCAACTCATCATTGATGTCGTGGATGGTCGAGGCGGAATGTTCTCTCTTGAAGGTGTCGAAGGGAAACGTTTTTTGACACGCTCCCGTGCGTTCACGCAAGAGGAATACGCTGAACTATCAGCATCAAGCTAAGGAATCAAACACGGTTTCGTCGAGTTGACTTGTTCATTCAGGTCGCTCGTACGGAATCGTGTTTTTTTGTTCGTATCACGACGTTCGAACAGGATAAAAGTTGGTAATGCGGCATAAGAACGGTATAATGAACTCATATTTTGACGAGAAGATAGTTTCACACTATGACATTATAGGGGGTCACCATGAAATATCCATTTTTAGGTTGGACAGGTCAAACGATCGGAGTGACGGCGCCCTCCTCCGGATTACGTGAACAGCAACAGGAATGGGTCGAACAAGCAGTTGAACAGGTACAAGCACGGCAAATGAACGTCCGTTTAGGCGAAACGATTTGGTCGCATCAACTTGCTGAGAGTACACCGGTCAAACAACGGGCGGAGGAATTGAATCACATGATGACGGATGAGACGATTGATGCCGTCATCCCGCCATTTGGTGGGGAACGCGCCATTGATCTTTTACCCGAGTTGACGCTAGCTACTTACCAAACAAAATGGTTGCTTGGCTATTCCGATATCAGTACGTTATTGCTCAGTCTGACGCTTCAGACGGGAATCGCGACAGCACATGGTCCGAATTTCGTGGAGCTTCGGAGTGAAGAATGGGACGAGACGACAAGTGCCTGGCGACGGGTGCTCGCGACGCCAACTGGAGGAACCGTCACACAATGGGCTTCCGATCGTTATCAACCCGAGTGGACTGATGAAGAACGTCCAACAGGTTCGTTATTTCAGCTAACGGAAGCGACGGAATGGAAAGCACTTGATGAGCGAACAGAAGTGGCTGGACGGTTACTTGGTGGGTGTCTGGAGACGATTCGCCATCTGATTGGGACACCGTATGGAGATGTGCAGCGTTTCCAGCGTGAAGAGATCAACGGAGAACCGATACTCTGGTACTTTGAGGTGTCTGAAGCGAATTCTGCAGAGGTACACCGGACGCTGCGACAAATGGCGTATGCTGGGTGGTTCGACCATGCGGCTGGCTTTTTATTTGGCCGTACGTCTGCAAGGATTATAGAAGATCTGACATGGCTAGACGTATATCAATCTCTCGCGGATGAGACGGGCTTACCAGTCTTATATGATCTTGACATCGGTCATCAACCGCCACAGTTGACGTTAATCAATGGAGCGACGGGGACGGTTCGTATTCAAGGGAAAGATTCACGAATCGATCTGACGTTCAACTAAAAAGGAGAGCACGCAATGGCACGTCGTAAGTTTCAAGCATTAGGCGTTTATAAACGCGTCCATATCAATCCTGAGACACGTCGAATGACGTTACCTGAACCATTTTACGATGCACTTCGTCTAGAAGATGAATTGCTGATTGCACAAGTCGGAGATGTTCTCGTCATGCGACGTCCGGGGGAGGTCGTCGAGACAGAAACGGAATTATTGAGCGAACTCGTAGAAGATGGATTCACGGGTACAGAGCTTGTCCAGGAATTTGCCTACCGGCGTCAGCAACAAGAACAACGATTACGTCAACAAGTCTTGCAGGATGAAGAGGATGACCATGCTGCTCAACTGAAGATCGAGCTATAACGGAAAGAAGGAGTGGGGCAGATGCGTCGCAGAACAAAAATTGGAATCGGAGTCATCGGATCCGGATTAGTAGCAGCGAGTTATTATTTTTATGAGATGGCAATCGCCACGAATCCAAAGCCATTCTTATCGAATAATCGAGATTTAAGTGACGAGATGGTCCGATTGATGCAACCTGGTCAGACGTGGATCAAGGAGCAACCGCTTGAGCGGATCGAGATTGAAGCGAAAGACGGTTTAACGTTACGCGGGCATTTTCTTCCGTCACCTGTTCCGTCAGATCGGATCGTCATTCTTGTGCATGGGTACGGAGGCGTCGGAACGGATTTAGCCGGATTCGCCTATCTGTACCATCAGGCGGGTTTCCATGTCATGATGCCCGATAATCGTGGACACGGAATGAGTGACGGTCACTATATCGGATTCGGATGGCATGATCGGGAAGATTGTCTCAGTTGGTCGAACTATCTGATTGAACGGATCGGACAGGATGCGAAACTGTTCTTGCATGGGGTGTCGATGGGAGGGGCGACCGTATTGATGACGAGTGGCGAACAACTCCCACCACAAATCAAAGGAATCATTTCTGATTGTGCCTATACGTCCGTCAATGCTGTCCTTGCGTATCAGATGAAGCGGATGTATCGACTACCACACTTTCCGTTCTTAGGCATGACGAGCGTATTGACGAAGCTAAAGGCAGGTTATACGTTCCGTGAAGCATCAGCGTTGAAACAAGTCAAAAAAGCACAGGTACCGATTTTGTTCATCCATGGTGGGGCGGATACGTTTGTACCGACAGATATGGTATATGAGCTGTATGAAGCTTGTCCAACGGAAAAAGAGCTCGTCGTCATTCCAAATGCCGCTCACGCGATGGCCTATTTTGAGGATCCGGCATTGTATGATGATGTCGTCGAGAAGTTCGTTCGCAACATCTTGCGAAATGATTGACAACTCAGTTCGTTACCCGCTATATTAATATCATAAATCAACGTCGTCGTGGCGGAACTGGTAGACGCGCTAGACTCAGAATCTAGTGGTGGCAACACCGTGGAGGTTCAAGTCCTCTCGGCGGCATAAATGATTGAAGGAGGCAATCCCAGCAAGGGGTTGCCTTCTTTTTTGTTGCTGAATAGAAAACGATTACAACGAATAAAAATTCAGAAATATTTATCTTTTTAGAATTTTTCTGGTAAAATACGTTTTAAAGAGGGTACTCTTCAGGGAAAGTACTAAGTGAAGTAGACAATCTTTAACACATAGGAGAGGGGAAACAAACATGAAAAAAGGGAGTATCTTGCTAGCGCTCTTGATGAGCTGTGTTCTCGTACTTGGTGCATGTAGCATCGGTTCGAAAGAAGAAGAGTCGTCTGAAGAAAAGACTTATAAGGTCGGCATTGACGTCACGTATCCACCATTCGAATATAAAGACGGGGATACGTACAAAGGAATCGACATCGATCTCATGAAAGCAATCGCGAAGGATCAGAACTTCAAGATTCAATTTGAAGCGATGGACTTTAGCGGCATTATTCCGGCACTTCAAGCAAATCAATTGGACGTTGCCATTGCTGGTATGAGTATTACGCCAGAACGGAAGAAAGTCGTCACATTCTCGGATCCATACTTCAAAGCTGGTCTTATTCTAGTCGTCAAAGAAGATGAGAATGGTATTAAATCCGTCAACGATTTAAAAGGGAAAAAAGTAGCCGTCAAAAAGGGAACGACGGGTGCGAAATATGCAACGGATAACGCAGACAAACTGGGATTCACGGTCACACAGTTCAATGACAGTCCAGCGATGTTCCAAGAAGTGAAGAACGGTAACGCTGCTGCTTTGATTGAAGATTATCCTGTCATCTCATATGCAAACAAACAACAAAACCTTGGATTAAAACTTGTCGGAGACCGTCTCAACGGGGACAACTACGGAATCGCTGTCTTAAAAGGTGAGAACGAGGATCTGATGAAGAAAATCAACAAAGGACTTGCGAATCTGAAAGAAAACGGTGAATACGATAAAATCGTTGACACGTATCTGAAATAAGTCGCAAGGCGATAAGGGAGTGGGATAGCCAATGGAAGTGGTCAAAACCGCATTTCCATTTTTCTTGGAAGGGCTTCAAGTCACATTGTATATTTTCATCATCGCGGTCATCGTCGGCTTTCTGATTGGCTTAGTCGTCGCATTGATGCGGTTATCACCATCAAAAATCTTAAACGGGATCGCAATTGTCTATATTGATGTCATTCGCGGAACGCCCTTCATCGTTCAGTTATTCTTCATCTATTTTGGACTCAATTCGCTCGAATGGTTATCGATGGACCGGATGTATGCAGGGATACTGACGGTCGCAATCAATGCCGGTGCTTATTTTGCGGAGATCATTCGAGCTGGTATCCAGTCGATTGATAAAGGACAAACAGAAGCTGCGCGTTCACTCGGGATGACAGGGCGTCAAACGATGGTACAGATCATCTTACCGCAAGCATTCCGACGGATGTTACCAACGATTACGAACCAATCGATCATCAGCTTAAAAGATACATCGTTGTTGTCGATTATCGGAATCGCTGACTTGACACAACAAGGTCAAGTGCAGCAGTCAACGACGTTTGAACCATTCATCGTCTGGTCCGTCGTCGGATTGATGTACTTCGTCATCATTTATCTCTTGTCCTTAGTGGCGAAGTTCTTGGAACGGAGGTTTACATTACGATGAGTATCATAGAAGTAAAGAATCTAAAGAAATCATTCGGTTCGAATGAAGTCTTAAAAGACATCAACGTCTCGATTGCCGAAAAAGAAGTCGTTTGTGTCATCGGTCCGTCGGGATCTGGGAAAAGTACGTTTTTACGCTGTTTGAATCGATTGGAAGAGATTACAGGTGGCACGGTCATCGTCGATGATTTCGATATTACGAGTCCAAAGGTCGATATCAACAAGGTCCGGGAAGAAGTCGGGATGGTCTTTCAACATTTTAATCTCTTCCCGCATAAGACCGTGCTAGAAAACGTCACGCTTGCACCGATCAAAGTGCGTAAATCGGATAAAGAACAGGCGAAACAGCGGGCACTTGAATTACTCGATAAAGTCGGATTACGTGAAAAAGCGGATAATTATCCAGGTGAATTATCTGGGGGGCAAAAACAGCGGGTCGCGATTGCCCGCGCGCTTGCAATGAATCCGAAAATCATGTTATTTGATGAGCCAACGTCAGCGCTTGACCCGGAAATGGTCGGTGACGTGCTTGCCGTCATGAAACAGCTTGCCCTTGAAGGCATGACGATGGTCGTCGTGACCCATGAGATGGGATTTGCTCGAGAGGTCGGAGATCGCGTCTTATTCATGGATGGTGGCTATATCGTCGAAGAGAACGTGCCACAAGCATTGTTTGATTCTCCACAACACGAACGGACGCAATCGTTCCTTAGTAAAGTCTTATGATGGAACCGGCGTATCTAAATGCGGATACGCCGGTCTTTTGACGAATCATAAATAACTGTCTAAGCGCTCATAAGAAAAACTTATACATTTAAGCGTGAGAATTTGGGAATTCGAAATGCACACACAGGAAAAGAGTAGTAATATAGTAACGAAGGCACTTTCATGGAAGAATGACACGATCATTCCTTCTCATGACGTTCAGCGTTTTATTCATGCAATTCCTTTTGAAAGCGCTAACAGGTAGAGGGCTGGAAACACATCGAGTATCCACTGGATGTGTGGGGAGAAATATAGAAACGGGGGGAACCGTACATGGCAGGCCACGAGCAAGATCAACAAGCATTCTATGGACCAAACCTTGGCTACATCATTGAATTGTACGAGCGTTTTTTAGAAGACAAGACATCCGTTGATGAGGAGACACGTGCTTATTTTGAAGAGCATGGTGCACCCGTGACGGAACCAGTCGTACCGATGCAAGTCGAGACAGGAGATTTCGAAAAATATCTTGCGGCGAATCGTTTAGCGGAACAAATTCGTGCAAAAGGACATCTTGCGGCGGATATCTATCCGCTGAAGGACCATCCGCGAGAAACAGGATTATTCGAATTGAGTCAGTACGGATTGACAGAGGCAGATCTTCGAAAAATGCCAGTCTCACTCGTCTGTCCTGAACCACCAACTGGTGTACAGGACGCGTTTGAAGGCATCGAACATTTAAAAGCGCAGTACACGGGAGCAGCCGCAGTTGAGTTCCAGCATGTCGACGATCTCGATGAAAAGAAATGGCTCCGACAGAAAATCGAGCAAGGTGCTTTGACGGCGACGCTAGACGCTGAACAAAAGAAACAGTTGTTCAAACGCTTAGCTGAAACGGACCTCTTCGAAAAATACTTGCACAAAACATATGTCGGTCAAAAACGCTTCTCGATTGAAGGACTTGACGCGATGGTGCCATTGCTCGACACGATCGTCGGACACCTCATCTCGAACGGGTCGGAGACGATTAATATCGGAATGGCACACCGTGGACGGTTGAACGTTTTGGCGCACGTACTTGGGAAGCCATATGAAATGATCTTTGCTGAGTTCCAGCATGCACCGAACCACGACCTCGTACCATCTGAAGGATCGATCGGGATCACGTACGGTTGGACGGGCGACGTGAAGTATCACCTCGGTTTAAACCGAAAACTCGAGCAAGAGACACGTAACGTGCGGATGACGCTTGCGAACAATCCGTCGCACCTTGAGTTCGTCGACCCAGTCGTCGAAGGCTTCACACGTGCGGCTCAAGATGATCGCTCACAAAAAGGGGCACCACGTCAAGAGCAAGCAGCAGCAGCTGCGATCCTCATTCATGGGGATGCAGCGTTCCCAGGTCAAGGAATTGTGGCTGAAACATTGAATTTAGCGAATCTCAAAGGATATAACACCGGCGGAACGATTCATATCATCGCGAACAACACGATCGGCTTCACGACGGAGCCGACGGACTCCCGTTCGACGCGTTACTCGAGTGATCTTGCCAAAGGATACGAGATCCCAGTCTTCCACGTCAACGCGGATGAGCCGGAAAGCTGTCTCGCAGTCGCTTTGCTCGCGAGCGAGTACCGGGCAACGTTTAAGAAGGATGTCATGATTGATTTAATAGGATATCGTCGTTTTGGTCATAACGAAATGGATGAACCGATGAATACGAACCCGGTCTTATACGATTTGATTCATAAACATGATCCAATTCGTGTCTTGTACGGGAAAACGCTTGTCGCGAACGGGGATGCGACAGCTGACGAAATTCAATCGATTGAAACGTCGATCAATGATCAAATGAAAGCGGCTCGTGAAAAAGTACCGAACGTCGAGAAAGAGTATGGTGGGGTCATGCCGGACGTCGTCTTTAAAGGCGTACCGACAATCGAGACAGGGGTCTCGATCGAAACACTAACAGCGTACAACGAAGAATTATTACAGTGGCCGGATGGCTTCCAGGTGTTCCATAAACTTGAGAAGGTCCTGAAGCGCCGGACGGATGCGTTCTCGACAAAGAACGGAATTGACTGGGGACATGCCGAAACATTGGCGTTCGCTTCGATTCTCTCAGATGGAACACCAATCCGCTTGAGCGGTCAAGATTCTGAACGAGGAACGTTCGCACAACGGAACATTAATCTTCATGATGTGAAAACAGGAGAAGGCTTCTCGCCACTCCATGCCTTATCAACGGCAACTGCATCATTCTCGGTCTACAACAGTCCGTTGTCTGAAGCAGGTGTACTTGGTTTTGAATACGGTTATAACGTCTTCGCTCCGGAAACTCTCGTATTATGGGAAGCGCAATATGGGGACTTTGCGAACTCAGGACAAGTCATCTTCGACCAGTTCATCTCAGCTAGCCGCGCGAAATGGGGACAAACGTCAGGTCTCGTCATGTTGCTTCCGCATGGTTATGAAGGGCAAGGACCAGAACACTCGAGTGGTCGTTTAGAACGCTTCTTGACGTTATCGGGTGAGAAAAACTGGACAGTCGCGAACGTATCGAGTGCTGCCCAGTACTTCCACTTATTGCGCCGACAAGCAGCGATTCTCGGAAAAGAGGAAGTCCGACCGCTCGTCGTCATGACGCCGAAGAGTCTCTTGCGTCATCCGCTTGCAACATCGGATGTCTCTGAGTTGACGGAAGGTAGTTTCCAACGTGTCATCGAACAGTCAGGGCTCGGAGAAGCGCCAGATCGTGTTAAACGTCTTGTGTTCTGTTCTGGTAAGATGGCAATCGACCTAGCTGAAGCCGTTTCGAAATCAGATGAGAATCTCAATTGGCTACAAATCGTCCGGGTCGAGGAGTTGTATCCATTCCCGGCAAAAGCCTTAAAAGAAGTCATCGCGCGCTATGAAGCCGTCGAAGAGATGGTCTGGGTACAAGAAGAACCGAAAAACATGGGGGCTTGGTCCTTCATGGAACCTCGACTTGAGACAGTTGCACCGAACGGCATCCAAACC
The DNA here is from genome assembly GCF_018618895.1 of Exiguobacterium sp. s143. Lineage (NCBI taxonomy): Bacteria > Bacillati > Bacillota > Bacilli > Caryophanales > Exiguobacterium > Exiguobacterium sp. s143. The sequence continues at coordinate 475,994 of NZ_JACSMX010000001.1, read as the reverse complement.
GTCCGTTACATCGGTCGTCGTCGTCGTTCGAGTACAGCAGAAGGTGACCCGTCAGGTCATAAAGTAGAGCAGGCACGTATCATTAATGATGCACTCACAGCGACTGCTTCTACTCCAACAGCACCATCACACGTATCAAATCACACATCATAACTTAAGATAGAATCGAGTCATAGGGGGAGAATACGATGGAAATCAAAGTACCAGAACTTGCCGAATCAATTACAGAAGGAACGGTGGCGTCTTGGTTAAAACAACCAGGTGATCACGTAGAAAAAGGGGAAGCCATCGTTGAACTCGAGACAGATAAAGTCAACATCGAAGTACCGTCAGATGAAGCGGGTACGTTGACGGAAGTGATGGCTGCTGAAGGAGATACAGTTCGCGTCGGGGAAACGATTGCTGTCATCTCTGCTGGTGGCGAGGCTCCAAAACCGGCTGCGGCAGAAACAGTACAAGAAACGCCAAAAGAGACACCAAAAGTAGAAGAAAAAACGGAACAACCGGTGGCTGCAGCAGCGACTGAAAGTACATCTGTTGCGGATCGTCCGATTGCTTCACCTGCTGCCCGTAAACTGGCTCGTGAAAAAGGAATTGATTTAGCACAAGTGGCAACGCAAGATCCGCTCGGTCGGATTCGCGTGCAAGACGTCGCGACGTTTGAAGTAGCACCACGTGAGCAAGCAAAACCGGCTCCTACGAAACCTGCTACACCGGCACCAGCACCTGCAGCCACTCCTGGGAAACCGGAAGAGCGAATCAAGATGTCACGCCGTCGTAAGACAATCGCGAACCGACTCGTTGAAGTTCAACAAACGGCAGCGATGTTGACGACATTCAATGAGATCGATATGTCAGCGGTCATGGCACTGCGTAAACGTCGCCAAGAGAAATTCGTGAAGGAAAACGAAGTCAAGCTCGGCTTCATGTCATTCTTTACGAAAGCAGCAGTCGCAGCACTTAAAAAGATGCCATATTTGAATGCTGAGATTCAAGGCGATGAAATCGTCCTCAAAAAATTCTATGATATCGGTATTGCCGTTTCAGCACCAGACGGTCTCGTCGTTCCGGTCGTTCGTGATGCGGATAAGAAGAACTTCGCTGAGATTGAAAAAGACATCATTCAACTAGCGGTCAAGGCGCGTGATAATAAACTCGGTCTATCTGATTTGACGGGTGGTACGTTCACGATCACGAATGGTGGTACGTTCGGTTCACTCATGTCGACACCGATTTTAAACGGTCCACAAGTCGCGATTCTCGGAATGCACGCAATCAACTTACGTCCTGTAGCGATTGATGCTGAACGCATGGAAAACCGTCCGATGATGTATGTCGCACTCTCTTATGATCACCGAATCGTTGATGGAAAAGAAGCCGTTACGTTCTTGAAGCACATTAAAGATCTCCTTGAAGATCCAGAGTCTTTGATTTTCGAAGCGTAATCATAAAAAGACCCGTTTTAGATGCGGGTCTTTTTTTTGTTGATATCACTTTGTCATCAAAACACGAAACGACATTTACATCATCTCTATATCAGCTTCATACATACGATTTAGGATAAGTGTTGTAAGAATATTTCAAGGGGGAATTGATTATGTTGAAACAATTTGGATTGACGATGGTAGCAGGAGCCGTATTAAGCACGGGTCTTCCGACAAAAGATGTCAGCGCACATTCAAAAGGAAAATCGTTACTCGATCCAAATCGAATCATCAATGTTGCTCACCGTGGAGCTTCAGGATACGCGCCAGAGCATACGATGCCAGCTTATGAAATGGGACATAAGACATTCAAAGCAGATTACATCGAAATTGATTTACAGATGACAAAAGACGGTCAATTGATTGCGATGCACGATGAAACGGTTGATCGGACGACGAACGGAACGGGTGCCGTCAAAGATAAAACGCTTGCTGAAATCAAGAAACTTGATGTCGGTAGCTGGTTTAATGAAGCGAACCCGACCCTTGCGAAAAAATCATATGTCGGTCTGAAAGTACCGACGCTTCAAGAAGTCTTGAGTAAGTATGGGAAACATGCGAATTACTACATCGAGACGAAATCACCGGAAGTGTACCCGGGAATGGAACAGAAATTGCTCGACGTACTAAAGCAGAACGGATTGTCGAGTAACAAGGTCAAATCAGGACAAGTCTTGATTCAGTCGTTTAGTGAAGCGAGTCTTCAAAAAGTCAGAGCCATCGACCCGAACGTTCCACTGGTTCAATTGATGGAAGCAAATGAAGTCAAGGCTTTGACGGATGATCGATTAACCGCAATCCGTCAGTATGCGGTCGGTGTCGGTCCTTCCTTCAAAGCATTGACACGTGAGAACGTCGCAGCGATTCGCGCACATGATTTGTTACTTCACCCGTATACTGTGAATGAAAAAGCAGATATGTTACGTATGCTTGATTATGGTGTTACAGGTGTCTTTACGAACTATGCCGACCGTTTTAATGATGTCGTGACAGGACTGTACAAAAAATAAGGTAAAAAGGAAATAGCACTATTTCTTCTTTCGAACAGGAAAGGAGGAATAGTTTTTTTGTTTTTAAAACTCGTATTTTAAATCCAATATTTCATTCCATACGTAAACCCTATAGAGGTTTATCAGAATTTCGAATCATGAGACAAAACAATGTAGTCAGTTTCGTATTTCATGGTACGATAACAGTGCAGTTTTGGGAAGGAATGGAGTGAGGATCGTGAGAATTACACAGTATACGGATTATGGACTACGTGTGTTGATGTATCTTGGGGTGCACCGGGATGTCATCACACCAATGCCGCAGATTGCCAATCATTATGGCATCTCATCCAACCATTTAATGAAGGTGACACAACAATTAGCGAAACTTGGCTATGTCGAATCAACAAGAGGCCGGTCAGGCGGACTCCGTTTGATTCGTGATCCAAAAGACATCAACATCGGGAAAGTCGTTCGGGAGATGGAACCGATGGATATCGTCGAATGTTTTGGAAGCAACGGTCATTGTGTCATCGAACCTGGATGCCGTCTAAAAGGTGTGCTCGGACGAGCGCTTCGAGCTTTTATCCGGGAACTGGAACAACATACATTAGAAGAATTGCTGGATAATCGTGATGAGTTGGCACTCTTGTTTGCTGCCTCACCTTTACAGCGTTCTTAATCAAAAAACCCTCGCTTCCATTCACGGAAACGAGGGTTTTGTCATAGCGATACTTATACATCATCTTGGCGTTTCTTTGGTTCCACATGTTCTTTGTTCTGAGACAAGTCGTCACGAACAGATGATTTCCATAACGGCACATTGCTGTAATATGCAGCACGAGCGATCAGATGTCCTCCAATCGGTGCTGTAATGAGCACGAACAGGATGCCGAGAACGACACGAGAGGAGAAGAATCCATCTTCAGTGACGAAATAGATGATGACGCCGATTAAAATCGACATGACACCTAATGTCGCGCTTTTAGATGCAGCGTGAGCACGCGTATAGACATCCGGTAAGCGGATCAGACCAAGCGCGGTGACGAGACTAAATCCCATACCGAGCAAGGCGAAGACCGCGACGATCAATTCATTGATTGCGATCACGTTCGATGATCTCTCCTTTCTCGATATATTTTGAAAAGGCAACCGTACCGATGAAGGCGAGTATACCAATCAACAGGATGACTTCGAGGTAGTCGCTCGTCCGTAAGATGATCGAGACAAGGCCAACGATTGAAATCAAGCTGATACCAATCGAATCAAGAGCAATGACACGATCCGCCACACTTGGTCCTTTGATGACCCGGTAAAACAGACCAAGCATCGAGAGAAAGACACCCCCGAGTGCGATATAGATTAAAATATCGAACATCACCGACTCACCTCCAGAATGGCTTTCTCAAAACTATCACGAATCGAAGCGACCGCTTCATCGACCTCTGGCATGTGGAGTGCATGAATGTAGAGTGTCTTATTATCATCCGAGATATCAACGACAAGCGTTCCCGGTGTCAGCGTGATCAGCATTGACAGCAACGTGATTTGCCACGGTTGATCGAGTTCGGTCTCATAAGCAAAGATACCAGGTTGAATATCTAACTTCGGCTTTAAGATGATTTTCAAGACATCGATGTTCGCGACGACAAGCTCGTAGAGAAAGCGGAAAAACAATAGGACGAGTGCGACGACGGGTCCGAGATAAAAGCGTCCTTTGAAGCCGCGACGGAAAGCGAACATCGCAATCAACCCTAGCGCGTAACCGATGACGAAACCGGAGGCCGAGAAATTGTTTGAGAGAAACATCCACAAGAATGCAAGAAATAAGTTGAGCAAGACTTGAAATGGCATGAATTAACGACCTCCTTTTAGTACGGCATCGATATAGAGCGTTGGATTCGTCAACGGTTCGACGGCTTGTTGAATCAGTGGACGCATCGCCTCAGCACCTACTCCATAGAGAACGCTGAGCGCAACTAAGGCAATCGTAGGAACTAGCAGCTTGGGAACAAGCGCTTGTTTATCACCAGAGTAGGTCTTCGGTGTTCCCCAAAAGGCACGCATGAACAATTGAACGACCGAATACAAGACGAGTAGACTGGATAGTAGAACGATGATTGGTCCAATCAACTCACCGGCTTCAATACCACCACGAACAATCAGGAATTTCCCAATGAATCCGCTGAGCGGTGGAATCCCGGCAAGTGATAACGCCGCGATGAAGAACGTCCAACCTAATACAGGATAGGCTTTGATCATCCCGCCCATATCTTTCAGCTTACTCGAGCCGGCAATTCCGACCATGATTCCTACGAGTAGGAATAAAGCGGCTTTAATCAACATATCATGAAGAAGGTAGAAAATCGCACCTTCTAGCGCTTGCGGTGTCATGAGGGAAACCCCGTACAAGATGACTCCGACTGCGACGATGATGTTGTAGATGATGATTTGCTTCGCATCTCGTGTCGCGAGCGCACCGATCACCCCGATGACGATCGTACTGAGCGCAAGGATACTCAAGATTTGATGGATCGTTCCAATCTCATTTGAGAAGAACAAACTATACGTCCGTAAAATCCCGTAGACCCCGACCTTCGTCAACAAGGCACCGAACAAAGCAAGAACAGGTGTCGGTGGTACTTGATAAGAACCAGGCAACCAGAAGTAGAGCGGGAAGATCGCACCTTTTAATCCGAAGACGATCAGGAATAATAAGGCGATGACGTTGAGGATTGCCGGCTGTCCGACCTCTGAAATTTTTTGACTGATATCCGCCATGCTGAGTGATCCGATGATTCCGTACAAGAAGGCGACGGTCATGACGAATAATGCAGACGAGATGACATTAATCAAAAGATACTTCAGCGATTCTCGTAATTGTGCCGGTTTCCCGCCGAGAACGATCAAAACATAAGACGAAATCAAGAAGACTTCGAAGAAGACGAACATGTTAAAGATATCACCTGTCGTAAAGGCACCATTGACACCAACGAGCAGGAATTGGACGGCGATGAAATAGTAGTACCGTTGATAGGAAACGCTCAAGTAGACAATGGCATACCAGATGATACAAAGAACAAGAATGCTTGTCGTCGTGACGAGTAAAGCGGATAGCATGTCAGAGACAAGCGTGATACCAAAAGGTGCTGGCCAGCTACCGAGTGTGACTGTTAAGATGCCGTTTGACCGGACAGTCAGCACGAGATAGATGGAGGCACAGACAGTCAAAATCGTCGAAAAGAGGGAAACGATTCGTTGTCCTTTGAGGTGTCGCGGGAAAAACATCAAGAGGACACCCGTCAACAAAGGGATGATGATTGGTAGTAGCGGTAAGTTAATCATTCGAATCGGTTCCTTTCATCTCTTCGATATTATCGGTTCCGAGTTCTTGATAGGCACGATAAGCAAGTACCAAGAAAAAGGCAGTGACACCAAAGCTGATGACGATGGCGGTCAAGACGAGTGCTTGCGGTAGCGGATCCGTATAGGAAGTCACGCCGTCCTTTAAAACCGGAGCCGCGCCTCGTTTTAATCCCCCCATCGTCATGACGAGCAGATGGGCAGCGTGGCTGAGCAACCCTGTTCCGATGATAATGCGAAGAATACTTTTCGAAAGAATGAGATAAATGGCACACATCGTCAGGATGCCTGCGGCGATCGCCATGATGATTTCCATATTAATCACTCTCCCCAATCGTTTGAATAATCGTCATCGTCACACCGACGACGACAAGATACACTCCAAGATCAAACAGCATCGCGGTGTGAAGCGATGTCTTGCCGAACAACGGCAGGTTGAAATAATCATGTGCATGTGTGAAGAACGGTACGTTGAACAGAAGCGCTCCTGACGCCGTCAGTACGGCAATCAACATACCGAGTGCTGTGATCCATTTGTAGTCGAATGGCAAAATCCGGCGTAACGTCTTGATGTCATAAGCAAGTAAGATCAAGACAAGAGCAGACGCCGTCACAAGACCACCAATGAAACCACCACCCGGTGTATAGTGTCCAGCAAAGAACAAGTAGACAGCAAACAGGAAGATGACGAACGTGATAAAGGAAGTCGCGGACTCTAAGATGACGTCATTCGTATGCTTTTTCGCCTGCTTTTTCATTTATCGATCCCTCCTGTTCGTCTGAATTTAATCATCGTGTAAATACCGATTCCGGCAAGTGCGAGAACGGCAATCTCAAACAACGTATCGAAGCCACGGAAGTCGACGAGAATAACGTTGACCATATTACCGCCAGCGGCAAGATCAGCGACATTATCGATGTAATACTTGGCGATTGAAGTAAACGATCGTTGGCTGAGAGAAGCAAGGGCGACGAGTGTCACCGTCAATCCGACGAGTGCTGAAATCAAGGCGTTGCCGAGCTTGAACGGAATGCGTTCTTCTTTCCGACTGATTTCCGGTAAACGATAGAAAACGAGCAGGAATAGAGCGACCGATACTGTCTCGATGACGAGTTGTGTCAAGGCGAGATCTGGCGCTCGGAACAAGACGAAGAACAGAGCGACCGTATAACCGGTCACACCGAGCAAGATGATCGATGTCAGTCGTGAACGCGCAAAGGTGATCGAAAGGGCACTCGAAACGAGAACGAGTGCAAGGATGATCTCATACGCGTCAATCGAGCTGATTGGATCAACTGCGAAGCGGAAGGCATCAAACCCGTATAATGCCGTCAAGATCAAGATGACGATGAATCCGAAGATGTAGACGAGATATGACCGCATGTATCCGGTCATGACCGTATCGTGAATCTTTGTCGAGGTCTGTTCACCACGACGTAATAAAGCGTCATATTGATGATTCAAGGAGACGGCACGAGGCATCCGGTTATAGAGCGATTGCCAGCGTGGCAGTGTTTTATACAAGATGAACCCGACTGTAAAGATGAGTAACGTCAGGAAAAATTCTGGTTGGAATCCATGCCACATTGAAATATGCACATCAATCTTCCCACCCGCATCAACGACTTGCGGTAAGATCGCTTCGACTGCCGGTCGAATCAACGTATCCGATAATAGATTCGGGAAGAGTCCGATGATAACGACGAGCGAGACGAGGACGAGAGGTGGAATCAACATTCCAATCGGTGCCTCGTGTGGTGTTTTCGGTAACTTATCGTCTTGACGCTTACCGAAGAATGTTTTGCGGACGATCAAGATGCTATAGACGAATGTAAAGATACTTCCGACGACGGCGAGTACAGGAATGATCCAACCGTAAGATGGTAAGTGGAACAAGTCAGATCCTGAAACTTGAAGTACACCTGTCAAGAACATCTCTTTACTCAAGAACCCGTTGAATGGTGGAATCCCCGCCATTGAAAGCGTCCCAATCATCGCAATCGTCATCGAAATCGGCATGAGTTGCGCAAGACCACCGAGCTTCCGAATATCGCGAGTACCAGTCTCGTGATCGACGATTCCCGCCATCATGAAGAGACTGCCTTTAAACGTCGCGTGGTTGATCAGATGGAAGATCGCAGCAACTGTCGCGATTGTATATAATCCGTCATCTAAGGCATCGACGTGTAAGGCGGCAGCTCCAAGTCCAAGTAAGGACATGATCAATCCAAGCTGAGAAATCGTCGAGTAAGCAAGTATTCCTTTCAAATCATGTTGTTTCACCGCATTGAGTGAACCCCAGAATAAGGTGAATATTCCGACAGATGAGACGAGATAGAACCAAAGCGACTCATCCGCAAAAATCGGACTAAAACGAGCGACAAGATACAACCCTGCCTTGACCATCGTTGCCGAGTGCAAGTAGGCACTGACAGGAGTCGGTGCTTCCATCGCATCTGGTAACCAGATGTGGAACGGAAACTGAGCCGATTTCGTGAACGCAGCTAGCAAGAATAAAACAAGGGCGACCGTAAAGAAGGGTTCACCTTGAATCGATTCAAGTGACGCATACGTCTCACGAATACTTAACGATCCACTGAGTGTAGAGAGAATCGCAATTCCCCCAAGCATCGCTAGTCCACCGAAGACGGTGATCAGCATCGATTTTTGAGCGCCGTAACGAGAACGTTCCCGCTCGTACCAGTAGGCAATCAATAAGAACGACGAAATCGACGTTAATTCCCAGAACAGATAGAGGACGACCATGTTATCTGACAACACGACCCCAAGCATGGCGGTCATGAACATCAACAGATAGACATAAAATGTTCCGAGTGATTCTTTTTTCGCATCTAGATAAAAAATCGAATAAAGAACGACGAGTGATCCGATTCCTGTGATCAATAGTGCGAACAATAAGCCGAGTCCGTCAAGATACGTGACGAAATCGATACCGAGCGATGGTATCCACGGCATGCGTGCCGTAAAGGTCTCACCTGACATCGAACCAGGGAGAAAGCGGCTGAAATACGAAACGAGCAGTACAGGTACGACAAGTACAAACCAACCGGTATGAATGTTCGGAAGGCGTTTCGCTAGAAGCGGAATGAAAAGACTGATCAATATGGGCAGTAAAATAGCCCCGTGCATCACGGACACGAAATTCCCTCCTTTGTGACATCGACGACCAAAAATGAAAAAGGGACGCGAACGCAAGCTGTTGAAGCTCGGAACTGTCCAGTAGAAGACACGATTCATTTTGTTCGTCGAAGATGTTTCTGAATCAAGTATAGCGTACTTTTTTCCTTCTTGCATGACGTGAAGCGTTGAAGCATAAGGGATAGAGCCATTTTTTCTCTTGATTATTAAATATGTAGGAACACGGCAGAAATAGGCTGAAATTTTTTTTGATTTTTTTCAAAAAACACGTGGATCCATGAGAAGAATGATTCAAACTCAAGGAACGCGGGTACATCTATCTAGAGCACAACTAATGAACATAGAGGGGGAACTTTCATGCGAGCAACATTCAAGACAGGTGTTATTTTAGGTGGTCTAGCAGCGATTGCGACAATCGCCTATCAACAATACCAACAACGAAAATCGACTTCAGATGATATTGACCATCGTCCAAGTGTCGACGCGAAACGCGATCCGGCTGAAGTCGGACTGACACAACTGGATTCCATTCATCGGGCAGATTGGCAAGCGAATGGATTCCCACAAACACACGCAGAACTCGAACGCCTCGAGCGAGAAGAAAATTAAAAAAACACGTCTCTCGAATGAGAGGCGTGTTTTATGGTCATTAAGCACTTGTTGTGACTAGGGCACGTGTCCGTTCACTGTGTGCAGTATAAGAAGAGAGATGTTCGAATTGATAAAGCGTTAAGGTCGCTGTGCGACGTTGACCGGTACTCGATTCGAGCATTAAATAAGCTTCATTGAAGTCTGTTCCACCACCATCATAGCGGATGTGTGCCGTAATCGTTCGTCCATCTGTTGTCTGCATATAAATATCGTATCCTCCGAAATCAACACGCTTAAAGCTAGTTGCCTCGCTTACGATGTGTTTGAATGTTTCAATTAAAGAATATGTCATCGTTCGTTCCTCCTTTTATTTCTTCAAAATAAAATAAGTTATATTTAACACCGAATATTACTATTCCCATTAAATTCAAGAAATAAACATCATAAATGAATCTTTTTTTAGTTCTTGTTATGAAACGCGTTTCATACTTTATGATGAATACAGACGGTGCGTGACCGATTCCGGGCGTTAACCGATACAGAAACTATAATCAAAAAGACAAGGGGATGGTCGTGACCATCCCCTTGTCTTTTTGATTATAGTTCTACGTTATGGTAGACCTGTTGCACATCCTCAAGATCTTCCAGTGCATCGGTCATTTTCTCGAATTGTGCGACGTCGTCTTCAGACAACGCGACTTCGTTTTGGGCGAGCATGACCAGTTCGGCAAGTGAGAACTCAGTAATGCCTGCAGCTTTCAACGCTTCTTGTACAGCATGGAATTGTTCCGGCTCAGCGTAGATGATGACAGATTCGTCTTCTTCGAGGATATCGCGCACATCAATATCCGCTTCCATCATCAATTCGAGAACGTCATCTGCAGTTTTACCTTCAAACGCAAAGATTGCCGTCGCATCGAACATATAAGCGACGGATCCGCTCACGCCCATGTTTCCGCCATTTTTTCCGAATGCAGCACGAACGTCAGAAGCCGTCCGGTTAACGTTGTTCGTCAACGTTTCGACGATGACCATCGAACCGCTTGGACCGAACCCTTCATAACGCAAGACATCGTAGTTTTCTTCCGCTCCACCTTTTGCTTTTTCAATCGCCCGATCGACGATGGCACGTGGCACGTTGTATGTCTTCGCTCGTTCGAGAACGACCTTTAATGCTTGGTTTGATTCTGGATCGGGTTCACCTTGTTTAGCCGCTACATAAATTTCACGACCGAACTTTGCGTAAATCCGACTCGTATTTTTGTCTTTTGATGCTTTTTTTTCCTTGATGTTATTCCATTTACGACCCATTTCGTATCCACTCTCTTTCCGTAATGTCAGAAATCCGTGATTTCCTATGCGTTATCAGTATACCTTAAACTACCTGACAGACTGAACTAAAATGTCGGTGGAACCGTTGAATTTCTATTAAATACGTTTAAGCGATGTGGAAGAAAGGAACTTTACCGATAGAGAAATATCAATTTAAGGGAGAGTGGCAGAATTTGAACCAGGCTGGGGTAGTTCATCGCGCATTATCACCGTTCGTTTATGCTTACGATCAAGAGACGGTCCATGTCCGACTTATGACGGCTAAAGACGATATTGAAAAAGTTGAATTGATATATGGTGATCCGTACGAATGGGAAGCGGAAAAAGAAGAAGACCGAGATTGGAATTTTGATCCGGAGAAAGAAAAATCATGGAAAGTAGAGCGGACGCCGATGCAACACAATGGAAGTGATGCGACGTATGACTATTGGTTCATTGCCATCCGTCCAAAACGGAAGCGGGTACGGTATGGGTTTGAGGTTCATGGCGATACGACAGCCGTATTAACCGAGCGTGGCTGGTATGACGAAGCGCCACTCGATCATCCGGGCTATTATTTTTCTGTGCCATATGTTCATGCGACGGATGTCTTTGATACACCGGAGTGGGTGAAGGATACGGTCTGGTATCAAATTTTCCCGGAACGATTCGCGAATGGTGACCCGGCGAATGATCCAGCGGGAACGAAGGAGTGGGGAAGTGAAGCACCGGCTTTTCAGAATTTCTTTGGTGGAGATTTTCAAGGGGTCATCGATCACGTCGATCATTTACAACGTCTTGGCGTCACGGGTGTCTACTTCTGCCCAGTCTTTGAGGCACCATCCAATCATAAATACGATACGCTTGATTATCTGAAGCTTGATCCTGCGTTCGGTGACGAGAAAACGTTCCGCAAGATGATCGATGTGCTACATGAGAACGGTATCCGCGTATTACTCGATGCCGTCTTTAATCATATTAGTGAAGAGCACCCCGCCTTTCAGGACGTCTTAGAAAAGGGGCAAGATTCAAAATACGCCAACTGGTTTACGATTGGTTCCTTCCCAGTCGATCCATCGATTCCAAACTATGAAGTGTTTGCCTTTGAACGAAACATGCCGAAGTTGAATACTGCCCATCCGGACGTCAAACAATACTTGCTTCACGTCGGACGTTACTGGGTCGAGGAATTCGGAATCGATGGCTGGCGTCTGGATGTCGCTAGTGAAGTCGATCATGCGTTTTGGCGTGAGTTTCGAAAGGAAGTCCGGGCTGCGAACGGAACATGTTATATCGTCGGCGAATGCTGGACGGATTCACAACCATGGCTCCTCGGCGATCAATTTGATGCCGTCATGAATTACGGTTTGACCGAGAGCTTTTTGACTTGTTTTGCGACGGGCGAGACGAGCGTTCGTGATTTCTCACATGCAGTCAGCCGGAATTTAAACTGGCATTCTCAAAATGTCAACGAGGTCATGTTCAATTTGATTGACTCGCATGATACGCCGCGTGCTCTAACACGTGCGAAAGGGAATATCGATCGAATGAAGTTACTCTTCACTACACTGTTGACGTTTCCGGGTTCACCCGTCATCTATTATGGCGATGAGATTGGAATGACTGGGGGGCAAGATCCGGTAAACCGTGCGTGTATGGAATGGGATGAGACGAAGCAGAACCGTGAGTTGTTCGATCACGTTGCACAGTTGATCGCCCTTCGAAAACAGCATCCGGTTTTAGCAAATGCCGGAACGTATCATTTCCAAAGGATCGATGATACAAGACAGACATTTATTGTTGAGCGACGTCAAGGCGAACAGGTTTACTTGCTCGTGGTCAACGTCAGTGAAGAGTCACAATCTCTTTCGCTTGAGGGAACGTATGAAAGTCTGTTAGACGCAACGACGTTTTCGGGAACTATTCAAGTAGAAGCTGTGTCAGCTCTTCTTTTGCGACACGTATAAGAAAAAGCAAGTCGTGGATATCGAATCCGCGACTTGCTTTTTTAGTGCGTGTGCATTATGAATCAAACGGATGGATCAGTAAACCGCTCCGAAGCTTTGGTTCGAACCAAGTCGACTTCGGCGGCATCACTTCTCCCGCATCAGCCACAGCCATTAAATCTTCGATCGAAGTCGGATGCAAGTGAAAAGCGACAGCGGCATGTCCAGAGTCCACGATTTGCTCAAGGCCGGCATACCCCTTATGACCACCGACGAACTGGATCCGTGCGTCCGTCCGTGGATCTTCGATACCGAGTAACGGTGTCAACAACTCTTCTTGTAAAATCGAGACGTCGAGATTCGCTTTCGTTCCTGTTCGTTCAGAATCGTACGAAAGGGTATACCATTGCCGGTTGAGATACATCTCGATTTGGTGAGGCTTCGTTTGTTCGGCACGTCCTTTTGTGATCGTAAAGCGATGGGCTAATCGCTCAAGGAAATCAACGACGGATTGACCGTACAAATCTTCAACGACCCGATGGTAACCGAGAATCCGTAATTGATCCTGCGGGAAGGAGACGCCAAGAAAACGTTGGGCTTCCTCCTGGTCCGTCCGAATGGCAGCGATGGCTGCTGCTGCAGCGCGATGGTGACCATCAGCGATATAGAGAGCATCGTGACGGGCGAACTGGCTCCCGATCGTCAACAGATGATTGCGATCGGTGATTTTAAAAATTCGATGCGTCACTCCATCGACGGTGAAATCATATAGGGGATCGCCAGCAGTAATCGTCGTGACGATTGCTTCGAGTTGTGCATCCGTCTGATGCGCAAGTAAAATCGGACCCGTATGTGCTTGTAACTGTTCGACGTGTCGGACACGGTCGCGCTCTTTATCAGGACGTGTGAACTCATGTTTACGAATTTGATTCGTCTCATAATCACTGACGGCAACACATCCGACGAAACCGGATTGTGTATGTGTTCCATCTGACAACTGATAAATGTAATACGTTTCGTCCGTATCGAGCTGTAAGATGCCGTTTGTTTGACTCTCTTCGAAGGCAAGCGCCGCTTGCTGATAAACGCGTGGGTCATCTTCAGCGATCAATGACGGAAGGGTAGCTTCTGCTTTATCGATCCGTAAAAAAGACAGCGGATGACGTCGGATTTCGGAACGTGCTTCTTCGCGCGAATAAACATCATACGGTAAGGCGGCAAATTCTGCCGCATATTTTGAGTCCGGTCGTAACGCCGCAAAAGGTTCGAAAGTTGGCATGGGGTTCACTCCTTTAGAGTAGGCGTGTTTTCAAGACGCCAGGAATCTGATTCAGTCGGTCTAGCGAAATCATCTCGTCCGCATGGTTATCGATATCGATGATCGTATAGGCAATCGCATCTTTACTACCATTGATCATATTCGCGATATTGATCGACTCTTGCGCTAACACCGAGGCGATTTGACCGACCATGTTCGGAATGTTGTGGTGAGCAATCGTAATTCGTCGTTTTCCAGTGAACGGTAGCTCGACGGCTGGGAAATTGACAGCATTGCGGATATTTCCTGTCTCAAGGAACAGACGCAGTTGATCGACCGCCATGATAGCACAGTTTTCCTCCGCTTCACTTGTTGATGCCCCGATATGTGGTAAAGCAATGACCCGGGGGAGGGACAAGATGAAGGCGTTCGGGAAATCCGTCACATAATTCGCCAGGCGACCGGACCTGAGCACTTCTGCTAACGCTTGTTCATCGACGAGTTCACCACGCGAGAAGTTGAGTAGGGTCGCGCCGTGTTTCATCTTCGAGAAGAGTGACCCATCGAGTAAACCCGTCGTCGCTTCAACGAGCGGCAGATGCAACGTGATGTAGTCGCTTGTCGCGAGGAGATCCTCGAGCTGTGTTGCCCGCTGAATCTGATTCGAGACGCGCCAGGCAGACTCAACGGACATATGTGGATCATAGCCTGTGACGGTCATGCCAAGCTCGTGAAGGGTGTTGGCTAAGTTTGCCCCGATTGCCCCGAGTCCGACGATCCCGATTCGTTTCCCGAGCAACTCCGTTCCGACGAATTGTTTTTTGTTCGCTTCGATCCTCTCCGGAATATCTGGTCCGCGTAAGTTGTTCGTCCAAAGCAGACTCGGGACGAGTTTTCGCGCCGTCAGGAATAAACTACCGATGACAAGTTCCTTGACGGCATTCGCATTGGCACCTGGTGTCGAAAAGACGGGAATCCCGCGGTTCGCGAGTTGATCGAGTGGAATCGTATTGACACCGACGCCAGCTCGGGCGACGGCTTTGAGACTATCTGGAAAGCGCATGTCATGTAAATCCTTGCTGCGGACGAGAAAGGCGTCTGGTTGCTCCGTTTCCCGCTGGACGTGATAGTCGTCTGTAAATCGTTTTAATCCTTTGTCTGATAGATCATTCCATAGTTGGACTTGATACATTTAACGTTCCCCCTGTTCAAAACGGTGCATGATATGAATCAGTGCCGTAACCCCTTCGGTCGGCATCGCATTGTAAAGACTCGCGCGCATTCCACCAATCGAGCGATGACCGGCAAGATTGATTAAATCGTTACGCGCAGCGAAGTTCAAGAAAGCAGCGTCTTCCGATTCGCTTCCGGTCGAGAATGGAATGTTCATCCGGCTTCGATCCTTGACGGCTACATGGTTATGAAATAGATCGGATTGATCAATTGCTTCATATAACATGCGCGCTTGTGAGACGTTTCGTGCCGCGATCGTCTCGAGTCCCGTCTCTTCAATCCAATCGAGCACTAATTTCGTCATATAAAGACTAAACGTCGGTGGCGTGTTATAAAGAGACCGCTGTTTTGCATGGATGTCATACCGTAAGTAGGCACCGATCGTGTCAGGAACACGATCAAGCAACTCGTTCTTCACGATGACGACCGTTAAACCAGCGACACCAAGGTTTTTTTGAGCACCAGCATACAACACATCGAATGACTCGATTGGCAATGGTTCAGACAAAATCGATGACGAGACATCAGCGACGAGTGGCACATCGACGAGAGGCGGTGTCTGATACGTCGTCCCTTCGAGGGTATTGTTCCAAGTGATGTGCAAATAGTCGGCTGTTGACGTGAACGGACCTTTTGGAATGAAGCGATACCCGTGATCAGCGGAAGAGGCGAGCACGTTGACCGTGGCGTACAGTTTGGCATCTGCAATCGCCTTCGTCGACCAGCCGCCGGTATCGATGAAATCAATTCGTCCGGTCTTCGTCGCCAGATTTTGCGGTAACATCGCGAACTGAAGTGTAGCTCCTCCTTGAAGAAACAATACGGAGTACGTATCGGGAATCGACATCAGTCGCCGTAAGGATTGTTCAGCCGCATCTCGAATCGATTCAAAGATTGGCGAACGATGACTCATTTCAAGAACGGATTGTCCTGAATTTTCATAATCGAGTAGCTCGGATTGAGCCTTCAATAGGACCGGGGCAGGAAGGACTGCTGGACCGGCAGAGAAGTTATAAACCGTCATGAGGAACACTCCTTCTTGAATTTTCAGAAAATATGTACCCCTCAAGTGTAACGGAATGAAAAATGAGAAGCAATTCCAACTGACGATGAATGGAAAATGAAAACAAAAACATCCCTTGAATCCGTTACGACGGATCAAGAGATGTTAATTGACCAAAGTGCCATTTCCAACCATCTGACGTAGCACGATAGATGGACACGATCCGGAAACGACCAACGTATTGAGTTGTCCCGTATTCAAATCGGTCTTCTGTCAAACTATACTGGATTGCCGTATCTTCGAAATGATCAATGTATGAAAAATCATCGGTCCGGGATAACCAGCGGATGTTTGCAGGATCCACGTAATGATCGAGGTAGGTCTCGGCATCAAATGACCGCCCTAATGCATCGATGAACGTAAATTCGGGAGATAATAGATGCGAGACTTGTGTTAGGTCGCCTTTTAGCATAGCATCTTGAAGGTGTTGCATCGTTTGTTCAAGTGTCATAATACATCTCCTTTCTTCCTGAATCGCTAGTGTAGCATATATAAACACAAAAAAAGACCCTGCGTGAGCAGGGTCTAAAAGAAATTAAAGTTTTACAACGTTAGTTGCTTGTGGTCCACGTTGACCTTCTTCAACTTCGAAAGAAACCTCTTGACCTTCGTCAAGTGATTTGAAACCTTCAGATTGGATTGCTGAGAAGTGTACGAATACGTCGTCTCCGCTTTCGCGCTCGATGAAGCCGAATCCTTTTTCTGCGTTAAACCATTTTACTTTACCTTGTTCCATGTGTATTGCCTCCTGCGTGTGACTGGCACACTGATTATTACTACCGTGATCAATTTCATCGAATATAAAGTGAAACACTTCGTATCTCCACCGAACAACAATAATTACTTAATAATATAGCATGCCTGAATTGAAAAAGAAAGGACAAAACAAAAAAAGAACAAACGAAGCTGTTCTTCTTTGAATAAATCATGCAATTAAAGGGTTCATTCTACCCGTGTCGAAAGAGTATAACTGATTCTTTCAACGAGTCGGAATATGTTCTCTTTTACTACTGAGCTGTCGTAATGTATGCAAAATGAATCCTTGGAAGTTCGGATAACGTGTCGGTTGTTCCCAAACAGTTCGGAATAGTTGTGTCATCGCGGCATGAATGAGTGCATCCTCGACTTGTGTGCGACGGAATAGAAGAAAGAGTGTTTTTTCGTAACGATCGTATAATCGTTCTAACGCGACAGAATCGCGTTGTTTGATTTGATTAAGCAAATCAGTGTCTGAATACATAAGTCACTCCTTCTTCGACAGTTTTCTCTATAGTATGCTGTCACTGTAATGTAATGAAACTATAATGTAGATTCCCGCTATATGAATTATGAAACACCCAAACTTCTTGAACTGAAGATAATAATGGAAATGGAGGAACGTTATATGCTTCCTGTATACATTCGCCCGTACATCTTGGAGGATGCAGCGGAGATCCTTGAGGTGAATTTGCGAAACCGTGATCACTTTGAATACTGGATGCCAATCAAGCCGTCACCAGAACAATACACGATAAAAGGGCAACGTGAACGGATTCATCGTCATCAAGAGTTAATGCGTCAAGATGCTTATTATGCGTATGGTGTTTTTTTATCCGAGACGGACCAGTTGATTGGGGATGTTTCGGCGATGTTCGTTCAACGTGGACCAGCGGAGACATGCATGATTGGCTACCAGTTGGATGCCGCCTTTTCAGGACGAGGATATATGGCACAAGCGGTCGGATTGTTCGTGGATCATTTATTTGATGTCCACCAGTTCCACCGGATCCGTGCTGAAGTCATGCCAGAGAATATCGGCTCGATCCGTGTCCTTGAAAAAGTCGGATTTCGTAAAGAGGGAATCGCGAAACAAAATCTCTTCATCAACGATGCCTGGGAAGACTTTGTTTTGTTTGCCCTATTAAAAGAAGACCGAAAGGAGTCACGTCATGCCAATCTCTAATTATTATGCCAATCTGCGCCAACTTGTCGGAACGCAGCGTCTTTTTACACCATGCGTCGCAGCGATCATTCGAAACGAAGCAGGTCACATCCTCTTTCAGGATCCAGGAGGTCCGTTTTGGAGTTTGCCTGCTGGAGCGATCGAACTGGGGGAATCGCCGGCACAGGCAGTCATTCGCGAAGTCTATGAAGAGACGGGTCTATTCGTCCGACCGGTCCGTCTGATTGCGACCTTCGGTGGAGAGTCGTTTCGTTTGACGTACCCAGACGGAAACGAAGTTGAATACGTAGCGACAGTATTCGAGTGTAAGGTAGTCGGGGGAACGCTCGAAGCCGTCGATGGGGAATCCAAACAACTGGCATATTTCCCAAAACAGGATCGTCCACCTCTAGCACTCCCTTATCCTGATCATGTGTTCGAAGTATCCGAAGCAACAAGCTATTTTGACTGGGAAGAGCACTGGTTGATAAATTTACAATGTAAAAATCGGTAAAATACGAACATTTAACTGTTGATATCTGAATAAAGTTCTTAAAAAGCCTTAAAAATGCGAAAATTTCTTTGACACTATGAGGACAGTTCGTTATAGTAGTCAAGGGGCGAATGATTATCGCCAATATATTAAAAAATATTCGTAATTAGAGGTGTTATTCATGGATGTAGTATTCGATTATGAAGATATTCAATTAATTCCAGCAAAATCAATCGTTGGTAGTCGTTCGGAATGTGATACGTCAGTCGAGTTCGGTGGTAGACGTTTCAAGCTTCCGGTCGTACCGGCAAACATGCAAACGATCATTGATGAATCGATCGCTTTGTTCTTAGCGGAAGGCGATTATTTCTATATCATGCATCGATTCGAACCGGCTCGTCGTTTGGCTTTCGTTCGCATGATGCAAGAACGCCAACTGTTCGCTTCAATTAGCGTCGGTGTCAAGGAAGAGGAATATCAGCTGATCGAACATCTCGCAGCAGAAGGGCTGACTCCGGAATACATCACGATCGATATCGCGCACGGTCATTCGGAAGCCGTCATTCAAATGATTCGCCACATCAAGTCGCTTCTACCTGCAAGTTTCGTCATCGCTGGTAACGTCGGGACACCGGAAGCGGTGCGTGAACTTGAGAATGCGGGAGCCGATGCAACAAAAGTCGGAATTGGACCAGGTAAAGTGTGTATCACGAAGATTAAGACAGGATTCGGTACAGGCGGTTGGCAACTCGCGGCACTTCGTTGGTGTGCAAAAGCAGCAAGTAAACCGATCATCGCGGATGGTGGGATTCGGACGCATGGCGATATCGCGAAGTCGGTCCGGTTCGGTGCGTCGATGGTCATGATCGGTTCACTCTTCGCGGGGCATGAAGAATCGCCTGGTGAGACACATGAAGTGGACGGAGTGCTCGTCAAGGAATACTTCGGTTCTGCTTCTGAGTTCCAAAAAGGGGAACGCAAGAACGTTGAAGGAAAAAAGATGTTCGTCGAGCATAAAGGAAGCCTGGCGGATACGTTGATCGAGATGGAGCAAGATTTACAATCGGCAATCTCATACGCTGGCGGAAACAAATTGCAGGCGATTCGGACGGTCGACTACGTCGTCGTCAAGAACTCGATCTTCAACGGCGATAAAGTATATTAAAGTGATCAGTTCGCTCTTAACGGAGCGGACTTTTTTTTGTTTCTTTAGCATAACTCTTCCATAGGAGGGGTATACATCAAATGGACCAAAAGATTCGGAATATTTTGGATAGGGAGTGATTGACATGCTATTTGAAACGACATCGTACTTAATCGAAAAATTTGCCACTGTTCGTAACCAAACAATTGCCTTGATTGAACCGCTCGAAGCAGAAGACTTCATCATTCAAGCGAGTTCGGACGTGAGTCCGCCGAAATGGCACATCGCCCATACGACCTGGTTTTTTGAACGGATGATTTTACAAGAATATAGTAAAGGCTATCGAGTCTTCCATCCGAAGTACAATTATCTATTCAATTCTTACTATAATTCAATCGGTCCTTACCAGCCTCGTCAACAACGGGGGATGTTGTCACGTCCGACCGTCGAAGACATCATTGCTTACCGGTCATATGTCGATGGACAAATGGTCGAGTTCTTGAAAGAAGAACGGACTCCAGAAGACCAATGGAAAATCGAATCGTTAGTCGAGATGGGACTGCAACACGAGCAACAACACCAGGAATTGATCTTGATGGACGTGAAGTATAACTTTTTCACGAATCCACTGTTACCTGCTTATCAGTCAAAGTCGTTGACAACAGATGTGCCTGAAAATGCAGTCAAGGAAACATCGTTTATCCAATTCGAGGAAGGACTCGTCGAGATCGGTCATACAGGAGACGGTTTTGCGTTTGACAACGAGAGTCCACGTCATAAAACGTGGTTACATCCGTTTAAACTCGCAACGCGTCCTGTCACGAACGGGGAGTATTTGGCGTTCATTGAAGCAGGGGGCTATCAAAAATCAGAGTACTGGCTATCGGATGGGTACGCAACGGTTCAAAAAGAAGGCTGGAAAGCCCCGTTATATTGGATGAAAGATGACGCGGGAGAATGGACGATCTTTACGATGAACGGTGTCGAACCACTTCGTCTCGATGAACCGGTCTGTCATGTCAGTTTTTATGAGGCGGACGCTTATAGTCGCTTTATAGGGAAACGCTTGCCGACAGAAGCGGAATGGGAATGGGCTTCTCGTCAAGTCGATTCTGTCACGAAGCGTAATATGATGGGAAGCGGAACCTTCCATCCGGTAGCCGTCGAAGAGTCAGAGACAACGCTTGCGAGCATGTTCGGAAACGTCTGGGAGTGGACGTCGAGCGCTTATAGTTCATATCCAGGCAGTAAACCGCTCGAAGGAGCGCTCGGGGAATACAATGCGAAGTTCATGTGTAATCAAATGGTACTGCGTGGAGGAGCGTGCGTGACGCCTGACGATCACATTCGCGAGACATACCGCAACTTCTTCCCGCCTGATAAACGTTGGTTATTTGGCGGCTTCCGATTGGCAGGTGACATGTGATGCGAGAGACAGTCATTGGGTACGATTTATATACGCCGCAACAAAACATGCGTTTAGAAGTCATTGAAGGTCTGATGCGAGAACAAAAGGTCTTACCGGCAAAATATTTTTATGATCATATCGGATCCCAGTTGTTCGAACAGATTACGCAACAACCGGAATATTATCCGACACGGACAGAACTCGCCATCTTGGAGCAGCATCGAGCGGAGATTGCACGAAGTATCGGCGATGTGCATACACTGATTGAATATGGAAGTGGCAGCAGTCGTAAAATCCAGATGTTACTGGAGACATTTACACATCTCGATACGTATATGCCCATTGATATCTCAAAAGACTTCCTAATGGAATCTGCACGCCAATTGTCGGAACGGTATCCTGCGCTGCATATTAAAGCGGTCTGTGGGGATTACTCACAATCGATTTCTTTACCGGTCGAGGAGTCTCAAAAACGAGTCATCTTTTTCCCGGGATCGACGATTGGTAACTTTGAACCGGAGGAAGCGATGCGCTTCTTACGTCATTCCTCACGAATTCTTGAAACGGGCGATGGATTCTTGATCGGTGTTGATCTGAAAAAGTCTGTTGATGTGCTTGAACGGGCTTATAATGATGCAGCCGGTGTCACAGCAGCATTCAATTTGAACATGTTGACGCATTTGAATCAGATGCTCGAGGGAACGTTTGATGTGACACGATTCGAACATCATGCTTTTTATAATGAAGAAAAAGGACGAATCGAAATGCATCTTCGGAGTCAACTCGATCAACTCGTGCAAGTTGGAGATGTGACGGTTCCATTCAAACAAGGGGAAACGATTCATACGGAAAACTCCTATAAGTATAGTAAAGAAGAGTTTGAGACACTTGCCCGTCAAAGTGGTTTTCATTCAGTCAATTGTTGGATCGATGACGATGAACGATTCAGCGTGCATTATTTAGAAAAAATGTAACGGCACATCAAAAAACACTCCCACTTGAAAGCTTCCATTACGAAGCGACACAGGGAGTGTTTTTCTAAATGATATGCCTTATTCGACACGTGCTCCTTCCGGAATCGGATGTTCCGGTACGACGAGAATCGGCATCCATTGTTCCGAGCGACCGATCTCAAGCACCCGACCGGACTCTTCAGGCGTACGACCAGGTATATTGAGTACGGCAATCGCTTGTTTTCCAAGCAATTCATGGACATCGGGTCGCAGTGATTCCCAGTCGAGTGAGAATAAACGCGTAAATCCGTCGAATTGTAGTTCAAGCTGAATTGAGCCATCGGTAAGATCCGAAAGCGACTGGATTGTACCAACACGTATATCTAAAGCATCGAATAATTCAAGAGGAACGATTGGTTTCATGGACAATGGTGTACTTCCTTTCAAAGTGAAGCATAGAGTTGGTCAGGAGTCGAGAGAGACATAGGTCGGCTCATAAGTCGTCCATTCGATATCAGGCGCTTGATGACGTGCAAGCTTCGCTAATTGGCTACCGAGATAGGGTCCGATCGTCAAACCAGATGCACCAAGTCCGTTCGCTAGGAACACGTTCGGATGATTTTGAAGCGGTCCGATCACCGGCAGGGAGTTTTTCGTATACGGGCGTAAGCCGATACGCAGTTCATCAATCGTTGTTTCTTCGAGACGCGGTAAGACAGGTAAAGCCCGATTCAATAAGGCATACATCCCCTTAACGGTTGGTTTCAAGTCGTAGTCGGTCTGTTTTTCGTGTGTTGAACCGACGATCAGTTTCCCTTCGTGGATTGAGACGAGATATAATCCGCGTTGTCCCATGACGACGGGCCAAGTCGTTGATGTAGAATCCGTCAAATCGAGTTGCAGGATCTGTCCCTTCTCCGGATGCAAATCGATTTTAAGCTCAAGTGGACGGAGTAGGTCATTTAACCAAACACCCGCCGTTAAAATGAACTGTTCTGCCGAGTACTGTTCATTTTCCATGGTTATACCAGTGACGACTCCCTTGTCTACGACAAGAGTAGCATCTCCTTCTAGGACGGTCGCACCGTGTTCGACAGCACCACGAATCAATGAGGCACACAAGGCACGTCCGTCAACGCGGGCACCACCGGAAACGAATAAGGCATCCTCGATCTGTTCGACGAGTGGAAAGAGCGTTTTGACACGATCTTGGTCCAGTCGTTCGATACGTTCGATGGCAGGCGCTTCCGGAAAACGGTTTTGCGCAATCGTCTCCATCTTTTCGATTTTTGATGTTTCGTGTAAGGCGATCGTGCCAACTTGCTGATAACCCGTACTCGTCTCACCGAGTGCTTCCAGTTCAGGAATCAACGTCTTATAAAAATGAGCCCCGTTATTCGCTAATTTGTACCATGCCTTATTTCGCCGCTGTGTCATCCATGGACAGATGATGCCGGCTGCCGCATGAGAGGCTCGACCGGGTTCCTTCCGATCGACGAGTAAGACGCGTTCACCAGCCTTCGATAAATGATAGGCAGTCGAGGCACCGAGAATTCCGGCGCCAATGATGATATGGGTGTACATGAAAGATTCAACTCGATTCTGTTCAATTGGAATATCTTTTATTGTAGCAGTAGAAGATCCGGACGACTAGCAAGAGCGGGTTTCCAATCTGTAGCACATCGAATGATGGGAAATGATGGGGAAAGTGAACCATTTGGTGAATGATGACGTATACTAAATATACAGTTTCTAAAAACTGTGAATTAGACGATTAGAAACAGCTGAATTCGGAAACATACCCTTATAGGCATCATGTCCTGTCATCATCGACTTTGAAACGGTCCATCATGAAGGAGGGGAAGGCAATGAATATGAGTCAAGCCATCGTACGCAGACGCTACACGGATCATACTTTATTTTATTCCGCCATCCTAATCTGGAAATTGCTATTCTTCCTGCCACTGCTCATGTTCGTCAACAGCGGCACGGACCATGTGTTTCAAATGTACTTTGTACCGTACCTCACGGTCATCTTCCTATTTCGTGTGATGACCTACTTTGCGACCTATAAAGCATCTTTCATGGAGATGACGGAAATGGGTCTCTCGTTATCCTTGCTGATCGCAGATGTATATTTGATTGCGTTGTTCGATATTCCACTTCCGTTTGCTTTAATTATCCTTGCGCTTGCCTTACTCCACTTCAGTGCGGCATTCAGTCGTTTTCGTTGGTTCCGCCGTCGTCTTTGGTTGAATCGGCATCTTGAGATCCTCAATTATTTGACGGATCACGGTGAAGTACCCATTAAAATTGCCGTCATGGCAGAAGATGAGATGCTTGTGACGACGAAGAGTGGAAAAGAGTTTACGTATCGTCAGGTTTATTGGAGCGGATTTTATATTGAACATGGTTGATTGCTATATGAAAAGGATTTCTCTTCGGGGAAATCTTTTGAGACTGAAGACAAGTGCAATTGTTCTCTAACGAGAAGGATTGCGCTTTTTTTGTTCGACTCGCATCGTTTTCCTGGGACAAGCATCGCGCCGCTTCGCTTCAGGGTCGCTCTTGCTTGTTTTTCCCTAGGAAGCGATGTCGAGTGAACAAAATGCTTCTCGGTCCTTCTTCCGGATATAAAAAAATGACGCATTACACGCCACTCCTACAGGAAAAAGTGCGATTTTGCGCTGTCAGAGACAAACAAGACCCGTTTTCCTGCTCGAATGGAGCGGGAAAACTGGCTTGTGTCTCGCCTGAGGAAAGGGCGTGAAAAGGTGTGTCATTTTTTGAGTCAGTTCATTTGTCTACAATCTGAAAGGATTTCTCTTCGAGGAAATCCTTTTTTTGTTGCATACGAAAAAATATAGTACGCTTACATAGGAAAAGGGGGAGAAAAAGTTGATTCGTTGTATACTGATCGATGCGAATGACACAATCATTTTGACCGATGATGTAAGTCGGATACAGGAGTCGGGCATCAAACGTTATTTCGTTGATTTCGATCAACCGACAGACGCAGAGAAGCAAAAATTGATTGAGGTTTTTGATTTTCATCCACTGGCGATTGAAGATTGTTTTCATTACTTGCAACGCCCAAAGCTTGAATATTATACAGAACATAGCTTTTTTGTCCTTCATGCGCTCGATGAAGGAACGTTGACGAGTCGTGAAATCAATTTGTTCGCAAGTGATCGGCATCTCGTTAGCTACCATGAGCAATCTTCACCAGAAATTGATATCGTGTTTGAACAGTGTAGCCAACGCCTCGACAAACAAGAAACAGTCGACCTCGTACATAAAATCATGGATAAGATCGTCGACGGGTATTTTCCGATCGTTCATGCGACGGAAGATGAATTGTTTGCGCTTGAAGAACGCTACCGAACGCGTGGCAATGATCGTCGGTTGATGGAGGAGATTTTCGAACTACGCGCGCGGTTACTTCGAATCTCGCGGACTGTCATGCCGATGCGGGACTTACTGTATCGTGTCGTCGAATCAAAGCGGTTATCGATTCATCCAAAGAAACAAGCATTCTTTCGCGATTTGTACGATCACTTACTGAAGTTATCGGAAATGATCGAATACAATCGATTAATGACCTCTGAGTTTCGGGATAATTTCATTTCCCTCAACTCGTACCGGATGAATAGCATCATGAAGACGTTGACAATCTTCACGACGATTTTCATGCCGTTGACGTTCATCGCCGGAATATACGGCATGAACTTCGAACATATGCCAGAACTGACCACTCGGTACGGTTATTTCGTGACATTAGGGGCAATGGGACTCCTCGCTTTAGGAATGATTCTGTTTTTCAAAAAAAATCGCTGGTTTGATGAATAAGGGGAGATGTAAGTGGATATTCGACAGTTACTTTTTTTTACGACAATCGTTGAGCAAGGCTATAACTTAACGCGTGCTTCGAAGCACTTGTCAATCTCGCAACCGGCGCTTAGTCAGATGATCCGCGACTTCGAGCAGCTGGAGCAAGTGGAACTGTTCATTCGAAAGCACGGACGGTTGACAGGGTTATCGGAAACGGGACGTCAATTGTATGAGGATGCGAAGATCGTTCTGACACGTCATCAAGCATTGATGGGGCATCTGCGTGAACGCTCGAACGTCGTCCGAGGAAAAGTCCGTCTCGGTATCCCACCCGTCATCCTCCCTGTCTTATTTTCGCAGTTGATTCCGAAGTTCATGGCGGAACACCCTGGCATCGAACTCGAAATCATCGAGGAGGGGGCGTTTGAACTCAAACGTCGACTGTTACTTGAAGAACTCGACTTGGCCATCTTGATCGAACCGGGTGAATCCTATGGCATCGAACGTTTTCGATTGATCGAAGATGAGGTCGTCGTCGCCGTTCGTCCGAATCACCCGTTTCAAGCAAAAGAAGCGCTATCCTATCGTGATATCGGAAATGAACCACTCGTCATCTTGAACGACCGATTCATGTTACATCATCAAATATTATCGGAGTTTCGTAAAGTGCAGCAAGAGCCGAATATCTTCTTCATGTCAGGGGCATGGGACTTGTTGATCGGGATGGTCCAAGAACTTGACGTCATCTCGATCCTACCGGAGCCGATACTACGGTTTCACCATGCGGATGACATTAAAATCATCCCGTTCGACCCACCGATGTTATGGGATGTCTCATTGAACCGACTCGTTGGGACGGAATTACGTCCTGTCATCCGGCACGTCCACCAATACATCGTCCACTATTTTCAGTCGTACTGGCCAACGCCATCGCGTTGACGAGAAGGCAATCAAAAAGGGGACTGACTCAAAAAAAAGAATGACTCGTCTATTCACGCCCTTTCCTCAGGCGAGACACAAGCCCGTTTTCCTGCTTCATTCCAGCATGAAAACGGGTCTTGTTTGTCTCTGACAGCGCAAAAATGCGCTTTTCCTGTAGGAGTGGCGTATGACGGGTCATTCTATTTTTACGGGATAAGGGTGGCAGAATTATGATCTGCCACCCTTATCTTTGTAGAGACTGACTGTTGGGTCAGCCTCTTTTACGTTGGAGCGATCGTGTTTCAAGAAGTGACGTGTGGCGTCAGACTACGAATCTGCTTTGCTGCTTGTTTATAAGGAGTCAGCGTCTCTTGTGCCTGTAACGTCGCGCGTTCACTCTCAAGTTGCTCGAGTGTTTGGCGTAATAGGTGCTCTGAAACGGCTGTCAAAGAAGCGTCCAGATGTGCCGACGCGACTGCAAGCAAGCGTTCTTCTTGAGTGGCAGTATACGCGAGTGCTTCTTGCTTAGTTAATGTCGCAAGCTCCTCCTTCAACTGCTCCTTCTCATTTTTCTCAAAGAAAGCTTTCGCATTCCGGAAGTGGCGTTTGACGCCGACATAAGGCGTTGCATCTTCGAATGGACCATCGAACGTCATTTCGTTTAATCGAGAGACCGTGACAGGTGCGAGTTGGAAGGATTCGTTCCATTGCTCTAGCAACTGTTGCTCCTCTTGTTGACGCCGGATCAAGGCCGATTCGAGCCATTGATCGACACGGAAATGCGTGACCCGGAGCTCTTGTTCAAAATCGAACCGAAGAAACGTCAACAGTTCCGTTAATGCATCCTGTAACGCCGCTCCTTTGCCAGTTTGAGCAAAACGAACAGGATTATAGGCTTCCTTGAAAAAGTCAGGGAAACGGTAATAAATGCGTTGTACGACATGATGCAATAGCTCATGGATCTCTGCTTTGAGTGCAGGTTCGATCAAAGCGGCGCGATTGTCTTCGAAACGATCCGTGACCTGCTGTTCTAAAGCAGACAGCTCAGCCAACCGTTCTTCTTTTCGCAACAGATTCGCTTCAGTCGCAGCGATAAATCGTTCGAGTCGCTGGACGGTCTTTTCCGTCTGCTCAGACAACGATACTTTGGCGAGACCGGTCAGATCCTCCGCTAGGAAGTGATGGAATGCCTCCTCGAATTCAGGTAAACCGGAAGTTGAATCCGATAGCTCTTGTTGCTTTTCCGTGAGTCCTTGTAAGCTCGAGACTCCATACAGTCGAGGCGATCGAATCCCGAAGCGTTGCAATTCCGTCGCGACATAGTTCAAGACATCTTGACGTTCGCTATCTGACGCAGCGAGATCAATCGCGTTGACAAGGAAGAACATCTTATCGAGTTCGAATGCGTCTTTGACACGACCGAGTTGAATCAAGAATTCACGGTCAGCGCGGGCAAAGGCATGATTGAAGTACGTGACGAATAAGATGGCATCCGCGTTCTTGATGTAATCAAAAGCGACATCAGTATGACGGGCATTGATTGAATCTGCTCCTGGCGTATCGACGAGCGTCACGCCGAGACGTGTTAACGGACTATCGTAATAGAAATCGATGACATCTACGAAACAGCTTCGTTCTTCCTGCGCGACATACTGTTTAAAAGCGTCTTGATCGACTGTCTGAGCGGTACCGATGAAGGATTGAACGGTAGGGAATCCTTTCAAGAAAGCACGCAAGAACGGGTCCGTCAGTGACGCGGCACGTGATAAGAGCGTATCGTATGCCTGTTTCGTTGACTCGAACGTCATTGTTTCGACCATTGCTTCATTTAATTCCTCAAGCATCGCTGCTTCCGACTTGAACGTGACTTCTGCCACGCCGTGCGGGTGTGCAGCGTCAACAGGGTGAATCCGGTTGATTGATGCTGTCGTCGGATTCGGAGAGACCGGGAGAACCTTATCTCCGAGTAAGGCATTGCAAAACGATGATTTTCCGGCACTGAAGGCACCGAATAAGGCAATCGTGAAGGATTGGTGTGTCAGTCGGTCCAATTTGTCATTCAAATAAGCGACGGCATCTTCAAAACCTTGAAGACCATTCAGATGCTGACGGATTCGAGCGACGTCTTCAGGTGCATAACGGACGGCTTGTTGCTCACTGATCGTCGTCGCAACTTCAAACGCAGTAATTTCTGTCACCGATTCATATCCGGTAAAGGAAACGATCGCCGCTTCTTGCTGAATCAATTGCTCCTCCCAAACTGAGACTCGCGTCCGAGCCTGTTCGAGTTGTTGGTCGGATGGACTAGCAACGCCATGCTCATATCGTTCGAGTGCTACGGTAGCCTGTTGCCATGCTTGAACGCTAGTCCATTTATGCTGTAGTGACGTCTGTTGCTGCAATAGCTCAGCTTGTTCTTTCGGGAAAGTTGCCGTCAACTCTTGACGAATAAGCTCACGCCATGCGTTCGTTTCCTTGACGAACCACGCTTGTGTCTGTTCGGCGACACGATTCGTGAACTGGAGCACTGATTCACCTGTGATCGTAATACCGGTTGGCAAGGCACTCTCGAGTACGGAAAGCGGTGGGTCAAGTGAGAGCTGATCGATTGCGACGATATGCGTATCCTGCAGGAGACCAAGGTCACGTAACGATTGTTTCATCAAGTTACGTAAATGAAGCGAAATTTCGGAAGCAGTCACTGTCTGATAGGCACGGAGCATGTCTTGTGCGATCTCTGCTTGAGCCGCTTCCGTTTTTTTCGCGCTACGGAATAATCCAACCTTGAAATCACGCTGACGTGACTCGAGGAAACGGCGCATCTTCTCGCGTAATTCGAACGGCATCAATGTCGCATTTTTCAAAAGTTGATCCCGATGAAGCGAAAACGTCTGTACCCAGCGGTCCGGTTGACGTGCTTCTAACTGTTGCGAGACACGTGCTAATTCGGTTTCGATTTTCGCCGGATTCCGTCGTTCAGCGTCATTCAATTGCTCAGCCATCGTCTCGTTTGTTTCTGAGACGAGACGTGTGAGATAACGTGTATGCTCCTGGTGAAGACTTTCGAGTGTCAAAGCGGCAGAAGTCAACAACTTCGGTTGAGCGTCGCGAATGCTTTGTTTGACGAGCTGTTCGACTTCCGTGAAATCGTTATGCGGATGGGCTGGGTCCCGTAGGCTCGTAAAGAAGATTCCTTTCGGTACGACACCGTGTTCAGCGAAGGACGCATGAACCGAGCGGCGGAAGGCGTCGAATGATAGTTCATCGTTACGATGTTTATCGATTTGATTGACGATTAAATATAATTCCGGTACGGCAGCTTGTAATTCATCCGTCACCATGAAGTTCAATTCGGATTGAACATGATTGTAGTCCATGACGTAAAACAAGATGTCAGCCAAGTGAAGGGCAGACTCCGTTGATACACGGTGGGCATCATCGACCGAGTCGACGCCTGGCGTATCCATTAAGACGAGACCAGGAGGCAGCGCGGACGCGGCATGCGTCAAATCGATTTGTTGGACATCACCACTTTTCCCAAGCGATTGAAGATGCTTCTCTTGCTCTTTTGCAGTCAGACGAACAGACGGCTGTTCATGAAAGTGAACGATTGCTGAATCCATCTCACCTTGCTGAAGTGTCACGATGTTTGCACTCGTCGGAATCGGACTCGTCGGTAAGACCGATTCACCCGTCAAGGCGTTGATCATGCTCGACTTTCCAGCTGAAAAGTGACCAGCAAACGCAATCGTGAACTCTCGTTTTAATAGTTTGCTAGCAAATTTATCTAGTTTATCTAAACGGAGTTGATCCGTTGAAGGTTGAATCAATGTGGCGAGTGAAGCCGTCGCCTCGAGTTGGTTCGATAATCGTTCCTCAAATGAGCGCATGCAATGAAACCCCTTTCTTTCAGTCATCGTCCAGTGTATCACGATTTTTTCCGTTTCGTCATCCTTCCGCAAACGACAAAAACAATCCGCCCAGTAAGAGGCAGATTGTTTTAATTAGGTTCAAGACGACGGAACGATTTCGTCCGCACGTGTCGATTCTTGTTCCGTCGAATGAATCCGGCGCAACAAGTGTAATTTGAAGAGATACATGACGAGCAGGTGAACATT
This sequence comes from Exiguobacterium sp. s143, assembly GCF_018618895.1. Classification (NCBI taxonomy): domain Bacteria; kingdom Bacillati; phylum Bacillota; class Bacilli; order Caryophanales; genus Exiguobacterium; species Exiguobacterium sp. s143. The sequence goes on along the minus strand of NZ_JACSMX010000001.1, from coordinate 444,807 downwards.
CGCCTGTGTTGCCTTGTAGAGTATCCACGGTAGCGCAGGGACGAATTCATGGATGGCGATGATACATTCTTGCGTACCGGGAATTTGCCGGAATTCAATCCGACCACGGCTATCTTGCTCGACTTTTGCGAACAATCCGCCGGTAATCCGGTATGTCGCCATTTGTCGATCGTGAACCGGTTCCTTCGTCAATTCAAGCAGCGGTTGTTCGTAAAACGGAATGTGGATTCCAACGACTTGATCTTTCACAGTTGACGATAGGAAAGGGCGGGCAAATGATGACAACCAGTTCATATAATCGTCAGCTGCCCAGTCGGCATCGCGATCCTTTGGCAAAAGAACACGTTGTACCGATCGGACGTCAAGGACGTCTGGTGTCGAAGACGACGAGGAAGAAGATCCTTTTTGTTCCTCCTCCTCTTTTAATGCATCTCGGACTGATTGTTCGAATGTGATTTTGCCGTCACTGATGCCGGGAACCATTTTTTCTGGATCCGCAACCATCTCATGGACCATGCTTTCAACGAGTGGATAGACGGTTTCTTTTGGTTCTCCGGACACGAGCGTCACCCAAAGGCGCGATAATTTAACGGTCAATAAAGGAATATCGATCGTCGGTTGTCGTTTACCCATGATGTCGGCTGTTTTAAGGATCATCTCCTTATAGGTCATCGCTTCCGGTCCACCGATATCGATGGCCCGGTCTTTGACGTCATCGCGATCGACACTTTCACCAAGGGCATGAATGACGTCGGGTAAGGCGACAGGATGGGTCTTGTTACGTGTCCATCGTGGGAGTGCCATGACGGGTAAGCGTTTGACGAGTTTCGATAAGATTGGGAACGATGAACCTTTAGGACCAACGATTAACGCAGCACGGATCGTCGTCACCGGTGTTCCGTACGCACCGAGAACGCGTTCGACTTCAAGTCGACTCTTTAAGTGACGCGATAGATTTTCTGTTTCCTCGGGGATGATACCACTTAAGTAGATGATTTGCCGGATGCCGTTTTCTTTTGCGGCACGGGCGAAGTTATCGGCTAACAATAAGTCCATATTCTCAAACGATCCTTGTGTCAATTTAGCAGATGGCATCATCGAATGGACGAGATAGACAGCGATGTCTGCTCCTTTCATACCAGCGATCGTATCGTCTAGAGAAAAGAGGTCGCACGATCGCCATTCGACGCGTTCCTCATTGTCCTTGTCGTCACCATTTCGTGAAAGGGCGATGACGTCATATTTTTTCTTTAGTTCGTTCAGTAAATTGTGACCAATGTATCCGGTGGCTCCGGCTAAAGCTAGGCGCGTTGGCATGGATGTAAACTCCTCTCTTATATCTGTTGTAATGTACCCCCAATCGAGTCGGTTCAATCGCAAGAGGATATGCTGAGACGATTCAGTTGAATGGAATAGGGAATAGTAACATATGGAAAAGAACCAACAGGAAGTATGAAAACAAAGGGGGCTTCAACCATGCAGACGATACAATTCATGCAAGAGGGACATGAACGACGATTCGATCTGTTGTGGAGACGATTAAAGCCGAAACAACGAGAAGATGCAGCGATGGTCTCGATGCTGTACCTTGCGACAGGACAGCCAGAAGTGCTCGAACGGTTCTCGGATTACTTCTTTCCGGATAGTGGTGAGTTTTTTGATCGTGAATTTCTGGCTGAACCCTATCCGAGTCCAGCGTTAGAAGCAATCATCCACTTGATCGTCCAATTGTATAATGGACGAACGACGATCACGATCATCGAGCTGATTGAACGATTGGATGAGCAACAGATGTCGCTCGTACTCGAAGCGATTAAATTGCGGGCATACGGATGTCAGATGCTACAAAAAGGTGCGAAATCGTAATGCCACTCGTATGAATCCGATTGATGAAGAAACTCCTCTTCATCAATCGGATTTTTTGTGAGGGAAGAAAAGTTGTAAGTTCAAGAATCGGTAAGAAGATGTTCGTGAATCAGAGTTCATTAAAATAAATCGCCATGAAAATAAAAGCTAAGTTTATTCACGAAGAACTAATTGAGATGGGCGGCGACTGGAAATAAGATGAAAGTATCAGTAAAAGGTGGTCTAACTATGGAAGGAGTGACATCATGCAGCTCAAAGAATCGATCTACTTTCACTCACCGATTTTCATCCAAAACTTGTTGACGACTTTACAAGGACGTCGCCTGTTCCATGAACGATACGGTCCCGCCTATCAGCAACGTTTACAAGAACTGAAACAGAAGTTAGGACGACCGCATGACGTTCGAGCAGAACAATTGCATCGATTAAACGACTTCCTTTCTTTTTGCCAAACACATAGTCCATACTATCAGGAATTGTTTTCTACCATTGCACTAGAGCTCCCGTTAAAATCGATTGACGAACTAAAACAGATTCCCCCTTTGACGAAAGAAATCTTACGCCAACAAAATGAGGACGTCCATGCGCACGTCCATGCCCCGATTCTCGGAAAAACGGGCGGTACGACCGGTAAATCGATTCAAGTGCATTATACAAAGGAAGACATGCAAATCCGGATGGCACATCTTGACTTCTTCAAGTGGACCCATGGAGTCGATCAAGGGATGCGCCGTGCAAGTTTTACCGGTCAAACGCTTGCTTCCCCGCAACAAAAGGCACCGGTTTATTGGCGGACGAATAAAGTCATCAATCAGATGTTGTTCTCGATCAAAAACATCAATCCGAAAACCGCCGCTGCATACATCGAACAACTGAATCGGTTTCAGCCGGAATCGATTGATGGTTTGCCTTCAGGAATGATCGAAGTCGCACGATATGCTAAAAAATATGGGATGACCTGTACGTTTCGTCCCAAAGCAATCTTCCCGACGGCTGAGATGATGACGGCAGAAGAACGAACGCTCGTCGAAGAAGTCTTCCATGCGCCGATCTATGATCAGTATGCGTCGTCAGAAGGGGCGCCGATCGTCGCCGAATGTCCGTATGGGAAAAAACATCTACATTATGAGATGGGAATCATTGAACGTGATGAGGACGGTGAAATCCTTGTGACGAGCTTCGATACGCATGGTACACCACTTGTCCGTTACCGCGTTGGCGATCGGATGACGCTTAGTCAGGAAACGTGTCCCTGTGGTCATCAAGGTCCGATCATCGCTTCGATCGACGGACGGGGGAGAAGCTTCATTCAACTCAGAAACGGGCACCGTGTCTTTGAAGGCGAACTTGCGGGAATCGTTCGAGCGTTCCCGAACTGTATCGAACGCGTGCAATATATTCAAGAGACGCGGGATGAGATTGTTTTATTATATGTTCCGGATGAACGATGCTTCGAGAAAGAACATGAGAAGAAACTCTTTTTCGTTCTTGACCGACTGTTTGACGGACAATTGAATGTCGTCATGCGCGCGGTACCCGAAATTCCGAAAGAAATCAGTGGAAAAACGTTACTGATTAAACAACAGTATGCATGACACATGAAAAGGCGAGGTCACCGATGATCTCGCTTTTTCGTATGTCCTGAAACTGTCAGTCGCGTGGCCGCACCGGAATCCAGATGGCAGATTGATAATCGGCGGCAGACGGGTCGCCTGCCGAATAAACTTCGAGTTCAGCGTGAGGTAGAGGATCATATCCATGCGATGGGATCCACTCTTGATAGATACGCTGCCACATCTCTTGAATGGCATGCGGCATCGGACCAACGACCGGAAACGTCGCCCAAAGACTCGCCGGAATCGTCATCGTTTCCTGACCGGGCAGAACTTCCGTTGTCGTCGTCGCGATCCAATAATCCATCGATGCTTCGGTGAAATTGGAGCAGACACCAATCACACCTTCAATCTGACCGTCATTTTGTTTAAACAAGGTAGCATCTTGACCAGAATGATTCACATCATTCCAAAACAACGGAATCAGTTGTTGTTGGGCACCATCTTGCGTCGGGAAATGTTTTCGCCATCCTGAAATTTGTAAAGCCGGTCGTTCGATGAGTTGGTAATCCATTTGCTCCAGTCCCTTCAAGGTCACCTGAATGCTCAGGCGGTTATAGGCGTGAATCGGACGTCGCTCGCTTCGCATCAACGTTGGCGAACAACCATGCTGACGTTTGAAAGCTTTTGTGAAAGCTTCCGGCGTCTCATAACCAAAACGTAAGGCGAGATCGATGATTTTTTCGTCCGTCTGTGTCAATTGTTGGGCAGCGAGCGTCAGACGTCGCCCCCGAATGTATTTCCGGTAAGGTCATCATCGCAAGTAACGAAAACGTCCGTTGTAAAGGATACGTTTGCATCTGCGCCACCCTTGTCAAAACGTTGAGTTGAGATCGAGCGAATCTTCTAAATGATCTTCGATATAGTCAATGACGCGTTGAATTGATTCGAGCCACATCTTGTCACCTCCTTGTTTTTAGTATAATAGAGCGATGATCGTCGGACCTGTCCAAGGCGATAGTAATTTGTCAGGATGCATGTTCCCTTATTTTTGTCATATTCTTGTCAGGTACATCGGCTATCGTAGAGACATCGAAACCGTTACTTCCCTTGCGAAAGGACGTGATGACATGGGTATCAAAGAGCAGATCTACAATCGCTCTCCTCTATTTCTCCAGCACCTCTTCACAACCCTCTATGGGTATCAATTGCATCGCGAACGTTATGGACCGGCCTATCAAGAACGGTTCCGGATGCTCCTCGAACGAGAACATACGACGATCGACGTTAAAGCGGAACAACTTGATCGTTTAAATGACTTCCTTCACTTCTGTACGGAACACAGTCCCTATTACCGTCAACTCTTCGCTTCACATGGCATTCGCCTACCTTTAACGGACTTATCCGAACTAAAACATATTCCTGTACTATCAAAAGAAATATTACGAACGCACATGGAGAACATTCAAACAGATGTCGCTGCGCCAATCATAGGGAAAACGGGCGGAACGACAGGCACGTCACTGCAAGTACGATATACGATACCGGATATGCAAATTCGCATGGCCCATCTGGATTATTTCAAGGCGACCCATGGTGTCTACCGTGGCATGCGACGAATCAGCTTTACGGCACAGGATCTCGTACCCGAGCGTCAACAGGTGGACGTCTATTGGCGAATGAATCGAGCGGCGAATCAGCTCTTGTTCACGGTAAAACGATTATCCCCACGGACGATGGCAGCGTATCTTGAAGCCATCGAACGTTTTCAACCAGAAACGATCGATGGTCTTCCGTCAGCGATGATTGAGCTCGCCCGGTTCGCGAAGCGAGAAGGGATCCGCTTGACGTGTCAACCGATTGCGATTTTTCCGACGGCTGAACGGATCGACGCGGAAGAGCGCCAAGTCATCGAAGAAGTGTTTCACGGACCAGTCTTTGATCAATATGCATCGTCTGAAGGGGCACCAATCGTTTCGGAATGCCGGTTTGGTCAAAAACATCTGCATCATGAGATGGGGATCATCGAACTCGATACAGACGGGGAGATTCTCGTGACGAGTTTTGATACACACGGGACCCCCCTCATTCGCTACCGGGTCGGAGATCGGATGACGCTCAGTCAGCGCACCTGTTCCTGTGGTCACCCGGGACCAATCATCGAATCGATTGACGGCAGGGGGCGGGCATTCATTCAAAAACCGGATGGGCAAAAGATTTTTGAAGCGCAACTGTCGAGTCTCGTCAAACATTTGCCAAACAGTATCGAACGTATTCAATATGTCCAAATGACGACAGATAGCGTATCGATTTACTACGTTCCGGACGCAGAGCGGTTCAGTCAATCAGACGAACGACTTCTGATGGAACGGCTATACCGTTTGTTCGGTCGTGATATCCATCTTGATGTGAAAGCCGTTTCTTATATCGCTGCCGAGGAAAGCGGGAAAATTTTACTCGTTAAATCAAGGTTAACAGGATAAAAAAAGTGGACAGATGGCGCCATCTGTCCACTTTTTCTTGTTAGTCACTGCAGAAAGGTCGCTTCCTTTACCAAGTATAAGGTAAAATCAGGAAAAGGAGGGGGATAGATGAAACCTCAGATTTTACTGTTAGGCATGTTCCACCTCGATCGCCCGGCAAATGGTGATTTGATTCGTCCGGCAATTTTTGATGTCGCGTCAGAGAGAAGGCAACGAGAAATCCAAGAAGTCGTTGCTCGATTGAACGCATTTCGACCGACAGGCGTTGCCCTAGAGACGGCACCTGAACGCATGAATGATTTGCAACATACATATGAAACCCGTCAATCCGAGAGCGATTTAACCGAAAATGAACGGCAACAAATTGGCTTTCGATTAGCCCGGATGGCGGGAGTAGCAGATCTCCATGGGGTCGATTGGAACGAAGTCGTACCTGGCGTACCGGATTTAGGAATCGTACGTTCACATCATCCGGAAGCCTTTGAGACGATCGTCGCGGCTGAGATGAAGCGGACAGAACAGTTAGAGCACGCGATGGAGCAGTTATCCTTCTCCGAATGGCTCGACCGATTGCACGCTGAAGAAACGATTGCAGCGTCGGCTAGAATCTATGATCAAATCGAACGACTGGAAAGCGGGCGGATTTGGATCGAACGCTACTGGCAAGTCCGCAATCAAAAGATCACAAATCGTTTACTGCAACTCGCTCAGACGAACGAGCGAATCGTCTGTTTGTACGGTGCTGCGCACCTCCCGTTATTACGACAGTACTTGAATGAATCGAACCAAGTCGAAGTGATGACGTGGAACGATTGGAACAACGAAAAGGAGTGTATGTAAATGCTATTTCACTACCATATCTGGACACCACATTTGGAAGAAACAGAAGCTTGGTACACGGCACGCGGATTTCACGTTTCCCAGCGTATCGGGAAGAAGAACGGAGAATTTTCGTCGTTTAATCCACCTCTATCATGGGATGATTTTCGAGCGGATCAAATTTTATTCCGAATCATTGAAATGAAACGGGGAGCGGTCAATGTGACGATCGGATTCGGAAAAACGGTTCGCTTCGATCACATCGGATTTTTGATTCAGCCTGGTGACGTGCAAACGATTCTTGATCGCGCAGAAAAGTTATCGTTCACGGTCCAAGCGAACGAGCGGCGGACGTTCTTACAGACACCATACGGATTACGGATTGAACTGCAAGTCCATGAAGATGCGATTGCGGATACTGATGGAACGACACTTGAGCGTCTCGTTCTGGCGACGCCACGCGAAGGATTAGAGGCGGATTTAGCGAAACTGTTCGATCGACCGATTTCACAAATCCAAACCGTCCGCGGAGAGAAGACCGTCTTACAAGAAGCAGTCTTTTCCGATACGTCGCTCGTAGGCACGGATCCGAACGGTGTTCAGCTCGTCTGCTCATAATCAACGAATACTTTGATTGGTAGATCTGGTGTTTCCATCAAGGCAGCGAAGCAACTGGCAAGCTTCGAAAACGAAGTCTCGTGTTCGAACAAAGCGGGCAATGTCGCGTGACGCTCGTCTGCAAAGAGCCAGTCTGCGTGCTTGCGGTAGTCCCAGCCGTCACTCGATGCAACGATCTGAAGTTCTTTCGCGTGAAAAGCGGGCGTCAACGCCAAGGCTTCCCGGTTGCCGTCCGATAAGACGCAGATTGAACCATGAGGACGGACAGCGGATTGAAGCTCGGCAAAGGCCGCTTGACGTCCGGAACATTCGATGGCGGCGTCATACATACTTGAACCCGGTGTGACAACACGTGCACCTAATTGACGCGCTAACTCCGCTCGGGACGTAAGCGGCTCGAGGATATCAATCTGACGAACGTTGACGTAATGCCGTAAGTAATGTACCGTCAGCAAACCGATCGTACCCATTCCAGAAACTAAGACGCTTGTGTCGGGTGTCAATTTTAGCTTTCGGACGCCTTTTGCCGCGTCACAGGACAGAATCAGTAGTAAGGCTTCGCGCGGTGAGATATGAGCAGGAACCGGGATGACCTTCGATACAGGAACGATCGCCTGATCTTGATGACCATAGAAGCTGACGACCCGATCACCGGGCTTGACGATTTGGACGGCGTCACCAACTGCAAGCACTTCGCCGTAGCTTTCATATCCGGTCTCGAGCGGATAGTCATAGCTGGTTTCGGTCATATCTTGTTCAAGCCATTGGGGAAGTTCGGCACCAATACTGATGGCACCGGCTAAGGTGCGGACGTGGACGTCATAGATGCCAAGCGGCGGCAGTTCACGAACAAGATAACCAGGCGTCTTCGACTCCACAAGACAGCAAATTGTTGTAGTGTTCAACATGTAAACCTCATTTCATTGTTGGATTGATGATATATGGATTAAGCATATACCACTTTATTTGTAAAATATAACAATTCGAAACCAGAAATGATGTAGAATAAAAAAGAAGAGGGGGGAATCAAATGGCACCATTATTAATTTTGGCATTGCTCGTGTTCGCATTTTTGACGTTTCGGTATAGTAAGATCCTCGTCCGAAAGGATATTTCTGCCGCAAACAAACGACTCGCAATCGTCTTTTATTTGATTGCCGTCAGTGGACTTGGCGCTGTCGTTTATTTCAACGTATAAGGAGGACCATCCATGCATTCAACGACAAAACGACGAATCGGTGCGTATATCATCAACCAAGCTGTTTATTTCGGACTTTCTGTCGTCATCGAAAAAACGGTGTTACGACGTGTGAAGTCAGAAGTTGTTCACGCCGTCGTGACACAACCGACGATCAGTTTTCTAGGAGAAGTCGCGCAATTGAAACTGTTGAACGGAAAAACGATTGGTGGTCAGATTTGCGGCATCCAGGTTGAAAGCGAGAACGGATTGCCATTGACGACGAAACAAATCGTCCGCCGAACAGTCTATCGTGATACGGTCTCACTATTTAAGATTCGACCGTACTGGAAACCGTTTCTCAAGAACGGACAACGATTACCGGAGGATGACTTCGCGAGAACGATCGTCCGCTTGAACCAGGAGAAGCTAAAAAATGAAGCTTGATTTTCATGTCCATAGTGTCCGTGCCTCTCAACCAACGGGAGCCATTCTGCTCTATCATGGTTGGGGCGGAACGGCTGTTTCTTATCTAGAGTTTGCACAACAATTATCTGAAGAAGGATTCGATGTCTTTATTCCGGAACTCCTTCGGCATGATCAACGTAAACCGTTTGATCATCCGTTTGATTCAGAAGTAACGACGACCTATTTTTGGACGGTCGTCGAACAATCGATTACGGAAGCGACAGCTATCATCGAACAATCAGGCTGGCATGTTTCCGATGTGATGGCGGTTGGCGTCTCGATGGGTGGGTTCATTGCCCACGGGATCATGGCGCGTCTGCCGATTAAAGCACTTGTTGCGATCAATGGGGGCGGTGCCTATCTTGAAGCAGAACGCTTATTCCGCGCGCGCGACGGGCGACCTGTTATCAAAGAGACGGATGTACCATGGAAGCTTGATCCAATCAGTGTGATGGATGAGCGTCCGCGATTGCTCCTGCACGGCGATGCCGATGACATCATTCCATTATCGATCCAACAGTTCTATCACGCGTCAGCTGTTCGAGCGGGGATGGCGCAAACGACTGTATTAGACGTTTTTCCGGGTGTCAACCATACCGTGACCGATGCCATGATCAAGCAACTAATCGCCTGGCTGAAGCACGTCAAACTTCAAGGGGCGACAGATGGACTACATACGTTTTCTTCGCAGTAAGGTCGGTCAAGAAAAAGTGATGTTGAACTTTGCGGGTGGGATTGTCTTTGACAAGAAGGGGCGCATTCTTCTTCAAAAACGGCGGGAGCAACAAGCATGGGGCTTTCCCGGCGGCGCACTGGAACTGGGAGAGTCGCTCGTTGAAGCCGCACAGCGTGAGATTTTTGAAGAGACCGGTTTTCATGTCAGGAGCGAACGTTTGAGTGGTGTCTATTCGAAGTACGAAGAGATGTATCCGAACGGGGATGTCGCTCAGCCGATCGTCCATTTTTTCGTTTGCCGAATCAATGGGGGGCAATTGACGATTGATTCCGATGAATCACTCGACGTTGCTTTTTTTGAAAGAGACCAAATGCCAGAACTCTATAGCGAACTGCATCAAACAGCCTGGAACGATTTTTTGACGGAAACGGGTCCGGTCTTTCGATAATGCAAAACATCCTTCTGATTTTCACGTCAGAGGGATGTTTTTACATGCGACATATTCAGCGTTCAAAGCCACCTTCGGAATGGATGACTTGCCCGGTCACCCAGCCACCGTCAGGACTGACGAGGAATTGGATCAATCGTGCGACGTCTTCCGGCGCACCGATTCGCCCGAACGGAAAACTAGGTTTAAGCGCCGTCCGGGTTGCTTCATCCATCCAAGTCGAGTCTGTCGGACCCGGATTGACAGCATTGACGGTGATGCCAAGCGGTGCCACGGCTGCCGCGTAAGTCTTCGTAAACGTCGACAAGGCACCTTTTGTCGTAGCGTAAGCAATCTCGTCAGGCATCGGACCGAGATCTTGTCCGGACGTCAGTTGAATGATACGACCGGACGTTAGATGTGCTTCAGCGAATCGTTTCGTGAAACGTGTCGCGAGCAACAACGGTGCCCGGAGATTGACGGCATAGTGTTGATCAAGACTGGCTGCATCAAGTGTTTTCCAATCCGTCATCGTCGAATGGGCAGCGTTGTTGATCAGGATGCTTGGTGTTCCAAAGTCTTCTACCTGATTGAATAAATCGTCAGCAGCATCTGCTTGACCTAAATCTAGCTCGATCGCAAGGACGCGGGCACCTTGATTTTCGAGTTCGGTCGTAAAACTAGCCGCCCAATCCGCTGTTGCTTTAAAATAAGTAAAGACCAGGTCATGTCCGGACGAGGCAAGCTGGCGGCAAATCGCAGCTCCGATGTCGCGTGTCTGACTGGCACCGGTCACGATGGCAATCGGTCGTTTCGTCATATGTACGCTCCTTTACATAGATACATTCAAATAAATGAATGGTTCCAAATGTTTACAAAAACAGTATAGCGTAAGAAAGACAATGAACGGAAGCGTTATCATGATTTAACATACTGATTAAATGCATGTTTTGACTTGAAATGTGGTAAAGAAAAAGTGTACGAAATTATTCGTTAAACAGGTGGGGAAGGATGAATCGATCATGAAAGCAATCGTCTTATTCGACGGAGAATGTAATCTCTGTGACGCGAGTGTCCAGTTCATTTTGAAACGAGACAAAGGATATCATGATTTTGCTTCGTTGCAAGGGGAAACAGGACAAGAAATCGTCCGTCGTCATCATCTTCCGGAAACGATCGACAGTGTCGTTGTGATTGACCGGGGTGTACCCTATATCAAATCAGATGCAGCGTTACGGATTGCCCGTCATTTAAAAGGTGGATGGCGTCTGTTGAGTGTGTTTCAGATTGTTCCACGTTCACTTCGAGATCGCGTCTATGATTTCGTTGCAAACAACCGTCATCGCTGGTTTGGACAAAAGCAGCAGTGCGCGTTACCGTCTCCGGAGACGCGAGCTCGATTTCACGACTAAAGATGAAAAACCGCGACGAATCGGTCGCGGTTTTCTTTCTGTTCATTGGTTGGTCACATGCAACCAGTGACAACTTGGCAATGGATCGCCGAGGAAACTTAATCCTAAATCATGGGCTTGGTGGATTGTTTCAAAACAATCGTCTCCCTCATCCAGATACACTTCATGATGCGGTGATTGGAGGTGTGTTCCTGCGATACGCCAAAGATTTGAACGGTGTGTCACCGTTATTTCGTAGTCGATGTTTGGTGAGACGACGAGCGGATTACCAACAGAATGATGAAGCGTATATCGAGTTGGTGATTGATGTGATAAATAGACTTGCTGTGTCGAAGCGACATCTTCTCGATATAACTGATGACGAGCATCAAAAGAGCGAGTAGGATTTGCTTGTTTTGATAGTTGATGAGTGGTTTCACCATTACATGTCAGGACCTCTGTAAAGGTACGATACTCTTTAGAAAAAGGCGAATATTGTCGCGCATCGCCTTCGAAATAACGATGCGGAGAAAACGGATTCGGGTTCATGAGAATCGGAGGAGCAATGAACGTTAGTACACGCAATCGGTATGAAGAAACCTTCGTATGTGAAGCGGATAGCGGGTACAAAGAAAAATAGAGCACGAATTGTTCAAATTCCCGTTCTCGGTCTTGTTCTTGTTTTATCTGATTCGTAACGCGGGCGAACGTCTCGATAATACGTGCGAACGGCATCGATTTTCTAGAAATGGGACGTAACATCCGGATTTCGAAACGTGTAAACTGTTCAGGGTCAATCGTTCCTTTCCATTCGGGTGTTGTAGTTTGACCTAATCGATGCTTATCTTGAAATATCGAATAATGCGATACCTCTGGAATTTCACCCCATAATAGTCGGACAGCATGATTTTGTTGAATCAGGACAGTCACTTTTCGGTTCCAGAACAAATCATCCGTACTTGAAACAAGAGCCGTGACGATACGTGTCTTCGAATCTGAATCAATCAGTTCGAACGACAAAGGCTCATATAAAGGGAGTACATCCGTTTGATAGGTATTCGAGTTCTGAATGAAACAAGGTATACCGTTTAAGAAGAGTCGGACGTTACTTGTTCCTTTCCAGGTGAGACAAACGGTTTCTCCGCTTTGTTTGATTTGAATGTGATTGATGTCAATCATGGGACTGATCGCTCCTTACACGAATTATGAAAGAAAACCCCTTCCGCTTCAGGATCAGAAGGGAAGGGGAAACGTCATAGTAATCCTTTTGCGACCTCTAGCTTTTCTTGATCGTGTTTTAATTGTTTTTTCAAGTCATGCGCGTGATACATATCGTGATCAATCATGTATCCGGCGATCGCAGCGTGAGTCTGAATGGCTTTATTCAGTTGTTCGGTCAAGACTTTCCGCACATCAGGAGAAGCCGTTTCCGTAATTGCGACAGCATAAGCACGGACAAGTGATTTGCTGCTGATCAAGAAGTCTGTCGCAATCAACTCGTCGCGTTTTTTACTAGGACGGTTGATGGATTGGAGAGCTTCATTCATGAGAACCGCCTCCTTCATGATCTGCCAATAGCTTTTGTAAATCGTTTAATGCTTGTTCGCTATCTTTGATGTCTTGAGCAATCAATTTTTCAAGCGTCTCATCTTTAACAAAAGAACGAACAGCAACAGCTTTAACGAGACAGGCTTGTTTCATCGTCATGATTTCATGGATTTCGAGTGTTTCATGGATTGCAAGTGGTGATTTAGCCATCGGTCTCACTCCTTATCATGTAACATCCGTTTGACAGTATCTTTAACGTTTTGCATTCCTGTTTTTTCTGCTAGGTCGTGGTGAAGTTTGTGTGCTGGTACCTTCATATTCGGAATATTTCCTTGTGGTGCAGGGTTTTCTAGATGAACGAATTCACCGGTGCCATCTTGTGCTTCCCCTTGAGCCCAGCGACCTTCTTTTGAAGCTGTTCCTTCCGATAGGTCCCAGAACTCATAAGCATGCGGTTGCGCTTCCATCTCATCTTCCGGTGCGAAAGTAGCAGGCACGACGACGCCGTTTTTCGTTTCCAGCTCTTCGATCGCAGCCATCCATTGATACTGGTGATAACGATCGCGAGCAAGCATCTTACGGAATGTAGCACGCACGCCTTCATCCGTCGTCATATGATAGAGACGGGCGACTTGAAGTCGACCTTGTGATTCAGCATGTAGGTTCGAGCGCATATCTGCCAATAAGTTACCGCTCGCGACGATATAGGATCCGTTCCACGGAATGCCGTTTGCGTTTGATGGCAGTCCACCGAGACCGCTAACTAAAAGATGCTGTGGATTCATACCCCCGAGAATTGCTGCCGTCGCTGGATCTTTGGCAGCTTCTGCCTGATCATCCGGTGACGCCCCGTCGAGCAATTGAGAAATGAGGGAACATAGCATTTCAACGTGCCCGATTTCTTCCGTCCCGATATCCATCAGCATATCCTTGTACTTTTCTTCACCTCGACAATTGAAGCCTTGGAAAAGATATTGCATCATGACCGTCATCTCACCGAATTGTCCACCGAGTACCTCTTGCACGGCCCGAGCGAGTTTTGGATCGGGTCGATCAACCTTGACTTCGAATTGTAATTCTTTTTGATGGCGAAACATGAAAAGAACCCCCTTTTAAGTTTTAAACATATATGACTTACACATGTTATATACCTTAATCGGTTCCTTTCAAACCTGTTTACCTTATTTTTCGATATGCTGAGGTGAACGTTCAATCAAAGAATGATTTATGAACAAGTTTGGGATAGTGCCAAGGCAGTATTTCGTATGCAGTTTTAAACGTTTCAAAAAAATAATGCAATATCGTCATTCCCCCTCCATCAAGCTTAAACTTGAGGAGCAATCAAGAGCTAATGTCGAACTGAGAATTTCTAAAGCATGATCTTTTGCAACGGCGGTTTCTGCTGCCGTACAGTCTGCAGGAACATGAATGGCATATTCTCGCATGTAGGCATCGTTTGCAGTAAATAAGATACACATATCCGTCGTTAGACCGGTGATGATAAGACGTGAGACATCCAAATGCTTTAATAAAATATCAAGTTGGGTCCCGAAAAAACCTGAATGTTTTGGCTTGATGATGAAGTAATCGTTCTCTTCTGGGTGCATTGTCTCGATGAGTACATCTCCAAGACCACCGCGGCACTCATCTATGATTTGATTGACATTTTCCTGCCAAAGACCAAAATTGTCATTGACGTAAATCACCGGGATGTTTTGACGTTTACAATGTTGTTTTAATTTTGAGAGTGGTTCAAGGACAGGGAGCGTTTGTTGCAATAACTGCTCAGCTCCTTCAAAATCCATCTTATTGATGACATCGATGATCAACAATGCTGTATTTTCTTGAACAGTCATGGCGGACTCCTCTCATAAAAAAGTGATTAAATAATGATAAGGTGAATAGAGCTGGGCTTTAGAGATAAAAATCTCAGAAGGGGAGGCTGATTCACGGGCTCCCCGGACATCAATTAAACAACGATAGATGAGGGATTCCAACTCTGCGATGAAATCTGGGTATTGATATAAAGCGTCATTCAGCAGTCTTTTGCGGTGATCTTCCATCAAGACGATGCAGGGGTTGGTCTCTTTCAATGCCATTGCACTGAAGACAGTTTTTTGCTGTTTAAAATCTTGATTCAAACAGCGAACGATTTGATTTAAATCAGCTTCCACGTTCTTCACTTCCTAGTTGTAGATTATTCATACTGTTCTTATACATGTTATTGGTTGTGTTCCACTCTTCATCACGAGGTAAACGGATAAAAAAGTCGGATCCCTTTCCGATTTCTGAATGAACGGTGATACGTCCGCCATGTGCCTCAATGATTTCCTTACAAATCGGTAAACCGAGACCTGTTCCTTGAACTTGAAGGTGGTCTGCCTGTTCGACGCGGTAATAGGGATCAAACAGATAGGGAAGATCTTGAGTTGGGATACCATATCCCTCATCGCTAATGGTGATGACGATTTCAGATTCACAGCACGCTAGCGAGACTTGGATATTTGAATCAACGGGAGAATATTTTATCGCATTATTCAAGATGTTTAATAAGACTCTCCGGATTTTTTCTTGGTCAGCCGTGATCAGACAAGGTCCGTCGGTTTGGATTTGTAAATGATGCGTCGATGTCGAAACGTTCAACCACTCGGTTAACTCAATGAGCATACGTTCAATACAAAATGATACCAAATGATAGGATTCTTTTTGATGACTAAGTCGCTGATAATCTAGGAATTCGGTTAATAATTGGCTGAGTCGCTGCGTCTCACTTCGCACGGTCTCTAAGTATTTGCGCTGCTTTGAAGGAGACAATGTCCGGTGTAACATCAGTTCGCTAAACCCTTCAATGGAGGCAAGCGGCGTTCGTAGCTCATGAGATAAAACCGAAATGAAGTTTTGCTCTTTTTTAGCATGGTTGACTTCAATTGTGCGTTCACGAAAAACAAATAAAATACCTTGACGATCGGGCAAAAATTCTGTGTAAAGTCGTACATGACGATCATCTGGCATTGAGAAATCCTGAGCCGGAACGATTGATGCATGCTCGAAGCCTGCTTTGATTTGTTCGACATATACATGCAACGCATCTGTTTCGAGAATCAACGGTTCGAAGGCTTCGATAACGAATGCTAAGTTTTCAGATTGTTTTTCAGATGGTGACCAGTTCGGGAACAATTGATGGAACATGTGATTCGTAAAGATATTTGTGTTCGTCACATCGACGAACAATATAGCTTCTCGAAGACCATTTAAAATGCGTTGAATTAATTGATGGTGATCTTTTATACGGATGTCATCAAGCAACCGCATCAACCCGATATTCAATAAATGTGTCGTTTTCTGAAGTGCGATAGTCTCGGTGAAACGATGATGAAATTGTAACGTCAATGTACCGATGAATTTTGACGGACTGTGTAATGGGAGAGCACACAACGTCAATTGTTCTTCCTCAATTAGATGGATCGATGTATCTAGCTCGGTCTTGGCTTCTAACTCTAGCCGTTCTTGGTCATAAGTCGGTTCGTCTGATAGTGCGATATGGACAGCTTCAAAACTTTCCGACTGTGGTGAAAAAAAGATATGCGTCGCCCGAAAATGACTACCGATTGCTTGTAGCCACGTGTGAAGACCTGTCATTGATTGATGACGTAAAATTTGAGTAGCTAACTGGTTTTGAAATTGAAGTTGTCGCTCAATTATTTTTTGTTGATAGAAAGACTCTTGGAGTTGTGAATTGACAGCTTGCGTTTGCTGGTGTTCAAAGGCGAGCAACGTTGTCATTTGTTGCATCGATCGCCCAAGTGTACCAATCTCATCGTGACGGTTCTGAAAATCGTTCTGCTCCAATCGGTCAGGGTGTTTCGTTTGATCGACGAGGTCAAGTAAGTCCGTTCGAAAAGACCGCACAAGTCTTAAAATCAAGTAACTGAGAAGGCAAAAAGCAATGATCATCACACCAAAGGCGTAGCGTAAAACTTCAACGGTTCTTTGTTGTAGTGATTGTTGTGCTTTTCGCTCTTCATTATGAATCAATCGAAAGTAGTCATTGATAGCGGAGTCAGATTGTTGAACCAGCTTTTGATTATCCGTGAGTACTTGTAAGGTGAGTTCCAGTTCTAAAAATCTTGAAAATTGAACAAGTTGACGCGTAAAGCGTTCGTCTGATGGATCTGAATAACGTTGATTAAATGATTGAACGTGTTGTTGTAAGCGTTCCAACCGCTGATTGACCTGCTTAAGATCGGTTTGATCATTAAAGTTGATTTGTTGGACTTGAAGATTGACTTGTTGTGCTTCATTCCATAGTGTGCGAGCTTGCGTTTTTTGTGATGTGATCTTCTGTGATGAAGTTCGGTGTTGCTCCAGCTCTTTTTGAGCAAAGTAGAATGTTAAGACGCCGATGCTTGCAAAAATCAAGAAATTCGAAAACAATAGGATATAAAATCGATGGAACAGACTTGATGAAAGCCACTTCATGACTAGACCTCTTTCTAAAAGATATATAAACAAACAATAAAAATACATGTTTAAAGAAATCTTATCATAGACATTAAACATTCTGCATGAATTGCTTCATCGATTAAAATATCATTTTGCCTTTTTCCGAAAAAATCCCTAGATTTTGACACTTCATATCCTTTAAGATAAACGATATACATATGTGCAAAATCACTCGACATAACACTTCAAGCCATACTATTGATTGTGAAAATGAGTAAGCTTCTGTACTATGTTTATATAAAGGAAAGAAAAAGAAGGTGAAATGGATGAAGATGACTCGCTCTACGGACTATGCCATTCGTGTGCTTATTTTCGCAGCGTCGCATCCGAATCGGCTCGTACAAATTCAAGAAGTGGCAACCCATTATGATATTTCTAAAAATCATTTGATGAAGATTGTCCATTCATTGAGCAAGTTTGGTCTCATCATTTCCGTACAAGGTCGTAATGGTGGATTCAAATTAGCGAAATCGCCAGAGACGATTACGTTAGGAGAAATCGTTCATTTATTTGAAGAAGTATCCTATCTTGAAAATGTGACCGTTCCCAATAAAAATGGTAGTTTGCAAAACACACGTCAAGCGTTCGATCAAGCATTCATGTCCTTTACGGACGCGTTGCAGGCATACACGTTACAAGATTTAATCGCGCCGACGATGAACGACTGAAGAAAGAGTCAGAGAGGGATAGATGATCTCTGACTCTTTATCCGTGTACATATTCCAGTCATGCAGATTTTTATCAGATCATCATGTTAATTATGATTAAAACTAGTATCTTTTATGTTACTATAAACAAGATTCGGACGCTATTCGAATCTTAATTTTGAAACAAAAACATGTACACTTTGTACTTGTTTTTGTGGTATAACTTTACAGGAAGGAGGGGATATTTCCAATTCACCTGCTTGATTTTTATACAGGACTCTTACTGTCCATTCAGATAAAGGATTAAAGGCATTCGTCCATTGATCCACGTAAAAGGGAGGGTTTCGGTATGTCCGAAATGACCATCGAAATGTTCGTTCACTTCATTCAACACTTAGTGCATTCTCCACGATTCATCGTCCAGCGTCATCATGAATATGAGGACGCCTACATTTTTGAAATTCGTGAGTTGAATTTATCGCGTGTCTCAAAAGCCGTATTGCTTCATAAAACAGTTGATCTTCTTCATGAAAAAACGTCAGAAGATACACGCGAAACGTTGACAAATGAACTGGTCACTCTATCACAAAAGACATTATTGAAGTCAGATACGATTGCTACACTTAATGTGGAGTCTACAATAGAAGGGTCATTGCATCTTATATTTTCGGAAGACAAAAAGATCTGGTTTTCTGGCATTCTTGATACTGAAGAGGCGATCAATCGGTTCACAGAACGTTTTCAAAGCGTCATAAATGATGATCGAACGTCTTATTAAACAAAGCAGGTCGAGCCACATCAGTGGTTCGGCCTGCTTTTGTCTTACCCTGTACAGAGCATCAAGACGTTGCCGTCGGGATCTGCAAACGTAAAGTAAGCAAAATTATCGAAACGTTCGATGTCACGAATGATGGGTGCTTGTAGTGATAAGACGAACTGATAGGAGGCATCGATGTCCGTCGTATAAAAATTAAATAAGGCATGAGGGGAGGGATGATGTTGGTACGTTGCGTCATTCGAATGATCATCAAGCGTCAAACTCGTTGGACCTTCGAGTGGGAGATTATAAACAGGTGACGAGACGCGCGATGCATCAAACGGGAGCTGTAGTAACTGATGATACCAAGCGGCGGCACATTTCACATCCTGAACATGCAAAAAGACAGCGTTCAAGCGGGGCGCAATAAGGTGGGTCGAAATTGACATGAGCATCTCCTCCTTTGTTTTCATACATGTTCCTTTCGATAACCACCTCTTAATTCCTTCAATCCCTATAAATGGAATATGGTATGATATATCAGGAAAATCATTTACGAATGGGAAAGGAATGATAATATGGAAACCATCATCTGTACGACGTGTGGTGTCGAACAAATTAATCCGCAACGTGAAACGTGTCCGATTTGCTTAGAGGAACGACAGTATGTCAATCCAACTGGTCAAACGTGGACGACGCTCGCTGCCATGCAAACGTCAGGAACATATCAAAACGTCATTAGTGACGACGGAGCAGGCGTCTATGCGATTCAGACGACACCGGCGTTCGGTATCGGTCAGACGGCGTATCTTGTCCAAGGAAAATCGTTCAACCTGTTATGGGACTGCATTACATATCTTGATTCAACAACGAAAGAGCAACTTGAGAAATTAGGCGGAATTCAGGCGATTGCTTTATCACATCCGCATTATTACGCGACACAAGTCGAATGGGCGGAGACTTTTGACGTGCCGATCTATATTCATGAAGATGATGCATCGTTCGTGACGCGACCAAGCGAACGCATCGTCTTCTGGAGTGGTGAACGCTTGGAATTGGCGGAAGATGTGATGTTACATCGCGTCGGTGGTCACTTCAAAGGAGCAGTCATCTGTGAACGAAAAGACGCATCGGCGGGGATATTGTTGACAGGGGACATCATTCGGATCGTTGCCGATCGGGCATGGGTCAGTTTTATGTACAGCTATCCGAATGTGATTCCGCTTCCGGCAAAGACGGTCGCGCGAATGGCAGAAACGTTACGTCCGCTTCACTTTGAAAAATTATATGACGCCTTTCATCGGAAAATCGAAACCGGCGCGTCTGAAGCAGTAGCACGCTCTGCAGAGCGGTACATTGCTGCCTTGAACGGGGACTGGTTCACGACATGAAGTCGCGCTTGATCGTCATTCGCGGGAATTCTGGTAGTGGAAAAACGACGCTTGCAAAAGCGTTACGATTGGTCTTACCGGATAGCATCTTATTCTCGCAAGATGTCATCCGCAGGGAGATGTTGAACGTAAAAGATGGACCAGGAAATCCGGCGATTCGCTGGATCGAAGAGTTGATCGGACTTGCTGACGGACGCCACGCGATGATTCTGCTGGAAGGAATTCTCGCACAGGACTGGTACGGTGAGATGATTGACCGGTTGGAACGACGCTTTACTTCACGATACGCGGCGTATTATTTTGACGTCTCCTTCGAAGAAACGGTCCGTCGCCATGAAATGCGCCAGCCCACGGAGTTTTCTGTGACGGATATGAAACGCTGGTGGATTGATCGGGATCACCGCCCGACAGATCGTCTAATTGCTGAGGATAGATCGATAGAATCCGTGATTCAAATGATAAATCAAGAGCAAAAAGGGGAGAGCGAATGACACACTACATTTTTGACATGGATGGAACGTTGTTTCAAACGAATGCCGTGCTGTCGCATGCGCTAGAAGAGGTCTTTCAAGAGTTGCGTCAAACGGGACGCTGGGAGGGAGAGACGCCAGTCGCCCTCTATCAGCAGATCATGGGCGTCTCGTTACCGGAAGTCTGGCAGACGTTACTACCGGACTTTTCAGCCACAGACCAACAGGCTGCGGATCAAAAGTTTCGACGTAGCATAGAGCAGGCAGTCAAGGCGGGGCACGGTCGCTTATATCCAGGAACGGTCGAGTTGCTCGCTCGTTTGAAACAAGCGGGTCACTCCGTCTATATCGCCAGTAATGGGTGGCCATCCTACTTGTCAGCAATCGTGACGACGTATGGACTTGAAGCGTATATCGATCATGTCTATAGCATTGAAGACATTCGTTCCGGTGATAAATCAGCACTCGTACGGGAGATTTGTAAGATGCACGATATCTCGTCAGGCTACGTTGTCGGTGACCGCTTATCTGATTTCAAAGCGGCGCATGCGAACGGGCTCGCTGCGATCGGTTGTCAATTCGATTTTGCACAAGAGCAGGAACTCGCAGTCGCGGACCGCGTTGTAAAAGAGTTGAGTGCTGTCTACTAAAAAGAGCCGTCTTCTGCGGAAGACGGCTCTTACTTATAGCGATTATTCTGCCCACCAGAGAGCATCGTCTGGTTTCTTCGCGATCGACGCGACTTCTTTTTCACTCGATACAGTCGGATGCGACCCTTTCAGTGCCTTACCAGCTGTATTCTTAAAGAAGAAGAAGAACGTGACGAAGCCGATGACGCTGACTGCTGTTAGATAGAAAGCAGGAGCGAGCGGGTTTTGTGTCGTATGAACGAGCCATGTCGAAACGAGTGGCGTCGTTCCACCGAAGATCGAGACAGAGACGTTAAACGTCACGGATAGCGTCCGGTAACGGACATCCGTATAGAAGATACTCGGTAGAAGACTTGGCATCGTTCCTTCAAAGATCGCCAAGAAGAAGCCAAGGATGAAGATTCCGATCCCGACGAACAAGAGTGGTTTAAGACCAATCAAGAAGAACGACAGGATTGAAAGCAACGATAGTCCGGCTAACGCGAAAAGGACGATATTACGATTGCCTTTTTTATCACTGAGCTTCCCGAAGAAGTAAGCGAGCGGAATCATGATCACCATGACACCAGTAATTAGAATCGTACTTGTCGAACTTGACATGCCGATGACTTCATCGAGGTACGATGGCATGTAGGACAAGAGCATGTAGTTCGTAATATTGAAGAAGGCAACAGCGATGAAACAAACGATGATATCACGTTTGTGGTCGCGAAGAATTTCGCGGAATGTCGCAGGCTCTTCTGTGTTTTCATTAATCTCATTTTCGAAGATCGGTGATTCATCCAAGTGACGACGTAAATAGAGACCAAATAAACCGAGTGGTGCCCCAAGAATGAAGGGAATCCGCCATCCCCAAGATGCCATTTGATCATCCGATAAGGTGACGAAAAGTGTTGTAGCCAGTAATGAGGCGAGAATATATCCACCGAGTGTACCGATTTCAAGTCCACTTCCGAGAGCACTTCGTTTATTATCTGGTGATGACTCAGCGATGTAGACCATTGCGCCGGCATATTCACCGCCAGTCGAGAATCCTTGTAAGATCCGGGCTAACAATAACAGGATCGGTGCCCAAATTCCGATTTGATCGTAGGTCGGTAATAGTCCAATGATGAGCGTGGAACCAGCCATCATGACGATTGTCGTTGTTAAGACGACCTTCCGCCCGAGTCGATCTCCGATGCGTCCAAAGACGATTCCGCCGATTGGTCGCATTAAAAAAGCGATCGCAAAGGTCGCAAACGTAAAGACGAGCTTCAGTTCATCATTTTCAACAGCGCTAAAGAAGTTTTGACTGATGATGATTGCGAGATAGGAATAAAGACCAAAATCGAACCATTCCATCGCATTCCCAATTCCGGTCGCGTAGACACTCTTTTTGGTTTGCTGCATGTCAACGACATTGACTTTTTCTTTTCTGAATTTCATAAGTTCTGTTCACTCCCTTAATAAGTTCGTATCGTACCATAGCAGGAAATGAAGTCAAGTTGCTAAGACGCTTAACCACTTGAAAATGACTGAAAATGGCTCTGTGTCGGGAGTTATCAAACCGTTGCGACTCTAAGGAAGAAGTCTTGTCGTCAAAATAAATGAAAATATATTAATTTTTTTCATTTATTTTCGCAAAAATGACATGCTTCTCATTCATTTTCATTTTGTTTTGCGCTTAACAATCCGTCTTAAGCAGGAGGTTGGAGTAAGGAAATGATTGGTAAAATAAATAGGATACATATACGTATTTAAAGGGGTAGATTGTGATGAAGACTCGACGCATGGGAAAATGGCTAGCAGGTTTATTAGGTATAGCAATCGTCAGTGGAATGGCTTGGTATTATCTGTTTGAAACATCAAACGTAAACGGTTTTCCTATTCCGCGAACAGGGACGGTCGAGGAAAAGCCGGAGTGTTTATTAGTCAAGACGCATCTCGTATCGGAAATCGAAGGTCCCGGCGTATTATACGAAACGCGGATCCGGCAAGCCGGCTGGAAATTGGTTGACCGAGAAGGACTAGCTGCCTGGTACGAAAAAGACGGCCGGATGATTGAGCTGACGACTTTTGATGATGAACTGTTCCTTGAAGCGGCTGTGCGAGCGGGTATCGAACAGTAAACGGGGCTGACTCAAAAAAGAAACACTCATTCTTTCACGCCCTTTCCTCAGGCGAGACTCAAGCCAGTGTTTCTGCCTCGTTCAGGCAGAACCCCGGGTCTTGATTGTCTCTGAAAGCGCAAAAATGCGCTTTTCTCTGTAGGAGTCGCGTGAAAAGAGTGTTTCTTTTTTTAACGCGAAAAGGGTGTCAGATTCCAATTCTGCCACCCTTTTCTTTATAGAATCTGATTTTTGAATCAGTCCCGTTTGTGTCGTCAATTCGGATAGAGCAACGTTTGCGTATCTTTGTTGAAGACCTGGTAATTGATTTCGAACGCCTGATTTTGTGTCGTCGTCACCTGGCAATAATACGAAACCTTCTTGCCGTAAGCATCAAGATCAGGTGCGTCACGGAAAGAAAACGTATCGTTGGTCTCCGTTAATGTAATGTCGATCGATGTTCCTTTTGACTCAGACGGTTCTAGAATACACGGACCTTCTAATACACGGTAATCCGGAAACACCATTTCGGTAAAACTCGGTATCGTGATCGAGAGACAGAGTAATCCTAGCAACAGGACACCCGTCCACTTAAGTTTGTTGAAAAAAGCATATTGCTTATTACCGAAGCGAAGGACAAGAACATAACAGGCCGGTAAGACAAACGCGACACCTAGTAAAAAGATGAAAATATATGTAATGATCTCGGCATTCATCTGGATACGTCCTTTCAAGGAAAAGTTCGTCAATCCGAATTTCCTGTGAGTGTTAGTTCCTCGGACCAAATAAGATAACAGCGACACCAAGCAAACAAATCCCACCGCCGAGCAGTGTGAAATAAGCAAGGCGTCCCTCTCGTTACCACAGCCAAATCAAGTGGCCACCGCCGATTTCAGCGAGTCCGGTCAGTGAAAAAAATAGCAATGACATAAACTAAACAGTATTCCTTTTTAAACGTATCAGTTATTCAGACGAATACAATAACTTGTTTGTCTTGAAATTATAAATCTGGTAAGAAATCTCGAACTCATGATTTTTTGTCGTCGTCACGTGACATGTATACGGGACGTCCGGTCCATAAGCGCCAAGTTCGGCACGATCAAAGAAACTGAAATAGTCGCCTGTTTTATCGTAATAAAGGTCAATCGTCCGCGGTGAGGATTGATCATCGTACTCGACCGTACAGGTTCCTTTAGTCGTCACATAGTCATGATTGACGACGTATTTCAGACTCGGAACCGTATACCAAATAAATCCGACACCGAGTAAACACATGAAAACGAGTCGACCGAACGTGGAAAATTCGATCCCAGTATCCTCGCGGAGCCAGAAATATAACAAGATACTCAAGATTATACAGAGGATACCGCCTGCGAAAAGTGCGTAATAAAACAGTATTTCTTCATTCATGCGATCATCCCCTCATAAATGCAAACCGTTTGCCTGGACGACGAAATGCGAATGTTCATAGTGGTATGTGATGACGGAATAGTCGAACGGACGACCGTTCGTCAAATGAAACACCGTCTCGATCGTCAATCCAGGATCGCCCGCGGTGAGATCCAGATGACGGGCAGACTCAGCGCTTAACTTCCCGACGTGCATATACATATCTGAGAACCCAATATTCAATTGGAGTGCCGTCTCTAAGTATTCGAAGATCGACTGCTCGACGATTTCACGATTTAAGTACGGAACGATCGATTGGCGATAGTAAGACTCTTCGAGACAGAGGATCTTGCTGTCGATGTAGCGGATTCGCTTGACGTAATAAACCGTCTCACCTGCCTCGATCCCGAGATTCTTCGCGATGTTATCGGTTGCAGCGATTGGTTCGAGTGCAAGAACAGTCGACTCAATCGTATGACCGACGAGATTCTGCTTGAATCCTTGGGTCGAGAACAGACGAATGTAGCCGGTGCGATTCGTCTTCCGGACAAAAATCCCGCTTCCGCGGACTTGAAAAATGATTCCTTTTCGTTCGAGTAACTCAAGTGATTTTGTCATCGTCGTCTTACTGACGGCGAACTGCCGGATCAACTCTTCGAGAATCGGTAGTTTGTCTCCTTGTTTCAACTGATGTTGTTCTATGTACCGTTCGATTTCATCGGCCGTCTGTTGGTATTTCAGCATAGGACACCTTCTTTTCTTGCGAACTTTTTTTTTCTTCAGTATAGCATAAGCCATCTCTTGATTAATAACATGTTAAATTTAATTATTTATGTATTGATTAATTGTGCATGTACAATTAAAATGAAAGGGTATTCAAGCGTCATATTCAGGGGAGGTACACGATATGGGCAAGGTTCGCGATTATCAACAATTGGCGCATTCGATATTAGAAGCTGTCGGTGGCGAAGACAACGTCATCAGCGCCGTCCGATGTGCAACTCGACTTCGTCTCGTCTTGAAACGATCGGATTCGTCAGCTAAGGAAACAGTCAGTGCACTACCTGGCGTCATTACGGTCGTTGAGTCTGGCGGGCAGTTTCAAGTCGTCATTGGTCAACACGTCGGGGAAGTCCATCAAGAATTTGTGAAGCTCGTCGATTTGGAGCAACCAGAAACGGAAGAGGCGCCGAAAGGGACGGTCCTCAACCGAATCATTGCGACGATGTCAGCCGTCTTTGCACCGTTCGTCTACATCTTAGCTGCAGCGGGGATTCTGCAGGGAACTTTAATTTTGACGACGCTCGCTTTTCCAGCATTTGCGAAGACAGGTACTTATGAAGTCTTCAGCTTCATCTCATGGGCACCATTTACGTTCTTGCCGATTTTCATTGCCATCACGGCAGCGAATCATTTTAAGGTCAACGCCTTCATCGCGGTCGCCTGTAGTGCGGCACTTGTCAGTCCAACATGGGCAGATATCGCAGCACGCATCACTGCCGGTGAATCCATCACGTTCCTAGGAATCGCTTTATCCGGTACAACGTATACGTCATCGGTCTTACCGCCATTATTCCTCGTCTGGATTTTGTCCTATGTCGAGCGATTCCTGAACAAGACGATTCATGAAGTCATTCGTCCGTTGTTCGTTCCATTCTTCAGTATGGTATTGATGGTGCCGCTTACGATTCTCTTGATCGGACCGATCACGACACTTGGTGCAGAAGGGATCGCAAACGGGTATAACTATTTAGCAGAGAATGCCCCTGCGGTCGCTGGTCTCATCATCGGTGGCTTCTGGCAAGTCATCGTCATCTTCGGTGTCCACTGGGGTGTCACGCCGATGGTGCTTGCGAACTTCGAACAATATGGTCGCGACTCGTTCCAGGCCTACCAAACGATTGCCGTCATCGCTCAAATCGGTGCCGTCATCGGAGTCATCTTGAAAGCACGCAACAAAGAAACGAAAAAAGTCGGGGTTTCGGCCGGACTGACAGGTATTTTCGGTATCACGGAACCGGCTATCTATGGGGTGACGCTCCGCTTTAAGAAACCGTTCATCTATGGCTGTATCTCGGGAGCAATCGGCGCTGTCACGGCGAGTTTCTTTAAACCATATTACTTTGCCTACGCCGGATTACCGGGACCATTGACGCTCGTCAACGGTATCGACTCCGACTATCCATCGTCGATCATCGGCTTATTGATCGGAACGGCGATTGCCTTGATTCTACCGATCGTCTTAATTCAAGTGTTCGGCTTCGGGGAGCAGGCTGCTCCGGTCGTAGCACCTGCAAGTACAGCGACACCAGTTGCAAAACAAGAAGTCAGCGCTACGCTGACAAACGAAGAGACGCTTCGTGCACCACTTGAAGGAAAAATCGTTGCCTTATCGGATGTACCGGATCCTGTCTTTGCTTCCGGTGCGATGGGACAAGGGGTAGCGATTCGTCCGACGAACAACCGGGTCACGGCACCGTTTGACGGGACCGTCGTCATGGTCGCCCCGTCAGGTCACGCGATTGGACTTCGGT
The DNA here is from genome assembly GCF_018618895.1 of Exiguobacterium sp. s143. NCBI lineage: Bacteria > Bacillati > Bacillota > Bacilli > Caryophanales > Exiguobacterium > Exiguobacterium sp. s143. The sequence continues at coordinate 417,350 of NZ_JACSMX010000001.1, read as the reverse complement.
CGACGAGTGGTGTCGAAGTCTTGATCCATGTCGGTCTTGAGACCGTGACGCTCGACGGTAAACCGTTTACGCTTCACGTCAAAGAAGGCGAATCCGTGACGACAGGTGATCTACTCGTAACGTTTGATGCGACAGCGATTGAGACGCATGGACTCGAGACGATCACGCCAATCATTATCACGAACACGCAGAGTTATGCACAAATCCTACCGACGGACGAGACAGTCACGACGGCAAATACAGAAATCTTGACGATCATCAAGTAAGAGAAAAAGAAGGAGGACATGAAGATGAAGACATTACCAAATGATTTCCTATGGGGCGGTGCGTTAGCGGCGCATCAATTCGAAGGTGGATGGAATGCTGGCGGAAAAGGACCGAGCGTCGTTGATGTATTGACGGCAGGAGCACACGGCGTTGCACGACGTATCACGGATCAGGTAGAGGAGAATGAATTTTATCCGAATCACGAGGCGATTGATTTTTATCACCGTTATAAAGAGGACATCGCGCTGTTCGCTGAGATGGGACTAAAGTGTCTCCGGACGTCAATCGGTTGGAGTCGGATTTTCCCAAACGGAGACGAAGCGGAACCGAACGAAGAAGGACTGAAGTTTTATGATGACGTCTTCGACGAATTAATGAAATACGGCATCGAACCGATCATTACGCTGTCGCACTTTGAGATGCCACTCCACCTCGCACGTGAATATGGCGGTTTCCGCAACCGGAAAGTAGCGCTGTTCTTCGAAAAATTTGCGGAAGTCTGTTTCACGCGTTACAAAGACAAGGTCAAGTACTGGATGACGTTCAATGAGATTAACAACAAGATGGACGTCAGCAATCCATTATTCCTCTGGACGAATTCCGGTGTCCTCCTTGACCCGAATGAGAACGCGATGGAAGTCATGTATCAAACGGGTCACCACGAGTTGCTTGCGAGTGCACTTGCCGTCGCAAAAGGGAAAGCGATCAACCCGGACTTCGAAATCGGAGCAATGGTCTCGCACGTACCGATCTATCCGTACTCATCGCACCCGGAAGACATCCTGCTCGCTGAGACATCGATGCGTCAGCGCTATTTCTTCCCAGACGTCCAAGTCCGCGGCTACTACCCGTCTTACGCGTTGAATGAGTTCAAACGGGAAGGGTATGATATTCCGATTCTAGACGGTGACGCAGAAATCTTGCGAAACGGAACAGTCGACTATCTCGGATTCAGTTACTACATGTCGACGACCGTTAAACATGATGCTATCGTCAATAACACGGGAAATATCGTCAACGGTGGTCTCGCAAACGGCGTTGAGAACCCATACATCCAGTCGAGTGATTGGGGTTGGGCGATTGATCCGGTTGGTCTGCGCTATGCGATGAATCGTCTATACGATCGTTACCAGATTCCATTGTTCATCGTCGAGAACGGCTTTGGTGCAATCGATACGATCGAGGATGGTCAGATTCATGACACGGCGCGGATCGATTACTTGCGTGCGCACATCGAAGCGTTCAAAGCAGCCGTGCTCGAAGATGGCGTCGAATTGATTGGCTACACGCCGTGGGGCGTCATCGACATCGTCTCCTTTACGACAGGTGAGATGAAAAAACGCTACGGCATGATCTATGTCGATCGGGATAACGAAGGCAACGGATCAATGGAACGGATGAAAAAAGACTCGTTCGATTGGTACCGTCACGTCATCGAGACGAATGGTGCTGCGTTATACGGTTCAGAGACGGCAAAATGATGAAGTAAGGGGCAACGGAAAAAATCCGTTGCCCCTTTTTTTAAAGAATTAGAATAAGAAAGAAGTGGGGTATGGCACACTAAGGAAAAAACGGGGGACCGGTAAATGATCAAAAAACGCTATGCCGATCGACGTGACTGGCGTCGCATCACACAACGACACTATGTTCATGAACAGGTAGAAAACGAGGTGTTCAACGGACATGTGACACTCCTTCAACTGATTGAAGTCACTTCACCGTTAGATGTCCGTTATGGTGACGAAATAGTTCGAATCGCTGACGCTGGTTACGTCTGGGTACAACAATTCCCAATCGATGCCCATCATGCCGTGACCTCGATGTATGACGCCACGGGTCAGTTAGTACAAACCTATATCGATATCTGTCTACGTACCGGATTAGAGGACGGACGAGTCTACTGGGAGGATCTGTTTCTCGATCTCATCGCCTTGCCATCGGGACAAGTCTTGTTAGTCGATGTGGATGAACTGGAAGCAGCACGGGAGCAAGGGATTGTCTCAGAAGCGGAATATGCGCTCGCTTGGGTGGAAGCCAAACAACTGCAGAAACAATTACAAGATGGATCTTTTCCGCTCGTCGCACACGCAGAAGTGATGAAACAGCAACTCAAACAGGGAACACCGCGTTGACGGGGTTCCCTGTTTTTTAGGCATGTTGTTCTTCGTTGATCTCGTTCGTTGCGAAATACTGTTGCTTGCGCGGGAGGAGAACCCATCCAAGGAAACAGATCGTCACGATCACGAGGAGACCGGCAAATAGAATCGTACTGAAACGAATCGACCAGATGTCACCGAGCAGACCGATTGCGACGATCGCTAGAATCTGTAGCAGACTGACACCGACACCGTATAGACTCGTAAAGCGTCCCATTAAGTGGAGTGGAATATTCGTCTGTTGGAACGTCAGGAAACCGGTTCCCGCAAATGCGTGGAAACAACCGAGCAACAAGAAACCAGTACAGACGATTGAAAACGAATTCGCACTCGCATACAGCATGTAACCGACGGCGACGAACACATAGCCAATCGTCAGCATCATCCGAACGGAGAGTGTTTTGGCGTAGCGGGCGACGACCCAGCTGCCGGCGACGGAACCGATCCCAGTCAGACTCATCAGTAAACCATAATCGGTTTCCGATAAGCCGATGCTTCGCTGTAAAAAGACGACTTCTTGCGTATCAAGTGCAAGTGTCGCAATCATCATCAGCATCGCGAGGATGTATAATCCGGTCACGTAGCGTGCGCTTTTGCTGAACTGATAGACAAGCCGCCAATCGGATATAATGTCTTGCAGCCGCATCCCTCGTTCGACCGAAGCGGTAAAACGCGGCAAGCGCATCAGCAGGACAGCTGATCCGAGAAACGAGACAGCGTTGAGCCAAATGGCAACATCAGCAGAAGTAACATAGAGCAGTCCTCCAGCGAGAGCCGGACCAATCAAAAAGGCACCTGACGTGATCAGACTACGATAGGCATTAAACGACGTCCGATCGTTTTGTGGAACAAGCGTCGTGATGTAGGTCAACGTTGCCGGTTCAACGACCGCTTTGATGATGGCTAAGGCGATCAAGTCGATGTAAAGCAACGATAATGGTAGAAATGGCATGATACCGATTAAGAAAGCACGCAACACATCAGTCTGAATCAACAGTCGACGTAAGTCGGATCGGTCGACCCAACCTCCTGCGAACGACTTGATGACGAGAGATACGACTGGACTGATGATCCACAGGGCAGCAACGGCTGACGCTGAGCCGGTCAATCGATAGATATATACGTTGATCGCAACGAGATAAATGAAGTCACCAAACTGTGAAATACCGAGCGCACTTAAGAGCGTTCGTTCCCTAGAAGACATGACAACACCCTTTCTTACATCATTTTCCAATAGTATACCAGAAAATTCTGATAACGTTTTCGTATATCTCTATACTTTTTATAGAAGAGTGGGTATACTTGGAAAAAATCAAAGGAAGAAGGGTTCAATCATGTTAACGACCATCGATTTATATCAAGCTTTGCCTGTACTTGAAACGGAGCGACTCCGTTTGCGACCGGTTCGCACAGAAGATGCAGCAGATATCTATGCCTACACGAAAGATGAAGAGACGGCGCGATATGTCAGCTGGCATGCGCATAAAAGCCTCACGGATTCTGAGCAATTCGTCGATCACATCCTTCGCCAATACGAACTAGGGAATCCGGCACCTTGGGCGATTGAAGACAAAACGAACGGACGAGTCATCGGAACGATTGATTTCATCAAAGTCTCGTTTGAGCAACAGCAAGCAGAACTCGGTTATGCGCTGTCGCGCGATTACTGGGGGAAGGGTTTGATGCCGGAAGCAGCAGCGCGTCTCGTACAGTACGGTTTTGAGACACTCGGACTCGAGCGCATTCAAGCCCGTTGTTTTGTTGCAAATGATGGATCTGCTCGTGTCATGGAAAAGATCGGTATGACGTTCGAAGGAGTCTCGCGGAGTGCTTTATTCGTTAAAGAGCGTTTCTGGGACTTAAAGATTTATGCGATCACGCGCAGTGATTATGAAGGAAGGTAAGCGATGGGTTCACGACTGATGCATGCCTACATCGGACAACGATTGATTACGTTACTTCCGGAACTAGACCCTGCTCGATTCCTTATAGGTACGATCGCTCCTGATGCACGCCATGACGAGAAGGAGCAAGCCCACTATTATACGGGTGAATTAGCGAACGGGACACGAACAATTGACTACGAAGCATTTTGGAGAGACTCGGCGTCTTGGGATCCATCTTTTCGAAGTGGCTATTACGTCCATCTGATAGCGGACGATATTTGGTTACGCGGTTTTTATATGGGGTGGTTACGACAAGCAATCATAGCCGACGCCTCGATCGGTTCAAGGTATCATGATGACTTCAGGCGGTACAATACACGTATTGCTCCGTTCGTGAACTGGAATGAACAAGCGATCAACGGAGCGCTTCATGAAGTGAGTGTGCAGTCGAGGTGGAAAGCACTTCCGCATTTCATTAGAGAGGTAGAAGAGGACCGACGAACCGTTCTGCCACAAGAATATGATATCTTGTTGCCGTGTCAATTGGATGGATACATCGAAACAGCGATTGAACGGTCCATCCATCACTTAGGTGAAAAAGGGCTAAAGATTGATCCAGCCAAAGAATCATTTCTGAATCATTGAAATGATCCATCTGACGATTCCGAATAATATGTAACAGCATCCGTTCAGCAGACCAATCCACATCAGGTTAATGAGACTTTCTAAACCTTCAAACCAATCCATGACTGGTGTGACGAATAAAGCGAATACAAAAAGTACCATGACGGTCCAACTGACGGTTGGAATCAGGAAGAGAATTGTTAAGCCAGCGACTATAGCTGGTACGATTCGTTTATAGATAAGATAAATCGCTGCCACGTTCAACGATAAAATATAGACCACGAACGCAATTGAAAACCATTGCGACATAAAATCACCTCCGAATAACAATAAGACGAAGAACGCATCCATTTAGATTAGGATGCGTTTTTCTATGTTTATTGTAAGATGTCTTGAAAATAATCGTATGAATACGGTTGAACAAAAAGAAAATCGATTTTTAAATTTTAATTCAAAGCAAAATACTCGGAATAAGTTTAGAACTATGTTATATTGGAAATAAGAAAAGTAAGGAAGTAAGGAATACAAGAAAAAACACAGAAAGAAGGAAGTTCGTGATGGAGCTATCAAAGTTAACGTCAAAAGGACAGATCACCATCCCCAAAAAAATTCGGCAGGCCTTGCAAGTGGAGGAAGGAGATCGCGTGGCATTCATTGAGGAGGACGGGTTTGTCATCATGGCGAAAGCGGATTTGAAACAGCTGCATGACCTTCAAGATATATTGAGTGATGAGGCGTTCAAGACACTCATCCACAAAGCGAATCATCATTTGTAAAATCAAAAAAGGAGGAAATAACAGATGGATATGCGCGAAGTAGATTTACCAGGAATCGGACGGAAGTTCGAAGGCATCACGACACGAGGAGATAAGGTGGTCGTCATCGTCCATGACGACGGACGACGCGAGATGCATCACTATGATGATGACGATTTTGATGAGAGCATCTCGAGCGTGACGTTCAATGACGCAGAAGCCCGTCAGATGGCAGGAATTCTCGGAGGATTATCCTATAAGCCGAAGGATCTCGAAAAAATTGAACTCGCGTTTGATGATCTCGTCATTGAATGGTTCAAAGTCGGTCAGGATTCAAAGGTCAACAATCGAACGATCGGTGAACTCGATGTCCGTAACCATTACGATATTTCAATCATTGCGGTGCTCAAGCATGACCGTTCAAAATCGCTCAATCCAGGACCGGATACACGCCTTGAAGCCGGTGATACGATCGTCTTATCTGGAGAGCGTCAAAACATCCGTCACATCACGAAAGCATTATTCTCAATCGAAGGAGGCGGATAATATATGGATCATCTCATATTTGAAGTCGGTACCGCGCTTATCTTAGTGGCAATCGCGGCAGTGCTCGCGAACAGACTCAATTTCTCGATCATCCCGTTTCTAATCATTCTCGGGATGATTGTTGGACCGCACGCTCCGACAATCGGGATACTAGACTTCAAGTTCATTGAAAGTGCTGAGTTCATCAGCTTCCTCGGACGAATCGGCGTCCTGTTCCTCTTATTCTATCTCGGACTCGAGTTCTCGATCGGTAAGCTGATCCGGTCCGGAAAATCGATTGTCACAAGCGGAACGATCTATTTATCGATTAACTTTACCGGTGGTCTCTTATACGGATTCATCGCTGGATTCCCACTCTATGAAGTACTCGTCATCGCCGGGATCATTACGATCTCCTCCAGTGCTATCGTGGCGAAAGTCCTCGTTGATCTCCGCCGGACCGGTAATACGGAGACGGAGCTGATTCTTGGAATCATCATGTTCGAGGACATCTTCCTCGCCGTCTATTTGTCGGTCTTATCGGGACTGCTTCTCGGCGGTGGGACGACATTACTCGCATCCCTTACCTCAATCTTGATCGCCCTCGGCTATATGTTGCTGTTCTTCATCGTCGCTCGGAAGGCAACACCGCTTTTGAATAAGATGCTGAAGATCGCCTCGGATGAAGTCTTCATCATCGTCGTCTTTGCTGCCTTGTTCTTCATCGCTGGATTCTCGGAAACGATTCATGTTGCAGAAGCGATCGGGGCGTTGTTACTCGGTCTCGTCTTCTCAGAAACCGATCAAGGAGAGCGGATTGAACATCTCGTCGTACCATTCCGTGATTTCTTCGGTGCGATCTTCTTCTTCAGTTTCGGATTGAGCATCGATCCGACGATGTTACTTGACGCCGTCTGGCTCGCACTCGGTGCCGTCGTCATCACGATCATCGGGAACTACGTAGCTGGTATGATTGCGGGGCGTAAAGCAGGCTTGTCACACAAAGCATCCTCGAACATCGGCTTGACGATCGTCTCGCGCGGGGAGTTCTCGATCATCGTCGCGAATCTCGGAATCGCCGGTGGATTGATGGATATCTTGTCACCATTCTCTGCCTTATATGTCTTGATTCTCGCCATTCTTGGACCGTTGATGACGAAGGAATCGAAGCGGATTTACAACGTCATGAATAAAATCTTTAAGTGGACAGAACCAAAAGCGAAAAAGACGAAGAAAAATGCCTAATCTGATGTAAACGAACAACCGGTTCGCTTTCCCGAACCGGTTGTTGTTATTTAAGTCAAGACTTCATACGTCGCCATCAGGAATTGTCCCGAATGGCGACTCGCTGTCAAACGAAGATGCGTTTCATTCGTTCCTTCCGGAAACAGTGGGATGCCTGTTCCGAGAATGACAGGGGCGATTGCCAGTTCAATCGAGCGGATGAGTTTTAAGCGCAACGCTTCTTGAATCAACTCGCCACCACCGATCAGCCAAACATTACCTTCAATCGTTGGCGAAATCCGGTCGAGCAGTTGATTGAGCGGTTCATCCGTATAGGTGACCGTCTCAGACGTTCGTTGCGTCCGGCTATAGATATAACTCGGAATATCTGCGTAAGGGTACGTCTCGCTGAGTTGAAGGACTTCATCATATGTTTTTCGTCCCATGATGACGGCACCGACTTGATCATAGAACGCTTGATAACCATTATCCCCGTCTCCGGCAACGGCAAATAACCAATCAAGTGAACCATCGAGTCTGGCAATTTTCCCGTCAAGACTACAAGCGATATAAAGAACGGTCGTAGGTTGTGACATCCATAATTCCTCCTTTTGCGTCGTGTGACTTCATCTTAGCGTATAATGACGACAAAAGATGTCGTCATTTAAGGAGGAACTGTATGAATACGAGACAGTGGCGTTTAGTACGCTTGTTAAACCGGGGCGAACACTTCTCTGCACGGATGCTCGCGGAAGAATGTCAGGTGTCGATCCGGACAATTCAACGAGACATGACGGTACTTGAAGCAAATGGTTATCCAATCTACAGCGAACCTGGCGTGGCAGGGGGTTACCGGATGTTGCCACATCGGAACCTGCCGCCACTCGTTTTGACGGATGAAGAGACGATTGTCTTCTTCATCCTTCTGGAATGGGTCGGACAGATTCCCGATTTTCCATTCGGTACGATTCGACAGGAAGTCGCTGAACGTTATGCGAACGAGTTACCGAAGATGACGGAGCAACAGATCGTAAAATGGAAAGACCGCTTTCGCTTTCAAACGGTCGACACACCACCGTCGCCGCAAAATCCAGCGTTACTCGACTTGTTAGAGAGCGGACGGATGGGGAATATTCTCTATGAGACGACAAAAGGACAACGCATGATCGTCGTAGATCCGATTGGTTTATCGTTCGAACAGAATCGCTGGTACTTCTATGGACAGACGAATCGAGGGTATCGCCAGTTCCGTGTTGATCGGATCAAAGACGTGATGCTTCATGAGTTGCCAGCAACCGAGTTAACCTTTTCAGATTTGGAACAAGACATGACACGTGTACCGATGACGACGGTGAAACTGGAAGTATCACCATTAGGCGAACGGTTGCTAGAGGGGATTTTACCGATTCAGTCGGAACGAACATGGTTGGTTCCGGAAACCGAACTGCCGTATCTCGGACGCCAATTGATGCGGATCGGTCCGGAAGTGCGAGTCCTTGAACCACTCGAACTCCGGGAGCAGTTGATTCGTCAAGCAGAAGAAATGATTGCTGTGCAACGGTCCGATAAGGCGCTCGGACAGGATTGATTAAAAAACTATGTTAGGATATAGGTAGAAAGAAACAATAGAGGAAGGGGTCTTCCATGGAAACACTATCATTGATTTTATTGATGCTTGCGCTTATTTTATTGACGCAAGTCATCGGACATTACATCCGTTTCATCCCAACGGCTTTGATTCAAATCATTGCCGGAACCGTTGCTGCCCTTTTGATGAGTGGCTTTACGATTGAGGTCGAATCCGAGTGGTTCCTCCTCTTATTCATCGCACCGTTACTTTATAACGATAGTTCTCACTTCCCACGAGAAGATTTATGGCGGATGCGGACAGCGATCTTTGGGAACGCAATCATCCTCGTCTTGTTGACGACGATCGTCGGAGGGTACTTCATCAACTGGTTGATTCCGGTCATTCCAGTCGCTGCTGCGTTTGCTTTAGCTGCGATTTTATCGCCGACTGATCCGATTGCCGTCAACGGGATCGCGAAACGTGTCCAGATTCCAGAACAGATTCTGACGCTCGTTCGCGGAGAATCGCTGATCAATGACGCCTCAGGATTAGTTGCGTTTAGTTATGCGGTTGCTGCTGTCGTCACAGGGTATTTCTCGCTTCAAAGTGCGACGACTGAGTTCTTCTACATGTTCATCGTCGGAGCGGTGATCGGATTGACGATCTCACTCGCGATGAACTTTCTCAAGGTTCGTTTGCGTCGCGCCGGCATTGAAGACGTTGTCTTTTATGCCTTGCTGCAAATTTTGACGCCATTCATCATCTTCTTCATCGCCGAAGAAGGGTTTCACGCGTCAGGCGTCATCGCCGTTGTCACAGGTGGTATCTTGCATGCCTTGATCAAAGAACGGACAGAAACGTTCTTTGCACAAGAGCAGACGTTGACGGATAACATTTGGACGATGATTGCGTATACGCTAAACGGAATCATTTTCTTATTGCTTGGTTTGACGTTGCCAGAAGCGACACGCGAGATTTTCGCAGATGACGCGATCAACAACTGGCGTCTCATGTTATATGTCATCGAAATCGGATCATTCATTCTCGCGATCCGTCTCGTCTGGACGATGTTCTTCAATTGGTTTGATCATCGGTTCTTCAAAAAAGAGGACCGGGAGCACCGTCGACCGTCCTTCAAACAAGATTTGATCACGACACTAGTCGGGGTTCGCGGAACGATCACGATGGTCGGGGTGTTATCTTTACCGTTCCTGACGGAGTCCGGTGAAGCCTTCCCGGAACGCTCGTTGATCATCTTCCTTGCAGCGGGTGTCATCATCTATACGCTCGTTCTCGCAACAATTCTCTTACCGGTATTGAACCGTGGTGAGGCGGCAACGCCGATCGCACTCGACCTGAATGCCCAAAAACAACGGATGATTCGCCGGGCGATCTCAGAGATTAAGCAAGTGACGGATGAAGACAATGCAGTCGTTGCGTTTGATCTTCTCAATGAGTATCATGTCATGCTTCGATTACTGCGAGCGCAGGAGAAAAGTCAGGAAGAACTAAACCAGTTCAATGACCAATTAAAAGCCTTACGTCTTGAAGCCGTTCAGTGGGAGAAGGAAGAAACGAAACGCTTCGTCGCTGAACACAAGGTGCCGGATCTGCTGAAGAAGGACGTTTTCCGCTCGATCGAAAATCGTCGTAAGGCGATCGGCAAGGATTCGCGTTTCCAAATCGTCCAACCGATCCGTAAACTCTGGTGGAAACGGAAACGATCGAACATGTCGTCTGATGCGTTGATTCAAATGACACAAGTCGAGCATGAACTATATGAAAAGGTAATGGGCACAGTGATTGAACGTCTCGAGAATTGCCGTTCATCGTATCCGCCAGACGTCGTTCAAAGCGTGCTGGAGTTCTATAAACGACTTCGCTTCAAACATACGCGCTGGTCGTCACCAATCGGTGGCAAGGACGTCGATCAGCAAAAAGAAGAACTTTGCTTGAAAGCGATCGAAGTTCAGCGTCTTGAAATCGCGAATATGTCGAAAGAAGGGGATCTCTCGAACGAAGAGGAGAAGGAATTACGCCGCTTCATTCACTACATCGAGAGCGTCGTTTTGTACGAATACGTTGAATAATATTTATCAAAAGACAAGAAGAGCAAACTTCAAATGCTCTTCTTGTCTTTTTTTATATCATGACTTGAGTGCCAACTTCCGAAAAAATAAAGCGAGTAACTGTATGGGCATATGGATGGATTTGTTCTATAAAAAATTCTGCCTCTTGAAACGTTTGGAAATGTAATTTTAGCATGAAGCAAGAATCACCTGATATTCGATAACAAAAGTCAACGTTAGTAAGTTGCTGTATGTGATTTTTAAATATATCGTAGCGTCCTTCTTTAATGGTTGCTTCTACTAAGCATTCAATAGGAGACCCTAACTTTTCGTAATCGATTTTTAAACTGTATTTTTGAATGAGTCCAAAAGATTCCATTTGTCGGACACGCTCTGTTACGGAGGGAGCGGATAAATTAACTCGTTTTGCTAATGAACGCATCGATAATCGACTATCTTGAGCTAATTCATTTAAAATTTGTCGATCAATTATGTCAATTTTCAATTGTAAATCCTCCTCCGAAATAAAATGTTGAACAGTGAGTATTTTATCGTCAAATGTATCAAATGAAATGCAAGGATGCTTGATTATTATATAAAATATTTTGTAGAAGGAGTGACGAGAATGACAAAAATACCTTTATCCCAAATAGGAGAAACACCGTTTCAGAAATTATTAGGTCACAACGCCAAAATCTTAAATAGTTGGACGATGCTTGAAAGAGACTTGGTTGAAGAAGGAATCCTAAGTTCAGATTTGAAAGAACAAGTTCGAAGAACATTGGCACAATCAAATGGATGTGCCTATTGTAAGGCTAAAGGAAAGCCGAAGAAGAACATCATGGATGAAAAAATGATTTTAGCTATTGGATTTGCAGATCTCTTTTTAACGGTAAAGGGGAATATTCCTGATTCCATATTTTCATTGATGAAAGAAACATTTACTGCTCAAGAAATCAGCGAGTTATGTGCGTTCATTACGTTTTGTACAGCATCTCAATATTTTGGAGCAATCATGAATTTACAGCCAACAGATATCCCTGATTCGACTTATACTTAATTGAATGCTCATTAGTTCAACGTAAATATAAAGAAATACTAGGATATATTTGATTCGTTATTGTTAGTCTGAAGATAAAAATGTAACTCTTTAATAAAGTGATAAAAATTGAATTTTTTGTTGGTCTTAATCATTTTCTTTACATCAGAGGTTTTCCTCTAGTACTTTCCGAACAGCCCAACGTTGATGTTCGTGGAATAAATCTTCTGTTGCTTTAGAAGGATTAATCCACCTTAAAAAGTAGTTTTCTTCAATGGAATCTTTTATTTTTTTATCCACATGACAGACATAAAAATAACCTTCACCCAAATAGTAAGTACATTCATTATGAGAGTAGAAATATCGATTTGCGCGTCCGATAAAAGCACTGATTTCGATATCCAGTCCGGTTTCTTCTAAAACTTCTCTTTTAAGACAGTCCTCGTGCGTTTCGTGTGCGTCGATTCCGCTACCTGGAAGAAAATATTTACCGTCACTTTTTTGAATGACAGCTATTTTGTCTAACTGACGATTGAACATTACAGCATAGACAGCCGGTCTTGTTATGTAGCGTTGATTATTTTCTTTCTGACCAAAGGAGATGACATCCATTCCTGCATCCGTCCTTTCATATGGTCTCTCATTTTGAATTATACCTTAAAAAGTAACTTACACGGAGGAGCTACTCATTCATGGGCATCACCGATACAAAAACCCCTCATTTCGATTTAGAAATGAGGGGTTACCTATGAATAAAGATGGTTCGTTTCAAACGAAATGTTTAATTGATTAACCGAGCGACAAGTATTTGACTTCGAGATAATCTTCGATGCCGTAGACGCCACCTTCACGGCCAAGACCACTCTCTTTATAGCCACCAAATGGGGCTTGTGCTGCAGATGGCGCACCATCGTTCAGACCGACGATCCCGTATTCGAGTCGTTTTCCGAGCATCAATGCTTCATCGATGCGTTCAGAGAACGCGTAAGCCGCTAGTCCGTATGGCGTGTTGTTCGCCCGTTCGATGACTTCATCAAGTGTCTCAAAGACAGAGATCGGTGCGAGCGGACCAAACGTCTCTTCCTGCATGCAAAGCATGTCTTCTGTGACATTCGCAAGCACGGTTGGAGTGACGAAGTAGCCGACAGATTCGTCAATCGTACCACCAGTCAGGATCGTTGCACCTTTTGCGACAGCGTCATCGATGTGTGCTTTGACTTTTGCGACGGCTTTCGCATTGATCAATGGACCAACTGTCGAGTCAGCGTCCATCCCGTTACCGACTTGCAGTTGTTTGACGGCTGCTGTGAATTTTTCCGTGAATGCGTCAAGAACAGACGCTTGCACGTAGAAGCGGTTCGTCGCGACACACGCTTGTCCACCATTTCGGAATTTAGAGCGCATCGCGCCTTCGACGGCTTTATCGAGATCCGCATTTTCCGTGACGATGAAGGGTGCGTGACCACCGAGTTCAAGTGATAGTTTTTTCATCGTATCGGCTGCTTGACGCATGATCAACTTCCCGACGGCTGTTGAACCTGTGAACGTGATCTTCCGGACGCGAGAATCGGCTTGCCAGACGCCACTGATTGTTGCCGCGTCACCTGTTAGGACGTTGATGACACCTTTAGGGATACCTGCTTCTTCTGCTAATTCAACGAGACGAAGTGCCGTAAACGGTGTTTCTTCCGATGGTTTAAGGACAATCGTACAACCCGCTGCAAGAGCCGGTGCAAGTTTACGTGTGATCATCGCTGCCGGGAAGTTCCATGGTGTGATCGCTGCGACGACACCGACTGGTTCTTTTTCGACGAAGAGTCGTTTTCCTGGAACAGAAGCCGGAATCGTTTCACCGTAAATCCGGCGTGCTTCTTCAGCGTACCAACGGACGTATTGATTGCCGTAATCGACTTCACCGAGTGCTTCGACGTACGGTTTTCCTTGTTCTGTCGTCATGATCCGAGCGAGTTCCTCACGGTGTTCGTTGATCAAGCGATACCAGGCATCGACTAAATTCGCGCGTGTGTCTGCTGTTTCATTTGACCACTTGACGAATGCTTCGCTCGCTGCGTCAACGGAACGTTGTGCGTCTTCCGCTGAACTTGCAGGAACATGTCCGAGCAGTTCTTTCGTTGCTGGGTCGTAGACCGGAATCGTTTCTGTCGTATCGTACCATTCACCATTAATTAAGTTCTTTTCAATCATCTTGTTGCACCTCCGTGAATTTCGTTACGCTCCCTATTAAACACCTCAAGAAGAAGAAGCGGAAGTTCCGCTTTGGATGGACCGTCATAACGAAACGGAATAGCTCAACAAAATAGTTAATCGACTGAATAATCGGGAACAGTTACAATATATGGGGAATCAAAATGTCAAAATTGATAAAGGGGTCGAAAGAAATGAAACGGAACTGGATCATTGGCGGTGTGACGCTGAGCCTACTGCTAAGTGGATGTGGGGAAAAAGAAGTCGTTGATAAAAAGTCGGACAAACCACGCGAGACACAGCAAAAAAGACAAGCTTCGCAACAAGCATACATAGAAAAGACACTGCAGCGTGCGGATCGTTACGCTGCCCAGTACGATTATGACCGGGCGATTAAAGTGTTAAAACCCGTGCGCACAAAAGAGACGAAACAGAAAACGGAAGAATATGAACAGAAAAAGCAGGCGCTCCTGCCTGTGAAAAAACCTGTGCCGCATCTCTTCTTCCATTCATTGATTGCTGATCCAAAACAAGCATTTGACGGCGACCGGAAGGAAGCGGGGTACGATGATTACATGGTGACGCAACAGGAATTCGAACGGATTTTAGATGCGTTGTATAAAAACGATTACGTACTCGTCCGACCAACAGACTTAGCAAAAGAGATGAACGGGAAGATCGTTGAAACACCTGTCCGTTTACCAAAAGGAAAACACCCGCTCGTGCTCTCGCAAGATGATGTCAATTATTACGAATACATGAAAGGCGATGGATTTGCGAAAAATTTAAAAGTGAAGGACGGCAAAATCGTCAACGCAATGGTTGGAAAGCCGGATGGTGCCTATGATCTCGTACCAATCGTCGATGCGTTCGTCCAGTCGCATCCTGACTTTTCCTATAAAGGAGCAAAAGGGTTGCTCGGTATCACAGGTTATAACGGGGTGCTCGGGTATCGTTCCTCCTACAATCAATATGGACACAATAAAAAGGTCGAAACGGCACGAAAACAAGCGAAACAGACCGCCATCGCATTAAAAGAGGACGGCTGGCAGTTCGCGAGTCATACGTACGGACATATTTGGGTCGGAAAAGAATCAGTCGCGACGATTCGTGCGGATCTTAAACGCTACAAACAGGACGTTGCCCCGCTGATCGGAAAAACGACGCAACTGATTTATCCATATGGCAGTGATGTCGGGGATTGGCATGAGTATTCGGGTGAGAAATATCGTTTGCTCATCGATAGCGGTTTCCGTTATTTCTTCAATGTTGATGCGAGTCAACATGCGTGGAAACAAGTTGGACCCGACTACTTCCGCCAAGCTCGAATCAACGTTGATGGGATTCGTTTACGTCAAGCCGTTGCTGGAAAGACGAGCGTCCTCGATCCATTCTTTGATGCGAAAGAGGTCTTTGATCCAGCACGACCGGAACGGAAGTGACATGGTCCTTCGATTGATCAACTAGCTAGTAGTGAGAGGAGAGCTTTTCCTCTTTGACGGTAACGTTCTAGGTGATTGCTCAATTCCTCGTTTGAAACGATAGAATCAGATAAAAGATTAAATGTTTGTCGAACGAAATGAAAATTGAAACAACCCGAAAGCCAGAGTAACGATTTAAGTCGAACAAAATCATCGTGATCAAAAATATTCATGTCATAGTTTTCTAAAATCGTTTGCGCTAGTTCAGGGGACACGCTAAAAGAATGAATCCCTTCATTACGTGCGTACCATTTAAGGATCCATGCGAGGTCTTGTATACGATCAGAGTAACCGATATGCTCATGATCAACGATTCCGACGATATGATTGTTCTTCCATAATATATTTAGTGCATTGAGGTCTGTTGATAATACAGGTAGCACATCGTTCTTCAATCTGCGTTGTGCCTGATAGATATGGAACTGGACGAGATCGAGATAGTTACCTAACCTTTGTTGGTCTATTGAGGTGATGACAGTACCCACCTTTGATAGATCATGATGCCATTTTTGGTAGGCGACGGTATGGTCAACGACCGGAAAAGAAAATTGTGAATCGACCGGTATATCATGTAGCTGCCTGAGCAACGCACCCATTTTTGACGCTGATGATTTAGTTTGTGCAGTAATATGTGTGACGTCTATCCAATCAAAGAGGACACAGCGCCATGCTTGACCAGCATCATCCCGAATCAATGAAAATGTATTTGAGTCAGTTGTCGGTTGAACGCGTTTCATGAAGGGGAGTCCGTGTGCACGTATCCTATCAGTTGCGTATAATTGCTGATTCAAATCAGATGCAGAGGCAAGTTCTGTCTCAGAACTATATCGATCATCCGCAAGAAGGCGTAAAGAATAAGCGTTACTATTACAGATTATTCGATAATGTTTGTCACCATGAATTCCGAAAGTCGATAAAGAGATTGAATGATCTAGAGCAGAATCATATGAAATCCCAAATCGTGATAGAGCGATCGAAATCAATTGATTATCTTCAGGACACATAGTTCACGCTCCTCAAACGGTATAGCTCAAAACGGTAGTGGCTGCGTCCCGTCCTGATCCGTAAAGTGATAGGTCTTCGCGAGATCGGCAACGAAGACGGCTTGTCCAGAATAACGGCTAACATCGTCATCCGCCATCAGCGCTGTAACGGCTCGTCCGATATAGGTCGTCGATTCAGTCGCGGCACTCGCGAAACCGGCATCGACAACCCGTTCCGTCCGCATGAAACCGGGGCAGAGCGCGATAACGGAGATGGTCGTCTGAGCTAACTCCTGCGCCATGACGTGCGTCATCCGATTAATCGTTTGCATCGCCAAATCATAATAGAGGTTTCCCGCCATCTGATTTGGAGTGAATGACGTCAAATTGATGACGAGCGCAGCTGGACTTTGTTGTAGCAATGGCATCGCAGCCCGAATCGTCCACAAATACGCTTTTGGTCCGGCAGACATCATCGCGTCCCAATGTTCCGGTGGTCGCTCCCAAAACCGTCGTCCGGTTCCAGACGGCAAGTGGCTTTCCGAACCACCGAACACGCAGTTGACGAGGAGATCGATTCGACCATGTTGGTGCTGAATCTGCTGAATCAGACGATCGATGTCCATTTGATTCGTATGGTCACAAACGACGGGAATGCCAAGTCCGCCGCGTGCTGTGACACCAGCAGCTGTCTCTTCGATCGTCTCTCTACGGTTGTCCGTTGTCTGTTCATTCGTACTCCGTCCCGTGACGTAGACAATCGTTCCAGCGTCACCCAAGGCATAAGCGATGCCACGTCCGGCACCACGGGAGGCGCCAGCGACGAGTGCAATCCGTTTTGACATGATGAAACTCCTTTCAGATAGAGAAGACGGATGGGCAGATGCGCATCCGTCTTCTTCTGTCTTTAAAAACCTTTAATCGTCATCCCACCATCGACATAAAGCGTTTGTCCGGTCACGTAACGGGCTGCAGCAGACGATAAGAAGACAGCTGGTCCAACCAGTTCTTCTAATTCACCGACCCGACCGAGCGGTGTCACGTCAACGATGTCCTGCAAGTATGTAGGATCTTTCAGTAATGGTTCCGTTAATGGTGTCTTAAAATACCACGGTCCGATCGCATTGACACGAATATTTTGTGGTCCCCATTCAAGCGCCAGTACTTTCGTCATCTGAATCATTGCCGCTTTCGTCGTCGCATACACGACACCGGTCCGTAAGGCGACGTGACCAGCAACCGAGGCGATGTTCAGAATGCTTCCACCTGTCTCCTGCATCCGTTTACCAATTTCTTGAGCAAAGAAGAAGGCGGATTTCAGATTCGTCTGTTGGATCGTTTCCCACTCGTCTTCCGTCACATCGAGTGCCTTCGAGCGAATGTTCATTCCAGCGTTGTTGACGAGCCCATCAATCTGCGTTACTTGTTCGTAGACACGAGCTACCGTCTCGACGACTTGTTTCCGGTCAGTGATGTCGCACGGGAAGATGTAAGCCGTTCGACCGAGTCGTTCGATTTCTTGTGCCGTCTCCTTCAAATCCCGTTCCGTCCGGGCGACGAGAATGATGTTAGCACCGGCTTCTGCCATCCCGATGGCGAGCGCGCGTCCGATGCCTCGTCCAGCTCCAGTGATAAGAAATGTCTGATCGGTTAACGAAAAACTTGGAAGATACATGATGTCACGTCCTTTTATTGAGAGTCACCACTTACTCTAATGAAAAATTGACTGAAAAGAAAGAAAAATCACTCCATAGTAAAGTAGAGATGGTAAAATATTGAAAAGGAGGGATGAGATGAAGCGTGGTTTAGTTGTGACATTATGTATAGCACTCGTGAGCCTTGCTGCTATTCAACTAGTCGGTACCGAAGTCTATCGTTATTTCTTTTATGATCCGGCAACCTATCAAGCCCGATTTATGTTTGATGGAGGCGGGAAAGAAGAAGGAAAACCGACCAAGCAAAAAATGGACATCCAAAGCGGGGGATTTGCGGATAAGGATGCCTTAGGTGTTGCTACCTTTTATGGCGTCGTCGGTCTTATCATACTACTGATTGTCATCTTCAGTGTGCGATATTTCTTGAAGCGTTTGCGAAAACGACGCAAACGAGAGAATGTAATCGACGATTTAATGGATCCGCCGCCGGTGTTTTCCCCAAATCGTTCGACACGACAAACACTTGTTGGTGAAGAATCAGAGTCAGAGATTCGCCGTCTGTTACAAACGTTCGATCGGCAACTGACACGACAAAAACGCCGCCGCTCCGAAGAGACGGTCGGCGAATGGTTACAACGGATTGATGTCACGCTTGATCCATCGATCTACCATCTCGTCCGGTACGGTGACACACCGGATTCGGCGATTTCACAAGATCAAGTCGATGGGCTGAGGCATGAACTACAAGTGCACCTTCAGCGCGACTGACCAAGTAAATCAAGCAGAATCGCATGATGAGAGGCGTCCCGTGAGACGAGTGACAATTCACGGACGACATCAAACCCGTCGACCGGTAACGTCTTGATTTCTGGGGATAGTCCGTCTTGGAAAATCTCCGGCAACAGGGCAATACCGAGCCCTGCACGGATGAAACCGAGGACGCTTGAACCGAATTCCATCTCGTTTTCTGCTTGGTAGACGGCACCTCGCTCGATGAACGCGTCCTTTAGGATGTTCGTCGAATCACAATCGATCGGAAGCGATAAGAAAGAGGCGTCACGAATTTGCTCAAACGCCACAGACGTACAGCCTATAAATCGTTCATCGTCTTGATGCACATAAAGCAAAAAGTTCTCCGTATACAAATGCGTCGTATGATACGGATGGACATGGTGACGATCGTCGAGTAAGACAGCATCGTATCGCCGTTCTTCAAGACCTTGCATCAAATCTATCGTCGTATGCGCCGTCTTCAATTTGAGATCCGGGGCCGTCGCTTGACGCGAGACGTGACGCGGGAGATACGTCATAGCGACGCTTGGCCATGATCCGAGTGTCAACGTCGTCCGTTCGTCAATCGTACCGATCCGTCGTTTCATCTGATCGATCCGGTCAAGCAGTTCGCGACTCTCTTCAAAGACGATTTCGCCAGCTGTAGTCAACGTGACACCATGTGCCGAACGGTGTAACAACGAGACTTCGAGTGCACTCTCAAGACTTTTGATTTGTTTACTTAACGCCGGTTGCGTCATATGCAGTACTTCGCTTGCTTTCGTCAGGCTACCGGTCTCCGCGGTGACGAGGAATGCTTCCATCCATTCGGTCTTCATTGGTTCACGCTCTTTTCATACAGGTTGTTTAGAACTTACGCCATTTGAACGCATCTGACAATCATTTTGCATTTTTTATATTCTTAGTTTGGAATATTCTAAATTGGGAATATATAAAATAAAGAGGTGAACGGATATGAATGATCGGATACCAATACGATTCTCAGCTCTCGGAGACGCGACACGGATTCAACTCATCGAAGCGTTACGAAATGGTCCTCGCTCCGTCAATGAGTTAGCTGAACAACTACACTTACGCCAACCGCAAACCTCGAAGCATTTAAAGCTGTTGCTTGACGCGGAACTAATCACTGTCGAACGGCAGGCGAATCGTCGCTTGTATAGCCTTCGCCCAGAAACGTTTCGAGAGCTCGTCATGTGGAGCAACTCGCTTGCACAAATGGAAGCCCGCATGCATCGTCTAGACGCACATTTGAAGCAGATTCAGTCGAACGTGAAGGGAGACGGGACGAATGAAAAAGGAATTGAAGACCTCGATTGAGGGGAAGACTTTACGAATGGAATGGACATGTGAGGCTCCTCGAGATAGTGTCTTTGCTGCATTCACAGAAAAAGAGCAACTCGAAGCGTGGTGGGGACCGGAAGGCTGGGAGACGATGATCAAGACGTTTGAGTTTCAACCGGGTGGTGTATGGCATTATTGCATGCGCTGTGTTGATCCGGCGCAAGGTGACTTTTACGGCATGGAGTCGTGGGGGAAAGCGATTTTCAGACACATCGATGCTCCGAACACGTATAGTCATGCCGATTATTTCTCGGACGCGTCAGGGGCGATCTCAGAACATTTACCAGGAAGCGAGAATGTCACGACATTCCTGGATCACGGGGAGACGACGTTGATCGTCTTCGAGTCGACCTATGAGACAGAAGCAGCCGTGCAAGAAGTGCTCGGTATGGGGATGAAGGAAGGCTTTACGTCGCAACTGTATCGCCTCGATCGTCTATTAGTGAAACAGTGAGAAGGAGTCGGTGAGGGATGCGGAAGCTCAGTCTTATAGTATGTCTGCTTTGTTTAGCCGGTTGCGGAAAATATACGATGGAAGAGGCGAAGGAGAATGGCGACATCATCGTCCAGAAGGATGTTACGAACAGCGACCGATTCGAGTCCTTTTTGAAGAAGTCGAAGCAAGGGGAATCGGATCAGATTCGCATCACGGCGTTTACGACTGAAGGCGACCCGGTGTTGTATGACGTCAAGTATGATGGCAAGTCGTATCACTATACGTCCGATTCATCGCGTGATCAGTTCGGTACGACAGACGATGATCGTAAAAACGAAGTCTGTCGACAACTCGACAAGACGATCGTGAAGCAGAAGGCAACCTATACGTTACGTCAATGCGCTGAAGGAGCGGATCATGAGCTCTTACGATTGCCAAAACAATAATCAAAAAGGATCGTGTCCCGTCGAATCAATCAGCGGGCACGATCCTTTTTATTCGCTGTCGAGCCGACGTAAGGCTTCGCGCCAACTGGAGAAGCGTTCAATCAACAATGTCAGTGAAGGTGCTTGGTGCGCACGCGCCCACTTGGCATATTGCTGACTCGTCAGAAGCGGTCCATGTGTGGCAGCAGCTTGTTGAAGAGCGTCTAAGCAGTCTTGATCGGTGAAGAAGCCGTTCGAGGTGAGGTCGAAGTGCGCTAAGGCATTTTTCCACGTGCCGAAACGACGAATGATCGTATTTGCGCTTAGCATCTCTGGGTGTAAATCTCGTAATTCTGTGTAGGAGCGAATCGTCATGTTCGTTCCTTTTTGTGCGACATAAAAGGCGACGCTCTCTTCGATCGACCACCGTTTCGTTCGCTTAACCGCGGCGGGACGGTTCAACGTCATGCGTTCTTTCGTCGATAAATGGGAAGTCTTGACGATTCCAGCTCGTTCTAACAGGTGTGCCCACGAACCGAATCGGGCATTGATCTCTTCAAGAGAAGGATAAGGAAGTTGAGCTGCTAACTTTTGATAATGGGTAGCTTTCATAGGTGAATGGTGCATTTGATGAAGACCTTGAATCAAGCGGATGATCTTCTCATCCGTTGCTAAGGTGGAAGTGGAAGTCGGATGTTGACGCATGCAAGATATCTCCCTTTTGAATGGTTGTTTCAATTAAAAGCTAGTGTAGCATGGGAGATTACGAGAACATACTAACAATATCGTAAGGTAAGAAAAATAGCGCATTTTCATCCGAGAAATACAGGAAAATAAGAGGTTGAACACGAATACAATATTATAGAAGAAAAGAGGGGGAACTGATCAATGACAGAAACACAGACGATTGATACGATGGAGGATATTTTAAAGATGCTTGATGCGCGATTGCGTGAACCAGAACCGTTTTGGGACAAGTTTTATGAAGATCGGACGAAACCGATCCCGTTTTTTAAGAATATTCCGGACGAGAACTTAGTTCGCTACGTCGAAGAGGGCTGGCTCTCGCCTGGTGATGCGTTAGATCTCGGAACAGGACCGGGTCGAAATGCGATTTATCTCGCAACACACGGTTTCTCGGTGACGGGACTGGATCTTTCAGCAACCGCGTTAGACTGGGCAACAGAACAAGCGCAGCAGACTGGGGCACATGTTGCGTTTCGAAAGCAAGATTTTCTAGAGACGACCGAACAGAATACATATGATTTCATTTACGATTCCGGCTGTTTTCATCATATGGCGCCACATCGACGTATGACTTATGTGACGCGACTGAAGGAGATGTTGCGCCCAGGAGGATACTTCGGATTAACGTGTTTTGTTGCGGGTGGTCCGCTTGGTGGGGCGACGTTGACGGACTGGGAAGTCTATCAAGAAAATAGTCTCCAAGGCGGACTCGGCTATACGAAAGAGCGATTACTCTCCATATTCGATGCATTCGACGTCATCGAACTAACGGAAATGAAACCCGTCGACAATCCAGAGGCATTATTTGGTCATGCTGGACTGTGGACCGGTTTGTTTCAATTAAAGGATTGATTCGTCCGGCATTCGAGACATGAACCAGTCTACAAAGTAATGGACATCCTCTAGCGATACGATTTGGTCTGTATCGTAAGCGGCGAACAGTGACAAAAAGCGCGGTTCGTCAGGAAAATAATGAAGCAGGATCGGGCGGAGTGTCTCTAGGTCATGCACGAAGCTTTGATCATCTTCTAGAATAAGGTGATAGGCACTCCGAACAATCCGTTTCACGATCGAATCGGAATGAAGCAGAGCGACCTGACCGGTTTCTAAGAGAAATAAATCCGTTTTCAACTGCTCACATACTCCATTGTTTAACGCGAAGCCAAGAGGGCGTGTCGGACGAAGGGATGGAAATCGACATTGGAGATTTTCGCCTGCCAAAAACAAGTTGACGGATGTCAACCAGACGCCCCAACGAAGTGCTTCGTCATCCCGTATGACGTCGCCAAGCAGACCGATGTCATAATCGATTTTGGTGACGAATGGATAGTCCTTCAACCAGTCTTCTGTCCGTTCATCTAACTGCATGTGTTCTTCTTCCGTCAACGGTTCGGTCAAAATCAGTGTAAAATCGAGGTCGGATTCAAAGGGACGCGCCGTTCCTTTGGCGACGCTGCCATACAAGTACACGCCATGAAACGCGGATAAGGTTTGTACATAGGCGACGACGTCCTGAATCACTGCACGATAACGGACAGGAATCGCTTCAGCGGAAGTCGGATTGTGGATGTAGCCATTTTTCGTGCCCAATGTCGTAGGATACTGCATCTGTCTTCCTCCTCATCCTTCAGGAATGGATTGATAGCGATACCACTTCTTGTTTCGCTGCACATATATAAACATCGTATCATCTTTTTCTTGATAGATGACCGTACCGCTCTTAAGATGAGTTGCCATGCCGTCCTCGAGCGTCTTTTCGGATGTTATTTTTTGAACACGTGGACCAGGAGTCAAGGAGAGATCGGAGACGGTTACGACCTGATCTAGTCGATACACGCGATCGTTCAAGCGGATGACGTCTTGATCTTGTTCAATGGCTTCTGCCGCGATGAGGTCCGTCGTTGTCATCGTCGTCTCCGCTAAGCATCCACTGAGAAAAAGAATGACCAATACGAAAGTAGCTAACACTTTTTTCATGAAACACACCTCTTTCTCTGGTTATATGTCGTAATTTACGATATATTCGGATTATACGATATAAGGGGGAGCATCATGATTTCAGCTGATTTTGCAAAAATTTATTATCAACTACATCCACGGTTCGAAGAAAACCTGTCTCACCAAAGCGTCCGCATCCTGCAATACATTCAATTTGCGACGAATCCGACGATCAAGCAGATTGCCGAGGCATTTCGCCTCTCACATAATACGACGTCCGAGCACGTCAAAAAGTTGGAGGGATTAGGCTATATTGAAAAAAAACGAAATCCAGAAGACCAACGCCAAGTGACGATTGGTTTGACAGACTTGGGGGATACAATCGTTCGTCGTCATACGGAACTCGATCCTGAACGGTTGAATCAAGTCTTTGCTACGATGTCAAAAACAGATCAACAGGCGATTGAACAGGCGTTTCGATTGTTGCGGGAGGCGGCAGATGACTGCTTTTCTCGTTAAGGTGCTGTCGAGCGCACTGGTCATCGGTCTCGTCACGGAAGTCGCCCGGCGTTCACCGTCACTGGGAGGCGTGTTGTCTGCATTGCCCGTCGTCAGTCTGATTAGCTTTGCCTGGCTCGTTAAACAGGGAAGTGAACGGGCAGAACTGAGTACATTCTTAAAGAGTGTGTTACTCGGATTACCAGCGACGTTCTTATTGCTTGCCGTCTTATATGGATTGATTCGCTTAGGCATTCCTATTTTTTACAGTATACTCGGTGCAACGAGCTTTTTTATTGCTTGTTGGTATATCCAACGTCACCTACAACAGTGGTGGCAAACCTAAAAAAGGAGACAAAGTAATGATAACCCTTCAAACAAAGCGATTGACGCTTCATCCATGTACAGCGAATGACGTGACACGTTTACAACAACAGCACTACGATAACGGACCGGAAGTTCAGTATCACTTGACGTTACTCGCGTCAGATCCCTCGCTGCTATACTGGGGCAGCTGGCTCGTCATGACAAAGGATGGTCAAGTAATCGGGGATATCGGATTCAAGGGGAAGCCGGACATACGACAAGCGGTCGAAATCGGTTATGGTCTGTTACCAGCGTATCTCAATCAAGGGTTTGCGACGGAAGCAGTTCAAGCATTGATTGAATGGGCGTTTGAACAAACGGAAGTGACAGGGGTACTTGCGAAGACGGAGTCGACGAATCAAGCATCAATCCGAGTACTCGAAAAAGCGGGATTGATTCAGGTCGTGAGAGACGATCGGTATATCATGTGGGAGCGTATGAAGAGGGTGTAAAGGAAACTTGACAAGTAGTGTGTTATTTACATATAGTGGAAGCTTGAGGTGGGATCATGAAAAATAAGGTCAAGGAGATGCGCGAAGAACGAGGTTGGTCGCAAGGCGAACTGGCAAAACGATTGAACGTGTCGCGTCAGACGGTCATTTCCATCGAAAAAGAGCGGTATAATCCGTCACTCGACCTCGTGTTTTCACTAGCTGATCTGTTTGAACGGCGAATCGAAGACATCTTTACACCGAATCGAACGAACGAGGAGGGAATAGAATGAAGCGATTAAATATATTGTTGGATCTTGCGTTAATTGGAATAGGGATATACATGACGATGGAGATCCCAGAAATGAAAATGCTTGGTATCGTCCTGATTTTAGCAGGTATTGCCTCACGCATCACAGCGGTGAGTTTCTCACCGGACGAACCGTATGATGAGCGGCAAAACGAGGTCAAAATACGTAGTGGACATATCGCCTATTTAATTAGTATCGGTTATCTTTACTTGATTTTGGTACTCGTTAATCTGTCGGTCATTCAAGACATTCAATTTGCTTTATTACTTGCATTAGGAGGACAAATCTTGTTCTTTCCAATCGCATTATGGTTTGTCAATCGACGGATTTGATGAATAAAAAAAGGGATGTGGCGGATACATCCCTTTACTTTTTGCATCTTCATGAATTCTGACGAATGGTTTCATTCAATTTATGACGGTACGATGTTTGCCAAGACTGCTCGTCCTTCACTAACTCATCACAAAACGCAGCAACATCCTCTCCAGTGAAATCTGTCACTGGTTTTTGCTCGAAGGCGGCTTGTTCCATCAACTCGAGGACGACGGTCAGTACACGATGACTACTTTGCCAACTCGTTAGTCCACCCGTGACATTTAAATAGCGTTGAATCGCTTGATAAGCCTCATAGTAGCGAGGAGGAAGAGATTTAGCCCGCTTCTCCATCGACCGCCATTCTCGTTTAGCTTCCATACTACCGGTGATCCGCTCGAATATTCTCATCATCTCGTACTCCCTTCTTGTTTTAACTGCTGCAGTTCTTGCATTTTGTCAGATACGAACGCCCATTTTTCCCAAAAGAT
Source organism: Exiguobacterium sp. s143 (assembly GCF_018618895.1). Taxonomy (NCBI): domain Bacteria; kingdom Bacillati; phylum Bacillota; class Bacilli; order Caryophanales; genus Exiguobacterium; species Exiguobacterium sp. s143. Next base: position 390,820 of record NZ_JACSMX010000001.1, on the reverse strand, counting down.
ACGTAAACGATCGTGTCCTGCTTCGTTTAGCGTATAAAATTTTCGAGGAGGTCCCATTGTTGATGCTTTTTTTTCAATATGGACGAGTTGCTGTTTTTCTAAGCGCATCGTGATCGTATAAACTGTACCTTCCACGACATCTGAGAATCCGAGTTGACGTAACTGTTGAGTGATTTCATAACCATAAGTTTCACCGCGGCTAATGATCTCAAGTACACATCCTTCAAGAATACCTTTGAGCAATTCTGTGATATTTTCCAAATTATTCACCTCGATACTTAATAAATCAGCTACTTAGTATTAATGACTACTACTATATAGTAACACGAAGTACTGGTTTGGACAATATAAAAACCGCCTTATTATGGGCGGTTGAATCGAAATTAAGAGATCGCAAACGTATCCCGTAATTCGATGATTGTTCCTTCTGGTGCTTTTAATTTGCTGAGATGACCATCGACGACGAAGTAGATGTTTCCGCCGTGTTTCGGTAGGAAAGGCATCCCGAGTCGTTCGAGGCGTGCTACTTCTTCTTGCAAGTCGTCAACGTAAAGTGCGAAATGGACGGGACCCGCTGCTTGTTTCGTGTAATCGGTGAACGATTGACCCGATTTGGGTGTTTGCAATTCGATATAGAAATCACCGAGTCGTAACCAGCTGTTAAAGGCGCGGTCGTGAAAACCAGGTGACTCTTGAACGAGGGAGAATCCAAGTTGTTCATAAAATTGTTTAGACGCAGCATAGTCCGTCGTCTGAATGCAGATGTGATGAATTTGTTTCATACTAAAACCTTCCTTCGTGTTCAATGAAATCATGCAAAACTAGTGTAGCATTTCATGGATCGGTCGGAACGAACGAAATGGAGAATATGATGCAACAAACGATGAATTTGATTTGTGAACGTTTTACAATAGGGCAAATGATTAGCGAACCTGTACGATTGACTGGCGGACTCATGCATGAGACATGGCGATTACAGACGACGACTGGATCTTACGTCTTAAAACGATTGAATCCCGACATCATGCAACGGACTGAAGCGCGAAAAAATTTTAAAATGTCAGAAGATGTCGCCATGCAAGCGTCATTTCGCTTAGCAGCATTACCAGCACGTCGCATCAACGATCAAGCGGTACAGACGATTGACGGCTCGGATTACCTTTTGTTTGACTGGATCGATGGCAAGACGTTATCAACCGACCAGCTTCGATCGGCACATGCACGACAAATCGGAGTTCAATTAGGACGATTGCACGGTCTTTCTATAGCGACGACTGGCTTTATAAAGCCGGATACCTCAAGTACTTCAATCGATTGGAACGGTCATTTAGAAGAAGGAAAACGGCAGCAAGGAAAGTGGCTGCAGCTATTCATGGAAGAGCAGGAACATTTGCAACGAATTGAAAGATTAGCACAGAAAGCACAGAAACAACTGCCAGTAGACTGGATCGTCAGTCATCGTGATCTCGATCCAAAAAACGTCCTCTGGACACCAACGGGTCCAGTCCTGATTGACTGGGAGTCTGCGGGTCTGATCCATCGAGCCGTCGACGTGTTCGAGACAGCCTGTTATTGGTCGAAGCTGAAAAACAATACGTTTGACCGCGTTCGATTTAACGCATTTCTTGACGGTTACGCGACAAACCAACGTTTGTCTGATGTCGACTGGACGCACGTCATCGATAGCAGTGTTCAAGGAAAGCTCGACTGGCTGAATTTTAATCTCAATCGCTCACTTGGGAAAAGTGGAATCCCTGAGGCGGAACGAGTACTTGGAACGAAGCAAGTCCTTTTAACGATAGAAGAATTACGAGCGCACGACCGGAATCGCTGGATCAAGTGGATGTCGGTAAGATAAGCGTAAAAAGAGGCACCGAATCACTCGATTCGATGCCTCTTCGTTATTAAAACGATTTGACCAACTGTTCAATAGTTGATTCAGGAGTACGAATCGGAATATAACCAAGTTGCTTGATTCGGTCATTCGCAAATGTCGCGTGTTCCGCTGCACGCTTCGGTATTTGGTACGGCTTGTCACTTGCTGTGATCAACTTCATCCGAAAATCCGTCTCAGGTAGATTCGCATCGATCGCATTGAAGATATCCCCATTATGCGCATTCGTTGCGGCAAGGACGATCATTTCGACTAGATTATCCGTATGGACCCACGGGACGACATCGTCCGGGTGCACCCAGGTAATCACATCCGCCTCCTTCATCCGCTCGACTTGACGATCCCCCCAATAGGACTGCTCCTCGGCACAAATTGATCCTGGACGTAAGATGATTAAATCGGAATCGGGTGTATATTCCTGTAACAGGCGTTCGGATTCCTGTTTTGTATGGATATAGACGTGCTCGGACGGTAAGAGCGGTGACGTTTCCGTAAAATGTCCACTCACGACTTCGCCGTACACGGAAGTCGTCGAGATGTGAACGATGCGCTTGACACGAGCTTTTGTCGCAGCATCCGCGAGATGTTGTACACCTGTAACATTTGCTTCCTGTGCTAAATCGGGATCATCTCCGAGATAGGCAGCACAGTGAATCAACAGATCGACGCCTTGAAGTGTTGTAAGAAGCGAATTCGGATCACCGAGTTCACCGATGACTGCGTGGACACCTTTGAAAGCGTATTGATCCGCTTGTTCCTGAGAGCGATACAAACCTCGCACTTCACGCGCTTCTTTTAGAAAACGTCGCGCAACACGAGAACCAAGCGTTCCGGTCATTCCTGTAACTAAAATCGTACTCTCTTTCAGGTTCATAAGTGCTTACCCCTTTGACTCTGTCTTTTCAGCGAAACATTGCTCACAAATGAAACGTCCTTCGCTTTTTAGGTATGCTTTGACTTCCGTCATCCCGCGATGTTTCGGATAGCGCATCTGGATGTAGACTTTTTCATTTCCTTCAATCGTTTTGCCGCAATGCATACATGTCGGTTCTTTGCCGAACATCCTAACGCCCCCTATAAATTAATATCTTCTATCTTATCGTAAAGGAAAAACCAGAGTGTTGGAAGAATAAAGTAAAAAAGGAATCTAAAGGAGGGTGTCTATGATCTTCATTGCTATTTTTCTCGCCGTTGGTGGAGTCGTTTGGTTCATTTCAGCGCGGAGTCAATCGAAACATCGCTCGCTCGACGATCAGGAATATACATTGAACCAGCATGATGTCCATCAGCAACAAAATCATCGTGATTTTTGAAGGCATGTAAAGGAGCACCCGGTCGACGGACCGGATGCTCCTTTTTAGCGATTGCGTACATGGAGAAAATATTTTGCGTTGCTCCAGATCAAGGCGATAATCAATAAGCTGATTGCAAAGATCTGAGATTGACCGGTCTCAGACGAATACACGACTAATACGACAATGATACCCATCAATAAAAATTGTAACAGGGACTGTGACCGAATCAGACCTTCGAACATGACGTGACGTTCTCCGTCATCTGAGGCAGCGAATAGCTTTTCAGCATAGTTCTTTTCCGAATACTTTGGGAAATAGCGGTTGGGATAGATCTGGCGCATAAGATTGAGAAAATAAATCGAGGAAATACAACTGATGACGAAAAAGAATCCACTCAGTATCAAATGAAGACCGAACTGGTTTTCAATGATGCTAAAAGAAGCGAGCCCGATACTGAGGAGATTGGAGAACTGCACGATCATCATGCCGTCCGCATAGTAGCGATTCACTTGATCGTCAATCGCGTCCTCTTCGTCGGAAGAAACAGAGCGTTGAGTCAATTGACGAATTTGTAAATAGCGTACGACGTAACTGAGAGTCAAGATCGTCAAGATAACCAAAAGACCAGTGAATATGTAATCAAGATAGAGCGATCGTTCAAACTGTGACAAATTGGTATTTTTGAGGACAAACATGACGAAATAACTGCTAATGAAACCGAGTAAAGCTGCGATGATGACCTTGCCTGCTTCCTTGTTCATGTTAATTCCTCCTCATCGAAATAAAAGATGTCTTCTAACGGCGTATCAAACACACGAGAAATTTTGACAGCGATCAATAGCGACGGCATGAATTCTTCGCGTTCGATTAAGCTGATCGTCTGGCGCGAAATGTTTGCACGTCGTGCCAGTTCAGACTGATTCCACCCGTGACGGGCACGTAATTCTTTTAACCTGGATTTCATATGGGGATTCACCTCCTATATAATGTAACTTATCATGGTCTTTTTGACAACTATAATAGTCAAAAAGGACAATATAGTGGTCATTTATTCGTAAACCCATCATATGAATGGCATAAACTGTATACTAAAATAAGATGAAAGGAGATGTGAAATACGTCGATGAAATCTCAGTCACCTGTAAACGATATTTTTTATAATGATGAGGATGTTGCGCACCGAATCGCTTCGATTCTCCAAATGGAAGAGACATTGCTCAAACAAAAAATCACGTATCTCCAGGACGTTACAGACTCCGGTACTACTTCTGAATACGAACAAGGGCGTCAGCAGCTATCGGATAAGCTCGATACGTTGAGACGTTCCGTAAAAATGGATCTCGTCTCGCGTGATGACGTCACACTTCGAACGAGAGCACGTTTTGAACAATCACTCAGAGCAACAAGTGTGACAGAAAAGGAAGCTTGTCTTATTCAAGACTATCTCCGAATTGAGGCGACGATGCTGACAAAATCGGGAGAGCCGGTTTCGGATCTCTATGCTGCTTTATTTGACGCGGATGAATCAACTCGAAAACAAGCGCTCTTATCGATTGAGGAAGCATTCCGCATGAAGGAATCCGTCATTCAACCGTTGTTTTCACGACTCGTTGAGTTACGACAAGCGCGTGCCACTGCAAGTGGTAAGAACGGTTACGAGGAACTAGCTTTTGTAGAACTCGGACGCGTCGATTATACGAGTCAAGATGTCGATCATTACGCCACCATCATTCAATCCGACTTTCTACCGGTCAAACGGCGATTTCAGCGCGAACAACAAACGTTTCTCGGCAAACAGGTGCTCCATCCGTGGGACGTCCGGCAATCGGCCTATACACAGATTGATCATCACGCGACCGGTTCTGACACTTCATTCTTAGACAAGGCACAAGCAATTCTCGAGAGCGTGCATCCATATTTTGCGGACGTATTAAAAGAAATGCGACATAGGAATCATCTCGATATCGGTGCCCGGTCGAACAAAGCCGGCGGAGGATTTTGTGAGTATTTACCGGTCGAACAGCAATCGTTCTTATTCATGAATCGCATCGATACGTTTGATGATCTCGTCATCTTCATGCATGAGATCGGCCATGCCGTCCATCATGATGCGATGAAAGAAACGTACGACGGACTACAACCGATTCCGCTTGAAGTAGGGGAGTTCGCTGCCATGTCGCTCGAGTTGTTGACGATGAACGAATGGCATCAGGTGATTCCGGATAAAAAAGACGTTGCCCGGGCAAAACTCGAACAGATGCGTTCCATTGTCGAGTTCTTACCCGAGACGATCATCGTCGATCGTTTTCAATCATGGCTCTATGCTCACCCGGGTCATGATCCAAAAGAACGACATGCCTATTATGCCGATTTCCGAGAATCATACGATACGGACGTCATCGATTGGTCGGAAACACCCGATTGGAAAGGCCACGAATGGATGAGTGTCATCCATCTCTTTGAGACACCGTTTTATTACATCGAGTACGCGATTGCTCAGATTGCCGCTCTTCAGTTGTATCATCGTTTCACGAAAGACCCTGACCAAACACTGAAAGACTTCATCGCAGCCTTGGCGCTTAGTCAAACCCATTCGGTTCAAGATGTCTACGCGAGAGCGGGTGTATCTTTCTTGCCGACTGAAGGAGAGGTGAGCGAATTAGTGAACTTTTTGACATCAGAAGTGGAGACTTGGAAGATAATTTTACAGGACGGTACATCGATATAATGAAGGACGACAAGAAAATTCATATACCAGAAGAGTTAGAAAGCCTCTATTTTTTCGGAGTAGAGCCGATTCTTGAGTTTCCGGAGGAAGAAGCATTCTATCAGCGGTCTAAATACATGTTACACAACTCCTCAAAAGAGCGTATTCAGTTTATTCTGTATCCGGCATTTACTGAAATGGAACTCCATGTCCTCCGACCGACTGGGGAGACGCTGTCACGATTACGAATTGAAACAATTCAATCCTTAAAATATGTTGAAGAAAACGGAAAACGTCTGTTACTTGATCATAGTGATGATGAATATTACCGCATCAGTGAGATTCAACTGGATCCGTTATTTTGTATCATTCAGACGGAAAGAAGAAAATAGGAGGACGAACATGAATATCCGTAAAAACATCGTCTATACGACATTATTCAATACCACAGGCGATCAATTATTGATGGTTGAGAATCGTGGCGATCACGGTGACTATTATACACTTCCAGGCGGGACGGTCGAACGTGACGAAACGCTACATACGGCAATCACGCGTGAAGTTCTGGAGGAGACAGGATTTACGATCATTCCAGGTGACATCGTCCATGTGGCAGAAGCATTCTTCCCGCAAGCGGGGGAACATTGTCTCTTTTTCTTCTTCGCGGGAGAAATCAGTTCTGGTCAATTGAAGACGAATGTTCCGGAAGAGATTTCTGGACTCGTCTGGATGGATCGTGATGAAGCGTTCAAACACCTCAATCTTCCGGAAGCGTCAAAAGAATCGTTCTTTGCTGGTCGAACGGTACCGTATGATTTTGCCGGAGAGATCATCCATTCGTAAGGAAGTGTTGCTTGACGTACTAAGGTGACGAATTTTCGGGTACAACTTTACAGGAGTATTACTCGAAACTTGTAGAAAGTCAGGTGAACACACAGTATGTCGATTCTTACGTTTCACGAAGTCAGCTATCAACACATCTTACACGAAATAACAGGTGAGTTCCGCGAAGGTCTCATTACGACGCTCGTCGGACCAAGTGGTGCCGGGAAATCCACGACCTTGAAGCACATCAATGGACTGATTTCTCCCGATCGCGGCGAAATTTGTTTTCGAGGCGAACCACTTGAACAGATGGATCTGCTCGATGTCCGCAAACGGATCGGGATGGCGTTCCAAAGCGCGCCGATGATTCCAGGTACCGTCTACGATAATATCAATTTGCCGAAATCGATCTTCGGTGAATCGTTACCGCGCGAAGAAGCGGAACGTTTGTTACAACAAGTTGACCTATCCGTCGAACTTGAGCGACCGGTCAAAGATTTGTCCGGTGGCGAACGGAGCCGACTCGGAATCGCACGAACACTCGTCAATCGTCCGGACGTCCTGTTGCTCGACGAAATCACGGCAAGTCTTGATTACCGGATGGTACAGGAGATTGAGAAGTTAATTCTTGATTTGCAGCAGGAGTTACAGACGACGATCATTTGGATTACGCATGACTTAGAGCAAGCCAAGCGGGTCAGCGACGACATCTGGTTTTTAAAGGATGGACGATTGATCGAGTCTGGTGCTTTTAAAGAACTCGCTTCAGGTGGTCAAGCAGAGACACAAGCATTCTTGAAGGGGGAATCGATATGAGTTACCTCCAACTGGCAACTTCGCTCATCTTCATTCTGATCCCCCTTGTCTTAGCGCGGACGTTACGGCTGGGTCTAGAGAAGGACATCATCATCGCAACCGTTCGATCGATTGTACAGCTGTTGATCATCGGTTATATTTTGACGTTCGTCTTTGAAAGCGGAAGTCCAATTTTCATGTTACTGATGATTCTGTTGATGATCGGTGCAGCGACACTGAACGTCATCCGTAAAGGGGACGGGATTCCCGGGATCCAGTGGATCATCTTGTTCACACTGATTGCGGTCGAAGCATTGACGATGGGCATTTTGCTCGGGTTACGAATCATTCCGTTCGAAGCCCAGCAAGTCATTCCAATCAGCGGGATGGTCATCGGAAACTGTATGATCTTGTCCTTATTGTTTCTCAATAAGTTCAAGGACGAGGTCGAACGAAGCGACGAGGTCATCGAACTGATTCTTTCACTCGGTGGAGATGCGAAGACAGCGATTGATACGAGCTTAAAAGGCGCAATCCGGACAAGTATGATTCCAACAATCGAAGCGCAAAAAACGATGGGGCTCGTCCAACTGCCAGGGATGATGAGTGGGTTGATCATCGGTGGCGCGGATCCAATGGAAGCGGTCCTCTATCAACTATTGATTCTATTCCTGATCTTGACGACGGCGGCGATGGCATCGGTCCTCGTTGGTTTTCTATCCTACCGTCGACTGTTCAATGAAAAAGCACAATTCATCGGTTTGACCTATAAGAAAAAAGACATGTAAGGAGTACGATATGCAGACTTATCCGATTACAGAACTTCATAGCGGGAAAGCCCACTCCTTTAGGGGTGGGATGAAAGCTATGTCGGATACGGAGTATCAGTAATAAACCACCGGTTTTGACACTTCATGTATCCGAAAGTTTTTCGTTTCAACTAATCATATGAACTGACACAATCATGTTATGGAAAACAACTACAGAAGAACTCACACGACCGTTTCTTTGATTAAATATCATTTTGTATTCTGCCCTCGATACAGAAGAAAGATATTTCTTCGTAAGGATGTCGAAGCACGTAACAATTGGTACGGGAGGTATGTGAAGAGTTGGAGATCACGGTGATTGCTTTGGAATGCGATAAAGATCATTCGCATATGTTTCTCAATACTCTACCAACACTTAGCCCTGCTGACATCATGGCAAAATTTAAAGGAGTGACCTCTAAAAAGTTGAGAGAAGAATTTCCTCATCTTCAACATTTGCCAAGTCTTTGGACGCGTTCCTACTTCGTCTCTACTGCTGGAAATGTATCGAGTGAGACAATCAGACGTTATGTCGAACAACAAAAAACAAGGGGGTGAAACCGTGTCTCAGACATTGACGGTAAATATCAAGCTTCTTCCTACTAGAGAACAGCAGCCTATTTTGGAAAGTATGATGGGGGCTTATATTCACGCGGTCAACCAGCTTGTTTCAGACATGGTAGAGGCAGAAACAATGATAAAAATGACAAGCAAGAATGTTCACGTTCGTTTGCCTAGCGCCGTCAAGAACCAAGCTATCAAGGACGCCCAAAGTGTTTTCAAGAAAGCGAAAAAATCACAGTTTGGAATCATCCCTATTCTCAAGAAACCGTACTGCACATGGAACAACCAGAACTATTCGTTCGATTTCGAGTCGATTTCTCTACCCATCATGATAAACGGTAAAGCGAAGAAAACGGCAATCCGCGCCGAGATAGTCGATCAAGACAATCGTATTTTTTCACTATTGAACAACAAACTCGGAGCACTCCGGATTATCAAAAAATCGAACAAATGGATGCACAAATTGCTGTCACGATTTTGACAACAGAGAAAACAGGAATAAAAACAATAGGAGTTGATCTGGGATTAAAGATTCCAGCAGTCGCTACTACAGATTGTGATCGAGTTAGGTTCTTTGGTAACGGTCGAGAAAATAAGTATAAGAAACGAAAGTTTCGTGCAAAACGAAAAGATCTCGGTCAAAAGAAAAAGTTAAAGGCTATCAAGAAGTTAGATAATAAAGAGCAACGTTGGATGAAAGATAAGGATCACAAAGTCAGTCGTGAAATCGTTGAGTTTGCAAAAGAAAACAACATTTCTGTCATCTGCCTCGAAAGACTGGCGAACATCCGACAGACGGCAAGAACAAGCCGTAAAAACAATAAGAATCTACACACGTGGTCATTCTATCGCTTAGCAACATTTATTGAGTACAAAGCAAAATTAGAAGGGATTAAAGTTGAATATGTCAATCCGGCATATACATCTCAGACATGCCCTTCCTGCGGCAAAAGAAACAAAGCGAAAGATCGAACATATTCTTGTTCATGTGGATTCAAGAAACACAGAGACATCGTCGGTGCGATGAACATTCGATACGCACCTGTGGTTGATGGTAATAGTCAATCAGCCTGAGAACCTATATGGTCTGTCTTAGGAGGGGTGATGGCACACCCTCATCTGAAGGCTTGAGCAAAACAGAAATGGACTGCGCTCGCACAAGCACTTTGGAATCCCACTCATCCCGAAGAATGAGCTTACGGCTTTAGCCGTGGGAGTGTCAAAGAAGCCGACCTGCAACTGGTCGAACTAGCAACCGAAACGATTCAAAGCCGTTACGCTGACGATAAACATCACGTCGCAGCTGCATTGCGGACAAAAGATGGCGCAATAAAAACAGGTGTTCATGTCGAAGCCTATATCGGACGGGTGACGGTGTGCGCGGAAGCCATCACGATCGGTTCCGCCATCACGGATGGATTGACGGATTTTGAGACGATCGTCGCTGTCCGACATCCCTATTCGGATGAGACGGACCGAACGATTCGTGTCGTCAGTCCGTGTGGCATGTGTCGCGAATTGATTTCCGACTATGCACCGGACGCATTTGTCCTCTTGACGATCGACGATCAATTGACGAAAGTCCGGATTGCGGATTTGATTCCTTTGAAATATGTTCGACAATAACCAGTAACTCCTCGTCGTTTGGATGAGGAGTTTTTTTGCATTTACTTCTAAATAATCCTTATTATGGTTATTATAAAGACGGAATAACTAAGGAGGGATGCGTGTGTCAGCTTTATTAGAAGTCGAACGGTTATCAAAAACCTACATACGTGGAAAGGAGACGATCCATGCATTGAAGCAAGTCAGCTTTACGTTAGAGGAAGGAGGGTTCATCGCCATCATGGGCACGAGTGGCTCCGGGAAAAGTACACTGTTGAATATCCTGGGAGCGCTTGACGCGCCAACCAGCGGAACGTTGACCTTAAAAGAAAAACGGCAACGCGACATCTTCACTGAACCCGCTGCGACGTTATACCGACAACAACATATCGGCTTCATCTTTCAATCGTTTCATTTACTCGATGACTTGACGGTGCATGAGAATATCGCCTTACCGTTGATGTTGAAGGGGACGGATGATAAAACGATCAATCAAGAGGTAGAGACTTGGCTCAAACGAGTCGGACTGACGAAGTGGAACAATCATCGACCGCAAGAGCTGTCGGGTGGACAACAACAACGTGTTGCGATCGCACGTGCCTTGATCAGTCGACCACCGATCATCTTAGCGGATGAGCCGACAGGGAACCTCGATTTCAAGACATCTGCGGAAATCATGCAGTTGCTACAAGAACTTAATCGCGAACAACAGACGAGCATCCTGCTCGTGACCCATGATGCGACCGTAGCCGCTCATGCGAAGCGGGTGCTGTATTTCCATGACGGACAGATCGTCGCCGATCAGCTGTCGACCGGTGACGTGGCGCCGATCTTAGAGACATACGAGCAGTTCGTGGGGGCTGTATGAAACGACAACATCTCTTCCGTCTTTCCCACCGACTGTACCGTAAAAGTCCGATGATTTTAGTGACCTCAATCGGAAGCGTCATGATTTCGATTGGTCTCGTTTTAACGATGGTCATTTTTTTACTACATAATCAAGCCGCAATCGAAGCGGATCGTGAACAAAGATATGGTCAAGTCGATCTGACGCTCAAATATACACCTGAAGACGAGCGGATGGATCAGTCCGTGTTGGAGCAACTTAAAAAGGATCACGATGTCTTGAGCGCAGAGTCGATCTTACAGACGACAGCGCGCGTCGCTGGTCAAACGATGGCCGACGTGGAAACGATGGGAGTTCATTCGGATGCTCTGACGAAAAGTCGGTATCATTTCATGAACGATTTGAAACAGGGAGAAGCGATCGTGTCAGCTCGACTCGCGACGTCGCTTGATCGTAGTGTCGGACAAACGCTTCGCGTTGGAGAAGCGACGTATCGAATCCGTGAGATTTTACCAAATGCAAAAACATCTGAAGCTTCGCACGATCAAGTCTTGCTTTCGTATGCTGATCTGAAAAAGAACCATCCAATCGAAACGAAAGCCGTCTTGCTCAATCTAAAAAAAGAGGTGGATCTCGTCCACTATGCCGATACACTCTTCAAAGCGAATCCGAAGCTCCGGGTTGAACTTGCGGAAGGGCAAGCGCTCTCACCGGCGCTGAACGGCTACATCGGAATCTTGTCAGTACTGATCCTTGTCGTCTCCGGCTTCATCTTGATGGCGAACTTCGACTTGTATTTACGTAAACATGCTGTTCAATTTGCGATCATGCGGACGCTTGGAGCAACGACCCGGCAATTGTTTCAGCTGTTCTTCGTTCAATCTGGATTGATTGTCTTAGCCGGAATGATGCTTACGATTCTAGGCAGTATTTTCTTCCCGTTACTCGGTCAACTCGTATGGCCGACAGAGGGTAAAATGATCGTCTCCCTCATGATTGATCAGGGAGCGTTCTTGATGCTCGTAACGTTCGGTAGTGCTTTGTTGATTCTGCTGTTGCTTGCGAGTACGGCTTATCGAAAACGGGATGTGTTACCACTCCACGTCTTGCGAGAAAATCTGAAAACGGCGTCACGACCGACCCGGCGAAAACGTCTCGTCCTGTTCAGTAGTGGATTGACTGTCAGCTTAGTATTATTCGCTGAAGTGATTGCCAGTACGGGTGGGTCACGGGCGATCGCCTGGCTCGGTGCAACCGTCGCCTTTTTACTGACGATGTATCTTGCGACGCCACTCCTCTTGAAGGGAGTGCTCCAGCGAGCGGAACCGATTGTTCGTCGGTTAGCGGGACCGACGAGTTTCGTTGCCTTCCGGGGTGTGTTGCCGCAACTTCGGAAAAATGCCTGGTTGATGCTGATCGTTCAAGTATTGATGATCATCGTCGTCATCGGATCGACGTTCCTTGAGACGGTGCAACAAAACGAGCGGAAGTACATCATCAGCCAATATCCGACAGAAGTCGTCCTAAAGAGTCGTTTGGATGAAGGATCGCAAGGAAACCCGTTGCAATTGATTCGACAAATTGAAACCGACCTACCTGGCGCAAGAGCGACCTTCCTGTCGTCTCGCAATTCCTTCGAATACCAGTCGCCTCAAGAAGATGTCTCGATCGAATACGAAGTGACGGATTATCGTCGTCTTGATGTCTTAGCGGGAGAACAGACGAGTGACGCAGAAGGAATCATCGTCTCACGTGCCTTTGCTAAAACACACAGTCTTCAAAAAGGCGATATGTTGCCGCTCGGGCGATGGGACGGGGAACAAGAACGAAGCGTTTCGGTCGGTCAATTCCGAATCGTTGGAATTGAAAAGAAGATAGCACCAGACGTCCTCGTGGATTGGCGGAACGAGCAACTGCGGCAACCAAACGATCACATCTTGAATGTCTTTATCGACGTTCCGTCCGAGTTAACGAAGGCGCAAGTGACCACAACATTATCAGAGATCACAGAAAGTTATCCGACATTGCAAGTGAGTCGACTATCTGACGCGCTTCGCGATGCGGAGCAACAAACGACGGAACGCTGGTTCGTCTTCTTGATTGCGCTCGTCGTCATGAGTGGATCCGTCTGGTTCGGACTTGCGAACGCCTTACTCAGTTTCGTGAGTGGAAAACGAGGTGAGTATGCTTTGCTACGAACGATTGCGTTGACACGGAACAAGCTCCGTCAGCTGACACTCATTCAAATGCTCTTATTCATTGGGAGCGGCATCACCTTTGGACTGATCAGTGGTATCGGGGCGACCTTCTTCGTGACACGGATTGATGATGCGGGATCATTTTACTTCAACGTACCGACGATTGCCGGAACCATTGTCGGTTTAATAGTGCTTGTCATAAGCATCGCTTGGTTCGTCACCCGACGAAAGCAGGAAAACCTCGTTCACGAATTGAAACAGTAAATAAGGGCACGTGAACCGGGGGGATCGAAATGCGAAAAACGATCGGGGCGATTCTATTACTCGTAATAATTAGCGGTGTCGGCTGGTGGATGATCGCAGATGAACGGGATGCGACATATGAACAGATTGTTGAAGTACAAGTCGTTCGACACGTGACGAAGCAGTTTGGACGCGATGATATCGCATCGGTCAAACCGTACTTCGTAGCGTCGGAATCATCGAAATCACGACGTCATCAGATTGCCGTTCAGCTGAAGTCGGCACCGACGGGAGAATACCGGATGTATCGTGTACTTCAAAATAAAGTCGAGTACATCGGTCGATCTCGGACGGTTCGATCGAATTAATAGTAGATGTTACATCCGTTTGGGGGAATATAGGTGAAAACGAAAGCCGAACGCATCGCGTTCATTCAAGAAGAAAAGCGTCAACTCGTCAAACCACGTTTGTACAGCTCGTTGCTGTACGGCGTCAGTATCTTATTAGTCGTCGCCAATCGGGACGTGTACTGGCCATTGTTCTTTTTACTTGTAGCATTGGTCTGGATTGCGCGGATTCACTCGCAAGAAGTCGAACGTGATATGGCATTAACGGTAGAACCACAGATGAAAAAAATCATTCAATGGCAGTATGTGACCGATTTTTTGTTCGTGATCTTAATGGGATTATTTTTCCCACTGATCATCGTATTCGACTTGCCATTCTTCCTCAGTTTTGCCGTCTATGTCGTTCTTGCGATTGTTTTGCTCGTGTCCGATATGTTGCTTGAACGAAACGGAAAACGTCTCGATGCTGAGCATCCAACGAAGAAGGAACTCCGGACCTATCCGAAGTCGTGGAAAAAGATCTAATCCGTGGAGCCGGTCGATGAACCGGCTCCTTTTTGAGCATTCCGGTCGCTTCAACATGAGCCGCTACCGTATGATGAAGGGGCACATGAAAAAGGAGGTCCTCGTATGCTTGCAATCATCATTGGATTTATCATCGGTCTGCTCGTACCGGTTCAAACGAGTGTCAATACACGACTGCGGGGCGTCGTCGGTTCGCCGTTCCTCGCTTCGCTGATTTCCTTTTCGATCGGCTCACTCTTCTTACTGATTCTCGTGTTGCTCGTCGATGGGAATCTCACAGGTCTCACGGCTACTGCCGATGAACCGTTCTGGATTTGGGGTGGGGGACTGCTCGGCGTCATCTATTTGACCGGGAACATCTTGTTGTTTCCACGACTCGGAGGCGTCCAAACGGTCATCATGCCCATTTTCGGTCAGGTCATCATGGGACTGTTGATCGATCATTTCGGATTGTTTGAGTCAACGGTCACCTCACTCTCACTGACACGAGTCATCGGCGCAGTGCTTGTGTTACTCGGTGTCGTCGGGACGGTCGCGCTTGGTGACTATTTCGCACGACGGCGGAAGCAACAGGTGGCATCATCAGAAAACTCGGTGCTTGTCTGGCGTCTGCTCGGGATTCTGACCGGTATGATGAGTGCTGCCCAGACGGCGATCAATGGTCATCTCGGTAGTGTTCTCGGGTCAGCCGTCAAAGGCGCCTTGATTTCATTTGTCATCGGGATGATCACCTTGTTATTGCTGAATCTGATCCTCCGAACGAAGTGGCACATCGATCGGTCGCAATCCTTACCTGCCTGGATTTGGATCGGTGGGTTGATCGGTGCGTTGTTCGTTGCCGGTAATGCCTTCATCGTTCCGCTCGTTGGTACAGGACTCGCTGTCGTCATCGTCACGATCGGTCTTCTGACTGGCAGTCTATTGATTGACCGTTTCGGCTGGTTCGGTGCGAAAAAACAACCGGTCACTGGTGTGCAGATCGTCAGTCTACTTGTCATGCTAGGTGGCATCATCCTGATTCGTTTATGAAAAAACAGACCGTCTCGCGCATAGGGGAATCTACGCGCAAGACGGTCTGTTTTTAGTCGTTCTTTAAATCGATTTTGATTGAAATCGTCTTCGCGAAGTTATCCCCTGAGACGAACAGGACGAATTCCGTCTCGTCTGCCGGAACTTGATAGACGAGATTGACGTGTGCTTTGCCCGGGGCGACGTATTTCAGTCCTTGTTTCCAAGTTTTTTCGTTCTTATTTTCATAATCAATCGGTTCGTAGACTCCGCTGACTCCAGTCAGACTGAAACGATTCGGATGGTAAAACCTTTCTTCACCGATTTCTTGATAAAATGGGTCTTGATAGAACGTCGGTACAGTGATGTATTGATAACCGGCTTTTTCTTTTAATTTCAAGGAGGCAGGCGGTTGCTTCAATAACGTACCAACCCAAAAACTTGTATCTTTGACGACGGGGTCTCCCGGGAACGACTTGATGACGCCTTTCGCCATCGTTTCTTCAATCACACCGGAAGCTTGTTTTTCTGTTTTCTTAAGCGTTCTCTTCGATCCGGTCACACCATCTGTAATCTTGCTACCTGTCGTGATGACCTTCGGTGCTTGAGCGATCGGTGTCTGTTCAGCTGGCGATTCATTTGTCGCAAACAGGAATAGCGATAAGACACCGACAAATAGCACGGCACCAATCGTTGAGAGGGCCAGCTTGAAGCGACGCTCCGTCTCTTTGAAATTGACGCTGACACTACTGATCGCTGCATTCGGAACGATTCGGACAGCCCGTTGAGCTGGCAAGACGGCTCCGATAATTCCAGTTACAAGCGGAATTAGAATCGTAGCAGATAAGAAACCGAGTTCCGATGTCGGGAATTGACGGTAGACTTGCCAAATCATCGCTAGCGCAAAGAGAAGTCCGACAATCCCAGCAAGTAGCCCTGTCAACAAACCTTCCAGTAAGACAAGTCGGCGGATGAGTGTGTCTTGCCAACCTGTCGCCTTTAAGACGGCGAGTTGACTGCGACGTTCATTGACGTTTTGCCAAAGAATTTCCGTCGTCGTCAAAATAGCAATCAATAAGGCGACACCCATCGCGACATAATGCATCGTGCCGACTTCTAAAGCGACGTATTCGCCGAGCCACGTTGCATACAAGACTCCTTTTAGACGGAATGTCACGAACAGGAAGAAGATGAACAGACCCGTGGGTAAGGCAATCGCGATGATGGAAAGAAGCGTTCGTTGCCAGTATGTGAAGAGTTGGTTCATGCTCATACCAACAATCGATTGGGAGCGGACGAAGCGTCGTGAACGAGAGACTTCCCCGGAACGCATACTCTCATACGGCTTGATTCTTCGGATCAATGTCATCGGTACGAGTGTACCACCCCAGTAGATGAGTAAACCGGCTAGTCCGATTAGAAGAATCCGACCCAGTGCGATTGGATGGTCCGTCGTCAACCAGAACGTACCGAGGATCGTCCAGGCGATTAGTGCGACGAGAGAACCGAGTAGCGTCGCTTCAAGGAATAGCAGTTTAGAGAGCTGACGTGGCCGCCAACCGAGTGATAATAGAATCGAGAACTCTTTTTTACGAGCGTACAGCAGGATGATGTTAGAACTAAAGACATAGACGAGTGCGACCGCGATGACGCTAGCGATGACACCAGACATACCGACTTTCGCTTCCTGGAAAATCGTCATCGAAGAACCGAGCTTAATCCACGGTTGCTGCACCCAGCCGAGAGCCGATTTTTTTTCTAGACCCGGTAAGTAAGTCAATGCAAGTTGCGGTGACGAACCGAGCGTGACGTCCGTGATCAAACCGGTCTTATCCTCGATTTCGCGAGCGACATCTTGGAGTTTTTGCTCACTCGCGGCATTCATCTGATCGACACCTTTGACGTTGACACGAATGACGGAAATCGCTTTTTCACCGCGAATCTTAAAGGCGGCATCGAGCGTCGTCAACATAGAAGGTGGTTTCGTCAAGAAATCATAGGCGTCGTTCGTCGGCTTGACGTCCTTGACCGGATTGACCGGTCGATCGTTTTTGTCCATGACCCATTGTGCTTTAGCTGGGAAGTAAGTTTCCATCGGTAATTCGGTTAACGGATCCTTTGATAAATTCAATTTCTTCGGATTGAAGACGCCGATATAGTTCAAGCGAATCCGTGGCCAATCGTCACTCGTTTTTCCGAACATCCGTGCCTCACGATACATCGTCCGTTTCGCAAGTAAGGAATCAGGATTGACTTTTTTCGGTTCGACCTGATAACTGAAAGGCCAACGAGAAGCGAAAGGGCTCGAAATCGTCTGGTAACTGATTGGTGACGGTTTGAGGATCAGCCACTCGGAGTTACCAGAGGGTAATGTCGGAAAGGAGTCGGTCATGATTTGCTGGATCAATTTTTTCTGAACGTCTTGTGTCGTGACGGAATAGGTTTTTCCAGGACTATCCGTCGTCTTTAACGTTTTTAAATATTTTTTACCGCCCCGTTTCGTCACATCTCGAATCGTCTCCTGAATCGAATCATTAATGAGGGGAAGATCTAACTTTTCATACGTATACGTTCGCGATGCGTCGACATACTCGCGCTCGTTCATCAATATGGGAAGCTCGACCGTTCCAAGTTCCGGATCGACGATGTTTGCTGTGTCCTGTTCGTCAAAATAACGGCTATGTTTGCCGTCGACTGTCGCCTCGTCTAGACCAATCAAGCGGGCTTCCGCTTTTGGGTCAATTCCGGCAATCATCGTATCGCTCCCGAACTCGAGCAAAGGTTCTTCACCGAGCGCAGCAGGTGAGACACCAGAGATAGTGGCATTTTCATCCGGCGTCCACCCAGCAGCAAGATAGTTGACGGAAGAATACTTTTCGACGTTTAGTCCGGTATTCTGTTTGTCAGTGATCGTCAACTTATAGACACCGTAATCATCAAAACGATGCGTACCGACGTTTGCACCTGTCGCATGATTTCCAATCATCGCGATTGGAGCAGCGACGTCGACATCTGCAAGGGCTTGAATTGTTTTGTATTGTTTCATCGTGATCCCACCGTCTAGACCACTCATATAGTTCGGTTCGAGTAGTTTGAGGTCTTCCGTCACGCTCCGGCTGTTCGGTGGACGAACGACGATATCGTAGGAAGATTTCCAGCGTTTTTGTAACTCGTCAACGACGGTACCGTTGTTCGCTTGCGTCGTGCCGATCAAGTAACTCAATCCGGTACTGACGACGAGTACGCCGACAAGTAAGAGGATGAATCGTTCTTTGTTGCGCCACCAAGAATTCCAAATGAATCGTAGCACTCACACCACATCCCTTCTAAAATACTATGTAAAAAGCGCCTACACATTCATGCAAGCGCGACAGTTCATAACTCGATCTTAATCGCATGTGTTTTCGGGAACGCGTCGGAATCTGCGAGTAAGACGAACGTTTTCGATTTGACTGGTACTTGATACACGAGATCGAGTTGAGCACGTTGTGGAGCGTAATACTGATGACTGTTACGCCATGCCTTCGGATTATGGTTGACATAGTCGACCACCTTGTATTCGTTGCCCTTACCGTCATTTAGAACAAACAAGTTCGGTTTATAAATGCTGTAACCTCCCACAGTCTCAGTCGTATCATGCAGGACAAGTGGTACGGTTACGTAGCGGAAACCCGTCTTTTCTTTTAACTGTAATTCTTTTGGGGGAGAAGCTAAAAGTGCTTCAGCACGGAATGACTTCTTTTTTAATTCCGGATCACCAGGATACGTTTTAACAATTCCTAGCTTCATCAATTCTTGAATCGATTGAACATGATCTTCGGTTGTTTCATTAACACCAGCTAATTTCGTTTGTGATGAGACGTTGACGGGTTTATCCTGATGTGAAGCCCAGTACCAACCAACACCACCAAGCAGAGCAAAAGAAGTCACAAGCACGGGAATCGTTTTACGAGAACGTGACATGAAAACACTCCTTTTCGTTGAATTGTCAGAATAGTTATACAAAATATACTATTTACAAGGAATGGAAACAAGTGATAATACAAAAAATGGGATAAAAGTCAGGAAATGATTCCCGTTCTGATGAAATGAGGTAAACTATAGAAAATAAGCAACCAGCATCATGCTGCGTTGGAGGGAGAAAACGAAATGAATCAAGCTGACATCGAACAGCGATTACGAGAGGATGCGGAAGTGCAACTCATGCTGGCCAATGTAGAACGACTTGATTTGCCGGATTGGTGGATCTGTGCCGGTGTCTTACGTTCGAAGGTTTGGGGAACCGACTTAAACGCACAGTCGGACATCGATATCGTCTATTTTGATCCATCGGATATTTCAGAAGCGACGGAAAAAAGACATGAGCGAGAATTGTGTGAATGGCTTGATTTACCGTGGTCGGTCAAGAATCAAGCACGCATGCACGCAGTCAACGATTTGCATCCATACACATCAGCACAAGATGCAATCGCGCAGTTCCCGGAGACCGTCACGGCAATCGGTGTGACGAGACGACCAGACTTTGAACTCTATCTTCCATACGGCGCAAGTGACTTTACGAATCGGATCATTCGACCGACACCGTCTTTTCAAGTTGGTACTGAACGTCATTCGATCTTTCAGCAACGGGTGAGTAAAAAAGGATGGAGAGACGATCCGAGTCTACATATACGTCCATGAAACAAGAAGGAGCTTATGCGATGAAACGAATCAGTTATCAAAAAACGATACCGATTTTACTAGTAGGACTCCTCTGTATCAGCGGATGCGCGCCGGAAAAGAATGTCGAGGTGAAGGAAAAGATTCACGTTGATGGTATGAGTCTGTTCGACAGTGGTTCCTATCCGACTGCGTCTCAGACCGCTGAGCATCAGTTTAAGTATGACTTGAGTGACAAGTCCACCTATACGTTAAAGCAAGACGATTTTCGAGTGGACGCTCGATTCGGTGACTATAATCTACTGTTAGCAAGCGTGATTGAAGGACGATACGATACGCTGATGATTTACGAAAAAAAGTCGAACTGGATGTTAAGCAGTTCAATGGATCTCATTCGGGATCAATCGACGAAAGGCGAGGCAATCGAAGGGAGCCTAGCGTGGGAAGGAAACAAGAAGAAAATGACGACGAAACTTGTAACGAATCGTCATTATACAGTGATTCAGACACGACTGAAAAGTGAGCAGATTCCGGCACGATTTGGAAAACGGGTACGTACCGTTAATGGATTGAAAGTACACGTTCTAAAGCAAGGAAAACAGCTCAATCTTGCCTACCAAAACGGAACAGACGTGATGTGGATCGTCAGTGATCGACCGGAAGAGACGATCATACGATTGATTCAGCGATCACTAGACAGTCCGATTGACTCGCTTCTCACCGAGTAAACGATTAGACAGGCTAAAAAGACAAAGAGGCTGACTCAAAAAAGAATGACACGTCTTTTCACGCCCTTTCCTCAGGCGAGACACAAGCCAGCTTTCCTGCCTTATTCAAGCAGGAAAGCGGGTCTTGTTTGTCTCTGACAGCGCAAAGATGCGCTTTTTCCTGTGGGAGTTGCGTGAAACGCGTCATTCTTTTTGTTATAAGATAAGGGTAGCAAATCATCATTCTGCTATCCTTATCTTTGTGGAAACTGACTTTTGAGTCAGCTCCGTATACTTACGAACGATAGACAGACTTGAGGTAATCCGCGATACGTTGCCACGCCTGAAGTGCCACGTCTAAGTCACCGTGATGCGTAAACGCATGAGCTTGACCGGCGAATTCCTGGTGCTCAACAGCGACACCTGCCGCCTGAAGGCGTTTCGCATACTGCCGCGCCTCCTGCGCCAGCGAGTCGTGCTCCGCCGTCAGGACGAGCGTCTGTGGTAACGCATCGAGTTGACCCGCATAGAGTGGCGAAGCGAGGTGATGATACGCGTCTTCCGCACGAGCGATGTACATCGCATTGAACTGCCGTGCCTGTTCAGCGGGGATCGCCTCCTCGAAGAATGGTTTATCCGCGGGATCCGTCGCGAGATCAAGCGGAGGATAGTCCAGAATTTGAGCGATGAGCGGCACAGGATCTGTCTGCTCAGCGTTCCATAACGATACGGCAGTCGCAAGATTGCCACCAGCACTATGCCCTCCGATTGCGATGCGTGAAGCATCGAGGTGTAGCGTATCAGCATGTTGGAAAATCCACTGAACGACCTCATAGGCGACGTGAACCGGAACAGGAAATGGATGCTCCGGGGCTAACGGATACTCAATATTGAGAACATGACAGTTGACGGTCTCAGCGAGAAACAGATTCCATGGTTCATCCATCTCTGGCGTTCCGGTGATAAAACCACCACCATGGAAACTGATGAATCCGGGTAACGGTTCTACTGCATCAATCGGTGAGTGGCACAACACTCGGACATCTCCGACTGAAGTCGACACTTGTAGTGTAGTCGTTGTCGCTTGCGATGGATGAGGAGGTGTGACTTGAGGACGTTCCTCATCCGAGCGGATTTGTTTGGCAAGGTCAATCATCTCTTGGCGATTCATCGAATTCCTCCTTTAGGTCTATCTTCATCATACCGAACGGATTGGTGAATTTCTCTACTGGATTCGTTTTCTCTAGTTGCAGGAAAAAGCAGCCAGAGTTTGATACACTTTTGAAAGAAACTAGAAATCGAAAGGATGGAACAGATGCCAACACTTTACATTACGCGTCATGGCGAGACGGAATGGAACCTCGAAAAACGAATGCAAGGCTGGGAAGACTCTCCTTTGACAGCAAAGGGCAGACAAAATGCGCGGGATCTTGGTCACCGCTTACGTGAAATTCATCTGGATCACCTCTATATCAGTCCGATTGGTCGCGTCCGAGAAACAGTTCGAATGATGGATCTCGATCCAGCGATTCCGGTCACCATCGACGATCGATTGCGTGAAATGCACATGGGGGCCTGGGAAGGACGGACGGCAGCGGAAATTGAAGTCGCGCATCCGCTTGCTCATGTTGCATTTTGGCAAACGCCGCATACCTACATACCGGAGAGTGGAGAGTCCTTTGACGCGGTCCGCGAGCGCATTCTATCGTTTTTGGAACGACTAGCAGACCATGAAGAAGACGAAAACATTTTGATCGTCACCCACGGCATCTTCCTTAACATCTTGCTGACATATCTTCAACGAAAGCCGTTCGCGACATTATGGGATCCGCCGTTCATTCATGGAACGAGTTTGACGATCGTTGAATACAGGGATGGGGAAGCCGTGATTCGATTAGAAGCTGACATGTCGCATGTCATAGCGGACTAAAAAAACGGCGGACTTTTTCTCGGTCCGCCGTTCCCCTTATCGTGATTTCGCCAAATAAATCAAAATTGCGCCTTCTTGTTTTCTGACTTTTAGATGAGGAGAGGATAACGTGTCGATCGAGCGACCGATGATCGATTCTCCTGTCGTATAGCGTTTGAGGAGTAAGGGATAGAACGAAGCAATCGTCTGTTTCTGATCATTGAATTGACCGCTGTCAGTCTGGACGTTTTGAGGTAAGGTATAGACCGTTTTCGTCTCAGGAATACCATTCTTCGTATCAAGCGAATAGGTGAAGGCATGCGAATCGTTGAGCAGGTTCAAATCATACGTCAATTGGAACGGTGTGCGATCATATGTACCGGCAGGAATCGATTTGTCGATCAGCACCTCTGGTGGTTCTGTATCGTCAAATTGGACCGCTTTGAGCTGGAGTGGGCGATCGAGTGTACCAGTTAAGAAAAATGTCCGCTGTTGCTGCGACTCGTCCTTCGTGGTAGAAGGTGTGATCGAAAAGGAAGACTTCTTGATGTTGACGGTTTCTTTTGGAAGGACGGTTGCTTCCGTTGTGCAACCAGCAAGCAAGAAGGGCAGAGTGAATAAGAGCGCGTATTTCATGACGTGATCCTCTTTTCCATAGTCATAGTGAATCGAGATGAAATTGAAATATTCAAAAAATTAGAAATGTTACCTAGATTATACCAACAATGTTCTTGCTAAATAAAGGAGGAAATCATGAAAGGCAAATGGTTATTAGCAACCGTCCTGCTCGTCGGTTGTGCCTCGACAAGTGAAGAGGCCGAATCGACGGCAAAATCGTTATACGTCGCACCGAACGGCAGTGATAAAAATACTGGCACGTTGAAGCATCCGTTTAAAACGATTCGACAGGCGACACAAAAAGCGACTGCGGGTACGACGGTCTACTTGCGAAAAGGAACGTATTACGAGAAGCTGAACGTTAGACAGAACGGAACGAAAGAACGCCCGATCACCTTCCGAAACTATCAAGACGAGCAGGTCACGTTAAGCGGGAAAAACATCAAAGATCGGGACGCAACCTTACCGATCGTTCAGGTGAAAAATCGAAAATATGTGACAATCCAAGGACTGACGATCGAAGCCGTTCAGTCGAAACGGTCGGATGCGACACCGATCGGCATTTTGGTCACGGGATCAGGATTTAACATCACGTTGAAGAACAATACGGTTCGCCAGATCAAGACGCTCGCGAAAGATGGGAATGCACACGGCATCGCCGTCTACGGAACGGGAGCGATTCGTCACCTGACGATCACCGGTAACCGAGTCGAGCAGAATCGTCTCGGTTTCAGTGAAGCCCTCGTCTTAAACGGAAACGTCAAACATTTCCGTGTGACGAAGAACGTCGTACGGGATAACGACAACATCGCAATTGATTTGATCGGACACGAAGGGATCGCTCAGTCGAAGAAAGACGACTACGTCCGTGAGGGCGTCGTGTCGGAAAATCGTGTCTACCGGACGTCGAGCTACGGCAATCCTGCTTACGGGAAGGAATACAGCGCAGCCGGTATCTATGTCGATGGTGGGAAGAATTTGACGATTGAGAAGAATCTCGTCGAAGCGAGTGATATCGGGATTGAAGTGACGAGTGAACATGCCGGACGGTACGCAGAAGATGTCATCGTCCGCCAGAATGATGTACGGCAAAACGTCTACACCGGAATTGCGATTGGTGGGTATGACACGAAGCGAGGCGGTACAAAACGTGTCCGGATCGAGCAAAATCAGCTGATCGGGAATGATGCGAAAGGGCTCGAGGGTGGTCAATTGCTTGTCCAGCACGATGTGCGTGACAATACAATCATCGGGAACACATTCGATGGTTCGTTAAGTGTCGCCCATTACTTCAAGACGAGTTCTGGAAATCAGTTTGAAAAAAATACGTTCCAGCATACAAAACGTTTCATGTGGCGCGACGCCTCCTATAAAACGGAACAAAGCTTTCTGAAAGCGGTCCGAAAGGTGGAAGGAAGATGAAGTTATCGGAGCGACTCCTCGCTTACTGGATCCAGATTCCGAGACGCTGGCGGCTTGCAGCGTTGACCACCTGTATGTTAACGATTTGGACGGTGGAAGGCGTTCGGTTTTTAACCAGTCCGGCGTTACGACTGCCGACCGTTACCGATGCAATCATCTGTCTCGTTCCGGCGATTCTATTGTTTGTGGTATGGAAAACAAAGCGTTCAAAATCACCTCTGAATTAATCGATAAAAACAAGGAATTTGTCTAGGTATTCTCGAAAAAAGGAGGGAACTTCAAATTAGTAGGGAGGAAAAAAGATGACGAAACTAACGATTCAAGCCGTGATTGATCGTCCGGTCGAGACCGTGTGGGAGATCTGGAACGCACCGGAAGACATCAAACGCTGGAACGCAGCGTCTGACGATTGGCATACGACGGCGTCAACGAATGATTTGACGGTCGGTGGTCAATTCACGAATCGAATGGAAGCAAAAGACGGTAGCATGGGGTTTGATTTCACGGGTACATATGAGGCAATCGTTCCTTATGAGCGCATTGCGTATGTCCTTGAGGATGGTCGTCAGGTGACGATCGACTTTTCTCGGAACGGGGAACAAACCGAAGTCGTCGAATCGTTTGATGCCGAAACGATTAACCCGCCTGAGATGCAACAAGCGGGTTGGCAGGCGATCCTTGATCGGTTCAAGGCGTATGCTGAGTCGAAGTAAGTCGTTCGCTTCGTAACTTCCGACCACGGCGATCCGTCAGGGCAGGAATACCGCCGCTCTCATAGCGCCGGACCCAGTTATACAATTGTTGATACGACACATCATGCCGTCCGGCGATGCGTTGGTAGTCCTTTGCGGTCGCCAAACAATCGAGGACGGCATTCATGCGTTGTTCAAGAGTGTTGGTGGACATGAACGTTTTCCTCCTCATTAAATCGCCCTGGATTCGCCCACGGCATTATACTAGTGCACATACAATCGATGGAAGCCATTGAATCAAAGAAAAATTGACGCGTCTCCTGTTGATTCGTTTTGACGATCAGTCGTTTTTCTAGCGTTGGTAAATGCACGAGAAACGAAATCTGATATTCCATAGGATGCGAGAGAATGGTGGTAGATCGTTTTTGTAAGTGGACAGCCGCTGAATTCGCAGTGATGTATAAGACGTGTCGATTCCATTCCTCTTCGTTGAAAAGTGAATCCATCATCGTGATAAATGCTTGACCGGAAATGAAGTTCATCGGACGACCTCCTTTCTTATAATGTGTATATCCTGTACATGTTTTTCGAAAACCTATATTTCAAATATTACAAAAAACCACCTCCATAAGAGAGGTGGTTAACGTTATCCTGCCAGTTCAAGCATCTGAACGAACGCGACGTCCGGATCGGTCGTCTCGAATCGGTTCAACCAATCCTTGAAGTCGCCTTCGTACAAAATACGACCTTGATGGAGAAAGATGACATGAGCGTCCGTATGCAATAGATCGTGTAATTGATGGGTCGAGAAGAGGCACGTTTGACCGTTTGCTGTCATCTGCTCGAAGCGTCGCATGATATGAAGCCGTGTTGCCGGGTCGACCCCGCTCGTTGGCTCGTCAAAGATGTAGAGCGAACGTGGTACTGTCGTCAACAGGGTCACGAACAACCATTTCTTTTCGCCAGCGGACATCTTACCGATTTTCAGCTCCCACAGATGAGCGAATAAATCGAGCTCTCGTGGCTGTTTCAGGTGACGCGTATACGTCTCTTGCTTGCGATATGCTTTCAAACGGGCGAGCCGGCCGACGAAGACAGCGACATCCTTGCCCTTTAGTTCGTCCGAGTAATAGATGAATTGCGTCAAATAGAGAATGTCCGAAATATCGGGTAAGTCCAGTTCTCCGGACGTGATCGGTAAAGCACCGGTCATGCAATCAAACAGTGTCGTTTTACCGGCACCGTTCATCCCAATCAAGACGTTCAATTTTCCGGAAATGAGTGAAAAGGAGACATCGTGTAACAGGTCAGGTGATTTCGGATAGTTAAAGCGTATGTGTTGGACGTGCATCTGAATCCTCCTATCGGGTCAGCAATGACATGAGATTAAAGCGTTTGACAGAGAATAGACCAAGTAATAAATAAACGACGAGTACGACGGTCAAGATAAGTAACGATGCTCCCGTAACGTGCTCGGAGACGGCGAGACCGAGTGTTTTCATGACATAAAAAGGATTCAAGTAACTGTACCAACGATCCGGTTGGCTACTTGCGAACAAGAACAGGGGATACATGACGATGTTGATCAATGTCGACATACTCGAAATCTTTGCCGGAAGCATCGTCAAGGCGATGCTTGCAAAAGCAAGCGGGATGCTGAGCAACAAGACGAGATAAGCAAGTAACAACGTCAAAGGTGAGAAGAAGCTGAATACGAGCATCAGGATCGTCGTAAAGACCGTTAAACTAACGGTTGCGAACACGAGCTGAACGAGTACGAGTGCGAGAATACAACCGATCTTACTACCGGAAATCATGATATACGTTTTCATCAAACCATGCTCCCGCATTCGGGCAAGCTGGAGACCGATGCCATTCACGTAAATCGAAAGTAAAATATAGCCCCAAAAAAGCGCGAGGAACGAGAGGAAACTGCTCTCGGTGAAGTCGAGTCGTGACCCGAAGACAAAGGCGAGAATCAATGGGAAAATCAACGACCAAAAGACCGGAATCTTATCCGTCAGCATGATTTTTAAGTAGAGTATGAAGTAGCTAGGAATCGAATACATATGTGCCTCCATTCAGTGTGTCGAATCAAGCTTACATTAGTTATACGTATGTAAATGGGAAATAGTTCCTTTGAAAAGAGTTTAAGAATCACCTGAAATCAAACGATGTAACGCATCGATCACAATATCGGGAGCATCCTGTTGAATGAAGTGCCGGCTGTTGACAACTTCGATGAATGATCCTTGAATCGACTGTGCAGCAGTTTGTCGTTGCAATTCGTGCCACAATAGTTGCGCCTCACGAGAATAATGATCCTTTTTACCAGCAGACAGAACAATGAGTGGAAATGGGTAGAGGACATCGACGTTCGTCGCTTCAATACTCTCTTTAAAATCTTCGTATGTACATTCGAGCGTGAATTGTTTTTTGTAAATGGATTGGAACGTGTTTGGCATAACGGGTAAGAAGCGTTGAATATAGGACTCTGGTGTTGCATCAATGAGCAATAGACCTTTTATTTCATTTGGATATTGCGATGCAAATTGTCGAACTAACGTGCCGCCATAGGAATGACCCACAAGAATGAATGGTGGTTTGAGAGATAAAGTATGAATCAAACGGCGAAGGCGATTCACGCTCTGTCGACTAGTCTCGGAATCATAGGGCATACTGCCACCGATGTTCGTACGGTCATACATCAAGATCGTTCCAAGTCCTTCAACTTGATCCATGATTGGTTGCCAGGTTGAAAGATCTTGTCCATATCCGTTTTCAAAGATAAACGTCGGTTGATTGGAAGTTCCGAGAATCAGACGATAGTGTAACGTCGTTTCAGGTAACGTCATTAAATCGAATGACATATGATTCCTCCTATTCTTGTGGGAATAAAAGTAAGGATACCAGAAACGTACAAATATTGTAAACTGAAGCAAAGAACAGGAGGTATCACGATGGACTATTTATTAACGTCTGGTGGAATACAAAATCCAACGATTCACAAAGCGTTACGCGAGATGCTCGGAAAACCGATTGAGGAATGCCATGCCATCGCGATCACGACAGCTTCATATGCGTTATCCAAAGGATTGGAGCTTGCTACAAACTTCATTCAAGGAAAAGATGAGGCACCGATGGTTGATTTAGGATGGAAGTCAGTCGGTCTGTTGGAATTATCAGCGGTCTCGGTAATTGATCCAGCAATTTGGCAACCAGCGGTCGAACAAGCGGATGTCATCCTCGTTAATGGTGGGGATCCGCTCTTTCTACATCATTGGTTCGTCGAATCGGGTTTTGATCGCATGTTACCGAATTTGACAGGGGTCTATGTCGGGATGAGTGCCGGTAGCATGGTGCTTACGCCACGAATTGGAACAGATTTCGTTGGGTGGAAAAAGACGCCGGAGCAATCGGACGCAACATTAGGTCTCGTTGATTTTTCAATCTTCCCGCATCTCGATCATCCGCAGTTACCGGACAATCACTTACAAGCTGCCAAGTCTTGGGCTGAGATATTAACGAATCCAGCTTACGCAATCGACGACGCGACAGCGATCCGTGTCATCGGTTCGAACGTAGACGTGATATCTGAAGGAAAGTGGGTCCAGTTACGATGAGGACGATCTATTTCATTCGCCATTGCGAATCGATCAAAACAGGCAGTGATCGAGGGCGGGGATTAACGAATGCAGGTCAAGAACAAGCACAGGAACTAGTGGCGTTCTTTAAAGAGATACCGATTGACGCCATCTACTCGAGTCCGATGCAACGGGCGATGGACTCCGTTCGCCCACTTGCTGAGCAACGAGGTTTGCCGATCTACGAGGCAGCGTTTCAAGAACGGCGTTTTCAGGAAACAGACGAACGTTTATCGCCTGAACGGCTAGAAGAACTGTTGAAGCGATCATTCCAAAATGATGATTACGCGCAAAAAGGTGGAGAGTCGAATCAAATAGCACGCAATCGTGCTCTAGTAGCCATCGATCAGCTACGTAAAACCCACCCGCACCACCGATTGGTCGTCGCGACGCATGGTCTCGTGTTGGCGTTAGTGCTCGAACACTACAGTGGACGACCGGCAAATGAGTGGCTGGGCGCGATGGGGAGTCCAGCAATCCATCAGCTGACGTTCGATGCAGGCGGGAAAACATCTCATGAACAACTCTTGTAAAATGATTAAATCTGCCCGCTGAAGATGAAACCGAGAAAGAGCAGTAGTAACACACCAAGTGGAACGGCACAGGCGAGACTAACGTATTTGAGAATTCCCGGTTCGCGTCGTCTGATGGCGACGATCCCGAGTCCGATTCCAAACAGATAAATGACAAGTCCGATCGGTATCGTAAGCATCGAGTTTGGTCCGAACGACCAGTTGAGCGGCGGGAAAATCATAGAGGCGATGAGCAGACCGAGCAAACTAAAGAAGAGAGAAGTTTTAGCATATGTCATGTGAGAACTCCTTTTAATTAAGTATGTGAACAAGAATTCGGATTTAAAATGAGAATTCCTGCTTCATCCAGTAAATTTCCTGTTTGGCATTTGAATGAACGGGAACTATATCTAAAAGATACTATCTTTTAGATATAGGAGGGACCGATGCCAAAAGAAAATATGACCCGCTATGCGATTCTCGGACTTCTTGCAAGCGGATGTACGTCTGGTTATGAGATGAAACACACGATCGATACGAGCTTGAATCACTTTTGGAAAATCAGCTTCGGACAAGTCTATCCGACGCTGAAACGGTTAGAGGCGGAAGGTTTGATCGTTGAAGAGGTCACGGATGGGGAACGGAAACAATTCGCCCTGACGGAAAACGGGCATGCAGAGCTCGAGAGGTGGGTCGCTGAACCGTCCGTCGAACTGCCGGTGCAACGGAACGACCTGTTGTTGAAGCTGTACTTCGCTCGACATGCTTCAAAAGAGGTCACCTTGCAGAAAATTCAGGAGCACGCGCGATTGCTCGAAGAACGGCTTGAGACGTATCAAGCGATCGATGCGATGATTCGTTCTTATCCTGACTCGAATGATGCCGTCTATTGGTTATTGACGCTTGATTATGGCATTCGGAAGACACGGGCGTTACTCGACTGGTGCGACGCTTCCCTTGAGACCCTTGAAGGAGGAAATTGACATGAAACGGATCATTGCGACTCCGAACAAAGACGTCGTCGTGTTCATCATCGGTTTACGGATCAATCGCCTACGTTCTGTCCGGCAGTGGTTACCGACGGTCCAGGCGATGGGACCGATGCTACAAGAGTGTTATGCAAACGATGTCGGTTTGATTTCGCATGAGTCACTTGTCGGTTGGCGTTCCGTGACGTTGATTCAGTATTGGCGTTCGACGGAAGAATTGATGGCATATGCCCATGGTTCCCGTCATTTGACGGTGTGGAAACGATTCAATCAGAAGGCACGGACATCAGAAACGGTCGGGATCTTCCATGAGACGTTCGAAGTCAGCAATTATGAGTCGATGTATGTCAATCTTCCAACCCGAGGTCTAGCGAAAGCACTCGGGGAGTCGGCGATCAAGCCGCATCAAGAACAAGCAAAAGGGCGCTTAGCCGAGCGGCAATCACAAGAGACGATCTAAATAGACAAAAGACGGGTGCCGAGGCATCCGTCTTTTTAAGTCGCGACTGGTGTGACGGGTTCGAGCATCTCCCCGCAGTTTTGGCAAATATGATCGAGCGTTTTCGTACACGGTTCGCAAAATGTACAAGCGTGCGAGCACTGATAGACCGTCGTTTCAATCGTTTCTTGGCACCGGACACAGGTTGGTTCCATAAGTATCACCTCCTGTTACTAGTATAAGAAAAGCATTTTGATGAGCACAGTAGGAGAACATAGAGAAAGGCTATATTTTCCTTTGATTCCATGTTAATTTGAAGAAAGTGGTTTTAATTCGAAGGGAAGATGAAAAATGGACCAAATTGATCAACAGATTGTCCGGATTCTGCAAGACGATGCCCGGATTCCATGGTCGGAACTCGGACGTCAGATCGGATTATCGGCACCTGCCGTCATCGAACGGGTCCGAAAAATGGAGGACGCGGGAATCATCGAAGGGTTCCGTGCTGTCATTAATCCAGAAGCACTCGCGCAAGGGTTACTCGCGATCGTCATGTTCGAAGAGAAACGCTGCGCAGGCTTGATTGAATTTTGTAAAGGACATCCAGAAGTCGTCGAGTGTCACCGCCTGACCGGTAGCTATAACTTCATGGTCAAGTTGCAAACCGCGTCCGTTGCAACACTGGAACGTTTTCTCGATGATGCATCGGTCTACGGCAAACCGTCGACCTGGATTCGGCTGTCGACGCCAGTGCCGTTCACGGGATATACGGTATGACGGAAGCGACACGTGTACGGATCGAACAACTGACGGGGGATATCGAGTACGTCGAACAACTCGGTGAGCAAGGGGGAACATCGACGGTCTACCGGGTTGAAACGAAAACAGGAAAATACTTACTCAAGACTGCTACGAGAGCGAGATACCAAGAATGGCTCGCAGAAGAAGCAATCGTCTTAGAAGAATGGATGCAACGAGAACCGGGGTTCCTACCTGAGTACGTCGGCTTTTTAAAGACGGAACAGCAAAGCCATCTCTTGATGCAGTGGCGAGACGGGATAACGTTGACGACAGTATTAAGACAGGCGACAAGCGAGCGACGGATCCGGCTGTGGCAAGCATTCGGAACGTATCTTTTCCAGTTTCATCAACGAACGACAGGGAGAACGTCACAGGAATGGTTAACGGAACGACTCATGACAGCGGAACGTTATGTCACATCTGTTTGGACGTCCGGCACGATGGATTTACTGAAACAACTAAAGTCCTCCTGTCCGGAGCCGATAACTGCCAGTTGGATTCATGGCGACTGTACGACAGACAATCTGTTGGTTGCGACGGACGGAACGCTCTCGTTCATTGATGTCGGAGCGATGAGACCGGGCGATCGGCGGTATGATATCGCTCTTGCCATCAGTCCAATCATCAATGATCCGGTAGCACTCGATGCCTTTTATGAAGGCTATCGATTTGAGCGACTAACTACACGAGAATTTGATTATTACGAACACGGACTGTATTCCTTTTTCTAAAAAGCCGATGCAAAGGAGAAAAAAGATGAATCTCATGCTAATCGGAGGCGGTCAACTGGTTGCTCCGTCTCATCAATTCATCAATCGGCATGTCGTTCAACTGACGAAACACGCACCACATATTGTTT
This sequence comes from Exiguobacterium sp. s143, assembly GCF_018618895.1. NCBI lineage: Bacteria > Bacillati > Bacillota > Bacilli > Caryophanales > Exiguobacterium > Exiguobacterium sp. s143. The sequence continues at coordinate 357,907 of NZ_JACSMX010000001.1, read as the reverse complement.
TCCTGCCGACGGCAAGTCGAGATGAATTGCTATACCAACAACAATTTCGAGATACATATGAAGCAATTGGAGCGATTGTCTCGATCGTCACGCTGTTTGACGACGAACAATCCATGGAGACGCAACGACGACTAATAGAAAATGCCGACATTCTTTATGTCGGTGGTGGCAATTATCCGTTACTCGTCAAGACTTTTGCTGTAAAAGGCATGGATGTATTGCTTGAACAAGCCGTTAAGCGTGGAACATTGTACGTCGGTGTCAGTGCTGGAGCAATCTATGCGATGGAATACGGAATCCGTACGAGTGAGAACGGAACGGACTATTGTCTGGATACGGGGCAAGGCTGGCTGAGCGGTTGTCTTTGTCCGCACTTGAACCAGGAAAAACGGGCAACCCGTTTGCAGGAACACCTGCCTCAAATGGATCACGCGATCGGATTACCTGACGATACGGCGTATATTCTTTCTGGGACAAATCACTATCGATTAGGCGAAGGGCACGTGCTTTGTTTTAAATGATGATAAACGCTTCGAACATCTAGAGTGTTTATCATTATTTAAAGTGATTCAAAACAGTTGACGAATAAAAATCGGGATGGTATATTTATCTCGAATTAAAGATATATGAATTAAAGATACAAAAGAGGTGAACGAAATGACACGACCGAATCCGAACTTGAAAGCATTAACGGTCATGGTGCGCGCAGTCGATGCGTTACATGAAGTCATCAAGAAGGATGTTGCGCAATGGGGGTTGAACCCGACGGATTTTTCGGTTCTTGAGTTGCTGTTTCACAGAGGCAGGCAACCGATTCAATTGATTGGGAAAAAAGTCTTGATCACGAGCAGTAGCATCACCTATGTCATCGATAAGCTCGAAAAGAAAAATTACGTTGTCCGAAAAGCATGTCCAGAGGATCGGCGTGTGACATTTGCGGAACTGACCTCTGAAGGACACCAACTGATGGAAGCTATTTTTCCAAAGCACGAGCAAGCGATCAATCAAGTATTTCAAGGAATAGCCCCGTCAGACCTCGAAGCATTCATCGAGACAGCCAAAACGATCGGCTATCAAGCAAAAAAACAATAAAATTTTTTAGACTGATATCTCGAATTCGAGATAATAACCATTAAAGGAGCGATTTTTCATGAATGAACTAAAAGGAATCCACCACGTGACGGCGATTACGAGCAGTGCCGAGAAAAACTATGACTTCTTTACGAACGTCCTAGGGATGCGATTGGTCAAGAAGACCGTCAATCAGGATGACATCCAGACGTATCACTTATTCTTCGCCGATGATAAAGGATCTGCCGGCACGGATATGACGTTCTTTGATTTCCCTGGTATTCAAAAAGGGTCACACGGAACGAATGAAATCTTCAAGACGGCGTTCCGTGTTCCAACGGATGCGGCACTTGAATACTGGATTAAACGCTTTGACAAATATGACGTCAAGCACCGTGGTATCAAAGAACAATTCGGCAAGCAGACGCTCTCGTTCGTCGATTTTGATGAGCAACAATACATGTTGATCTCTGACGAGCATAATCAAGGTGTCGCTTCTGGCACACCGTGGCAAAACGGTCCGGTACCCCTCGAGTTCGCGATCACGGGACTCGGTCCAATTCACATCCGGATCGCGGAATTCGACAATTTAAAAGCGGTACTTGAACAAGCGATGTTGATGCGCGAAGTCGATCAAGCGGGTTCCCTGCATTTGTTCGAGATGGGTGAAGGCGGAAATGGTGCCCAAGTCATCGTTGAGCATAACGTCGTTCTACCAAGCGGACGTCAAGGATTCGGAACGGTGCACCACGTCGCCTTCCGAGTTGAAGATACGGCTGCCTTACAGGAATGGATCGAGCGGATGCAACAGCTACGCTTCAACACGTCCGGTTACGTCGATCGCTTCTTCTTCGAGTCCCTTTATGCTCGTGTCGCGCGTGGTGTCTTGTTCGAGTGGGCAACGGATGGTCCTGGTTTCATGGGTGATGAGCCATACGAAACGGTCGGGGAGAAATTATCATTACCACCATTCCTCGAGCCACAACGGGCACAGATCGAACAAATGGTCCGTCCGATCGATACGGTCCGGAGTACGCGGAAAATCGAAAAAGAATACCTTTAAGAGAACATTACGATAATGTAACTAACCGCATCTAAACAAGAGGAGGAAATGAAAATGGAGAAATTAAACATTGGCATCATCTTAGGATCCACACGTGAAGGACGTCTCAGCCCACAAGTCGGGAACTGGGTCAAACAACTCGCTGATCAACGGGGTGACGCGAACTATACGATTCTTGATATCGCGGACTACAAATTACCGCTCCTAGGTGAAAAGGACGGGGATGCGTCAGGTGCTGCTGCTTGGTCGAAGGATGTCGCAGCACAAGACGGATTCGTCTTCATCGTTCAGGAATACAACCACTCAATTGCAGCGTCACTCAAGAACGCGCTCGATTATCTACGGGTCGAATGGAACAATAAAGCGGCAGGGATCGTCTCTTATGGTTCTGTCGGTGGAGCTCGGGCGGCAGAACACTTGCGTGGCATCCTCGGTGAGTTATTGATTGCCGATGTCCGAGTGCATCCAGCGTTATCCTTGTTCACTGATTTCGAGAATGGATCGGTCTTAAAAGCGGCAGCCGTTCAAGAAACATCGGTCAACCAAATGCTCGATCAAGTCATTCCGTGGGCAACGGCGTTAAAAACGATTCGCTAATTCGTGATTGATCAGAAAACCCCCTCATTTCGATGAAATGAGGGGGTTTTTTGTCATGTACAACACGACGTGACGCGGCGCAGATCCTTTTCTTGAATGTAAAGCGTGTGTTGGCGGACTTTATAAGGAATGTCAGCCGCTTGAAGACGTTCGAGATAGTGACCCGTCGGAGCGACCGTCCATTTCACATATGTTGTTACGGCATTCGGTGAAGCAAGACAGATGAGTAGCAAAAGCGGAAGGATCCATTTTCGAATCTTCAATCGTATACCTTCTTCATTATTTCAAATACTGTATTAATGATTTTATTGTTTAAATCAAAAACTAAAAATCACGACTCACGTCAACAAAAAATAACTGACCATCAAGCCGACCAACAGACCACTAAAAGCAAGTCGATAGACGGGTGAGTAATGGGTTCCTTTATTTCGTTTGACTTGATAGACGATGAAATAGGTCACACTGGTCACCATGACGAGGATCGCCAGTGTACTGAGTAAAGTAGACATCAGCATTCCTCCTTATCGTAAGATTTTAGCTAACGCTTTTCCTTTCGCCAACTCATCGACGAGTTTGTCGAGAATCCGGATGTTACGAATGTGCGGATCCGTTAGGTTCTCTACTCGAATCCCGCAGATGACGCCAGTGACTAAAAAGCGGCGTTCGTTCAGGGCGGGTGCTTGCTCGAAAAAGGTAGCGACGTTTTGGGTTTTTATGGCTTGTTCAAGAGTTGATTGCGTGTGTCCGGTCAACCAGAACAGCACGTCATCGAGCTCGTCTTGCGTCCGTTGCTTGCGCTCGACTTTTTGACGGTATACCTGATACAGCTGTTGCATCGGCATTTGAAATACTTTTTCGTAACTCATCTGAATCGCCTCCTTTCATGGTAACATATGGGAAAAGGTCTTGTGTCACGGATTTCAAGTCGGTTTGGAGGTGCAGGATGAAATGAGATATCGAATCATTGGAATGACTTTCATGACGTGCCTAGTACTACTTTTAGGCGTCGTAGGTGTAAAACTATCGTATCAAGCATTGATCGATCCACCGATTGATCAATCGACAGGAAACTGGGTACATATTCCGAGCAAGATCTTACCGATTAAAAAAGTCATCTATGTGAAAGAAGAACACATCATCAAACAACCGGATTCTTCAAAAATTGGGCACGAAAGATATCGGAAGGAACCTAAAAAGAAAAAACCGATTGAGCTTGGACGAGGTTTCTTGACAGATGCGGTCAATCAAATCGCTCGTGTGACTCCTTGGATGGTCGCTCTAGTCATCCTCTACCTGTATCGTCGACAACGATTCAACCGTATGAAGTGGTCATTTCCATCAAAGCATCAACCGAAACGAACCGCTCTATCGCTTCCGCTAACGCCTGAAGCCGAGTCCTCGTCAGAAGACAGTATGCTTGATTCAAAAATTCGTGAAGCGGTGCACGCGTTCAATCGGTCACTTGCTCCAGTGCAACAGCGACGGACACATGAGACGCTGACAGAGTGGTTAACACGTTTAGAAGTCACGGTTCCGCATGAGATCTATCAGCTCGTTCGGTATGCTGATGTTCCGGAACATACACTCGATCCTTCGCGACGAACTGTTTTCCTCGAACAGCTTGAGCAAAATCAGACACGGCTTGTGTAATCAGCCGTGTCTTTTTTGGTGTCCGCGATATTTATTGAGAGCGAGCATGTTCAACAGGAACAACACTGCACTATAGAGGAACAATCCAAGCCAGTACGGCCAGATGCTTGACCAACCGTTGCCGTAGACGAGCACCTCCTTGATCGCGCTCGCTCCGTAGAAAATCGGGGTGATATATCCGATGTTACCGAGTCCATACGGGATTAAATCAAGCGGAATCAAGCCCGAGAAGAAAATCTGCGGAATGATCGTAAAGGGAATCAACTGGACGACTTGTAATTCAGACTGAGCAAAGATTGAAATCGTTGCGCCGAACAAGACCGCGACGACGGCAAGTCCAAGCATCGTCAGGAAGACCCAGATGATCGAACCTTCAGACGGTAAGTCGAGAACTGTCGTCGCGTACAGGACGACAAGAATCGCCTGGATCGAGGCGAAGACGCTATAACCGAGCGTATAGCCGAAGATGACGTCGGTTTGGCGAATCGGTGTCATCATCAACCGCTCGAGCGTGCCGCCACTGCGTTCTTTGACGAGTGCCATTGCTGACAAGATAAAGACGAAGAAGAACGAGAACAGCGATAAAAAGACGAAGCCAAGCGCATCAAACGTCGATTGATCGACATCTCCGTACAGATAGTTCGTCTCGAGTTGCATTGTCGGCTGAAGGGTCGCCAGTCCAGCTTGAATCTCGCGTAACGCTTTGGAACTTTTCGTTGAAGGTTCGCGGAGGTTCAACGCTAGTTGATTGTCTTTCATATCTAAGACGACGTCGACCGTTTCATGATCCTTGAGATAGGCGTCAGCATCGCTGCCGTTATACGTTTTAAGCGACAGATCCTGTTTTTCGATCGCTTGTGAGACTGGAGCTGGTACATCTTGACTGATGGCGACGACAGGTGTGTAGTCATCGTTTCCAAGTAGGAAATAGATCAAGGTGAAGATTAACAATGGAGCAAGTAAAATGAGTCCGACGCTTCGTTTATCGTTCAACGTTTGACGGATGACCCGTCGTGCGAGTTGCCACATCACGTCACGTCCTTTCCAGCGAGCAGGAATAGTTCCTCGACCTGACCGTTTTCAGTTTGTGCGAGCAGACGATCGAGCGGATCGTAGGCGATGATCCGACCGTTATAGATCAATGCTGCCCGGTCGCATTCATTGATTTCATCCATGACGTGGGTCGAGACGACAATCGTCGTACCTTGCGCACGAATCGCTTGGAATTGATTCCAAATCTGGCGGCGTAACACGGGATCAATCCCGACGGTCGGCTCATCCAGGAATAAGGCGGTCGGACGATGCAAGATTGAGATGGCGAGGGACAATCGTTTCTTCATCCCACCGGAATAATGGCGAACGAGCTTTTTTTGATCATTCGTTAAATCGACGAGTGTCAAGACCTCCTCGATGCGTTTTGCTAAATCCTGACGGGACATGTTGTATAAGGAACCGAAAAATTGCAGGTTCGCAAGCCCCGATAAATCCTCATATAAGGCATCATTTTGTGGCATGAAACCAATCTGCGATAACATCTTGAAATTTGGTATCGAAGTGTCGCCAATCTGAATCGAACCTGCGTCTGCTTGGATTGCACCAATCATCAAACGAATCAGTGTCGTCTTACCAGAACCTGACGGACCGAGCAAACCACAAATTTCACCGGACGGAATCAAAAGATCAATCTGTTGGAGGACGTTCTGTTGATGAAATGATTTTGATACACCTCGTAATCGTAAATCCATCGTATTCTCCCTCCTTTTATGAAATAATTATTGAACAACGTGTTGATTAATTTCATTATAAAAGGGAGAGAAACTGGGAGCAATGACCAGTTAACGTTCATCTGTCGCTTAAGCGACAGATTTCTACAAAATGTTGAAGAAAGAGGCGATTTCGAATGAAAAAACAGGATTTACGCGTTATCCGGACTGACCGGAGGATTCGTGAGACGTTCCTTCAGCTGATCGACGAAGTTGGTTTTGATGCTGTGACGATCAAGTTGTTGACGGATCGGGCGGAAGTCAACCGCGGGACGTTCTACCATCATTACGCGGATAAATACGAACTACTCGAGCGGATGACGAATGAGATTTTTGAAAAGATTGAAGCGACGTTTGAACGCGAGATTCCCTTTGTCCTGATCAACCAAAAAGAGGACTCACCGTACCGACGAATCATTCCGTTTCTAACGTTTCTTTATGAACACCGAACGCTGATGCGGATCTTACTCAGTCCAACGAGTGATGGGATGTTTCGGAAGCGGGTCCGTGATTACATGCAACAAATTCTGTTCTCGGGACTACCGGAACAAGGAGAACGGCTCGTTCCAGAAAATTATCTCATTGCCTATCTCTCAGCCGCCCATCTCGGTGTCATCGAATCCTGGTTAAGCCATCCAAACGAGACATCGCCGGATGAAATTGCGCGAATCATCTTTACGATTTCGATGGAAGGTCCGTTTCGAGCAGCGGGGTTCCGACGATGAGTCTTGAGCAAGTCTTAGAAAAAGTCGTCGCGTGTTTGCAGCATGAACAGATTCAGTTTGGGGTCGGCGGTTCATTATTGTTACACCATCATGGCCTGCCTATCACTCCGCGCGACATCGATCTCGTCGTCGCGTTAGCGGACGCCGAACGGGCAGTCCTATTGTTATCTGAGATGGGAACTGTCGTTGAACAAGACGAGACGTCACTTTACGCGACGGAAGTATTCCAAGAATTTATGATCGAAGGAATCGATCTTGATCTGATGAGCGGACTGCAGATTCGCCATGGCGAGGGTGTGTTCGTCTATCCGTTTGCTGAACAATCAATCGATTCAGCTGGACGTCCGTTCATGGCACTCGTCGATTGGTACGTCATCTATCAACTGATTCCGGGGCGGGAACAAAAGGTCACGATGATTGAAGACGTATTTATGAAACAGGAAGTCGACCGTAAGCGTCTCGAACAACTGAGAAGCCTCGTTCTTCCGCAAGTCGTAAGAAATCGGATAGATCAATGGCTGAATTGACCTATAAGTCGCGTAATAAGACGACTTCGTTCGTTGCTGATAAGTAAGCGTGGTTCGAGTCAAGCAAACCACAGAGAACATAGTGGTCAAGTGCCCGGTCGAAGACATAATACGGTTTCAATGTCAGGTAAGGCATGAGTGCGTGACGTATGACTTCTTCCGGAACGCTATCAGGCAATCCTTGTGTCGAGTCATGATAGAGATCAATAAATGCTTCGTTATCAACGATTAGGCTGACTTCGTAAGTATCTTCCATCAGGAGAATCGTCAAACGACGTTTGTAAGCGAGATTTATATCGTCACGAGTCCGGCGTACTACTACGTTAATGAATGGGAAATCCCGATTGATTTCTTGAATCGTCCACGCTCCGGACTCCTCCGGATACTCGGCAGCGATGAGGTCTACAGCAATCGACTGACAGGTTTCCAGCATCTCGTCAGTCAACGGTCGGTAATCCGGATGTGGCGTTTGAGCTTCGGCATCGCGTGCCGTGACGGTGTCTCGCCGCTTAATCAATTTGCGCGTATAGGAGAACGTGGACGGTTTTTCCCATGTTACGATCTCGTTCATGGCAACGGACGAAGTTTCGGGATTACTTAGAGGATACGTGCGCAAGCCGTCTTGAGAAACAAAGATTTCTTCAATTGCATATGCTAGTTTGCGTTGGTGTTCGTTAGGAACTGAAAAACTCCGGAACTGTTGCGAGATGATGGGAGCCGTTTGTTCAAGGGATAATGTGAACAGTTCAGTCAGATACTTGTTACTCAGCGCGGGGGTTCCATAGACACTGAAAGAATCGAGCGCTCCTTCATTCGTTAGCTCAAGCGATATGAACAGACCAGGGGAGAGGCGAATCCCGTGATGACAGTTGACATACTGATACAGGGAATCTTGATGCGTAAGGAACATGAACTGCTTCTCGAACGTCATTCCTAATTCTTGCTCAAGCCATGCAATCCGAATGTCTAAATCACGCAAATCCTCTGGAAGAGAATGAATCGCGACAGTGCCATTTTTGTGGATCGAAGTCGTTCGTTTTGTAGCCGTATCGACTTGGATCTCTATCGTACCGTCTGGATAATTCTCATCTTCAGACCAAGGACCGTGATTGATGGGGAACCAACACGTCTCAAGCGAATATTGCGTTTCACCATGAATTTTTTCACGGCGATAGAAGGTCTCATGTAAGACATAATCGTTCAGTTGATATTTGTCTTGGATATGGGAGATTAAATCTTTCGTTAATGGATGCAACTCGTTCACTCCTTCGTATCTAACTTCACTTTATAGATCACGTAATAAAACGATCTCATTTGTTGCTGGTAAGTAGGCATGGTTCGAGTCAAGCAAACCACAAAGAACGTAGTGACCTTTTGAGACATCGAACACATAACGCGGCGTGAGCAAAAGGTACGGACGTAATGCATTGAAAATGATATCTTGCTGATCATCCTCGAGCTTCGGTGGAGTAACGGATGCGAGCGCGGTATGGAGTTCCTGATCGTCGGTCGAGCTAATCCAGTCAAGCGTCTTTTCGTCAAGGAGAATCGTGACGCGCCGATGCTGATCAACATAGGAGGTCGGATTCGCGCGAGATAATTTGACAGCAAGGTTGGGGTGTTGCCGGTAGATATGACGAATCATCCATTGTCCGGATTCACTGGGGTAGACGTTTTGGACGATTTCTTGAATCGCGTTTCGACAGGCGTTCACCGTCTCTTGCTGGATCGGACGAAAATCAGGATGTTCGGTCTGCATGATCGCATCCTCTGCTGTCACGCTTGCTGCTGATTGGAAAGGATGGCGTTTGAGAATTGAAGTTGACGGATTTGCCCACGTTAAGATGTCATTTCGATCAAATGATGACGTGAAATCCAGTTTACTAGGCACAAGGATAGATCCTTCTTGCGTCACGATCGTCTCGACGACGGTATGCGCGTATTGATGTCCTGGTTTTGTATAGGAGAACCGCTTTATTTGTTGTTTAGCTAGCGAGTCGATGTCCTCGAGCGTTAAAGCGAAAGGTTCCTGTTTCACATGATGATCACTCGGATGAGGACCGTATAGGAACAACTCATCGAGTCGACCATTTTCCGTTAACGTTAAGTGAATGAAACAACCGGGAGACAGCCGAATCCCTTCGTGACAACTCACATAACTGAAAAAAGTGTCGTTTTCTTCTTCGAGCATGAAATGCGTACCATGGATCATGTCGGTCTCTGATTCGATCCAAGCCATCCGAGTGGTTGGATCACGTAAATCGTTAGGCACGGAATGAATCGAGGTCGGAACGTGTAAGGATAACGTCGTCGTTCGTTTCGTAACAGGGTCAATCGTAATCTGCACGGTTCCTTCTGGAAGCATCGTTTCATCCTCTTCCTCGATAACAGATGCACCTCGCGGAATCCAAAACGTTTCAAAAGAGTAGACGGTTTGGTCGTTTATTTTGTGTCGAGCGTAAGATGACTCATAGAGAATGTAATCATTTAATTGGTACTTCTCGAGAATGAATTCGACTAATTGGGTAGTTAAGATATGCACTACGTTCACTCCTTTAAATAACGATTAGCTGATTCATAATGATGATTGATCAAAAACAGGTGTACAATATCAGCTAATTGTTCAAGGAAAAGAGAAGACCATCGATGAGTACTTTCTCTTTCTCATACGTTCAGTGTAACGTGAAGTATTGGAAAAAGAATGTGAATTGAAATTTATTACATAATTGTAAGGCGTCGAACACAGTTTAATGTATTATTCTAGAAGAGTAACTAGAAGTAGTATTAAGCTGTAGGAGGAAACAAAAGTGTCAGATTTTAATCTAGCTGTGAACGTGTTATTCGGAAGTGTCCATCTCATCCTCATGGCGATGGCTGTTCCATCGATCATCTACGCGCTTTATCTGTTACGAAAAATTGCTAATAAATGATTGCAGGGATTTATTGGTAATGAAAAGAAGATAGTTAAAGTACCTACGCATCATTCAAAGGAGGCGATGACATGTCATTTTGGACATGGTTTGCAATCTTATTTGTGTTAGCGGTTAGTGTCTACGCATCTTCTCAACCAAAACGTTCAAAGCATTAACAAAGGCGCGACTTCCGTTGTGGAAGCGCGCCTTTTTGTTTGTTCAGTTTTGCGTATCGAGCCAAGCAATCGCGGCCGTCAAGTCGTCGGCAATATAGTCGACGTTTGCTTGTTCCACGCGATCAGCGTAATCACGAATGGAGCTCTCTCCGGCACCGGTTCGAACTAAGATTTTGATACACCCGGCGTGCGCAGCTGCCATCATATCACTCCATCGGTCCCCAATGACGACACATTGATCGAGTCAGAGATCGTGTTTTACTTGAGCTTGCCATAATAATTCAGGTGAAGGTTTGCGACAAGTGCAACAATCTTCCGCTGCATGCGGACAAATCAGCGTATCATCAAAGCCGAAGTTCTGTAATTCTGTTCGAAAATCCTCTTCACGCGCCAATCCTTTTGAAATACCAGGTTGATTCGTAAACGCAATCAGTAAAATCCCTTGATTGCGTAAGCGTTCGATTAGCGAAGGAACGTAAGAAAATAACGCAAACGTTCCAGGGTAGTGGACAGTGGCATCTCCACCAATCGTTCCGTCTCGGTCAAGAAATATTGCCTGAATAGAATTCATGTGTACAACTCCTTTGATTACGAAGCATCTTTTAGTTCTTGGTACGGTTGAACACGTGCGGCCAGTTGTGCTGGGATGAAGGCGGCGATGACACCGAACAAAATCGGTAAGGCAAGCGATACACCAATCAACAACGGTTCATTCCACGGTACTAGATCGTACAAGACATAAATCGTCGTATAGGCGACAATCAGTCCAATGATTCCGGAAATCAGACCAACAAGGAAGCCTTCGAGGACGATCAATTGACGGATCGCGCCGTTCGTCCAGCCGAGTGCTTTTAAGACCGCGAGTGAGGCGCGGCGATCGGTGACGTTTTGCCACATGATCTCTCCCGTCGTCAAAATGGCAATCGTGATCGCAACACCCATCGTCACGTAATGCATCGGACCGACTTGTAAGGCAACGAATTGACCGAGCCATGATGTATAGAGGACACCTTGTAAATGGAACGTCACGAATAAGAAGAATGTCAGCAGTGCTGTTGGTAGAGCGATTGAGAGAACGGACAAACTATTACGCTTCCATTTCCCAATCAGTTCCTTTAGTGCAAGTGTCATCGTCGAACGAAGCTTCAGTCCGACGCGAGCAGCTTTCGCGTATTCGCCGGTCTTGATCGCTTCGTACGGTGAGATGCGGCGAATCGTCCAAGCTGACCAGGTCGCACCAGCGAGGTAGATGACGAGACTGAACAGCGCGATCCAAAGAAGGCTCCAGCTGTTCATCGCTTCATTACGGACATATGAGAAGATTCCTTCAACAATCAAGGCGACCGTCGAGACGAATCCAGCGAGAATCGCCGCCTCGATCAAAACGATTTTGTAGAGATCCTTCGTCCGCCATCCGAGTGCGAGTAAAACAGCGAATTCTTTCCGGCGGGCGAGCATTGAGACGTAGCTCGTCGCGAGGACATAGACGATGGCGACGGCAAGCATCGCGAAGATGACACCTGAGAACCCGACGCTCGTCTCGCGGAAGATTGTCATCGCAGCACCGATGTGGATCCAAGGTTGTTCAATCCAACCGAGCGTCTTCCCGTCATCGATCACCTTCGTGACGACCGGTTGAGGAGAGGAACCTTTGGTGATCGTAGCGATGAGACCGGTTTCTCGCTCGATTTGTTGCTTCACGTCTTGGAGTAATTGTTCGGACTTCTCACCCATCTGTTTGGCACCACTGATTTTTAAACGGATGGACGAAATGGATTGTTTTCCGTTGATCAGTTGAGCGGCGTTTAAGGTCGTTAAAATATTCGGTGAACCCGTCAATAGGTCAACCGGGTTATTCGATGAATTGATGGTAGGTGACGGATTGATCGGCTTTCCTGTTGCATCAAGGACCAGATTAGCGGTCGCCGGGCGATACGTTTCTAACGGTAGTTCATTCAACGGATCTTTGGATACTGTGATTTTTTTCGGGTCAAACAATCCGATGACATCAAAGTCGACGGTTGGAGTAAGTTCAGATACTTCTTTCGTGTCTGTATCTTTGACTTTCATCTTGCTGAACTGGACGGGACGGTATCCTTTTGAGGGGAGGATGGGAATATCAAAAAGCGATTGATCAGTTTGAAGCGTCTCGCTGTTCAACGAGTAGGCTTGACTCCATCGCTTCGGAAACGGGCTATCGGTTGCAGTATAGTTTAAAGCTCCCGTCCGGTAGAGTAGCTGTCCAGATGAGGTGACTTCAAGTTCTTTTCGTTTCACGGAATCTGGTTTTGCTAAAGCATTGAACAACAGTGAATCTAGACGTTTTGCGGAAATACGTTTCGTTTCGAGTGTTTTACTTTTAATCGTTCCTAAATAATCCTGTAGTTCTGATTGCTGTTGGAGGCGGTCGATTGTCTCCGTCTGTTGTTGTTCCGTTTTAAATGGTAAATCAAGCCGTTCGATTTTAAAGTCGGTATATCCCGCATCTGAAGTATTCGGATTGATGAGGATCGGTAACGTAAAACCGTTAACGACATTAGATGTCGGATTTGCTTGGTCCGTCTCTTCGAAATAACGGGATGTGGGACTTTTCTTGACGCTTTTATCGAGACCGACGAGGCGTGCTTCTTGTTCCGGGTCGATTGCGACAATCATCGCCATCTTCGAAGGATTGATATCCTCGACGAAGAAGTTATCGAGGTTTGGGATGCGTAATTCAGAAGAGAGGTCACTCTTGATGGCATGGATGTTAGTTGTGAAGAGCTTCTCCTTCTTCAATCCGGAATCACTATACTCCGTGCGAGAAATGCGATAGAACCCAGGGGCTTTCGGAGCTGTCATCTGATCTTTGATGGTTAGACCGATATTGGCATATCCTATCACCGCTACTGGCGCGGCAATGTCCACATTCTCGATCTGTTTGATTTTTTCATACTGTGCGAAAGAAATACCTCCTGTAATACTGTTTAAGTAGTTGGGCTCCAGCAAATCATTCGACTCCGTCGACATCTGACTGCCTTTCGGTCGAACGACGATATCATACGCGGACGACCATTTCTTTTGTAACGTCTGTTCGACCGTACCCTGACTTGAATCGGTCAAGTTGAACATCTGACTGAGTCCAGCGCTGATGATGAGCGCACCGACGAGCGTCAAAATGAATTTTCCACGTTGCCTGCGCCACTGGTTTAAGACAAAACGAAACATCGTCATTCCTCCTTTTATGGGGTAAAAGCTACGAAAAACGGATGAGACTGTTCATCTAAGATATGTATGATTCGTTCGCTGAAGTTCGACCACGTTACGCGTCGTAACACTTCTTCGAGCGGGAAAAAACCGACTGCTAAACTTTCGCTGCTCGTCTGCGGTTGACCACCAATCGCTTTTGCAAGCCAACAGGTCGCACAGACATTCGCCTCGAGATTTTGATAGATGCCGCAAAATTTCACGATTTCAATCTCAATTCCAGACTCTTCTTTGACTTCGCGAATGATACCGTCAGCTGCACTTTCCCCAGGCTCGACGATGCCACCCGGAAACTCCCAACCGCGATCTGGTCCTTGGATCAAAAGAATCTCGTTTTGGTCATTCAAGACGACCGCTCCTGCTGATAACGAATAAATCGATGTCGGTAACATAGACTTCCTCCTGTGAAGAGAGGGACAACGCCTGTTGCCCCTCCGCCAAATATTAAGATGCATCTTTCAGTTCTTGATACGGTTGAACACGTGCTGCCAGTTGTGCTGGGATGAAGGCTGCAATGACACCGAACAGAATCGGTAGGGCGAGCGATACGCCAATCAACAACGGCTCATTCCAGGGAACAAGATCGTATAAAACGTAAATCGTCGAGTAGGCGACAATCAGTCCAATGACTCCGGAAATGAGACCGACGAGGAAGCCTTCAAGGACGATCAACTGTCGGATTGCGCCGTTCGTCCAGCCGAGTGCTTTTAGGACGGCGAGCGATGCCCTACGATCGGTGACGTTTTGCCACATGATCTCACCCGTCGTTAAGATAGCGATCGTGATCGCAACACCCATCGTCACGTAATGCATCGGACCGACTTGCAGGGCAACGAACTGACCGAGCCACGAAGTGTAAAGAACACCCTGTAAATGGAACGTCACGAATAAGAAGAACGTCAAGAGCGCCGTCGGTAGAGCAATCGAGAGGACCGACAAACTGTTCCGCTTCCATTTCCCGATCAGTTCTTTTAGTGCGAGTGTCGCGGTCGAACGAAGCTTCAGTCCGACACGAGCCGCTTTCGCGTATTCACCGGTCTTGATCGCTTCGTATGGTGAGATACGACGGATCGTCCACGCCGACCAGGTCGCACCAGCCAGGTAGATGACGAGACTGAACAGCGTGATCCAGAGGAGACTCCAGCCGTTCATCGCTTCGCTCCGAACGATTGAGAAGATTCCTTCGACAATCAAGGCAATCGTCGAGACGAATCCGGCGAGGATTACCGCCTCGATCAAGACTATTTTGTAGAGATCCTTCGTCCGCCAGCCGAGTGCGAGTAAGACAGCGAATTCTTTCCGGCGGGCGAGCATCGAAACATAACTCGTCGCGAGGACATAGACAATCGCGACAGCAAGCATCGCGAAGATAACACCGGAGAACCCAACGCTCGTCTCACGGAAGATCGTCATCGCAGCACCGATATGAACCCATGGTTGTTCGATCCAACCGAGTGTTTTGCCTTGTTCGACGACTTTCGTGACGACGGGTTGCGGGGAAGAACCCTTAGTGATTGTAGCGATGAGCCCGGTTTCTCGCTCGATTTGTTGCTTCACGTCTTGGAGTAATTGTTCGGACTCTTCACTGACGGTCGAAGCCCCTTTGATTTTTAGACGAATCGACGAGATCGATTTTTCACCATATGTCTCTTTTGCAACATCAAGTGTTGTTAGAATATGCGGTGAGTTTGTCAGTAGTCCGACCGGGTTTCCAGACGATTGAATTTTTCGAGCTGGATTGATCGGTTGTTGTTTTTCGTCAAGAACTAAATCAGCCGTTGATGGTCTGTACGTCTCCATCGGTAACTGATTTAACGGATCTTTTGAAACCTGAATGTTGTCAGCATCATATTGTCCGATGATGTTCATCGAAAAATAAGGTACGACGTAAGGGAGCATTCCCGGATCTTTCGAGTTAAATTTTTTGCCCGTCGATTGAATCGAGCGATAACCGAATGTAGGGACATTAGTTTCAGAAAAACTCCAATTTTTTAATTTTGTTGGAGCTGTTTCAACGGCATACGCATTGGACCAGCGTGTAGGAAAGGGACTTTTAGTAGCCTTGTATTTTAGTGGACTCGTTTTAAAGAATAGACCTACCTCAGTGGAACCAGTAGCGTCACGATTCATGAATCGTGTCGTTTTTCCATTCAATGAATTTAGAAAAATACGTTGCATATCCATGACGGAAACTGTTTCCGTCTGTAGAACTTTTGCTGGGTAGTCATTTAAAGATGAATTAAACGACGTTTTGTGCAGATCTTCTTTTGCAAGACGATTGATAAACGAGTGTTGCTCTTTGGCAGTCGAGAAAGGTACCTTTAATTTTTCGACTTTAAATGAAAAATTACCGCGACTCACGGCATCGGGATCGATGATGACTGGGATGGTATGGAATGAGCCATCACTTCCTCCTTTACGATATTGGTCCGTCTCTTCAAAATACCGTGAATTTTTACCTTTAAGAATACTCTTATCTAGTCCGACAAGTTTAGCTTCTGCGTCTGGATCAATTGCAACGAGAAGTGTCAGGTGATTCATCGTAAGATTCGAAAACTCTTGTATCGGTCTGGTAGAGAATGTTTTCTTTTCTGGAGCAGGATTTTTTAATCCTTGGGCAATATGATAGGACTGATCATAAAGGCGCTCTTTTTTAATACCCGAGTCATCGTATTCTTGCGTCGTTAACCGATATACTCCGTCTTCTTTTGGGAATTTTAAGACCTTCGGAACGTTAACATTGATGCTTGCATAGCCCATCACGGCGACGGGTGCCGCAATTTCAATGTCGTTCATTTTTTTGATGGTTTCGTATTGTTTGAAGGAAATCCCACCATCGATTCCATTCAAATAGTTCGGTTCCAGTAAATCGTTCGACTCACTTGCAAGCTGACTGCCTTTCGGTCGGACGACGATGTCGTACGCAGACGACCATTTCTTTTGTAATGTTTGTTCGACCGTTCCTTGACTGGAGTCGGTAAGATTGAACATCAAACTGAGTCCGGCACTGATGATGAGCGCACCGACGAGCGTCAGAATGAATTTCCCGCGCTGCCGACGCCATTGATTGATGACGAAGCGTAACATATGTAGTCTCCTTTGCTTGTTATTGGGAGAGCTGCGTCTTTAAATAACGCGCAAGATCTTGTTCGAAATGGTGAATCGCTTGTGCATCGAGTGCTTCTACTTCTGCTTGCGCTGCGTAGCGGGTGACGAAGTAAGGGGAGAGTGGCGTCACCAGATGAATGCGCTCCGTCCAGTCTGTCAACGATTCGTGGCTTCGCCGTCTGAGGGCACGCGGTAATCGTTGGTTAAAATCAAATAGCATCAGGCGTAATGATTCTTCAGGCGGAGTAAGCATCGATTGAAGGTTTGTTTGTTGGACATAACTTTCAGACGATGGTTGGACCCAATGGTTTGCTTCACTTTCAACTTCTCGTGACTGTGATGATCGTCGCCGCCGACGAAGAATCCGGTATGCTACGAAAGCAACGAGTACAAGTACAGCGGTGAAGAATAGAATGTTGTTGGAGGATGTGCCTTCTACAACATTCAAAATAGAAAATGGAGGAAGATCCTTTACTTTTCGACCGCGTGGTGTGCCTCCCGTATTTTTACTTTTTTCATCGGACGTTCCCAGATAGACGCCGTCTTCTTTTTCATCAATTTTGTCATCGAAATTACAACTGTTTTTTGTGAAGAATAAATTGGATAAGTCGTTATGATTACATCCACGCACGATCGTCGTCTCCTGTTCCGAGAAGTCCGCATTCTGAAACGCTTCATACGCGGACTGCGTCGATACCGACAGCAACAGAAAAACGACAATTGAGCCGATGAAGCTCGTGATTAATTTGGCACGAAACGTGTGCAACGCGAGATACCTCCCTATAAACAGTACTTAGACACTTTGCACCGTGAGCTTCCGGCGATCTTCGACGATTCGTCCGTCCTGCATGAAGAGAATCCGGTCAGCACGTTCGGCGAGTTCCAAGTCATGTGTGACAAATAAAACGCCACATTTAGCTTCACGATGCAGCTCTAGTAACAATTCGAAGATTGCGTCACCGGTCACGGAATCGAGATTACCGGTCGGCTCGTCCGCGAGAATCCATTGCGGATGGTGAAGCAGGGCACGGGCGATCGCGACCCGTTGTTGTTGTCCACCGGATAATTGAGCCGGTAAAGCATTCCGTTTATCGTCGAGTCCAACCCGTTCGAGCAGCTCGAGAATCCGCTCCTCTTGATTGAAGGATGTTTTTTGCTTTAACAAGGCGACCTTTAAGTTCTCGGACACCGTCAGTGCCGGTAACAAGTGAAACTGTTGGAAGATGAAGCCGATCTCTTGCGAGCGGAATTGCGATAACCGTTTGTTCTTCCAAGACGTGATGTCCTGCCCGTCATAGAGGATTTGACCGGACGTCGGACGATCAAGCGAACCAAGGAGACTCAGGAACGTTGATTTTCCAGAACCGGATGGACCAACGAGTGCCGTCACCTCACTTTGCGAAAACTGACCGTTTAGTTGATGTAAGACATTGGTCCGGACACCGCTTCGTTCGAATGTATGCGAAATATCTTGAAAGGTAATATCCATATGACCACTCCTTTTACATAATTTGGTTATGTTCAGTGTATTATTTTTAGAAAATTTTGTCTATTGCGTTTTTATTTTTGACCAAACCACTTTTTTTACATTTGTTCATAGTTGGTTCATAACTTCTCCCTATGATCGGATTAATACCAATCAAGGGAGGCATTTAACATGAAACGAACACGCAAGAAATGGTTATGGATCAGTGGAGGGGTTATCCTGGTACTCCTGTTAATCGGTTCCACGCTCTTTTTAGGACGAGGAGAGGCACAAGGAACGAAGGAGGTCGTCGAGTCGAAGACATTAAAAACATTCTTCTACTTCTCAGGCACGCTTGAAGCGAAAGATCGACAGACGGTCATCAGTGATCGTGATGTCCGTGTCACCGACGTTCGATTTGAAGAAGGGGATACCGTTAAGTCGGGTCAAACGATCATCAGCGTCGAAGGAGAAGAAGATGTCAAGGCACCTCGCTCCGGACAACTCGTTCGTCTTGACGTCACGGAAGGCGAAGCCTATGCCCCGAATACTGTCCTCTTCGTTGTTGCAGACAACAAAGCGTTGATTGCTCGTCTGAAAATTGATGAACAAGATATCGAACGGATTGAAGTTGAGGATACGATTGAACTACAGACGGATGCATCTGATAAAACCATCAAAGGGAAGGTCGAATCGATTAGTCCGGAAGCTGTGACGGAAAATGGAAGTACGTATTTCAATGCAAAGGTATCGGTACCGAGCTCGTCAAACTGGTTACCCGGCATGACGGTCGAGGGACGTTTACCATATCAACTCGCACAAGATGTACCTGTCTTATCGCTCGATGTCATTTCGTATTCGAAGTCGGATCGTCCGTATGTATATGTGAAAAAAGATGGGGAAACGACTCGTCAATACATCGAGACGGGCGTGACGGACGGACAGGATATTGAAATCAAGGACGGATTGTCCGCCGGAGACGAAGTCTTCCTGCCGAGTGAAGACGGTGGTTCCGGTCTTCTTCCGACTCCACCAGGAGGTGCGTCCTGATGCCGGTCGTTGACTTGCAAGAAATCCAAAAAACTTACGGCGAAGGAACCAATCGTCACATCGTCCTCGATCGAGTATCGCTAACGATCGAGGCTGGTGAATATGTGACAATCCTCGGACCTTCGGGTTCAGGAAAATCAACGCTGATGAACATCATCGGGTGCCTCGATGTCGCTTCAAGCGGCGTCTATCGCTTGCAGGAGCAGCTCGTCCACGATCTATCCGAGGATCAGCTAGCGACGATTCGCAACGAAGAGATTGGCTTCATCTTTCAACAGTTCCAGTTGCTACCGCGCATGAGCGTCTTACAAAACGTCGAATTACCGCTCATCTATGCCGGCGTCTCGCGCAAAGAGCGACGCGCGCGATCGCTTGAGCTCCTGGAACGTGTCGGATTGACAGATAAAGCCGATGCCTTACCGAGTCAACTGTCCGGTGGTCAACAACAACGGGTTGCAATTGCCCGGGCGCTCGTGACGCGACCGACGATCTTACTCGCTGATGAGCCGACCGGAGCGCTCGATCAAAAGACAGGGAAACAAATCATGGAGTTGTTCGAGAGCCTCTCGGAGGAAGGGAAGACGATCATCATGATCACACACGATGTCAATATTGCTAAGCAAGCCCGCCGGATCATCCGAATCGAAGATGGTCAGGTGACGGAGGTGACGACATGATTCGCGAAACGTTACGGATGGCATGGTCGAATATCTGGCATCATAAGATGCGGTCGTTCTTGACGACGCTTGGTGTCATCATCGGTGTCGCATCAATCATCGCCTTGATTTCGATCGTCAACGGCGCGACGGCCTCAATTAATGAAGAGGTCGCGTCGTTCGGTGCCAATAAATTAACGGTCCAAACGACTGAGACGCCATTGAAAGAAGGATTATCACCTGCACAACTGGAAGAGTTAAACACGATTAAAGGAACACGCGGTGTCTCACCGACCGTTTCGACGGTCCGGGACCTCCGTGTCGAAAATCATATACTCGACCAGGTGACGATCGAAGGGCGAAATCACATCTATTACCGGGAATCTGAAGATGTCCCGCAAGGACGTGGCATCGTCATCAGTGATGTGAAACAACAGACGCACGTCGCCGTCGTCAGTCCATCCGTCGCCCGAACACTCTATCCGGGTCAGGTCGCGATCGGTAAGACGATCAAGCTCGATGGACTCGATTACCGGATCGTCGGTGTCAGTGACGCGGATGACGATCAAATCGTCATTCCTTATACGACGGCCCTGCGAACGCTTGGGGTGACAGCCGTTAAGCAAGTGGATATCTTCAAGACGGACGCAGCTGACGTCGCGACCGTCAAACGGGATGTCACGGCAAAGCTGTACCAGTTCTATAACGGACGCGACGATACGTATGACGTTGTCAGCTTGGATGAAGCCCTCGATTCGATTGACCAAATCAATACGATGCTCTCGCTCTTGTTGACGGGTATTGCGTCGATTTCCTTGATCGTCGGTGGGATCGGCATCATGAACATGATGCTCGTCTCGGTCACGGAACGAACAACGGAGATTGGCTTACGAAAAGCACTCGGTGCGAAACCACGTACGATCCGCCTTCAGTTCCTCTTGGAATCGATTCTGCTGTCCTTGATGGGTGGAGTGATCGGCATTCTTGTCGGAGCGATGCTCGCATTTGGCGTCAGTCTGATGATCAGTACACCGTTCACACTCTCCGTGAGCACGATTCTGCTTGCCGCCGGATTCTCGATCGGTGTCGGTGTCTTGTTCGGTTATATGCCAGCGCGAAAGGCATCTCGTTTGAATCCGATCGAAGCCTTACGAAATGTTTAAGTGAAGGAGGAGGACGATGGTAACGATTTTGATTGCCGAAGATGACCGGAATGTCCGTCTACTATTAGGCGAGACACTCCGGTCCGCCGGCTTTACGGTGATTGAATCGAGAGATGGGAAAGACGCACTCGACCAACTGGATCAACAACACGTCGATCTCGTCGTAACGGATGTGATGATGCCGCACGTTTCAGGGATCGAACTGGTTGAGCTGCTGCGTGAATCAGGATACGAACAACCTGTCTTGATGTTGACGGTGTTGGATTCCTTTCAGGATAAGGAAGCCGGGTTCACGACCGGTGCTGATGATTATATGGTCAAGCCGGTTGATTTGGACGAACTGTTGCTTCGGATCCGAGCGCTGTTACGACGGTCAAAGATCGTAGCAGCGCAAGAATTAATCGTAGGTGCCCTACAACTACGGATGACGGACGCGACGGTCGTAACGCCTCATGGTGAGATACCGTTACCACAAAAGGAGTTTCAACTGCTCTATCGCTTGCTCGCACATCCGAAGCAGATTTTTACACGTCAGCAGTTGATGGACGAAATTTGGGGATATGATGTCGAGAGCGACAGTCGGACGGTCGATGTCCACATCAAGCGGTTGCGTGACAAGTTCAGTGCCTATGATGATTTTACGATCGAGACGGTCTGGGGACTCGGTTATAAGGGAGTGATCCAGTGAAACGCTTCGTCCGCTCGATCTCTGGTCGCTTTTTCGTCATCCTCTTCGGTTTATTGTTACTACCACTGCTGTTACCGTTCATCATGACGGTCTGGTTCCAGTTCCAAGAAGTCGATCAAGACCTAAATAATCAATTGCAACAACGAACGGATCA
The DNA here is from genome assembly GCF_018618895.1 of Exiguobacterium sp. s143. Taxonomy (NCBI): domain Bacteria; kingdom Bacillati; phylum Bacillota; class Bacilli; order Caryophanales; genus Exiguobacterium; species Exiguobacterium sp. s143. Next base: position 335,893 of record NZ_JACSMX010000001.1, on the reverse strand, counting down.
GATTGAACGATTGATGCAAGACCAAAACCTTTCGTTCGCTGAGGCGAGTCAGTACATGGATCAGTCTTTGATTCAGACGACACAATACACGTCGCTCAATCAAGTACAATCATTATCGTCGTCAGAACGTGACCAGTTACAACGAAAAGGTGAAATCACGATCGGTGGGGTGTGGCTCGAACCGTCGCAATACATTCGCCAGACGGAGACAGGATATCTCGTCTCGACACCGATTGCCGGACAACGCATCCTTGACGGATTACGAACGTCAGCTGGAATCGGTATCGTCATCACGATCGGCGTCGCCTTCATCCTGACCTGGCTTGCTGTCACGCTCGTGACACGACGGATTCGTCGCATCAGTGAAGCGGCGATTGAAGTGACGAACGGGAACTATGATGTCTCGATCAAGGAAGGTGGAAATGATGAGGTCGCACTCCTCGTTGAAAACTTCAACCACATGACCGAAGCACTGCGACGAAACGACCATCTCGCAAAAGATCTCGTCGCCTCGATTTCGCATGAGCTGAAGACACCGATTGCTTCGATTCAAGGATTTTCTAGGTTGTTACTGACAGAAGAAAACTCGGATAAACGGCAGCAATACTTGACGATCATGGAGCAAGAGAGCACCCGTCTATCACGCTTGACGTCAAATCTCGTCCGCTTATCGCGGCTTGATCATCAGACGATCATCGAGCGGAAACGGTATCGCCTTGATGAACAACTTCGGACATGTCTTTTACTACTGGAACGACAGTGGACGGAGAAATCACTTCGACTGGAGCTTGATTTACCAGACCTGTCCGTCGAGTGGGAAGAGGAACTGATGCAGCACGTCTGGCTCAATCTGCTTGAGAACGCGATTCGGTTTTCGCCAGAGTCGGGAGTGTTAGAAGTGACCTTAAGTGAAGGAAAGAACATTCGTGTCACGATCCGCGATGAAGGACCAGGAATCGCAGAACAGGACTTACCGTACGTGTTCGATCGCTTTTATCAGGGCGAACAGTCACGAGCGAATGAAGGACATGGTCTTGGATTATCGATCGTTAAACGAATCATCGATTTACATGACGGTGAGTTGACGATTAAGAATCATCCAGATCAAGGCGCAATCGTGACCGTTACGTTAACGGCGAACGAGACGCGTGAATGATGACAGACGAAAAGGAGCGCAGACCTACCCGATGTTATCGTGAAGTGTTGCGCTCCTTTTCATTTGCTTAAGTCATCAATATGAATTCAGCTTAGTTGTCTAGCTTGATATGCATCCTTCGTAATTGTTTGTGTAGTATCCTTCTTTCCAAAGGTTCACCTGCGTCTTGATTAGGTGTAAAGGCATAATCACTAAAGATTTTAGCACCGTCCTTGAGCCAGTTCGCGCGATACAAGTCGTGTGCTTCACTTCTCGATAAGAAGATACCGTCCTCGATTTCGACATCATCGTCTACTCCGAACTGAAAGCCGCAACAAGAACAAAGTTCGAACGAAGCGTCACCATTTTCATAATAAGCAACGTCGTCCATTCGATCATATCCACAGACGGGACATGTGTATTTCATGAAAGCACCTCATTGCTCAAGAATCTTTTGATACTTGTATCCTTTTAAGATATCTGTTTGATTCGTATAGGTCCAGTCAGCAATGGACTGATCTGGATGCAACTCAAAATAATGATTGAGGATATCACGCCCTAACATGTAGTTACTCCAGCGAGGAATCTCTTTTTGTTCATTACCTACAACGAAGTCGAGTTGTGATACTTCATAGCTGTTGACGAGATGCACGACATGTTTCTTTGTTGCTTCATCCATCGCGACATTCCAAGGAATGGAAACGTCTTTGACGATTCGCTCAGCAAAGGCATCTGCCTTTCCTTCGAAAATGACGGAATTAAGAGTCGTATTTAAACTAAAATCGGGTGTATCCATGAGGACTAAGTGATGATATTCATGTGCCGTCGTATATGCTAAGACGTCTTGATCGTAGTTTGGATCCAGGTAGAGAATGAAAGCATCTTTATAGGCGGCTCCAGTAACACCTTTCATCGGCTGGATATCGAGAGAAGATTCAGGATTAATGGGAGCGACAATAATGGTACTTTTCTTTTTGGGAAGGATCTTATGTGAAGCGATGTAATTTTTTTGGATGATTTTTTTAATGTTGTCCTGCTGTTTCATCAAGTTCTCGATTTTATCGAGTAGCTCTTGTTCGTATACGGTTGATTGCAACATCAAAGAACCCTTTAAGTCAGCTGTCGCGAACTGCTCCTTTTCCCCGATTTTGTCGATATAGCTTAAGACATACTTCGCATAATTCTTTTTATCTATTTCAGGATCATTGTTTTTTAAAGACTCTTGTAGATATTTTTTGTACGGTTCATAGAGAAAAACAATGTTCAATTTACTTTCATCATCAATTTTTACAGATTCGGATTGTATTTTTTCACTCTTAGACATCAGTTGAGTAGTAGGCTGTGATGAATTTTGCTCTTCTGTACAAGCGGATAAAAGCAGAACGGGAGCAGTTAAAAGTAATATCAGTGATTTTTTCAAGATACGTTCATCCCCCTCTTTTTTTAGGATGTAACAACATCTGCTGTTCAATTAATCCTCTTTCGCCATATGATCAATGATGATTGGATCACTGTAGGACAAAATGTAAAAATCCTGTTCATGTGTCCTGATGGCAAATAAGTGCAAGTCTCCTCGTTCCGTATAAATTTCCTTCGTTTTCATATACTTTGCAGCGAACTCTCCAAATATCGATTCTTTTGACTTCACGACCGGATAAGGGTTTCGGAGTCTGTCGTCGATGATGCCATGCTCTTGCAACGTCCCTAAGAAAACGGCGTACTTTTCGAAACGCATCAAAAAGTAATCGCGCGAAGGATCGTCAATCAAAAGCTTGAATGTTTCGTCAGCGCCATAAAAATAGAAATCAATCGCGTAATGGTCGTTTGCCTTTAACGACATCGTATCCAGTTCGAGATCATATTCTTCAGTCGTCAGTAAAAAATCGAGATCAATAATTTTCAAAGAAATCACTCCTTTGTGATGATCGATGTCGTCGAACATTATTTTATCGAAGATTTATCGATGAACCACTTCTCCCCACGTTCCGCGATGAAACGGTATTCCGCGCGGTAATGTGTATCGTGACCCTCTTCTTTCATCTTGACAAAGGCAGCATCATTGTTCGCAGCTCTTTGATCAATCAACAGATAGAGGGCTTCGACGCGTAACAATAACATGGATAGGAGTTCGGAACGCGGTCCTTCATAGCCATACGCATCAAGGAACCGACTCACTCGCTTGGCGAAACGTGTGTCATCTTGCTCTGGTGAATAAGCAAGAACGGATCCGTCAGGTGCTTGTCGTCTGCTGCTAAGCGGAACGAACGTATAGAGCGTATAGACGATGTCCCAAGCACGTGGACCGGGTGCTGCGAGGTCAAAGTCAATCACGCCACTCAGTTTTTGATCCTGAAAAACCGTATTGTAGACGGCAAAATCGTTGTGGCAGATGACTTCGTATGGAGTCGGGGTATTGAGCAACGGTGCCCAGTTCGGTGAGACGTCGAAGTCGACTGTCGCGTCATGATACTGGCGCATCAGACGTGCGACATCGTCCAATACGTCATCATGCCACATGTATGCTTTTAGGGGATAATCGGCCGTTTCGCCAGGGAGAAAGGTCAGGATCTCTCGATTTTGTTCGTCGATGCCGACGAAACGCGGAACACCGGATAGGCGTTTAGCTTCTAAGTGGCGTAATAACCGTTGGACGTTGTTGCTGTTCTCTTTTTGTGAGCGATAGACATGCTCACCTTTTTGATAGACAGCGGAGACATTTCCACCAGTCAGTCGTTGTTCTTCAGACATGAGTGTTCCTTCTTTCTTTTGTAATCGGTTACATATTCGCTGGTCTTTTTGAATGCGTTTATGAAGAAGCGGGTGGTCATTGCTGCGAGACGGGAGGCGACGATCAAAATACCGAAAGAAGGTCGAATCTCATGCGGGTGCTTTACACGCGATTGTCATGTTCTTCAATCAGTCAACATCTCATCGAAAAGAGCATCAAGCGACGGATCCGTGACTTGATCGAGGAATGTGTCAACGTCTTCCGTCGAACGAAGACGAACGATTTGGTCCGCTTCACCTGTAACTGGCGGCTCGATTCGTTGCCGCTGAAAGATGTCGTAGTACGACGAGTCGCCACGAATCTCTCGTCCATCGCGTTTGGAGTGAGTCAGTCGGTCTGCAATTGTCACTTCGGGTAAATCGAACCAGACGAGGATCGAGCGGAACGTCGAACGGGAGAATGGATCTAATAATTGTTTCCGACCGGTCTGCGTGGTGTTGGCATTACATAAGATGATCGTCTCAAAGGAAGACGTGATTGCCTGTTCGATCAACCATCCCGTCAAGTCATGTTTGATCTGATTCGGTCCTTTTGTTGGAACGAGGTCCGGATAATGTTCGAGCAAAAAGCGTGCTTGAAGATCCTGATCGATGACAAGGCTTGATGAGAGACGTTGAGCAAGCTGTCGTGCGAACGTCGTTTTCCCGGCATGGGTCGGTCCAATCGTCAAGAGGACGGTCCTCATGACGTCAGTTGTTCTTCCGGTAAGCGATCGGCGAGAATCTGCGCGAGCCAATCTTCTTTCGTTCCGAAGCAAGAGGTCGTCCGTCCGATATGATAGAACGTACTGGCCAATGGTCCGGTGAAGTAGGTCGCATCCGGCATGCATAAGTAAATCGGGCGATTCGTCGCGAGCGCAATCCCGAGTTCGACGTGACTACTTTTTCCAGCTGGTAACACGAGGACGAAGGCGTCCGCTTGTTGCACGGCTTCGAATTCAGCAAGACCAATCTTTCGTAATGCTTCGGGATCCTCTGCCCGATCATTCATCGTCCAGTCGTATGTTAAATCGTGTCCACGCAAGCGGAGTTCATCGCGGAGCCAGCGGACGGTCAACGTGTGATCAAAGCGAGAAGCGATATAAAGGTTCATGTATGGATTCCTTTCTCAAGTAAAAGTAGTTCGATGGCCTGAACGAGCGCGTAGGCTCCGTCAGACGTATTCGATAAGACAGTGACGATCGTTTCCGATTGTGGATAATAGGCGGAATGAAAGCTGACACCCGGGTCGTAACCCATGATGTGCCACTTCTCGTGCGAGGCATCGAGTCGTTTCAGCCAGACGCCGTAACCATAAGACGCAACATCGTTGACTTTGACGTGGGGATGAAACAGTTGCGCGGTCATCGATTCAGACAGCAACTGATGCGTCAGAAGACTTCGCCAGAAACGTTCCATGTCTGATGCTGTGAGGAAGGCACCGCCATCTGGTCCACCAATGATCGGTAACGCATAGTGATTCGTTCGCCACGTTCCGTCTTCATTCTCGATGTGGCCTGTGGCTGTATCCGCCGGTAGGGAGTCGAGTCGGAAGTAACCAGACTGTGTCATATGCGCATGAGCGAATAATTCGTTCGTCACGTAATCCGAGAAGGGTTGTTTCGTCAATTGTTCGATCACGAGACCGAGCAGGATGTATCCCGCATTGTTGTAATGAAAACGTTCGCCCGCAGTGAACTGTCTTTTTTGGTCCTGAAACAACGGTAAAAAATCGATGGGACGACGCAAACGGTACATTGGGAGATCTTGAAAGACCTCCTCGAAATCGGTCATCGTCGCTTCGTCAAAATAATCACCGATGCCTGACGTATGGGTTAACAGATGATGTATGGTCACACCGGCTAGATCGATTCCTATGTCCGGTAGAATCGTCGCGACGCGTTCGTCGAGTGCAACCTTTCCTGCCTCGACTAATCGTAAGATGGCGACCGCCGTGAAAAGTTTTGCACCAGAGGCAATTCCGAATCGCGTCGTTTCTTTATTCAATACACGGTAGCCCCGATGTGCGAATCCGTTAGCATGACTAAAGATTTGTTCACCTTGCTGGTGGATGGAGACCGCCCCTTCGAGATGCATAAGCTCCGGTAAAGCAATGAGTTTCTTGTACACGTTCATCATCCTCTCTGTTTCCCATCCTATCGAATTCATTCATGCAAGAAAAGGGAATTATAAGAAAAATTTGAAAAAAATGAAACTTTTTAAACGTGTCGCGTATCTAATAGGGGAGTGATTGCAAAAAAGGAGGATGCCGATGTGTTTCGAAAGTCAGGTGCAGCATTATCCGACGTTGCTTTTGAAGCAGCTTTATTCGCAGAAGAAGACTATGTGTACCGTATTTCCTTCATTTATCTGAAAGAGGAGGCGGCAGCGCTTGAGAACGTCCAAGAGGTCGCGTACCGGGCATGGCGTGGGCGAAAGAGTTTACGGGATGCTTCGTATTTTAAGACGTGGTTGACGCGCATCACGATGAATTGCGCTTTCCAGCAACATCGAGCGTCGTTTCAGCCGCTCGCGATCGAACCCAGTCAAACGACGTCGTTTGAAGAGCGTCTCGTCGATCGCTTGTACTTGGACGATTTACTGGATGTCCTCGAGCCGACCGAGCGATCACTCGTCTACTTCCGGTATGAAGAAGATTTGTCATTGCAAGAGATTGCGCAAACCTTCAATGTGCCACTGAGTACAATCAAAAGCACGTTGTACCGCGCACTCGAGAAAGTACGACGACAGAAGGGGATGAGTCTATGAATCACGAGCCAAAAATCTTGATCGACGTACCGTCATCTGTCAGGCAACGGACAATCCAAGGTATCCGCAAAGCGAAACGGCGCCGGCGCTCGTTACAAGTTGCTTGTCTCGCTGCCGGTCTGACGATCATCGGCTTTAGTTCCTTGCATGAGACCGTTCCCGAGCAATCGTCGCAATCGATGGTCGTCGGCATGTATTATGATGAACAGTTATACACGGTAGCCAAAAAAATTACGGATACAGATTGGCAACAGCTGAAAGGGAAGCGACTCGGTGTCACGGATGATGTCTTGACTGATACGCAACTAGAACAGGACACATCTGATTTTGCGTCGAACCTCGATGCGTTTACCGTCTATCAAGTCAAGGACGATCCGGTATCTGAGCACGTGCTGGTCGTCGGTGAGGAAGAGGGTCGAGAACGGGTGATGATTCTGTCGCCCACACGATAAGGGGGGAGAGAAATATGACCATCCGGTCTTGGACAACAGACGATCTACCACAATTGGTCGGATTGATGACGCAACTTGGTTATCCGGCAAGCGAGGACGTCTTACGCGAACGATTTTCGCGGATCACTCGTCATCCGAATTATGAATTGCTTGTGTTAGAAGACGACGATATGCTTCTCGGCTGCGTCGGTCTGTTTCAGGCGCAAGCGTTCGAGCATGATACGACCTATGTCCGAATCGTCGCGTTTGTCGTCAACGCGAAACATCGTCGGCAGGGAATTGGACGCCGTTTGATCCGAGCAGCGGAAGACTGGGCGCATGCAAGAGGAGCAACTGCCGTTTTACTGAACAGTGGTAATCGACCAGAACGCGAAGCAGCCCATCACTTTTATCAAGCGATGGGCTACAGCGTAACGAGCACGAGTTATTCGAAATCACTCGCTTCATCGTGATTTACGGAAACCATGGAAAGCACGAAATCCTTGTTGTTCATAAAAAGAAGCAGACTGACGGGTTGCCAGGAGATCGATCCGCGTCGGATAGGTAAGTTGTAAGTGATCGAGTAACTGTTGTCCGTACCCACGCTTGCGTGCGTTTCGGCTGACGAGGAGCTCACAGACGAACGTCGTCACCGAACCGTCCGTTAAGGCTCGGACATAGGCAAGGATTTCTCCGTCAGACTCAAGGACGAAAGCGGCATTTGCATTCATCCACGCGTTGCGGGTCCGCTCTTGATCAGCGACGAGATCCTGCCATCCTTCTAATGCGTTCAATCGATGAATCTGCTCAAAATCGTCAGGTTGGAAACGGCGAATCTGTTCCGTCATGGCTGGTTCTCCTTTCGTATCAGGTCTTGGAGTGGGGCAGGTAACTGGCACCAGTCCGAAAATTGCGTGTCAGTCAATGGAACATCGCCTGTGCGCTTCCAAATCGCCTGCATGCCGAGGGCGCGTGCCGGTAAGATGTCGTGGTCGTAATTGTCGCCAACATAAAGGACTTCGTCCGGGCGAACACCTAAAAGATCCGTTAAGCGAAGGAAAAATATCGGATCCGGTTTACGGACGCCTTCTTGTTCCGAAATCCCAATCTGCGTAAAGGAGGGAGACAGTCCGATTGCGTCACAGACGGCACGTTGGAACGTCGTCCGACCGTTCGACAGTAAGCCGATGGGTAGATCAGGCGGTAATTGCGCAAAAAAGGTGTCGACCCCCGGAAAGCTCCGTGCGAAGATCGGATAACGCGTCACGTAGTCGTGTAGCAGTACTTCAACAGAAAGCGACAATTCGAAGCGACGAATCATTTCGGCATAGACGACGTCCTTCCAGACGCGTCCTTCTTGATCAAGCGCCAAGAACGTCGTGATATAGTCGTCGATCAGAACATGCACAACTTCACGAAAACGTTGATGCTGATCCCGAAGGAAATAGGGAAGAGAACCGGACCGGTCATGTAACGTTTCGTCTAAATCAAACAATAAAGCACGAATCAAGGTAAACATTATCTTTCAAAGTATAGAGGAGTGATTATAATGGAACGAATTATGCAACATCAGGGAAAACAAGTGACGTATTATGACGACGGTTCGACAGGTCGACCGTTGTTACTCCTACCCTCGCTCGGTGGGACGTATCAGGACTGGGCGGACATTCTGACGAAACTGACACCGGACTACCGCGTCGTCAGCTTTCATCCACACGAATGGTCGGGCGATTACATCGACGGGACGACCGGCATCTTACGGCAAATCAATCAGTTTCTTAACGCGACGAATATTGCGACTCCGGTCACACTCGTCGGTCATTCCTACGGTGGACTCGTTGCGCAAGCTTTTGCTCTACATCATCCAGAACGTGTCGCCGGTCTCGTTCTCGTGGATGCGACGTCCGTTGATTTAGCAGAACTCGATCAGCTGGATACACCGATGCTCGACCGAGAAGGGGATGACGCCGTCTGGATCGATCGGTTCGAAGAACTATCAAAAGCAACTGATTTACGTGACCGTTTCCCGGACGGGGATGACCGCACGGATTGGAACCCGGCGTATTACCGGTCGATGCATGCGATCATCTCGCAGTGGAAAAGTGATGCGAAAGATCTTCAACCACGCATGCGCGATCTCGGTGTTCCGTTGACCGTTCTTGGACGGGACAAAGCGCAGTCGATCGAAACGATGAGCGCTGCTGGTTTTCCAAAAGACGAACTGGAGCGGATGGAAGAAAAATGGCAGGAATTGATTCAGCGACAGCCGAATCTATCCTATCAGGCGAACGTGACGTTCGTTCCGGGAACATCACACCTGATGCATCGCGATCGTCCGGACGTCATCGTAGACGCGATATTGACACTACATCAATTTAAGGAGTTTACCGTATGACACGTATGTATGTACTACATGGTTTAATGGGAACAGCAGCAACACACTTTGCACCACAGCTATCTGCTTTAGCGGATGATTTTACGTTCATTCCGATTGATCTGCCTGGTCACGGAATGACGACGGAACCGGCAACGGAAGATTACTTATCACAAGCAACACGTGCCATCCGCGAACGGATGGCACAGGAAGGTCCAGGATGGATTCTCGGGTTGTCGCTTGGCGCAACGCTTGCGATGCAACTGGCACTCGATCCACCGGACGAACTCGAAGGGATATGTATCACGGGTTTTTCACCATTCATTCCTAAAGCGATGGAACCGCTGATGCGCAAGCAACGAGAGTTCTTCCTCGACCTCGAACAGCAGGCACCGGAAATTGCCGACCAGTTCGAACAGTTGCATGGTCCTGCCTGGAAAACGACAGCGCGAGCAGTCCTCGATTTGATGACGTTCCGTTTTCCGGCATTAACGGAAACGATGCTGCAGTCGATCACCTTACCGGTCGTCATCCTAAACGGAACGAATGAAACATACGAAGTCGACGCAACCGCGTTCGTTGCGGAACACGTGCCGAACGTCATCGTCTTACCAGTCGAGGGAGCCGGGCATACGGCGAATCTCGATCAACCGGAACGCTTCAACACCTTATTGCTTCAAGCGCATCAATCCATGCTGACGACTTAAGCGATCATTCATCTTTTCTTGATACATCTGCTCATCTGCCTCATGCAGGACGTCGTCGACACGGCGTCCTGTTGTCGTATGTACGGCGCCGATTGCGAGCCCGATTTCGTGTGTCGCGAACGTCGAGCGGACGTGTTCGACGAATCCCTCGAACAGCTCAATCGACGGACTCTCATCGATCAAGACGAATTCATCACCACCGATCCGGTAGCCATGGTCTGTCAAGCGGCGGATGCAAAGTCCTGTTTGTTCAAGCAAGGCATCACCGACCGCGTGACCGAACCGGTCGTTGAGCTCTTTTAGTTCATTCAAGTCAAGCAGAATCACCCCATACGCCGTCTTCTCTTGATCGAGTGTGTGGACAGCCTCGTTGAAGGCATGGCGATTCCCTAGACCAGTCAAGGCATCGATCCGGTATTGATCGAGTAATGCCTGTTGTGATTTCAACTGCTCGTCAATGTTACGGATCACCCCTTGGATGGCAACGATCTGCCCATTTTCGCAAATGGGTGTCGCATACTCTTCGAACCAGACGTACGTTCCGTCATTGGTCCGCCAGCGTTGCCGAAACGGCTGATCGTAGTCACAATCGCCCGAAATCTTCGACATCAAGACTTCGATGTCTTCCGGATGAATCCGCGCGAAACACTCGTCCGGATCCATGTAGCTGGCTGCTGCCACGCCTTTCCCCATATGGTCATCGAGGGAAGGACTGATATAACGAAACCGATATTCCGGCTGCACTTCGAACACGTAGAAGATATCTTTACACAATGCGATCGTATCCGGCTGTTGCTGGCGGAATAACCGGAAACTAATCAACATGATAAGACCACCTACAATCAATCCCAATACAAATATGACGTCCACCTCCTTTACTCATCGACCATCATATCATAATTGGGTTTTATTACCTATAATTTACAAAAAACACTCTACTCCAATCGTAGAGTGTTTTTTGATTAATTAAGCTCAATGCAGACACGAAATCCTCGGCTCGCATAATAGGAATCCGCTCCGTTGTGATAGATGAACGTCGTCTCATAACGACGATCTCCGAACAAGGCGCCACCTTTTTGACGGATCAGGTCTGGCGTCTTAAGCCAGCTGGAGGTTTTTTCGTCAAACGAAAACTGCGTCTGTAGTTCTTGATACTGTTCTGGTGTTAAGAGGTGCATCTCTAGCGTCTCAATCATCGACTCGACACTTGCTGCGGACGCATTTTTCTTTCGACCAAGTCGAGCGGATTCGTCCAAACAGACGCTTCGACGACCAACTGGACTCTCTTTGGCAGTGTCGACGATGACGAGTCGTCCATTAAGAGCTACGACATTCGGCTCTCCACCTGTCTGTTCCATCCAAGCAAGGGCAGTTCGTTTCGAAGGCGTCAGGCGAGACTCGAGCACGTCATACGAAAGACCCTCGTGGCGTTCAGGAGTAGCCTCAAAGCGATCACGAAACATCGTGAGTTGCTCATCCATCGGTAAAACCTCACTTTCCTAGTTCGTTTTTTCCATTATTCAATGAATCCGTTTCCAGTGCAATCGTTTAGTGACTGAATAAGTCAATCTGAAGACAATTGACAAATGAAATCGGACTGCCTACACTAATTGTACATATCCGGTTTCTGTTGCGATCGCGCGTACAGGAACGACATTTAGGAGAGGAGCCCAACCGTATGCGCTGGATCAGTTATGCGGCTGTTGTGACGATTCTTTCGTTCTTAGCGTTCACAGCATATTCGTTCTTGACGACGATCGACTTTGAGATCGTCTATCAATTCGGAACGTTTGCGATGACGTTATCTTATTTTATCTTTGGTTTACCAATGTTGTGGATCGTCCGTCATTATCCATTGACCCTTCGTTTACTCATCTACGTGACGACGAGTAGTGTCGTCCTGTTTCTTTTCATTGGTTTGTATGAAGCGTGGCATGATGCATCGCTGTCTCCGCTACCACCAACCGGAAGCATGATTCAGTTCACGGCTCTTGCCTGTCTATTATTCGTTTTACCGTATGAGATCGTCTATCGTAAAAATTTCGTTTCCATTCAACCACGTGTTTCTTGACAGTATTCTTGTTCCTCAAGAATGCTGTTTTTTATTTCCTTTCATTTAGAAGGAATTCCCAATAAATTCTTGAATAGTACGTTATCACGAATTTTGGAGGGTTACATATGGAAGGAACATTTCAATGCAAACAGATGGGAAAATCATTTTCGGGAGACGGAGTCGAGACACATGCGTTACAAGACATCGAAGTGACGCTTGAAGCAGGTGACTTCATCTCGATCATCGGTCCATCAGGTTCTGGAAAGTCGACGTTACTCAGCCTGATCGGGACACTAGATCGTCCGACGAGTGGGGAGTTGCATTATGACGGAAAGCCGATCAATAAATTGAACAGTAAGGAACTATCCGATTTTCGTTTCGAAAACATCGGCTTCATCTTCCAGCAGTTTCATTTGATTCCGACGCTGACGGCGCTTGAGAATGTCATGGCGCCTTTGTTCGGTCGAAAAGTACCATACGATAAAAAAGAACGCGCCGAGCAGTTACTCGCGCAAGTCGGTCTCGCCGATAAAGCAGGCAGCTTGCCGTCGCAACTTTCCGGTGGACAACAACAACGGGTCGCCGTTGCCCGAGCACTCGTCCATGAACCGAAATGGTTGCTTGCCGACGAGCCGACAGGGAACCTCGATACGGATACAGGAGAAATCATTTTCAATCTTTTACGATCATTAAACGAAGAAAAAGGCTGCGGCGTCCTGTTCGTCACCCACGATCCGGCACTTGCCGAACGGGCGAACCGAACGATCGAGATGCGAGATGGCGTCATCATCGAAGATCGTCTCGTCCGTGTCTGAGCCTCGTTTTTGAACTCCGTTCCTCCACCCTTTACACTGAAAGGGTAGAGGAGGAATGCGTGATGCGACTAGGAATACTGGATCAAGTACCGTTACATGAGGGCGATACGGTCGAAGCGACGATGGAAGCGACGGAACGACTCGTCTTAGAAGCCGAGCGACTCGGTTATGAACGGTACTGGTTCGCCGAACATCATAATACGAACGGTTTGCTCAGTGCGGCACCGGAGTTGTTCATCGCCCGAATGGGTGCGAAGACGTCAAAAATCAAGCTTGGTTCAGGTGGAGTGTTGTTGCCGCAGTATCATCCACTGAAAGTCGCCGAGAGCTTTGCGACGCTCGATGCATTTTATCCGGGACGGATCGAACTCGGGATCGGTAATTCTCCGGGCGGGAGTGAACGGACACGACTTGCATTGACGGATGGAGAAGAAAACCGGGCGGCGGAGTTTAGTCGACTCGTCAATGAAACGGCGGGCTTCTTAACAGACAGTCTATCGAATCGACACCCGTACCGGATCGTCAAGACGACACCGCGTGACCGAAAACCGTCGCCGATCTCGATCTTGGGTCTGTCGCCACGTAGCGCGCGGATTGCAGCAGAACAAGACCGTGGTCTCGTGTTTGGTCACTTCATCAATCCGGATCGTTGGGAAGAGACGCTCTCGACATATCGCGAGGCAGGCGGGAAGAACGTCATCGCCTGTGTTTTCGTCATTTGTGCTCCGACACAAGAAGAAGCAGAACGTCTCGCTCGAACACAGGATGCCTGGATTCAAGGCGTCCGACTCGGGAATTCGATCGTTCCGTCATTTAAGACGACAGAAGCAAAGGTCTGGAATGACGTGCAAGCGGAGCGGATTCAGAAAGATCGCCGGCGAGCGATTGTTGGGACACCGGATGTCGTTGTGCGAGAACTTGAGGCGTTAGCAACCCGTTATCAAACGGATCAATTTTTACTGATCAACAATGCCTTTGATCAAGAAAAACGATTACAGTCGTACCAGCTCATCGCGGAACGACTACTCTAAACAGAACAGGACCCCTCGTTAGCTGTTTGGCTAATGAGGGGTCCTGTCTACAAATCTACAAATCTACAAATAATTAACGTTGAGCCGTTGGACGAATCAAGATCTCGTTGATCGCGACATCCTCTGGTTCGTTGACGGCATACGCGATGGCACGCGCAATCGCGCTCGCATCGATCGCTTTCAAGTCACCAATCCCTTGTTTGATCTCGTCATCCGAGATATGGTCCTTCAGTTCTGTATCGACCGCTCCCGGTGAGATGATCGTTGCACGGATGTGATTGTCGACCGATTCTTCCTTGCGGAGACCTTCCGTGATCGCGCGAACGGCGAATTTCGTACCGCTATAGACGGCGCTCGACGGCATGACTTCGTGACCTGCGACGGACGAGATGTTGATGACGTGTCCGCTTTTTTGTTCGCGCATGTACGGCAGGACGGCTCCGATTCCGTGGAGAACACCTTTGATGTTGACGTCGACCATCGTATTCCATTCATCCTGTTGATTCTTATGGAGGTGTGATAGTGGCATCAATCCCGCGTTGTTGACGATGACATCAACTGAGCCGAACTTGTCTTTCGCAAGCTTAGCGAGTGCATCGACTTGTTCGCGATCCGTGACGTCCGTCACTTGATAGACGGCTTGACCACCTTCTGCTTCAACGGCTTTGACGAGTTCTTGCAAACGATCTTCCCGGCGTGCAGCAAGAACGAGTTTTGCGCCTTGTTTTGCAAGTTCTTTAGCGGTTGCTTCCCCAATCCCGCTTGATGCCCCTGTAATGATGACGACTTTATCCTGAATCATCTGAACTCCTCCTTTTGAATAACGTACTCCTTGAAAGGTATTGCCGCTTTTATTGATTTAAAAACATTTTGTAGGAGGTTGCCTCGTGAAACAACAAACGTTTATTGGTATAGTGCTGATTAGTTTAGGGTTACTCTTCTCGATGGATCCTTTCCGCCATCAACCACCAGCACCTGACGTGACGATTGAAAATCGTGAAGCAAAGGTGTACTTAGGAACTTATACGTGGTCGGGACTTTTTTTAGGAGAGACAGCTGATGCAAAGGTTGGACCCGTTGAACAAGTAAAAAAGAAACAAAGTGAACGCGTTGCACCGGAAGAACAGATGTCGATTCTTTTTCGAAATGGTCCGCATCCAAAAACTGTTGCCGTTGAGTTATGGTCCGTTGCAAATGGAAAAAAGCTTAAAACGTTTCAGGACGTAGAAAATATCACTTTACCAACGACCCGTGGAAAATATGTCTATCAGATTAGAGCAGGGTGGGAAGAAGGAAACGGTTATTTTGCCATTCCGATCGAAGTAGAATGATCATTTTCAAAAAACGTGTTGACGAAGTATACGGGAAATGATAAATGGATTAAAGTGTTGACCTCTTTTTAGTTGAAAGAGGTCTTTTTTCGTTAAATATAGTAAATAATCCGCTTGTTTCGTTAATTATAGTCTGAATAATCAGAATATATGAACATTTTAACAAAAGTGTATGTAGATGTTTCGGGTTCGAATGAACGGGAATAAACACACCATACACATAATAGTTCATGTGTTGAATCACCTAGGTGAAAGAAGTTAACAATCGTAAAGGAGAGGTGCAGATGAATGGGTTCAATCGATTCTTACTCGTCATCATAGGCATACTCGGACTCGTCAGTGTCGGGCTGCTTGTGCTCGGTGTGTATGATGTTCCACGGCTCAGTTCATTGATTGAGCAGTGGCAGGATCAGCAATGGTATAGCTATACCGTTCTATCCATCGGAGGATTTTTAGCATTCGTATTCGTCATTCTATTATTCACAGGATTATTCAGCCGCTCGAAAGGTCAACGTCTGTTGATTCAAACGGGTGACGGAACGATCACGATTTCGAAGGAAACGATCGAACGGGCGGCACTGGAGTCGATTCGTGGGGTTGGTGGCGTACGGACACCGCGTGTCCATGCCGATATCCATTCGAAAAAAGAGACGGTTGCTTTAAAAGTCGACTGCTCAGTCTTCGGACAAGAGGGACTGCCGACGATCGCGAAGGATATCCAAGAACGCGCTAAACAAGCCGTCGAATCCTTACTCGAGTTGCCGGTCACGAGTACGAAGGTCACAATCAGTGACACGAAAACAAAAACATCGGAACGTGTCGTCTAAGAGAGGAGAGGGAACATGAAGACAAGGGAAGCACTTTACCCGTATCGGTTCCGACTGATCGGAGGACTTGTCGGTCTAATCCTCGCCATCTTATTCTTGACGATTGGCTTTGGTCCGACAATTCTCATCGTTGCCTTCGCAGCGATCGGATTCTTGATTGGGAAGTGGCGCGATGGTGCGCTCGATATCGAAGGGTGGATTCAGTTCTTTCAACGGGACTGATTCATATATATCTAACTACACATTCAAAAGGAGAGATTTCAAATGGCAAACGAAGTAAACACAACAACTGAAAACGAAGTGGTACGCGAGAATAAATTGACGTTCGAAGATCAAGTCATCAAAAAAATCGCAGGAATTGCGTCGAATGAAGTGACAGGCATCTTGTCAATGAGTGGTGGATTCATGAGTGGACTGACGGATCGTCTCCGGAGTTCGGAAGACATTACGAAAGGAATCGGAGCAGAAGTAGGCGAACGCCAAGTCGCACTCGATTTGAAAGTCATCGTCGAATACGGTAAAAACATTCCGTCAATCTTCCAAGAGACGGTCGCTAAAATCAAAAAATCGATCAGTGATATGACAGGACTTGAAGTTGTCGAAGTCAACATGCACGTCGAGGACGTCATGACACGCGCTGAATTTGAAGCAAAAAATAAATCGAACAATGAACAAGAAGAAAAGAGCCGCGAACTGCAATAAGGAAGTCAAAAGATCCGACGAACTCGTCGGGTCTTTTTTCATGTGTTCATAACATGACTTCCTCTCTAAAATAACGGTTGGATGGGTTACGATAGATATAAGAAAAGAATGATCATTATCTAAGGAGGCATCGTATCTTTGAAACCAAACGATCCGTATTATATCTGTCCTGTGTGTGGATGCAATAAACTTGAAGATCCACCATATTATGAACACTTTGCGGGGAGTAACGAAATTTGTCCATGCTGTGGTTTCGAGTTCGGTGTAGATGATTTCGACTGCGTGGAAATAGACATGAAACAGTTGTCAGACGAAGAAATCATAAAACAAGCACACGAAATCTATCGACAAAACTGGATCAATCATCAATTTAGATTATTTGATCCGAGCAAGTTCCGAGAATCGGAGAAATCCGGAAACCGGCTCAACGTTGATGTCGCATTGAAACAATTGCAACGCATTAACTGCAGGACCTGACGAAAATCGTCGGGTCTTTTTTTCATGGAATCGACACGACGTTTGACTAAACTAGAGCCTTTTTCGGGAATAGATTAGTATCACGATAAACGAAAGGATGATTCATGATGCGACTAACAGGTAAAACGATCATCGTCACGGGAGCTGGCTCAGGAATGGGTGAAGCCATGGCCAAATTGTTTGCACAAGAAGGCGCACGGATCGTCGCAGCGGACATTCGGTTGGAAACCGTTGAACGGGTCGTCTCTGACATCAAGGAAGCGGGTGGAGAAGCGATCGCTGTTGTAAGTGATATCGCCAAACCTAACGCAGCAACAGAACTCGTCCAACAAGCGCTTGAGGCTTACGGCAAACTGGACGTTCTCGTCAACAATGCTGGGATCATGGACGGAATGGAGGGAGTGGAAGACATCTCCAATGAACGCTGGGATCATGTTTTCGCCGTCAATACGACGGGAACGATGCGTCTGATGCGCGAAGCGGTCAAGCATTTCAAGGAAGTAAAAGGTGGTGTCATTCTGAATAACATCTCGATTGGCGGTCTGAACGGTGCCCGAGCAGGAGCAGCCTATACCGCTTCCAAACATGCCGTCATTGGTTTGACGAAGAATACAGCCTTCTTTTACGCCGGAGAGGGGATCCGCTGTAACGGGATCGCTCCTGGAGCCGTCGAGACGAACATCGGACAATCGATGACGAACCTGAATGAATTCGGGATGGGCCGCGCGATGCTCGGCATGGGACTCAATCCACGTGCCGGTCAACCGGATGAGATCGCAAAATTGGCATTGTTCCTCGTGTCTGACGAGGCGAGTTTTATTAACGGGGCGATCGTCGTCGCCGATGGTGGATGGAGTGCGTATTAAAAATCGTATCTTATTTACTAGATTACAGTTTAAAATGGCAGGAACCTGTCGATATAAGGGATAATATGACAATAGGAGCATTATGACCTTGAGTTTGAATCCAGGGAGGAATCGGCATGTCGATGCAGGAACAAGCAGCACACGTCACCGACACACAAGTCATTCGAGCAATCGAGCAAAATCTGGCAATCATCCGCTTTGACGATCGACGGAAAGTCGCATATGTCAACGAGTTGTTTGCCCGGACGATGGGGTATGAAGTGGAAGAGCTAATCGGTAAATACCACCGTGATCTTTGCTTTCCAGCGTACGTCAACAGTCCGGATTATGAGTTGTTTTGGCGCAAATTGATGCAAGGCATCACCTATCAGGACAAGATTGAACGCCGTGCTGCCGATGGGCAACAAAAATGGCTCGAAGCGACGTATATGCCGATCTATTCGGATGACGGGCGCCGGGTCGTCGGTGTCTCAAAAATTGCATCGGACATTACGATTCGCCAACAGGAAGTCTTACGGATGGCAGCTGAACTCAACGAGACATCCGCGTTCTTGACGGTCAAATCGGAGAGTGGTCGTCAGGACGGTCTGAACGTGCTGGCGACCGTCCAACAAGTCGAGGCGGAATCCGTCGAGAATCTGTCGAGCCTTGTTGCCTTACGAAAGGATGCGAACTCGATCACCGACATCGTGAAGACGATCCGTGATATTGCAGCGCAGACGAATCTGCTCGCCTTGAATGCGGCAATCGAGGCGGCACGTGCAGGTGAACATGGGCGCGGGTTCGATGTCGTCGCGACCGAAGTCCGAAACCTGTCGAACAAAGTGTCCCACTCAATCGGGGAGATCAAGAACAACATTGAAGGGATCGTTGAGCGGATTGAAGATGTTTCGCACAGCATCGAGCGCATTTCGTCTAAGGTCAAGGACAGTACGGGTCAACTCGAACATACGGTCAGTGAGTTTGATCAATTGGCTGATTCAGCGAAACAACTCGAGCGTCAGGCAAAACAATTCGTCCATGTCTTATGACACACATCGATACCGGATCACACGAGCTGTTCGCTTGTAGTTGATTCGGTATTTTTTTGATGGCGAATTCAATATAGAGAAATAGAAAAGACGCTTGTTAAATCGGAATCGTTACGATATGATGTAAAACGTAATTATTCCGAATTAAAGGTGGAGAACAATGTCTACATATAAAACTGCGAGCCTCATCGGTAGTGTCTTCCTCGGTTTGACACTTGCCGGTTGTGCTGCTTCTGATAAGCCACAAGAACAAAACCATTTGACGTTCGTCTATAACTTCGCGACACAATCGCTCGATCCGCATCGCGACAGCAGTTATGTTCCGCTTCGCGCAGGGGTGACGGAGACACTCGTCCGTCTTGATGACGAACGATTGACGGTCGAGCCGTGGCTTGCGAAAAAATGGTCCTATGAAGGAAAGCGAACATGGCGGATCGTCTTGCAGGAAGACGTGACGTTCCATAACGGGAAAAAACTCGATGCGGCAGCCGTCAAATCGTCTCTCGAACGCTCGATTGACGAAAATCCCGGTGTCAAGAATGCCTTGAACATCGAGACGATCAAAACGGACGGACCCGATCTGCTCATTCAAACGAAGACGACATATCCAGAGTTCATCTCGGAACTCGTCAATCCGAACACAGCAATCATCGACACGAAAGCGAGCGGGGTGACGAAGGAACCGATGGGAACAGGTCCGTTCCAAGTCGAGCGGTTCGCTCCGGGAACAAAAGTCGAGTTAAAACGTTTCAAGTCCTATTGGCAAGAACAAGCGAAACTTGATTCCGTTGATTTTGTCTTCAACGAAGAT
Organism: Exiguobacterium sp. s143; assembly: GCF_018618895.1. NCBI lineage: Bacteria > Bacillati > Bacillota > Bacilli > Caryophanales > Exiguobacterium > Exiguobacterium sp. s143. The sequence continues at coordinate 315,767 of NZ_JACSMX010000001.1, read as the reverse complement.
GCTGGCGCACGGACGAACGCTTTGCGTGCCGGACAGGCGGACATCGTCTATCGACCGGAAATCGAGAGTGTCAAGCAGTTGAAGTCTGAAGGATTAACAGTCCAAGCGACGGATACGTTCCGCGTCCATCAGTTGACGATGAATGTCGCGAACGGTCCGATGCAATCTCTTGAGGTTCGACAGGCAATCGACACTTTGGTCAATCGAACACAGCTCGTCGATCACGTCCTCCAAGGATATGCGGTGTCAGCGCGTGGTCCGTTCCTATCGTCATTCCCATTTGCTCCGAACTATCCGCAACAAGAGCAGAAGACGCCTGAGGAATGGCTCAAGCAAGCCGGTTATACGAAGCAAGACGGACGGATGCAAAAGGACGGTCGCCCTTTAAAACTGACCTTATTGACGTATGCGGCTCGACCAGACCTTCCGTTAATCGCCCAAGTCATTCAAGATGACGCGAAAAAGATTGGCGTGGCGATAACGATCAAACAGATCGATGTCCCAGAAGAATACATGGCGAGTAACCGGGACTGGGATATCGCGACGTACAGCAATCTGACAGCTCCGCGTGGGGATGCTGGTTATTATTTAAACGCGACCTATCATCCGAACGGGGGACTGAACTTCAGTCGTGTCGCGGATCCGAAGTTGACGAAACAGATCGAGACGTTGAATGAAACGATTCAGATCGAGGAACGTTCACGGCTTGCGGAGCAGATCGCGCGATATGTCGACGAGAAACGCTACAATAGCTTCTTGCTCCATCCTTCAACACTCGTTGCCTACGACGGCAAACGCGTCAAAGGATGGAAAACAGAAAAAAGTGAATACTACATGATCACGAACACGTTGCAGGTGAACGATTGATGCGTTCGATCGTCAAACGACTGCTGTCGCTGAGTCTATTCACTTTACTCATCACGTTCGGTTGTTTTGTCTTGCTGCGGTTACTGCCGGGTGATCCGGTCTTGACGTTATTGAATATCGATGAATTATCAGCGACGCCCGAACAAATCGAGGCCGCGCGCCGTGAATTAGGATACGATCAGCCGTTGCTCGTCCAGTACGTCCGTTGGCTGCAAGACATACTCACCTTACGTCTCGGAAACTCTTTACAGACGGGGCGACCGGTCATCGAGATGTTGCAAGAGAGTTATCTCGTGACGGCGGAACTAGCACTTGGCGGCCTTACCATCGCCTTATTGATCGCCTTACCCCTTGGGATCGGGAGCGCCTTGACGACGCGCCAAAGCGTCGTCCGTCTCGCCCACCTTGTCAGCATGAGCGGAGCGGCCGTGCCAGGCTTTTGGATCGGTCTGTTGCTCGTCGATCTGTTTGCCGTCCGTCTCGGGTGGTTACCTGTGATGGGACGGGAAGGGATGACGTCACTCATTCTCCCGGCTCTATCACTCGGCTTTCCGCTTGCGAGCGTCTATATTCCATTGATTCGACTGAATCTACGCCGTGAACTGAACCAACCGTACATCGAATTGGCACGGATGCGTGGGATATCTGAGCGGACGATCCTTTGGCGTTATGCGCTACGCGGCAGTTTGCCACCGGTCCTGTCCGTGTTCGGTCTGACGCTCGGCAGTCTTGCTGGAGGTGTCGTCGTCCTCGAAGTCTTATTTGCTTACCCGGGCGTCGGGAAGTTGATGGTCGATGCGATCCTACAACGTGATTACCCACTGATCCAAGGGTACATCTTGCTGACGACAGGAATCATTCTCGTCCTGCATCAAGGTATAAGATCGCTGAACCGAACATTACGACCAGATTGGCAGAAGGGAACACACACATGAAAAAAAGATGGCTCATTTTCGGAGGATGTCTACTATTATTTATTTCATATACCGTATATATTAATCCTTTTAATACCAACGTGGCGAAAAGACTTGAGCCCGCTTCATTCGAGCATTGGCTCGGAACAGATGGTCTAGGACGAGATTTCGCAGCTCGTCTTTTTTTAGCTGGTTTGATATCCTTAGGTTTCAGCCTGCTTACTGTGTTGCTCACAGCGTGTATCGGTACCTGCCTTGGTTGTCTAGCTGGCTTTTATGATGGACGTCTCAAGCGGTGGATTCATCGGTTAGAAGATGGTCTCGTGATTTTTCCAGACACCGTTCTAGCACTCGTTATTGCCGGACTATTTGGTGCTAGTCCTCAAAGTTTGATCTTTGCGATTTTACTCATCAAATGGATCTCCTACGCGAGATTAAGTGAGACACTCGTGACCGAGACGATTCAAAAACCATACATCAGCATGGCACGCATCAACGGGTTAACAGACAACATGATCTTACGACGCCACATCCTTCCGACTATCATCCGGCAAGTCGTCGTCTTGATGAGTTTGGATGTCGGCAAAGTCATCTTATTCTTATCGGCATTCTCTTATATCGGGCTTGGTGTCCAAGCACCACTGCCAGAGTGGGGAGCAATGTTGAACGAAGGACGTCCTTATTTCAGTTCCGCACCCCGGCTCATGCTTTTGCCAGGTGCGTGCATCGTCTTGACCGTCGTTGTGACGATGGGATGGACACGGTGGATGAAGAAAAAAGGAGGACAAGTAAATGATTCAGATTCGGAACTTACACGTTCGGGCGAAACACGTCCTTCTGCATGACATGAATCTATCGTTACCAGCTCATCGATTCATCTGTCTCGTCGGAGCGAGCGGGAGCGGTAAGACGCTCTTGCTTAAACGATTACTGGATCGATTGCCGGACGGGATGTCGTCGAGTGGAGAAGTCATCTCGGACGAACCTCTTCGGCGTGGTCTCGATATTGGTTACATACCACAGCAGTATACCGATGCGTTTCTTCCGTTTTTGACGATGCGTCAGATGTTACGGGATACATATCGCGCACATGGACGAAAGATGGATCATCCTTACATCGATGACGTCTTGCGAACGCTTGAGTTGGACCCGACCTGGTTGGACCGATATCCAGGAGAGTTGAGCGGTGGGCAATTGCAACGGTTCGCGATCCTGCTTGCCGTCGCCTTAAAACCACGGTTGATTTTAGCAGATGAATTAACGACGGCACTCGATCCCGTGTTGACACGTCGTTTACTCGACTGGTTGACTAAGTACCAACACCAGTACGGGGCAACGGTTGTGTTCGTCACCCACGAATTAGGACCTGCTTTACATTACGGGGAGCAACTCGTCTTAATGCAGGATGGACGAATTGTCGAGACGGGAACACCACAGATGATCGAGCAAAGTCGTCATCCGTTCACGATGAGCTTGATGCAAGCGCATCGTACATCACTGGAAGAAAGGAAGAGTTCATGTCACCAGTCTTATCCGTAACAGATCTTACTTATCAGATAAAGGGTCAGTCTATCTTGTCGAATATCTCATTTCACGTGACGAAAAAGGCGTCGATTGGCATCATCGGGGAGAGTGGGAGTGGCAAGACGACACTCGGACGATTGATTCTCGGTCTGCTCAAACCCACGCATGGTTTGATTTCCTTACATGAAAAGGCATTTCCGAGTGGGCACCGAAACGAGCGACGAGCTATTCAAGCCGTCTTTCAACATCCTCTCGCTTCCTTTAATCCAGAATGGACGGTGCGGGAATCGATACTCGAACCGTTTCGTCAGCATCGTCCGATTTTGCAGCATTTCCCAGCGACGTCAGAAGTGGATCTTATTACGGCTCTCGCGTTTGCTGTCGGGGTCGATGAACAGTTATTCGATCGATTGCCCCATCAATTGAGCGGAGGACAAATTCAGCGTGCCGCGATTGCCCGCGCGATTTCGATTGAACCCGACATCATTGTGATGGATGAGCCGACGACGGGGCTTGATGTCGTCTCCCGCGCACAGATCATCGAACTACTAGAGCGCTTGCAGCAGACACTCGGTGTCAGTCTCGTATTGATCTCGCACGATATCGACTTCATCCGGCGCCTCTGTTCAAAAACACTCGTCTTACGTGACGGTCGTGCTGTTGATTTGATTGATCGATTGGAAACAGGTGGTGCGTATACCCAACGATTCGTAGAGGCCGGAACATGGTGAACGCACAACCGACGCACAAAACGTACTGGTTACTCGCGTATCCGCTGATTCTCTCAAGTATTGCGACACCCTTGCTTGGCGTGACCGATACCGTCGTCATCGGTCAATCCGGTGATCCGCGGGCAATCGGCGGCATCGCCGTCGGAGCCGTCTTCTTCAATACGATCTACTGGTTGTTCGGTTTCTTAAAAGTCAGTACGACAGGATTCAGTGCCCAAGCAAGCGGGGCGAATGACATACATGCCTTACGGACGTCCCTCTACCGACCGTTGTTTCTAGCAGCCTGTATCGGTCTGCTTATCCTGTTGTTTCGACAGCCGCTCGAGCAAATCGGACTGTACTTACTGGCACCACCTGCTGACTTGCTTGATGCGGTCAAAACGTATATCTCATACCGGATGATCGGCGCACCGTTCGTGTTGATGGGGTATGCGTTACTCGGTTGGTTGATTGGTACCGGTCAGGTCAAGCACGCCTTGTTCGTCCAATTGTTCAGTACAGGAGTCAATGTCGTTCTCGATATCGGATTCGTCTACGGATTGGATGCCGGTGTTGCTGGAATTGCGGTTGCGACCGTCATCGCGGAGATCAGCATCGTCGTCTGTGCTCTGTACCTGATTCGTGGTCATTTGGCGATGACGCGTGATGAATGGCGTGCCTTGACGGCGTGGCACGCGTACCGTCAATTCTTTCAAGTCAATCGTGACTTGTTCATTCGCACGATTTTCCTTTTACTCGTCACCGGCTGGTTCACACGTGCTGGTGGACAATTCGGACCGGATGTCCTCGCAGCCAACGCGATTCTGCTACAAATCCAGTATTTGATTTCGTACTGGTTCGGTGGACTCGGTCATGCGTCAACCGTTCTCGTCGGTCGGGCGAGAGGGAATCAGGATCAGGCAGGATACCGGACGAGTGTCCGTTTGGCACGGACGTTTGGATTCTACTCGGTCGTCTTCTGGTCACTGGTGCTCCTATTCCTTGAGACACCGCTCCTTCAATTGTTCACTTCAGAAGAGGCAATCTTAGACGCAGCGCGCGATTATTACTTCTGGATCATCATCCTACCGCTTCTCGCCGGTTGGGCGATGATTTATGAAGGCATCTTTGCCGGACGGGTTGAAGCAACACCCGTCCGAAATTCGATGATTCAAGCAGGCATTGGTTTTGCGGTCGTCCTCCTGCTGACACCGACTTTTGGAAATCAGGGCGTCTGGGCAGCGTTTTTGACGTTCTTCTTGATTCGTTCCGTCTCGTTGATTCTCGTAGAAGCAAGACGATGAAAACCCGCTGTTTCCCTCGTGCGTAAAGGGAACAGCGGGTTATTTGTCGTCGATCGCTAAAGGACGGACGAAGAGGGCGTTCAAGTGATGGACGAGCACATGACGCAGGCGTTCTTTTGGTAATCGTTCTGGTCGAAACAGAGCATGAAAGGCTAACCCGTCAACGAGTGCTGCGAGCCGTTCACTCTCAAGCTCAATGTCTAAGCCCGCGCGGAGTGTACCGTCCGGGATCTGTGTCAACAGTACTTGAACCATATGGTAGATATCGTCCGGATTTTCCGCCGCTTGCGATGTATACGCGGACATCATGAATTGAAACCAGACCTGCATCTCGAGCTGATGCTCGGGTGCATAAGGTAAGACCTCAAGTAAGACGTCACATAAAGTTTCTTCCGGGGTTCCTCCTTTCTCGAAAATGGTTGTGATGCGTGCTTGGACCCGTTCTTGGACGAGGTCCATCGAGAAGCGGAGCAACTCGTCCTGGGTCGTGAAGTAATACCGCAAGGCACCCAGTGAGAGTCCCGCTTCCTTGGCGATCGTCCGGACACTGGCTTGTTCAATACCGACTTGAGAAATCGTGCGCCACGTCGCTTCGGCGATGAGGCGTTTGCGTTCTTCGTGATTGACTTGTTTTGGCATGTCTCAAGTATATCATCTTTTTTAGCACGAATGTATTAAAAAGACTAGTCAAGCGATGAAAGAGGTGTTATCTTTATGATACAGTCGTATTAAAAAAGGAGAGGATTGATATGCAACTCGTCGCGTGGGCAATCGTCGGTTGTGAGATTCTATTTTGGGTATTCATTGTCGCCGGACTGATCGTGCGTTATGGATTCAGGCGCGAAAGACTCGGTTTTCGATTGATGGCGATGTCACCGGTGATTGATATCGTCTTACTGGTCTTAACGGTGTTTGACTTAAGTCGCGGCAATACAGCAACGCTCGCGCACGGTCTCGCTGCGATCTATATCGGCGTCTCACTTGCATTTGGGAAACAAATGATTGCCTGGGCGGATGGAGTCTACCGCCGTTTTGTCCTAAAAGAGCACGTAGCAAAAGAACGGATATCGCGTGCGCGACGGGAACGCAACGGTTTCTATCGACACATCCTGGCCTTTTTGATTGGTGGTACGTTACTCGGTGCCATGATTCTCTGGCTGGGAGATGCTGAGCAGACGGAGAGTCTCTTACGGACGTTACAACTGTGGGGGCTCGTCCTCGTGATCGATGGGATCATCTCGATGAGTTACACCGTCTTTCCGGCTCGATCCAAATAAAAAAACGAACCTTGTCTGTCAGCGGTCGACAGTGAAGGTTCGTTCCCGAATCGTATTCGTATGGACTTGTTTCCGGGCGTCGATCGAATCCCGAATGTGGATGATGTAGCGGCGTCCTTTTTTGTATCCAGAGCGCGGTGGTTTGATTCGGATTTCTTTGCCGTCAAGGACTTCAATCTCCGTTTGCATCCGTTCACCGTTCGAATCCGTCACGGTGACTGTTCGGTTCGAAACTTGCTCCTTCCGTAGTCCTTTCGCGTATTCGATGTCGAAGGTATGATACGAGGAGATGGAGCGGGCGCGTGATTTGAAGTGCGGCTCATCCGTCCGTTCATCGAGAGTGCAGTAGCAACCCGTGAACAAAAGACTCGCCGAGAGGAGTATCGAAAATAGATGTTTCACGAAAACGCTCCTTTATGTATTTGGTAATTTTAGTATAAGACAAATTTTGGGTTACGACAATCCTTCTTGAGACCGAGTCGTTGATATCTATTAAATTCAAGCAGGTCCATGCTATAATCGACCGAGAGAAAGGAAGCGATACACCATGCCAGTACAACCAGACCAACGCGAGATCATCGTCTCGATTCGGACGAGTTATGATTTTAAAGCGGATACCGGTCGCGCAATCCGCGTCATCGAGTTTCACGGACGCCGGACGACACTGTTCGATACGTTCGAAGCGTCATCACCGAAACGGATGATCTTGATCGAGATGATTCGTGCCGTCCAATCGTTCAAGGAACCCTTCCACATCATCTTCAACGTCGAATGTAACTTCGGTTTCAAGTATTTGACGGATCAGCGGAAATGGGAAAACCGGGATGTCGGGAATACGTTCCTCGACTTGATTGAACAAGGTGGTCATACGTATGAATTACGAGACAGCTCGTTCTATGAAGGCGGAAAAGCCCTCCAAAAATGGCTCGGCAACACCTTAAAGCAAAATAGCTGAAAAAAAGGCTGATTCCATGATGGAGTCAGCCTTTATCCGTTGCATCGATTGTCTCGCTTTCGAGATATCGGTACAACGTACTTTTACTAATACCGGTCTGTTCGCGGATATCAGCGAGTGAATAGTTTTTACTTTGATACATCGCGATCGCGCGGCGGACATTTTCATCCGGCTTCCGCGGTCGACCGGTCTGCTTTCCTTGTTCTTTTGCTTTTGAGAGTCCGGCACGTGTCGACATGCTGATGACGTCACTTTGCAGCTGGACCAGGTGGCGTGCCGTTTCAAGAAACGACAAGGAGGCACGCTCGCTCGTCCGAATCTGTTCGCGGAGTGACCACAGCGTCGCACCGCGTGTCTCCATGTGCTCGAGCATCTCGATCAAGTGCCGCGTCGAGTCTGCTAAGATGTAGAGATGCGTGACGATGACTTCGTCTCCCGTCTGAAGGGTCTCGAGCATCTGTTCTAATTCCGTCCGTCGTTTGGCCGAATCATGCGTCTCGATGACACGTGTCGTCACATCAATCTTGTCGGCTTCCTCTTGTTGCGTAGAACAGTCTGGATCATCCGGATAGGGTCTCATGTAGAAATATTGCATGAATGGAGCTCCTCTCTGTCGATCACGATCGACGTCAGTTCCTCATCAGTATACCGTATTCTCACCTCCGTGCCGCAGAAAACCGAAAACATGCCTTTCTTCTCATGTTCGTATCGACTAATTTGTGGTAAATTGAGTGGAAGTAAGTTTCTCGGACTCATCCCGATACCATTCATTCTTTTTAAATGAGGTGCTCATCATGAACAAAGAAGATCATCAACTCGCCCGTCAGCTCTTGACGACCTATTTCATCGGTACACAATTAGCGACGGTCCATGTCGCAGGCTACGTCACGCTCGAATTCATCAATTTGTTCGATACGACTGCGCCTGAACTACGACTTCGGATCGAGACGGATCGTCTGTTTTATGGCGATGTCGAGACGACACAGGACTGGGTCGTCCGCCATGCGACGAAGGAAGAGATGTTACACTTGATCGTCTCGCTTCACGCGGAACGCATCACCGGTGTCCGGATCGGAAAGACGGCACCGCACTTATTCCTAACGTTTAGCAACGGACAAACGCTCGTCTTGAACGGATCGGATACATATTATGAATCGTGGGCGATCGATATCGGTCTCGCACCACACCGAGCCGACGCGACGATCGTTGCCGTACCGGGTGACGAACTGGCCGTCTTCTCCGGAATCGGTGAACAAGTTGAAGACTAAGTGGACACGCATGGAGTGGTGCGACTGGATCATGCCGCTCGTTGCGTCACGGTACCCGAATCACTGTGCTGTTTTACTTGCCGGCAGCCATACGCGAGGGCAAGCGACCGCACAATCAGATGTCGATGTGATCATTTTTGAAGCAAGTCGAGGTCAGGCGTACCGGGAGTCGTTCATCCATGACGGTGTCCCGGTCGAAGCATTCGTCCATTCCTTTGAGACGATTCAGTCGTTTTTCGAGAGTGATCGGGAACGTGGTCGCCCGTCCCTGCAACGAATGATTGCTGACAGTTGGACAATCGAGGATCATCCGCGACTTGCATCTATCCGTCAGGAAGCCGTTCAACAATTGGCGGACGGACCGATTGCGTGGACGACTTCGGAACAAGAGCGCGCACGTTATTTTTTAAGTGATATGCTCGACGACTTCGAGAGTGTGACGAACCGCGCGGAAGGTCTAGCGATTGCGTCACGTTTATATGAACAGAGCATCGAGTTCGTCCTTCGCGCCAATCGTCGCTACATCGGGCAAGGGAAGTGGGCGATCTGTGCTCTTGCGGAGTTTGACGAAGACTATGCTAGTCGACACACAACGGCATTCGAGTTGTATTATCAATCGGATGACCGGCGAGAGGTCGTCGCGTTAGTCGATGATTATCTCGCACCATTCGGCGGGCGTTATTTTGACGGCTTTACGCTCGGGAAACGATAACAAGCAAAAGGAGGTACGCTTTCGGATCAATCGACCGAAAACGTGCCTCCTTATCGTTCGCTTCTGTTTAACGCCAATGGGACGGACGGAGTAAGCGACGCGGTAACTGCGTCGCTGCATTGCCGATTGCCGCATTGATTTGTGCCTGTGTCAAAAAGAGTGCATCCGTCAGATCGGCGTCTTTGACGTTACAGTCTCGCAAATCCGCCCCGAGAAAGTTGACTCCGCGCAGGTTACTGTGCGACAAGTTCGTCGCGAGCAACCACTGATTCTGAACACTGGCACCTGAGAAATTACGTCCTTGTAGCTGTTTTCCGACCCAGTCGCGTGGTGTCTGTTCGCGTCTTCCGCTATACTGAGCTTGAACACGCGATGCAATCATTTCAAGGAGTGGTCGGACGGTTTGACGAACCGGTATCAAGTCAAGTCGTTCAAATTGATCGGCTGGTAATGCCGCGTACCGAGTCAGTGCAGCAAGCGTCTCATCGAGTTGATTGTGGATGTCACGCGTGACATCACGTTTCCCGTCGGTTATGTACCACATCATTTCAAACAAATGAACCATCTTCGGGAAGGTAGCATAGATCGCTTGGCGTCGCTTAGGTGCATCATCGCCTTCAAATGTCTGCTGTGACAGATGCTGTCCGGCACCGAAACAATCATAGACGGTACAGCCTTTGTAGCCGCTGTCGCGTAACCGGTCATGGATACGACAGCTGTAATCGGCGTCAAGATTGCGACACGGTGTTGCTTCCGGTTTGTCATGACCAAAATCACTGGATTTCGAAAAAGCGAGTGCGGTACAACATAAACCAAAACACTTCGTACAATCAATCTGGAACGTAGGTTCCATCGGATTCACCTCCACCACTACTATAACAAGAAAGGAGTTTGGACATGCTGCAATTTCAACTCAAGGAAAATGAGAACGGACAGGACTGGCTTAGGCAGCAAGTACGCCAATACAATGTCGAGCGATCACCGTTTCATGCGACGAAACGCTCCGAGGGAACAAAAGCCGTCACGTTACTTGCGACGCGTGATGATCAACCAATCGGCGGCATCTCAGGGGAAATGTACTGGGGCTGGTTACATATTGAATGGTTCTTCGTTGCCGAAGAGGAACGGGAAAGTGGGCTCGGTACTCAGTTATTCCGTCAACTGGAGGAATGGGCACGAACAGCGGGTGTTCAGCGAATCCGCGTCGAGACGTTCTCATTTCAAGCGCTTCCGTTTTATGAGCGACAGGGATTCGTCGAAGTCGGACGAATCGATGACTATCCACCAGGGATGAGCAATCACCTGCTCGTCAAACAGGTCGACCGATGAAACGGCGTCTCCTCCTCATCTTATTGTTCGGTCTCGTGCTCGGAACGCTGACGGGGATACAGCCACGTCAAGAGAGCACTTCCTTTACGGCGAAGCAAGTCGCCCGGTTATATACACAGATGACGAACACACCGGTCGAAGCGCGCGACGTCTATTTCGTCGAACGACTGTCTGGGCATTATGCCGTCGCGTATCTTGAAGCGAACCACGACCGCTTGTTTCTGCTCATCCACCAAACCGACGAATCCGAGCGGATTGATCGAATCATTCGCTCGAAACAGACGATGGAGACGGATTGGTTCGAAGGTCGCTTGTTGACCACGGACGAAGGGCGATACCTTGTCGCCTACGGCATGAATGGTTCGAAGCAAATGAAATCGATCCGGTTCGAGCCGTATAAGACGACGGCTGATGGGGAGGCACCACTACGTCCAATGCAGCGCTCATTGTCTGTAGCAGATCAGGAACGTTTCCATACCGTCCAACCGTTACCGGATGCCTTCCCGCATTCGCTCTATTTCGAGATGATCGCGACGAGCGTAGACGGAAAAGAGACGATCCAACGCTTGACGTTACCAAGCGATAACGCATCCGTGTTTTCTACGACCCGTGACTTCTAGTATACTGAAGACGAAAAAAGGGGGAAATGAACATGTGGATCGTCATGAACCAGTTACACGTCGTCAAAGGTGCAGCAGATCAGGTCGCAGCGCGTTTTAAGACGACGAAAGGAATTGAACGGATGGAAGGGTTCCACCGGATGCAAGTCCTCGTCGATATCAGTCAGGAAGAAGAAGACATCGTCACGATTATGACGACATGGTCGAATCAAGCAGCATTTCATGCATGGCAAGAGAGTCAAGCGTACAAAGGCGTGCACCATAAGCGGGATAACGGAACGTCCGAAGTCAAACCGCTCGTGACGTCGAATACCGTCACGGAATATGCGATCGTCGCTGATCACAGTGCCGCAACGGAATAACAAACAAAACCCCTTGGGAGGAAGTCTCTCAAGGGGTTTTGTTTGTAACTATAGATTAGAGTGTTTTTCCGTAATCTGGGTATATTCTAACAAACTAGATGAAACGAGGTGGCACCGTATGGTATATCGTAAACCTGTCGTCTCTAGCCTGTCCGTCCTCGGGGGTATGATCCTGCTTTTCGGTTTCTTGACGAGCGGTGGCTTCATTTATCTCTACTTCTTCGTCTTGCTGTTTGCTTGCGTCTCTTTCTTACGTGAACCGTTGACGCGTAAAGAGTGGTTGCGAGAGGGGATTGCCTTCATCTTCTGGTGTTCCTTGATTTATTTGCTCCAGCATCTCGTCTTCATGGCGTGAGTCATTTTTCGTATTGCTCGAACAAAGGAAGGATGATGTCACGACCTGTTGCTGATAAGTGAATCGACACGTCACGTTTCGGATCCTTCAAGTAAATCTCGGTCTTTTTGACACGCTTGTCGAGATAAACTTCGTATTGCTGTCCTTTCGTCCCTTCTCGGAACGTCAGGTATTTCCACTTCGCCCGTTTTCCCCGCACATCAGACTGTTCACTCGTCTTGATGGCTTTTTGTAATTTTCCGGATTCATCACTGGTCATCATGATCATTTTGTCCCAATCGAAGCCTTTTTCCGAAGTAAAATCATCTTCTTCAAAACGGATATGCTGGAACTGCTCTTGATGGAATAGCGTCACTTCCAGGTGATCCGCTACTACGTCGTCTGCTGTCTGTTCCGGCTCTTGAAGTTCAGGCGGTCGTTCCATCGTATGTCGAATCGATAATTCATAGCGGAATTCGCGTCCGTTCTTCTCCGTTGCGATGAGCGTTCCGTAATGTTCCGGTGTCCCGTCACCCGGGATGAACCGGACCTTGCCCGGTTGTTTCATCGAATGAATCGGGCGTTCCACATGGCGTCCACCGTATAACTCGGGTAAGCGCACCATCACGTCATAAGTCGAACCGAATTGTTGATTGTAGACGAGATAGAGTTTGACGTCACGTGTAAATGGTGTGAGTGAATGCGTGTACGTAAAGATCGTCGTCCGAGAATCTTTTTTCGTGACATCCGTCACGTCGATGACAAGGTAACCTGAACCTGGGAGCTCTAATGTTCGAGCGGAGTGATCGGCAACCTTCTCATTACGAATGAACCGATCGTCTTTTTTCAATACAGTAGGCTTCATGTTAAAGTCCTGTCGTTGTGGAGTCAGATCTGTCTTCTTGAAGACATCGTCTTTCTTTGCTAGCGGATAATATCCACTTTTTAATGGCGTTTCGCAATATAAGTAGGTCTTCTTTCCGGATTGAACGTAACGAACGGTTTGACCTGCATAGTCATCGAATGGATTCGCCATCATGACGGAATAGATGCCGCCGACAGAGTAATCTTCGGGTGCATCGCTCGCTTTCGACGCGCACGTTTTTTGGATGACGATTCGTTCCTTCGCTGACAAGGTTCTTGGACCTTGATCACTAAATTGTCCTCCATCATATAGTTGTGATAAGTAATCCCATTTAAAGTTTGGTGCGTCTCTTTGACAACCGCTTAATGCTAGTGTTGCACCAAGTGTTAGTCCGATCCAGTAACGTTTGTTCATTGATTAAGCACCTCACTAAGTGCTTCACTGGTCGTACCTGACAGCTTGGCACCGTTCTTTGATCCTGGTTTGACGACATAGATTTCAAGCTTTTTAGCGCGTTTGCGTTCGAATAGCTCGAACATTTGGCTTTTCCCTTCGCGCATCAACGTTAATTTTTTCTGCTTTAGTTTTGTGCCTTGTGGCTCCATGACGTCGGTCTCTTTTAATTCCTGAGCGATTTTTTTCGCTAGTTTATCCGGTATTGCTGAGACGAACTTATAATCGCTATCGATGAGCTGTTTCGGTGATTGATGGATGAAACCGACATAATCGCTTGTGGATGCTTGAAGGAATCCATAATCGTAATTCACTGGTTTTGTGTAGGTTTTATTAAAACGCAAATATATCGATGTTTCTTGGACGACTTTTCCGTCCTCTTGTTTCCGAAGGGTTGCGAACTGGACAGTCTGACCTGTCGCAATCGTATCCGGCAGTTGCTTTCGCTCAATCTGATAGGCTTGTCCATTCATATATTCTTGAATCGTCGAAGGGAATCCGACACGATCACCACTGAACATCAGCTCGATCGACGATTGTTGGACACCACCATCCGGACTAGCGCGAAAAGCTAAATTCAATTCGGAACCGGATAGTGACTCGGTCGTCTCAAAGAGTGTTTGTTCTTTATCTTTGCCTTTCTCTTTCATGTAGACGACGAGTTGTCCTTCCGGTGGCAAAGATAGTTGATAGGACGGGAAAAGGTACCGTCCGAGCTCTTTTACTTCTTTACGATCTTCGTTTTCCTGTTTTTGTTGATCTGTCACTTCTTTTGGAACGGGTCCAAAGCGAACGACTGTCGATTTAGCTTTAACCGGTTGTTTTGACCAATCGACGAATGGATAATCACTTCGCTTGATCTGATGGACCGCATAATCCGCATGGCGAATCGGCTGACACGCAAGATAGTCCTTTTTTTCGTCTGACAGGAAACGGACGTGTTGGAACTCACGCCCTTGGATACTCGGAGGCAGGAAGTATAAGTCAAATCCTTCGTGTTGCACATATCGATCAGGTAAGTGCTTCATGTCTGGTTTTTGCTGGCAAACCTTCAACAAAGCAGCGGTTTGTTTTTTCGGGAGATCCGGTATCTCTTGCCCATCAAAGGTAGTCGAAATACCGCCCCAGTAATTAACATCGTATGTAAGGTCTAAGTATTGTTCTTTAACGCATCCGGCAAGTAAGACTGCGCCTGCGAGAATACCGGTATGTATATAGCGTCTCATGAAAAACCTCCTTTATCCTATTGACTATATTTTACCATAATTTCTAGAATAGACAGAATTTTCTATAATACTTTAACATTAAGATGTTTAACATATCTTGACTCGGGAATATTAGATGCATGCACGGTCAATCTATTACTATGGGGGTTTTATGATGGGTACATTCATTCAAGCAGTTGATGGCACGAAAATTTATGTCGAGGATGTCGGGTCGGGTCAACCGGTCGTCTTTTTACACGGCTGGCCGGCAAACAACAACATGTTCGAGTATCAAAAGAATCTGCTCGTCGAAGAAGGGTACCGTTACGTCGGAATCGATTATCGCGGTTATGGCAAATCAGATGCGCCGGCAACGGGATACGATTATAAGACAATGGCGTCTGACGTCAATGAAGTCATCGAACAGCTGAAATTAACGAATGTCACGTTACTTGGCTTCTCGATGGGAGGAGGAATCGCCTTGTCCTATCTCTTGCAATACGGAGATTCAAAAGTTAGTAAACTTGTCCTCGCAGGAGCTGCGGCACCTGTCTTTACACAGCGAGATGGCTATCCATACGGGATGACGAAAGAAGAAGTCGATGCGTTGATTGCCGACACGAAACAAGATCGTCCGTCGATGCTCAAAGGATTTGGGGAAATCTTCTTTGCGAAGGAGCATCCAGAACCACTTCAACAATGGTTCCATGGTCTTAGCATCGCCGCTTCGTCCCACGGTACGATTCAGTCAGCAATCGCATTACGTGATGAAGACTTACGTGGAAAACTCGAGAACATCAAAGTCGATACGTTGATCATCCACGGTAAAAAAGACCAAGTTTGTCCGTTCGAGTTCGCGGAAGAAATGCAAAAGGGAATCCCACATGCACGACTTGAAGTCTTCGAAGAGAGTGGGCACGGTATGTTGCTTGATGAACAAGAGAAGTTCAACGAAACGTTACTCTCGTACGTTAAAGGAAATCAAACCGTCTAATCCAACAAGCCATGGACACCCGTCCATGGCTTGTTTTTGTGTACAGAAAAAAGCGTGCGCCGGCGCACACTTTTAAGGGCGATACTTCCGCATGAACCGTTGATCGATCCAGCGCTTCAGGTACCAACCGAACGGGTGAGTCGAATACTGATTGCCATACATTGAAACTGCATGACGTGGTCCCATCGATAAAATCGTCAAATAGTTCGTTTGCGGACGATAGGTTTGCAGTGCCTCTTCCTGGACGTACCGTAATAGATTTGCTAGTAAGATTGGTGCTTGCCGGACAGCTGTGACACCGTTCTTTGGAATATCGGGATAAGCGACGAGGGTCGCCGCGTCACCCGCAGCAAACAGACTTGGATGATTGAGCGCTTGCAACTGTTCATTGACGAGTAGGAACCCGTCTTCCGTATAGAGCTTGCTGTCTGCAAACAATGCCGGTGCTTTCGCACCCGTTAAGCGGATGATCGCATCCGACTCGATTGGAGGGTGATGCTTGAAGCGGAGTGATGGTTCGTCATCTATTGGACGTTCCCGGATCCAATACACATCGAGTTCTTTTAATCGTCTCGCAATCGCTTCCGCTGCGGGGTGTCCTGAAAGTAACTCGGGATCCGTGATCAGTGTGATCGGCACATCCGCCACTTTCAAGGACGCCGCCATCTCGACGGCCGCTGCGCCGCTTCCAATCACGACCGGACGCTTTGCTTTTTGCAGACGCTTTAATGTATCCGGTAACCGGTAGTTCGGTTTGATCGATAATCGTGTCGTGTCTTCCGACCAATCGAACGAGCCGATATTCGTCGAGACGACGTCATAAGTATAGTGTCTGCCGGATGCACCGAAGACGACTTTTTCATCGGGGTCGATTTTGATGACGGTCTCTTCGATGAACTGTTTATCATAGGCGCGACACAGTGCGGCGACGTCGATACGGATCTCATCGATATCGTACGTTCCGTCAGCAAGTCCGGAGTACATGCCCGAGTAATATTGGTACGTCGAGGCATTTAAAATCAGCCACTCGACGTCTTCTGTGGGTCCATTGGTAATGCAATGCAGGTGAGCGTGTCCTGCACCAATCAAAAGGATTCGTTTCATGTCGTTCTCCTTCAATCTGTCTTGCTAGAATGTACCCGGATACGGGTGGCGGTAATCATAGCCAAAAGACAAGACTGATGAACAGGAGGATGACCATGAGATAGATAACATCCTGGCGCTGAACGACTGGCACTTCATAATATGTCCGTTCTGCTGAAAAATGACGGGCTTCGAAAGCGGTCGCCATCCGTTCTGCCCGCTGGATCGATCGCGAGAAGAGCGGTAAGCCGATTGATAGGAACGCATCACCAGGAAAGCGACTGTGAACGTTCCGAATCATCCGGACTTGCCGTAAGACGCGAACTTCTTCGATCAAATGTGGAAGAAAGCGGATCCCGGCAAGAAATCCGTACGCGAAGCGAGGCGACACCTTTGCTTGGTGAATCAAGCTCATCACGAACCGGGTCGCATCGGTCGTCGTGACGAAAGCGAAACTTAAGCAGACGAACGTTGCCATCCGTAAGGCAAGTAACCAGCCGTGCATGACACTTTCCGATGTGACATGAAACCAACCAAACGACCATAGAGGATTCGTTCCTTTGCCGAAGGCTGCCATCATCCAGAACGTCAATAAGAATAATAGACTGTAAGGTGCGAGTCGTTTCAAGAAATCGCGAGGACCCCACCCGGAGAGGAGTAGCATCGCGATAGCAAAACTCAGGAACACCAACGTCTTGACCCAGTCGTTCGTTGCAATTAAGGCAAACATGATCAAAAACAATCCGCTCCCCTTGATGACAGGATTGAGTTTAGCGAACGGTGACGCGTTTGTCTGCATGGCGCTTCACCTCCTGGAATTGGTACGAAAGTGGACGTTGTAGCTGACAGCGTTCGAGTAACGGAACGTCAGCGAATAACTCGCTCGGACGCCCGTCAAAAGCAATCCGCCCTTGCTCCATGACGAGGACACGATCCGCGTATCGGGCGACGAGTTCCATATCGTGTGTTGCCATGACGAGCGTCGTTCCGTTCTGTTGTTCCGTCAACAACTGTTCCATGAGCCGGCGTGTCGTCAATCCATCCTGTCCGAACGTCGGTTCATCGAGCAACAACACATCCTTCGACTGCCCGAGCATCGTCGCGACGCTGAGCCGTCGTTGTTGCCCCGTACTAAGCGCAAGCGGTGACTGCTGTTTGACAGATGCGAGTTCCAGTCGTTCGAGCAACGCTGTGCGCTCATCACTCGTAGCTGCCCGGTGACTCCAGTCGATTTCCGCTTCGACTGTCAGTTTGAGAAACTGCAGATCCGGTTGTTGAAAGACATAGCCAACGTGCTCATAAAAGCGTCGCCGGGAGTAACGCTGAGCCGGACGTTCTTGGAACCGATATGTTCCTTGATGCGAGAGCAACCGACCGAGTGTTGCAAGCAACGTACTTTTCCCGGATCCGTTTGCCCCGAGCAGCATCACCCATTCTCCCGTCTTCAGGGAAAATGTCGCATCGGTCAGCGAGTAAGGGGCTTTCGTCGATAATGCAGCGACGTGTAACAAGGCAGTGCCTGCTGTAGCGACTGGAGGAAGCACGTGAAGTCGCGCTGCTTGTGGTCCATCTATGGGTAACGTCTCTAACGTGTACGGATACAAAGAGGGAACAGCGATCCCTTTCGATTGAAGCTCTGTATACGCCTGCGGGAACAAATCCTGCGGATGCGCCGTCGCAGTCACCGATCCGTCTTCAAGTAAGATGATCTGATCGACATACGGCAAACAGACATCGAGTTGGTGTTCAATCAAGACGATTTTTAAATCATGTTCTTTCTGAATCCGAAAGATCAACGCCATCAGCTCGTGTTGCCCAATCGGGTCAATCTGAGCCGTTGGTTCATCGAGTAATAGAATCGTCGGCTCGAGCGCTAGGACCGCGGCGAGTGCGAGGCGCTGTTTCATCCCCCCGGATAGACTCGCGATCGGTGTCGAGAAGGGGAGAGGGAGACCAACAAGTGTGAGTAAGTGTTCAATTCGTCCCTCCATCTCCGCACGCGGAATCGACCGGTTTTCTAAGCTAAAAGCGATTTCGCGTCCGATCGTTTCCATGCAGAACTGTTCTTCTGGATTTTGGAATAAGACTCCGACCGAACCGGACCGGGTAACGGTTCCAGTCTGTTCGACTTCGATCGTCTCCGGTGTCAGTCCGGCTAAGGCATGAAGTAGTGTCGTCTTGCCACTCCCGCTTCGTCCGAGCAGAAGGGTCGTTCCTTGCTCGATTGATAGCGATACATGATTGAGCACCGATTTCATCTGACCGGGATAGCGGATGCTGAGATCGTCGACAGTAATCATGCGACTTCCCGTTTCGCACGTCCTGCCGCAAACCCGTTCAAGACACCGGTCGCAACAAGGCGACGGACGAGAATCGCTGCAAGCAAGCCGCCGAGTAATGCGCCACTAATCAATTGTAAGCCAGTTGTTGCAAGTAACGTCGTCGTCGTGTAGTAACCGAATCCGTTCGCAATCAGACTATAGACAATGCTACCAATCGCGGCTCCAACACCCGATAACATCAATGTCCATGTGTCATAACGGCGATAACGCGTCATCGCAAAGACGAGTTCCGCACCAAGCCCTTGGCATACCCCGATGAGAAGAGCCGATAAACCAAAGTGACTACCCGTGAACAGCTCGACGGCTGCCGCGACGATTTCCGCGATGAGAGCGGCACCTGGTTTTTGAATGATGGCTGCGACGAGCGGGCTCGCGATGATCCAGATCCCAAACATCCAGTTGGCACCGACAGGTCCGAAGATCGCAGACATCGGTAACCAGAGTGTTGACCAACCAAGATAGATGACCCCGCAAGCGACGGCGAGCATCATCATGACCATGATTTCTTTCATTTTCCAGTGTTGCATTAGGTACGTCCTCCTTAGAATGGGGGAGACGCCAAAAAAGACCGCCCTCCGTAAAAAAGAGAGCGGTCCTCAGAAAAACTGCGCGCAGCAGGAGTCATTGGATGTGATCGCTCCACTTTCCTACGCTAGTATGAACTAGATCAGGTTCGAAGGGTCCGAAGTGAATCGTCTCAGCCAAATGGGCTCCCCTAGTGGATATGGTAATAGGTGATACGCTGTTCACTTTAGGCAATCTTCTGTCTATTGTCAAGACACAAAAAAACGATACGCCACGAAGGGCGTATCGTCAAACGACTTATTTGTTGTCTTCGTTCTCTTCTTTTGCTTCTTCTGAAGACTCTTCCGTAGCTTCCGCTTCGTTGTCTTCACCAGCTTCCGCTTGTGCCTCAGCTTCTGCTTCTTCGATTTCCTCAAGCTCTTGTTCAAGCGTTGATTCGACGACAGCTGCGACTTGAATGTCGCCTTCTGTGACGATACGGAAATCTTTTTGTTCTGGAAGATCAGCAACAGAAATCGAATCGCCGATTTCGAGGTTCGTGACGTCGACTTCGACGTTCTCTGGTAATTTATCTGGTGTAGCTGCGACTGTTACTTTAAAGAGTGTCTGTGACAGGAATCCACCGACTTTAGCGCCAGCTGCTTCGCCGACGAGTACGACGTCTGCTTCGACTTCTGTCTCTTCATCCATTTTAACGGCGATGAATTCAACGTGATCGACAGTTGGTGTGAAGACATCCATATCACGACGGTTGATCAAGACGTTAATATTTTTACCGTCGAGTTTCAGTGAAATCAAGACGTTCTCACCGTTTTCTCGAACGATTTTAAGCAATTCTTTTTCTTCGAATGCGATTGGTGTACTTTCCACTTTGTAACCATACACGACACCAAGAGCTTTTCCTTCATGACGTAATTGTTTACGGAGTGAGCGTGGACGTACCTCGCGTTTTTCGGCTGTTAATTTAACTGACATGTTCATTTCCCCCTTGAATTTGGTATAGCCCTCAAAAGGTAATGAAAGTAGGAGCAGGACAAGTCCTGAACAATTTAAATATGCTAAGACAATCGGTTTCAGACTCTTTTGAATCTGACGCTTTCGTGACTTTGCATTTCTCTCCCAGGTCATTACGCTGATATTGAGAAACATGTGTGAGTAAGTCACCGTTTGATGCGGTGCTAGTGAGTTTATACCCCTATGTTTTAAATCCTTAAACCTCTAATTTTTATTTTTTAAAGTCGAAAGACCTCCAAACCGCTTGAAATCAAGGGTTGAGAGGTCTTTCGTTTTTTTCATTTTTTATGGTGATGCGTTGGTTTTCACGAACCAACACGCGGATGAGACGTTCGATGTGCCGCATCGTCGTCTGTCCCATCGTTGAAATTTGGAGCCATTGATTACGGACGAGATAGTCGCTTTCATATTGAACATGATAGCCCTGGATCCGGAGAGCGTCTCCTAAAGCGGTTGCCGACGGATGGACGATCGTCAGAATTCCCGGCGCTTGTGCTTCTTGCGTCGCAAGAAGGTTAAAACCAGTCGCGCGAACGGCTTGTTCGAGATAGGTCATCTTGATGGCGGCTTGATCGAGATCAATGGCATCGAGCGCTGCCTGACAAGCCAGCAACAAGTTCGATGAGCCGGAAAAGGCGACGCCTTCCGCATAGAGTCCGAGGTCCAGATAACGTGGAATTCGTGGAGAAGGTAGGATGCTGTCTGTATGACCGATGAACGCAAGACCCGGTAAACCACCAATTGCCTTTCCGGAGACGGTCGTGACGAATCTGCAACCGGCGTACGAGAAACGTCCGGTCCCGACGGCGCTGATCGCATCGACGATGAGTGCGGTTCGTTGATCTAATAGCGCTTTTACCGCATCGAGATCGTAGAGAACGCCCGTAGACGTCTCACAATGCGTCAACCAAATCCAGTCGTACTCCGTTTGATGCAGTTGGCTTGCGAGTTGTTCTAAGTCGATCGGGTGACCGGACGGAAGCAGGTGGATATCAAACGACTTCCCGGCTCGTGCCGCGTGATCGATCAAGCGTTGACCGAACTCGCCACCGTTTAGGATCAATCCATGTCCACTGAGTTGTTGTGCGACGATATCGTTGGCGAGCGTACCACTGCCGACAGCCATCGAGACATGTGGCAAATCCAGCAACTGACACATTCGGTCCCGTAAATCTTGATCGAGCTGACGCATCGATGCCGTCCGATGCGGACGCGGTGCTTGTTGTGCCGCTTGGCGGACTGTTGGTGCAACCTCGACTGGACCGGCTAGAAAATGCAGAGGACGTAAAACGTCCGCGATGACGGATCGTTCATATGTTGCGCGCGACAACAACATCGGTACGAACTGGGCATCGCCACTACCGAGCGTTGCTGCGATTGGTGTGAAGCCGAACCGCGCATATAGTTTAGCTTCCCGTGTCGTACCACTGATATAGACATGATCAATCGTTTCCCGCTCCAAGTAGACCATCAAAAAACGCATCAATTGCATGAACGTACGACTATTGCGGTATTCGGGACGAACGCTGAGTAAGCGGATTTCCGCTGGGTCCGTCAGTGTCTCATCTAGCGTCACGCCTTTTCCCTCAAGCGAAAAAGGACGATGCTTCCGAATGGCAATCATCGCGACGAGTCGATCGTCTTCCTTGCCGATCAGATAGGTATTTTGATCATGAAACCGGTCAATCCGTTTCCGTTCGGTGTTCGGTTGATGTTGCGGAATCTCTTCCGTGAAGGTGAGGTAGTTCAGTTCATGGATTGCTTCCGCGTCCGAAGCGGTAGCAATGGAAAAGTCGATCATGAGACGTCCTCCTTATGTAATGATTGGCTTGTGAAGTGCATCATGAGCCCACAGGACAAGTAGACTTACAGCAACGGTACACAAGATATTGATGGGTCCCGCGTCAAAGTAGACAGGGAGTAACGGGAGCAGAACAACCGGAATCAGCCCCGCTTTGACGCTATCTTTCGTTACGAGATAAGACAGACCGAGTATGCCTAGTCCGGCAAGATATGCCCACGGCGTGATGGCGAAGACGATTCCGGAAAATACGGCATACCCTTTACCGCCGCGTCGCGGATGAAACAACGGAAACAAGTGACCGATAAGTACGGCAAGAGCGACGGGATAAAATGCGTCTGTTAGCTGTAGTGCAAGAACCGTCTTCGCGGCATCAAACAGGTACACGAATAAAAAAGCCGGGAGCCCACCGGCGCGATGGGCGTTGCGGGCACCGATGTTTCCGGAACCGACCTGTGCCAAATCGGTACGACTGACGTACTTCCAGAGCGTACCGCCAAGAATACTACCGATAAGGTAACCAAGCAGGAGATCAAGGATCACCGATGTTCCTCCTTTGTTTCTACGAGATGTACGAGTTCCTTGACGGTCAGGGCATCACTGTCTGGAGCCGTCAGGACGGCATCGACCATCTGAGCTTTTCGATCTTGTAATTCCGTCATCTTTTCTTCGATCGTTCCGCGTGTCAGCAGTTTGATGACCGTCACGTCGGACTGTTGTCCAAGCCGGTGAGCGCGATCGGCTGCCTGTTGTTCGACGGCCGGATTCCACCAACTGTCAAAGAGGATGACGGTATCAGCAGACGCGAGATTCAGTCCCGTTCCACCGGCTTTCAGGGAAATCAAGAAGAGATCGACTTCACCGTCATTGAACCGATCGCATAACGCCAACCGGTCTTCGAGTGGTGTCTCACCCGTCAACAGGAAGTGGGGGAGGTGACGTTGCGCGAGATCCGAGCGAATGCGTTCGAGCATTTGTGTATACTGCGAGAAAATCAAGATCCGCTTTCCGGCTGCCCGTTTTTCGGCAATTAATGAGAGTAGACGCGTTCGTTTCGTTGCTTCCCCTGTGTACTCCTCGACGAATAATCCCGGATCGTTGCAAATTTGCCGCAACCGCGTTAACCCAGCCAGTAATTTCAGACGATCTTCGCGTTTCGTCTCGTCTAAGTGTTGCAGCGTCTCGAGTTGCAATTTGGCGAGATACGACGCATATAAGCGTTTTTGGTTCGGACCGAGCTCGACATAATGATGCTCGATCTGTTTCTTCGGTAAATCCTGTAAGACATCTTGTTTCTCACGCCGTAATATGAACGGTTGGATGAACTGTTGCATGTCATCAAATGACCATTTCTCAAACGTCGCTAAATCCGGCAGTAATTCTGGAAACAGAACATGGAAGATCGACCAGATATCACGCGGACGATTCTCAAGTGGTGTTCCCGTTAAGGCGAAACGGCGTTTTGCTTGCAGATGCCGTAGTTGACTGACCGTTTGTGACTGCGGATTCTTCAAGTGCTGTGCTTCATCAAAGAAGACGACGTCATATACAGGGTGGCGACGGACGTCGGTCCGAAGCGTCGTATAGGAGACGATCGTCACCGTATCGTCAGGTAAGTGCTCCAGTTCGCGGAGTCGGCTGGCTTGAGAACCAGTGACGACATGAACCGGTCGACCGGGTAAAAAGCGCTTCAGTTCCGCCTCCCAGTTGCGGAGTAGTGACGCCGGCGCGACGATGAGCGCGCGACGGTCAGGAATCGTCGCGACATAACCAATCGCTTGAATCGTCTTCCCGAGCCCCATCTCATCGGCTAAAATCCCGTGACATCCTAGCGCGTCTAAATTCTTCAGAAATTGAATGCCCGTCCGTTGATACGGATAGAGTCGTGATTCTAACGAATTCGGCAAGTCGAGCTGGAATCCTTGTCCGGATTTCAATTCAAGCCATTTCTCGAGCAAATCGGCGTGAAGATGGAGGACGGAAGCGCCAATTAGATGCTTCATGTTCCGGACAGCAGGTAAGACGATCCGTCCGTCGCGTAAGTCGCGTTCACTTGCTTCCATCTGAGCGAGGACCCGTTGTAACTGCTGAAAAGCCCTTGTTTCTAAAGAAACGAACTGTCCGGATTTCAAGCGGTGGTACCGTTTTTGTAAGACGAGCGACTTCAGGACACGTTTCAGCTCATCTTCCGGAATCCCGTCCATCGAAAAGTTGAACACGAGCCAGTCGAGGCGGTCCGTTACGTCGACTTCGATTCGCGGATGGAACGGACCTTTTGGTAACGTTGTCCGGATCGCTTGTGTTGCAAATAACTCCAGTTGACCGAGCGCAACCCGTTCGTCAAGCAGACTCCGCAAAAAGGCATACTGTGCGGCGTCACTCGTGATGATGTATCGCATGTCTCGTGGTGTTGCTTGGAATTCACGTAAGAAGCGTAAGGCACTTTGCTCCGTTACCTGATCCCGTCCAGCGTAAATCGTCTCATCGAGCGGATTCAGCTGAATTCCTTGATAATCAAACGA
This sequence comes from Exiguobacterium sp. s143, assembly GCF_018618895.1. NCBI lineage: Bacteria > Bacillati > Bacillota > Bacilli > Caryophanales > Exiguobacterium > Exiguobacterium sp. s143. The sequence continues at coordinate 290,787 of NZ_JACSMX010000001.1, read as the reverse complement.
CACGCGGACTTCGACTTCCTGAGCCGTTCGGTCGAGATGGAGTTTGACGATTGGTGTCCCGGAAACGATTCGTTCTTGTAAATCAGGACTGAACGAAACATCGGCGAGTCGCTGCAAATACTCCGTCTGTCCAAGGAGACGATCGAAGTAGGGCAGGGACAGTTGATGCTGCTGATTGTCCGTCAATCTTTTGAGTGTCACGACGGGTCCTGTCAGTTCGAAATGAATCGCCACCCGACGATCCGGTGTGAGACTGCGTAAATAATGGCGCGCGCCAGCGTCATCGACTTGAAACGCCGTGAAGGGACGAATCTGTGGTGACAGCGGCGTCGGTGTGCCGTGCGCCTGAACATGATGCATCGCTAGTAAAACGGCGACGATATGTCCACAAAACGATGTATCCATCGCAAGTGATGGACAATTACAGCCGGCGTCGACACCGTGCGCCTTGACGCGGACGGTCACCGTGAATCGTTCCTCACCGTCGACACTCGCTTCGATCAGCTCGTCGCCCATTCGATAATTATGCAACGTGACCTTTCGAGCGGCGACATACTTCTTTCCCCGTCGAAAAGCATAGGCATCAGACATCTGTTTGATTTTGCGTTCACTGAGCCCGTAATTCATGACATTTCTCCTTTAGTTAACATAATGTGATTATCGTTCACCATCGAATAAATCGACGGCGCGTTTTTTCTCCGAATCGCCGATATGGGCATAGACTTGTGTCGTCGCGACGGATTCATGACCAAGTAACTGCTGGATCGTCAGGACATCGACCCCACCGGTCGCAAGACGTGTCGCAAACGTATGCCGCAATTTATGCGGTGTAATTTTTTTGCGCTCTAAAAAGGGGAGGACCGGTTTTAATCGTTCGGTGTGCCGCTGCAAAATATGCTGGACTGCCCGTGGACTGAGTGGTTTCCCGTGTTTTTGGAAGACAGGCACGGCGCCACTCGTTGGCATCTGATAATGAATCGCGTATTTGCGTAAGGCGATCCGGGCTGGTTTCGCGAGTGGAATCAGCCGCTCTTTATTGCCTTTTCCGATGACACGGAGCGTGTTTTCATGGAAATCGACATCATTCCAGACGAGTTGGGTCATCTCACTGAGACGCATCCCGCTATAGCCGAGTAGTTGGAATAACGTCACGTCGCGGACGCGATCACGTTCATAATGCGACGCTTCCCGGGCATTCATCTCGACGTTCGACGGTAACAACTGAATCAATTCGTCCCACTCGCGTTTCGTCAGGTAGACCGGTTCCCGTTTCGCTTGTTTTGGTCGGTTGACTTTTGCGACCGGGTTTTCTGATAGCTGACCTGTATCGACCAAATAACGGAACAACGACTGTAACGCCGATAGCTTTCGGTTGATCACGCTTGGTGCATTTTGTTTCGTTAAGGCAAGGTATTCGGCATAGGCTTCGATTCCTGCTGCATCGATCTCGACGAACGCTTCAAGTGGAATCTTGCGCGCCGTTACTTCTTCACCGGACGCCGCAGTGACGAATTGAAAGAACGCTTCGTAGTCATAGACGTAGCGACGCATCGTTGCTAATGAGAAATGTTTTGCTGCTAACTGATCCAAATAGGACTGAATGAAGCGTGGCATCCGCTCATAACCAGGAATCGCTGGTGCTGTAGCCGAAACGGTCGTTTTATGTATCGTTTTTCCTAGGTTTTTAAATAAACTCATCCGACAATCACCCCTCTAGTAGTAGTATACCAAACGTTGGTACGTCAGACACTTGTTTGCGTGAAATAGTTATTTCACGCAACGTTAAATTGTCAGACAGGGAGCCCTCAGTTGCATCGACAACGCATCAGACGGGTCGTTGATCAACTCGATGCACGTGAGAATTTAGCCTATTTTTATGGTTTTTGAGCTACAACATTCTCTTTAATAACAATAATAGTATTATGTCACCTAAATCATCAAAAAAGAATGAATATTCAATTTCGCTCTCAGTTGCATCGAGAAGTCGTTCGACGGGTCATTGGTCGACTCATTTGATTTCAAGACGATTTCTGAAAAACGTCGAAAACGTGCTCGATTTCGCATACTTCATCTTGGTTCGGGTATAGAGTGTTAGGTAAGAGTTATTTTCATAAGGGGGAGTTCTAGATGATTACCGATCAACAAGCACGTCAGTATTTGAAGGATGCCAAACGCATTGCCGTCGTCGGTGTCTCGAGTGATTCCGGAAAGACCGCGAACTGGATTGCGGACTACTTAGTCCAACATGGATACGAAGTCATTCCAGTCAATCCGACGTTAAACGAGTGGAACGGTCAAAAAGTCTATCCGAGCGTCGCAAGCATTCCAGGACACATCGATATCGTCGACGTCTTCCGTCGGTCTGAGTTTTTAGCGGATGTCGCCAAAGATGCTGTTGCTCACGGTGACGTCGGGATGATTTGGAATCAGCTTGGTCTCTCGAGTGTCGAAGCAGAAAGTCTCGCACTTGGTGCTGGTATTCCATATATTGAGAATCGTTGCATCAAAATCGAGCATCAATATCTGTGAGTCATCGCACGATTTCAGGCATCTTCACCCGTTCGTGAAGGTGTCTTTTTTCATGCGCTTTACAGGTTATGCTTGTCAGGAAGCAAGAAGATGCCTACAATTAGAGACAGACTACTCGAAATAACGAACGAACGTTTGTAAAAACGACGTCGTAATTTCGAATTTTGAGGTGAAATGAATGGCGACAGACTTAAATAACTACAATGATGATGCCATACAGGTGCTCGAAGGACTCGAAGCAGTCCGAAAGCGCCCAGGTATGTATATCGGTTCAACCGATCACCGTGGACTTCACCATCTCGTCTACGAGATCGTCGATAACGCAATCGATGAGGCACTTGCAGGATTCGGGGAACAAATTGACGTCACGATTCATAAAGATAATGCAATCACCGTCCGTGACCATGGACGTGGAATGCCAACGGGGATGCATGCATCGGGAAAGCCGACTGCTGAAGTCATCTTCACGGTCCTTCACGCTGGCGGTAAGTTCGGTCAAGGTGGCTATAAGACGTCCGGTGGCTTACACGGCGTCGGGGCGTCGGTCGTTAACGCCTTATCAACGGATTTGAAAGTAACGATCTTCCGTGACGGGAAACAATATGAGCAAACGTTTGAAAACGGTGGGATTCCGAAGACGACGTTGCTTGAAACGGGTACGACGCGTCAAAAAGGAACGAGCGTTTACTTTAAACCAGATGGCTCGATCTTCAGTACGTTGACATACAACTACGATACGCTCGCGGAACGCTTACGCGAATCCGCTTTCTTGCTGAAAGGTCTGAAGATTACGCTGACGGACGAACGGTCCGATAAACAGGACATCTTCCAGTACCAAGACGGTGTCAGCGAATTCGTCCAGTACTTGAACGATGATAAAGACACACTGCATCCGACGGTTGCGTTCGAAGGTACGGAAAACGAGATCGAAGTCGATATCGCCTTCCAGTTCACGGATGCGTACTCGGAAAACGTCCTGTCGTTCGTCAATAACGTCCGGACACGCGACGGTGGAACACACGAAGTCGGTGCAAAAACGGCAATGACACGGGTCATGAATGAATATGCCCGAAAAAACACGCTCTTGAAGGAAAAGGATAAGAACCTTGACGGAAATGATATCCGCGAAGGGTTGACGATGATCGTCTCGATCCGAATTCCGGAAGAGTTCCTTCAGTTCGAAGGACAAACGAAGTCGAAACTCGGTTCACCGGAAGCGCGGACGAGCTGTGACGCTGTCATCAGTCGTCGTCTCTCGACGTACTTGGAAGAGAACCCGCAAACGGCGACGCTGTTGATCAAAAAAGCGATCCGCGCAGCGCAAGCTCGTGAAGCAGCGCGGAAAGCCCGCGAAGAAGCACGAAATGGGAAAAAAAAGAAACGTTCGAGCATCTTGAACGGAAAACTGACACCTGCTGCTTCGAAAAACGCAGACAAGAATGAATTGTTCCTCGTCGAGGGTGATTCTGCCGGTGGTTCTGCGAAACAAGGACGAAACCGGACGTTCCAAGCGATTCTTCCACTCCGTGGTAAGGTCTTGAACACGGAAAAAGCGAAACTCGCTGACATCATGAAAAATGAAGAGATCAATACGATCATTCATGCGATTGGTGGCGGTGTCGGAGCCGATTTTGACTTGTCGGATTGTAATTTCGACAAAGTCATCATCATGACGGATGCCGATACCGATGGCGCGCATATCCAAGTCTTGCTATTGACGTTCTTCTTCCGCTACATGCGTCCGTTGATCGACGCTGGGAAGGTTTTCGTTGCCTTACCACCGCTCTATCGTGTCTCAAAAGGAAAAGGCAAATCGGAGAAATTTGAATACGTCTGGGACGAAGAGACACTCAAGAAAACGACGAAGAAATTCGGTAAAGGTTATATGATCCAGCGTTACAAAGGACTTGGGGAGATGAATGCACCACAGCTCTGGGAAACAACGATGGATCCCGAGACACGGACATTGATTCGGGTCACGATCGACGATGCTGCTGTTGCGGAAAAACGTGTCTCGGTCTTAATGGGCGATAACGTTGGTCACCGCCGGACGTGGATCGAGGACAATGTCGCCTTCGGTCTCGCGGAAGACCTCTCGATCATCGAGAATGAGCACGTGACGAAAGAGAGTGTGAACGAACATGTCTAATCTACAAAACATCCTGAACCTGTCGCTCGAGCAAGTCGTCGGCGACCGGTTTGGTCGTTATTCGAAATATATCATCCAAGATCGTGCCTTACCGGATGCCCGGGATGGTCTGAAACCGGTTCAACGCCGTATCTTGTATGCGATGCATACGGAAGGCAACCTGTTTGACCGTGCTTACCGGAAATCGGCGAAGACGGTCGGTGTCGTCATCGGTAACTACCACCCGCACGGTGATTCATCGGTCTATGAAGCAATGGTCCGCTTGAGCCAAGAGTGGAAACTGCGTTACCCGTTGATCGATATGCAAGGGAATAATGGATCAATCGACGGCGATAGCGCGGCAGCGATGCGGTATACGGAAGCCCGTTTATCAAAAGTTTCGAGTCTGATTCTCGACGGGATCAACAAACAGACCGTCGATTACACGCTCAACTTCGATGATACGACGGAAGAACCGCTCGTCTTACCGTCACTCCTACCGAACTTGCTGATGAACGGTTCGACGGGGATTTCTGCTGGTTATGCAACCGAGATTCCACCGCACCACGCGGGAGAAGTCCTCGATGCTGCGATTGGTCGGATCTCAGGGACGGTCCAGAACGTCGATGACTTGTTGACGCACATGCAAGGTCCTGATTTCCCGACTGGTGGTGTTGTCCAAGGGCTTGACGGCATCAAGAAGGCGTTCGAGACAGGACGCGGGAAAGTCATCATCCGCTCGCGCTCAACGATTGAGACACTGCGGGGTGGTCGTCAGCAAATCGTCATCACGGAGCTCCCGTATGAGGTCAATAAAGCGAATCTCGTCAAACGGATGGAAGAACTCCGTCTTGATAAAAAGGTCGAAGGTGTCGCTGAAGTCCGTGATGAGACCGACCGCGACGGTTTACGGGTCGTCATCGAGTTGAAGAAGGAAGCGGACGCAGAAGGTGTCTTACACTTCTACCTCAAACAGACTGACTTACAAATTGCCTATAACTACAACATGGTCGCGATCCATGAACGGACACCGCGGCAAATGGGCGTCTTGACACTACTTGATGCGTATCTTGCACACGTCAAGGAAGTCGTCATCCGCCGGACAGCGTTTGATCTCGAACAAGCGAAACGCCGTCAGGAAGTCGTTTCTGCCTTGATGACAGCAATCTCTGTCCTCGATGAGACACTTGCCTTGATCCGTTCTGCGTCGAACAAAGCAGACGCGAAGGAGAAGCTGATCACGCGCTTCAACTTTACGGATCGCCAAGCGGAAGCCGTCGTCATGCTCCAACTTTACCGGTTAACGAATACCGATATCGTCGAGTTGCAGGAAGAAGCAGCGAAACTCGAGAAGGAAATCGCTCGTCTTGAGAAGATCCTTAACGATGAAAAGACACGGAATCGTCTCATCATCAAGGAATTGACAGTCTTGAAGGAACAAGTCGCGGACAAACGTCGCTCGACGATCGAAGCAGAAGTTGAAGAACTGAAGCTGAAGACAGAAGTCATGATCGCTGTCGAAGAAACGATGGTCTTCCTGTCGAAAAACGGGTACGTCAAACGCTCGTCGCTCCGTTCATTCGGTGCTTCGAACGACTTACCGGATTTGAAGGAACAGGATCGTCCGTTGCTCCAAGGGCAAGCGATGACGACGGATCACTTGATCGTCTGGACCGTTCGCGGGAATTACTTGCTGATTCCGGTCCATCAATTGCCGGATACGAAGTGGAAAGATGGCGGTCAACACGTCGCGAACCTCGTTCCACTCGAACCGGGTGACCGGGTTCTCTCAGCGGATCTCGTTCGTTCGTTCGACGAAGCACAGCATTGCTTGTTCGTGACTCGTCAAGGGATGGTCAAACGCTCGAAACTGAGTGACTACAACGCCCAGCGGAAGTCAAAACCACTTCAAGGTGTTCGTTTGAAGGCAGACGATGAAGTCTTGTATGCTCAGGTCTCAACGGGTCAAACGGAGCTGTTCCTTGCAACACAGAACGGTTTCGGTCTCTGGTTCACGGAAGACGACGTTCCTGTCGTTGGTGTCCGGGCTGCCGGTGTTAAAGCGATCAACCTGAAGGATCAAGATGTTGTCGCGGGTGCAATTGGCTTCAAGGAAGCACCACAGATCGTCCTCTTGACGCAACGGGGTGCCTTGAAGAAGATGCGCCTCGCGGATCAGTTCCAAGTCTCGAGCCGTGCGCTCCGTGGCTTACAGTTGCTCCGTGATTTGAAATCGAAACCACACCAAGTCGCAGCATTGATCGACGTCACACAAGCGAAAGAATTGGTCCTCAGCGGAAAAGAGCAGGAGAAAACGATCCAAATCGGTTCGTTATCGTTCCTCGACCGCTTATCGAACGGTTCATTTGCCTACGATGAAGAGAAATTCGGTCCCTTGCTCGACTGGTATACACGATAAGACGAGGCTCCTCCGGATAACGGGGGAGCTTTTTTAGATCTAGCGGGGCAGGAGAGGGGAATTTTGAGACGAATGCTCGGAATTTTGAGATTTATCGCTATAAATATCGTTTACAAATTGAAACACTGACCAATAACGGCTACAATAGAAGAAATAGTCAGGTCACGATTCGTCACGAACAAGCGTCGGGTCACGCGTCTCCGCAGCTTTGCTTATAGCGTCAATTGATCAAGCAGCTACGGGACCGTCCCTTTAGCTGCTTGTTGTGCAATCTGCCGACCTTGGAGAGGTGATGAAGATGAAATTCAGACGTCGCGAAAAAGTAGCAATCTATATCACTCGGGAAAAACCTAACGGATGGGAACTACTTGTTTTTCATCCACAATCGGCTCCTGAGAGTGATTGGCAGATCCCCGCAGGTACGATCGAAGATGCTGAAATCGCAAAAGAAGCGGCTGTCCGTGAGACGCTTGAGGAAAGTGGTCTCTCGTTAGCATCCGTCCAGTACATCGGCGAAGAAGAGATGCGCTATCCGGAGCGAATGCGGGTGCATTATACGTATTTCTACCATGCGCACATCGAATGCCAAGAGAACCGCTGGACGCATTGTGTGGCTGGTGACGGTCAGGATTGCGGTGATTTCTTTGATTTCGCGTGGTTGCCACTTGATCGGATCACGCAACTTGAACGCCGCCATCATATATTCCTGGATCGTTTGATTCATCGATTGGAACGGACACGTCCGTATGATTGTCGAAAACACGGTTGATTCCGTGTTTTTTGTTTTGTCTCACTATCTTAAGTTTACCCTGATTATGAGACAAAATCTTATAACTATTGATAATATATGTTATGTTAACTTGAATAAAAAAATGATCTTTTAGTCAGATTCATCCATCCCCCCTGTCGTGTAAAAATCGGTCTATTGTCCTGTTGGTCTTCTTCTTCATTCTTTGTTACTCTAATAACAGTAACACTGCGAATGTTACCTGTTTAACGGTAACAAATAAAATGTTTCCATGATTGTGGCAACAAATGAACAGGAGGAATCGTCATGCAAGCTGTTGCCTTGTCGTTTGATGTCAAAGGCTCCCGCGATTATCCGAGCAAAGAAGCATTACTTCAAGCGCTCCGAGAACTCGCGAATGATCTGAATACGGCATTTCCTACGAGTATCGTCCCGTTCCAAATCAAATCCGGTGATAGCTTACTGGCGGTATTTGCGGATTATCCGGTTAGTTATCCGGTCATGCTGCACTTATTGAATCAAGAATTACCAGGTTACATCGGGATCGGATTTGGTCAATATGAGACGATTTCAACGACCCAAGCCGAAGAAGCCAATGGCAGTGCGATCATTCATGCTTTTGAAGCACAGGAATTGGCGAAGACGCTTCCGTCACGGATCGCCTTTGCTGGACCGCCCTACTTACCGACCGCCCTGCTGAATGGCTATCTCGAAATGCTTTATCCGGCGTATTTCGGGAAAACGGACCGTCAGATTGAACTGCACCGGTTGATGGACCAATATCCGGATGATACGTATGAAGAGATTGGTCTGAAGATGGGCTTTAAGGAACAGGATGCCCGCGCGAATGTCGCAAAACTCGTTTCCCGCTCGCAGCGAAAGCAACGGAAGCGTCTTGAAGCTGCCTTGACACAGGCACTGGAGCAATTCCAAGTCTGGGAGGCGATTCGGTGACCGTCTTACTTAGCCTTATACTTGTCCATCTACTTGCTGATTTCCCATTACAGACGAGACGGATGGCGCTACTGAAACACCGACACCAACGCATCTTATTCCAACATCTTGCCGTTCATGCGGCTCTGATGCTACTTGTCCTTGCGTTCTTCGTCATCCGAGGGGGATTAACCATCGACATCGCCGGATGGCTTGGAGGAAGTATTCTCGTGTTTCACGCCCTACTCGATGCCTCCCCGCTTAAACGTCGCGTCAAGCAAGCGGCGGCGTACTGGATCGATCAAGCGTTACATATCGCTGCCATCATCGCTTTGACATGGATATTCATCCCGGTCGATTGGTCGTTGTCGTTCTCACGACCCGAGCAGGTCTTGTGGATTCTGTGCTTTAGTTTAGTGACGACGGAGTTACTCGGTCACGGGATTGCTTTGATGCTCGCACCATTTGCTCCGCGCTTGATCGAAGCGCATTTCGAGCGAAAAGTGACACGTAAGGAGCAATTAGACGGCGTTTCGCGGACCGTCACACATGAAGTCGAAGATTCTGCGCGCAGTTATACGACGGAATTAAACGGAATCGGGCGTTATATCGGTCTCGTCGAACGGGCAATCATTACCCTGCTCGTCGTCACGAACGCAACCGGAGCCATCGGGTTCATCATTGCTTTGAAAGCACTGGCACGTTTTAAACAGTTTGAAGATCGCCGCTTTGCGGAATATTACATCATCGGGAGCTTGCTCAGTATCTTAGGTGCGATTTTATGTGGACTGGCGATTCGCGCCGCACTCTAAACGATGAATGAAAGTGAGGGAGACGGTCTTGACCGTCGCACGAAGCATGAAACAAATTGGATTAGTGAGACATCACCGGGTGACGGAAGGATACCCGACGAAAGGCTGGATCAGCGCCAGCGATATTGAAAAATGGATTGAACGGTATGATACGTCAGACATCGATATTCAACCGGTCGAGCTTGGTCAGATCGACTGGACGGTCTGTTATGCCAGTAGCATGCCGCGTGCCGTCCAGACGGCACAAAGTGTCTACGATAAAGAGATCATCGTGACGGATCTACTACGGGAAGTACCGTTTCCGACAATCCGCTCGAATCTCCGGTTACCGTTTCTTGGCTGGGCGGTCCTCGGTCGACTGGCAGCCCCGTTCAGCAAACGGATTCAAGCGGAGATCAAGGAAGCGAACGAACGGATTGAGGTCCTATTGAATCAATTGATGTTCGAGGATGATGAACGAGTATTGCTCGTCGGGCACGGCGGTATGATGATTCTGATGCGGGCTGCCTTGAAACGGCGCGGTTACCGGGGACCACGGTTCGGTCATCCGCGTAACGGCATGCTCTATCTGTTCGAGAAAGAGGAACCGACATGTTGAAATGGGGCTCAACGATTCTTTTAGCCCTCTGCCTGATCGTCATCTTCTACACGACACGGGACGAAGAGCCCCCTGCCCCAACAGAGGGACAAATGGAGGTCTATGGTTTTGACGTCGGTCAAGGGGATAGCACGTTCATCCGGACGAAGGAAGACGCAATCTTGATTGACGGTGGGAATAACGGCAAAGGCGAGGATGTCGTCCGCTACCTGCAAGAATTGGGTGTCAAACGCTTAACAGCAGTCATCGCGACACATCCGGACGCCGATCATATCGGTGGACTCGATACCGTCCTCGATGCCTTTCCAGTCGATAGCGTCTATGCCCCGCGTGTCACGCATACGACAGAGACATATCGCGATTTCCTTCTAGCCGTCAAACGCGAAGGGGTGACGATCAAGTCGGTTAAGGCGGGTCTTGAGATACCGAGTGAAGCCGCACGCTTTACGTTCCTTGCGCCCCTGACGGACGGAACGCAGGATCTCAACAGTTGGAGTGCCGTTCTGCGGGTCGAACATGGACAGGACCGGTTCCTCTTCATGGGTGACGCTCCGATCCGGACGGAACGACAATTGCTCGAGTCGGATGCCGATCTTAGCGCCGATGTTTTGAAGCTTGGGCATCACGGAGCAGACACATCGTCCTCCCTGCCCTTCCTACAAGCCGTTGATCCAAAGCGTGCCTTGATCTCAGCCGGGCAGGACAATGCCTATCGTCACCCACGCCCCTCCGTCTTACAGGAACTGAAAGCAGAACGGATCACGATTGACCGGACTGATCAAAGTGGAACGATTCAGTATATCTCGACCGGTGACGGCATCAAGGAATCGAACCGGACCGACTTACGACCGGAATAACAAGACGTGGAGGTGCATCAGATGCGATTGACCCTAGCTGATTTTGAAGACGATCTAGCGATTTGCGAGACGGACGACCGCGAGACGATCACATTACCGAAAAGTCGTTTGCCGCGACAGGCGACGATTGGCGACCGACTCGACTGGACCGGGCGCTCGATTCGGATCTTACGCGATGAGACGAACGCACGTAAAAAAGAGATCACCGATTTGATGGATGATCTCTTTGAAGAATGATGGGACTCTCTCGGAACACTGAGGGAGTTTTTTTTAACCGATTAGACTGATGACGAGACCAGCGATGATGCCTGCTGTGAATAAGGAACCGAGCGTATACGTCAGCAAACGTAATCCGAATGGGAGCCGACGAATCGCGGCAAAGGCTCGACGATTCGGAGGTCCTCCGGCAACAATCCGTTGATACTCGTCAATAGGACTGTGAGCAACATCCTGTTGCTGGTTTAGAGTAGAGTTCGATTCGGTAGTGTGTGGTTTCATCTGTCCATCCTCCCTATTCCAATGACTATATCCTTCTATTCGCTAAGTAACTTCATAATCCTGTTTCAATTTTTTTGATATTTTACGAAACTTTTGGATGAAACTGGTAGTATAAAAGATAGACGTATTTCTTTATGCGTGATTCCTGGAAAATCACTAGCAGTTTTTTCTGAATTTTCGTACACTTTAGAAATACGATGCATCTTAAAGGGGGAATCATCCATGTTTCAAACGTTACGTACATCACTCAAACAATCTGTCCTTGGTCAGGACGATGTGATTGATCATTTATTGATGGGCTTGCTCGCAGAAGGTCATGTGTTGCTCGAAGACCGTCCGGGGACCGGTAAGACGACATTAGCAAAAGCACTGGCGCAGACACTCGAAGCGAAGTTCTCACGTGTTCAATGTACAGCGGATACGTTACCGACCGACCTACTTGGGATGGAGCTGTTCAACCCGCTGACAGGATCGTTTGAACAACGGTTTGGTCCGCTGTTCGCGAACATCGTACTCGTCGATGAAATCAACCGGACGACTCCACGGACACAGTCAGCATTGCTCGAGGCAATGGCGGAAGGGCAAGTGACGATCGGGGATACATCTTATACGTTACCGCAACACTTTCTTGTCATCGCGACACAAAATCCGTTCGATGGACACGGTACATTCCCATTACCGCATGCCCAACTCGACCGTTTCTTGTTCAAGTTGTCGTTCGCTCCCCTGACACGTCAAGCGGAAAAAGCATTATTACGCGGGGCGCACTTAACAGCAGCCGAACTACAGATTCCGCTCGAACAACTCAATGACTGGAAAGAGGAAGTCGTCGCCGTCTCAATCGAAGATAGCGTCGAAAACTACTTACTCGATGTCTGTGACGCACTCCGCGCCCATCGTGACGTTGAGATCGGACCGAGTCCACGAGCGACGCTCGCACTCTTAAAAGCAGCAAAAGCACGGGCCTGGATGCAGGAGCGGACGTACGTCACACCAGAGGACGTCAAGCACTTGGCGACGCCATTGCTTGCCCACCGTCTTGTTTTGACGCTCGAAGCGACGCTGAAGCTATCGAACGAACGTCTCGTCGAGCAGGTTCTCGATTCACTCACTGTTCCAACTGAGGTGTAATCATGCAATTGATCATACCAAAAGGCTTTAACCTCATCATTCTTACGATGACAGGTGCAAGTGGCGTCATCGTGGGACTCTATGGTCCTGTCTGGATTGCGGCTTTATTACTCGCCTATACATTATATGGCTGGGTGATGCCGTATTATCTCGAATACGTTGCGAAGCGGATTCGCGTCCGCCTCCTTGAGACCGTTCGCGCTTTTCGAGAGGAAACGATCCAGATACCGTTCGAATTGTCGAACCCAACGAAATTACCACTCGGTCGCATCACGATCTCTGGCTTGCTCGGGGATCAGATCAAGCTTCCTGATGCGAGTAGTCAATTTTGGCGTCAACACTTATATGTCAGCAAACAGACAATTGTGCCGTTTTCAATCGATGTCATTGCCGCTCACCGGGGAACGATTCGCATTCAGTCGTTTGACGTCATGATCTCGGATCCGTTTCATTTGATCACAATTTATGTGACGCTTGATATCCAAGAGCTGGGGCACGTCTTCCCTGACTTTGCACCAGCGTCGGTCGAGTGGAATGAACGGATGATTCCCGGTGAGACGATTGATCGCTCGAGTCCGTTCACCGATCGCTCGAGTTTCCACTCCGTCGTCCCCTACTCCGGAGATGCGAAGTCGATCTACTGGTCCGCTTATGCGAAGACAAATGAACTGTACTCGTATCAATATGACCGAAAACGTAACCATGATTATGCCGTCATCGTCGATGGCTTGTCCGCAGACGGACTCGCTCTCCGCTCGGACTTCGAGAAACTATTATCGCGTGCCGCGACGATCATCCGTGAACTCGAGAAACAAGGGGCTTCCTACAGCCTCTGGATTTCGATGGTCAACCGATCCGGGCAGTGGTACCATGTTCCGTCTGGGACGGGAAAACATCAATTCCTACGGACGATGGAATGCCTTGCTCGGATTTCCGAATACGATCTACCGCTCGAACGCCGGTACTTCACGAAACGATTGCAACGTAGTGTACCGTCGACGACGGCGGAGATCCATCTCGGTCACCGGCAGAAAGGAGTAAGCGCATGATTCTCTGGTGGATATTCCTTGCGAGTCTGTTACCGGTTCCGTTCTATCTCGCGCTTGCTCTTCCGGCACTTGCCTTCGTGCCACATCGTTCGCTTCGCATCGGATTACAGCTACTCGTAGCGGGATCATTATATTTCCTCTCTCCCATAGCTAGCGTCTTAGCTCTCGTCTTCGTTGCCTGGACCGCGTTTCTTGATACGGTCGATTCGACGTGGCGATACGCTACGAGTGCGATGGTCATCGGCGTCGTGATGGTATTGTTCCCAGGAGTGACACCACCGATTGGCGCCTTTTTACTTCTGCTCTTCGTCGTCGCGTATCCATTCGTCGTCACGTACATGACAGAATGGCGGCGTATCTTCCCGACGATTGCTCTCGTACTTAGCGCGGGGCTGATCATCGCTGTCGTCTTCCGGCTCACGAAAGAAGCGCTCGTCGGATCCGTCACGAGTGCGATTCGTCCGCTATTTGAAGCATTCGGTTCATTATTCCTTTGGACGGAACCACTTGGTCGGGAAGCGGACACGATGACGAACCGGGCAATGGGGCTAGAGAATATCAAAGGTGTTCAAGACGTGGAGCAAGCTGCCGTCCAGGCAGGAACACCGGATTGGATTTGGATCGCAACGACGCTTCTGACCGTGATCTTAGTTGCGGTTACGCTTTATGTCATCCGGAAGCGAAAAGTCATAGCAATCGAAAAAGAACAAACCGTCAAGCACTCCAAACAAGTACGGGCGCATGCGCCAAAACGGCATAGTCATCATCCGCTTCTGAAGATTGCTTCTCAGCTCGAGCAAGCTTTCCCAAGACGCCATGAAGAGACGACGCTTGAATGGCTGACACGGATCGAGTTCCCGGATACGGTGCAAAACGCTCGTCTGATTGACGGGATTGAGTTCAGTCCAAGTGAACCGGCCTACGATATCCAGACGTTCCGCCGTCAAGTACGCGAACAAATCGAACGCTAATGAAAAGCCCCTGCTCATGGAGCGGGGGCTTCCTCGTCGCATAATGTGCGCATCAATTGGTTGCGTGGTGTCGTCGCAAGACCCCAGTCGCAGATCGCATCGAGTAAGGGAATCAAGGACGTACCTTTCGCGCTTAACGCATACTCAACACGAGGTGGGATTTCCGGGTAGACGGTCCGCGTAATCAAGCCATCTTGTTCGAGTTGCTTCAGTTGCTGTGTCAGCGTCTTCGGTGAGACGTCCTGGATATAACGCTCCAGTGTATTAAAACGTACCGCACCTTCCTCATGCAGCTCGTACAAGATCATCACTTTCCACTTGCCTTGAATCTGACGCATCGTCGCATCGAACTCATTTAGATACGGCATACCGTTCCCTCCCTTACCAAAAGGTAACCGACTGACCTAAAAGTGCGTACTTCTCGGATTGGTTTCCCTCTGTTATCTTCAATTTATCATATCAAATAAGGAGACGATATCATGAAAACAGGATTCATTGCCATCACAGGTGCGACGTCAGGAATCGGGCATGCGATTGCGCGAACGTTCATTCAGAAAGGGTACCGCGTCTTATTGCTCGGACGACGAATTGATCGTCTGGCGAGCCTTGCTTCAGACGATGTCTTGATTCGCCAAGTCGCAGCCACCGACCGAGCTGCCCTCGATGCTGCTTTAGCAGACGCGACGGAAGCGTTCGGACCGGTCGAAGCCATAATCAATAATGCGGGTCGGATGTTACTCGGTCAAATCGAGACACAAGATGCGGAAGAATGGGAAGAGATGTTTGATGTCAACGCGCTCGGTGTCTTACACGGAATGCAAGCTGTCCTTCCCTCGATGGTGAAACGGAAGACCGGCACGATCATCAACATCAGCTCGATTGCCGGTAAAAAGACGTTCGCAGACCACGCCGCGTACGTCGGTACGAAATTCGCCGTCCACGCGATGAGTGAGAACGTCCGAGGTGAAGTCGCGTCTCACGGTGTCCGCGTCATGACGATCGCACCAGGTGTCGTCGAGACGGAATTACTCGGTCATACGACAAGTGATGCGATCAAGGACGGCTATAACGAATGGAAACAGTCGATTGACGGTGGACTCGATCCGCAAGTCGTCGCGGACACTGTCTTATTCGCCTTTGAGCAGCCGCAACATGTCAACATCCGGGAAATCGTCTTAGCCCCGACGAAACAACTCGATTGACGAAAAAACAGATCGAAGTGTTTGGAAGTAGATGTACTTCCGAGCACTTCGGTCTTTTTCATTCAAGCGTTACTTTGCTAAGTGACTCTGTTCAATCGTTTGAAAGATCGATTGATAGATCTTCAGTTGCTCTGAACGATTCGGTCGTTCGATTCCCTCACCAAACAACCAGATCGTCTCTTGTGTATCGTCATAGAGCATACCAGCCGCAAACGTCGGATTCGGCACCGAGATGCTTTCCTCATAGGATAGACTCGGATCAAGAAACGGTTCGATGGATTTTTGAGAGCCGATAAAGAAAAAGGGAATCTGCGCCTTCCGGTAGACGGTGGCATAGTCACGTCCCGCTGCCTGATGTAAGTACTCCGGCATAATCATGACGGCGTCGTATCGTCGTAAATCTCCTTTGATCTCCTGCAGATCAATCGAGTGGAAGTCCGGTGATTGCGTAAGAACTGGAGCCGTTCCGACGACGGCGATGGTGAGATCGATGGTACTGGCTTTTGGCGTCAACGTTGGTTTTTTCATCATACATACGGTAAGCAGTAGACTGAGTGCAAGTAAAGTCATGACGGTTCTTTGTCTCATCTGTCCCTCCATGATTTCCTAATATTAGGTCTTTCGCCTAGTTCCTTTATACCATAGAAATGGGTGACTTTATGTTTTTGCACAATAGGGAAATCGCGTGAATAAAGTACCAACAGAAGCCAATAAAAAAAGACTCCTTGATTGGAGTCTCCTTACTTTTCAGCATCGATTTTCGAAGCTTTTTTTGCAATGACGACAATAAAGACGATGGCACCGACAGGAATCACGAGCGGCATCCAGTCGAGGATATACTGTGCGTTCATCGTATCCCCCCTTACCTAGCAAGCTATAAGCGTAGCATATGCCAATTGCTGGGGAGTTGCAAGTCACAGTCGGGGCAGAAGTTCGTTCACGATCGCGTAATAAATCAAGATACTTGTCGAGAGCGTATATCCGATGAATAAAAGGGGTGTGAATTTAGGTTTCATGCGTCGTTCGATCAAGCGTAGCGAGCCGATGGTGACGACAAGAGCGACGACCGGACTGAATCCGAACACGACGATATCTAAGGATGTCACGACATCTTCTGGAAACACGAGATGAAAGACAAAAAGTGAGAATAAGTACCACGATGTATAGGATAGACAAACGAAGAAGAGGAAAGCAGCTAGTTTCCGCATCCCGTTTGATTGGCTTTTTTCCATCTGTTGCATGTCGTTCCTCCTACATAAGTATCAGATACCCTTAATAGTAACTGGAACTATTCGCTTAAAATATTCAAATATGAATATCCGACAAAAAACGACAAAAAGTTTTTTTCTCGACAATTTAAAAAAGCAAGATCCACGGTCAAGTGAACCTTGCTTTAGCTCTTAGAGAGCAGGTGTTTCGACTTGGTACATCGTCGCAAGACCTGCCACCTTGTTCTTGAATGTCTCCCGCCGTTCGACAGGCGCGATGATTTCCGCCTGGTTGCCGAACTGAATCAGCCACATCATGAAACCGTCGGAAAAGAGCGCATCGACTTTGACCTCGAACCAGAGATTATCGAGACGACGGCAGCGGATATCCGTTCCGAACCGGTCGACGACGGTTGGCATCAGACTCTCCTGGAATTTAAGCGTCAATTGCTCGTTCTCTCCCCCGTACATGTTGAACATGTTACTTAAGTAACTCGGCTCGACATGGACCGGTTCTTCCATCGGTTCGAACGCTTTACAATCGACGATTCGGTCGACCCGGTACGTTCGGATCTCTTTGATCCGCTCATCGCGTCCAATCAAATAGTAATTTCCGTTATCCATCAACAGATGAGCCGGAGAAACGAGGTAATGCTCGCCATCCTTCCGTAACTCGAACTTCCGCGTCCGTTCATTAAACTTTCCTTGGTACTGGAAACTGATGACGAACCCATCGCTAATTGCTTTCTGGATCGTATCGATCGAGCGCGACGTCATTCCTTTTGGTTTTTTGACAGTATGTAGCACCGGTTGGAGTGACTCCGCCATCTTGTCACTCGTCAACGACTGAATCGTCTTAACGAGCGACGTCGTCTCACTTTCCGAGATGAACTTCGCACTGGCGATGGCATCGACCAGCAATCGGAGCTGATGATGCTCAAAAGGACGACTGACGAGATGATACGGAATGGCAAGTCCATTCTTCGTCTCTTCCGCCACGACGTCGAAACCTGATTTGGCAAGTGCCGCAATATCATCCTTCAACGATTTTCGGGATAGCTTCTCGATCAGTCCTCGTTTCGAGAGTTCCATGCTCAATTCCTCAAGCGTCAACGTATGGTCTTCATCCGACTGACGTTCGAAGATTTCTCGTACAGCAAGTAAGCGGTCACGGTTCGTTAATTTTTCGTTAGACACTACGCATCCTCATTTCCTAAGTCACAATGGTTTGGTTATACTTTACAGTATACATGAAAATAAACACGAGATTAACAATAAAATGGTAAAAATTAAGAGATAGGAGAATTTGGATGCATTATATCGCAGAATGGAATGGTCAGCGCTTTGATTACCGAGATAGCGGGAGCGGTCCCGTCATTCTTTTGATTCATGGTACGCAGTCGGATTACCGGGAGGTCTACCATGTCGAAAAGTTAATCACGGCAGGATATCGTGTTATCGTACCGTCACGTCCGGGATATGGAAGAACGCCACTTCAGCTCGCAGATAGTCCAGAGGCGCTTGCAACGTTCTACGCTGGGTGGCTTGCTTCCCGCCAGATTGAACAGTACACCGTTTACGGCATCTCTGCCGGCGGACCGACGGCAATTGCACTTGCTGGAATGGATCCAGGCGTCCATGCCCTCGTCTTAGCGTGTGCGATGACGCACCGGATCTCGCTGCCGTATCACCGTCTTTTGATCCAACCGGTCTTACAACGTCCTTTGCAGTTCATCCAGTGGGGGCTTTGGACGTATGTGAAGGATAAGATTCGCAAGTTTCCTGAAGAAGCAGCGGTTCGAATGGTCGAGATGACGAGTCTGTTACCACGCGAAACGATCCGTACCCACATTAGTGAGACGGATGCATCGTTATTATATGAGGTTGGTCTTCAAAATGGTCCTGGGCGAGGTGTCTTGTTTGATATCACACAAGACATAGAACGAGAACGGCTTCAAGCCGTCACGTGTCCTGTCTTGATCGTCCATTCGAAGTCAGACCGTGCTGTTCCGTTCGAGCATGCGGAACACGCACGACGGAGCATTCCTCACGCGCAGTTCATTGAATCGAAAAGTCCCGGTCACCTGATCTGGATCGGTCCATCCGCGCGTCGGGATGAACGGCTGATCGAACGGTTCATCGCTTTCAATCAGATGACTTGAAGGCGGAGCCGCATTTTTAGCTTCTCATCATCCTCTTCGATTGCAATCAGACCACGACGCGTCAATTCACCAATCGCGCGACGTGTCCGGTCTTGATTAAGTCGGGCACAGCGGGCAATCTCAGCGATGCCCATTCGACATGACAGTTGGTTCGCCTTGATCTTTGATGAAGGCTTCGCGACGGAGCGTTGTAAGAGACGCCAAAAGACGTGACGGGCATCCTCTGATAAAGCATAGGCATTTTTCTCGATCACCGGTGGCATGTAACGAACGTCTTCTCGAATCCGGCGAATCAGATAGAGACTAAGCCATTCTTCGAGCTCCGCTTGAATTCGTGAGAATTCGAACCACCAAAGCTGCTCGAGTGCCTCCTCTTCTTTCGTCGCCAGTTGCCAGCTAGCAGGAATCTCATCAAACTCTTCCTCGAGCCAGTCTTCGTAGTCGAGTGCCGTCTCATACAAGACTTGTGACGGGATCTGCTCGAGTGACGTCCGATGTTTATAGATATCAAAGCTCATCCGTCGAAAATGTTCGACGGATGCAGCCACTTGGCTCAAATGAATCAATTGTTTCGTGATGAGTCGCGCCAGTCCATCCATCTCGAGGTGGATGGCATATAAGTGTTTTTCTAGCGCAATGAGCGTACTTCTCTCCATTCGACCGTTCCTCCCCTATTTGTTTTTCGTCTTCTTGTCTTTTTCCGCAAAACCCTTATTCAAAACCAATTGTGAGCATATCGGTGTATTGACAGTGCAGTTTGGAATAGAATAGAACAATCGAATTCAAAAGGAGATGCACGATATGTATACGATTTTTGGTAGCTCACGCAAAGGAAACAGTGAATGGCTCGGGGAACAAGCATTGAAAGGAATCCCTCATGTTGCTGTCGATTTAGCGAACGTCTCGATTCAGCCGATTGAAGACCGCCGTCATCATGGAGGCTTTTTGCCGATTGGCGATGACTATCGCCGGATCGTCGAAGAGATGCTTGAACACGATGACATCCTGTTCATCACTCCGGTTTACTGGTACTCGATGTCGACGAAGATGAAATTATTCATCGATCGATTCAGCGAATCACTGCGCGACGAAGAGCTCGACTTCAAAAGCCGGATGGCGGGGAAACGATTCCACTTGATCGCAGTCGGAGGAGACAATGCACGCGACAAAGGACAAGCGCTCGTCACGCAGTTCGAGCATATCGCATCGTTCCTTGGCGCGACGCTTGAGACAGCGATTCTTGCCGAAGGAAATGCACCAGGTGAGGTCGAGTACGATCAAGAAGCGATTGCGGCAATCGCGGCGTTTCGTGAAAAAATGTCAGGAGCACGTGTTTAAGCACTGTTCGTGAAGGGAAATAACTGAAGCAGAGCGCACGACTATCTAGCGTACGACTCAATTCAGGAGGTGGTCAGCCATGTTCGCATCTAAAAAACGATCGAATCGCAAGTGGAAACAACTGACTTCACGCCAGCATATCCTTCATCTTGAGCATCTGTATCAATCACGCGAAGAGACGATCGTTCGTGATCGCCTCTCCTTACAACACATCATGGAACGTGCAGTCCGGACCGGACAGACGGTCCACGTCCGATTGAAACAACTCGATACGATATCCGGTTCGATCCAAGCGATTTTTCATGACCGCGGAACAATTGAACTCGTCACATCGACAGGTATGCGCCGCATGGTACGAGCAGCGGACGTCATCGATATCGAGTGGAAGACAACCTAACAGTATGTAACCCCTTCTCAACTAGAGGAGGGGTTTTGGTTTACATGAGTCCTTTGCCACCGAGCGGTTGATCTTCCAGTACATGTTCAACATGTTCGAGCAACGGGCGTGCCGTAGACTAGTTTGAATCGTAAACGTCGTTCATAACCTGTACATTAAGAGATAGCTGATAACGGTCGGACTTCCGCGCGCCACCCGTAAGATTCCCCTTCTGCGACTTGAGTCGTCGGGTGAAGGGAAGCCAGTTCCATCGCCTGCTCGAAATCACGTGCTTCAAAGACGATCAAACTGCCGATCTGCTCCCCATGCGTTCGATCCGGTTCTACTTTTTTCTGTACGACCCCATCCTGCCAGTAAAATGCTTGTGTCGTAAGACCAGGGTGCCACTCTGATAGGACGTTGACTTGTTCATTGAAGGTGTCCATTAACGCATCACAACGCGACATCAACGTATCGATCTCTTCCTTCGATAAAGAATCCATTCGGTCTGCATTATAATAGCCGACATATAAGAATTGCATCGTCTCTCCTCCTCTCAATTTTCCCATTCCCTTCCATGAGCAGACTAAACAAAAGCCTCCTGTCTCTACGCTGAGAAACAGAAGGCTTATGTATCATTCATCTTTTAACTTGACGTTTTGATCGGCTGGTAACGTCGTCGTCGTTTCCTCGTCTTCGAGTTTCGGTACGCCAGCACCATAATCGGTTGCTTCATCCGTCACGTACGACGCCGCGAACGCTGGATTCAGTAAATCGGATTTCGAACCGACGATGACGATCCGACCGTGTCGGACTTCATCTTCTAGATCCTCAGCAACATCCTTTGTCATGCCAAGCTCGGACAATTGAGCAATCCGATCATTACGGTTACTCCGGACGGCTGATAATAACGTCTCGAAGAACGACTTCTTCGTCACGCGGTATGGTAACGTCTGCGTGTCATTCGCGATGCGTTCCGCGAGTTCTTCGTCTTTTGCAAAGATGTAGATCTGTTTATTCGAATAGCCACTTGATTTGAGGCTCGTCACTTCTGCGTCGACAGCGGTCATGTTTCGTACGATGCGTGTTTCAAGCATAAAAATCCCTCTCTTTCATGCAGCAAGCTGCTGATAAGAAGTTATACCCGAAACATAATAGTTGAAACCTGAAATTGAAAAATGGATCAAGCAGCAGTCTGGATTGCTGCTGTGCGCCGCTTTTGCCAGATCGTAAACAAGGCAATCAGAATCATCAGGACGACTTGCGGGATAAGCGTCTCGAGCGTTGGGTAGAAACCAATCCAGCCGGCGGTTCCGAGTCCATTGATCGGATGAATCGGTAAGACGTTCGTCAGCTGCAACGCGTGCAGACTCGTACCAAGAATCTTGAACGCCATCACATAAATCAACCAGGACGCGACTTGGAACAGACGATGAATCGGTAAACGAATACCAATCTGGATGACCGCATACGAGACGAGACCGATGATGATGATCGCGAGACCGATTCCGGATAACAAGGCAGTTTTCGTCATCGCTGGTGCCATTCCGATATAAAATAACAACGTCTCGGCGCCTTCCCGAAAGATCGTTAAGAAGCTGACGAAGAATAAGGACGTCGTCGAAAGCGTCGATAAAAAGTGTTTTCGTTTGGCGACGGCGCTTTTCGAGTGCAACCAGTAGCCGACGAACAACATGACAACGACCGCGACGATTCCTGTATAGCCTTCGATTTGTTCCCGACCCGTCGCCGCGAACGAGGCCTGAAAGACCGTCTGGAGGATGAGCGCTAACAGACCGCTTGCGATCAGACCAAGCCCAGCACCTGCCCAGACCTTCCCTTCTTGTTTTGAACGACTTTTGCGAGCGAAGGCAACGAGCGCACTGACGATCAGTAACGCTTCGAGACCTTCCCGCAGCATGACGAGCATTGCATCGACGAACGTATAATGCGTCTTCGTTTGTAATTGTGCGATAGCATTCTCAAACGACTGGAGTTCTTGTGCCGTCTTTTCCCGCGTTTCCGGCGTCAGGCGGGCAAGTAACAGTGGTACATCGGATTCAAGCTGGGAATAGAGACCTTCATTACGTGTCCGGACCTCACCTTCCGCACGTGGCCAGGTCTTCAGAAACGATTCGAGTGCTTGTTTCGCTTTCGGTAAATCATTTGCAGCTAGTGAGGTTTGCGCCTCCTCGAGTGGCGTCAGCAGCGACTGCAGTCCCGTTTTCTTCGCCTGGACTTTCTCTCCGTCGAGGAAAGACTGAACGGCCGTATCGAACTGATCAAGTGCGGCTTTCCATTCCTTCGTATCCGCGGAATCACGCGCCGCCGCGATCCGGATCGACGCAAGTGCCATCTCGATGTTGCCATAATGACCGACACTGTCGTTGCGAACAAGACTCTCGTGCGTCGCCCATGCGGTCAACAACCGTTGCTCCGCTGCCGGACGATCGCTCGCCTTGACCTGCCGCATCTCTTTCGTCAACGAAAGCAATTGCTTCACTTTTGCTTTCGCAATCGGGTCCGTCTTCGGTTTCGTTGCTTCTTCCTGCTTCCGGACAGCAGCAGAGAGTGCCGTCAGTTGCTCGCGGACTTCCGGAAACGTTGCCTCCCGTTTCGTATCGACCTGTTTGACGGCTTTCGTGATTGCCGCTTGTTGATCAGGTAAGTCTTGAGCAGCTTGTCCTAGTTCATCAATCGCTTGATTCAGTGCTGCGCGATCTTTACTTGCGACGGCAGACAGGGCTTGTCCGATCGCGACATAGAGATCATCCGTCGAAGCAGCATAGACAGGCACCGTTTGTTGACCGGCTACAAGGAATACAAGTACAAGGACGAGATTACGCAAATAACGCATCACCGATGTAGCCTCCTTTCGAGATTCCACCGAAGCAGGCGAAGATGGCACTTCCACGGTGCGTGATGTATTCATTCAATCGATCCTGTGCGGCAAGGCGACGCTGAATCTCGATGAATTGTTTTGGTGAACGCTGATACGATAAAAAGAGTAGACCCGCATCGAGGGCACCTGTCTTCTCATCGATGCCGTCCTGATACGAGTAGGAACGGCGTAAGATCGCTGTCTTCCCATCCCCATGCGCGACAGCGGTATGCGAGTCAACCGGTAAAGCAGCTTCGCCACGAGCTTGACGTTTCGCCGGTGTAACGGAAGCGAATTCGTCTGTTGAGCCGAGCGGTGCCCCAGAAGCGCGTTCGCGCCCGAAGGTCCGTTCTTGCTCTTTTAGGATCGTCCGGTCCCAGACTTCGAGATGCATCTGGATGCGACGGACGACAAGGAACGAGCCGTTCGTCAACCACGGTGTACCATCTTGCCACTGACAAAAGAGCGATTCTTTCCGGACCTGCTTCTTCGAGACATCAGGATTCCCCGTGCCGTCCTTGAAGCCGAACAGATTACGCGGCGTCCCACCAGAGGCATCTGCTGCTTTACTGCGCTGGAAACCAGCTTGGGACCAACGCATCGCGACCGTCCCACGCCCGACACGGACGAGGTTACGGATCGCATGGAAGACGACTTGGGCATCATCACCACAGACTTGGACGACGAGGTCGCCTCCACTCCATTTTTCGTCCAGACGATCGAGGTCGAACGCCGGCAACGGTTGAAGTGCATCCGGTCGTTTATGACGGATGCCGAAGCGACCGTCAAACAGACTTGGACCGCACCCGAACGTAAACGTCAAGTGACCGGCCGATAATCCGTCCGCTTCTCCCGTATCTTCCGGTGGGACGTAACGGGAGTCGGAATCGCCGTATGGTAACCCGGCAGCAAGTCTGGCACATAACCGCGTCCAGCGTTTTAATAAATCGACCAACTCATCGCGTCGCTCCGTCTTGATATCAAACGCTACGACTTGGACGTGATTTTGTGGTGGTGTCAGAATTCCCGCTTGATACGTCCCGTAGAACGGCTCTTGATCACTTGCTTCAACAGTCAATGTCCGCGGAAGGAACTTCTCAAGACCACTGGCATACAGGGCGGCCCCGAGACTCGTCAAGCCTGCGACCTTCAGGACGTCACGCCGCGTGACGCCTTCTTGGATTGGTTTCATGCTTATCCCTCCAGTACGATGCCCATCTTCGAGAGCGGTTCCGCGAGTTCATTGATGGCGACACTCATCTGTTTGACGTCTTGTTTCGAGAGACTCGTATAGAGAACATAGCCGTCACCCTGTTTCTTCGCATCGAGTAACGCGTGGACATCCTTGAAGCGAGCAGCAATCTCTTTTGATAACGCCGCATCTTGTTTTTTTAGCGCCGGGTTCAACAGTTCGTAAATCTTTTCAGCCCCTTCGACGTTTGCCGCGAAGTCATATAAATCGGTATGCGAATAACGGTCTTCTTCCCCTGTCACTTTTGACGTCGAGACTTCGTTCAATAGATCCGTCGCCCCCGTTACGAGTAATTCTGGTGTCACCTCGACCGTCTCGACCTTTGCCCGCAGTAAGTGGACGTCCTTCATCAATTGTTTCGCGTATGCTTCATAACCTTTTGTCGTTCCCTTTTCGAATAATCCTTGCTCGATCCGGTGGTAGCCACCCCACTCCGACGCTTTCACGTCGCCTGCTCGCGCATCGATCTTCGGATCAAGGTCACCGAATACTTCCGCGATTGGTTCTGCGCGTTCGTAATACATCCGCGTCGGTGCGTACAACGCTTTCGCTTCTTCAAGCTTTCCCGCTTGTACGGCATCCGTGAACTTTTCCGTCTCGCGGACGAACGTATCGATTTCGTTGATCGCATACGTCCGGTAATCCGTGACGACCTGGTCAAAATTCGTCTTTTTCGGTGCTGGTGTCTCCGCTTGTTTCGCTTCACTGCAACCTGCTAAAACGACGGCGAGCGCCCCTGTCATCAATAATACTTGTTTCATGTATAGTTCCCCCTGTTACTAATTAAGTCAGTTCCTTAAATAGTATAGACGACAATGATAATCGTTATCAATAAAAATTTTTAAGCAATTAAAAACGCTTGAACCGGTTCATTTCAACCGATTCAAGCGCTGTGTCAGGCTTGTTCTTTGCGTTTTTTGAAGTACGTCCGTGAAATGATGAACGTGACGATTCCGAAGCCAATGAAGACGAATGCTTTTTGGAATAAGCTCAGGAACGACAAATCGAATAGTAAAAGCTTGACGGCACTGATGGTCAGTAGCAACAACCCGGATAATCGCCACGTCGACGACGTCCGCATCCGACCAATCGCGACAAGGACGAGTGCGAGGACGATATAGGCCGCGGACAACGTCGTACTACGCGCCGTCTCTTCAAGACCGCGGTAGAATGGTAACTCCATGATGATCAACGTGTATGTCGTAAAGACACCGATTGCAGCTAAGACGAGGACAAGTTGCCATGACCCTTTCCAAACCGGATCACGATGTGTCTGAACGAGGAGCAAGACGAATGCCGTCGAAGCAATGACCATCGCGAGCACCGTCAACGCATACGACAGCCCTATGCTTTGATAAGATTCATAATCAACGACGGCTGAAAAGATAAAGACGACATACAACCCGACGTTAAACAACCGTTGATGCGGCATTCGCGCCCGCGGAACGAACCAAAATGCGGCGATCAACCCGGCAATCAAGAAGTAGCGCAGTTGATACGTCCAGCTGAGGGCATCTGCCGGAATCAAGAGGACAGCGACGAGTAAGGCGACGTGACCGACGCCGTTTTGAGCCGGATCCTTTAATCGATCCGCAAGCACGTAGGCAATTCCGGCGAACAGAATCGCTACAAGCGTCCCGAACGACCAATCGAGGATCAGTAACGTCAGTAAGATGACAATCCCGGCAAGCCAGCTTGGCACGTTTGGCTGAAACTGGATGCGTCGTCCGACGAACGATGTCGCACCGTAACCGAAGAATGTCGCAAGTAAGAGAGACCATTCATCAAGTCGTGGTACCTGTTCATCAAGCCAGTAGAGCTCTAACGAGAGTAGGCCGAACGCGAGTGCGATCGTAAAGATCACCCAAGCGAAGACGAACGCTTTTTTGGCCTTCAGTCGGTCAACCGCAAAGAAGATCGCTGCGAACAGGACGACTTCGTACAATAAGAAGAGCGGTAAGTTCGGGTCGTCCGATAATTGTAGATACGGTAATAAGAAACCGGTGATGGATACGAGGACGAGCAAGGCTTGCGATCGCATCCAGAGCATCAAACCGTACGCGATGAAGACGACGACGAGCTCAAGTAAGAAGGCTAAAGACGGTGGATAGAATTGATATAAGGCCATCCCGGCGAACAGTGCCGCCAAGGCGACGATCGTACCGGTCGCGACGAGTCCGACCCCGAGCTCACGTCGTTTCTTCTCATACTGGTATTCTCCAAGGGCGATGACGAGTAGACCGATCAATACCCCACTTCCGATGCGGACAGGCGGACTGATCAGACCGGCAACCGAGGCGTAGGAGAACAGAAACAAGGCTCCGAGTGCAGCGAATATCGCTCCAATCCGGGGTAACCAGACGGTCGCGATGACCTGTTCCCATTCTTCGCGGGAGCGTTTTTCCTTAAATGTTGGTGGAGGAACAACCGGTTTTCGTTTCGTATAAGCAGGGCGCGGAGCTGGGCGAGCGACTGTACTTACTTCTGGTTCGCTCGGTTCAGGTGCGACAGGCGAAGTGTGCTGTCCTTCAAGGGCAGCTACTCGTTGTCGTAACGCCGCGACCTCCTGCTCGAGACGCGTGATCCGTGGATCTTCCATCTCTTCACTTCCTTTCATAGATACATTGTCATTCTTTTACACACCTAGCAGGTGAACTCCTTCATTTTACAGTAGATTTCGTATCGATATGCCTGAAAATGACAAAAATCCGGTCGCGTGGGAGCGACCGGATGAGGGTTTAACGAACAGATAACGCATATTGTCCCGTTTGATTGAAAACGGATGTGAACTGCGAGCGACTGACACTGTACTTGCCGCGGTATGGGTCCGAGACGTAGAACGAACCGCTTGAGACACCTGTCACGAGCATGACGTGATAGTTCCGGTAACCAGTAAATGTTTTACCGTCCGGTTTGATCCAAGAGAAGTAGCCATATGGATTCTTGAAATCGACCGTTGCCCAGACGATGACCGGGTTACCGCTACGAATCTCACTCTCAATTTTCGAGACGCCTTGTTTCGAGATATCAACGGCACCACTGCGGTATTTTTTCGCAAGTGGTAGGATCCCTTTCGGATAGATGCCCCAGTTCTTGTAGTAATCGAGCGTTCCGGCTGGATTCCCCGTGAACATTTTTTCTGGATCTGCCCAGTAATATTTTCCGTTCTTATACGTCGCGTTCTTCATGCTTTTCGGCATTTGATTATAGAGTGACGCAGCAGAGACGGCTTTTTTCTTGTATTCGAGTGCCATCTTCAACGAGACGAACTCACAACCAGATGGATACCCGAGTGAATATTGGTTGTAGTACGGAACATTTAACTTTTTCGTCGTCGTCGATGGTTTTGACTTCGAAACGTATTGCGTCGAGATATAGCGGTAGCTTCCCTTGTAGAGAATCCGTGTCCAGCTCCCTGACGTGCCGTATGTCGCAACGGCAACCCCTTTATTCAGCTGTCCTACGACTTTATACTTCGTTCCAGCACCCGTCCGGACGTTGAGTGTGCCGACCGTCGTATACTTCGTTCCCGTCGACGTATATTTCGACGAGGACGATTTGACGTAGTTTTTGTGTATGTAGCCTGTGCGGGATTTGTAGCTGATTTTATACCAGCTGCCGGACGTTCCCTTTGATGTGTAGACGTTCCCTTTGTAGACGTTACCGAGAATCTTACTCGATGTCGAAGGTTTCTCGCGGACGCGCAAGACATCCGTCGTCACGGTCAACTTCGTCGCGGCCTCAGCGATCAACGAAGGGCTGAGTACCCCAACGATGACAGCCGCTACGAGCAATGCGGATAAGAATCGTTTCATGATAGACCCCCTATGTTTTGATTTGGTGAGACATTCCCTTATTCCCAACTTTTTGAAAAAATAATCAACATTTCTTTAGAAAAATCTGAAAAATAAGGAATGCACCTGTTCTTTATATCAAAAAAACCCGACCATGCCTATGGGCACAGTCGAGTTGTCATCAACCTGCAATCAAATTAAAATTTAATTTTGGATCGTCAAGATATAAGGTGACGGTTGCGCAAAAGCTTGTTCGAGCAGGTGGGCAACAAACAAGGTATCCTCTTCTTTCACCGGAAGCGGTGCATCTTCGACGATACTGCGGTAAAAGGCGCGATACATTTTACCGTAATCACCAACAGGACTCGGGATTCGGACGTCTTGCAGATGACCGTGTTCATCGTGATAGATCAAACGCCCATAATCGTCTTCTGAATCCTCACCGAACCCCTCTTCTCCCGGGAAGTAGTTCGCTTTCAGGTCGAGCTCTTGCCGGTCGACGTGTTGTTTGATGAACGTCCCGTTCGTGCCGTGTAACATCCACCGGGGTGCCGGGGCAAGTGCGACATGACTCGTCCGGACGCTGACCTTGAGCTCCGGATAATAGAGATCAATCGCAAACGCGTCGTCTGGATTATGCGGCAGTCGAACACTTCGTACGTCAAAGGCGACCTTGTCCGGTTTTCCGAACAAAGCGATGATTTGATCGAGCGTATGGACGCCGAGTCCGTAAAGCGCACCGTTTTCGTGACGCGCATCAGCTGACGCCGCTTCCGGGCGGAATAGATCAAATTGCGAGACGACCTCGACGAGACGACCAAGTTTCCCGGAACGGATGATTTGCGCGACGACTTGGAAGTCGCTGTCGTAACGTCGGTTTTGATAGGCGAGAATCTTGACGCCTTGCGCATGTGCTTCTGCAAATAGACGCTTCGTCTCCTCTTCCGTCACCGTAAATGGTTTTTCGACGAGAACGTGCTTTTGATGTTGCAGCGCGAGCAACGCGTATTCGAAATGTGTCGCCGGTGGTGTATTGATGACGACGACATCAAGTGCCGGGTCAGCGAGCATTTCGGACAGATCCGTCGTAAAACGGGCATCCGGCAGTCGATCCTGATAGGATGCGAACAGCTCCGGTTTTTCCTTCCGATTGTAAATCCAGGTGACGTGATAGTTGTCCTCGATCATCACGTACGGTAAATGGTAACGGGTCGTACTTTTGCCAAAGCCGATGAAGCCGATATTCAATCGCATCCGATCACTCCTTGAACCGTTCTTTTTCTATTACCATACCAAACGAAACGACCGTTGTCTTGATTGAACCGCTTCAGGCTGTCGCTTCGATGCGTTCATACTCATAAATCGAGAAGCCGTCCCGTGTTCCTTGATAGACGAATCCGAAGGACGTGTAATATGCATTGAGAAACTCGTTTGAAGCGACACAATCGAGTCGTAGGATTTCTCCTTCATCCTCTGTCACAGCAATCGAGTGTTCCAGCAATTTCCGACCGATCCCGCGTCCTTTGGCGCGGTCGCTGACGACGATTCGATGGATATACAGACCTTCTACATCATCCCACAAGGATTGATCCCATTCGAGCGAAGGAAGCAGGGCAACGGAACCAAGCAGCTCGTTCTGATCCTCAAAGACATATAAGCGACCTGCTTCTAAATCTCGCGCGACGAGTTGCTCGATGTCTTGCTCCAGATAAGCAGACCACTGGCTACTACCACTGGCTTTGAGGGAGAGCGCTTTTTGCTCAAGTAGGGTTGCGATGTTTCGAACGTCTTTTGATGTAGCTTGTCGTATCATGTTATTCCTCCTGTTACAAAAAAAATTCTTCTCTATCCTAACGAATGTACAGCGAGAAGAAAACCTTTTTGCTTCAAGATTTCACGTTTGCCCATTATTTTGTGATTTTTTTCATATTCCACAATTTTATTTCAATGTAACGTATCCTTTAGGAGTGATCTGACCCCCAGTCGTCACAACGGATAAACGACCGGCTTCCCACGAGCCGGTCGTTTTTTGTCGTTCAGGCGAGTTCAACCCAGCGACGCGACAAATTCCGTGCTTGCGCCCGGTACTCGTCGTCTTCGACGATCGGATTACTGAGTCGTGGAGCGGAATCTGCATAGTAGCCGCCGTTATCGAGCGGATCGTCGGTCGTTGCGAGATAGAGTGCCGTCTTCGCGCCGTATTCTGGTGTATAGAGTTTTCCGGTCCAGTATCCGACTTGCGCGACCGGTTTGAGTAACGTCTTCATCACTTTGCCGTACTTGCCGCGATAGAACAGATCCGTATTGACGATCCCCGGGTGGACGCTGACGAACGTGATCCGGTCGCCGTGCTTTTCAGCCAGTTCACGCATATGAATCATTTGCAGGAGCTTTGATTCGCGGTAGGAACGCATCGGGCTATAGTGTTCTTTTTTGACGTGGGCGATCGCTTCGAGTTCGACGTCGGTCCGAATCAAGCCGCCTTCACCGGCGAGCGACGAAATCGAGATGACGCGCGGATCGTTCCCTTTCTCAAGTAACGGCAATAAGCGCTCGATCAAATAGAAATGACTCAAGTAGTTGACTTGAAATTGTGATTCGAAGCCGTCCTTCGTGACATGATACGGCGGTACCATGACACCGGCGTTTAAAATTAAGCGGTCGATCCGACCGACTAAATCAAACAGACGATCCGCGAAGCGACGGACGGAGTCCAGTTGATCGAGTTGAACGATCTCGATTTCCAGGTGCGTATGCGATACACCATGTTCTCGCAGTAGTTGTACGAGTGCCGTCGCTTTTTTCTGCGAACGGACGGTAGCGATGACCCGATCTCCTCGTTCCAATAATTCTTGAATCGTGACCATCCCCATGCCGGAGTTGGCACCCGTGACGATACAGATGTTCATCCCTTTTCCTCCTTGTGTTCCGTATTGAACGCAAATAGTTCTGTTTCTAGTTTTCCTTTTTCTTTTCGTTTGTACACCTCGTTTTGACGTTATTTTTCGAAATTTTCAAAAAGTAACGTATACTAAAAGGAGAACATGTTATCACGAAAGAGGTGGTCGGATGGAAGAAGGGACGATCTTATTCGTCGCAGGAACGTTACTATTGATTGCGATCATCACGACGAAGTTTGCCGTCCGGTTAAATGTACCGACGTTGATCCTGTTCGTCGTCGTCGGGATCGTGGCAGGGTCAGATGTCACAGGAATCATCAACTTTGGTGATTTCGAGCAAGCTCGTCTTTTTGGGACGATGGCGCTCGTTCTGATTCTGTTTGACGGTGGCTTGCATACGAAATGGGTACACTTCCGGAAAATTCTCCCCGCTGCCCTGTCACTTGCGACTGTCGGGGTCCTTGCAACGACCGGGATCATTGCCATCGTTGCGTATCTATTACTTGATTTTTCTTGGCCGGTCGCGTTATTGATCGGCGCGCTCGTCGGCTCGACCGATGCGGCCGCTGTCTTTTCCCTGCTCAGTGGACGACCGGTCGACGCAAAAGTCAAACATACGCTCGAGGCGGAGTCCGGAACGAATGATCCGATGGCCGTCTTCCTGACGATTTTGTTCACGTCGTTTGCGTTAGCGCCGGAATCGTTCTCGATCGGTGCGGGTATTCTGTCCTTCATCTACGAGATGGGACTTGGGACACTAGTTGGTCTTGCAATCGGGTATCTCGTCACGCAACTGCTGAACCGGATTGAGTTGCCATCGTCCGCCCTTTATCCGACGCTCCTGTTCAGTGGGGCGCTCTTCTCGTATGGTCTCGCGACGATTTTGCACGCCAGTGGGTTTCTCGCCGTCTATTTGACCGGAATCTGGATCAACAATCATGATATGATCTACCGCGAGACGCTCAAACGATTTAGTGGTAGCTTGTCACATTTAGCAGAAATCGGCATGTTCATCATGCTCGGATTGCTCGTCTTCCCGAAACAATTGCTCGATCCTCGGACCTTGTTCGTCTCGGCCGTCATCGTCTTGACGTTGATCCTGCTCGCTCGTCCACTTGCTGTCGTCTTATCGCTGCTTCCGTTTCGGTACACGGTCAAAGAACAGAGTGTCATCACGGCAGCTGGTCTACGTGGAGCCGTTCCGATCATTCTCGCGACCTATCCGCTTTCAAGTGGTCTTTCTGAAGCGCCGCTTCTTTTCAATATCGTCTTCTTCACCGTTATGACGTCTGCTCTTTTACAAGGGACGGCATTGCCGTGGATCGTCCGGCGGATGGGGCTTGAGACACAGCGCGACACGACGGTCGAACCATTCCTGAAATTCATGACCGTCACCCATCCGCAAGCGGAGATCATCGAGGTCAGGGTCTCGACAAACAGTGTGATTGCCGGAAGAACGTTACAGGATATCGAGATGCCCCAGGATGTGCTCGTCGTTGCGATCATTCGTGAAGATGAAATCCTGACGCCGCGTGGTCAAACACGTGTCCTCGTAGACGATCAACTGTTGATTTTAACACCTAAACAAGCGGATCAGGACGTGCGACGGTTGATCGCGTCACTCGGAATATAGATCATTTGACACATCCTCCAGGAGGGTGTGTTTTTTGATGTAGATTGGTATACTCAAAAAGGAAAATAAAGGAGGAACCTTGATGTTGAAACGATTACTTGCCGTCATCTTGACTACCACGCTCGTTTGCACCGTCCTAGCATACATATCCTATACACCGCTCCGAGATCGGACATCGGATACGATGTATGATTCATTCGGTTCAACATTTTTGTCATACGTCTTATTCGCCTTGCCGATCATCTTGCTGTCCGGCTTCTTACTCGACTTCCTTATCGGCATGATCATCAACCGGTCATCGACGACATTAGCGTATGTGCCGACAGTCTTCGGTTACGGAGTGTACGGTATAGTGATTGCGAGTCTTCTCATCGTATTGACGACGAAGGACGCATTTGATCTGCCACTTTCTTTTACAATCGCTGCTCTGACAGCAATGATCTATTACAGTCTGTCCGTCGTCTTTAATCGATTGTCACAGCACGCGCACTAAAAAAACGAACAGGCACGTCTGCTTACTCGCGGACGTGCCTGTTCGTGTTATTCTGCTTCCGTTCGTTCAATCGTGATGACACCCGGTGGACGATGCGGGAAGGTCAACGTCAGACCGGCAAAGCGACAAATATCATCTTCGTTCGGTGCCCGGTGCACCCACTCGATCGTCTCTTGCCTTGCTAGCGCGTGGCGGATCCGGTTATCGGCTTGTGTACGCGAGATGCCGCGGCAATCGACGTTCGTGATATACGTTGCTTCGTCCGACTCGATCTGTTGCCAAATCCCGAGGATCAGTTGACCAATCGGACTGACAGATTGACCATCCGGTTCTTCACTGCTGACGGCATCATCGAGCATTTCGATGACAGCGTCACAAGTCTCACCGGAAGCAAGCAATCGCGTCGATCCTTGTTGTAGAATCCGGTATCGCGTCACGCCGTTCTCGAGCCACAAGCGCTGTGCGAATGGATTGACCGGAACACCGTGGAAAAATGTCTGCGTCCCGCGCCAAGCAAAACCAAATGATGGATCGTACGCCCGAATCGTCGCCATGGCGCGATCATGGAACTTAGTGATCGTCTGTCGTTCTGTTTCCAGTAAGGTCCGGATCGC
The DNA here is from genome assembly GCF_018618895.1 of Exiguobacterium sp. s143. Taxonomy (NCBI): domain Bacteria; kingdom Bacillati; phylum Bacillota; class Bacilli; order Caryophanales; genus Exiguobacterium; species Exiguobacterium sp. s143. Next base: position 256,261 of record NZ_JACSMX010000001.1, on the reverse strand, counting down.
GTTATCGTCTTCTAACGATACCGACTTTGGTGTCACGGTGAATAATTCCGACTCCGGTAAGCGGTGTGGGGACAAAATCGTTCCGTCGAAACGATAATCGTTCGCCGGACGTCCAGTACGCCCGACAGATAAGCGCCACGTCCGTTCTTCCGGCATGAAGGCATAACTTTGATGGGCAAAAGGTGGTGCGACGAACAGTCCCGGAAACGGATCGAATGTGTCGACTCGCAGGACGTCACCGTCATACCAGCACTCTTCGATCAGACGGACGAGCCGTCCGACGGGTGCATTACGGTCCGTCAGGTAACGACCGGTATTCGCATGAAATCCGAGCAGGAACTCGCGCTCTTCTTCCTGAAAGGTCACCATCAAGAGTTGGAACAACGACGCAATCTGCTGCTCGACGAGTTGTGGCTCCTCCTCCGTCTCTGCTTCAAAGGCGACCATCTTCCAGCCGGACCGCTCATACAGATGGATTGTCACCGGAAAGAACAGGAAGGCACCATGTGTCGCTTCGAGCTTGACCATATCTTGCGATGCTAATCGTTCTGTCAGTAGGGAAAAGCCCATTCGTTCGAAATGATCTTGCAGCCGTCGTTTCCAATGTGTGAACTCCACGCAATCCTCTCCTCTCGCGAATTATGCGCCGCGCTTTCGTAACGGATTCTTTGACCAGTAGATGTAGAGACCAACGAGTCCCGCGATGCCGATGATATAAGACGGCGTTCCGCTGACTTGAATCAAGACGTCTGGTGCCGGGAAGACCGTCACGAGCAGTGCCTTGTAGGTTGAAAACAAAATGAAGCTGATGACGAATTGAATCCACACCCGCGGTTTGACTTGTTTAAGCTTCGGTGCCGTGATGACTTGTGACATCGCATCGATCAAGAATAGAGCGATGATCGAGAAGAATAAGTAGTCAATCAAAGCGAATTGGAACAATCCATCGATCCCTTCGATGAAGATGAACATCAGGATCGACGAGACATAGTTTCGCGTCCAGCGTTTTTGTGTCTCCATCCGGTGTCGTTGTGGTAATTCAGCGATCATCTGATCGAGGCGTGCTTCGACCGATAGACCGTGAATCTCTTCGAACGGTCGTTGTTTCCGCTGGGCTTCATAGATATCTGCCCGCAGACGGTCTTCAATCTCCGTCCGGTCCGGTTCTGCGACATTCAGATTCAAGCGTGGTAAAACGGTTTCTAATAGACGTGTGTTGGCTTTCGTTAATTTCAATCGATTTCCCCCTTTTTCATGTTTAAGTATACTGGGTTTTTGGGAAAAATACGTAGTGGAAGTAAAAGATTGCTTGACGAAACGATGAAGAATGTTCAGAATTATTAAAATATAGTGTCGGAATCAGACAGAAAGGACGTGTCGGACCATGCGTCAAACATTGACGAGCGCCGCCTTGATCACCTTGCTGACAAGTGCGGGCATCGCCTTCCCGTTGGCTGAAGCGAAGCCACCTGTGGACCAAGAACCGGTCGAACTCGATCAGCAACAGGAACAAACGCCTGAAACAGAATAACAATAACCCGCGCTCAAGCAGGAGCGCGGGTTATTTCATGTATCACTAGGTTGGGTGACGCGTTCGTCAATCGTTACGGTCCATGTAACGACCGTCGTACTGTCACGAACACCCTGTGCCTCGATCGTCGAGAGAAGTTCTTTGACACCACCTGATCGTAAAGTGTCCTCGATCTGCATCGCGTCAGCATATGGGGTTCCCGGGCACTCAAGCAAACCATCCGTCGTCACGAACAACTGATTCTCGCCTTGACGCAATTCGCGGATCCCACGCGCGTAACTCGGGACCGGTAACGCAAACGTGTTCGCGCGTCCAATCCATTCATAGAACTGCCGCTCATTCAAGGCGGCTTGTCCCATCTTCATCAGCTCCGGGTGAAACAGATACAAGACGACGTCACCGACCGAGAACCACCAGATGAAACGCCCTTTCCGGACGGCAATCAGACACGCTGTTTCCCCTTGCAACGTCGCACACGCCGCTAAAAAGTCCGGATCTTGAAATAGATCCAGCACGGTCGTCTCGATTCGTTGGAATGCGTCCGTAAGTGGGGCATCAAGATCAGTCCGAATGCGCGACTCGTGTTGTGCTAACTGCTGTAAGACAAGTACTGCACTATCCGCTGTCTTATGAGCGTCTAAGACGACGGTCATCTCCCAATCGTCGCCGATCAAGATGGCAGCCCCGTCTTCGTTTTTATATTGACCGCTTCTTGAGCAGCCTCCGAATCGACCGAGCGTCACCCGACCAATCTGGTCAATCTGCTTCGTGTCAACGAATGGTTCGTCGAATCCGACCCAGTAGTAGGATGATTGTGTCGTCTGCATGCATCAGTCTTCCCTTCTTTACATCTCCCGCAAGTACGGTTGCAGGAATAAGCGTAATCGTTTTTCGTAGTTGTCCGGGTCCATCGTATACGTCTCGTCATGACCGGCATCGCGAACCGGATACAATTGTTTTAATCCCGTTTTTGCTTGATACAGTTCATACATCATCCGAACCGGGACGAGATCGTCCTTCAGTCCGTGGATAAACATCGTCGGAACCCGACTCTTCGTTGCTTGGCGCGTCACCGAGACGTCGCCATAAAAGAAATCCTGCTCGCCTTTGTTCCACATGCTCGCGACCGTCAGAGACGGCAGTGCCGGGTAACGGATCTGTTCGTCCGCGAGTAGACTGAACCAGTCGTCGAGTCGGGCGTAAGCTCCTTCAGCGACGATCGCCCGGACTTGTGTCGGTACGGTCTCGCCAGAAGCGAGTAAGACGGTCGCTGCGCCGACACCGAGTCCGTGATAGACGATCCGTGTATCGTCTCCGTTTTCAGCAAGCAGGCGTTTCGTCCATTCCAAGACATCCAGTCGATCGAGCCAACCGTAGTTCCGGACGCCACCGCTTCGATCCTGCCCACGCCGTTCGATGAGTAAGACATTGAAATTAGCCTCATGGTAATAACGGGCAAGCGCATAAACACCGGTCTGTGAAAACATCATCTCATCCGGGACGAGGAGGACTGTCTGTTTGCTACCGTCAACCGGTAGATAACGACCGAAGCGGACGAGCCCGTCCTTCGACCATTGCTGTGTCTCGCTTGTTTGTTTGAACCATGTCTCGTCTTTCGTCACCTGTCCGTCCGTTCTCGTCGTCTTCAGAATCGGAGAAGCGTCCGACTGACCGATCAATGTTTCTTGCATCCGGTATCCATCATAGACGATGAACAATAGCAGACACGTGACGAGCAACACGATGCCGATTCCCCATTTGCGCATGTGCTTCGCTTCCTTTCCGACAGTGAGTCTTTCCTTATTCGTCGTCAGTTTTCACTTCCCCTGCTAACGGGGTCGAAAGGAACGATTGTTTATACCAGCGCTGTAAGGTATCGATATCCGTTCGTTCAAAATAGAGCGCGTTAAAGGCAGTATTGCCTCGTAATTGAATTTCGATCCGGGCAATCTCCTTTGCTTCGAGCCAACGGGAGACGGACCAGGTCAATTCCTCGATCTTCAGTCGTGGCGTATAGACGGTCTCTTTTTGGACCCATTGTTTGCGTAACATCAAGAGATCATGTCCGGTGCCGAAACGGGTCTTTCGGTAACCGCTACGCACAGCGAAGTAATAGAACGGTAACCAGATGAATAGAAGCAAGATTAAGAAGCGCCAGGAAGAATCAAGGACGATGATGACGACACTGCTTAGTGCCGTAAATAACAGCGCATAACCGAGTAACGGCCAACGAACCCGGTAACGAAAGCCGATCGGTGCGACTTCGTGCTGCGGGTGGAACTGACGAAAGCGCGGTAGATACGTCGCTAGGAACGGATCAATCTCGTTCGTCCGGATGAACGGATGGAGCAACAGTCGCTCCTTTTCTCCAGTCGCCGAGATGATGTGCAAGGACAGGCTAGCCCGTCCAATCAACCGCTGAATCCAGCTTTCCTGAATGACGAGGGCTTGAATCTTGTCGGCATGAAACGCGACCTCGGTCCGGTTCAACATCCCGTATCCGATCAACAATCGGTTGTGTTGCAAGACGGCACGGTACGAACCGTACTTCAAGATATAGACGATGATCGAGCCGATATAGATGACGAGTAAGACGATTACGCCAAGTCCCGTCAAGACGAACAGTGATAAATGCGCGAGCTCCGAGAACAGTCGATCGACATAACGTTCAATGAACTGATCGATGAATTGATAGGCGGTTCCGATCCCGACGAGCGCCAGTCCGACGCGTCCTGACAAGGCACCGGCTAATGCCAAATCGCGGACAGGGATCGTATAGGCGACTTCCGCCTGCTGTTCTTCGACGACGAGCTGTCCCTCATTTTTGATCGACGACTTCAGTTCTTTCGCAAAATCAAGACGGATCCCTTTTAGTTCGACTTCCGGTGTTCCGCTCTCGGACGACGTCTCGACGGTCAACGTCGCAAGACGCAACAGTCGTTCGATGACGTTTTGCTGGATACCGATCGACTCGATCCGTTTACGTTGCGTCGTCCGTTCACTTTTTTGGAAAATCCCTTTGCGGACCCGAATCGTCTCGGCATCAATCGTGAACGTATAGAAATACCAGGAGGCGATCCCGTATAAGAGGACGAACACAATCCCGATACTGATCCCGATCCACGTATAGGTGTTGATCTCACCTTTTCGGATCGCATTTAAAATCAAGGCAGCGAACGGAATCAGGAGCGAGCGGATGATCGAGATACTCGACATCACGATGAACAGCGGGTGGACGCGCCGGGTCATAACGATTCCTCCTCCCGCTCCTCGAGTTTCGCGAAGCGTTCGACTTGTGTGCGTAGCGCGTCTCCTTGCGCACGATCGAGTCGTGTCAACGTGACGAATCCGGATGCCGTTCGAATATCCAGTGTGATCAAATCATAGCGACGCAGGATTGGTCCCGTTTGACTGTCAATCAGTTGCACCTTGACGAGCGGCACGGTGACTTCGCGGCGGAAGAAGATGCCGTTGCGGACGACGAGAAATTCCTCATCGATACGATAACGCATATACTTCACGCGAAGAACGGGTATGTAGACGATACGGGGAATGAAATAGATCAGCCAAAGCAGACCGACGATGCCCATCCACCAGGGTGTCAGGTCGAGCCACATGACTTGAGTGATCGTCGTTCCGATCAAAATGACGGCGATCAAGCCGTGTAACGGCAACAATCCGAGCCGTTCTGCTCGAATCGATCGTTCTGGCAATGTATGCCATTGTACAGTAGACATCAAAAAACACTTCCTTTCGTTTCCATTTACGGTTAAAAACGTCGCTTGGTTTCAGACAGCGGTTGACATTTTGTTTGATTTCATCGCATATATAGAAGTGAAGAACTGTAACACCAAGGAGGAACCATGTTAACATTTGAAGAAAAACTACGAATTATCGAGACCTTCCCACAACTCGTCCGCAAAGATGTCTCGCTGAAGCGCGTCAATTTCCAATTCCCGGACAGTCAGTATGAGAAGAAGAATCTCGTCTATCATTTGCATCCGAACGGGAACGGCTTCGTCTATGCCGCTGGTCTACCAGGTTATGAAACGGACGAAAAAGGATTCGTCAACATCCGTGAATTCTCAGAGCCTGCTTTAATTCTCTTATTAGAAGATGCAATCAAAGCACTCTCGACGGTCCAATCGGTCGAAACACTCGAAGAAACATGGGTCAACGATAATCAGTTTGAATTGACGTTGCTCAATGAAGACATCGACACGTGGCTCGTCTACGCTGGTGATCTTTTAGACGGTGCATTCAACTCGTATAAGGAAGCAGCGAACTATCTTGAAGAAGAAGGTTTCCGCCGTAAATAAGACAATGAGCGATCCGGTTAATCCGGGTCGCTCATTTTCATGACGAGACGATTCAGTGCCGCTTTGACGACGCGCAAGTCTTCTTCGTCGACGTCGAGTGTCCGGACGAGATCAAGCGGAATGGTCTCTGCTTGTTTCCGTAATGCACGACCGGCATCCGTCAAAAAGATCTGGATGTGCCGTTCGTCTTCCGGCTTACGGACGCGTCGCAACAGATCTGCTGCTTCGAGTTTCTTCAGTAACGGTGTCAACGTTCCCGAATCAAGATGGAGCCGTTCACCGATGGCTTTCAGCGATTGTCCCTCCTCCTCCCAGACGACGAGCATGACGAGATATTGCGGATACGTCAGACCAAGTGGTTCAAGTAACGGACGATAACGACGCGTGATCTCACGCGAAATCGCATAAAACGGAAAACAGAGTTGTTCATCTAACGCTAATGGGTTCATAAAAAAATTCCTCCTATCGTGAGCAAACGAGTTGCATTTTGATTTAAATTGTATACAATCTAATTGTAAGCTACTTATTTGAATCTAACAACGAAAGGGAGTTACACACATGAAACCAATGTTCACATCATCTGCAACAGCTGTCGGAGGTCGCGACGGACGCGTCGTATCGGAGGACGGAATCCTTGACGTCGCCCTCGCAATGCCGGTACCAGGATCGAAAAAACAAGCCACAAACCCAGAGCAACTCTTTGCTGCAGGATATTCTGCTTGCTTCGACTCTGCATTGAATCTCGTTGCTCGTAAACAAGGCATCAAACACGACGGAAGTGAAGTTACAGCACACGTAACATTAAACGAAGCAGCTGACGGATTCATGCTCTCTGTCGAACTCGATGTTCTCGTCCGCGGGATCTCGGAAGAAGCGGCGGCTGAACTTGCGAAAGTTGCGCATACGGTCTGCCCTTACTCACGTGCAACTGCTGGAAACATCCAAGTCGACGTCTATACACGTACGACTGACGCAGAATAAGTGTAGCATTTCTAGCCAGCCTGAGGTTTACTCTCGGCTGGTTTTTATTTTTTATAATAATTTCGGTAGTTGAAATAATTATATTCTTGATGATGAACGGTTGCTCTCACGAAAAGAACAACCGCTCTTTTTTATAGTTGATGGACCGATAAGATGACGAGTTCCCCGGACACGGTGACATAATAGGCATCCTCGAACCGGTAGCGTTCATTATGTTCTGCGTCGTAAACCGTGACCATCGGTTCCGCGTCGTCTCCGATCGCTTCGTGTAAATAGAAGCGTCCACGTAAGACACGTTCGAACGGTTCCTTATCGAGGAATCGGGCACCGTTGCGTAAGTTGATCACTTCATGATGGTGTTCAGACCGGTCATTGACGATGAAGATCGTCGACTCGACGTCATCGTACGTGAAGTCGAGCGGTTCATAGTCACTCCACTGAATTCGGGCAACCTCTTCGACACTCGCTTCCGTATCAATCCGGTAAAAGATTTCTTCGTTTAGACGGTCAGTATAGGCACTAAAGATCAGATGCCCTTCCTGTTCTCCGAGATACTGAACGGTATCCCCTTCCCCTTCTAACTTCAACAAGGTTGCGAACGATAAGTGCTCAACACCCTGTTCGATCTCCTCGATCAAGGTCGGTAGTGGGGCAATCAACAGACTTTCCGAGTGGTCGATCGGATCTTCTGGTGAGATGACACCACTTTCAAGGGCATCATAGAACGAGAACTCATCGAGCCGAGCATTACAGACGATGTACTCCTTGTCTTCGAGCGTGACGAGAAAGAAATAGAGTTCCCGGTAATTCTCCGTCATCCCGTAGAGCCGTGGATCGCGAATCGTCTGCCGCGATTCATCCTTGACGTCATACAGAAACGCAGACGTCGTATCCGTCGTCTGTAAGAATACGAGATAGTTCTCATTGAGCACCCAGTAGAGCGTCAAATCCCCTTCGACATAAAACGATGCAATCTGCTCCCGTTTACCGGACAAGAGATCGATGACGAGCACTTCCGTCTCCCCGCCCTGTTCTTGCGTATGTTCATTCAAACAATAGACTCTTCCGTGCCGCACGAACGGTCGGGTTGGTCCGTGATCCGTCAAGGCTTCTGGCGTTAGATCGACCTGTTCTTGATCTTCAAGATCATACCGGCTGATGTGGTAACGGGCGTCATCAAGACGACGTCGAAAATAGATCGACGATGGTGTGACATGTAAAACATCCATATGATCGGCGGGTAAAGCACGGGCATCCACTATTTCCATGATTAATCTCCTCCCGGACACGTACTACTTGTCTTTTTCCCACGAATCGTACTGCTTCAAACAGGGTCTTGCTGTGCGTTTAACGAAGCAGAGTGCTACAATATGGCTAGATGACTACAGGATGAGGAAGGTGCGAAACGGTGCAATCACAAGATTTAAATACGATGATGCTCGAATATGTCAACGATAAGGAAGAATACGATGCCTACGCCGACAAGTTGAAGATGCTCTTGTCCGAGTTGCTGGACGCGGCAGGCATCAAATACCACTCGATCGTCGCCCGGACGAAGGACTCCGAGAGTCTGTATCAAAAAGTCTTACGGCAACCGAACAAATACCGTTCACTCAAGGACGTCCATGACTTGACCGGGATTCGGATCGTCACTTATTTCCATGACGACGTCCGGGAAGCGGCACGAATCATCGAGAATGAGTTCGCGATCGATCGCGATCAATCGGTCGATAAGTCGACGTTGCTCGATACGACGGAATTCGGTTATCTCTCGGTCCACTTCGTCGCTTCACTCAGCGATCAGCGGCTTGCCCTGAGCGAGTATGGACGTTTTAAAGACTACACGGCTGAGATCCAGATTCGCTCGATCCTGCAACACGCGTGGGCGGAGATCGAACATGATCTTGGATATAAAAATCCGAACAGTGTCCCAGCAGAAGTCCGGCGCAGCTTCAGTCGGGTGGCAGGATTACTCGAGATCGCCGATCAGGAGTTCGTCAACATCAAGAAACAGTTAAAACAATTTGAAGACGAGACCGTTCAACAAATCTTGTCTGACCCACATCAAGTCCGGATCACGGCAGATAACTTGAACTACTTCATCGATCACTCCCCGGTCATCAACGAGCTCGATAAACGACTCGTTACATCGCAAATGATGCTCGATTCCGATCAACAATTGATCAACGAACTAATTCGGATGTTCCATTATGTCGATATCCGGACATACGGGGAATTGATTGAAGCCGTCACGACCCACAGTCCGCTCGCCTTACGCTGTGCGAAGGTCATGCCGAATCCGTTCCTGCCCCGTCAAGGAATCGGCATCGCCTATATCTGCATGGCACTGACGATTGCTGGCGAAGATACACACCGGATCGACTACTTCTTCCGCCGCTTCTATCCAGAACTGCGCAACGTAGAAGAGATCGTCGCCCAAGTCGCCCGCGTCGTCGAAACAGATGATTCAAGAGAAAAATATTGATTAAACTAAAATTTTTCACTATACTAAATCACGAGTGAAAGAAACTACGGTATAGAAAGAGTGAACGATACATGGCAACTACACTAGAAGTAGCACAACGCGATCAGTTGATCGTTGATACAGAAAAAGGATTACGGATGAACTACCGCGCGATCAAAAAGGACGTGCGTAGCATGTTCACGACGTACTTGACACGCAATGAATTCTTCATCTTGAAGTCCCTTTGTGCGAACAGTCCGCAAATCGCCTCTGCCCTCTCGCAGGAGTTCCAATTCTCAGCGAGCATGATCACGGCATTAGCAGACGAATTGACGAAAAAAGAGTTGATCTCGCGTGAGCGAAGTGAACTCGATCGTCGTGTCGTCGAACTCCGCGCCACTCCAAAAGGCATCGAGCTCTATGAAAAACTCGAATCGATGAAGATGGATTACCTCGCAGACGTCTTCGAGGACTTCTCGGATCAGGAACTCGAACTGTTCCGGACGCTCTTAACGAAGCTTGAAAAAACAATCTAAGCTGTTCAATCGAACGGATCCGGTCAGGACGACCGGGTCCGTTTTTTAGTTTATAAATGAGGAGGAAACGCGATGTTTGATTTCGAATCGGTGCAACAGTTACGACAGACGGGGCAATATGAAGCAGCGAAGGCAGTCGTCCGTCAGTATGTCGAGACGGCACCTAACGACCCGACCGTCCTCTATCAGATGGCGTGGTGTCATGATAGTCTCGGTGAGGAACATGCTGCTGTTCCCTATTATGAACAAGCACTAGCGCTCGGTCTTACTGGCGAAGACCGTCTGCAGGCATATATCGGGCTCGGCAGTACATATCGTGTCATCGGTCAGTTCGAAGTTGCGTCAGACGTGTTTCATCGTGCGCTCCGTGAGTTTCCGGACGCCCATGCCCTGCAAGCCTTCCTCGCAATGACGGAGTACAATCTCGGTCAAGCCGATCAGGCAGTCGGTCGGTTGCTGAAGAGTCTTGCTACGACGTCGTCGGACGCCTCGATCCAGACATTTGACCGAGCAATCCGTTATTATGCCGATCATTTGGACGAGATCGTCAAAGAATGAACAGCAACGGTTGACGAGTGATCGTTTTGCACAGCATAATGTAACAGCCAAGCGGACTCGCTTTTGGCAGGAAAGGAAGTTAAGAATGTCATCAAAAAAAGTATGGACAGTAGAAGGTTACGAAGAACAAGGGCAAGAAAAACACGGCAAGGCAAGCAAGTCAGAGACATATACGAATGAAGCCGATGCTAAGAAAGCTGCTAAAAAGATGGCGGATCAGAATGATCATCTCGACGTCTACGTCATTTATACGAGTACGGTAAACGGTAAAACAGAAGAACGATTCTTCAATTCGAACGGCAAGTATAGTGAAGAAGGCTTCGAGTGGTAAGTATCGCTTCGAATATATGATTCAGACCAAACATGATGCGTTCGTTTCTCAGTCAAGAGAGACGAACGCATCATGTTTTTGTTGTCCTTGCTGTTCAAGTCTCATACCAAAGCGGGATGTCCCGCTGAAAACCAGCATGATCCTGAATGATTCGCTGGACACGTCGTTGCATCGCTTGCATTCCATCTGCATCGAACCGCTTCGCCCAGACGAGTGCTGAAAAGACGACCATCGCCATGTAAAGACTATACATTCGCCAAAAGTCGGACGGTACTTCGTTCTCGAAATACCCTTCAATCATGTGACGGGCAAATAGCGGACTCGTCTCGACCTGAAACAGACCACATTTGACGAAGTCATGCCACGGATCGCCATAATCATGGTTCCCGTAATCAAGGAAGGCGGAAAGATGCCCATCCTCGACAAGGAGATTATCGAGATGAACGTCATCATGTTGCAACCGGTTTGGACGTGTCTGAAGTAACGGAATGCGCTCGCTAATGAATCGATCAAGACGCTCGATCCACGTTGGCTCAAGCAACCCATCAATCGCCGCGCGATAGCGGTCATGTTTCGCCTGGCAACGTTCGCTCCAAGACGTCATTTCGCTCGGTGCGGTGACGTCATGAATGCGTCTCAACGCTTGCCCTGTCTCCTGACCGAGTCTGGGTGCTAATTCCGGTGACTCCTCGAGCACGCTTCGAACGGTTTTTCCGGGTAGGTACGGATAGATGCCGTAAGCGGTCGTTGCGGTCCGTCCGGTCGCTAGCGGTAAGGCATGAGACAATCCCGCTTGTTTTGGAATCGCTAAAGCGGCTTCTCGTTCAAATTGACGACTAGACGGATCCGTCACGACCTTGACGATGTAGTGCGCTGTTGCCGTCTTGATGGACCAGACGGCTTGGCGCGATCGACCAGATAACTGTCTTTCGCTCTCAACGTGCGTGAGTAAGGGATGCAAAGGTAGCATGAAGACTCCTTTCTGACATCAAAAAGAGGACGCATCTTGCGTCCTCTTCGTCATGCCTGTGGAATGTAGCCAGCAATGATCTCAAGCAGATCGGCATACGCTGTCTCAAAATCGATGTTTTCAATCATATAATCATAATGATCGCGGTCTTTCCACGCTTCCTCGTAATCGACGAGTCGCGCTTCAAACTCCGGTGTATCCCCGCGCATCAACAGTCGTTCCTTCATCAAGTCGGGTGGGACCGAGACGAAAATCGTGATCACTTGGTCGCCAAACAAACGCTTGAAGTTCGCCGCCCCTTTCGGATCGATGTCCTTAATGACGATTTGATCCTGTTCGAGGACATCGACATACGCTTGACGCGGTGTCCCGTACCACGCCCGGTGGACGTGGGCGTATTCGATGAAGCCGTCGTCTTGGATCAATTGTTGGAACGTCTTGACGTCGACGAAATGATAGCTTGCTCCATCAATCTCCGTCGGTCGTTTCGGTCGGGTCGTCACCGACGGGATGAACCGGACGTGCGCGTATTCCGTCCGCAGACGTTTGATCAGGGAGGACTTTCCGCTGCCCGATCCACCAATCAAGAGAATGATTTTACCTGACATCGTTTTCCCCCTGTTGTTGTGTCGTGAAGTAACCTGTAAAGCGAAGAGCGAACTGTTCCAGTTCACTATCGACGACCGTTCCGTAAATCGGTCGGATGACGATTAAATAGCGTTCGTACGAGATGATCCGGGATGTCTCGTTTCGTGTCATCTGGACTTGTTCTTCCGGATAACTCTCGACGTAATACCAATCGACCGCAATTCGTTCATCGGATGGGGTCTCATAAATCCAGGTCACCGTCGTTCCATCCGCAGGAAGGGTGCTTTTCAAGGTGAAGCGCTGAATCTGCTTCAGTTCCCGTTTCGCTGACGCAAGTCCTGCCTGATAATCCGCAGGGCGCATCGGTGTCGTCGTCACTTGCTTCGGTTTTGGTTCCGGCAAGCGGGCAAAGCCAAGCTGAAGTCCGACGAATAAAGCGACGAGCGACAAACTGATGACGAATACGTATTCCTTGCGCATCCCTTCCTCCTCCTCATCTTTCGAGTGTATCGCGCATCCCTTTTGGATCATTAACGATGACGGCGTCGACGCCGATCCGCTGCATCTGCCGGACATCCTCGACCGTCTTCGGAGTGTAAACCCGGACCGTGACGTCTTGCGCGTGAGCGAACGCGACGTCCGCTTCCGTCACCCGTCGATAATCGGGATGGATACCGGTCGCACCAATCCGGAGGGCTTGTTCTTCCGGATGATAGATCGGATACGGATAGAGAATCGCCGTCTCAACGCTTGGGTCGAGCTTCCGAATCAAGGCAACCGAATAATGGTTGAACGAACTGAATAACAGCCGGTCGGTCGCGATGCCGTGCGATGCACAGCGTTCAAGGACATATGCTTCAAGCCCGTCATAGCGAATCGTATCCGTCTTCAGCTCGATGTTGAGCCGTAAGGTCACTGGTGCAAGGATTGCGAGGACTTCGTCAAGCGTCGGAATCTTCGTCTTGATCGGTTCCCCTTTGAATCGTGCTCCAGCATCCAGCGCCTGCAGTTCGGCAACCGTCATGTCGATGACGCGCCCCTTCCCGTTCGTCGTCCGGTTGACGGTCTCATCGTGAATGATGACACCGACACCGTCCTTTGAGAAATGGACATCGAATTCGACCCCATCGACGTCGTCTTTAATCGCAGCAGCGATGGCTTCAAGCGTGTTCTCCGGAAAACGGTCACTGACGCCGCGGTGTGCGAACCATAACATCAGAGTGCCTCGACGACACGCGTGTATTTCTTCGTCAAGTAGTTGACGAGTGGTGCGACCGAGATCGATTGACCCGTTGCTGCTTCGATCAGTTCAGCCGGTGTCTTCGATTTCCCGTGACGGTGGATGTTCTCTTTTAGCCAGCCTTTGATTGGAGCGAGTGTTCCGGCCGCGATCAGACCATCGACGTTATCGACGTCACGACGAAGCGCTTCGTTGAGCTGTGCCGCATAGACGAGACCGAGCGCGTAACTTGGGAAGTAACCGAACGAGCCACCTGACCAATGGACGTCCTGTAAGACGCCTTTTGCGTCACTCGGCACATCCACACCGAGATACTCTTTATAGAGACGGTTCCATTCTTGCGGAAGATTCTTGACTTCGAGCTCTTTCGTCATCAAGCGTTTTTCCAGCTCATAGCGGATGATGATATGAAGCGCATACGTCAATTCATCGGCTTCGATCCGAATCAGTGACGGTTTGACTTCATTGACCGCGGCATAGAAGCGTTCGAACGGAACGTCAGCCAGTGACGGAATCGCTTGTTGTAAGCCATGATAACGTGCGTCGAGGAAACCTTGGTTGCGTCCGATGAAGTTCTCAAAGAACAGTGATTGTGATTCGTGAATCCCCATCGAAGCCCCGTTACCAAGACCGAGTGAATCGAGTTCCGGTTCGATCCCTTGCTCATACGTCGCGTGTCCGGCTTCATGCATCGTGCCGAAGACAGAGTTCCGGTAGTCGTTCTCATCGTATTTCGTCGTGATGCGTGCGTCCTTCCGGTTGATCGTCGTCTGGAACGGATGGACCGTCTCATCTAAGCGACCAGACGTGAAGTCATAGCCGATATCGCGGAGCCACTCTTGGTTCAAGGCGATCTGTGTCTCGCGGTCCGCTGACCAATCAAGCGTCGGAAAGTCTTTTCCTTCGAGCTGACCGAGCAAACCGATGATCGCTTGACGGAGTTCTGCGAACAATGGGTCGAGTGTCGCGACCGTCATCCCAGGTTCATAATCATGGAGCAGTGCGTCATATGGGTGCGCGTCATAGCCCCAATACTCGACGAACTGGCGCTCCATCGCGACGATTTTCTCGAGGTATGGTTCGAACATCGACCAATCGTTCGCGTCCTTCGCCTTTTCCCAGACGCTCTCTGCCTCAGAGATCAACGTGATGAATGTTTGGTACTCGGCTTCTGGAATCTTCGAGTCGCGATCGAATGCTTCTTTTGCTTTTGCGAACGAGATCGCTTCGATACCCGTCAGCGTCTCTTGCTCCATCGCTGCCAGTAATTGTTGGTATGTTTCGCCTGTCCGGCGACGGAAGCTCTCCGTCGAGAGGAATCCGATCGACGCGGAACGGTTCGCTGCGCCTTGATCCGGCATGTATGTCCGCATATCCCAGTAAAGTAATGCGACGGCTTCTTCGTATGCGCGAAGACCATCAAAATGGTCGCGCCATTGTTGTGTCGTTGACATGATTAAAAACCCCCTTAAAGTATGTAACAGTGTAGCATTTTTAGCATATCACATAATGTTCAAAACTTTCACACACAAGCGATTTTTGAAACTTTTCCTGTCAGATGAGCGTATAATGGGTATAAGAAATGAAGGAGGAAAGGAAGTGACACCATTGAAAACTGACGCTGAGTTAGCGCAATTGATCCAATTGAAAGAAACAGGCTTCGTTTGTACGATCGAGCATCTTCCGAGTGAACTTGACTTAATCGGGACAGGACGAAGTGCGTTCGTCTTTCGTATCCGCGGCACGGATCGCGTCATCAAGAAATTTTACCCGTCGTTTCGATCGCTCGCTGATCTCGAAGGGAGCATCTACGCACAGTTGACTGATTTTCCGACGTATGCGCAAGTCTACGAATACGGTGCCGATTATATCGTGCTTGAATACATTGAAGGTCAAACGTTATTCGAATGTCTCGTCAGCGGGACGTTCATCCCGGAATCCGTCTTAACGACAGTCGATACGGCTTTAGCACAAGCACAATCCGTCGGTTTGAACCCGTCAGACATCCATTTACGCAATATCCTTTTGACCGCTAACGGAACACGGATCATCGACGTCGCACGGTTCCGTCAAACGGAACCGTGTACACAATGGGATGATTTGAAGAAGGCATATCATTATGTATATGCAAAACCGTTCTTCCCGAAAAAGTTGAGCGAGACGTTCCTCAATACGATTGCCGACGTCTATAAGGGACGGTTGTTCGAATCGATCCGAAAGACCGGTTAACGAAAAGGCGTGCTGATTCTCTTCTGTAGAGATCCAGCGCGCCTTTTTTGTATGTATTCATATAATCATTAGGGGAACGGACCTATCTTATTACTTCTTGTGCTTTAAATTTTTAAATCAATAGTACGGTCAGTGAAATAAAATCACTTCGAATAAACAAGTCGAAAGACGATCATACTAGCGACGGCTAAGAGACGTTCGTTCGTGTCACAATCAAAGACGAGTCGCGCCCCGTGTCGTGACCCCGTCGCGATACAATCCCCGTTTTGATAGACGCCGATTTTTCGCGTAAGCGTCGAGGACCGAATCTGATACTCCTGATCGGCATACGAGACGAGTAAGACTTCTTGCAGCTGCAGTTGCTGACGCAGTGCCGCATCGTTACGAATCGTTCCGACATCGCGTCCGTCTTTGCGAATCACGAAATGTGTCGTATTGCGTAGCCACTCCGTTCTCGTCTCTTTAATTTGTAATTGTTCCCCGTCTCCTTCGAACGTCACGTCGAGAAAAAATGATTCGAACTTTTCGAAGCGCGCAAGGATTGCCTGCCACCACGTGGCGTATCGACGTGAGAACGTCAGCCATCGTTCATGCGCGAGAAAGACCGTATTCGTCTTTCGGCTCGCCCGATCTGCCAAGCGAACGGATATCCCCTCTTCTACTCCCCGATAACGTAAATCGCGCCGGATTTGCCACCATTCAATCCCGCCGGTCAAGAAAGCGACACCCATTAAACCGAGTAAGGCATAGAACTCCCGTGGAGCGAGGTCACCTGCTATCACGTAATTTCCTACAAAAGCGATCATACATACAAAAATCAATCCAAGACTTTTCATCATGAATCCTTCACACCTCCACTTTACATTTTTCCATAAAACGACAAAAAAATCCTCCTTTCCCGTAGAAAGGAGGGATCACTTATAAGGTTGCTGCGACTTCTTGTAAGTCATCCGCTGTCTCAGCAATCGCTTCTGCAATCTTACGCATACCTTCGATCGTCCCGGCGACATCCTTCGTATCGGTCGATAGTTCATGAATTTGCCGCGAGACCGCATCCGTCTGTTCCGAAATACGTGAGAAGGCACGGACGACTTGTTGCATCTCCGTCGTCGTTCGGACAACCGCCGTCTCCGTCGTTCCCATCCGCTCTGAGACGACGAGCATCTTTTGCGTGATTTCTTGGGCGATCCGCGACGTCTCGGCTGCCGACTGTTTACTCTCTTCAGCGAGTTTCCGAATTTCTTGCGCCACGACGGTAAATCCGCGCCCCATCTCCCCGGCACGCGCCGCTTCGATCGAGGCGTTCAAGCTGAGAAGGTTCGTCTGATCAGAAATCGTCGTCACCATCCCAGCGATTCGCTCGATTTCCTGCGACAGACGAGACAGTTCAGCGACTTGTTCGGTCGTCCGTGATAAATCTGCAACGACATGTTCAAAGCGACGTGTCTCCTCTTCGACGAGGACGACACCTGCTTCTGCTTCACTGACCGCTTCCGTCAACTGGATTGAAATTGCGTCTGTCGTCGTCGAGACGTGTTTGGCGTGCCGTTCAATCTCTTGGAAGTTCGCTGACGACTCTTCACTCATCGCAGCAAGTTCTTCCGTTGATTTTTGAACGCCATCTCCGACGTGCCGTTTGGCTGTCGCGATCGCTTGGCGTTCCTCATCGATTTGATCCTCATACATCGTCATGACGATCTGTTGCTCGAGGTTGAAGAGTTTCCCCGCTGCCCGCATGATCCGGACACGTTCTGCTTCCGGCCAATCACTGCCGTCAATCTGTTCACTGAGGACGTTCCAGACTTTTTGGAAGGCGGCGATATACCATTTATTATGCAGCCCGATTTGAACATGTCGCTCGGCGATCCGGCGCCGGGCTTCGATATAGTCCATTGTCACCTGACCATCGAACATTTGCAGGATGTGCCGAGCGAGAGTGCCTTTCAATCGTTCGAGCGTCGAATGCTGTTCAATCAAATGCCGGAGTGACGGAACACGAACCAGCTCCTCGTAGAACGCGTCGACCATGCTCGGCATCCAACGGGATACATCTTCGCGGATGACCCGGACAATTTGTAAATCGACTGCTTCTAGACCGATTAAACGTAATTGTTCATGTAAGGATGTCGGAACATTCAACACGACATGAGCGCGTTCGCCTTCGATGCGCGCATCAAAGGACGGTGATGCTGATTTCGCGAACCATTTCATATGCTTCTCTCCCTCGTTCATTTGTGAACTTCATTCCTTATATCGTCTCGAACTTCTAACAATTGAATGGAAAATCACAATAATTATGTATAACCTTGAACGTTTGTTGATTAAAGAGACCACTTTCCTGAGCATCTAGTAGATATACTCTCGCTTTATCGCCAAATCTTATCGATTCGCGAGCTCGTCGGTCCGGAATATTATCATACTTCTCTTTGATGAACGCGCTAAGACCTCGTTTGATAAAAGAAGACCCGCCAGCTCAGTAGATTGAACTACTAAGCAAAACGAGTCTTTCTGTTAGCTTGACGGCAAGGTCAACTTGACATCCTGAATCTGATATTGGGCAGAACGCAAGATTTCAAGCGTAAACGCCTCATCTGTGACGATCGTTCCCTCTTCAAAAGCAGCCGTCCGTGATTGGATATATCCACCGATCGTGTCGACCGCCTCTGCTTCAGTGAACCGAAGACCAAATCGTTCTTCAATTTCAACTAATAGGACAGTACCCGCTAAGCGGTACGAGCC
This sequence comes from Exiguobacterium sp. s143, assembly GCF_018618895.1. Lineage (NCBI taxonomy): Bacteria > Bacillati > Bacillota > Bacilli > Caryophanales > Exiguobacterium > Exiguobacterium sp. s143. The sequence goes on along the minus strand of NZ_JACSMX010000001.1, from coordinate 237,775 downwards.
GTCCGGTAACTGTTCGATTTCGGCTTGCTCCGCTTCATCGAATTCATCACGGATATCACCGACGATTTCCTCCAAAATATCCTCCATCGTGATCAAACCGGATGTCCCACCATACTCGTCGATGACGAGAGCGATGTGTGACCGTGTCTGTTTCATCTTCAAGAGTGTTTCTTGCAGCGGTGTCAATTCCGAGACGACCGGCAACGGTTTAAGGAACGATGCAAGTTCTCGTTCGTCTTGTACCGCGTGATGGGCGAGCACTTCCTTGACGTTGATATAACCACTAATCCGGTCCTTATCCGTTCCTTCACTGACCGGGTAACGTGTATACGGATTGTCAGACATCGTCTGTAATAGATTTTCCCAACTCATCTCGTCCGAAATGACCATCATGTTCATCCGTGGCACCATGATGTCGCGCGTGACACGCTCATCAAACGCAAAGACGTTTTGCATCAAGGCGAGTTCCGATTGATTGATCTCACCACTTTGAAAACTTTGTGCCATGATGATTTTCAACTCTTCTTCGGAATGGGCTTGTTCGTGACCGGCTGGTTTCACACCGAACATCCGCAAGAGGACACGGGCCGAACCGTTCATGATCCAGATGAACGGATACATGACTTTTCCGAATACATAGAGTGAAGGCGCTAGCAGTAACGTCATCCGTTCCGCATACTGGATCGCGAGCGTCTTCGGTGCGAGCTCTCCGATGACGACGTGGAGAAACGTCACGAAGATGAAAGCGATACTGTATGAGAGAATCGTCGACAGCGCAACGGCGACACCAAGTTCATCAAAGACCGGTGTCAACAATTTCTCGACGGTCGGTTTCCCGAGTGCACCAAGACCAAGTGCAGTGATCGTAATACCGAGCTGACAGGCCGACAAGTAATAATCGAGATCTCCTGCGACCTTCTTCGCAAGTACTGCTCCCTTTTTTCCTTCTTGCACCATCTGGTCGAGACGTGACATCCGGACTTTAACGACAGCAAATTCCGAACCGACGAAAAACGCGGTCAAACCAATCAATACGACGAGCAACAACAAATTCAGTGTTAAGACGATGTCCAACTTGTATCCCCCTAAAAGCGGGGGATCACCTCCTTTTGATTTTAAACTGTACAGTATAACGTGACACTTGATAAGAGTGTACGATGCTTTTTCTTCAAACGCAACCAATATCACTTCGTTGAAGTTCAGACGACCATTAATCATGTACCTGTAATACTAGGTTTCTCTTATTTAGTTACCGGTTATATAAGAGCTATGCGCGTAAGAAACTTGAGATGAAGCTTTTACATTCATGAACATCTCGAACTTGAAAGACCAATTTGGGGAGAGGTAGTGCTTATTATGGAAAAGACAAACAGAGGCTTTTCGTCGCATTTCCGAGCGGAAGCGGACGGAGCAGGTCGTAACATCTCATGGAGCTCGATTTTTGCAGGTGTGGTATCATTTCTATCTTTATTAATCTTATTTAGTTTAATCGGTTCAGCAATCGGACTCGGCGTCACGGACGTCACGTCGAATAACCCGTTTGACGGTGTCGGAACAGGCTTGATCATCTGGGCAATCCTTTCATTGCTCATCTCGCTGTTCGTTGCTGGATTCGTCTCCGGTGTGACGTCGGCACGTGCCGGTCTCGTCCACGGTTTCTTGACATGGTCGACGAGCGTTATTCTCTTGTTCGCTCTCTTGACGTTCACGACGGTCAATACGTTACAATCCGTTGGTTCACTACTCGGTACGGTCGGTGGTGCGGCTGGTAACGGTATCGGATCCGTTGCTTCGACGGCGCAAGACGCTGCGACGAAAGGATTCGATTCGATTACGAAAAACGTATCACAAGTCGATACAAAAGAGCTTGAAGGGAACGTCGACGAAATCTTAAAAGATACGGACATCAAAGAATTGCAACCAGGTTACTTGCAGAACGAACTTGACGCTGTTCAAGAAGACGTCACGGCTGCTGGTAAGGAAGCGATCACGAAACCAGAAAACTTCGATACGATCGTCCAGGATCTTGGTGATTCGTTGACAGCACGAGCTGAAAAAATCGAGAAATCAGTCGATGAAGATAAAATCGCTGATGCAGTCGCGAAAAACACCGATTTGACAGGTGCTGAAGCGGAAGAAGCGACGCAAAATATCGTCGATGGTCTCAACACGGCAACAAAAGAAACGACGCAACAAATTGAGACTGCTAAACAAACGCTTGATGAAACATCCGCTGACCTCAAGAAAACGGTCCAAGATGTTCGCGAGCAAACAGAACAAGCGACACAAACGGCGTCAAAAGTTTCAATCTGGGCGTTCGTCGGACTGCTTCTGACTCTTATCTTTACGTCATTCGCAGGAATCGTCGGCTCACGCGTCGCAACACGCGGTCGTGTCATGAATAAATAATGATTCTTCCTTAACTGATTCCGCCTTCGCGGAGTCAGTTTTTTTGTGCGGTAAGACAATCTGATTGACTACATTTGAAATTTGCTGTTACAGTGTTACCTAACGACCGTTAGGAAGGTGATTCATCTGAAAGCCCAACAATTGTTACAGACGAGCATCCATCATTTTGCCGCACACGGCTATGAAGGGGCATCGTTGCAAGAGATCGCGACAGAGGTTGGCATAAAAAAGCCATCGATCTATGCGCACTATAAAGGGAAGGACGACCTGTTCCTGCAAGCGACGACGTACGCCTTGCAAGAACAAAAGCGCCGCTTTGCGACGTATTTCACGAGTACGCGGCAGCAGCCGCTCGAGCAATCGCTGCACGGCTTCTTCGATTGGTTCATTTCGGAACAGCAAGACGATATCCTGATGCGATTCATCCTTCGGGCTGCCTATTTTCCACCGGAGAAGCTCGAACAAGAAATGACGGACCGCTTCAATCCGTTTTTCGATTCACTGCACGATCTATTAACGCGATTACTACGCGAACGAGACCGAACGGAACAGATTCTCTATTCGACGGATTACAAAAGTGCCGCTCTCGCCTATCTGACGGTTGCGGAAGGTACGCTGACGGAACTCGTCTACAACGGTGTCGACGCGTTTCACGCTCGACAGCAAGCTGTCTGGCCGATCGTCTGGCGCGGTATGTCAAAAACGATTTAATTCTATTGAGGTGAACTATGCAAAACAATACATTGATTTTAAGTACACTCCTGCTCAACTTATTCATCGCCTTTTTAGGTATCGGACTCGTCATTCCCGTCACACCGACGATCATGAACGAGTTGAACATCTCCGGGGCGACAGTCGGTTACATGGTTTCCGCCTTCGCCTTTGCGCAACTAATTCTTTCACCACTCGCGGGACGTGCCGTCGATAAGTACGGACGTAAACCGATGATCATCATCGGTTTGTTCATCTTCAGTATGTCCGAGCTCTTATTCGGTCTCGGTCAAAGCGTCGAAGTCCTGTTCGCGTCACGGATTCTCGGTGGTGTCAGTGCGGCTTTCATCATGCCAGCCGTCACGGCATTCATCGCTGATATCACGACGAACGAGACTCGTCCGAAAGCGCTCGGATATATGTCTGCTGCCATCTCGACCGGTTTCATCATCGGACCGGGGATTGGTGGGTTCCTCGCTGACCTCGGCTCGCGGACGCCGTTCTTCTTTGCTGCTGCGTTCGGTTTGACAGCGATGGTGTTATCCGTCTTTACGCTTAAAGAACCGAAACGTCACTACGAGACAACGACGGTCAAACAACAGACCGGTTTCCGGAAAGTCTTCAGTCCGCTCTACTTCATCGCTTTTCTTGTCCTGTTGATCTCATCGTTCGGTCTCGCCTCGTTCGAGTCGTTATTCGCTTTGTTCGTCGACCGGAAGTTCGGCTTCACAGCGAAGGACATTGCGCTCGCAATTTCTCTCGGTGCGATCGTCGGCGTCATCGTCCAAGTTGGACTGTTCGATCGTTTGACACGCTGGTTCGGTGAGATTCGTTTAATCCGGTACAGTTTGATTGGTTCGACACTGCTCGTCGTCTTGATGACGTTCGTGACGAACTATATCTCGATCATTCTCGTGACGATGGTCGTCTTCGTCGGGTTCGACTTGATGCGCCCCGCTGTCACGACCTATCTTTCGAAGATTGCCGGAGATGAACAGGGATTCGTCGGCGGAATGAACTCGATGTTTACGAGCATCGGCAACATTCTCGGACCGATCGTTGGTGGACTACTCTTTGACGTCAATTTGAACTATCCGTTCTATTTTGCGACAGCCATGCTCGCAGTCGGTATTTTCCTGACGTATTTCTGGCGTGCACCACGCGCTGAAGCCACCAAAGCAGATCGATTGTCTTCTTAAAAATACAGCCCCGTTTCCATCACTGGAAGCGGGGCTGTTTTTATGTCAGTAACAATTCCTTTAATCGACCGGGCGACGTTATGGTATACGTCGCAACGGTCTGACTCGTATGTTCGCTTATCAAACACGTCTTGATACCGGCACGATGTCCGGCTAAGACGTCGAGTTCCCGGTCTCCAATCATGATCGTCTCGTCTCGTGCCATCTGGTGCCGATCGATCAAGTACGTGACAGCTTCCGGATCCGGTTTTCGGGCGAATCCATCCGGTGCTGTCAACACGTCTTGAAAATGATGCGCCATCCCATGTTTTGCAAGCAACGCATGAATCGATGTTCCGCGATGGGTGACGATATGATGCGTCGCACCTCTCGTCGATAACACCTCTAGCAGTTCACGGATTCCGAGAAACGGTTCAGACTGTTCTTGTTCGATGATCATCTTTTGTTGCTTGTAGTTCAGAATGAACGCTTCGGGAAACACCAAACGCCTCATACGGCGTTTTTGCCGAGATCGCCATCAGCTCTGCTACTTGCTCGCGTTCAACCGTTCGCCCCTCACGCTCGAGTAATTCCACGAACACATCGACTAACACCGGATATGTATCAAACAAGGTGCCATCAAAATCCCAAATGAAGTGTTTTAACATCTGCCTCTTCCTCTCCCGCTCTCTTGACGCCGACAAAGACGGCTTGCCCGTCCATCTCGACTTTCCATTTGCTGTGATCAAGACCTTCGCCAGAAATACGGATTCCGACATGACCGGGTCGTTCCATCTCGTGTCCTTGTTCGACGATGATCGCAGTTTCCGTTTCAAATGGCTGGATGAATTTTCGGTAATAGACACCCATCACACCACTCGCCGTTCCCGTAACCGGATCTTCGATGCTCCCTGCTCCTGTTGCCGAGAAGTGACGTCCGTGCATCGTCGCTTGTCGGTCATATGTATCGAGACAAATCGGATGAATCGAGGCTTGTGGGAGATCGGTCAACACGGTGGTAAAGCGTTGGTTATCCGGCACCATCCGGTGAAAGTCCTCAAGTCGACGAATCGGGAGGAGCAGTGTCCAGTTCCCAGTACTGCCGTATACGATTGGCCATCGTTCATCGAGATGTGTCAATTCGAGACCAATCGCGGCTAGAACGTGCTTTATGTCACCGTCAAACTGATGTAATTGTGGTTGTCCCTGTTGCAAGCGAAACATTCCGTTCGCTAAACGCATCACGGGCAAGATGCCTGACTTTGTCTCGATCTGACATGCCATAGATAAACGGATCTTTGAATCAAGTGCCGTCAATGCGGCAATCGTACCATGTCCGCATAAGTCCATTTCCCGTTCCGGTGCAAAGTAGCGCATGCGGTAGTCCGCTTGCTCGGATGACAGGACGAACGTCGTCTCGGTAAAGCCATTCGTACGCGCGATTCGTTGCATTTCCGACTCAGTCAATTGATCGGCGTCTAAGACGACCCCAGCTGGATTACCGCTTCCTGGCGTCGTCGTGAACACATCATAATGTAGCGTCTCGATCATTTTTTTACTCCTCTCTTTTCTAAATAGCGTTCAACGGATCGTATGGCCCCTTCTAAGTGTCCACCATGACTCGGATCGGTCTCTGTCCCAATCAGTGAAATCGCTGCATGCTCCATTCCGAGATTGATAGCATGATATGCCGGGAAATCCACGAGCGGTGCTGCATCAGCTCGTGTTGCTGTCAAACTATCCGTCGACCAGTCTTTATACGCCCAACCAATCGACTGACGCGCTTGTTCACCGAACAGACGAACCAGCTGCGCGAGTACGGTTTCCTTGATTTCCGCCTCGGTCAATAACTGTCGTTCACGTGCCGGTGTCCGGAAAAAACCGAACAACGCTCCCGGTCCGTCTTGTGGGGAAGCGTCATGAATCTCTTGCACCATCCCAGTCCAGCTGATTGCCTGACCGGACCAGCCCGAATCACGCCAAAACGGTTTCTCGTAAAAAATCAGACATTTCGCTTGCTGCGCCATCCAGGTCGGTAATGCTGCGAGTTCATCCAGGACTGCTTCAGGTAAAGCTGGCACATACGATAGTCTTGCCGCTAGACGTGGTGGTAGTGCGAGGACGATCTCGTCGTACGGTCGACTTTTCCTTCCTGAACTGACGAGAATCCGGTTCATGACATCAATCTGGCTGATCGGAGACTTGAGTCGAATCGTTCCCGGTGTGAGTCGTGCAGCAAGTGCCGTAGCAACGGAGCGGATTCCTTCACGAAGGCGAAGCGCCGTCGGTTGATTCGCAACCAGATGTGACTCGATTCCGTCAGCCCGTTCGAGTCGAAGTGCTCCCGTCGCATATTGTTCCAGTGTCGGTAAATCGAATCGATGGATCAAATCGACCATCAGTGGTTCGCTGTCCGGCCAAAACCAGGTCGGTCCAAGATCAAACGCATATGATTGTCCTGCTAGGTTGAAATCGACCGTCTCAATTCTTCCGCCGATTCGGTCACGTGCTTCATAGATCGTCACGTCGTGTCCAAGCTCCTGCATACGCGTCGCGAGATATAAACCACTGATTCCTGCTCCTATGATGGCAACGTTCATTTCACTTCATCCTCTCGATTTGAGATGCTTGTTTTAGTATACCGGAACACGTGAAAAAACAAGGACGAGACGTCCTTGCCTTAGGATGATTGCATTTGCTGCCAGTCGTCTTCTTCATAAATCGATTGAACCCATTCGATCGAAACATACAAGGATCGGGCAATTGCTTCGTCCGTCTTACCCAGTTTTCGCAACAGATGGACGATCCGAATCCTTCGTTCGAGCTCCCGGTCATCCGGTATCAGTTCAGGCATCATCTTCTCTTCTCCTCTCCACTGAATCGGCGATGGCGTTTTCAACAGAATACCCGATAATTATCTGAATATTCCGATTGATGTGCAGAAGCAAGGATTTTTGATAGAGTTCAGGGATAGATAACAGAAAGGAATCCCTCGCTTTTTGTAGAAACATATTGAATAGGCGCAACAATAGGATTTCTTGCGTCAACCAAACAGAATAGGAGTATGCATATGATTAAACGTCAAGCACTATTTCGTCTGTCGATCGGCTTGCTGCTGATGGGTGTCTTTGGCGGTATCCTGTTAGATGCCATCGGCTTCTTTCCGCACACGACAGCTTACTTATTGAGCATCCCGATTGCTTCGAATAGCACGGAGTTTTGGCTAGGATGGATTTTATCCGGTATGACGATCACTGGGCTGGTCACGCTTTTCTTATCCTTACGTCATCATCAGGGATTGACGACGTTCGCCTGTCTCATGGCTGTCATTTTGACACCTTACGCATTTTAATGCTCACGTGGGCTTCAGATGACTGCCCCCAAAAAATGACGCGTCTTTTCACGCCCTTTCCTCAGGCGAGACACAAGCCAGTTTTCCCGCTCCGTTCGAGCAGGAAAACGGGTCTTGTTTGTCTCTGACAGCGCAAAATCGCGCTTTTTCCTGTAGGAGTGGCGTGTAATGCGTCATTTTTTATATCCAGAAGAAGGATCAAAGAAGCGTTTTGTTCACTCCATATCACTTTCTAGGGAAAACAAGCAAGAGCGACCCTGCAGCGAAGCGAAGCGATGCTAGTCCCAGGAAAACGATTCGAGATGAACAAAAAAGCGCAATCCTTTTCGTTAAAAAAAATTTACGCTTTGTCTTCAGTCTGAGGAGTTGACTTTTGAGTCAGCTCCATTTTTTACATACATGACGTAAAGTCTACTTTACAAAATGTAAACCCGACTTTACAATGTAAACAACTGGAAAGGAGGTCGTCAGATGAAACTGACGAACCATGTCCGCCTATATCGTCAACAGCACAAGTGGACGCAAGAGCAATTCGCCGAACGAATCGGTGTGACCCGACAAACCGTTATCTCGCTTGAAAAAGGAAGCTATACCCCGTCGCTATTACTCGCGATGCAGATTGCCCGCGTCTTTGATCGTCCGATCGAGGAACTATTTCAATTAGAGGAGGAATCCCGATGAAACGTGTCGTCACTCAATCCTTACTTAATTGTTGTCTCTACTTTTTAGCGGCTTATCTCATTAGTGCCATTCATGCGAACCTACAACTATTTCAAGATGATCCGGTATCCGGTACGGGATTGTCGCTGAAATTAGATGTAATGATTGTCCTTCCAGTGCTAGTGATTGCGATTGTCCTCTCGATCGTCAGCTATTTCTTACGAGAAGACCGTACACGTTCGTTTGCGACAGCAGAATTTTCCGACTCCGATGAACGTGAGGCACTGATCACCGGTAAAGCGACTCGTGCCGCGTATGTTGCTTTTATGATCAGCCTTCCCGTCCTAATGATTGCTTTTTTGTTCGAGCAACCGTTACTTCAACTGTATCCAGCGTTTCCGTTCTATGCGATTGCAATTATCTTATCGATCGGAACACTTACGTACATGTCAGCTTGGATCGTGCACGTCCGGCGTTAAAATCATTTGTTGAACACATCATGGAGGGTGATTCATAAATTATTCTCTGCAAAGATAAGGGTGACAGAATAATCATCTATCATCCTTATCTCGTAAAAAAATGACTCGTCACACGCAACTCCGATAGGAAAAAGTGCAAAAAGGCGAATCATTCTTTTTTTGAGTCACCCTTTCGTATTGTTCTGACCCTAATTGAATTTTCATTTCTTCTCTCCTTAAATTTACAAATGATACCATTCCTGCCATAATGATAGCATATTCCATCTAGAACGGAGGATTACATATGCAGACGATGCACCACTCGTTCGATACGCAACGGTACCAGATTCGACCGGCTCGACTCAGTGACGCTGAAGCCCTCGCTGAATTACGCCAAACGCTCGATGCGGAAACGGAATACTTCGACCGGATGCCTGGTGAGGACGTGATGACGGCGACGGATTTCGCAGATCAGTTACGTAATTCCTCGGTTCCGGATCGCATCCTCGTCGTCGAGCGCGATGGACGACTCATCGCCTACGTCCGGTGTCGTGGTTTTCATTTAAAACGTTTCGCGCACAAGGCATCATTTGGACTCGGTGTACTTCAATCCGACTGGGGGCAAGGAATCGGTACGCAACTGATGGAACGGATGATTGCTTGGGCAAAAGCGCAATCCCTGCAAAAAATTCAGCTCGAAGTCGTCGAGACGAACCTCGGCGCTGTTCGTCTCTATCAGCGACATGGATTTCAGGAAGAAGGACGACTGCGTCATGACCGGTTACTATCGGACGGTTGCTTTTACGATACGGTTCTGATGGGCTTACAGCTATGAGTCTTTCGTTATCGATTGCGACATATAACATTTGGCATCACACGCACAAACGACAAGAACGGTTCGAGGCGTTGTGCGCGGAGATCAAGCAACATCAACCGGACATTCTCCTCCTACAAGAAGTCATGTCGACGTTTCATCCGGATGAACCATTCATCTCGATTGCTGAGCACCTCGCAGAGGCGACCGGTTATCCGTATTGGATGATGGATCCTTACATGGATTCACCAGATGAAGGACTTGCCATTCTGACGAAATTGCCGTTTGAACGAACGGATTCGAGTGCCGCTGCGACAGTAAACATCAACCACCACTGTGCGATTCGGATCCCGTTTTCGATTGACGGTGTTCGTTTTGCCGTGACAAACATTCATTTTAATTGGCGTGCTTCAGACATCCGTCTCGATCAACTTCGATTCGTCAACGAATGGATTGCCTCACAGACGGATGACACGACGATCGAGTTCTTAGGTGGTGACTTTAATGACTTTCCGGAGTCTCCCCTGCATCGGGTCGCATTACACAAGTGGGTCGATCTTGCTGACAGTTACGCGACGCGAACCGGTCAACTCGCTGCAACGACTTTAAATCCCGTGACAAACCCTTATGCCAAAAAGAATGACGGCGTCACGACACCTTCCCGGTACGATTGGTTACTCTGTCAGCGTTCGCCTCTACTTGTGACCTTACAGCACGTCCAGCTGATCGGAGAACATCGACTGCAGCATCACCTTGTACCGAGCGATCATTACGGTGTCCTCGCTCATGTGAAGCTACACTAAGACAACAGGTCTACACCCCTTATGGGCGCAGACCTGTTGTTTATTTTTTATATTCTTTTTCGGTTCCGTCTGAGAATTCGATTTCAACCTCTAAGCGAGAAGCATCCTGGATCGCAAACACACGTTCAACCTCACTGATGACCTCTTTTTCAGATGTATCCGCATCAATCTTTAAGTTCTTGAACTTCGCGTCGAGTTCCGTCATCGCGTCGTCTCCTTGCTTTTGCTCCCCTTTATAGCGATATTCCGCTTCCGTTCCGTCATTATCCCGATCATAACTAATATCAATGGCATCGTTATCCCCTTCAACGTCCGCTTCAATCGACAGACTGTTGAAGCCATAATCGGTGTCGGCATTTTTCGTTACCGTATCCTTGTCCTGCATCGTATCGTCAGTCGTGTTCGAATTCGTTGATCCTTCTTCAACCTTGTCCGTAGACGCTTCGTCGTTTCCGCAACCCGCAAGCATTAAACTCATCGCGAACAATGTGGCGACACCGTACCCTGTTAAACGTTGTTTTTTCATTCCATCACATTCCCTTCTGCTGGAATCGGGTGTTCCTTTAACATCTTCGCAAAATGGTATAGGTTGGCAGCTAAAAACTGTGCGTGCCGCTTCGTAAAATCGTTGTTTCGTCCTGCTTCGATGTAAGACGGTCCTGGTCCCGCTTCACCGACCCAGTAAGCATCGACGTTCGGCGGAATCGTAAAGCCGATATGCGACAGACCGTACAAGATGGAGGCAGACGCATGTTTAGCTCCATCTTCATTCCCCGTGACGATGACGCCACCGACCTTGTTGTAGTAGATTGCTTGTCCAAGATCGTTCGTCAGGCCGCTCCCTCCGTACAATCGTTCAATGACTTGCGTCGCAACACTACTTTTTTCACCCAACCAGAGCGGTGTTCCGATGACAACGATGTCCGCCCGCTTCACCTTTTCGAAAATCACGGGCCATTCATCCCCGTTGCCTTCGTCTTCCGTGACGCCGAACGCCACTTGGTGATCGACGATCCGGACAATTTCTGAAGTGACGTCCTCTTGTTTCCAATATGCAATCACGTCACGGATCAGCGCCTCCGTATTCGATGGTTCACGTGATGCTTTTAAGGTGCAGTTTAAAAATAAGGCGTGCAACATCCATCCATCCTCCTCCGTCATTTTAAGTAACATCATACGTCTTTAGTACTTTCCTTCTTCCATCGACGGATAAACTAAAAAACCCTCGCTTCAGCGAAGGCAGGTCATGCTAGAAGATTTGAAATGAACAATCAAGCGTGTAAACATCACTTCATTACCTGAGGTCATTTCGTCGCTCAAATAACAACGTGTCTCGCCAGACACAATGATGCTGTGCGATGGCACGTCGTCGACCGACTAGCTCGAACCCAAGTCGCTCATGCAGCCGTCTGCTTGCGATGTTTTCTGGGAACATGTGTGATTGAAGCGTCCATATCCCGTTGGCGTCCGCATAGGTGATCAACGCCTCCATTAAGAATCGTCCACCGCCGAGTCCTCGAGCGGAACGCTCCAGATATATACTGACTTCTCGAACGCCACGGTAGACATGACGTTCAGAAACACGTCCCAGTTTAGCCCAGCCAATCACTTTTCCACCTTGCTCTAGAACGAATCGTTCAGATTGCGTCAGCGTTGTCCACCACTCTTGCTCATGAATCATCGTTTCGAACGTCGCGTTCCCTTCTTCTACTCCTTGACGATAGATGGCTAACACAGTGCTACGATCTTCCTCTTCCATCGAACGAACAAGCATCCAATTCCCCCTTTCCTTATTTAAAATTGAATATGAGAAAATCATATATTTATTACTTGCAATTTGCAAGTTTATATCGTATAACTGATTCATAAGCAAAATAGAGAAAGGAGAGCTATACATGAATGAAACTCGTGAATTATTTCAAACGTTCACCCGGCGCTTCGGATTATTGAATAAGAATTGTTGTGCCGTCCTAGATGAAGAGATATCTCTCGTTCAAAGTCATCTGCTATATCAGGTTGCCAAACATCCTGACTCCGCAATGCAAGTAATTGCTGACCAACTCGCTCTTGATATCACTACGTTCAGCAGACAAGTACAAACATTGATTAAGCGGGACCTACTCGTAAAGCGTCCCGCGATCAACGATCGGCGAATTCACCTACTTCGCCTGTCCGAGAAAGGATTACGTGTTGCTCAAGCCATTGACGAAGAGATGAACACGTATCTTGATTCCATCTTCTCATCAATGACTTCCTTCGAAAAAGCACATGTCCTCCAGGCAATCGACTTGCTGAACACGAAGATGGGCGAGAGTGACGTTTGCTGTAAACCATGTCTCTAATACTTGCAACTTACAAATAAAAAGGAGGTTTTATTCATGTCATACGCTTCTTCCCACCCCATCGTCATCATCGGTGCCGGTCCGATCGGTCTTGCAGCTGCAGCTCAACTTGTAGTGGAAGGTCAATCGTTTTTACTATTTGAGAAAGGTCCTTCGATTGCCCACCATATCAAACAATGGGAACACGTTCGGATGTTTTCGACGTGGCAATACAATATTAGTGACGCAGCACGTCACTTGCTCGAGCTGACGGACTGGATTGCACCAGCAAACGATACTGTGCCGACCGGAACTGAATTGATCAAACAATACCTTGCCCCACTTGCTGCATTACCGGAAATTGCTCCCTCTCTACATTTCCAACATGAGATTCTCTCGATCTCACGGGCAGGTCTAGACAAGATGACGAATGCCTCACGTGATGTAACACCGTTCGAATTAGTCATAGACACGCCGAACGGACGTAAACATATTCTCGCTCGCGCGGTCATCGATGCGTCTGGCGTCCTCGGGCGACCAAATCCTGCAATCAGTTCTGGTCATCGAGTCGAAATCGAGCAGAACTTACCTGTCCGGTATTCGATCGTAAATGCGAAACGTGATACTGTTGTTTTCGCTAATCAATCCGTCGCTGTCATCGGTAGCGGGCACTCGGCTTTGAACTCGCTCCTTGAACTCGTTTCCATTAAAGCGCACTACCCTGAAACGGAGATTCATTGGATTCTTCGCAAATCTGACCCCGTTCAAGCCTACGGCGGAGAAGATAAGGATGCACTAGAAGGTCGCGGGGCACTCGGTTCGCGTATCCGTCAGCTCGTTGAACGAGATCAGATTAGGGTTCACTCCAGTTTCAAGACCCAATCCATTGAATCGAAAGGAAAGTCGTTTGACATCACTGCTCAAGATGGTCGGTCTCTCCATCATATCGATCAGCTGATCGTCAACGCAGGAAGTCGACCCGACTTCTCGTTCCTTGAAGAAGTACGGCTTGATATCGATCCTGTGACCGAGAGTAGTCGAATACTTGCTCCTCTGATTGATCCGAACCTTCATAGTTGCGGGACTGTCCGTCCACATGGGGAAGCGGAGTTACGTCATCCTGATCACGGACTTTATCTGGTCGGTGCAAAAAGTTACGGTCGTGCTCCGACCTTCCTGCTTGCGACCGGTTATGAACAAGTTCGATCAGTCGTTGCTTTTCTTGTCGGAGACGAGGCACGTGCGAAGCAGGTCAAGTTATCATTACCGGAGACGGGTGTGTGCAAAGTTTCCCTGCCACAATCATCGACTTCCTGTTGTTCTTAAAAATATACATCGGACCTGTCTAGACGGGTCCGATTTTTTCTGCCAACTCAATGATCACGCCTTCTGGTCCTCTTACGTAACATAGGCGATACTCATTTTCGTAATTCGCGACGTCGCCAATCGACTGATATCCATTGTCCGCTAAACGTTCGACGAGCGCGCCGAGTTCTGTTACTTCAAAACAGAGATGACGCAATCCACTCGCATGGACGGATTGGATTACGGAAGCCGTGTAGCGTGGGTGTTTGAACCGAACGAGTTCGAGCCATATCGGTTCACTTGGTAATCCGAGTGCAGCACACTCCGTCTCCGCTCCCTCTAGATTCAATAAACGATCGAGTAACGCTCCTTTCATCTCCCAACGTCCGCGTACTTCGAGACCACAAAGTGAAAAAAAGTAAATCGCTTCTTCTAGATTCAAGACGTTCAGGCTGATATGATCCGTTCGTTTAATCGACATCCGTCACTCCTCCTCAAGTGTGTCAAAATGTTGTCAAACCGTTGACAGACTGCACATCAAGAGCGTTTCGACGTGGTGTCTGAAGTTTGTATCGTCAGTAAAATAAAAGTATGAAAGGTCGTGTCCACTTACGAAAAGGAGTCGAAACAACATGGAAGACGTTAACCTTCTCGTCCTTGCGACCCAGTACATGTTCTGGGTCGGATTCGTCGGAATGGCCGCCGGTACGCTCTATTTTCTCGTCGAACGAAATTCCCTTGCCCCGGAATACCGCTCAACCGCAACAGTCGCTGCTCTCGTCACGTTCGTCGCTGCGATTCATTACTATTTCATGAAGCAAGCTGTAGGGGAATCGGGTTTGTTGTCGGAGATCGATGGTTTTCCGACTGAAATCCGCTACATCGATTGGCTCGTGACGACGCCTCTCTTGCTGATCAAGTTTCCGCTGTTACTCGGTTTAAAAGGTGGGAAAGGGCGTTCCCTTCTGACGAAACTCGTCATCGCGGACATCATCATGATCATCGGTGGTTACATCGGAGAGTCGTCCATCAATCTAGCGGGTGGCTTCACGCAACTCGGTCTTTGGGCATATGTCGTCGGTTGTATCGCATGGTTTTATATCATTTATCTCTTGTTCACGAACGTCACGAAAGCAGCTGAAGATAAGCCTGCCCCGATTCGTAAAGCCTTGCTGCAGATGCGCTTGTTTATCTTGATCGGATGGGCGATCTATCCGGTCGGTTACGCGGTCACCTTGTTTGCACCCGGTATCGAAGTGCAACTCGTCCGCGAATTGATCTATAACTTCGCTGACTTGATCAACAAGGTCGGATTTGGTCTGATTGCCTTCTTCGCTGTCAAAACGATGTCTGTTACGAAAAATTTGAAATCGACTTAATCAAAAGGGGCTGACTCAAAAGTCAGTCTCTACAAAGATAAGGGTGGCAGAATAATGATCTGCCTCCCTTATTTAGTAACAAAAAGAATGACAAGTCACACGCCACTCCTACAGGAACAAGCGCATTTATGCGCTGTCAGAGACGAACAAGACCCGCTTTCCTGCTTCAACGAAGCAGGAAATCTGGCTTGTGTCTCGCCTGAGGAAAGGGCGTGAAAAGACGCGTCATTCTTTTTTTGAGTCAGCCTCTTCATTTGAATTCATGCTGTAAATCCTGTGGAAATCCTCCGTTTTTAAAGATAAAACTTGAAAGCCTAATCCGGTTCCCATCCATATCTAGAAAATAAGTTACGTTAGGTTCATTTGCAAATTCGACTTCGATTGAAGCCGGATTCGCCGAAGACTCATACGAAAATTTTTGTGTTTTTGTAGTGTAGACTTCATCCGGAAATTGCCGTGCTAATTCTATCTTAAGCAATTTCTCATCCTCAGCAATCTGTTGATTGACGAGCGTCGGTCGGATGTACCAAAAGGAACTACACCCGATTGCCACTAAACCAAGCAAAATCAAGCCATACCGCTTCCAACGCTGCGGCAGGAATATCACGCCGCAACCGATTACGAGTAGTGTAAAAACGATCGTCATCCCTTCGATTATGAAATTTGGTACCATCTCATTCACTCCTTTCGTTCTATCCTCGACTAGAAAACCGTGGTATGATCAATTTCTATGACAAAAAATAGGAGGTCTACGATGCGAAAGATCATTTTGATTGGTTCTGGTGGATCCGGTAAATCGACACTTGCCCGCGAGATGGGCAAAAAACTCAGCTATCCTGTTGATCACCTCGACAGTTTATTATGGCGTCCGAACTGGGAGACAGTTTCGCGTGAGGAACAACGCCAGATTCAACAAACACTTATATCGCGCGACACGTGGATCATCGACGGTAATTACAGTGGAACGCTTGATTTACGAATTGATGCCGCCGATACAATCATCTTCCTTGACCTACCACGGGCACTCTGTCTGTACCGGGCATTGAAACGGACGTGGCGCTATCGCAAGATCGGTCGACCGGATATGGCGGCAGGCTGTCCAGAGAAACTATCGTTTGATTTTCTGAAATGGATTTGGCGTTTCCCGATCGATAAACGACCGAATATCCTTTCAACGCTTACAGCGACGTCCGATAAACAAGTCATCCATCTGACGTCCCGTCGTGCTGTCAAACAATTTCTTCAATCACTTTCATAACATCTATCTGCTGCTACTTAACCTGTACATACGACGCCACACGCTTACTCCCCTGCTTGTTTTCCATTCATTACCACAAATAAAAAAACGACCATGATGAATTACCTCATGGTCGTCGTTCAATATCTTACACGGTGAATCTGCCTGTGACTTGTTTTAAATCATCTGCCATCGTCGCGAGTGATTGGGACGCGGATGAGATTTCTTCCATCGATGCCATCTGCTCCTCCGTCGAAGCGGAGATGTTTTGTGTTCCGGCAGCAGTCCCTTCCGTCACTGCTTGAATCGTTCGCATGACGGAGGCAATCTGCTCACTCGCTGCCGCCATTTCCTGTACGGCACCGGACACTTCTTCGACGTGCCCTGTCACGTCGGTGATCGCTGTCTCGATTTCTAAGAATGAGGCACCGGCTTGATCAGCGACGGCAATTCCACTCGTCATCTCGGTCGAAACCTTCTCCATCGAGGCGACCGATGCTTCCGTCTCTTGTTGAATGACACGAATCAACGACTCGATCTGTTTTGCCGAGACCGCCGACTGCTCCGCGAGCGTCTTGACTTCCGCTGCGACGACGGCGAATCCGCGTCCTTGTTCGCCAGCACGCGCTGCTTCGATTGCTGCGTTTAACGCGAGCAAGTTCGTCTGTGCCGCGACACCTTTGATCGAATCCGTGATTTGTCCGATTTCCTGCGATCGGTTACCAAGACCGTCAATGACGTGGCTCAGTCGAGAAACATCTTCTTGAATCCGTCCCATTTGGGTACCGAGTGTTCCGACGACTTGACCACCGAGTGCGACTTTTTCCATCGCATCCGCTGTGCGTTCCGTCATTTGTTGGGCATTACCGGCGACGTAACGGACCGACGTCGTCAACTCTTCGATCGTCCGTGAGGCATCCGATACTTGATGCAATTGTTGACTAGCACCGCTTGCCATCTCTTCCATCGTCACGGCGACCATTTCCGTTGCTTTCGTCGTCGATTCCGCGTTGACGCTTAACTCATCCGATGCGACAGCGACGCGGTCAGCCGTACCCGTTAGTTCAAGCACGACTTGTTGCTGTGACGCAATCATCTCGTTGAAGGACGTCGTCAACTGTCCAAGCTCGTCTTTTGAGTCGTATGTTCCACGGACGGTCAAGTCCCCGTTCCCTGATTGATCCATCCACCCCTGCAATTGACGAATCGGACGCGTGATGAGACGTGTAATGTACATTGCAAGTCCTGCAAACAAGAGGACCGCGAGTAAAAAGATGCCGAGCATTAAGTAAAAGGCCGTTTGTTTTTCTGCTTGATTCTGAGCGTCTAACGTCTTCGCTTGTTTTGTCATCGAAGCCATCAACGACTTCGCAGAATCCGCGACGTTATCCCGAACTTGTTCCAGACCTTGCGTGTATGCCGTATAGGCTTCTTCGGTTTCGTTGCGCGTCGCCGCATCCTGGACGATTGTCATCGAATTATCATAGGCTAGGACGTTATCCTTTAATTCTTCAAGCTGTTTCTTCTCTTTAGCATCGAATTGCCCTGTTTTTTCGACCTTCGTGACCGACGAACGAATCTGCGCCTGACGCGTATCGATCTCAGCTTGCAGTTCCGTGACCCGCGTATCGTCCTTCGTTAACATCATCTCGACTAAAAACGAATCGAGCGCGCGTGTATCGATCCGGATTTGCGCCACTTCCTGGATCGGTATTAAGTTTTTCTGATACATCGCTCGGGAAGCATTCGACATCTGATTTAAGAAATAAAGTCCTGCTCCCGCAATCAAAAGCATCGCAACGACGGCTGTTGCGATCAAAGCTTGTATCTTCCGTCTGACTGACATGTGTTTCATTCCATCCCCTCCCGTTTTTGTTATCGGTATAAGAATGAAAAAGTTGACTATTTTTTCAATATTCCCATACTTTAGATGTGCTTCAGTAAAGACTTGCCATACGACATTCTCCCTCGCGTTCGATATAATCAGCATACAGCAGTTGAAGAAAGGATGAATCGTATGCAACGTGTAGCCAATGAGATCACACAATTCCGCGGCAGTCATTATGAGTTCGGTCGCGAACAAGGACGTTACGTAAAACGAAACCAGTTGCTCCATAACCGGGAAGACAACTGGAAGATCCGTGTTCCGCGCTTTCAAGTCGATCCGGTCGAGACGAAGGAGATGTTTCTCCGGTACGCCCCGCATATTTGGGACGAGTTACTCGGACTCCAGGACGAACTTGAACTGTCGCTTCCGGATACGTTACTCCATTTCGGGCATTATCGGGTCGAAGGACCGAAAAGCGGTTGTTCGATCATGACAGGTGATAATTTCCTCGTCCGCAACTATGATTACCATCCGATGACATATGATGGTCGATTTTCCGTCTTTCAACCGAACGATGGCGGATCAGCGATCATCGGTCCGGCATCACGGGTGACCGGTCGGATGGACGGGATGAATGAACATGGTCTTGCGATGGGCTATAACTTCATCAATCGTCGGCGTCCGGGCGATGGGTTCGTCAGTTTCATGATCGGGCGGATCATCCTCGAGATGTGCACGTCGGTCGACGACGCGATCTCACTCGTCAAGGAGATTCCGCATCGCGGATCGTTCACGTATGTCGTCCACGATAAATCGGCGCGTTCGTTCGTCATCGAGGCGACGGCGCGGGATGTGCAAGTGCGCGAGACAAACATGTGCACGAACCACTTTGATTTGCTACAGCATGAAAACCGCTATCACCTCGATGACTCGAAACGTCGGATGATGGAGCTAAAGACGCATCAACATATGATTCAAGATGCGGAGTCCGCTTTCCGACTACTCAACGATACCGATAAAGGTGTCTTCGCTGATTTATATGCGCAGTGGGCGGGAACGATCCATACGTCTGCCTACTTCCCGGAAGAGTTGAAGGTCTGGTTCGCGCTCGGTGGTGATCAGGAACCGGTCACGTTCGACTTTGCCGACTGGCTCGCTGGCAATGACTTCACAGCAAGCGAGATCACGGGTGAACTGGAGACAAACATTCAGTTCGCGAATACATTACAGACGTGGCGTTAAACAAAAAGGATTCCTCCTGCTTGCACAAGAGGAATCTTTTTTAATGGCTGTCATCGAGACGTTTCGACATATAATAATCCGTTTTTTCATACCCAAGCGAGTCATACACATGAATCGCCCGTTCGTTATGCGCGAAGACATGTAAGGAGATTTTCTTGACGTTCATCCGTTTTAATATCACTTCTAGTGATCGGAGCGCTTTCTTGCCGTAGCCTTTGTTCTGCTTGTCGGACGTAATCTTGACGTCGAAGATGAAGGCGGAACGTCCGCGTGATTCTTCCGTCACATGGACCCAAACCATCCCGATGTCGCTATCTGTCTCATCACGAAACGTAAACAAATAATGATCCTTCGTTTTCAAACCTTCTGGCAACAGCGCCGCGAACTCTTCAGTCGCCTTCTCAAGCGACTCGTTCTCTGACCACGTACCAGCGCGACACTTATCTGCCGCATATTCCTCGATTGCTACCGGTAGATACGACTCATAGGTCGCCTGATTCATTGGCTCGATACGCATGCTGCCACCTCCTTTGTTTTTAACCAGTCCTGCTTTAACATCGCATAGACGACAATGTCATGATACGTCCCGTATAATTTCTCGGCGTCCCGTAAGACGCCTTCTTCCTTGAAGCCGAGTCGTTCCGGGATTCGTCTGCTCCGGACGTTTCCAGTCGCACACTCGATGACGACCCGGTTCAAGCCGAGCGTCTCAAAACAGTAGTTTGTCACGAACCGGACGACGTCCGTCATGACGCCTTTTCGAAGTCCCTTTTCTCCTAAATAATAGCCGAGCGACGTTTGCCCAAGGTGTTGATTAATCTCATGCAAACCGATCGTTCCAACGAGCTCGTCCTCAAGATAAATGCCACATGTAAAGCCGTTGCCATCGGCGAATTGTTGCAGCCATGCTGGAATGACGATCTCCTGATATGTACTTGTCTCTGTTGCACCATCGACCCAACCAAGCCATTCGCGGAGATGTGCGCGATTGGCATCGACGAGGGCGAATAATCCTTCCGCATGGTGCCGTTCAAACAATTGAAGCGATACGTGATCGGATACTTGTAATCTGAACATGACCTCTCTCCTTTCTAGTACCTGTTGTTTGACATCACGTCGACGTTTCCCTGCTTGACGTCACGTTCCATTCCATTCGTCTCGAGCGGACAGCCATTCCGAGTGCCTCGTAAAAGGCGATCGCTTCTTGATTGGCGTCATCGACGCCGAGTTCGATTTTGTCACAGCCAACCGTTTCCGCATGTGCGTAAGCGGCTTGCATCAATCGTTTCCCGACGCCTTGTTTTTGATGCGTATCCGCAACGACGAGACTGATGATGCGTAAGTAATGCTTATCGAAGACGAAACCGCTCCCTTCGACGATGTCTTCCTTTAGGACGATCACACCGGCAAGCCCGTCTTGTTCCGCAACGAGTAATGCAAAATCTGGATTCTCGAGTTGCGACAGAAATAAGTCTTCCGGAACCGGCATCTCGTGCGGACGGTAATGATCGGGTCGTAAAGCGACGTGTTGATCGTGGATTTGCTGGAACAATGGAATCAAGGCCTGAAAATCGTCAGGACGAGCAGTGCGGATATTCATCAGAAGTTCGCTCCCTTTCCGTTTTGTAGTATATTAACATATTATTCCAAAGTATAGGGGTACTTTTATACAAAAAGGCACTCCGTTTACCGGAATGCCGTCTCTCACTTAAATTGCTTTTGTAAAGTCTTGCGCTGTCTCCGTTAACGTCGATGCCGCACTTTGAACGTCATGGAAGCGATCGACCGTTTCTGCGACGACCGTGACGCTTGCTTGTGCATCCGACGTTGCTTGCGTCATCGCACGGGCAATCCGCTGCAGTTCATCATTCATTCGCTGCGTCGTCTGTCGAACATCGACAACGGCTTGTTCGACGAGCTTTGAGAGATTTCGGACTTCCGTCGCGACGACATTGAATCCTTTGCCGTGTTCTCCGGCTCGCGCTGCCTCGATCGATGCATTCAGTGACAAGAGATTCGTCTGTGACGCAATTGTTTTGATCGTCTCAGTCACTTGAGCGATGTCCTGCGCCTGGCGTTGCAGCCGTTCAATCGTCTGATGGTTATCACGGGTCGTCTCGGCCATCTGTTCGATCGTTCGCCGTAACGCTTCGCTTTCCTGCTCGCCATGCGTCGATCGTGTATTCAAATCACTAGCAATCGTGTCAAACGAAGTCGCGAACTTTTGAATCGTCTGCTGACGATTCGTAATATCGGAGGCAATCTTCAAGACACCGGTCACTTCCGTTCCATCGTAAATCGGCATATAGGTTGCTTCTAGCCAAATCGATTGACCATGCGCATCGATGCGTTCAATTTTATCTGCCATACTGAAGCCACTAAACAGCTTCTGCCAAAATGCTTGGTAACTGTCACTCATTGCAAACTCCGTCGTGCAGAAGAGGTTGTGTTGCATCCCGATCATCTCTTCTCGTTTATATTTCATCGTCTTTGCGAATAAACCATTGACGTCGACGACACGACGTTGCCGGTCGAATCGAATCATTGCGACATTATCTCGCAGGGAGGCTAAAATATCTTGGGATCCTAGGTCGGTTGAAAGTTGGGTGGTCATGATTACAAGCTCCTCTCGCCATCTACCTCCTGTTACAGGCTATCCAAGATATTACAAATCGGAATAGTATGAATTAAAGATATATGACTAAAATTTTTTATCTTCTTTTTATATATCCAGACAACGATAGGATGAAACGTTATTTCTCTAAATATTCTTATCCTACACCTCTTTTTTAAACTTGTCTTTTTCTTCCGACCTGCTATACTCAAATCAAAACTTATTAAACTTTTTTAATAAGTGATGTAGATTGGAGGTCTTTGTTTGACTGAACTCATTTCACTTACACGTCACGCTTTTTTAGTCGACCATCTGGATACGATCCCTGCGATTCGTCAAGTCTTGGATGTCAGTTTTCCGACTGCGAGCAAACAGATCGATCAGATGATCGCTGCTCTTGAAATTGAAGAGACACCACTTGAATTGGTTCGCGGAGGGCGTCCGGCAAAACGGTATCGCTATCGCGCGGATCGCTTCCACGGACTCGCTCTATATCTCGAACGCACGTATCTGCAGTATCGCATCCACGACGTCGGTGGACATCTGATCGCAACGGATCGGTTGACGTTCGATTCGTCGGATCATGTATCTGTTTTATTGAAAACGCTGACAACATTACTTGACGATCATCCATATATTCAAACGCTTGCGATTGGTGTCGCTGGTGCCGTTGATACAACCGGCACGATCCTATTCGCCCCAGATTATCCGACGCTTGACGGTCGCCCCTTGCAACAAGAACTGACTGAGCGGTTCGGGCGACCAGTCATCGTCGAAAATGACATGAATGCGGCGGTTCGGGCGCAAGCTCCTGATAACAAGGCGACCGTCTACATTTATCTTGGCACGAACGGACCGGGTGCCGGTGTCGCCGTTTCAGGTCGTGTCGTCCGAGGAGCGCATCACTTTGCTGGAGAGATCTCGTTCATTCCGTTTGACGAGAAACGAAATGTCGGTCAAGTTCTTGCGACAAGCTCGCCTCACTCTGACGACTGGTATGAGGCGTTGAGCCGGATCATCCTCTCGTTTAGCGTCACCTTGAACCCAGATGTCATCTTGTTTACAGCGTCAGATGTCTCGGATGACGGATTAGCACGTTTGACGGATCGATGCGCCAAGCGCTTTCCGCTCGACAAATTACCTCGGTTGCGGCAAGGCGACTGGGAAAACGATTATTTGGATGGTTTGATGCAACTGAGCATACAATCATTCATTGAACAAATTCCGTTAGGAGGACTCACCCGATGACCCGTCTACTATTACCTTTGATTTATTTGGCTTTCATCAGTCTTGGTCTTCCGGACGCGTTACTCGGTACAGCGTGGCCCGTGATGCGGCTCGATCTCGACGCACCGCTCGACATGGCGGGATGGCTCTTCATGACGATTGCTGCCGGAACGATCGTCTCGAGTCTGTTTAGCGGTCGTCTGATCGAACGTTATTCAACGGGTCCAATCACGGCAGTTTCTGCCGGTTTGACGGCACTGGCGTTGATTGGTTTTTACGTTGCTCCGTCCTTGATTTGGCTCTTCGTTCTTGCGATCCCGCTCGGACTGGGTGCTGGAGTCGTTGACGCGGCATTAAACCACTTCGTTGCCACCCATTATCAAGCGCATCACATGAACTGGCTCCATTGCTTCTGGGGCATCGGTGCGACGGCTGGTCCGCTCATCATGGCTGGCGTATTGCTCGATTCCGGCTGGCGTTTTGGTTACCTCGTCGTCGGTGCATTGCAACTCGTTTTGATGATCATCTTGATCGTCAGCTTACCGCTCTGGAAACGGGCTCCGAAACACGTGTCTGAACAGGTTCAGACCGTAAATACGTCGTCCGGAAAACCACGCGGATTGATTGCCGCACTCGCAGCGTTCTGTTTTTATTGTGGAGCCGAGGCGGTCGTCGGGCTGTGGGGCAGTAGTTATCTTGTCCAAGTCCGTTCCTTTTCCGTGACGTCAGCAGCGACGTGGATTTCCGTCTACTACGGAAGCATCACCGCGGGGCGTTTCATAAGTGGTTTTCTGTCGCTGCGCTGGTCGAATCGTCGTTTGATTCGTGTCGGTCAATGGACGGCATTCGTCGGAGCTACCTGTTTCATCCTCGCACCCGCTGCCTGGATGCCGCTTGGTTTCGTACTTGTCGGGCTTGGTCTCGCACCGATTTATCCGGCAATGCTCCATGAGACGCCGGTTCGCTTCGGGGAGGCTGCGGCGCAACGGCTGATGGGGGTACAAATGGCATTCGCCTATACCGGTAGTACCTTCATGCCGCCATTGTTCGGCTGGCTGGCGACGTCCTATTCCTTATCGTTGTTCCATTGGTTTACGATCAGTCTCATCTTCTTGATGCTGGTCGCTACGGAAGGGTTGAACCGGATGTTGTTCAGACAGCGATTGGCAAAAGCGTCTTGAAAAAAGGAGGAATGGAGATGAAGATTGAACATATCGCCCTCTGGGTGGCAGACCTTGACGGGATGCGTCAATTCTACGAAACACATTTTGATGCTACGGCAGGCGATCGGTATCATAATCCGACGAAAGGGTTCACATCGTATTTCCTGACATTCTCGAGTGGTGCGCGTCTTGAGTTGATGCAACGGACGGATATCACGGAACGGACGATGAATGCGCTCGGGTATGCCCACTTCGCCTTTTCGCTCGGCAGCAAACAAGCGGTCGACGACTGGACGGCTCGGTTACAGGACGCAGGTGTACAACACCTTGACGGTCCCCGGACGACGGGTGACGGGTATTATGAAAGTACAATCACGGACCCGGAAGGTAATGTGATCGAGTTGACGGTCTAATGTTGAAACGAAACAATCCCTCATTCTGATTAGAGTGAGGGATTGTTTGTCGATTGATAGCTGTTCCATCGTTTGCTGCTTGTTGGTATATCTCGTGACGAGTAGGTGTATGACACGCATTTCATTCAGACTATCTTTAGGCGACGATTACAAAACTCTTTCACTGTAAACATTTGTAATGTTATGCTAAAAAAGAACCAAATTATGACTATGCGTATTCATTTTCGAGGAGGTAGTTTATGCGAAAGCATCTAGGATGGATCTCAATCGGCATCGTGGTTTTCACTTTCCTTACTGTTAAGCTCTTACCGTTCAATGGTTTTTGGGGTACGAACTATATGTTAGTTGGACTATTGCTTGCGCTAGTGTGCGCCATCATAAGTCTAAGAAATACGGGGAAAATCCTCGCGTTAACATTGCTCACTTCTCTATTAGTTCTTTTTATTTTTTCAGTGATCGGCTTCTTAGCACTAGCTTGAGTATTTCTAAAAGCGATTAAAATCGATTAGCTGATATCATTACGATATTTCTTCTTGAACATATCATACGTTGCTGAATCACCGAACAAAAGGAAACAACCGCGATCATCATAGATATTCAAAACGATATTTCGATCTACGTTCACGAAAAAGACTTCCGGATAGTATGTATACGTTTGACGAAATCTTAGTTGTAGCGGCGGGAAATCCTGATTGCAGATTGCTTTGATTACACGCTTATAATCTAACGCGGTTTTGTTCGGTAATAACACGGCATATTCGGATACCTGCTCTTCTTCATCAATCACTCTCTCTACGAACTTTATGTTGTATTGATCTTCTCTACGTCTTAAATGACGAAACACTTTCGTCGCTGACTTTTGATACTTACCGCGCTCACTTCTCACATGCACGACGAAAAAAAGGGGGTCCTCTTCTCGGAATAGATCCTTAAACAGTTCGTTCGATTTTTCGTATGCCTGTTTGAAGTATTCCTCATTGATTTCATCTGAATTTTTCTTTAACTGATAAAGATTTTTCACTAAGTCTACGTGAATTACTAAATCCTTCTTGACGAAGGAACGATCAAATAAGTTCACATTCCCAAAATGTTGTTGTAAGTATTGTTCTAAGTTCATTCCAAAGCTCCTTTATTCTGATGAGGACAGATGTACTGTTTTAAATAACTACAATCGTATGTTGCAGGACGAATCGATTTAATGATCGATACAATAAGTGTAGAAAGGAGGATAAGAAGATGATCATTGATACATTATCGAATCATCCTGAACAATTAGAAGTGGTTTCCACAATGATTCATACCGAATTCGTTCAAAAGAAAAAAGGGACGGCACCTTATGAAAAAGTAAAAGCATTTTTAGACAAAAAACCAAGTGAACCTTACCCTGTGACGTTCGTTGCCTTAGATGATGTCACGTGTATCGGAACCGTCTCCCTCTTTGAAAATGACTTGAATGAACGACCAGCCTATACGCCTTGGCTCGCTTCTTTATTCGTTGAAAAAGTCTATCGGAATCAAGGGATCGCGCAGCAACTCATCAATCAATTAATCATCTACGCCAAATCACGACAGATCACAACAATCTATTTAAAAACAGAAAACGCTTCAGCATATTATAAAAAATTAGGATGGACATTGGTCGAAACGATCGAGACGACGGAGTTACCCATACACATTTTTTCATACACGATTGATGAGGTTTGATATCTTCATATGAACGACGAAAGTCATTTCGATGTTAATTGTCTTAAAGGATTTCTCATTATGGTTTAAATGATGGAGGTCTTGCTGACGTGAACAAAATTATCTCTTTTTCTTGAATCGGTCACTCGTGTTCGAATAGACGACTGCGAATACAATAAGAAAGAATAGTAGCATGACGCCCAAAGTAAACAAAGAGTAATATCCAAACAGCTCACTCCCCGCGAACAACAGGATGCTAAAACAAACGCCGTACATGATCTTACCCATGAATTGACATAGGGCGACTTCGTCGTAGTGTTCTTTCTTACTTTCAGACAACGTATTATATCCTGCAAGCAGTGATGCACCTTTTCCTCTCGATAGAACGATAGCAAACACCAGCAGAGGAACAAGGATTACAAAATAAACAATGGATTCGCTCATGACCATCCGCTCCTTTCTCTCGTTTTAATGTAAGACACATGTAAATTCATTAACGCTTTTATACTCCTTCAGGTTTCATAACCTTTTTGAATTAATCACATAAATCGTATTATGTAGATTTTTTCCTATCATGAGCACATGATAATATGTTTGTCCCCTTCAATGTCATTCTTAAGTTGAATCATTGACTCATTTTTCTGATTTTTCTGTTTTTATAGCCCGATTTCTAAACCTTCTATTATAATTAGGTAATGATTGGTTTTTTTACTTACATATGGAATAAAAACACTCATTTAAAGGAGGGTTCGCACATGACTGAATCGGTACACATCCATAGCTATACGTCACTTCAGTCGACGGTCGATGCAAGGTCCATCACAAGACAGTACATCTTACTCCAGGAGGGGTTTGCCGATGCTTAAGTTCATCTGGAATTCCTGGTGGCGTAATAAAGAGCGATTCATCCTGCTACTTGTCGGCGTTCTGATCGTCAGTACTGGACTGAGCTATTTGATCGGAACGACGCAAGCCAATAACGGAACCGTCGTCGATGAACTGCAAAAGCGCTGGGGCTCCTCTTACGACATCGTCGTTCGACCAGAAGGCAGCCGCAGTGTGACGGAAGACTTGAAGTTACTCGAGCCAAACTATATGAGTGGTCTCGATGGTGGGATCACTCGCAAGCAGTACGACACGATCAAGCAGATTGCTGACGTCGAGGTTGCTGCCCCCATCGCGATGATTGGGTATAACCAAACACTTTCGAGTATCGGTACGCATACGATCGATCAAGAAGGGATTTATAAACTGACGATCAAAGACACGCAAGATACCGGGTTACAGAAAGAATCCTCGAGTGGGGTCACCTTCTTAGCTGCGGGATGGGAACCTACAGAAAATGCAGTAAAATCAGGCGTGTCCCCCCTTCCACTTGGAAAGCAGCCTCTTTTTGAGTATGGGAGTCAAGTCATGATTGCAGGGGTTGACCCTGAGGCGGAAGCTGCACTCGTCGGCTTAGATAAAGCGACGACCAAAGGAACCTATAGTAACTATTTTTCAAAAGATGATCAGGTCACCTCGTTTGGTGAAGACGGTGTCCAAATTCCGATCCTGTTGAACAATCGTGAATACGTGGACGCGTCACGCATCTACACGTACGAAAAAGTGGAGCTGCCGTCGAAAGAAACATCCATTAACGATCTGGTACAACAGGTCGAACAAAAAGGCGGAAAAAAATACTTAGACTCCTTACCGACAAGTGGTGCGAAACGTTATACGATCACGACACAAGATGTCCAGAAAAAGCTCGTCAATGATATTTTGAAACATACGTTACCGACCGCTGAAGAGACGAACAGTAATTCCTTTACGTGGATTGCCTTAAAACCGTCTCCGATCGACTACCGCTCAATCAAAAGTCCGTACGCATCACGTTGGCCGTTCACCTACCAAGTCCAACCGAAACAAGTCGAGCAAGATTCCTTACTCGCTAAACGCAGCATGTACCGGGAAGCGCGGATGTTCGGAAAAGATAGCGTGGATTGGCCCAAAGTCAACTTGAACTATATCGGGGTCTTCGATCCGAAGAAATTGAACATCTCGAAAGATCCGCTAACGGAACTGCCGATGGAGACGTATTTCCCGTCAAAAGCCCAGTGGGTGATGGATAAGAATGAACGTCCGGTCAATCCGGTTCGAGACGTTAAACCGACGAATGATCCATATGATTTCCTGACGAAACCACCGTCGATGCTGACGACGCTCGATGCTGCGTTCAAAATTCGTGGTGCCAAAGCAATCTCAGCCATCCGCGTCAACGTTAAAGGTGTCGAGACGATGAATGCCACTAGCGAGAAGAAGCTCCAACAGGTAGCGACAGAAATCGAACAGAAGACGGGTTTAATCACGGACGTGACCCTCGGCTCGTCACCGCAGCTTGCCTTGACCTATTTACCGGGTCTAAAAGACGAATCAGCACTCGGCTGGGTCCAACAACCGTGGATAAAACTCGGCTCGTCGATTGCGATCTTCCAGGAAGCAAAAGTCGGGATGAGTGGCATCATCGCAAGTGTCATCGCTGTCGCGCTCGTCTATGTCTTCAGCTCGAACATCATTTTGCTGTATGCACGAAAGAAAGAATTCGCGATTTTACTATCACTCGGTTGGCGTCCGCGCCAGCTGTCAAAACTACTGTTCCTCGAAGCCACGCTGCTCGGGACACTCGTCGTCTTGATTGCCTGGACGATTCTCGGTTCGTTCTGGGTCACGACGGACAACCCGATTGCAATCGGTCGAATTTTATTGATTGGTCTTGCTGGTTTACTTATTTACTGGGGTGGAACCCTCGTGCCGATGACGCTCATCCGTCGGATCAAACCGTACGAAAGCATGCGTTTCGGTGAAGTCTCAAAAGGTCGCCGTTTCGTCCGCGCGCGTAGCGTGCTTGGGATGAGCATCAACCAGCTCGTCACCCACTGGCAACGGACATTACTCTCCGTCGTCGCGATTGCCTTACCGACGAGTTTGTTCATATTCTTCTTGTTTATCACGTTCCGACTGAAAGGTGTTTTGTATGCAACGTGGCTCGGCGAATATGTCGCACTCGAAGTCGGGACGATGCACTACGTCGCGATGGGTGTCGCTTTACTGATTGCCATCCTGACGACGACCGAAATAATGTGGCAAAACGTCAATGAACGGAAAAGTCAGCTCGCCGTCCTTAAAGCAACAGGCTGGCAAGACGGTCAAGTTCGTTTACTCGTACTAAGTGAAGGCATGATGACAGGGCTCTGCGCTGGTGTGATTGGTCTTTTGACAGCACTTGGAATGATTGGCTTCGTTTACGGACAATTTCCGGTCCAAGAGCTTGGTTTCCTCAGCATCATGCTCTTGATTCCTGTGATCACCGGCGTGTTAGGCGCCTTACTTCCTGCCGAGCGTGCCGTCCGGATTACACCAAATGCCGCACTCGGTAGTATCGTCGAAAATACGCAAGCAACAGAACGGCGTTTCAAATGGGCACTCGGATCCATCGCCGCTTCCTTGTGTATCGGAGTGGCCAGCCTGTTCTTGTTCGCCTCAACGGAATCCTCGACGACTACAACACAGAGTGCTCCTCAACAACAGACGAGCGGACATAAATTAAAGGATTTGGCTTCAGAAACGAAATCATCTGATGACAAGAAAACAGGTGATCAAGAGGCGGCAATTAAAAAACTAATGGAGAAAGGAGTTATTCAAACCTATCCGGGTGATCCGAAAGCAAAATATGAGCTATTTTATGCTAAATCACTCGTTCCAACACCAAAAGAACTGAATTTAAAGGAAAAGCTTGGTTATCGGTATGTCACAATTCCTGTCTTTATGTACAACTCGGATATACAAAGTAAAGGTGCATATTCAACTTACAGACCAGGAACATTTACGCTGACCTCGCTAGACGGTAAAGAATATTCTACCGTCGATTATGTCAATCATAATGAAAAAGCATTTAAGAACGGCTATCAGTACTTCGCTCCATATAAGTCACTTGTCGACTTAGTCTATCAAGTTCCTGACGATCAAAAGGTATTTGTTCTTTATGCATCAGATGAGGCTTTTCCAAAGGATACGACAGTGAAGATTGAACTCGATTAAAATGAACGGAATATGAATATAGTCCTTAACACGTAAATGAGAGTAGCCTCTGTTTCATCATCGAAACCGAGGCTACTCTCATTTTTTACTAAAAAAGATATGTATGGTTGTAACTCACAACGTATCGTGCACGCGCATCCGTTCTAATTCTTTTTCTTGATTCTCTTTAAGCTTCTTTCGACCACGCGACCATTGTTCCCACAGTGAAATCATACCGACCCCTAAAATCAATACATAGGCTAAAAAACTATTGTATCTACCATCAAAGTAACGCCATGTCAGGAAAATCACTAAAACGATTGGCATGATGATACCGAGATACGGATTATGACGACTCGATAAAAAATATTGTATTCCTAAACAGATACTGATAATTAGAGCAGAAATGAAAAAGTTCATTGGTTGTTACCCCTCTCAAGTCGATATTTTTCGATTATTTTTTTGGCATCTTCAATCGTGACCCGGTCTTCGATGGCCATTTGTTTAATGTATGCGATGAACGGTTCATTCTCAATTTTCTCATTCACTTCGATTTTCTGAATGATCCGATCGACGCGAATCCGGACTGTGGGATAGGAGACATCATAATGTTTCGCCAGTTCTTTCAAAGAACCCGAGCTTACAATGAATTTTTTAACGAATTCCACCTCTTCCAATTCTAGAGATAAAACCCAATCTGGAACATCATCTTTTTTCATTTTCCATTTCCCTCCCATGTCACCATAATAGCATCCAATTAAATAAAGTTAAAGTATTTTTGATATTAATTAAACATTTAACCAATAAATAATTAAAATATATTCATTATTTCGCTTGTCATAGTGATTCGAGTCATGGTAGTTTAGGAATGTCAAATCGGAAAAATAAGGAAAAGGGGTGTTTTACTTGAAAAGAACAACGGAATACATATTTGCTGTCATCGGTATCGTCTTGTTTGGATCATTATGTTTAGGTGGGTTTCTATTGTCTGGATCGATTGCGGATCACGCTGGCATGAAGGAGTTGGTCGATCAATTCATCCAAGATGAGAACATTACGGATGTCACGTCTACCCAAATCCTCACATCCTTCCAACAATTCTTCTTGTACCTTGGTGCCGTCTCTCTCTTATGTACGATAGGCGGAATCGTCTCGATCGTCCGGATTCGCAAAAACGGTTCAGCAGGAAAGATGTTGATCATTACTGCAATTCTCGGTGGGATCTTCACATTACTCGCCGGTGTCTTTGGTTCAATCGCTTATTTGATCGCCGGTATCACTAACGTCACGAAGAATAAAAAGATAGCACGGCAATACTAAACTCAAACAGAAAGGTGTGTCGATATGTTCGCGATTACACTTCGAGAATTTAAATCGCTTTTCCAAAGTATTCGAGCCATCCTGATCATCGTCGTCTTGTTCGGTGTGACGATTGGTTCCGCTAAGCTTGTCAGCCAGTTCAAAGGACAACTTAGTGATCTCGGTCTAGGTGACAACGCCTATATCATCGGTTTGATGCTGCTTCTGTTCTTAGCATCTCCTTTATTCGTGACGAGTATTTCTCATAGTAGCGTCAACAAAGAGATCGAATCGAAGACGATTCGTTTTCTTGCGACGAAAACATCTCGTGAGAACATCATTTTCGGAAAGTTTTTAGGCAACGTCTCGTTCTGGGTCCTCTGTCTGACAGTTGCCCTCTTGTTGATCGTTCCGTTTTCAAAATCGTTCCCGATCGTCGATTTGATCCAAAGCATCATCTTCGTCTCTTACTTCATCGGTCTGTCGCTGTTTCTTTCGACAGTCGTCAACAGCTCTGCAATGACGATGTTCGTCGGTATCTTCATCTCGATCGCGCTTCCGGTCATTGGGATGTGGAGTCTTATTTCGAAGAATGTCATCGTTGATACGTTGTCTTACTTGACGCCCTATTATTACTACACGCAAGAAAACACTGCATACACGTATCTTGTCTTGATCCATATCGCCGTCTTCGTCATCGCGAGCTTGATGATCTTTAAAAGGAGAGATTTATGATGCTAGCCCTTCGCGCAACCAATCTAACGAAACAGTACGGCAATAAGACCGTCGTCAACCAGTTGAATCTCGAAATCAAACAAGGGGCCATCTTCGGCTTCCTTGGTCAAAATGGCGCCGGTAAATCAACATTCATCAACATGATCACGGGTCTTGTCCGCCCGACATCCGGAACGTTCGAGTTACTCGGAGCACCGAACGATTCCTTGAAGGACGTCCGAACTCGAATCGGCGTCCTGCCGGATTACTCGACCTTTTACGAAAACTTCACGGCGCTCGATCACTTGAAGTATTTCAGCAAAGTCCTCGGTCTGAAGACGACAACGGACGAGTTAAAGCAACTCCTCCGTGATGTCCAACTCGAAGACGCAATCGATGTGAAAACGAAGAACTACTCGTTCGGGATGAAAAAAAAGCTCGGGATCGCCCAAGCTCTGATTAATCGACCAGAAATGCTATTTTTAGATGAACCGACGTCTGGCGTGGATGCCAACTCGATTCTCGGGATTCATACTTTGATTCGCAAGATCGCAGCAGACGGAACGACGATTTTCTTAACGTCCCATAACTTGGACGAGGTCGAAAAACTGTGTACGGAGATTGCGATCATGCAGGACGGAACGATTCAGACGCAAGGCACGATGGAGGAGTTACGGGAACAACATGAGAAGAACATCACCGTTCACGTAAAACATGCGTTGCTCGACAATGATACACAACAACATCTGCAGACCAAGTTGTCGACACTTGCGAAAGACGTCAACGTCTCCTCTACTCACTCGACGTTCATCGTCCAAAGTGAACACGATATTGCTACGATCAATAGCTACCTCGTCTCGCAACAGGTTAACGTGTATCGACTCGAAGTCGAGGAAGCGTCCTTGGAAGAGATCTTCTTGAATCTAGGTTCGGAAGTACGCTCAGCATAAAGTGAAAAACATGCCTCATGATGAATTAAACAAAAACTTCTATAAAACAATCCCCCTCATTCCGATTACGAAATGAGGGGGATTGTTTTGTTCACTTTCATCCGTTCAAGCCGCCCGCTCTCTTCGTAAGAGATACAGGAAGTACGGTACACCGATGATTGCTGTGATCAATCCAGCTGGTACTTCAAGCGGCGGATGAATTCCACGACCGAGCGCATCAGCGACGACGAGTAACCCACCGCCGAGTAACAGCGCCATCGGTAAGACGGCGAGATGTTTATGTCCGACGAGACGACGTGCCATATGTGGGGCAATCAGACCGATGAAGCCAATCGCACCGACCGTTGCGACGGCAACACCGGCTAGGACGACAGCGAGCGCCAAGAAGACGTGCCGCGTTCGCTGAATCGGTAAGCCGAGACCGATGCTGACTTCCTCACTAAGTGATAAGACATCGAGTTGACGATGGCGATAGAAGAGGATCGCACCGATCACGACGAGCACAGGCGCTAAGATCAACACTTCCTGCCACCCTTTCCCGAACAGACTTCCAGCAAGCCAGACGAGTGAATCGTTCGTCTGAAGTGGAAATTTAATCAACAGGTATTCTGTTCCCGAGGCACAGATCGCACTAACGGCAATACCAAGTAACGCAAACGAACTGCGGGAGACGTTTCCTCCCCGTTCAAGCATCATCAACGCCAGCATGACAAGTGCTGCTCCGATGAAGGCGGCGATCGGTGTCAACAAGAGCGGACCATCCGGCACGAGGGCGATCGTCAAAACAGCGAACAGAGACGCTCCGTTCGTCACTCCGATCACGTCCGGTGAGATCAATGGATTACGGATGACGCTTTGTAAGATGACTCCAGCAAGAGCGAAACTCGCTCCTGCTAAAAAGGCGAGGACCGTTCGCGGCAGCCGGTAATTTTGGACGATGAAGGCATCCTTTCCACTAAAGAACGACTGCCAGAGTTCCGTTAACGATAACTGAATCGAACCGACCGACAGTAAGGAGAAGCTTGTGACAAGGACGATTACTGCGACAAGTAGAATCCGACGCCTCTCTCTCATCGTAATCCCCCTTTCATTTGGCGGCGTGCCAAGATAAGGAAGAAAGGTGCCCCGAGCAATGATGTCACGATGCCGACTGGTGATTCATACGGATAGGCGATGAAGCGCGCCAGGACATCGGCGTACGTCAACAACAGACCACCGATGACGGCAGAGACGGGTAAGACGATCCGGTAGTCCTCACCAACAAGGCGACGCGTGATATGCGGCACCATCAGACCGATGAAGCCGATCGCTCCGGCAACGGCAACCGTTACCCCTGCGAGTAACACGACACTGATGCCGGCAAGCAGACGGATCCACGTCACTTTTTGTCCGAGTCCGACCGCGACGTCTTGCCCGAGTTGGAAAACGGCGAGCGACTTCGCGAGACTTGCCGCAAGAATCAAACCTGCGAGCGACC
Organism: Exiguobacterium sp. s143; assembly: GCF_018618895.1. Taxonomy (NCBI): domain Bacteria; kingdom Bacillati; phylum Bacillota; class Bacilli; order Caryophanales; genus Exiguobacterium; species Exiguobacterium sp. s143. The sequence goes on along the minus strand of NZ_JACSMX010000001.1, from coordinate 202,479 downwards.
ATGGGAGAACGATCCGGAGTTCGAGCCAGCTTGCGTCACTGAGCGAACCGGACAACCAGTACAAGACGTTCGTGATCCGGTCGTTGAACAAAATCAAGCCTTTCGTTAGCGACGTCAACAAGAGATGAATCGCCATCCCGACGAGGGCGAGTTTTAACGCCGTCATCCCGCGAATCGAAGCGAACGAAAAGACGAGCACGCCACCGAGCAAGGCACCGGCAAAGGCGAAGTAAAGCAAGTTCGCCGTCCCGAGTGACGGAAAGACAAGGAGACTGACGACTACAAGAAACGACGCACCGGCGTTGACACCAAAGACTTGTGGTGAAGCGAGCGGATTACGCGTCACGGCTTGCATGATCGCTCCAGCGACGGCAAGATTCGCTCCGAGCAACAACCCGAGTAAGAGACGCGGCAACCGCAGATTCGTCAGGACGAGTCCCGCTTTAGAGGTCGTGCCACTGATCCACTCCTGCACTAAGTGGATTGGATTCATCTGTGTGATACCAAAGAACAAGCTACTATAAACGGCCAAGCAACTGAGTAAGATAAGTACGAAAATCAGACGTTTCCGCTGCACCGGATCTTTCCCCTTTCATCAAGACGAAAAGCCAGATTGCTCCGGCTTTTTGTCGTTCGTTATTTCTGTTTGAGCAATTGAATTGCTTCGTCAACGATTTGTTCAGCAGCGTCCAGACCACGGTAACGTGTCCAGAGGTCACGATTGACTTCGTAGACTTCTCCGTTTTTGACCGCTGTGATCTGATTCCAGAGCGGATTATCCTTCCATTCTTTCAGTAACTTCGGATCGGCTTCCGCCATGAAGATGACGTCCGGATCCCACTTGACCATCTGCTCTAACGTGATCGTCACAGTCGGTTCCGCTGTTTTCGTAACGGCATTCTCGATACCGATCTTCTCGAGCAGCTCACCGTCAAACGACGTCTCACCGTGTGCTGTCAGTGAATCGGCGCGGAAGACACCGACCATGACTTTCCGGTCATCTTTTGGATCAACCTTCTTCTTCGCTGCCTGCAAGCGCTCTTCATGAAGCGCAAGGCGATCGTCCATCTGTTTCGTTTTGCCGACCGCTTCCGCAATCGTCTTGAACGAATCGATGTTCTCTTCATACGTCGCATTGCGACTCTTCAAGATGATCGTCGGTGCGATTTCTTGCAATTGCTTGTAAATTCCTTTATGACGATTGAAGTCGCCGATGATCAAGTCCGGTTGCAAGGAACTGATCACTTCAAGATTCGGTTGTTGGCGTGTACCGACTTCCGTGAACTCGATGTCTTTTCCGAGTAATCCAGAGACATCCGTCTTGTTTTCTTGTGCAATCCCGACCGGTGTGATGCCTAGTTCGTCTAACGCATCAACGAACGAGAATTCGAGCGCGACGACCTTCTTCGGCTTTTCCGGTACTTTCGTTTTTCCTGCTTCGTGCGTAATCGTCCGCGTCTTTTCGTTCGATTGCTCTGCTTGACTAGAACAAGCCGCAAGCATCAAACTGCTCAACACGAGGAGCGTCAACGCTGTCATCCAAGTTTTCCGTCTCATGGTGAGACCTCCTTTGATTCGTGATTCGACATTGAGAATCATTCTTAATTAATCCTGTCTCAGCATATCAAAGATTTCCATCGAACAAAAGGGAAATCCTTATTTTCAGATAATATAGGCTAACATTCACATTCTCTGAAGCAATATGGGATAATCAGGTAGTGAACAAAGGAGGGATCAGAGATGGATTGGATGAAAGACTTAGAACAGCGAATTGCGTTTCCGCTCGATGCAATCACGTTTGATCAGTTACCTGACTTACTCGAAGCCTTCGCCTACCAGTTACCGTTCGAGAATACGACCGTCCTTGAGAAGCGAATCCGTCCGTTTAGCGACGAGCGCTTCATCGAGACGTTTCTGACAGAACGACGCGGTGGTGTCTGTTATGACTTAAACGGACTGCTGCACCGGGTCCTGCAGGAACTAAATTGTCCCGTTCGACTCGTTCAAGCGACTGTTTACGATACGAAGTCGGACGCCTGGTCAGCGACCGGACCGACCCATGTTGCGGTCATTTGGAATGAAACGCACTTGCTCGATACCGGCTTCGGCGTCAATTTACCGCTCGTTCCTGTTCCGTTGAGTGGGGAGACCGTTGATTCCGCAAGCGGCAGTTACCGGATCATCAATGATGACACACTTGAGATGAAGCGGACGGGACAAGCGAGATTTGTGACAGGTTACCGGTTCGACCAAGAGACACCCATTACAACAGATGACTTATCGAAGATGGAACAGATCATCCAGCAGAGCGACGCTTCGCCGTTCAATAAAGGTCGCCTCGTTGCAATGCGGACGCCGCGCGGACAAAAGACGTTGACTGAGCGGACGTTACGGATTGAAGAAACGACGACGACCGAGTTACCGGTCGCAGGTCCCGCCCAATTCGAGATGCTGTACAACACACACTTTTTAGGACGGGAGTCGTAAATCATGGATCGTTATACACTTTGTTTAATCCGACACGCAGACCACTTTTTACTCGTCAATCGGCAAAAACGTCCGGCGATGGGCATGTGGAATGGTGTCGGTGGTAAGATCGAACCGGGCGAGACACCGGAAGCCGCCGTCATCCGCGAGACGTTTGAAGAGACAGGCATCACGCTCACCTCAGTGACATCAAAAGGCATCGTTCGCTTACATGGGGAAGAGACATCTGGCATGTACCTCTACCTGGCTGATTTAGAAGATCGTCCGTTTCCAACACCGGTCATGACAGTTGAAGGAATCCTCGATTGGAAATCACTCGACTGGATTTTAGGCGACGATAACATGGGTGTCATCAGCAACCTCCGGCACTACCTACCGATTGTTCTGTCGACCGAACACCCGTTACTGCATGACTTCCATTACGATGGACATACAATCACGGCATACGAGACACATGAATTAATTGAGACATAACACAACATCCCCGCTTGTCCTTTCGGACAGGCGGGGATGTCTCGTTAGAATAGATGTAAGCCCGTCACGATGACAGCAACGATAACAATGCCCGGTAACAAGTTCGCGACGCGGATCTTCGTGATTCCGGCGAGATTGAGACCGATCGCTGCAATCATCACCCCACCGGTCGCCGTCATCTCCAAGATGAATTCTTGCAGCGCGGCGTCGGGAATGAACTTCGTGATCGCAACGGCACTCAGTGCAATCGCCCCTTGATAGATAAAGACGGGAATCGCTGAGAACATGACGCCGATCCCGAGCGTTGAACTGAGGACGAGCGCCGTGAAGCCGTCAATCAACCCTTTCGTATAGAGGACATCGTGATCCTGACGCAGTCCACCGTCGAGCGCACCGAGGACACCCATCGCTCCGATGACGAAAATCAACGTCGCGGTGACGAAGCCTTCGGCGATATTTGATGGACGACCGCGACTGATCTTACGCTCGAGCCAAGCCCCCATCCGGTCGAGCTTCTCATCGAGACGGAACCATTCCCCGATCGCACCTCCGAGAACAAGACTACCGATGACGATCAAAAAGTTCGTGCTTTTCATTCCCATCTGGATCCCGAGGACGACGACGGCTAGACCAATCGCTTGCAAGACCGTCTCCTTCATCCGTTCCGGAATCCGGTGGAACATCAATCCGAGCAACGTCCCGATGATGATCAGGACGGTATTGACGAGTGTACCTGTTAAAACCATCTGACAGCCTACTTTCTCAATTGATTTTTCGTTTCGCAGGACGGACGACCGTCCGCTCCGCCTGATTCAAGCTATGCAACGTCATCCCGAGCATGACAAGGATGATGCCGAGTGTCGCGAGTCCCGTCGGTAGTGCCGCATGGAGAAACAGAATCTCGCCGAGAACGGTGAAGACGATCTCAAACGACTGCGTCGCTTCGATCGCAGCTAACCGGACCGGTTCCGTCCGGACGAGCGACGTCGCGTAGAAAAAGAGCGATGTCGCGATGACGCCCGAGAATAAGGCGACGAAGCCGGACTGAGTCACTTGACTGACACTCGGCAAACCGACTTGTATGTAAGCAATCACCGAGAGAACGATCCAAAACGGTAAACTCGCGATCGTCATCCCGAGGATCCGTTCAAAGACGTCGAGCTCCTCCCCATACCGTTCCATCATCTTCCGGTTCCCAAGCGGATAGGCGATCGCAGCGACGAGCACCGGCAAAGCACCGAACAACAGCGACTGTAGCGATAGACTTCCTGCGACGGATAACTGCATGACGACGACGCCAAGGACGATCAAGACGGAATACTTAAGGGCCGACCACGGAATCCGTTGCTTGAACAAGGGAGCAAGCAGCGGTCCGGCTAGGATCGTCAATTGCCACGTTCCGGCAATCAGCCAGCCCGGCGCATGATCGGCAGCAAGACAGATGCTACCGTAAAACAGTCCGAAACCGATCGTTCCGTACAGTAACCAAAAACCGAAGTCGGCTCGCAGTGCCTGTAAGACGCGACCAATTCCCCGACGCATCAAGACGATGACGACGAAGAACGGCAACATCAAGAAGAAGCGAAGCGACGCACTGTAGATCCAGTGCCCCCCTGCTCCTTGCATCGATTGATTCAAGATGAAGGTGACGGCAAAGAACATCGCCGCCAAGATCCCATAAATGATTGGTCGCATCAGCGCTCCTCCTTTAGTGTCGAGACGAGTAAACGTCCGAGCCCGTTCCAGTTATGTTCCGTCGCCTGGACGAGCTGCTCGACATCCCGTTGTTGACATGCAATCAAAATCGCCGCATGATCGGCAATCGATTGGCGTCCGAGTCGATCGAACTGGGCGTATTCAAGCCGGCGGATCAGCGGTGTTAATCGGCGAATCGTTTCTCGTAGCTGAGCGTTCTGACTGCGCAACACAAAGACATCGTGAAAGGCATCGTCTAACGTCAGTGCTGTCTCCGTCTCCTGTTGATCGATTGCCGTCGTGAACTGTTGATGGATCGTCTGAAGTTCCATCAAGTCGTCTTCCGTCAATTGCGGTCCGGCAAGACGCGCTGCCAGCCCATGCAGCGTCGCGATGATTGGATAGGTTTGCTGTGCCTGTTCAGCGTCAAGCTCTGTCACGATCGTCCGCGAGCCCCGTTTCGCAAAAATCAATCCTTCCTCCTCGAGTCGTTTCAAGGCTTCGCGGACCGGTGTCCGGCTGACTCCGAACATTTCCGCGAGCGCTTGATCGTTCACCTTCTCGCCTGGGGCGAGGCGTAAAGTGATGATGTGATGCTGTAAACGTCGATATACTTCCTCACTGAGAGGAAGTCGTGCAATGGCTAAATCATCTGTAGGTTTCATACAAGTAATATATTACATATTAATCATTGATACTAGCTTTATTCAAAAATAAAAACTCCCCGTCAAACAACGGAGAGTCAGCTATTCAAACGTTACGTGGATTCATCGGTCCATTCAGGTGACTGAGATCGTGCCGTTTCAACAAGATCAATTGAATGACAATCGCGACGAGTAGATAAGCTTGTGTCAAAAGAGGAGTGATGCCTAAATTGACGTTCACGACATCCGCTGCGATGTTCGCGAAATCCCACAGCGCATGGAAAATGATTAATGGCCAGAGGTTATTCAGCTTCAGTGCGATGATCGCTAAGAACACACCAAAGACGAATGTGTTCGCAAGTTGGAACAACATCGCTGCCGGCGGAATCAAGGCGATCAAATTAAGCAAGTGGAAAGATGAGAACAGAAGCGCACTGATGAGGACGGCACGATACGGATGTTCGTTCGGTTTGAGATAGCGTAAGATGATGCCGCGAAACAAGACTTCCTCATTGAAACCGACGAATAAGGTCGTCAGGAAGACTATTCCGACAAGTTGAAGTGCCGATGATGATATCGAGGACGTGAACAACGCATTGACGATCAATCCGACTTGAACGAGAACGATCAGCAGTAACGGAATGTACCAGATTAGACCCCGCGACTGCAATTTCGAAAACCCGACGGCAGCAAACGTGGCATGACGACGAATGTACCAGACGAGAAAAATCGCTGTAACGACTTCACCGAAGATCGCGATACGTAACAACTCCGGTTCACCATAACGAATGCCGAAACCAAACGCAGAGACAGCCATGACGATACCCATGATGATGAAGACGACGGTTGCCGAGACGACAGTATTCCGCTTATCCACGATCAATACCTCCCTTTTCTAAACAAGCGACGTATCTACTTTATGATTTATTTACCTTTTTTTCAGGGAAATAAATCTTTTTCCTCCAGCTACCTTGCAATACAAAATAGCTTGGTATATCATTACCTTGTAATACCAAGTAGCGAAAGGATGATGCGGATGTCATCGACGCAAATGTTAAAGGGGATTCTCGACGGTTGTTTACTTGCACTGATCGCGGAAGAAGAGATTTATGGTTACGAACTGGCGACGAAACTCAAAGCATACGGTTTCGCTGACATCAGCGAAGGAACGATCTATCCCTTATTGATCCGGATGCAAAAACTGGGCTGGATCGAAGCGACTTCACGCGTCTCTCCGTCCGGTCCAAAACGGAAGTATTATTCGATCACGACGAGCGGTACAGAAGAACTCACCGCCTTCAAGGAAAGATGGCAACACCTTTCGACAAGTGTTGAAAGCATTTTAAAGGAGGATGATTGAGATGACCCTATCAACGGAATCAACCCGATTTTTGGAAGACTTGAAGGTCTACCTGCTTGCTTCGGGAAAAAATGAACAAGCGACGAACGAGATCGTCCTTGAACTCGAAGACCATCTGATTGAAGCGGAAGCGGATGGCAAATCGGTTCGCGCGATCACAGGTGACAGTCCGGCTGACTACATCCAGTCGATTTCTAAAGAGATGGCGTTCGATCCGATAGAAGCATTTTGGATCGTCATGCAAGTCTTTCTCGGTGCATCGAGTTTTCTCTATCTCCAAAATCTGCTGAATGGAACAACGACATTCAGTATCTTGCTAGTTGGTGGCTTCCTGCTGATTAGCGCTGTTTATTTGACGACCCTGTCGTTTTTATTCCGTCAAGACGCATTACGTGATGGCGCTCGCCCTCGCATCATGCGTTACGGGATTCATGGGAGTGTTCATGTTCTTCTAATCGTCGGACTGTTGATCGTCAACGGACTCATTGATTCGCCCAAAATCACTTTATCTCCAAGCGTCGGGTGGTTAATTGGCGCCCTTCTAATTGCCTGGATTCTAATCACGGCATGGAAGACGAAGACATGGATTTTGCCAATTGCATTGCTCGTCTATTTCGCTCCCCAAATCATTCTCCGTTCTGTATTTGATTGGTCTGAATTGACATCCGGACTCGTCGGATATGCTGTTGCTGCCATTACGATCACAGTCGTATTTATCCACGAATCGAAACAAGATCAGTCAAAAAATACAAAACTCTAAAGAATCTATTTAATTCTGATACCAAAAAACGACCTCAGCGCTGAGGTCGTTTTTGATGTATTACGTATTCTTCATCCCGTTCTTTGCTTCATACCGCTCACGCGTCCAGTTGTAGACATGGCTCGTCACGGTCCGTCCGTCGATTCGTTCTAAGACGAATGGTCGGTCAAGAACAGGCGTAAACCCGAGTTTCTCAACGACACGGCGTGATTGATCATTAAAATCAAAGTGACCACACCAAACGACATCGATCGGTAGTTCCCGGAAGATGAAATCAAGCATTGCTTCAACGATTTCCGGCATCCGCCCTTCTCCCCAGTAGTTAGGCGCGAGGACATAGCCGATCTCAACTTGACGGTCATGGGTGATCGAATCGTCCGGCCGACGATTAAAGTGAAATCCGAAGCTCCCGATGACTGCCCCCGTCTCTTTATCGGTCACGGCATACTCGCCAACTGACGCTTGGAAAATGCCAATCACTTCCTGGCTTTCGTCAAGTGACGCGTGCGGCGCCCAGCCTGCTTTTGGTCCAACAGTTGGATCCTTGGCGTAAGCATACAATGCTTCTGCATCGTCTTCTTGCCAACGGCGTAAAAGGTGCCGTGGCGTTTCGATAGTATCTGGTAAGTTCATCTGTATTCCCCCTTATTAAGATACGTTTCGCTCTCGTTCGACAGATTCCTTCACGAACAGACTCGTATAGACTAATCCAAAGCCCGTTAAGAGGATCAATCCGAGATATACACTCATCATCGACGGGATCAAGAAGGTTCCGACTAGAATCGTCGATCGAGAAAGTAAGTCCGCTCCAGCAAACGACGTTCCCGCGAACGCTGAGTACGCTCCGCGTTGATCGGCTGGCATCATGTTTGCTTTTTGAGTGTTCAAGACCGGGGAGTAGAGCAACTCGCCAATCGTTGCGATGAAGATGAAGACCATCAGTGCCGTCATGCTATTGGCACTCGTCACGACAACGTAACCGATCGTGTACAGCATGAGACCCGCAGCGAGCGTCCGGCGCGGAGACAAACGCTTCGCTAGTCGCTGGACGATGAACGTCAACGTGACGACGAGCAACGTATTTTCGATGTTGATGACACTCATCATCCGGACCCCGTTGATCGACCACCCGGCAAATGATAGCGGTTCGAACGAATCGGCGAGTCGGACGGCGACGTAACTGCCCATCGAAAACTCAGCCGCTAAGATACACATCGAACCGAAAACGACCTTGACGAACGGACGGTCCCGCCAAGCGAGTTGATAGCTCGTGAAGATATCCGTGAGGACACCACGTAGTTTTTGGCGCTGCCACGTCCGTGGCGTGTCGTCGAGAAACAGGTAGTACGCAATCGGTAAAACGGACGACGTGAAGCTCAGGATACCGAACAACAGCAGTTGATTACTGACGTAGAGCCAGCCCCCGAGCGCCGTACCGATGGCGATCGAGAGATTGATCAACCAGTAGTCAAGCGCATAAACCGCTTGGCGATTTTCCTTCGTCGTTGCATCGATGATAATTGCGCTCATTGCCGGTCGACCAAGATTACTTGTCACCGAGAAGACAGCGTAAATGACCATGAACAACAGCATCCAATCGAATGTCAATGAGATCGTCATCGTGATGAATGTCAGCGCCGTGAGCGCAGAAGTCGTGACAAGCAGACGTTTGCGGGAAAAACGATCGGCAAGGTATCCGCCGAGCAGATTCGTGATGAAGCTGACGAAGACCATCGCGATCAAAAATGCACCGGCGATGACTTCGTTGAATGCCTGGACGAACAAGAGGGCCATGAACGGCATGATCGAGAACGAAACAGCCCGGTTGAAAAACGATGTGATGAGACGTACTTTAATTGGTTTCGGTATTTCTTTCCATTTCATATTGTCACCTTCCATTCTCTACCTGTATCATAAACAAGACAAGACATAGGAAAAATGGACGTCATCAAAAAAAGATGTCCCCTTTTAAGGAGGAGAAGGACGATGGATGCCTATCTTTTTATGTTATGGAAGACTTGCCGAAATGGACACTACTCGATTGCGACGCTTGCCGACGCCATCCATCTCAGTCCTAAACAAACGAAACGATATCTCAATAAATGGCAGGAAGACGGCTGGATTGGTTACACGAGCGGCCGCGGACGAGGCAACTTAAGTGAACTCGTCTGGTTGCGTCACGTCGAACGGGAGTATGCGAAACAGATGCTCGAGCGGATCGACCGTGACTCGATCGAATCGGTGACGGAGGAATTGACGTGGGACTGGTCGCCGGCGCAAGCAGGACGCTTCATGCGGCAACTCGAACGAAAATTCGGCTATACACAGACGACGGCTGACGCGTTATTGATTCCGCGAAAACGGAACTTCCTGACGACCCACCCGTTAGAAGCAGCCGATATCCATAGTGCCCACCTCGTCCAAAACGTCTTCAACCGGCTGTTTACGATCGACAGCGACGGCAATATTCAAGGTGAACTGGCGCATCATTATGTCTGGAACGGAACGACGCTCAGTCTCTTCTTACGGAAGGACGTCCGTTTCCATGACGGTTCGCTCCTGACGAGTAAGGAAGTGACGAAGAGTCTGCGTGCCTTGATCGCCTATCCGGCTTACGCTTATTCCTATCGGCACGTAAAACAGATCGTCTCGAACGGTCCGTACCGGGTCGACCTCACACTTGATCAACGCCGGAGTTCGATTTTTCCGCAGCTTGCCTCGATACATACGAGCATCATCAAGGACGGCATTGGAACGGGACCGTTCCAACTGACGCAACATGACGACAAGAAAACCGTTCTGACGGCGTTCCCGAATTACTTTGGTATCCGTGCCCTGCTCGACCGGATTGAGTTCATCCAGATGCCGGAGCAATATGACCCGGTCTACCGGACATCGGCATCTGACTCCAGTCCGATTGATACGATCGCGACACAATCCGGGTTTGGTCTCGTCTTGCTCCATCCACGCGCCGGTGGTCCGTTTGAATCAAAAGCAGCGCGACATTATGTCCACCGGCTCGTCGCGGAAGTCCGTGGTGGCATTCATGACTTCCATGAACGGGCACAACCGAACGATTGTGGTTTTCTTGAGTCCTATAGTCAACCGTATACTGTCCCGGATGGTCCTGCCGTTTTGTTCACGCAACCGATCCGAATCAAGCTGACTGATTTTACGGACAAGGTGACACGCTGGCTCTGTCAGCGGTTTGATCAAGACGGGATTCCGTATGAGTTCGTCGAGGTCGGATTTGAAGAGAGCATCACGGATTTTCATGTCTACGATACGATCGATCTCGCCATCCATGCCGAAGTGTTCGAGCGAAATATCCAGTACGCCTTTTATCAGTTCATGACGAACACGTTCTCACCACCGATCCGACTGTTTCAGCAGATGCCAGAGATGTTGAAATCGATCGAACAATATGACGCGACACCGTTCGAAGACTGGCTCCCGATTCATCAAACGATCGAGCGTTACTTGATCGACGAATCGTATTTCATCCCGTTCTATCACGATACACGACTGATTCCGTATCCGATCGAGCTGCAAAACATCACGATTGACTCGTTCGGTTACTTTGATTTCTCGAAGCTCTGGATTTCCAACCAATCGTGACGAATCGTTGACGAAATCTTGACCTGCTTGTGACAAAACGCACGGTATTCTTTAATCTAGTATTTTAAATGTTGTATTAAAGGTGGGGCTGCGAAATACTAAGACTGTCTTCATTACTTAGTGAAAAGGAAGTGGTCTTATGTTATCAACCTCTACCATTCAAATCGTTCAATCGACTGTTCCCGTCCTTGCGTCGCACGGTGCCGCGATCACGAAAGTTTTTTATCAGCGCTTGTTTCAAGCTCATCCGGAACTGAAACACGTCTTCAATCAATCGAATCAACGGAGCGACCGCCAATCGCAAGCACTCGCGACCGCCGTGTATGCCGCTGCTGCTCACATCGATCGACTCGAGACGTTAAAGCCGGTCTTATTACCGGTGCTACATAAACACCGTAGTCTACAAATCAAACCGGAGATGTATCCCATCGTCGGACAAGAATTGCTCGGGGCGATGCAAGATGTCTTAGGAGAAGCCGCAACGCCAGACATCTTGCACGCGTGGGGAGAAGCATATGGTGAGATTGCCGATCTGTTCATCACGCTCGAAGCCGAACTCTACGCGCAGGATGAGCAAGCAAAAGGTTTTTCCGGTTATCAAACAGTCGAGATTTCGGATGTCGAGGAACAAGCGGATGGGATTCGCGCCTTGACCTTCCGCACGGACGGTCCGCTCCCCATTTACCAAGCCGGACAATACATTACGGTACGGATTCAAGACAAAGACGGCTTATGGCACAATCGTCAATACAGTCTGACGACGGCATCAAACACGGATACTTATACGATTGGTGTCAAACGAGAAGGCATTGTCTCGGACTACTTACATGCAGCTGCAATCAGTGACACGGTATTGATCAGTGCGCCAGCGGGTGCTTTCACACTCGATGCTTCAGACGAACCAGTCGTTCTGATTGCTGGTGGCATCGGGATCACACCGATGCTTGCGATGGCAGACGAAGCGTTAGCTGCTGGTCGCCATGTAACGTTACATCACGCCGTCCAAGATGAACGCAATCGTCCATTTAACGAACAACTCGTTATGCTTGAACAGCGTGGTGCGCGCGTCATTCGTTACGCGGAGCATCAGGCGATAGATCAAGCAGGTCGCCTGCCGAAAGACGTCATCGCAAACATCACGGATCTGACATACGTCTGTGGCCCGGAAGCGATGATTCAATATGTGATCGAACACTTCACGGCATCACCAGATAAACTGCATTACGAAATCTTTGGACCAACGCTTGCCTTTTCAGCAGAAACTCCAGTTGCTCAATAAAAAACATCCCGCTTTCTTTGACACGTGTCAAGGAGAGCGGGATGTTTGATTAGAGGGGCAATCGTTCTGACAATGGGCGGACCAAGACGACGTCCGTCGCCATTCGGTTATCGCGGCGTGGTTCATCGATTGGTTCAATCGTCCAGTTTTTTGCGTGAAGCGTATTCAAGGCACGCGCTAAGTCGTACATTGAATAATGATCGTTGCCATTCAACTGATAGAGACCTGCTTCGTGTTCAAGTAAAATCGTAACGAGCGCTTCCGCCGTGTCCTCAAGTAGCGAACTTGACGGATACCATTCGCGACTCGCCCGAATGACGCCGTGCTGTTTCATCTCGTTCGTGAAGAAATCAACCATGTTGTTCGAACCAGCTTCCGTCCCGACCTGCCAGCCGATCCGAACGATTTTTGCTTGTGGATCGAGTGCTTGAATCGCTTGTTCGCAGGCAATCTTATAGGCACCGTATTCGTCGGTCGCATCCGGTACTGCGTCCTTGTCAATCGGTGCCGGCACGTCGTCCGAGAAAACAGACACCGTACTCGTGAAAAAGAACGGAATCTCGTATTCCTGGCACAAGCGGACGAGCGCTTCCGTCCAACTAACAGACCCCATCCCGATATGTAAAAAATAATCTGGTCGTTCTGTTTCTAAAAACGTGCGCATCGCGGATTCGTCAGTCGTCGAGACTTTCGTTCGGTCCCAGGCGACTGTCTCGATGTCGTGCTTTGCTAAGACATCCGCAACGACAGGCGCTACCGTTCCGTTCATACCTGTAATGATCGCTTTCATGGTGATTCATCCCCCTTATGTTTAATCGAAACATCATAAAACTACTTACTACATCAGTTTACACGGGAAGTGTTGATTTAACGAGTCTGAGGTGATTCTCCTACGACCATCTGTGCCTCAAATGAAAAAAACGTCCGCTGTCCGAACTAACATCGGTAAGCAGACGCACTATTTAGTTCATGATTACTCCGAAACGCCTTCCGTCTCCATTCGACGCCACAGTACATTCAAGAAGACCGTCATCCCACTGATCGGAATCAAAAACAATAACGCTGTAATCCATAAACTCTCCATCGACTCCACTCCTCATCGTTCATTTCTATCTCTAGTGTATAAGAGTGCGAAACCGCTTACCTCCACCTCAAGGCGGATATTTCATCCGACCTTGTCCTGTCGTTCTTCAGCAAAGGAAACGGTACGATTAAAGAGCAACCAGATACTGGTCATGACAAGACCACTTAAGGCAAAGAACAGGAAAACGAATGAGATGCTAAATAACGACGTCAAGTACGACGACAAACCGTAACAGAGCGCGGAACATGCCGTTGATGCAGCGACCATCGCCGTCCGGACCCGGCCGAGCAAATGCGCAGGCGTCGAGCGCTGTAACAAGGTCGCAAACGGAATTCCGAACAACGTCAGCGCCATCCCGAGTAAGACGAACCCACCAACTGCCACTGGAACGAACGAGACATAGGCGACGATCGCAATCGCGAGTCCTTGCAAGACGACGGCAAAACGAAACAGCTTATCCTGTCGTACGGAGGCGATCCATTTCCCGTAAAGGAGCGACATCGCGATTCCCCCGATCACCGTCGCCAGTTCGAGTGCAGAAAACGTCTGAGCATTTCCCGATAAGACATTCTTGGCATATGGCGCAAGTAAGGTATTCATCGGTGTGATCATCCAGTTTGCGAGAATCGCACAACCAAGGATCCATTTAAGGCGACCGTCACGGACGACGTGATGAATCCCTTCGAGCAACGCTTCGCGGTACGAACCTTGACGCGCTCCTTCTGCGACTTGCCCTGACATATGTCGAACGAGTAACCAGGCGACGAGATGCAATCCAAGGTCAAGCCATAAGATACTCGCTATCGAGAAATGGGCGACCATCATCCCACCGAGTAAAAATCCGCTCAACGTACCGATCCGTTCGATCGTTGCAAGATACGCATTCGCTTGCGGCAATTGGTCATCTTCGACTAAATCAACGACCCATGTGAAGACGGCATTGCCGCCAATGATTTGCAGAATCGTCTGAACGACGAGTAAGCCGAGTAACCAAGGCAGGACGACGTCCGTCATCCCGATTCCTGCTAACGTAATACCAAGTGCAAGCAATCGAATGAGCAACGACATTTGGTACAACGATGCACTGACGAATCGGTCGATCCATGGTCCGACGAACGTTGAAACGAGAAAACGAATCAAGAATACACCAGTCGCAATCAGGGCGACGCCAGAAGCACTGATCTGTTCCGCGCTCAACCAGTAGATCGCGATATAAACGAAACTCGTCCCGACGGTCGATAACAAATCCGAGACATACATAAAACGAAACGCACGTGACATGATGCTTTATTCCTTTCCTAAAACGACTTCTTGTCTATCTTACAATTTTTCTCAATTGCTGCCCATTCTTTTTTCGTCATCACATCGTCATCGTCTGTTAAGGCATTCTTACCCGTCTGTAACAGAGCCGACATGTTCATTCGCTATACTAAAACGCATAGGGAGGTGAAGATCCATGAAAACGCAAACGCGTTATGACTATGAAACCGAACAGGAACAGGTCGACGTCCCATCCGAGGCACGTCTAGGCTACTACTTTCTCTTAATCGTCCTGCCGCTTGGTCTCGCGCATCTTGTCCAGTCGCTTGCTCCTTCGCCGGATCAACACCACTCGTCCGTATTGACGGGTTTGACGTTCTTATCCATCGTCTTTTTCATGTACTTAGGTAACCGAGCGGCTGGAAATGCCAAAACGACCTTTTTCGGATACTCGATGTTCTTGAGTATCAGTCTGTTCGCGACGCTGTTTCTACCAACGGTGCCGATCATTTGAGCATAAGCAAACGAGCACCCGTCCGACTTGGACGCGTGCTCGTTTTTTTAATGCGTATGCGATTCGTGTTTACCGTCACAATACAACGTATTACCGTGCGCATGCTGATCCGTTTCGACCTGGATCGTTGCATGGTTAATCCCGACGTGTTTTAAATCGTGATCAATCTGTTCGCGAATCGACTCCGATTCCCGGACGGTCATGTCCTCCTTGACGACGACGTGACACGACAACGCGTTATAACCACTCGTGATCGACCAGATGTGTAGATCATGTAGTCCGAGAACGGCTTCGTTCGTCTGAATCGTCGAAACGACCTCATCGATATCGACGTCGCTCGGCGTTCCTTCCATCAAGACGTGAACGGATGCCTTTGTCACGTAATAGCCGCTCCGTAAGACGAGGATCGCCACGATGACACTCGCCAAGGGATCCGCCCATCCCCAACCGAAGAACATGATCAGAAGAGCAGCTGCAATCGCACCAACGGATCCGAGCATGTCGCTTAAGACGTGCAGATAGGCACCACGCATGTTGAGGTTGTGCTCATGCCCTCCGCCGCGTGTCATGATCCAGGCAACGAGAATGTTGACGAGCAACCCGAGGACACTGATGATCAGCATCCCGGTCGTTGCGACAGCGGGTGGATCGATGAAGCGTTGGATGGCTTCAATGAAAATATAGAGGGCGATGACGATCAGCGTCACACCATTTATGATGGCGGCTAAGATTTCAAAGCGTTTTGAACCGAATGTCTTATTCGCATCCGGTGCTTGACTCGAAAACTGGAAGGCTAACAAAGCAATCGCAAGTGAAATCGAATCACTTAACATGTGCCCAGCGTCAGATAACAACGCGAGACTGTTCGTCCAAATTCCGCCGATGACCTCGACGATCATGAACGCGGTGATGATCAGGAACGACAGGCCCAGTACCTTTTTATTGTCGGTATGATGATGGTGGTGATGATGATCATGTGCCATGACGTTGCCTCCTTTTACCATACATTCAAACGTCTATTTGAATTATAACGTGCCTTCGTTCTGTGGTCAACGGGCTCATCTGTTATATCCCACGCCTTTACTCTTCCAAAACGACTCATCTGACTAAACAAAAAAACGATGGCCCATTGCCATCGCTTTTTCTATATCATTTTCAAATAAACGACCGGAAATCCTCTGTTTGTTGCTCGAGTTGTCGTGCGACCTCTTCGATTGCGGTAAAGCGTTGCATCGTTTCTTTTACCGTCGCAAGGCTCGACGCGACTTCGAGATGGGACGCTTCAATCTTTTTCATCATCGCCATGATTTGACAATTCATCGTTTCCGTATTCGTGCGCACTTCGATAACTGCACTGCCGACTAGGTCCGATAAGTTTTTGACTTCACTTGCAACGACCGTAAAGCCTTTACCGTGTTCTCCAGCCCGTGCCGCTTCGATTGCCGCGTTCAGTGACAACAGGTTCGTCCGAGCAGCAATCTCCTTGATCGTATCAGCAATCTTCGTGATCTCGATAGCTTGGTCATACAGCGTTTCGAACGTCTGTTGGTTTTCTGCCGTTTCACTCGAGATCGTGTTCATCGTCTCTTGAAGCTGGGTGCCCTCTTTCGATCCTTGAATCGACTGCAGATTCAGTCCTTCAGCAAGCGTCTGGAAGCTTTTCGCGTATCCTTGTACCCGGTCAATCCGGTCCGTGATGTTACTGGCGATTTTGACGACACCGACGACTTCTTCTCCCTCAAAGATCGGCATGTAGGTTGCTTCAAGCCACAAGATGTCGCCCCGGGCATCGACTCGTTTGATTTTATCCGCTGTACTGAATCCCGAAAACAGGCGTGTCCAAAAATCTTGATACTCACGGCTGTTCGCGAATTCTGGTGTGCAAAACGTATGGTGCTGTAAGCCAATCATCTCGTCTCGTTTATATTTCATCGTTTTCGCAAACAAGTCATTGACGTCGACGACACGTCGTTGGCGATCAAAATAGATCATCGCGACGTTTGCTTCAAGGCTCGACAAAATCGCTGGTGAGCGTAGCGGTCTCGGTAAGGTTTCATTCATGGTGTCATTAACTCCTTCTATGTATCGTTCATGTACTAAGACAGTTTTTCAAAAGAACAATCTGTACCTATCTATCGTCATCGATTGACCTTTTTTATAGCTGAATCGGCGATTATTCAAGTTGTTTTTCACGAAAACGAAATCACTTCGATAAAAATATTGTGACAGTTACAATCGATACACCATGGCATTGTCAAAAAGCGTAGTAGATGCTACATTTATTAATGTAGTAAATACTACATTTTTTTAAAGGAGGAAATAAAAATGACGCATAACAAGCCCCCTCTATTTTCGAAAGGACAAGCTATCGTCTTGGTCGTACTTGGTGTAGCGTTCTGGTTCGTCGGTGCCCTGTCAGTCAGATTCGGATCTGGAATCGGTATGTTCGAAAACGCTGGAAACGTGATTGCCTTCCTGATCGGTTTACCAGTCTCGTGGATTTCCGTCATCATCATAAAAAAAGTCGCTCGTTTAAATGCTGAACAGATGGTGCCGGGTGTCAGTCTCGGACTGTTAATGGCGACGTTTTTAGACGGAATCGTTCTAACGTGGGGCACATCGCTTTATGGAACGGATCCCTTACTCGTCGGACGTGGGGCAGCATGGATCCTTTGGGGGGTCTTCGCCTTTCTTGCTGCTGCTTTCATCGAGGCGAGACGAATGGGATATAAAATGATCTAAGGCGATGAAATGTGTTCTACAGGACGACAAATAACACAAATAGACCATTGGACTCGTCACTCGTCCAACGGTCTATTTGTGTAAAAGCAGGTGAATTCCAGTGCGTCGGTGAAAAAGATAATAATCGGAATCGTATCGTGATTATCTCGACGATTTAGTTCGGTGGGGTCATATTTAAACAGAACGATTGACTTCAAATGAAATCAATCGTTCTTCGTCTCTGCTTCAGCCTTTTCGATTTGGGCTGATTTGAAGTTGAGATATATGGTATACCCTACTGTTACTATTAAAAAAATGATGCCATACCCGAGTTCCCAATCGAATCCAAAATACAAGATTGACGATGTGATGACGACAATGAGAACTAACCGAATGCTCGATAAATGATACTTACTCATGATTCCCCTCCTTTTCTACCGCCACCGAAGTAGATGTATGTCACGAAAAGAATCAACGTCCACGTAAAAACCGCGAATATGATTTTAAATAGGCCGTCAGACAGTATTTTTGAGATATATAACATGGTCATTAGGATTGAAAACGTTAAATGGTTATTTCTCATTTGTGTAGAGAGCTTATCCCAATTGAGCAGTACAAGTAGTACCGCGACGGGTGCGAGGAGTGCCGTTAGGAAGAAGAACGGAACGTTCCTCATATAGTACGGTATCTCGTCCTTGTTTTTTCCCATCACATATCTCTCCTCATCTTCAATATAGAATACCTAGCTTCTCTATTCATTTCATCGGAACGGATGTGATTGTATGAAAAAAGAAGTACGTCCACTCATCTATACACTTATCGTTCTCGTCATCTTGATAGCTGCCTATCCGACTTACCTCTTCGTTTCTAAAACGATGACTGAAATCAAGATTGAACGAATGTTAGTTGAATCAGAATACGACCAAGATATTTCAAAAAAAGAAACGGTCTTTGAGTCGAAGACCGGAAGATACGTGCTGGAAATCAAATACACGAATGAACCAGACTATACATACAACTATGAAATCGTCGAAGATCATGTACTGACGACTGTATACGACCAGCATCATGTTGAAGTGACTGGCTCCGTTCAACATGAATTAAAGTAGACATCGTACTTTAAATAACAATCGAGCCCATTCAGCGATCGCACGAATGGACTCGATTTATGTACCTCTTAACATTCTTCTTTCATGTTCAGTGATTCTGCCGAGCGAATCGTAATTTGTTTTGTAGCATCATCGATGGATATGACACAATCCCATGTCGGCTTTAACTGAAGGACATCATTTCGATCCAACCACAAGACCGCAGTCAGTTCGATGAAGTCCCCCATCACTACCATTTTTCTCGCCTTCTCATCAATGACAGCATACAGTTCATCATCTAAGTTGATTTTCCAGTCAAAAAATTCACTGACGCTCATTCTCTCTCTCCCAATTCTTCATACGTTCTCTAGATCATTCCGGAGTAGAAAACGTAATCTTCCATTTTTTCCGCGCAATCAATACTACGATCAGTGAAGCCAACAAAGATATTTTCAGCGTCGTATCACTGATGAGGTGTAGCCCGTAATGAAGTGAAAAGAGCATCACGAGTAAGAGAACGACGAGTCCTAAGAACATCATGTTTTTCATTCGATCACCTCTTTTACAATGGTCATCTGACGTTACATCCAATGTTCTGACATGTTTCGTCCAACTTGAATCCCCTTGTTTTAAAATCCGCGATATGTTTAAACTAATACAAGAACACAAAAAAAGGAAGTCGTTCATGATAAAAAAATCCATAAAATACTTTTTATTGTCATTTATGTTGATTGTTATCATCTTGAATCTCTTGAATGGTCGAGTGATCGAAAATGAGCGATTAACGTTAGCCGTGAACATCGCTATCATGCTGATGGCATTATTTTTTATAAGCTTGAGGTTTTCAAAGCGAAAACGTAAATAGAATGCTTATAGCTCTAAAAAGTATGTAAAGGTGGTTAACTCGTGGGACAATTCATGATTTTCGGCGCCTTGATGAATCTTTTGATTATTGGTGCAGTCGTCTATGTCGTTTGGAAATTAGCAAAAAAACTCTTTAAAAAATAAATGATGGATGTCCCTTTTTGATTCATTGCTGAAATTCGTATCAATCATGCTTACATAAGCAAGGTCCCTTTCTCATTCGAAAAAGGGACCTTGTTCCATTTTATCCTGCGTAGTTGAACAATGGACCACGCAATTCGAACTCATACGTCTCACCGTCGACGATGCCGACTATCGCGTCGCTTTCAATCAACTGATGCAGGAAGCCTGCCATTTCAGCCGCCGTATGGTACTTTTTGACGTTCTTGCTGTAGTCGAAACCTGCTTCGCCGCGCGAACGATCCGCAAACTCTGTCTCAGTCGCAGCTGGTGCCAGTACTTTCGCCCGGAGTTTTGCCCCACCTTTTTGCAGTTCTTGCGCGAGCCCTTCTGTATAAGCACTGACATAGAACTTCGTCGCGCAATACGTGACCGCGTTCGGCACGATCCGGTAGCCACCTGCTGACGAGATATTGACGAGCGTCGTTCCGTCAACGTCATGATGATCGCGGACGAACAGACTCGATAGAATCGTTAGCGCCTCGATGTTCAAGCGAAGCATTTTCTCGATTTTCCCAAGCTCAATGTCCTGGACGAGATCAAAATCGCCGAATCCAGCATTGTTGATCCACGTTTCGATGTCGAGTTCCTTTAGTCCCTCATATAAATCATGGACATTTTGGTTATCTGCGAGATCGACCGACTTGAGGATGACATCACTATCTGGTGAGATTTGTTTGACTTCATCCCGAAGTTTTTCGAGCTCAGACGTCCGTCGCGCGACGAGAACGAGTGATTTCCCTTTTCCTGCGAGTAGTTTTGCCGTCTCATATCCAATTCCTGAACTTGCTCCTGTAATGACCGTGTACTTCATGTAGCATATCCCCTTTTTGATTTGGTATAGTGAGAGTCTAATCCTTAGAGTGAACTCTAAGTCAAGCAGAAAGGTGAGATGTATGTATACGATTTCTGAAATCAGTCGATTGACCGATACGAGTGCCCATACGATCCGCTATTACGAAAAAGAAGGGCTACTGTTTCCGAAGCGCCAGAACGGTCAACGTCGATACGACGACCAAGATGTGACGTGGCTTCGGTTCGTCCTTCGCTTGCGCGAAACGCATATGCCGATCGAGCAAATCCGTTCTTACGTGACGCTGTTTCTTGCTCACGGCGAGCAGGATACGACGCAAGAACGGCTCGCATTGCTTGAAGCCCACCATGCGAACGTCTTAGCACAACTAGCAGCATTACAAGAAACGGAGCGAATGATTGCAGAAAAAGTCGACACCTATCGTCGCCTCCATCCTACAATTCCCGCTCCTGATGTTGTTCAATCCTCTGAGAACGCCTCCGTCAATTGACGGTAGACCGTTTCACGCTCAATAGGCGTTAACGCGAGAAAACTGTCGCCGATGTTGATTTCCGTCGCACAGCCGCTATCTTTCTCAACGAGATAACCAGCGATACCAACTTTTCCGTGCGATTGGATTTCAATCAATTTTTCCTCGACGACTGCTTTTTCTGCCTTGAAGTAGAGATGAAACATGTTCGAGACTGGCTCTTTGGGACGAGTCGAGATGCCCGAAATCGCATTCAAACTGCTCGCAAGCTCCTTTGCGGCTGCATGGTACTCTGCCATGCGGTCTTTTCGTTGTTCATAATAAAAATCGGCAGACAGAATATACGGATATAGACTGATCAAGTCACCGCCGTAGCGACGTTTCCAGATTCGTGCCTCTTGGCAAAACGGTTCTGGTCCAGCTAAGATTGCTCCTGCGACACCGCCGAGTCCCTTATAAAAAGAGATGTAAACACTGTCAAACAGTTGCGCGATGTCCTTTGCTTCTGCCTCATAATACGGTAAGACCTCAAGTAAACGGGCACCGTCCAAGTGAAGACGGATTCCTCGTTCACGGGCATACGCACAGATCACTTCGAGTTCTTCACGCGACGAAAGCAATCCGCCGAGTTCGCGTTGCGGCAGTTCGAGTAACAGACAACTGACGTCCTGCAAAGCTTTGACGTCGTCTATCGTCATCAACCGATCCGCTTCTCCGACTAGTACTGGTTCGATCCCGTGCAATTTCTTTAAGCCGTCCTGTTCATGGATTTCGAGATGACAGAGCGGGTGATACGCGACCTTACGATTGTTCTGCTCATCCGACCAGATACGTAGCGCAATCTGTTGCGCCATCGTGCCACTCGGGAAAAAGACCGCATCGTCGTGCCCGAGTAAATCTATCATCTTGCGCTCGAACGTCTTGATTAATTCGCCATTGCCATAGATGTCACTTGGTTGATCAGCCGAGACAGTTTGCAGCGCTTCTTGTAACACGCCGACCGTCCGACTCCCATGTCCATCTAAACGTTTCGTCGTTTCTTGGTAACTCGATCGTAAATCCATCTCTTTCATTCCCTTCTAAATCAATGACTATTTTTTGAAAAAATCAAAATATTCCCTCTCCACTTTTGCTATACTGTGTAGCGAAAGTCTGTTAAACGTACTTGTCAAAGGAGGTGTTCCTATCGTGAAAACGCTTCGCACTCGTCTATTGCTTCTTATTCCACTTGTCTGTCTACTACTACTCACCATGCAACAATTCGTCCCGTCGCTCTATACGTCACTGCTTGGACGAATTGATCCAGCAACGAATACATATTGCGTCGACCGTTGCGGTCCAAAGGAATCGATCATCGATACGATCGAAGAAGGAACGTCTTATGGTGAAAGCACGGTCACGATGAGCGAAGTCGATCCACCAGCTCCATGGTTCCGGACAGGGTTCGATTCTTCGGTGACGACACCTCCTTATCTTCTCATACTATGTCTCATTCTCCTGTTTTGTAGCTGGTTTTTCTGGTATTATCTCCAGTGGTTGCGTCGACCTCGTATCGATCCATCAGGGTATGTGCTTCCGCCACGATTTCCAATCTTCATTTATGAGACAAAAGACCTGCCTGCTGACTCGATTCGAAAACAACTCGCTCACTTTAATGCACAATTGCCGCTGTCCTTACAACGCCGGACCCACGAGACGGTAACGGAATGGTTTGATCGGATTGCGTTCCCATCTCCTGTTGATCCGCTCTACTTTGAAGTGCGGTATGGGAAGGTACCGGTCATCTCGACGCATCAATTGACCTTCTTCGCCCAAGCGATGGAGCAGTATCTTCGGACATGCCAAGTTCAATCATCGATCTCTTGAATCCTGCCGCCCTGCTCATTGAAGCTCGGCGGTTTTTCTTTTGCTGTCGAGTAGGATGACATCTTAAAAAAACGTTTCAAGTGTTTTTAAAGTTTGGATTGACTATTTTTCAAAATCAGACGATTAGTTGCCAGAAAACTGGGTAATATAGACTATAGTAGAGAAAAAGTCGTTCAACCAGGAGAGTGAGGTGAGAGAAGATGATTAGTGCACAAGAAGCCTATTACATCAAGAAGGAATTGAATGAAAAATTCGAGGATCCGCGGATTTCCTGTGATTTTTCAATCTTTTCACTTGAACCGTTCCAACTTCTCTTGCACGTCCAAGAAGATGTCGATGAGCTCAGTACTGAAACACGCTATGGCTTAAGCCGCAAGATTCGGTCCCAGCTCAAACAACTCGATGCACGTGTTGGTGGTGTTCCCGTCAAAGCGGTCTATGTCATATCGGCGCCTCTCATTTCCGATCGATCGTATTGCGTCATCTTACAATGAACATAAAAATACCCCGTATGAGAAGTAAGTTCTCACGTGGGGTATTTTTGTGTTCATCGGTCTGTAAAAGCATCGATTTTCCAACCGTTCTTTAAAAAAGTCTGCTCCTTGGACCAGTAGATGATCGCATATTCTCGATTGATGTGTTCCCGTTCTGTTATCGGATGCTCGATTTCCGCATCAAAATCACAAAAGGCATACAGAGCGTTTGACCTGCCAGCAACCCTTTGCATGTCCTCCATGAACAACAATTCTTGCTGGTCGGTCGTCAACGGAATTAACTTCTCTTCTTGAAAACCGAATCGAAAACCAAAGCAGTCAGGCTCTTTTTCAATCGTCATTCGAACAGGTATTGTCGTTAAACCATGATACGCTGAGAAGACAAGCGAGGCATTCCCGTAATGATGACTCAGCAATGGACGCCAGTCTTTCGGAAGACCTTTTTCCTCGCCCCAATGTGATCCATCAATATCCGTCGCGTAACTGTATCCGAGAACTCGTATGTCTGAATGAAATGCATCCAAGACCGTTCGAGCAGCGTTTTCCATGTTTTCCGTTTTTTCAAAAACAAATCCTACCTGTATCACCATTCTTCATTCCCATCTGATTATGCATTACCCTGCCATGTCACCGATTTGGTTCCGACCATTCTCTTTTGCCCGATACAACGCTTGATCGGCTTGGTCGATCACCTCTTTTTCCGTCGTCTCTGCTCCAGGTACGAGCGACGTCAAGCCAAGACTGACACTGACCCGGCAAAGTGGTTCATACCGTTCATGTACGATATTCAAATCGAGAATGTCCTGACGAATTCGTTCTGCAATGTGCCGGGTTTCTTCTGCTCCACGCGACAACAAGACCGTGAACTCCTCCCCACCGTACCGTGCGACTTGCCCATGCCGTGCTTGACGCTTCAAGACGCGGGCGACTTCCTTTAAACATTCATCCCCTTTTAAATGACCATACGTATCATTATACGATTTAAAGGCATCGACATCGATCAAAATCAGGGAAAGTGGTGTCTGCTGTTGTTTGGCTTCTTCGAGGAGATGTTCCAATCGTTCATCGAACGCTCGTCGATTCGGGATGCCGGTCAAGGCGTCGTGAAGCGAACGATGAATCAAGGCTTGTTTGCTGCGTTCCATCCGAAACGTCTGGATGAAGGCAATCAAGACGATGACAGCGATGCTTGCAACGACGACGATGACCCATTTCGCAGCACTCGATGCTTGTTCGGAACGATTCGTTGCTTCGGCAATGATTCGGTTGACGTCCGTCCGTAGACGGGCATCGATCGGACGAAATGTCTCGATATATTGCATCCCTTGATAGCGTTTTGCCTCAGCGACTGCTTGATCCCCGCTTCGAACGAGTGCCAGTTGGGCATCATAAAACCGGGTTGCCGTCTCAATTCGTGGGATCGCTTCCGTCCGGACGAGCTTTCGCATGATCGGATGATTCTCATCGAGTTGATTGAGTCGCTTGACCGTTTGATCAAGCCGATCAATCGTCCGATCATACTGGGCTAGATCCGCCTCGTTCGGTGAGAGGATGTAACTGCGAACGACCAGTTCAAGATTTAGTAACGCCGGAAACAACTCTGCTGCTTCCGTCGAGATCGGAATCGCCTCGTTTAAGATGCGTGCATTCTCTCGTTCGATTTTTAGGAAAGCTTGATAGCTCCAGACGCTTGTAAATAAAAGCGCACAGAGTGCCAAAAACAAATAGCGCTGCAACGTTGACCATTTCACAAAAAGACCGACCTTTCTTTCTCTATCTAATTGACTAAAGTCTATCCCTTATATCGGTGTCTTGAAATCAAACTGTTAGTCGTTTGTATGAAATAATGCCCGTTGCTAGAACATTCCAAACGCTTCCAGCCTTCTTAATCGGTCAGGGATGTGTTTTCCAGCTGTTCCTGTGACTGCCTTCGTCTCAGTGCTCGTTCTGTCACATCATTGTTCTTCCACCAAGCGACGAGTAGACCGACCAGTCCGATCAGACCCGTCACGAACCGTTCGACGTCACTTGACGATACTGGCAATGCTGTAAAACCGAGCGTCGGTAAGAGTAACTCAAGAAAGACATAGAGCGGAATCAAGAGACGGATCCACGCCTGAAGACGAATCATGGTGACACCGGAAAGAGACGACGCCATGTTTGCGGACCAACGATCCCGTCAGCGACTAGACGACACGTCTGTTGGAACGTTCGAACGGCGTGCGTCAATCGGGCATCAAAGACTCCCGTCACCACAAGTCCCAAGCGTTTTTCAAGGGCTCGGACGAGTTCCGGTGCTTGGATTTTTTCCCGTAGATAGTGTCCCGGTTTTGGCACATGATGGCGGGCAAGACTGACATGATCGTACAGTTCAAAATGTGGGTAGTCGGGAAAACGAGACCAATCCCCTCCCCAGTCCATTCCGCGTCGTTTCATCGCTGCAACAATCCGCCGGAGTCGCGCATCTGGTGGAGAAAGGAATACTGCTCCGTCTTCGTAAAGGAAGACATCGATTGCGACACCGAAGTTATGGTTCGATTGTCCGCCGCGGGCTTGCGTCACGATGGGCCCTGGTGTCGTCCGTCCTTTTGCATACAACGCATTCTGTTCCGAGATACTCCGAAAACTTTGCGCTACACCGAGCTTGATTCCATGCGGATAAAGCTCTCGTATCACGTCACGCGCGATCCGGATGACAGACGGATGCATGCCAGGAGCGGATAGTTTTTGATTGGCACGTCGGAGTAATTCTTCTAGTTGCATAAAGCTCCCTCCCTTGTCAGTGCTTGTAATAATTCTGCAATTTCGGCGTCGTCAGGTATGGTCTGTTTCTCTTTATGGTGTGCTTCATATGCTCGTTGCGCTGATTTTTCTCGTTCCATCCAATTCGGTAATTGAAATAATGAAGTTTCTCTTCTTGAACGTTTGGTTCCTTGTTTCGGACGTACTGCCGCAGATCCGGTCGCAAGGCGTTTGACGACTTGCTCGATGTAACCAAAATGACGACTGTTCGCCCGCGCTGCCTCTTCGATCGCATACTGGATTCGCTCGATCGGATGGTCTGTTGCCAGCTGTAGCAATTCCTGCTCGATTCGTGGTGTCGCTTTACCTAGATTCGTTTCGTACTGCTGCACCAGTTCCTTTTTTAAAGTCGTTTTCTTCAAGACTTCTTCTTCGGAGTCAGCAGAAACCTCGGGGGCAGTCGTCTCGTGACTCGCCGGGGACGGTATGTCGGCACGGGGCAGGACACGGTAAGCATTCGAGGTCTGTCCCACGTGTTTCGTGAACCGTTCGACTTTCTCGATCCGACCGCTTGCGATCAAGGACTGGATACACGACTTGACCGTCGATTTACTGCACGGAACAGCGTCGGCGATCGTTTGATAGGACGGGAATGCTTGACCATCCTGACCACTGAAGCTTTCAAGGATCAGATAGATCATCTTTTCATGGACGGACGCAAATGCCGTCCCGCTCCGTAAGAGCGTATGGGGAACCGGGAGATATGGAACTTGCATGGTGATTCCTCCTTTCTAGGAAATATGACAGGAAGAAGTCGAGGATTGTTCGAAAAGAATAGGGAGATGTTTTTTGAGAGGAGTGACAGGATGAACGAACTATTCACCTATTATCTACAGGAGCTTGATCACTATCAACCGGATTCCTTGATTCATCATCTGGATCATGACACATGGTCGATCAGTCAGATGTACGATCATCTGATCGTCGTCAGTCATGAGTATTTGGATGAGGTCGAGTCGTGCCAGTTCGCACCCATGACCACGTCCGGAAAGTCACCGTTTGGCGAAAGGCTGTTTGCTGCCGGTGCGTTTCCGGCGACACCGATCCGGTTACCGGATGCGATGAACGCACCACCGGACGAGACGGCTCACGTCGACCGATTACGGACGCGTTGGCTTGAGTTGACCGATCGTCACACTGCACTTGCTTCCATCGCAGAGTCGGCACCCGCTGACCAAAAGACGCAACACGGTGGGATGGGCTGGTTGAATGCCGCCGAGTGGTATGCTCTCGTCATGTATCATCTCGCGCACCATCGCCATCAAAAACGACGGCTTGATGCCGCATTAGCGAATCTCCCATAAGAAAAAGCGCTCTCCGTTAACGAAGAGCGCTCCTGTTCATTTCAAGACGTCCCAACTCGAAAAGTGTCGTGCCTCGAGATCGAGTTGCTGTTCCTCGATCCAGCGAAACGCTTCGAGTACGAGCGGTGACGCGTTATCAATCGAGACGTCACTCGCCTTGACCCAGCGCGCACCGAGCGAGTCTTGTCCTACAAATTGTTCAGGGATACTAAGCGTTCCCCCCGTCTGTCGGACGAGATAAAAAACAGCGATGTGATGGACTTCGTCGAACTCGCGCCAGTCCCACGGAAGCTTGAAGTCCGCGACGCCGATCTGCCGTTCGAGTGCCACCTCGAGCCCTGTCTCTTCCGTGAATTCCCGGCGCATCGCCGTAGCGAGCGTCTCCCCTTCTTCAAGGCTCCCCCCTGGTAAATCATAGCGATTGATATACGGTCCACCATTCTTGTCGATGACGAGTAAGGCATCATCCTTCAACAATAATCCATAGACACCGAATGCCCGGTGACAACGAATCGTCTTCATGTGTCATTCCCCCTTCTCTTCATCTGCAGGACGGTCGGGATGAATGGATCCAAAAAGCCGTCAAACGGAAACTGCTGCTGCGCGATTCGCTGTTGTAGGTTCAGTAACGATGCACGAGCTCGTTTAATCACATCAGTCGGATAGTCGTACAATTGTTGGTTTTCTAAAAATTCGTCCTCGTCGACGACCGTCCACACTCCCTCGCGATGGACGAGATCGAGATCCAGATCAATGAACGATAAGGTATTTCCTTGAAGTACCGGCGGTAAGCAAATGTTACAGTAGTACGTCACTTCTCCCGTCCGCTCTATATCGAGACCGACCGTAAAATCAGCATCAAGCGGATAGAATTCCAGACTATAATTGTCATATGTATAAACGGCTTCGCGACGATGATGTAAAAGTGTCCGTCCTGGCGTATTCGCGACGAGCAGATACGCTTCCGTCTGAACAAGAACGTCTCCGTCCCACGAGTAGTGCGGACGTCCGTCAAACTTCCGCGCTTCAATCGTTAGATGTTTCGGTTCCAACCTCATCCCTCCCTTTCCCTAAAGCTCTCTTATTTTACCAAATGATCATATCGAAGCAAGTCTTTACCTGATTTACTAAAATTTTGAGAGTCTCTCGTTGACATCCTTTATCAAACTGCTATCGTGAAGGTATCATACTCAAGGATGTGGAACCGATGTTCATTGCCGAGTTGTTATTGAATGCTTGCATCGCCTTCACCGGCTTTTATTTGATCGCCAAAATCATTTATAGTCAACGTCTCGCGTCAAGTAGCTTGAAATCCCTCATCGTCGGTCTCGCGACCGGGCTGCTCGGGGTACTGTTGATGTTTAAGGGAATTGCCGTCAACGAGTCGTTACGGATGGATTTGCGTCATTTACCGCTCGTCTTACTCGCTTTTTATGGCGTCCGCTCGCCACTGATCATCGCAACGCTGATCATCGGCTGCTCCCGGTTCTATTTCGGTTGGACACCACAAGCAGTCGTCGCGTTTCTTGCAGTCCTTGGCATCAGCTCCGGGATGTACTTCATCCATAAACGGTTGCTCCACCGACCGTTACTGCAAAATCTCATCATGAACGTCTGGGCCTTGTTCATGATCTCGATTGCTGTCTCAATCAATCTCGGCTTTAGTGACGCCGCTCTTCGCTTGCTCGCTTCGACATGGACGATCGGACTCGCAGTCGGACTGTTATCGAGTCTATTGACGATTGATTTTCAGTTGCTCAACGAACAGGTGCAGCGCTACAAACAATCAGCGGAACTTGATCATTTGACAGGACTGTACAATCGCCGTGTTTGGGACGAACGGACGGCGTTGCTCGAAGAAGAAGGACGTGTCTACAATGTGCTCGCACTCGACATCGACCACTTCAAGCATGTCAACGATACATACGGGCATGCGAACGGTGATCTCGTCTTACAACAATTCGCACGGATCTTACAGGAAGAAACGCGTCCGCACGATATCACGGCGCGCATCGGTGGAGAGGAATTCATGGTCCTCGTCTATGATTTGACGCCTTCGAAAGTCGCGAAGGTCGCTAACCGAATCCGGGAGCGAATCGCGAACACGCGCTTTCAGCTCGACGGTTTTCCCGCCATCTCGATCACAGCATCCGTCGGCATCGCCCATGGGAAACACGTTGCTGCCCAGCGGATGAATATCCTTGCCGACGAAGCGTTATATGCCGCCAAGGAACAAGGGCGGAACCGTGTCATTCTGTACGAGGTCGATGCTGAGGCAGCCATGACGACACAAGACCGCGAACCGGTCCGTTCTTAATCTTTATCATACGCATTCGATTATTGAGTAGATTGCGCTGGATGATGCAAAAACAGATCATCCATCCATAAGGAGTGAAGCAATGAAATCCGATTTTGAGTTCATGACGACATCAGAAGCGATTCTATTCGTCAGTTCCTTGTTCATGTGGCTGTACATTGGGCGTCATTTCGTCATGATCACGACGTTTGATGACTTATTTTTAACACAATCGTGGTGGTTACTACTTCCGCTCATCACCTTCATCTTATTCTTACGCTCGTTCGTCGTACGACGCTTGATCCTCCATCATAGTCAAGCAGACGAGGACGACATGTCACGCAATGCTTAATCCATGCAAAAGAGGACTTACCATGAAACCGGTAAGTCCTCTTTCTTTATGCTTGATCGATTCGCCGAAACTGTAAGCCGCGTGCTTTCCACTCCGGCAAGAGTTCTTTCAGCGCCGCAATCGTCTGCACGGGTGCTTGTGGATCTGCACCGAACGTATCCCCATTATCATGGAGCAAGATGATGTCTCCTTCTGACACATTTGATAGCAGCCGTTTGATTTTTGCCTTTCCGCCCTCTAGCTTCCAGTCCTCTGCCATCTTCGACCAGAGAATCATGTTGTAAGAAGGAGGACAAAGGACATCTCCAGCATTAAGCGCACCCCACGGTGGACGATAGACCGTCGGACGTTCGCCCGTGATCCGTTCAATGATTGTAGCCGTCCGCTCGATGCCTGTCCGGACGGTCGACGGTCGCATCGACCAGTTCGGACGATGGATATAATTGTGGATACCGACTTGATGCCCTTCTTCGTGCATCCGGCGAATGAGGTCCGGA
Organism: Exiguobacterium sp. s143; assembly: GCF_018618895.1. Lineage (NCBI taxonomy): Bacteria > Bacillati > Bacillota > Bacilli > Caryophanales > Exiguobacterium > Exiguobacterium sp. s143. Next base: position 171,557 of record NZ_JACSMX010000001.1, on the reverse strand, counting down.
TGTTCTTCTGCTTTATGACCCACGACGAAAAACGTCGCATGAATGCCTTCTTGTTGTAAGAGATCAAGAAGTTCTGCCGTATAGACAGGATCTGGACCATCATCGAACGTCAAGGCGACGGATCGTGAGTCCAGTGATTTCGTCACGCGCCATCCAAAGACGCGTGACGCCATATACGGAACGACCGTATAGGCGAGTGTCGCGAGAACTCCCGCTGTGACAAGACGTGAACGCATGTAAACTAACTCCCTTATTATCCATTTACTTTTTGACGACGATCTTGCAGGCAACCCGCAATCCGTTCAGCGAAAAATCGCTGATCGGCCATGACGCGATCATTTTGATACTGTGTGACCGCTTGTTGCCAAGCGTGCATGACGTCCGGATTCTCAAGCGTCCGACGGATGACGTCCGCGAGTGTATCCGTTTGATTAAAGGAGAACGCAAGCCCTTTCTCCATCAAATACGTGCGATTGATTTCTTCTTGCCCCGGTAGGACGTGTTGAATGAACAGCGGTATACGTTTTTCGAACGCTTCGCTAACCGTCACGCCACCCGGCTTCGTGACGATCGCATCCATCCGTTCATACAGTTGATTCATCTCATCCCTTGAATCGATATAGGCGAGTGGATGGATATGTGGATGACGTCGCGTGGCTAGTCGTTTATAGAGCGTCTGATTGTTCCCGCACAAGACATGAAAATCTGCTTCCGCACACTGTTCGATTTGCGTCAGCAACGTCTCGAGTTGACCGAGTCCACCGTTTCCGCCAGCAACAAGAATTTGTTTGCGGGACTGCGTCGAACGAATGATGGAACCACCAGAAATTGCTGGATGGACAGGGATTCCTGTTACGAACAACCGCTCTTTTGGTACAGCATGGTGCGCGTGCAATTCCCGCCTCGCCTCACGATTCGGCAACAGATGATACTCGATATGCTTCTTTCCCCAGACGCGACTGACGAATAGATCGGTATAGGCATTGATGACGGGTACATCACAAAGGTTTCGTTCCTTCAATTGATTCAAGAGATAGGACGGAAATGCATGCGTACAGATGATGACATCCGGTTGTTCCGTTCGGATGATTCGTAACATTTGCTGTTGGAAATAATGCGACGTCCATCCCCTTGAGCGCGCGTTACTTGAACGCCCGGCAATATGCCGATGGTAAAAACGACTATAACCGTTTGAGAAATGTCGGATCCAGTTCAGATAAAACTTCGATGTCACCCATTCCGCGAACGGGCTGATCGTACTGAGTAACTCTACTTCCTTGACTTCAACATCTGGTCCCTGCAATCGTTCGGCGATGGCTTCCGCGACGAGATGATGACCGGATCGCATCCTTAAAAAAGGAAAGATCACTATTTTTTGCATCGTATGTCCACTCCTTCAAACTATCCGCAAAAATCCTTTAAAAAGAAGTATCGCTTAGTCTTCTTTTCCCGCTTGGTTTTTCCCTGAAACGACGCGTTTTTCAAGCCGTTTACGCTTGAGCCATTTGACGAGTACACCGAGCAGGAACAATACGAGTAAGGCAAGTCCGAAATACGGTACGACTTCCGGCTTGATATGGAACGTCTTCCCGGCAAAGTGACCGAGTAAGACGAAAGGAACGACCCATAGCGCGGAACCAAGTGCCGACACCCAGAAATAACGACCGAACGGAATCTGCTTCATCCCCGCAAAATACGGATTGATTTGCCGCACGCCCGGAATATAAAGACCGGCGATGATCGTCCGATTGATGCGTCCCATGTAGCCGTTTGACACCCGCTCCCAGCGCTCCCTCGTCAATCCGATGAACCGACCGTATCGTAAGACGGTCGGTCCAAAGAAGCGCCCCGCGCCATATGCCGTCAACATGCCGACGTACGTTCCGGCGAATGCCGTCAAGATTGAATAAATCAAACGTTCTTCGTTCTGACCACTTAAGATACCAATCAGGACGAGTAGTGATTCTTCCGGTGCCGGGATCCCGACGATGCCAAAAAATAAAAAAATGAAAATAACGCCATATCCATAGGCATCGAGATACTGGTTGACCGTATCCATGTTCATGTTGTCACGTCCTCTACTGCTGTCTCTCTGTACTGTTTCATCGTCTTCTGACTATGTATTCGTTCCTGTTCATGCAATTCCTTTTTTAGAAAAATTAAAACCCGTTTTCAGCTAAAAATTGACCTGTTCTCGTACCTCTCCTCGTGACAGTTCTCAGCATTTAGGAGATGATGAAGAGAGTGAACTATATCTTTAAAGATAGAAGGAGGATGACGATGAAAGAGACTGAACAATTGAAAATTCGCCCTCTCTCGATCGAGAGTATTCCACTCGTCAATGATGCCAACGATCCGTTTCCAATCATCGGACACATCGTTCCGCAGTTTTCCGGTACCACCTGGTCCTACACGGAAGAACTTTATGAAACAGTTACCGAGACCCATTTCCCGGACGACCGTCTCGATTGGTCTACTTATATTGATCATAAAGATCGTATCGTCCTACTCGCCTTCTCCGGCACTTCTTGTATCGGTCAGATTCGTCTCGTACGTGACTGGAACCGTTTCGCCTACATCGAGAACATCGCCGTCAAACAATCGTTTCGTAAACTAGGCGTCGGACACCAACTGCTCGCCGCTGCGACGAAGTGGGCACAGCAACGTGAGTTGATCGGTCTGTCCCTTGAAGCACAGGACGATAATCTGATAGCTTGCCGGTTTTACGCGCGAGAAGGCTTCGTGCTCGGTGGTGTCGATAGCCTAAAACAATCCGCCAATCCAGACATCGATCTGACGCTGTATTGGTACAAACTATTTTGAGCAACAAACGGAAAGGACTTATTTCTATGGCATCAATCGTAAAGAACAGTTTCATTTCCGCGATATTGTTCGCTTTCTTGTACGCACTGATTGCTGGGCATGAGATGGGGGATCCAGCAATCTACGGCACGTCCTTCACCGACTTCTTCCTGATTGGTCTACTGTTTGCCGGTCCAGTCATCCTAATCGGCGCACTCTTGACAGGAGGGCTGCCGCGCCTGTTATTCCGTTCGACTATCTCATTCGCACAACGGATCATCCTCAATCAGGTCGTCGCGTTGTTCGCAAGTATCGTCCTCTATCTACTTGTGCAACCCAATCCATTTTCGTTCTATTTTGTCTTGTTCTGTTCTGGAGTAGCATTAGTGTATCTTCTTGTCTCCGAGTCGGCACGGAAGTATCCGTCATTTCTCCCCTATCTGTTCGGGTGGCTTGGTCGGACCGTCCTCAGCTTCTTTTTGTTTCTTAACTTGTTTGGTTCGATGACGATGATGGTGCCGTTTTTGTCCTACACGGAGCAGTTGGTCAATGAACAGTTGGATGCTGTCATGCTACTGTTTTTCAGTAGCATCGCGTTGGGTGACTTGCTGTTAGCTGTCCGTTTCACGAAACGTTCGCTACCGTGGACGACACATCTCCTCGTTCATCAAGGCACGGTCTTCGTGTTTGCTGGCGCGTTCATTTTGTTCACTTCACTTCCTGCTTTATTTTTCATCGGAAACGTAGTCGCTGCCTTTTTATATGTGATGGTCACCCGTCTATTCATCGTCATGAAAACCGGGAAGGAGGAACACCATGATCCGTCTGTCATTTCGACTACTGATGACTAACTGGATTTTTTTGATGCTGTATCAATATCTCCCGTCGTCACCACGCCTTATGGCCGAGACGGACGCTGGGTATTATTCAGGTGTTTTCGAGACATTGCTGTCGTTTATGATTGTCATCACGGTCGGCGGCATCCTGACTGACGCGATTCGTTACTTCGGCTTCCGAACGCGTCCACTTTCCTTTACATCACATCTCTTTCTGAATCAAGGCATCGCCTTCCTTATTGGTGGCATCTTATTAATCGTCTTCAATGGTCTGTTTCAACCGCTCTATTTTCAGGCGATTGCGAGTAGCGCCGCCTTCCTCTATTTTTTGTTGACACGTTTGACATTACTATACAAAAACGATTCAGTTGTTTGAAATCATCCACATTCTTACATTTTTGTTAGATAAGAATGACAAGCTGGGCATTATACTGAATGTATCGTTCAGTAAAGGAGACATGCCGCATGTTTCGTCAAAAATCACTTTTGTACTTACTCATTTTTTTGTCCTTCGGTTTCGCTTTTGACACGATCACTGGAGCGTCCCTCATTCCGTTCGTTGAACCCCTTCATGAATTGATTGCCTCACTTGCGTTGACGATCACGACCGCCTGTTTGACACTGTTCTTTCTGTTCTTCCACGGTGTTCGTCCGCATCTTGAATTACTGATCGTCCTCCCCTTTTTGATTTTGACGAGCGGCATTACGTTCTTGTTCGTCTTCTTGAACGCAATGACTGTCATTTAACGTCACTAAAAGCCCGTCTTCTTCAAGAAGACGGGCTTTTATCGGCAATATGTAGATCACGGTTTGGCGTGAAGTTCTATCAACGGATCGCTTTCACTCGGCCAATTGATTTGTCCCTCGTAATGATCCTCGATCGTCGCGACGGGTTCCGAACGTTCGAATCGGGACGGTTGCGTCGATGTCGTACAGACGATCAAGACAGCTAATAGACTGATGATACTAAACATTCGTCGCATCATGATTTATACTCCTTTAGTCGTTTCTATTCTCATATTAAACAAACCATGCTACTATGCCATCCGTCCTCCGCTGTATCTCTCACTACGCCCATTAAAAAAGACCGACTACGTAAGTCGGTCTGACACCATCACCCTTGTTCGCCAACGACCGAGAATCGTTCGTTGAGATGTTGCGCGTTTTCTAGCTCATCCACTACAGCGATGGCGTAATCCGCGTAACTGATGTAGCTTTCCCCTTTTGCGTTTAGAATCATCTGCTCACCGCCGACTGTATACGCTCCTGTACGTTGACCGCTCGGATCAAAGAATCCAGCGGGGCTGAGATACGTCCATGTCACGTCTTGCTGCCCTTGCAGTTCGATCAAGTTTTTTCCCATGTTCGAGGCTGTCGGATAATACGCTTCCGGGAAATCCGGTGTTTCCATGACACGTACTGTATGCTCGGCATCGACGAATAGGCTTCCCGCCCCACCGACGACGAAAAGTCGTGTCTTGCTTCCTGCTAACACGTTGATTAAATGACGCCCGACTTCGATATGTTTCGTCTCCTCACCCGGTGCTGAGTTAAACGCATTGACGATGGCGTCAAACCCGTTTAAGTCATCTTTCGTCAGTGCGAGTACATCACGCTCGAGAATCGTGACGTTTGCCGTCACTTTTGCCGCGTTACGGACGATTGCCGTGACGTCATGACCACGTGTGATTGCTTCTTGTAAAATCAATTGCCCTGCTTTTCCTGTTGCGCCGATGATTCCGATATTCATGATGATTCCTCCTTTTGATATGTAACTATTTCGATTACATGTAACTAATATAGTTACAATTACTTTGTTTGTCAACAGTGTTGTTCCTATTCCCCGTTTCTTGCCAAATGAACAATACGACGTATAATGAGAGAACAATGTTTTTAAGAAGGAGGGTCATCCGTTGGCCATCAGTACACGTTTTTCCGTCGGCATCCATATTCTCTCGTTGATCGCGACCGACGAGAAGATGACATCCGACTTGATTGCTGGCAGCGTCAATACGAATCCGGTCGTCATCCGTAAAATCATGAGCATGTTGAAGAAAGCTGATTTGATCGAGGTCCGTCCGGGTGTCGCCGGTGCGCGACTCGCCCGCCCGTTGTCTAAGATTACGCTGCTTGACGTCTATCACGCCGTTGCTGTCGTACCGGACAAGGAATTGTTCGGCGTCCATGCCGCACCGAACCCAGACTGCCCAGTCGGACGAAACATCCAATCGACAGTCACACCCATCTTTGAGCTTGCGCAATCCGCGCTTGAGAAGGTACTCGCTCACGTCACATTAGATGATATCGTCAGTGAAATCGAACAAAAAGAAGCATCGTCCTCGTAAGGGCGATGCTTCTTGCTTTAGAAAAACCATTGATATAGTAGATATCCTCCACCGAGGACGACAAGCACTGCGAGCATCTCCAGACCACGCATCCCGTCGTTTTGCCCACGTGGTACGGCACTACCGAGACCTTGATCGACACCATCGCGGAGATGATCGAGTGGTTGTTTCTTTTCTTGTTTGAAGCGAGACATATAAACGCCCCCCTTTTACATATTGTACCATTCCATCTTCACCTTGCAGTACATTCTGACAAAAAAATACGTGGTAGTGCTTATCTTACATTCAATTCGTTTCTCTATTCATTTCGAAGCAATTTCATGAATCCCATCTTTTCAACGATCAAAACATCCTGCTCGAAGCGTTTGATAGAATGTTTTGATGCTTGTTCGTCCAACGCATTCGGATGACCAAAGCATACGTTTAAGATCGAATTGAGTTTCTTTGCATCACCACCGATGAAGTAGTGAGACATATAGGTGTCGTCTTCTGAAGCAATGACGACGAATGTCGCCATATCAAGCACTCCTTCGACGCTTTCTGCTGTCATGAGTTTGTCATTCGCAGATGCCTTCTGAAAGTCATACGATTCGATAGAGGCAATCCTACCTTGCAACAGATCAAGAATTGATTTCCGGTAGACACAATAGACGCCAACGATCGTTTCAATGGGTGGAACGAACGGATCTCCAAGGATCGTGATCCATCGCTCGTCCTGTTGATTCAGGCGGATGGCGTGCAAGTGATTGACTAATAATTGATCAATGACGTTCACATTCGTCGGTTGGATCGATTTAAAATCATGTACAGGCAAGCTTTTCTCCCCCCGCTCTTTTAGTCAATGATCATATCCTTCCCTTCTGCGCGTAACCGCTGCAAGGATGCTTTCATCGTCTCAATCTCTTCATCTGTGTGCCGCTCCCACGTTCCGAGTTCAGCAATGATCTTCACGGGTTCTGTCGACCGATACGACCGAGTCGGATTGCCTGGGAACCGTTTGTTCGTCAAGTTCGGATCATCCTCATACGCTCCGAGTGGCTCGACGAGGTAGATATGCTCCGGAGCGTCAGATTGTGCGAGCTCCGCGCCCCACTTCGCTGCATCAAGTGTTGCTGTGAAATAGACGTGCTGGAGCGGTCGTTCACGAAAATTCGACGCGTGCCCTGGTTTCAATTCGTCACCGATTCGCAACGTGGCTTTCGTGCCATGGAAAAACGGACCTTCGACTGGTTTCATACGCTCGCCTCCTGACTGGATACATTTAGTATAGACAGTCGATTGATTCAGGTGTAGTCTGTTTCAAAACGAAATTTCACGGTATACTTATAGCAAAGGAAGATCATTTGTCGTCAGATTGTAACTCGTTTTTTGTCTAGCCATCAGGCATGATGGGAATAGTCATTTTACATACCCTATAGGAGGTCATCCGTTCAACGTGAAGTTCTTTAAAGCTTTAGCGAAAACCGAAGAGGCTGTCTGGATTCCAGAAGCCGAGTGGCAAACCGTTTGTGAGCAAGAAGGACTGACCGTGCCGCATCATCCGCAAGAACAATTTGTTGGTCTCGCGTACAACAATCAGCGGCAAGTCGTCGAAGTCACGCGCAACATGCGCCCCCCAGCGCTCAGTTATTACGTTACGATTCTTGAGCCACCCCATAGTCGATCTCTCATCTCAAAACGTTCGTTCTTAACCGTGCTTCATGAACGAACGGAACGCACGTCCCTCACCGAATACGGTACATTCTGTTTACTTGAGATCAACGTTCGCGAGGAAGGACTCGGCGAGCGTGGTCTGTTACTTGAGTCATTGATTCATGATATTGAAAAAAAGTACACTCATTACGCGATTCGTGGCGATTATGCGACGATCACCTTACAAGGACGCGTCTCAGATCAATGTTTTACGAAATATGGATTCCAGTTAATGGATTCCTATCTCACGCTTTCGAATGGGATTCCTTCCTGAACCGACCTGACACGTTCAGGTCTTTTTTGTACAGTTCCTAGGCAATGATGGGAAGTGATGGGTTTGCGTTCAAACTAGTAGCACTACATATTTTTAATATGGTATGGTAAAAGTAATTCATCAGCAGTACATTCTACATTTAAGAGGTTCCCCATGACAACAATGACAGAGACATATCCCATGACATGCTGGCATACGATTTCGACGTATCATAATCAACAAATCAAGCGCGTCAATGCTTTCTTGAAACAATGGGATCTCTCCCATACGAATCTTGAAGTATTGCGTTGCCTACAAACGACCTCATGCACGAGCCAGAAGGAAATCGCAGAACGGATCCAAGTGACCGATGGTACGATTTCACACGGAATCAAACGTTTATTTGATCGGCAACTCATCACCCGCAAGCGCAAATGGAAGACGAACTATCTGCTATTGACGGAAAAAGGAACAGCTATTCTTCAAGAAGTGTTGCCCGCCTACGAACGTTTTCAACAAGAACAATTCGCCGCTTTGACGGCTCGACAACAGGAAGAATTAATCCGTTTCTTCGATAAGCTCAACCCTGCATGACAGAAGAGGAGGAAAAATCATGACCTTCACATTCGAATCTTCAATGCAACACTGGAACGCCATTCAGCGAATCCATTCTCGTTATTCGAAAGAAGTCAACGATGTACTGAAACCAAAAGGGCTCTCAAAATCCCAATTCGATTTATTGATGACCCTATATCATCAAGAGAGTGCGACACAAAAATCACTTGAACGCACGCTTGAACTCTCAAGCGGTGCCATTTCGCAAACGGTCAAGAAGTTGCTCGCAGAACACCTCGTCATCCGAAAACGAATCAACCGGGAAAAACGGATTCTCTTGACGGAAGATGGTGCAGCGCTGATTCAGACCTCAGCTCCAGAGATCGAAGAGATTGACGATCGTTATTTCCGTGCTTTTTCAAGTAAGGATCATGAAACATTTGATCAATTGCTGCATAAGATGCAAAGCGATCATTTTTGATCGCCCTACCGACACTCGCGGACGCTTCCCTAATGAGGTGTCCGCAATTCTTACATATAAACACCATAAAGAGGGAGCAACAGAGATGACACATAGAGACGTATTATTGGAACGATTAGACGCAATTGGGCAAACGATTGCACAAACAGATGATGCGCTTGTCCTGCTCGGACTCGGTTCTGTCGGTCAAGAACTTGAACGACTCGATGATTATTCGGACTTAGACTTTTTCATCATCGCAAAGCCCGGTAAAAAGGCTCGATTCATCGATCAACTCGACTGGTTAGAAAACACATACCCTTTTCACTTTCAATTTCAAAATACGCAGGATGGACATAAAGTCATGTTTGACGACGGTATCTATGCCGAATTCGCCATCTTCGAACTAGATGAACTTTCTGAAATTGCATTTTCCGCTGGTCGTATCGTGTGGTGCGATCCTTCCTTCGACGCGTTTGAACGCTTAGTCCCACAACCACGTAACAGTTCGAGCGAACATCCATCCGTCGATTACGCCATCCATGAAGCACTGACGAATCTATATGTCGGGCTCTGTCGCGAAGCACGTGGCGAAACATTATCAGCCTTCCGTTTGATTCAACAATTTGCCGTTGGTCAATTGTTACACGTTCTGTCCTCATTTGAAAAAGAGGAAGCGACATCTGTTGATCCGTTTGCTCCGGAACGTCGGATTGAGCAACGTTTCCCAGAAATGGTCAACCGATTCTCAGAGATGATGCCAGGCTATTCACATAATAAAACGGCTGCACTAGTGATCCTCGATTACATCGAACAGATTCATCTTGTCTCCCCTGCCATGTCAAACGCTATCCGTTCACTCGCCCGAACTGATATTTCCTAAAAAACACGTTCGCCGTTTTATTTCTGTTCATCAGCCGTTTTATTTCTGTTCATCAATCGTTCAAAAGCGTTCGACTTAATTTCGAAAAATTTCAAAAGTATAAAAATATACCCATCAGCTTCTTTATGCTGACGGGTCTATTTTTTGAATCAAAGTAGATCATTTTTATACTTGTAATCCTTTAAAATCGTTTCCGCGTCTTTAGTCGTCCAATCTGCTATCGATTCTGAAGGATGTTTTTCAAGATAGGCGTCCATGATATCTTTACCTAATCGGTACATACTCCACATAGGAACATCCTGATCCTTATTGCCGTCCATGATATCTTCTTGCGTTAACTCACCATTTTTCATTAAACGTAAAACACGCTGTTTTGTCTCTTCTTCTAATGGCTCGACCCAAGCTGGTGTCACACCTTTAACGACGCGTTTCGCGAACTGATCCGCTTTCCCTTCAAGGAGGAGTGAATGGATCAGTGGACTAGCTTCCTCTCCTAAGGAAGTATCTAGCTTCATCCGATCATATAAAGCAGTGTGGTGATATTCATGGGCTACTGCATATTCCAACATTTTCTTATCGTAGTCAGCGGTAAGGAATAGCATGAAGCAATCTCTAGTTGCCAATCCTGCGACCCCTCCCATGACATCCATACGCTGCATGAATTCCGTGTTAACAGGCACGATGAGTATCGTATTCGTTTGTTTTGGTAATGCCCGATGTGAAGCAGTGTAACTTTTTTCAATGATTTTTTTGATCTCTGTATCTTGTTTCATCAGCTCTTTCGTCCGACTTAGTAATTGTTCTTTATACTCAGTTGCTTGTAGCATAAAGTAACTTTTCATATATGTTAGATCGAGATCTTGTTGCTCACCGATTTCATCGATGTAACCTAAGACATGTTTTAGGTAACTGTTCGTGTTGTCGTCTGAGTTTCCTGTCTGCATCGCTTCTTCTAAGTACTGATTGTATTGCGTATAGAGCGGAACAATCTTGACCTGATCCTCTTGACCAATCTTGATCGTCTTGTTTTTAATCGTTTCGTCGTTCGGTGAAAAGAAGTTTTCTGTCCTTTCCCAAACGGTACACCCCGATAAGGTAACCAAGACCAAACACAGTAATACGAGCCATCCCTTTTTCAATGTAACCCCTCCCTCAGATTCATGTCTCAATATTTTATACTGTCATTTAATAACAAAAGTTTCATATTTTACATAAAAATCCATATCTAAATTGATTAGAAACAAAAAGAACCTTGAAGCGTCGCAACACTTCAAGGTTCTCCTTCTTTCATGAACCCGTACTCGCGAATGCCTTCAGTCCAAACAACCAGAATCGATAAGCAATCAAACAGGCGATGATCGCGACAAGTGGTGTCGCAATCGCCATCACTCCATAGCCTTTTCCGTCAAAGAAATACATCGCCGGATAAAAGGCAGTAAATCCGAACGGGATGATGTAGGTCAAGACGAACATCAAGACTTTCGAGTAGATCGTCATCGGATAACGGGCGAAATCACTCAGACTGAAGACCGCTGAGACGACCGGTAAACTGTCGACCATCCAGAACGAGAACGTCGCAAAAAACAGGTTGATCGCGATATAGAGCAATCCGCTCGAAAGAACAAGTACGATTAACATCAAGACATCACCGAAGCTCCAGATCATGTCGAGGTGATCGGAAGCAACATAGAGCACCCCACCGCCAATCAATAGTTGACCGAACCCGTCTTGCTGAACGCGCTCAGCGACGATTTGAAACAGTGGATTGACCGGGCGCATCAACAACCGATCCAGATTCCCGGTCCGGATGTACTGCCAGCCGATCGTCCACAAGTTATCAAAGAAGATATGGTGTAAGGCTCGTCCTAAAAAAGCGATCCCGTAAATGAATAGGATCTCGTAAAAGTCCCAGCCGTTTAGCGTCTCGATATGCTGAAAGACGACCGACAGGAAAAAGAGTGAGGCGAACTGTTGACCGAAGACCGACAAGACACCGATCAGGAAATCAATCCGGTATTCCATCATGACTTTAAAATGACTTTTGACATACAACCAGTAGAGTTTTATGTATCGTTTCATCCGCCGAACACCGTCACTTTCCGGATCGCGAGCGCGAACGTGATCCGCAAGATGACAAAGAATCCAATCAACCAACCGATTTGAATCAGTAACGCTTGCAGGATACCGCTTGCCCCGATCTCTCCCGTATAGATCGCAACCGGGACGTAGACGAGTGAAGCAAACGGTAAGTACAGACTGATCGTCTGAAACCAGTCCGGGAACAGCGTCAACGGGACGATTGCACCGGACATGATCGTGATGATGGCGTCTTGTAAGACGGATAGTCCCCAAATGTTGACGGTATAGAAGGCAAAGATGCCGACGAGCAGATCAATCAATGTCGCAAGCAACACGGCACAAATCACGCTACCGACGAAGGCAATGCCAGCTAGCCATGACTGTGGTCGATCCACGCCGATGAACAAAATCGAGACGAGGACGAGTGGCAGGATCGAGCGGAACAAAACCGAGACTTTTGAGCCGATGTCTTGGGCGAGTAACTTATCGAGCAAGTGATACGGACGGAGTAACTCGATCGCAATTGCCCCTTGTTTGATCATCCGGGCGAGATCGCGTCCGGCACCCCCGCGGAACTGATCGATCATCGTCGCAAGCACCGCATACGTCAGCATCGTTGACAGCGAGATACCGGAAACATCGGTCTTATTGGCATACACGGCTTGCCAGAAGAAATAGAGGATGAACAGACGCATCGTCACGCTAAACATGCTTGCCCAGTACCAGGCTGTATAGGCGAGATCAACTTTGATTTGGGACCGCATCAACGCGGTATATTTACGGATTCTCATGCACTGATCCCCGCTTGGTAGAGCTTGCGGATTAACGTCTCCATCTTCGGTACGGACACGGAGACGTCCCGAACGGCGTACAGCGAAACGATTTCCTTGATGACTTGACCGCTTGACAGTTCTCGGTCGTCGAAGGCGAGCTCATACGTTAGTTCATCCGTCTCAAACATGATCACACGATTGATCAATGCCGTCGGTAAAACGAACGGCACCGGTTCTTCGAGCGTGATTCGAAGTGTTCGCTCGTGACTGAACGATGCCTTTAACTGATCGATCGTATCGTCATAGATGATTTTGCCGTCGTCGAGGACAATCACCCGGTCACAAACTTCCTCGATGTCCTGCATGTCGTGCGTCGTCAAGATGACGGTCGTTCCCCAGCGATCACTCATCTCGCGGATGAAGTGACGGATTGTCTCCTTAATTTCAATATCAAGTCCGATCGTCGGTTCGTCGAGATAGACGACTTTTGGTCGATGCAGGAAGGCTGCGGCTAGTTCACAGCGCATCTTTTGTCCGAGCGACAGTTGTCGGACCGGTACGTCTAGAAGCGGTGCGAGATCGAGCTTCTCCCGAAACCACGCGAGCGTCTCGGCAAACTCTGACGTCGGCACTTGATAGATTTCCTTCAACAGCTCAAACGATTCTTGGACCGGAATGTCCCAGAACAGTTGCGTCCGCTGACCGAAGACGGCTCCGATTTGCGATGCGTTCTTGACGCGGTCGGCGTGTGGATCAAGTCCGAACACCCGGACGTTCCCCGCGTCCGGACGCAGGACACCAGCGAGCATCTTGATCGTCGTCGATTTCCCGGCACCGTTGAAACCGATATAGCCGACCCGTTCTCCTGGCGCGATCGTTAAATCAATCGCTTTGACCGCCTCTTTCGTCCGGTACGTTCGGTGAAACAACGCTTTGATCGCTCCTCGTAGTCCCGGTTCCCGTTGTAGGATTTGATAGTGTTTCGTCAGTCCCGTTGCTTTGACGGCATATGGTTGCATGTATTCTCCCCCTTTTGTGCAAACGCTTTCCGAAAACGTAGTATACCAGAAAAATCCAATATCCTTCCATCTCTTTTGAAAATTTTTCTCGATATTCTGACGCTGTCGCGTAATAATAGATAAAAAAGGAGTGGTCTGACCATGCTATTACGTCATATGACACATCGGCATCATATGAAATCAATCGTGACACGCGGTGGATTGTCACCGACATTCCAAATCGATGCACCAACAGGCTGGATCGCCTTTGAAGTCGATCCTCCAAGCGCAGCGTATCAAACGCACTTTCATCAATTAAAAAATGATTGGCAAGATGGAGATGTCGTTACGCTCGAATTCGACGGAGAGCGGATGCAAGCAGCAGGCTTCGAGATGCTGCAATCGCAAGAAGATGACCGCAGTCACCAGGCAGAGAGATTAGGCGTATCCATCGAGGAAATTGGCTCGTATGCATTCATTCGCAATTTCGTCTCACTTGATTATCTCGTCGAGTCTTCACGTGAAAAAATCTCAGAGTATTATTGATTTAGTTGAAGAAATCTAATCTTTTTTAAAATATACGGAAATCAAGATATTTTCATACATCTTTAGGGTATTGTTGGCTATATAGAATAAATATTCATTGAATGAAACATTTTTTTGTAGTTATTTTTCAGAACTCATTTGAGAGGAACACGAATATGTGGAATATACTGAACCATCTAATCCTCAACGTCGCTCTGACTTTTTTCTTCGTGCTCATCTCCCTGTTCTTTTTTAAACGATTTCAGTTTCGAAACACGTTCGACAGCTGGCTGAAGAAAAATCTGTTAGTACTGACTCTTGCGACAGGTGCCGGCTACTGGGTCATCCATAACGCCATCACCTATGAGGGATTCCGTTTCGATTTGTCGATTACCTTGATCGTCATCGCTTTCATTTATGGAGGTATCAGTAGCGGCTTCATCACGACCCTCGTCTTCGCTTCCCTTCAAACGTTCGTTTTTGATTCCGCTCATGCCTATTGGCTGATCGGTACGTATCTGATCGTCAGCATCGTTGTCTTGTACTTACAAAATGAAGCACCGGATCGATTCATCTCGTTTCCGGTCATCTTCACGATTGCACTCATTCTCTGTTTACCATACGTTCAACATGTTCAACCGAATGACGTGACAGCGATGACGATCTTTCTCGTCGGGAATGGCTGCGCTGGTTTTCTCTTGCACAGCATCTTGCATCAAGTCCGCTGGCACTTCAATCAAGTCCGGATGCATCGGCGTCTTGCCTTGACGGATACATTGACAGGGCTTGATAATCGACGTCGTCTAGAAGAGACCGTCCAACGGTACAAATCACAACAAACGGATTTTTCAATCATGATCATCGATGTCGATCATTTCAAACAGGTCAATGATACTTACGGTCATGACCGCGGTGATCATATCTTACGGCAAATCAGCTCTTTGCTTGCATCGTATTGTCCCCCAACGTGTGTGCTCGGACGATTCGGCGGCGAAGAGTTCATGATGTTGTTGCCGGAGCATTCGTTGCCGGAGACGCGTCGACTCGCGGAACAAATCTGTGAAGCCAGTGCCAAACGGACGTATGAGTTATCAGCGACAGAACCGCTGCAAGTGACGTTATCGATTGGTGTGTCTCGCCAAACTCATCAACCGTCTGAGACCCATAATTTTCTGCAGACGATCCAGCAGGCAGACGCTGCCCTCTATCAAGCGAAGAAGAGTGGTCGGAATTGTGTCTTTCATCATGACCCGTTACGTTAAAGAAAAAAAGTGCCCCCTCGCGTGACGTGAAGGGGGCACTGCTATCTGAAATGGAGGAACGAACGTGGAAATCACGAATGTCTTACGCTTTACCGATCGCGATGGCTTTCGACAGTGGCTGACGAAACACGCAGATCACGCGGCCTTCTGTTGGGTGATTCTCAGTCGAAAACAAATCGGGGACGGGTTACTTTATCTCGATGCCGTCGAAGAGGCACTTTGCTTCGGCTGGATTGATGGCATTGCAAAAAAGACCGAAGACGGTGAACTGGCGCAACGGTTCACTCCGCGACGAAAGAACAGCAACTGGACCGAACTGAACAAGGAACGGGTCCGCCGCTTGGAACGTCTCGGCTTGATGCAACCGTCCGGACGACAGGTTCTACCAGACATGCGCACTGATGCGTTCGTCATCGATGACGCCATTCAGGCGCGTCTACAAGAAGACCCGATCGTCTATGAACAGTTTAATGACTTCCCGGAGCTCTATCGACGGATCCGGATTGATACGATTCAAAGTGTACGCAAGAATCCCGTTCTCTATGAAAAACGTCTGCAAACGTTGATTGAAAAAACGAAACGGAATCAGATGTACGGTCAGTGGAATGACGGGGGTCGTCTTTTACTCGAAGATGTTCCGGAGACGGAATCAGAGGCTAGTCGGTCAGACCGCTAAGAAAATCTCTTCTAATGATTGGCGTTCGATCTGCACCTCGTAGACTTTGACGTCTTGTTTCGCAAGCATGACGAGTAACTCTGGAATATCTTCTTCCGTCGATAAATCAAGCCGTGTAAAATCATCAGCTTGCGACAAAAGCCGAGCGTATGCTGGCAGATGCGATGGCGCTAATCGCGGAACAGTCCGAATACGGATTTTAATCTCCTGCCTCATTGCTTCTTGTAAGGACGCAACGGTTCCATAGCGGACGATTCTTCCCTCCGTCATGATGGCGACACGGTCACACATCTTTTCGATCTCATTCAAGTTATGCGAGGTTAAGAAAATCGTTTTTCCGTCCGCTTTTAATGCAAGCAACAATCGCTGGATCTCGATCGCCGATTCTGGATCAAGACCGGACGTCGGTTCATCTAAAAAGAGTAATTCCGGATTTCCGGTGAGCGCTTGTGCGATGCTGATCTTTTTCTTCATCCCGAACGAGAAGCTCCCGATTTTTTGTCGCTCCGTCCCGCTTAATCCGACTTGTTCAAGCAATTTTCTAACTTCTTGCTTCGTGATGCGAACTCCTGATAATCCTGCCATATAGTTAAGAAACGCACGTGCCGTCATATCATGATACAAATTTGATATATCCGGCATGACCCCGATCCGTTGTTTGATGGCATCCAGTTGATCAGCGGGTTCACCGAGAAGTGCGACAGTTCCGTCTGTCGCTTGTGTGATTCCGGTCATAATCTGAATGCACGTCGATTTCCCAGCACCATTACGACCTAAAAAACCAAAGATTTCTCCTCGTTCGACCGTCAAATTCACTTCTCGTAAGACTTCCTTCGCACCGAACGATTTCTTCAACCCTTTTACTTCAATCGCTTTCATGTTACAAATCCTTTCGCTTTAACGTGAGATAGGAGATCGTCAAAAACAATCCACTCCATAAAACAGGTAACAGTAATAACGTTCCAGACATAATGACGGCATGGTACGGCAAGATGTATTGAAACGGTACCAGATACCATTTTTCTGAGAACGCTGACCAAAGACCGATGATCGGTACGACGATCCCGAGAAAAATACCGAGAAACATCGTCAAACCAGGCTTCGCAATCATCGTAGATAAAAAGATGTTGAAACTGGTGATATATAGGATGACGATAAGAACCGTCAGATAATCGATCCAGAACCATTGCTGCGCATAGAGCGAGACAATCAGAAAATTGATCGTAAGCGTCGCGCACCAGAACAACAATGAACCGAGAAACTTCTCCAAAACGATTCGCAGACGCGACGTCTTCGTGACCAGTAAACGAATCGTCCGCGTCTCGATTTCACGATTGATGATGTCGTGTGATAACGCAGCCACGAACAGAAAACCGAAGAACAGGATGAAGAACTTAATGCTTGAAGTATAAGCAGACGGTTGATTAACGCCAGCAAGCAGTTCCGGATGTCTCGTCAAATACGATGCTGTGAAGACAGACGTGATCGTCAGAAAAAGAATCAATAGAATCGCTTTGACGCTTTTGAAGCTGCTCGTGAATTCTTGTTTTACGATTGGAAACATAACGGACTCCTTCGGACATATTTTTGATTAACGCAAGCGTTCTTTTACTTTCGTGACAAGGACACCGAGTCCATATAAGGTAACGGCTGTTAAGAACATCGTGATGATGGTTTCCATGTGAATTCTCCTCTATGTAAATGACGTGTCATCTTACTCTACGCTACTCTTTGAAGAAAGTTTCCTTATTTTTCAATTCCCAATATTCTCCTCATGGTACAGTAAAAAGAAAAAAGGAGACGGCAAATGAAACGTTATACGATCACCTGTCAGCATCAATCCGTTCATATTACGGAATGGGGAAACGAACAGCTTCCGACGATCGTCTGTCTGCACGGACTCGGCAGTACGAGTCTCAGCTTCATCGAAATCGCTGAAGCGCTCGCGGACGAATTCCGTCTGATTGCGATTGATTTACCCGGTCACGGCAAAACACCAGCTTTCTCAGATCCCCTACACTATCGCATGAAACCCTTTACGGGCTGGATCGACGAAGTCTTACACATCCTTGATGTCAAGCGGTGCTATGCCTTGTCGCACTCGTGGGGCAGTGTACTCTCTCTCTATTATTTGATTGAACATGCGGATCGTGTGCTCGGCACGATTTTAATTGACGGCGGCTATCACAGTAAACGACTTTACGGTCGTTCTGTAGAGGAAGAAGTCGCCTTTTATGAACAAGATTTCGAGGATTCCGTTTCGACATGGGACGAATTTTTGGATGTTGCCGTCTATGCTCCGGATGCACGTCGCTCGCCCTCCCTCGATCTAGCTGGTGCCGATCTTCTTCGGATGGAGCAAGGACGATACCACTGGCATGCGCGAGGAGAGACGGCTGCTGCGATCGTACGCGCGCTTCACTACGAGGATGTTCTTGATTTCCTCCCGGACGTTCCACCAGTGGACATTCAGTTGTACGTCGCTACGTTACCGACAGATCAAGCATCGATCCGTCAGCATGCGACGGATCTATTACATGAGATGACGCAAGCGACGGTCCATTTCGTCCCCGAGACAGGACATCTATTACACTGGGATCGTCCTGACGTCATCATCGAAGCGATTCGTCACTACTGGACGTCCGGAAAAAGATTGTCTTCCATTTGAAAAATGGTTTATTATGGAATTAAAGTAAAAAGGAGGGGTTCATATGTTAAAACGGCTAACGTTCGTTTGTGTGACCTTATGCGTCGCGATCGTCGCCACCCTTGTCGCTGCACGCCACTCAACTGGAAACACCATTTCGTTTGAAGAGCCGTTATCGGTTTACATCGCGATTGGACTAATTGTCTTCTTATTCTTACCACCGCTCGTCCTATCGTTTTTCGAACACCCTGTACTGAAGATCGTCAATGTCATTTATCAATCACTGATCGTTTTTAGCTTCGTCGGACTAATTCCGGTCGGCTTCTTGATTCCGAACGGTTCCTCGACGATCATCGTCGCTGTCCTTGGAACGGTCGCAAGTCTTGCTAGTGTCATCGTGACGGTACGAAGTCACTCGATGTTCTCTAACTATTCTTCTGACGTACGTTAATCTATCTTTCAAACTGCTTCCGTCGTCATGATAGGAAGCAGTTTTTATTTTTAAGTATAAATTTATTTATCGATAATCTCATTTTTATTAATTTGTTTTTTGATTCATGCGGGCATATTCTAATCACGTAGCCAATCGGCAAACGAAAAAGGAGGAACATATCATGAGTAAACACGTATTAATGGTCGTCACGAACGCAAAAGAAATGAAGGAAGGTCACGCAACAGGACTTTGGTTGTCTGAGTTCGCAGAAGCATACATTGAGTTCAAAAACGCAGGATATACGGTAACGGTTGCAAGTCCGAACGGCGGCGAATCACCAATCGACGCACGGAGCCTTGAAGATGAAGTCCCAGCTGAAATCCAAGCAACAGCTCCACTCTTGAAAGAGACACTTGATTTAAAAGCAATCCAGGACTTCTCAGCATTTGATGCAATCTTCATGCCAGGTGGACACGGTACGATGTTCGACTTGCCACAAAGTGATGCCTTGAACAACGCCCTTCGGACATTGTTTGAAGCGAACAAAACGGTCGCTGCGGTCTGCCACGGACCAGCTGGACTCGTCAGTGCGACACTCTCAGACGGAACACCACTCGTCGCTGGAAAGACGATCGCAACGTTCACGGATGAAGAAGAACGCGCGACAGGTCTTGACGTCTACATGCCATTCTTGCTCGAGACACGTCTTCGTGAACTCGGAGCGAACATCATCACGGCTGACAACTTCACGGAAAACGTCCAAGTCGACGGAAACCTTGTCACGGGTCAAAATCCACAATCTACGATTGCGGTCGCGAAAGCCGTCATCAATACACTTAACTAATCGAAACAAGGGATCCTTTGGATGAAGGATCTCTTTTCATAGGAGGTTCTATCGATGATTCAACTGATTGCCCGGATCGAAGCGCATCCGAATCAAGGCGAACAGCTCGCTTCTATCATCGAAGGTGTGATCGCCCCTTCGCGTGCCGAGGCAGGCTGCCTGACGTATCAGACACATCGCGCTATCGATGATCCGAACGTCTTCTATTTTTATGAACAATGGCGTGATCAAGACGCTTTCGATCAGCATGTCGCCTCACCACACTATCAAGCCTATCGAGCAGACAGTGCCAATCTCGTCGTTGATCGATACTTGACGTTCTTAGATGACGTATCAAAGTAATATGTAATTCATACAAAAAAAGTCCAATCCTCTCAGCATTTGCTTGTGGATTGGACTTTTTTCATACAATTCAACCTAACGCCTTAATCACCTGTTGCAAAACCGGATCGTGGCGCGAGTCCGTTCGATAGGCGACGTATAACTGATTCGTCGCGAATCGTTCCGGCGCAATCCGTTGTACTCGTCCAGCACTGACCGCTGCCTCGACGAGATAATCGGGCAAGACGCTGATCCCGTGTCCTGCTTCGATCGCTTTTAGTATCGCATCGACGTTCGGTAAGATCATTTCCGGACGGATCCCAGGTCGTTCTCCGAACTGCGTCTGATAGTACCGACGAATGATCGGCAGCTCGAGTCCGTAACTGATCCAGCGCTGTCGGTCCATCCATTCCTTTAGATCCGCTTCCGGAACTTCGTAGCCGATCGGGGCGATCAAATGAAAGCGTTCGTCAGCAATCGGGACGTACTGGACGCCCGGTTCATCGATCCGCTTCGTTGCGATGATGAAGTCGAGCTCATTCGCAAGCAAGCGTTGCAACAAGGGAACCGTCAAATCAAAAACTGCCGTGAACTGTGCGACGTCGAGCGGTAGCTTCGGTACGATCCCATGCGTGACGAATTCCGTTGGTCCCCCGAACTTCAAGACCGGACGAGATTGTTCCCCCGCTTTGTACTTCATGTCAAGCGATAACTCCTCGAGCCGATCAATCAATCCGACGACTTGTGTATAGAGAGCTGTTCCCGCGTCCGTCGGAATCATTTGCCGTGGCGCACGGATAAACAAGGATGTCTCTAGTTCTGCTTCCAGTGCCGCGATATGCTGGCTGACCGCCGGTTGCGTCAAAAAGCGAATTCGGGCTGCCGCTGAGACGGAACGTTGTTGGTAAACGTGAATGAAACTCCGATACCATTCAAAATCAATCATGTGTGTTCTCCTTTTACTAGGTCTTCCTGAAAAGTATAGATTCATTTAATCCATAAGACAAATAACGAATAATTTAGTAAGTCATAAATTTATTTATCGGATAATGAAAGATGGTTTTTGTAGTATTTCATGAATTGTTGAACGCCAAGACAGACAAGTAGGATCAACGGAAAGAATTGCAACGGGAATAGAAAGAGGAGAAGCGTAGCGGTCACGAGTGGCTGACGCAAGACGACAGCACAACTTGCCGTGACGACAAGTGTTACGATCAATCCAGGCATGAACGGACTTAATTGGCTGAGACAGAATGCCAGGACTGTACTCGAAAAAATCAACGGAAATATCTTTCCACCTTTCCAGCCGCAGGAAAAACAAAGATGCGTCAATCCCACCTTTCCGATCGCAAGCAACAATAAGGCGCCGATTGACCATGAGGCTCCTTCCTTCGTAAAGTCTAGGATTTCATGTTCACCAGAAAACAGTAAGTAAGGTGTGAGCATGGATGCAAGACCAATCGCGATTCCCGCAATGAGTGCGAGAAGGATTGGGTTGCCGACGCGAGAGACCATCCAGTTCGTCACCCGCTCCATCCATAAGAAGAAGAGTCCGAACGCGATACCGAGGAGAATCGCCGGAAGGATGAACCACATGACAGTCGCATTCCACGTAATCGGTGGTATCTTGATTGCGAACAAGCGGTCATGGGGTACGAGGTGCATGATGAAACGAAAACAGGTAATTGCGACGAGCGTACAAATGCCGTAATAAAAGATGCGTTGTATCTTTTGCCAGCGTGACGTTGCTCGTTGCATCGGTTCCTCCTCGATCGCTTCAGAGACACTGACGAACGGGGCATGAAATATCGTCGCTAGCATCGCAGCGTATCCCGTCTGCAAGAAACTTTGCCGTTCCGGCTCCGTCAACCTTAGCCGGTCACCGATCCACGTCACCATTCCCCCTAAGATGCTGATCAGCGCAGCTTCTGGTCCTAAACTCGCTCCACACGTCAGCACGATCCATGCGGCAACGGCGTTTTTCCAGAGGGCACCGCGATAAGGTACACGACCTTCTTGCTTAAAGTTAGCAAGCGTCTCGTGCATCGTCTTCGGGTAATCCCCCACAGACTTTTGAATCAGACCAATACCGATACCACCGAGTAGACCGACGCCGAGTCCATAGAAAGATACATCCAGTACAGACGGTAACCACTCCCATACATAATGAATCGATGCGTTGATGCCACTTAAAAACAAGGCAGCCGTCAATCCGACGATTGCTCCGAGGATCAGACAATGCAAGAAGTGCGTCAGATGTGGTTTCATTTCTGCTCCTCCTTCTTCTTCTTGTCCCGGTGATATTGTTTTAGGGCCATATTGAAGTTCACGATGACGGCACTGAGAACACCGACGCCAAGCATGACATACACGATCGAAAACAATTTACCGAACGCCGTCTGAGGGACGAGATCCCCGTATCCGACCGTCGCGAGCGTCATAACGGAGAAATAGAAGGCATCCAGAATACTGAACTGTTCGACATTGTGATAGAAGACCGTCCCAATCAAGAAAAGTGCCCCGACCATGATCATCAATGCCTTTTGTTCTTCTTGCTTGAATAAGATACGGATGACATGAAAAAAATTTCGGATCAAGATAAAGAACGCCAGCATGCTCTTTCCTCCTCAGTTCCGTCATCACTGCATACGTTCATTAAACAATTCCTCTAGTTGGTCAGGATCAAGTTGATTCAAATCAGGGATCTGGATCAAGGTCAGTTTGACACGTGATAGTCCATAGTCGTCGAGCGACTGTTCCAGCCGTTCCCGTTCACGTGCATCATACCGTTTGCCTAACGTCGTCACCGTCAATTGCTGGCGTTTCTCGTCATAGCTATGCTGAACGACGAACGTCTCTTGAAACGTTTCCTCGACATAACGGTCAAGATTCGTCTCAAACAAACTGTCCTGACTAAGCAGATAGGCTGTATAGACACTTGGTATACTGATGAGACAGGCTAGCGCGATCAAGGAACGATTGATTCGTTTTGATGCCTGGATCCGTAAACTCTGATCCGTCCGTAAGAGCCATTTGACACCTAGGAACGTCGCGATCAAAATGAAACTACAGTTGATCAGGAACAGATAACTAGCACCAAGCGCGTAGGTCATGTTCTGATTCGCAATGGCGTACCCGACCGTACAGACTGGTGGCATCAAGGCGGTGGCAATCGCGACACCGGGAACGATATTATTCGCCCCTTTCTTGCGTAAACCAATCCATCCCGCGACTCCCCCAGCAAAGGCGATCAGTACGTCCCAAATCGTCGGGAACGTCCGCGCAATCAGTTCATCACTCGCTGCCGTCAAAGGCGAAAAATAGAAATAGACGGTCGATGTCACGATGCTGATCGTCAACTGGACGAGCAACAGCCGAAGTGCTTTCTTGAACAGAGGTATATCCGAGATCCCTAACGCCATACCGAGACCGAGAATCGGATTCATCAGCGGCGAAATCAACATCGCTCCGATGATGACAGCGGTCGAATTCAAGTTCAATCCGATCGAGGCGATGAAAATCGCACACATCAAGATGACAGCATTGCTCGATCGAATCGTCAGCTCCCGATCGATTTTATTTCTCGTCTCTTGCAGATCATAGACCGATGCTTCCATGAAGGCTCCACCTTTCCACCGTCGATTAATACGAGTCGCACCATTCAAGTCATTGGTTTTTATTTACCCAATTTTTAGTGTCTTCGCCTTACTTCCCTTATGAAAATAAAAAAATCCCTTTAATGAAAGGTACATCATTCATGAAAAAATTCCGCGGCAAACGCCGTTATTTTAAAAATCTCGAACTGGAATTCAACAGTTTTTCTTCTCCAGCCTATATTGATCCAGACGTTTGGTTTAACGACTGGCACGAGCACCCTGACTTTTCTGGACATGGCAACGCGAGTCTGCGCATTCGTAAAGCACATCTTCGGATCGCGTTGAGCGCTATGCAGGACATGCGACAAAAACTAGCGGAAAAACAGATTGAACATCAGCTTTACATAACGATTGTCCTCGAGGATGCTTCACAAGACGCACTACATGTCCACACGACGAATCCGGACGGAACCCCATTCCCACTTGAGCGGATTCAGTCGTTCCCTCTCGCTTCACACGTTCCGACCTGGGTAACGGAACTCTTTCCGGGCAACCGGTATACGATTCATGAATCACAGGAGGAATTCATCGATTATACGGAAGAGGAGCCTGTCAGCTCGACCGTCACGCTTTTTTACATCTTGCCTAACCGTTAACGATACGACAACGAGCTATCCTTTCCATCACAGGAAGAGGATAGCTCGTTTTGTTCGGTTTCTCTTATGGTAGCAAGACGACCTTGCCGAATTTACCTGCTTGTTTGAAGTACGCTTGGGCTTCTCGCGCTTCAGCGAGCGGGAACGTCCGGTCAATGACGGGCTGAATCGTCTGTGTCCGAACGGCCTCCAGTAATTTCTCATAATCATGGCGATTGCCAAGGACGGATCCTTGTAGACGGATATGTTTCAAATAAAGCGTCCGAAAATCGAGCGAAGTTACCTGTCCCCCGGACGATCCAGAAATACAGTACGTTCCGCCGCGCTTTAGCAGATCCAGTCCTTGTTTGAACACCGCATCGCCAACGACGTCGAGAATCGCATCGACCGGACCGACTTCTTGCTTGACCTGCTGATCCCAGTTCTGCTCACGGTAGGAAACGACCAAGTCCGCCCCGAGTTCGTGCAATTGATCCGTCAGCTTCAAGTCACCGACGAGTGCGACGACACGGGCTCCGAAGACACGTTTTGCAATCTGGACGTTGAGTGAGCCGACACCACCACTGGCACCTGTTACGAGAACCGTCTGTCCTTGTTGTAAGTCAAGTTGCTCGACCATGTGCCACGCCGTCAATCCACTGACCGAGAAGACCGCACTGTCCGTATAGGAAGCAAGCGGCATGTCGTAGCAGAGTTCGAGCGGCCAGCAGACATACTCCGCGTATCCGCCGTCATACTCGGAACCGATGAACGATAAGTCCTCGGCACTCTGTTCGTCAGCGATTTCTCCACTCGCCGTGAACGGGAACAAGACGACGTCGCGTCCGATTTCCGTCTCGGCGACACCGTCTCCGACCGCGACGATCCGACCGCTGATGTCTGAACCGGGAATCCGGGGAAACTGCACCCCTTCTGCTTTCCAGCCCGATTCACTCTCTGCACCATAGGCGCCTTCCCGCATCCAAATTTCTGTATTGTTCAAGGCACAAGCTTTGATTTCAATCAGTACCTCTCCTTGTTTCGGTTGTGGTGTCTCTTGATCGATATAAGCGAGCTGCTCAAGCCCACCATGCCCCGTTACGGTGACTGCCTTCATGTTTTTGCCTCACTTTCTTTCTTCCATATGATATCTCTCTTCTTTACCCGTTCGTCCTGATTTTAATATCCTGCTTCCGTAACCCGCTGTCTCCTACTGTAGAACGATTCGACCTCGTTTAATATCTAGATATAATTTGGATACGAATTCACGTCTGGAGGAACGATGCATGAAAAAACGACTGATCTTTATAGGTACATTAGCAACATTTACATTACTAGGTCTTGTTTGGTCTAGAGGCGGCGCAGATCCCGTCATGAAAGACAACTATCCACCCATCCCAAAAGATACGACGTATCGCGGTCAGGTCGCTTGGCCACTTGAAACGCGCGATCGTTCGATTGCCGGCGAAGCAAGCGGCGTCGCTGTTGCTCCGAACGGTGACGTCTACTATTTACACCGGGGTAGTAATTCATACGGGGATGACACCTACATCACAGAACCGACATTGATCGTGCTCGACGGAAAGACGATGCACGTGAAGAAGCGATTAGGCGCAGGACTGTTCAAGTCACCGCACGGTCTCGAAGTCGATGACCAAAACAACATCTGGATTACCGACATCAGCCTGAACCAAGTCTTCAAGCTCGACCCGTCAGGCAAAGTCTTGCAAGCGTTCGGGAACGCATATGGTCCGTTCACGGAAGTCGGTCTGCGCATCCGAAACGTCTTGCCAAGCATCCCCCTACATCTGGATGAAAAGACATTCGCTCGTCCGACAGACGTCACCGTCCTCAAGGATGGCTCGTTCGCCGTATCTGACGGCTACCGGAATAGTCGCATCGTCATGTTCGATCCAAAAGGAACAGTCAAATGGGAAGTCAATGAACTCGGCAAACAAGACGGACAGTTCAATCTGCCGCATGGGATCAGTAGCGACGATGAGATGAATCTCTATGTGGCGGACCGGGACAACGCCCGGGTCCAAATCTTTAATCGAAACGGCAAACACATCGATACGTGGTCGTCAAAAGAACTCGGTCGACCGTACGGAATCGAAGTCGGTGCGAACGGTAAAGTCTACGTCGCTGATGGCGGAAACTATTTAAATGGACAAAAAAAGAACGCGCAGAGTCAAATCGTCATTTTGAACAAACAAGGAAGGATTGAGAAACGATTAGGTGCATGGGGCAAAGAAGCGGGACAACTCCGGATTGCGCACGACATCGCGGTCGGTTCGGATGGAACGATTTATGTCGCGGAACTAATGAATGAGCGACTTCAGGTGTTTTCCAAGTGATGAAATATACCTCGCCTTAATACGTCAGCAGCCTGTCTCGTTATTAAATCGAGACAGGCTGCTTCGTTTAAGATCCTTCCTGAAAATCACGACGTGCATATCCGACTTGACCGATGACAACAAGAAGACATGCTACTACGAGCAGGACACCGAACAGTAGTCCATCGAAGTCTTCCGTCGGTACTTGCGGAATCAATCCTTGGATCGCCGTATACTCCACCCATTTTGGTAAGTCGATGATTCCACCGAAATACCCAATAAAGAAGGAATAGGTCACGTATACATAGGTTAACTTGCTCCACGTTGGTCGCCACCCGATGAATAGAGCAGCCAATCCAAGAAACAGGAGAACTGATGGCAGATAGTTGATTCCGGCAATGAAAAAGTCAGTGAATGTCATGGTCGCGTCCGGTCCCATTACTGAAATGGCAGTAAAACCTAGACTACTGATGACGATGAACATCGAGATGAGAGATGACGCGACAGCTAAACCAATCGTATTCCAGTACAGTTGCTGTCGTGAGACTTTCGTCGCGAACAACGGACTCAAGCGCCGACGGTCCTCTTCGGTGTATAACCGGTTCATGAGCGTAATCGGTAAAATCGCAACGAGGACCATCATGATCATCATGATCGTGCCGGTAAAGGATTCTTCAATCGTAACACCTGAAACCGTGAACATCTGCTGGATGGTTGCATTGCTGTCAATGAATGTCTGCATGTCTCCATAAATCGAACCATAGGCAAGAGCCATGATTAGAAAAGCGACCATCCATGCGATGATGCTTCCGCGACTAATCCGAATCAACAGACCACGGATCGATAACAAGGATCGATTGGCTGTAGCACGTCCCTCTTTTTCAGGCAGATACCCTGCGCCCATGTCCCGATGATTTTCAAGAACTAGAGCCACGGTCATCAAAATGAGGCTCACTCCGATCGCCATTACGAGAAACAGCCAATTGTTCTCCGTGAATGGATAGGTCAAATACGTCCATCCCAGCGGATTGAGCACTGATAGTTGGTCATTCGATACATCCGTACCGGCGCGTCCTAAATAAAGAAGACCAATCCATCCCATCACACCTGCCGTCGCACTAGAAGACGACGGCATGATTTGAGCAATCAGTAAGGCAAACGTTGCACCTAAGATCCCTGCAGCCCCAACCGAAAGACCGAATAGAGCTGCACCCGCATTTGAAAACGTCTCGACTTGAAAAGCAATCAACGCACCGCTGATCAGTATCGAAATACTAAGATTGATTAAAATCACTTCAATTAGAATAGCGAGTGAATTGGCTTGTCGTCCGATTTGAAAAGAACGCATCAACTCCGTCAGCCCTAAATCTTCTTCCTTCCGTGTGTGTTGAATGACATGGAGTGACGATAAGACCATCGACAATAATGCACAGAAGATGAGCATTTGATGTGAGAACATCGCGCCTAACGTATAGTCCGCTATTGAGACAGGCGTCGTACCGATCATCGAGATCATCGCTGGATTTTTCAAGGTTTCATATAATCCACGCAGACTATCCCCTTTCGCCATCTCTTCGAATGAAGGAATAAAGCCGACCGTAAATAAGGTCACACCGAACGTCCATATTATGATTTTTTTGCTATCCCGTCTGAGATACTGAGACAACAGGATCTGCCAACAGGTAAATTGAAATCGCATTCGTCTTCCTCCTCTTTATCATGTGCAGCACGTAGTATATACCGTCGTCATTTTTCGTAATGGCGCATGAACAGATCCTCTAGTGATGGAGGCACTGCTTCTAAATGAACTACTTCCAGTTTTATCGCCTCTGTAAGAACCGCATTCATGCGAGAAGAATCCATTGAAAATACTGCCTGATTTATATTGCGCTGCGTGAAGTCATGAACACCGTCCAAGTTTTTAATCAATGAAAGATCCTGTTTCGTCTCTAACGTGATGACCGATCGTGTCAAATGTCTCAGTTCTTGTAACGTTCCCGTCTCAACGATTTCGCCTTTTCGAATGATGACGACACGATCCGCTAGTCGTTCGACTTCGCTGAGAATGTGCGATGACAATAAAATCGATTTTCCAGCTTGTTTGATTTTTTCTACCTCTTCTTGAAAAACAGATTCCATCAACGGATCAAGACCGGATGTTGGTTCATCGAAGATGTAGAGATCGGAATCGACTGCTAACGCGGCAATCAGACCGACTTTTTGCCGATTTCCTTTCGAATAACTTTTCGCCTTCTTTTTTGGATCAAGTTCAAAGCGATCGATTAGAGCATCACGCTTCGTTTGGTCTCCACCACCGTGTAACTTCATGAATAGATCAATGATTTCTCCACCCGTCAGATTCCCCCATAATGCGACGTCCCCTGGCACATATGAGATTCTTTTATGGATTTCAACACTATCGCGCCAGACATCCTTCCCGAAGATTTCCGCCTTTCCCGCATCTCGTTTGATGATCCCGAGCAACGTCCGAATTGTCGTTGATTTCCCTGCACCGTTCGGACCGATGAAGCCAATCACTTCACCTCGTTGAACCGAGAACGTGACGTCGGATAAAGCTTGAAATTTCGAGAATTTCTTTTTAACTCCTTTTAGTTCAATAATCGGATTCATGTTTCTTCATTCCTCTCTTCATCTCTAAATTCAGACTTAAAACAAACTAAATCAACAAGTGTAGTATTAAACTAAAACAATCAGTTTAAATAAAATACCAATTAATCTATTTTAGTTCATTTTATGTTTTTTATTTTTATCTGTAAAGATAATAATGTACTAAAATTAATTTGATAGTCCATTTCTAATCCATTACACTAGAGGGAGAAGTATTTTTTATAAGAGGTGAGACAAATGAATGGTTTTGAAAAACGAACGGAAGAAAAGAAAAAACAGATTCTCGATACAGCGTTTCGCTTAATGAATCAACAAGATGGTCATAAGACAATGACAGTCGATGAACTTGCCAAACAGGCAAATGTCGCCAAAACGACGATTTTCAAATACTTCGGTAATAAAGAGGCATTGGTCCAAGAAGTGTACAAACGGTTCATTACGGAGATGAGTACATCCGTAGAAGTCATCTTATCCAAAAATGAGTCTTTCGAAAAAACGCTTCTTGAAATCAGCTTCAATAAATTACGATTTCTGAAGGATCTCGATGAATCGTTTTATCTTGAGATGATGCAACAAATCACAACGAAACAGGATGATGGCTTGTCAGTATTAATGGAGAAATTCGCAAGTGATAGTCACGCGATGATGCTCGATTTATTTCACCGTGGTCGTAAGGAACAGAAGATCGACTTGAAGTATTCCGATGAATTTTTGCTACTCTATTTCCAAACACTTGCGGAAGGCCTGTCACATCCCCAGATTTACGAGCAACTCTTACCTTACACGTCGAATTTCTCAGAAGTAATCATCAAAGGAATTTCACCTCGATAAATACGGTTTGACTTGAGAGTGATAAAACCTAACTAGGAAACGACATCGCCTACGGTTTTTGAAAAAATGAATGACCTCAATTGAAAAGGCAGCAATGTTGCCTTTCTATATTTTGGTAAAATAAAGAAAATCCATCGGGGGTGTCTCATGAAACGTGGTCTAACATTAGCCGTTCTACTGATCCTCGTCGTTTGCATCATCGTTTTCGAACCGTTCCGTGGTGCGCCACCTAATCCCGAAGTCGAGGCAAAAGGAAAGGATGTTCCGACTGTCCAAGGATCTTATTGCTGGGATAGCTTACTCCGCAGTCAATGTGTCGATAAGACGTACCGTGACGGTCTTGACCTAGCAAAAGGGAAAACGCCAGTTACCGTCTCTGCTGGAGCACCCGTCCGTGTCGAATTATCTGGTGATCTTAAAAGCGTAAAACTATCACAATGGGATGATCAAAAACAGGAATCCCCTGTCGCTTTGAAAAAAGATCAGTTCAACGCCCCGACAGAACCTGGCCTCTATGCGTACGAACTAAACTCGCGCTGGGAACAAGGAGACGGACAATTCGGATTCTTACTGAAAGTGCAGTAAAAACAAATAACCCCCTTGATGTCATCGTACGTCAAGGGGGTTATTTCATCCTGCTTGGTGATAAAGTTGCAAAATTCCGAAGACGGTCAAGATGAGATAGCCTGTTCCGATGAACAGAAAGACTGGGCGAATCAATTGATCCTTCGGTTGACGCGTAATGCCTTCGAAGAAACAACTGATGATGAAACCGAGAACGAGGATTACGCTATACATGGAAAGGAAGATGACGAGAAGACCAACGAGACTCGGATTCGTCAACGAAGGTGCTAGACCACCGACTAATACGGCAAGCACAACTGTCCCCATTACGATTCCGATAAGTGGATGGATCGTATTTAGTCGACGGATCACATCATGACGTTTGACGAAACGCTCCACTAGAATCATCGCTGATTGACAGGTCAGTAAAAATAAGATTAAGAAATAGATTGCTTGCTCGACTGGACGGAACGTCGTGAAAAAGACAGCTCCGGTTAGAACAAGGAGTGGAGATATGAAAAAATCAAACGTTTCATTTCTTTCCCTCCTTTCGTACGACTTTCTTGAAAGTGAACGTGTGACCATGACAATGTATCATACAACCTGTTACATCTTTTACCATTTAGTTCGCTTTTTCTAATTCTGATATCTATGTATCATTTTCAATAATTGTAAAAAATTGATAAAATTCTTTACGGTTTCATTCTGTATATGCTAGGATGAGACAAATCATATGAATTAAACGCGTCGAAGAGAACAGTACGTCATCTCGGCTTTTCCTAGAGAGCTCCGATTGGTGGAAAGGAGCATCAGCCATTGACCGAACCAAGCCTCTGAGCAGCACGGTGGAACCGAATCGGGGATATCGTGACGGGTGCTCCCGTTATCGAGCTCAGGTATTTGCCGTTTGAAAACGGTCGTACCGATGAAGGCGATACCGGTGACGGTCTCGCGAACAGGGGTGGCACCACGACACGCACAGTCTCGTCCCCAAGACCAACGTCTTGGAGGTGGGATTTTTTTATTGGCTTAAAAAACAGTAAAAAGGAGTGTGTCATATGTCGAATTGGAAATACCCTGGATTGCTATTACTTGGTGTTGGTGTCTCGAACATCGGCGCTTGGGTCTACTTCATCGCCTTGAATTTAATTGTCCTTGAACGAACGGGATCAGCGTTCGCCGTCTCCGTTCTCTATATTCTGTTGCCGATCTCCGCACTGTTGACGAGCCTCTGGTCCGGTAGTGTCGTCGATCGGATCAATCAGCGCCGCTTGCTCGTCATGCTTGACGTCTCGCGTGCCGGGCTCGTCTTTTCACTGACACTGATCGATTCGTTGTATGTCCTCTATGCCCTCGTCTTTATCCTGAACATCGGCAACACACTGTTTGAGACATCGTCATTGATCTACATGACGAAGCTCGTCCCGGAGACGAGTCGCCAACGGTTCAATGCGTTGAAGAACTTTATTCAATCAGCCGGCTTTATTCTCGGACCGTCGATTGCTGGATTTTTATTTTTAATCGGTTCTCCGGAGACGGCAATCATCCTGAATGCAGGAGCGTTGTTGTGTTCTGCTGCCTTACTATTCGTCTTGCCCGACGTCCGCCAGGCAGAGACTCCAGCGACGTCCTTCTCACTCCAAGTGATTCTTGCGGACTGGAAAGAGACGCTTCAGTTTGCACGGACTCGGCGCTACGTCACGCTCGTCTACGCCTTCTATGCGCTGATGATCGTCCTGATGAGCGGACTCGATTCGCTCGAAGCCTCGTTTGCGACGATCGTGTTGCAACTGGATGAAAGCACGTATGGATTTCTCGTCAGTATCGCTGGAATCGGCATCATCTGTGGTTCTGCCATCAATGCGATCTTCACGCATCGCTTGTCGCTCCGCTTCTTGATTCAATTCGGAGCACTGATGACACCGATCGGTTATGTGATCTTTGCCACAGCGACGTCGTTCCTGACGGCAGCAATCGGCTTTTTCTTGCTGACGTTTGCCCTCGCGTTTGCGAACACCGGCTTCATGACGTTCGCTCAAACGCACATTCCGGTCGAATCGATGGGACGATTCCTCAGTAGCATCCACGTCGTGCAGTCAGCTGGTGTCATTCTCTTGACGGCGTTGATTGGTTTCTATGCGGAGACCTCGATCCGCTTGACGTATACCGTCGCTGCAGTCAGCTTCCTGTTCATCGGTGGATGGATCGTTTGGATCGTCCAGGATCGAACGAAATGGCATCATTTTACGACGGAAACGGACGAAACGATCAAGCTTTCGTCATGAGAAAGGAAGGTATTCATGAACCTGACCGCAAAACGAATTTTCCTCCGTCCGCTTGACGTGACCGATGCACACGTCTTATTCGAACAAACCCAGGATGAGACATTACGTTATTTGACTGGTACGACAGCAACGTTTTCGATTGAACAGATTGAACAGCACATTCTTTCGATTCAAGCTGATCCATCGCGCTTCGATTTCGCTATCTGTTTGAATTCCGGTGAAATAATTGGTGAATGTTCCATTTTAGACATTGAGGCAGAGTTGAAACAAGCGGGCTTTCGTATTTCGATGCGTGCCCTCCCCTGGACCGGTCAAGGATACGGGACAGAAGCGATCGCGTGTATCATCCGGTTTTGTTTCGAGGAACTTCGACTTCATCAACTTGAACTTGAAGTGTTTTCGCATAATGAGCGAGCCATCGCTTCGTATAAAAAAGTTGGCTTTGACATCGTAGAAACGATTCCTGATGCTGTATCCTATGAAGGGCGTTCGTTCGACGAAATCATCATGCGGACATGCAACCCACTCTATGCTTAAAAGAATCACTCCTGATGCAGCACCTCCTTCGAGAGGTGCTTTTTCTAATCTCTTAAAAACGAACATACCTAATTAACAGATTTTTTAGTCAATTCTCTATTATTTGTATATAATGGAAATATAAAAAGAAATATATGGATATGTATATAAGTGATAAGGAGGTAACATTGCACGATTTTCCTTAATTTATACGAAAGCGAGGGATAGTACATGCTGAGATTCATTTGGAATTCCTGGTGGCGCAACAAGGAACGGTTCATTTTGCTCCTCGTCGGCGTCCTGATCGTCAGTACCGGACTGAGTTACTTAATCGGTACGACGCAAGCGAACAACGGAACGGTCGTTGATGAACTGCAAAAACGCTGGGGCTCATCGTACGATATCGTCGTTCGTTCGGAAGGCAGCCGGAGCGTGACGGAAGACTTGAACCTGCTCGAGCCGAACTACATGAGTGGGCTCGACGGCGGGATTTCCCGCAAGCAATACGAGACAATCAAGCAGATTGCCGACGTCGAAGTTGCGGCACCGATCGCGATGATTGGTTATACATTGACATCGAGTAGTGTCGGAACCCATACGATTCAAGAAGAAGGGATTTATCGTTTGAAAATAAAGGATTCTCAAAATACGGGACTCCAAAACGAGTCTTATACCATGACAACGTTTCTCGCTGCTGGCTGGGAACCAATGGGTGATGCAACGCGCACAGGCGTCTCCCCTTTGAAGCTCGGTGAACAACCCCTCTATGACTACGGCTCACAAGTCATGATCGCCGGAATCGACCCTGCTGCCGAAGACCAGCTCGTCGGTTTGAAAAAAGCGACTACTACTGGAACATATAGCCGTTTCTTCACCGAAACGGATCTTCCCGCTTCGTACGGTGATCAAGCGACGCAGATTCCGATTTTATTGAACTCTCGCGAATACGTCGATGCGACGCGCACTTATACATATGAAAAGGTAGAGCTTCCGTTCACTGCAACCGGTGTTGCAGACATGGTCCAAAAGATTGAACAAAAAGGTGGGAAAACATACCTGAATAAACTACCGGTAGAAGAGCCTACCTCCTATTCGATCACGACTCAAGACGTCCAAAAAAAGCTGGTGGATGGTATCCTCAAAAACACCTTGCCAACAGGCGATGCGAACAATAGTGATTCACTGTCTTCCATTACTTTGAAACCTTCACCGGTTGAATACAAAACGATTAAAAGTCCGTACGGTTCCCGTTGGCCCTTTACCTACCAAGTTCAACCAAAAGAGGTTGCCAAGGAATCCTTACTCTTCAAGCGAAGCATGTATCGCGAAGCACGTGAGTTTGAAGGTGGTTTTAAAGGCTGGAAACAAGTCCATCTCAACTTTATCGGTGTCTTTAACCCACGGAAGCTCGATGTTTCAAAGGATCCGTTGACTGAACTTCCAATGGAAACTTACTTCCCGGCAAAAGCACAGTGGGTCATGGATCAAAATGATCGTCCGGTCAATCCAGTCCGTGACGTCAAGCCCGCCAACGACTCCTATGACTTCCTGACGAAACCACCATCGATGCTGACGACACTCGATGCTGCCTTTAAGTTACGCGGGGATAAAGCAATTTCTGCGATTCGCGTCAACGTCAAAGGGGTCGAGACGATGAACGCAACAAGTGAGAAAAAATTGCAAGCTGTCGCACAGGAAATCGAGGATAAGACGGGTCTGATCACGGACGTCACACTCGGTTCCTCCCCGCAACTCGCCTTGACGTATTTACCCGGTCTAAAAGGAGAATCGGCACTCGGTTGGGTCCAGCAACCGTGGATCAAACTCGGGTCGTCGATCGCGATTTTCCAAGAGGCGAAAGTCGGAATGAGTGGCATCATCGCGAGCGTCATCGCTGTCGCGCTCGTCTACGTCTTCAGTTCGAACATCATCTTGCTCTATGCTCGAAAAAAAGAATTCGCGATTTTACTCTCGCTCGGATGGCGTCCACGGCAGCTATCGAGACTCCTCTTCCTAGAAGCGACACTTCTTGGAACGCTGGTCGCACTCATCGCCTGGGTGATTCTCGGATCATTTTGGATAACAGCGGATCACCCGATTGCCCTCGGACGCATCATCTTGATCGGATTGTCCGGGCTTTTGATCTACTGGGGCGGTACGATTGTTCCGACGTTACTCATCAGACGCATTCAACCATTTGAAAGCATGCGCTCTGGCGAAGTCTCAAAAGGACGTCGTTTCGTCCGGGCACAAAGTGTTCTTGGAATGAGCATCAACCAACTCGCGACATACTGGCAACGCACGCTTCTGTCCATCATCGCAATTGCCTTACCGACGAGCTTGTTCATCTTCTTCTTGTTCATCACGTTCCGACTGAAAGGCGTCTTATATGCAACCTGGCTCGGTGAATACGTCGCGCTCGAAGTCGGTACGATGCATTATGTCGCAATGGGCGTCGCCTTACTCATCGCCATCCTGACGACGACCGAGATCATGTGGCAAAACGTCAACGAACGAAAGAATCAACTCGCTGTCCTTAAAGCGACAGGCTGGCGGAACGGTCAAATCCGACTTCTCGTCTTAAGCGAGGGTGTGATGACTGGACTCTTCGCTGGAATCGTCGGTCTACTTGTTGCCTTAGCAATGATTGGCTTCGTCTATAATCAGTTCCCATCCAGTGAACTTGGTTTCTTAAGTCTTATGCTCCTGATTCCGGTAACGACTGGTGTGTTCGGTGCCTTGCTTCCTGCCCAGCGTGCTGTACACATCACACCGAATGCTGCCATCGGTGGCGTAAACGATAATCAACAATTGACCGAACGTCGCTTCAAATGGGCACTCGGTAGCATCGCTGCTACGCTCGTCATCGGGACGACGAGTTTATTCCTCCTCGCTGCACCTGAAACGAGAACGGCTCAAAAAGAAATAACGACACCAAAAGTACAAACGACCGGACAAAAATTAAAAAATCTCGCTCAAGATCCTGACGATAAGAAACATACTGCCGAAGACAACACGGCACTGGAGCAATTGATGAACGCAGGCGCTATTCAGACGTACCCGGGTGACCCGGCGGCGAAGAATTATGACTTCTTTGTTAAAAAGCTCGTCTCAACACCAAAAGAGTTAAAGCTCAAGGAGAAGTCAGGATATCGTTTCGTGACGATTCCAGTTTTCCTTCATAACCGGGATGAATTAGCTGCAGGTTCGTTTTCGTCGTATCGACCACAAACCTTCTCGTTGATTGCTCTTGACGGAAAAGAGTTCACTCCCGTCGATTATGTCAATCACGATAAAACGGCTTGGATAAATGCATTCAAATACATCAATTCGAAAAAATCATGGGTCGATCTTGTTTACCAAGTACCAGTTGATCAAAAGGTGTTCGTATTGCTTGCAAAAGATGAGGCCGTCGAAAAAACGACGACCGTCAAGATCACGCTCGACGATATCAAAAAAGCGAATACGTCAGCTACTACTCCTTCAACAGAGGAAACGGAAAAATTAAAAACATTGATGGGGCGAGGTGTCACGCAAACAACTCCCGGGAATCCGAAACATCAATTTGATCGTTTTCATGTCGAAGCATTGATTAATACACCAAAAGAACTGAATTTAAAGCAACGTGCTGGTTATCGTTTCGTGACGATCCCTGTCGTCATGCAAGATACAGGGGATGATCTGGGAGGATTCATAACTTATCGTCCCAATCGGTATGCCTTGACAGACTTGCAAGGAACCGATTATGAACCGATCGATTATGTGAATCGCAATGAGAAAGCCTGGAAAAACGGGTTTCAATATTTCGCACCGTACAAGTCACGAGTGGAGTTGGTTTATCAAGTACCAATCGATCAGAAGCGATTCGTTCTGTTCGCTTCTGATCCAGCGTTCCCTAAACCAACGACCGTCAAAATCGATCTGACGAAACAATAATTTAATCACTAGGAGGAATTTGACATGGGTCGTACCATCATTGAAAGGAATCGAGGTTTTATCGATGCTTAAATTCATCTGGAATTCCTGGTGGCGCAACAAGGAGCGGTTCATTCTGCTCCTCGTCGGCGTTCTGATCGTCAGTACCGGACTAAGTTACTTAATCGGTACGACGCAAGCAAATAACGGAACGGTCGTCGATGAACTGCAAAAACGCTGGGGCTCATCGTACGATATCGTCGTTCGTCCGGAAGGCAGCCGGAGCGTGACAGAAGACTTGAACCTGCTCGAGCCGAACTATATGAGCGGGCTCGACGGTGGGATTACCCGTAAGCAGTACGAGACGATCAAGCAGATTGCTGACGTCGAAGTCGCAGCACCGATTGCGATGATTGGGAACTACAATACGAATGCTGAAACGGATACCTATAATTTCAAAGAACCGGGCATTTACAAAATTTCGTTTACGGATATGCAAGATACTGGGCTGAAGAAAGAAACAGAATCTTATTCATTCTTTGCCGGAGCCGGTTGGTTCCCTCCTGAGAGTGACGGATTGAATCGAGATGTTTCACCGCAAGAATTAGGCGAGTTTCCCATCTACGGTTACGGGAGCGCAGTGATGCTTGCCGGGATTGATCCGGAAGCAGAAGCACAACTCGTTGGACTCGATCAGGCAACCAAAAAGGCTACGCATAGTCGTTATTTCACGAAGGACGATGTCGTGAACGATTATGGTGACGGTGTTTGGGACATCCCATTGATCATGAACAGTCAGGAATACGTCAATGCTTCGCGGACCTATCGCTACGAGAAAGTCGATATCCCGCTCGTCAAAGATTCAATGGTTGAAACGGTGCGCAGTATTATGAAAAAAGGTGGCGAATCCTATCTCAAGACGCTTCCTGTTAAAGATACGAAGGAATACTATATTTCGACAGAGCAAGCATCAAAGCAACTTATTAAGAACATTCTCGAAGATAAGGTTCCGGAAAAAGCAAGTGGTAGCTTTGACTGGATGTTTTTAAAGCCATCGTCTGTCGAGTATCAAACGATTGCTAGTCCCTTTGCCAAACGTTGGCCGTTCACCTATCAAGTAACACCTCAAGAAGTCGATAAGGACGCCCTCATTTCGAAACGATCGATGTATCGAAAAGCTCGTCTCTTCGGTGACAACACGGGTAACCTTGATAAAGTACCGAAAATGCATTTGAACTACATTGGTGTCTTTGATCCGAAGAAATTGAACATCTCAAAAGACCCATTGACGGAACTGCCGATGGAGACCTATTTCCCGGCGAAAGCCCAATGGGTCATGGACAAGAATGAAAAACCGGTCAATCCAGTCCGAGAAGTCAAACCGACGAACGATCCGTATGACTTCTTGACGAAACCACCATCGATGCTGACGACGCTTGACGCCGCCTTTAAGTTACGTGGTGATAAAGCTATCTCTGCCATTCGTGTCAACGTCAAAGGTGTCGAGACGATGAACGCGACGAGTGAGAAAAAGTTGAAAGCTGTTGCTCAAGAGATCGAGGACAAGACCGGTCTGATCACCGATGTCACGCTCGGCTCCTCGCCACAGCTTGCGCTGACATACCTCCCTGGATTAAAAGGTGAATCGGCACTCGGTTGGATCCAGCAACCTTGGATCAAACTCGGTTCGTCGATGGCCATCTTCCAAGAAGCGAAAGTCGGCATGAGCGGCATCATCGCAAGTGTCATCGCTGTTGCGCTCGTGTATGTCTTTAGTTCAAATATCATTTTACTCTATGCCCGCAAGAAGGAATTCGCGATCTTACTGTCGCTCGGTTGGCGTCCACGTCAGCTCTCGAAGCTTCTGTTCCTAGAAGCAACGTTACTCGGCACACTCGTCGCCTTGATTTCTTGGACGATCCTCGGTTCGTTCTGGCTAACGACGGATCATCCGATTGCCTTATCACGGATCATCTTGATTGGACTCGCCGGACTGTTGATTTACTGGGGCGGTACGCTCGTCCCGATGACGCTCATCCGCCGGATTCAACCATTCGAAAGCATGCGTTCTGGTGAAGTCTCAAAAGGTCGTCGCTTCGTCCGGGCACAAAGTGTCCTTGGGATGAGCATCAACCAACTTGCAACGTATTGGCAACGGACGATCCTCTCGACAATCGCGATCGCCTTGCCGACGAGTCTGTTCATTTTCTTCCTGTTCATCACCTTCCGACTGAAAGGTGTCCTGTATGCGACATGGCTCGGCGAATACGTTGCACTCGAAGTCGGCACGATGCATTATGTCGCAATGGGTGTCGCTTTACTCATCGCTATCCTGACGACGACGGAGATCATGTGGCAAAACGTCAACGAACGAAAGAGTCAGCTTGCCGTCTTGAAGGCAACCGGCTGGCGGAACGGTCAAATCCGGACGCTCGTCTTAAGTGAAGGATTGATGACCGGACTGTTCGCTGGAATCATCGGCTTACTGATCGCTCTTGCGATGATCGGCTTCGTCTATAACCAGTTCCCAACAGGTGAGCTCGGCTTCTTGAGTGTTATGTTGTTGATTCCTGCCATCACGGGAGTTCTCGGTGCCCTCTTACCCGCTCAACGCGCCGTCAGCATTACACCAAATGCTGCGATTGGAAGTGTCGCAACGAATACGAAAGCGACGGAACGACGTTTCCGACTCGCCTTATCCGCAGTTGGTGGTGCCCTTGTCGTTGGTGTCGCTTCCCTATTCTTCTTTGCTACGACAGAAGAAGGACCTGCGTCCACGAAACCGGTACAAACAGTTGCACCAACGGTCAAGACGACAGGAACGAAATTGGCAGATGTAAAAGACAAGAAAAAGAAAACGTCCTCTACGAAAAAAGTCAATTCGAGCAAGCTCGATCAACTAATGAATCGTGGAGTCGTTCAAACCTATCCGGGAGATCCTAAAACAAAAAGCAATATTTTCCATGTTGATAAACTTCTCCTATCACCTCCAAAGGAGTTGAAATTACCAACTCTTGATGATGAACAATATGTTACCGTTCCCGTCATCCTTGAGAACTACAAGGATAAAGACGCAAATGGCGGATATGGTATTTATAAGCCAAATCTATTCACGTTAGAGGATACAAGCGGTAATGTATACGAAGCTGTCGATTATGAGAACCGGAACCCAGACGCTTGGAAGGACGGCTATCGCTATTTCCCACCTTTCGTTTCTCGCGTCGATCTTGTGTTCCGTGTTCCAAGTGATAAAAATACGTATGTGCTTCTCGCGACAAGCGAAGCCATTGCGAAGCCGACGACCGTCAAAATCGAAGTCGATGCTGCGAATGCTGCATCAACCAACGTGAAGACCGGACAAAAGAACAAGTCAAAGAAAACGAATACAGACGCCATCGAAGAACTGATGAATAAAGGTGGTCTTCAGACTTATGCTGGTGATAAAAATTTAATGAAAGAACGTGGGTTCATGGTCAGTTCGGCGAAACGTGTTCCACTTAAGAATCTTCCGAAAGATAAACAAGCCGTATCTGTCAGACTTGAGATGCAGGTAAAGGGTGAAGATTCAGCTGACTCTTATATCGACTATAAACCCTCTTCTTTCCCATTGATTGATCGTCACAAGAAAAGCTACACGCCTGAAGAAACGATTAACCTAAACAAAAAAGCCTATTCAGAAAGCTTAGGTTATTACGCTCCGTTACACTCAAAAATTGATGTCATCTACATCGTACCGAAAAATGAAAACACCTTCGTCATGAACGTAAAAACAGGATTTACCGGTTTTCTCTACACCGTTAAAATCAAATTATGATTACTACTTAATCACTGGCTGTCATATGACGGTCAGTGATTTTTCTATTTATACCGAAATTAATTTCTTAACGTTCTACTTTTGGTAAGATGAAATACAGGAAAAGAATTGGAAGTAAACTACTTAAACGAGGACCTGCTATGACCTATTTCATGTATCTGTTTTGTTTGATCGTCTGGGGACTGAACTTCATTGCTGTCAAAATCCAAGGAACACCTGTCGCCTTAGAAGTATCCCTGACCTATCGATTAGCGATGACCGCTGTTCTTTTCATCCTATTCGCGTTGCTCGTTAAACGAACGAACAAACCTACCGCGACGGACATGCCTTTCATCGTCGTATTCGGTGTCTGTAACTTCGCGCTTAGTTACTTATGTCTCTATTACGCGACGATGTTAAGCTCTGCTGCGATCGTAACATTGATTTTCTCACTCAAGGTCATTCTGACACCAATCGCTCTGCGCTTGTTTTTAAAAGAGACCCTCCATGCGCGCGTTTGGATTGGCGGATGTTTTGGTATCATCGGCGTCGGTGTCCTGATTGTTCCGAGTCTAGGTAGCATCCATGGACTGACCGATTTAAAAGGTGTCTTGATTGCTCTAGTCGGCACGCTATTGACGTCAGTAGGTGACGCCAGTTCAGCTCGGAACGCCAAGCAACGAATCAACCCGGTTCATGCCAACGCGATTGGATTCACTGTCGCGAGTCTACTGATGGGCGCCATCGTCTGGTTCCAAGGAACACCGCTTACGCTCCCGACAACCGTCACCTATCTTTCTGCCTTACTCTATTTAACCGTGATTGCATCGTTTCTTGCCTGGCTGTTTTATTTGAAACTCGTCGAACGGATCGGTGGTGCGAAGAGCGGCTATATGGTCGCGCTATTTCCGTTGATTGGCGGTGTTGCTTCCGTATTGATTGGTGAATCGACGCTGTCTCTTCCTTTAATCATCGGCTGCCTATTTAGTTGCATCGGGGCTTCGATTGCTCTAGGGATTCGTCCGTTTCGGCAACAAAATAAAGTATTCAGCTAATGTCAATTCATGAACCGGAGTGATGAACATGTCTTCTCAAATCAGATGTACATATGATTTTTTAAATTCACCGAACGCTATTTCAAATGCTTCAGCAAGAGACATCCCCACCATTCTGTCGATTGAAGCGAATGTCAAAATCATCATTGATCATGCACTATATCTTGAAACATCATTAGCCATCTTCGAGTTCTATAAATCGTTGTATCGGTGGAAAAGATTGGTGACACCTTCATGTACTCCTGCCTTTTATTATTATTCGGTGGAGTTTGACCATGATGAAGAAGGGGCAATCGTATCGATGATCCCTTCTGCTGATCAAGGAAACATTCAATCGATTTGGGGCGATGAACGGATGAACACTGTTTTCCGCTCGACACCTTAGTGACGTGCTTGTCTGATTTAGAAAGGCAACTGCGATTCGATCTTGAAGCGTACTTCGACATTCAGCTGGATGCCTTCATCCGTCACATTCCCTATTCGTCACCAAAACTTTAATAGAATGAGGAGACTTCTATATGCTTGATTTATCTCGGTTCCAGATCGAGCTTGATATCAAAAAGCCAACACCCTATTTTCAGTCAATACCAGAACGCTGTATCCGCTTTTTAATGGAAGACCTAAATGCCTCGCAGTTGAAAGAAATTCTTCAGACGATTTTTCAAGAAGACAGATCCATCCATCTTCTATTCGTCGCTGCGTACATTCATCGTTTTCGTCGTTATTCAGCAAAGGCACGAGTAGGCTCGTCGATTACGATTCGAAACTGGAAAGAGTATATCGTGGAAGATAAAGGAGATTATACGGGTGTCGTCTATGCACATGTGAAACATATAAAGCTAGATGAAGTCATCTCCTACTGCTTAAACGTCTATCGAGGGCACACGCCAGCTTACATCGTCTTCTATGACTCAGTTTTTCTTTTGTATATGTCGACGGATGTAGTGGATGTCATCGGAACAGATGTGAATGCGATTAGGTCACTCAAGGAAACATACGCGGAACTTTACAATAGCTTTCACGACAAGTACGTCGAGTAATATTCATAATAAACCTAGATATGTAAACATAAGTATTTATAATTAATTTTTTTGAATATTAAGGTTCATATATTGAATAAATGGATTACTTAATTATGTTTTGAGCAGGAACTATCATCTATCCGGTATTTGAAGGATAATTAGGGTATTATATAACTAATACAAGTATTTTATTTACCACTTTACAACATCAGTGATGCCTCGCTCATCTAAGAGAGGAAAGGAATTTTCCCATGATTTTCATTACGGACTTTTCTTCACCGATCGGGCAGCTCGTCAGCCAACGTATGCGCACGGAAGAACAGCCTTTTTGCATTGGGGTATCCGATCCACAAGCCGCTTCCGAATTATATGGAGAGCATTTTGACTTTCGTCGATTCGATGTCCAGGATGCCTCGACGTTCGTAGAAGCACTCGCAGGATGCGATCAAATCTTTCTCGAATTTCCTGCAAACGCGGACTTGGAAACATTCGAATATTTTATTCATTATCTCAGACAGACTGCCCTGCAACACATCGTCTACCTCTCAGCCAAAGACGCTCTATCCCTCCCGTTCACGCCACATCATCGTATTGAAGTCGTCATTCGCCAAACCGACATTCCCTACACGATCATTCGTCCTAGCTACTACATGCAGCATTTAAACATGTTCATGCGAGATATGTTACGAGATCATGCACACCTCTTCGCACCGGCAGGAATTGGTAAGACGTGCATGATTGATGCCCGTGACGTAGCGACCGTCGTGATGACGTGTCTTGAAAACCCAGCCACTCACTTCAATAAAATCTATACGATCAGCGGTGAAGCGGCT
Source organism: Exiguobacterium sp. s143 (assembly GCF_018618895.1). NCBI lineage: Bacteria > Bacillati > Bacillota > Bacilli > Caryophanales > Exiguobacterium > Exiguobacterium sp. s143. Next base: position 127,164 of record NZ_JACSMX010000001.1, on the reverse strand, counting down.
TACAATTTTTACGAAGTCGCCCGGCTTCTCGGAGAAGAACTTGAAACAGAGATCATGTATACGAACCCGTCGATTGATTTTTTCCGGTCCTTTATGATGCAACATGGATTGTCTTACGAAGAAACCAATGAAATCATCAAACTTCATGTGCCGATCTTATTAGGTCTAGCGGATGAGACGGATAACCACTTTCTAGAACTAATTGGTGAACGACCGATCACCCTTCGGCAATATATAAAAGACCATCTATCCGATTGGGTAAATGAAGAGGAGGGCAAAGCATATGATTACTCATGAACGAGCACTGTTCGTTCGTCAATGCATCGTCGATTATTATCACCGGCTCGGCATTCATTGTCAGGTGACGATATTCACAGAGTACCCATTGCAATTGTTGCTCGACTTCGACTCTCGAAGAGATGAACTGATTACGCCTCAACGGCGAAGCCTCTCCTGTCGGTACATTCGCGCACACCTCATTTCTGCTTTGATCACATTCGATGATTCCTACACGCATGTTTACATGACGAAAGCGCCCTTTTCCTCCATGACGCGATATTGTCTCTTGATTGTCTGAAATCATCGTCAGTCAAAAATGAAAGGAGATGCGATCGTGCGGTTGAAACGTGCTACGGAACACGGCTTGCTGACATTACTTTTTTTGGCACACACCTCAAAATCGATGACACGAAGAGGAGAATACGTAAAGACGAGAGACATTTCGCTTCAATGTAACATCTCGTACGAGCATCTTACGAAGATCATTTCAATTTTAGGAAGAGCAGGTCTTTTACGAACCCATGCTGGACGAGAAGGTGGTGTTCAACTCCTTCCATTGAGTCATACTGTCCGGGTCGGAGAAGTCGTCGCATTATTCGAACGTCCGCTTTTCCCGGGAACTCGTTATCAGGTACGTGCGTTAGATCAACTATTAGATGTTGCACTGATTTCGTTCTTTAATACGCTCAATCAAGTTACGATAAAGCAATTAGCGGACGATTTACCACCTCACTTTTTCTTAGACATATCATGATTTACTTCTCATCAAACAGCAGTTCAGTCAAGTGTACAGGAAGGACGTTACACATGACGATTTTAGTAACAGGATTCACAGGAAACGTCGGACTAGCCGTCGGTCATGCAATGATGAAGCGACATATTCCCTTTCATGCGGCTGTCATCGACCCAGCAGCTGCTTCAGAGAAATTCGGCAATGCTTTTCACTATCGTCACCTGGACTACGCCGATATCTCAACGTTTTCACAAGCGTTAAAAGGCGTCGATCAACTCTTTTTGATGTATCCGTCCCAAGTATCAACACGACAGTTCCATCTCTTTCTGCGCTATTTGCGCTTCACCTCAGTCCGGCACATTGTTTATCTCTCGTTCAAGGATGTTCCAGTCTTTCCGCTGACACCTCACCATACGATCGAAAAGATCATTCAAGAGACCGGTATCCCGTTTACGATCATCCGTCCCGGATACTACATGCAAAATTTGAATCTCTTCATGCGTGATGACATCCGTTTTCACGAGCAGATCGTTACGCCCGCTGGTCTTGGGAAGACAAGCATGATCGACATCCGGGATATCGCGACGTTCGTCATCCATTGCCTCGAACATCCTGCCCCCCATTTCAATCGTGTCTATACGTTGCATGGCGAGGAAGTTTTCGGTTTCCATGAGATCGCAAGTCTGATGACGCTACTCTTAGGAAAGACGATTCGTTACACGAACCCTTCGATTCCATTCTTCCAAATGAAGATGGTCCAAAAAGGATATCCGAAAAGCTACGTCAATGAAGTCATCATGTTACACCTCCCGATTAGTCTCGGACTCACGAAACGAACGAACCGTCAATTCCGCGAAGTGACTGGCACCGAGCCGATTCCCCTAAGTCAATATATTCTCGATTATCAAGCCCACTGGGAGAAGCATTGATTCCTCCATTCTTCGTAAAAGGAAAATGACTTCCTCAAAACCTAGTCGTCTCAAAGAGACACGTGTGCCTCATTCATAATCCCTTCATCCATTTGAAGGGATTTGATAGTTTATTGTGGAAAATGATTCTATACAAGGATTCTTCTCCACGATATATGACTTGATTGATTTTAATTTCCGATTTAACACTATTATTTATTCAATAAAGGAGGAGCTGGTATCCTTAAATTCATTTTGATTGGCTCACTACTTGCCGTGATTGCTTTTTTTATCTATTTTGAGCCATTTCGGATCGAACCCTATGACTCAAACGTCGAAGTAAACGGTAAAGCGATCCCAACTGTCCAAGGTTCTTATTGCTGGTCCAGTTTGTTCAGTGCTCAATGTGCGGACATGATCTATGTGGATGCTTTACACATGACTGAAAAAAGTAAACCCGTCATCGTCTCACCCTCTGACAAAATTCATCTCTCGTTTGATCGTAAACCCGATTCGCTCGAAGTCGTACGCTGGGATTCGAAAACGAAAAGTGAACAGGTTTCATTAAAAAACGACATTCTTAACGCACCTTCTTCTCAAGGTACGTATACCTATGAGGTCGTTGCCGGATGGAACGAACATGGTGACGGTCTATCCGCCTTTTTGATTCAAGTCCGATGAACCCCCCCACTCAAACGGGAGATGAATAATAATGCGTACAGGTTTTCGACTCTGGCTACCCTTGCTCTCACTTGTTGTCTGTCTGTTCAATGCCTTCAGCTACGACGACAAAAATATCTTGTTGTTTCTGACGAGCCCTGTCTTCTGGCTTCTTGAATCACGATCCTTTCTTGGAACATGGCTAGATTCCTTCCATGTCCCACTTTTTCTGATCAACATCCTGACCTTGATCAGTTGGTTCTTGATCGGCTTACTGATTGATGTCATTCTTTCTGTTTTGTTTAGAAGATCGTCTAGACGCATCCATGATTAACTGAGGAGGAAAATACATATGGGTCCAACCAATGACATGTGGGTGTGGGTATTATTCTATGCTTTCTTTTTCATCACACTTATCAGTGCAATCTTCGTCGCGATCAAGCATCCAGCCTTGAGAAAAGCATCGATTCGAGCGGTGGTAGCGTTGCTTTTCCTGTATGCACTATTCATTTGGAACTCTTTGTACCGTCTTGACATTACAGAGTTCAGACATTTTTACGAAGGATTGACGACACTGCGACCGTGGGCATGGATGTGTGTCTTCTTGTTCGCCTACACATTAAAGTGGTGGTATCTCGTGTTTCTTTACACCCGTCGTCCGAGTACCTCTTCACATGAGGTACAGCAATGAACTACATTTCCGAAAACCTTTAAAGGAGCTATCCGATATGAAATTACATCGATCCGCATCCGTCTTTTATCTTTCGACCATCGTTTGGACGACAGCGGGTTGTACCATGATGGAAGAACAAGCAACACCGCGTGTAGCACAAAAAAATGTCTTGTCACCTGAACAAGTGAACACTTTCTTGAAGAAAGCAACGACCGACTCCAATAACCAACAAGTAATCGAATTAGAAAAGCAAACGGAGCGCGTCACGTTAGGTCAAACGAAAACGTACGACCTCTCTTCATTACTGAGCAAACACCGTGTCTCGATTGATCCGCAGTATTTCTATCAAAACCAGATCTTCTACTTTGACCTACAAGAAAATAAGAGTGTCATCTATACATACGATACGAAACGACAGCACAACAAAATCGTCCATGCGACGAAGAATGCAATCCCGATGATGACGGGTACAGGTGCGTTTTTACTATGGGTCGAAACAGAACAGCAGACAAAAACCGGAGTCAAATGGTCGATTCGTCAATTGAACATTACGACGAATCAGGTGACGACGCTGGATACTGGAGAAAGTCGCTTCGATACATCTCCTCCGAGAATCGATGTCACGTCAACTCGTGCGTCCTGGATCACGCAAGAAGCGACTGCACAAAAAACGGTTTCCACGTTAAAGTCGTATTCGTTAAAAACCGGAAAGATCACACCACTCCAGTCCTTTATCTTAAAAACAGAAAAGGCACGAGACGGTCTATTCACATACGAGCACCGCGATAGCGATGACGGGGTGACCTTGTACACGTCTCACTTTAACAACGGAAAGAACATCCGTGTGCTTGAGACTCTGGATGGTGCCTACAAAAAAGAGATATCCGGATTGATTGATTTCAGTCGCAGCGGTACCTATCTCGCTTTTGGAACAGAAGGCGACGCCATGTTCCAACCCATCGGACTAGACCAAAAGACGCTGAACTATTCCGCTTCCAGTGCCCAGACGACGATCGACGGCATTCAGTTCCTCTCAAATACACAAGTCGTCTTCCGCGAAGGCATCCATCAGTTGATGTATGCGGACTTAAAAGCGAAGACGGTCACTCCTTTGACGGACTTCGAAGAGTTGGTATCCCTTCCTCTATATCATGATGAGGTACTAGCGTATAGCATCACGAATGGAACGAAAACGACGTATCATGTTTTACACTTGAAAGCTTCAAATTAAAAGGACATGACGATAAAAAGCTTTTAGGTCATTTACACCACGATACTTTACGAACTAAAAATAAGCCTAGATCTACTCAATTGAGAGATCTAGGCTTATTTTAGTTCGATGACGTAGATGACGTAATAGTAGCGATTTTTTTAAATCCAAATGACATCAGAACATTACGTTAAATATAAATCCAATATATCCGATACTTATTTGAAAGCTATTTAAATATAAGGGAGGCTAAATCTTTGCGTACAACTATAAGTTATCCCTTCCTTCTGTCCATCGGAATTGGTTTATTGTTTTGGTATGGGAACCATTTTTTTGAAGGATCTGAATGGATGCGATTGGTTCTATTAAACACGGTCCAGTTGTTCGTCGGTATTTTAAGTACGAGTTGGATCATAAAAAGTTATCTCAAGAATGAATCCGCTAGACGTTTTTGGATGTTTTTAGGTCTTGGAACGAGTTTTTCTGCCCTTGGCACACTTGTTTGGATCATCTTACTTGTTACGAATCATGTCATAAATACACCGGACTTATCATCTTTAACTTGGGTCTGCTCTTACTTTTTTTACTTTGCTGCCCTGTTAAATCAACTTATGAATCAAACGAGAAAATTTTCAAACTCGGCATTCTTCTTTAATACAATGATTTATATGATAGCCGCGACTTCAATTAGTTATCATTACCTGCTTTATCCGCTTTATCAGATTAATCAGCAGTCTTTGTGGTACATCGCCCACACGTTTCTTTTCCAAATTGCCGATTTAGGAATTCTTTTTTTTATCATCACGCTTTATTATTTAATTCTATTCAACAAACGAAATGCATATTTGACTTATCTCATCATCGGTTTATTTTTACAAGTCATCGGAGATATCACTTTTGCACAATTTACAATTAAGAATAGCTATATATCAGGTGGCAGTGTCGATTTGATTTGGACTATCGCATTACTATTTATCGGTTACACCGCTCGATATCATGAAAAAGAGCCTAGACAAGGAAATATGATTGATCCATTTGCTCTTAATGTCTCAACTAAAAAAGAATTTATCTTTCCTTATTCGAGCATCTTGATCCTCTCCATCCTAATGATGCAAAGTTATGCCTGGAATTTAAATGCCTTAAGTACAGGATGGATCATGATTTTTTTTCTTATCATCATTAGACAAGCTTTTACTGTCATGAAAAATAGTGAATTATTAGCTGAATTAAACCAAATCGCATATATCGATCCATTAACGAGCTTAGGTAATCGTGCATCATTTTTACAAGACACCAAAAATAGCCTCAAAGATGAACACGCACCGCTTGCCTTCATATTGCTTCAAGTAGAACGAGTGCGGATGTACACAGATATTTTCGGGCATCATGTTGGAGAACAGATCATGAAAGAAGTATCTTTCCGCTTAAAACATGTACTGAAAGAGAATTTTAAAATGTATCGGTACAGTGAAGATGAGTTTATGATTGTGCTTCTGAAAACAGAGAGATCTAATATCACTGTTGTGAATGAAAAGATACTTATTCATCTTGCAGCTCCTATCCGTTTGAAGGAGCTAGAATTGAATATTGTAGCGCATGGTGGTGTCAGTGTATTTCCTGACCAAAGTTTGACGATCGAAGAAATACAGGCTCATACAGCTGAAGCTCTTTATCAAGCTAAACAGAATGGAAATTACGCATTTGTTTCCTATGGAACTGAACTTCAATCCAACTTAGTACGAAAGCTTGAAATTGAATCTTATTTACGAAATGCGATACGTGAGCATCAATTGAGCGTCTACTATCAACCTAAAGTCAATCTTCGTTCTGGGAGAATCGTTGGTATGGAAGCATTGCTCCGTTGGCATCATCCAAAGTTAGGGTGGATTTCACCAGCTGAGTTCATCCCAATCGCTGAAGAAGCAGGTCTGATCAATGAAATCGGAGAGTGGGTCCTATTCACTGCGACTTACCAAAGTAAACAACTTCAGCTTTTAGGATTCGAACCCTTACTTCTATCGGTCAACGTTTCTGTTCTTCAATTTCAGAGTCCAAACTTCTGCCGGCGTGTCATCGAGATTCTCGAGGAGACATCTCTTGACTCGCAGTGGCTCGAACTTGAGATTACAGAGAGCATTGTTCAAAACATCAAAGAGAGCGTTTCGATTTTGCAATGTTTGAAGACCTCGCAGATTAAAACATCCATCGATGACTTTGGAACAGGGTATTCGTCCTTAAATGTACTCGAGCAACTTCCGATTGATACATTGAAAATCGATAAGTCATTTATCGATCGCCTGCTTTCTAATCAAAAATCGCCTATGGTCAAGACGATCATCGAGCTCGGCTTGAATCTTAATTTAACCGTCGTAGCGGAAGGAATCGAAACGATTGAACAAAAAGAGGTTCTTACTTCTTACGGATGTACGATCGGTCAAGGTTACTTATTCTCTCGTCCAATCGATTTTGACGCATTTGTTACATTGCTTCAAACACAAGATGTTTTGAAGACCACATCTCTCTAAAAATTTTAAAGTGCATGCCGTAGATGACGTTTGATCATTTATGTCATGCACTTTATGATGGCGACTTATTTTTCTATCTTGATCTTAAGGAATAATTTTAAGATGCTCTGCTGATAAACCAGTATAGACCTGTTTTATAAACAAATTCTTTTCAAAAAATAAGCTCATTGTATACTAAGTGAATATGATAAGAAGGAGTATAAGAATAGCATGTTTAAACAACCTAAAAGCTTTATCCTCATCATTCTACTTTATGCTTTAGGCTATTATGGATGGATTGTCACTTTTTCTGATTCTCAATTTCTTGAAGCACTAGGGGGAAATATTTTTTCAATTGCAGGATTGTTGATCGCCCTTCTCTACTTGAGGATTGCTATCAAATGGGCTGATTCAAATGATCGTAAGTTCTGGTTACTTATCACTTTCGGCACCTTTTGTTATTTAATCGCCGAATTGATTTGGTTTTTCACAGAAAATATTTTTCACAAAAACGTGGCGTTTCCAGGATGGCCAGACGTGTTTTACATTCTACAAGTTATCTTCCTGCTTTACGCTCTGATTTACAAAATTTTGAAGGATGCAGCTATACAGCAACGCATTTCATTTTTATTCGATGTCATGATTATTTTAGTCGTTGCGAGTACCTTCTCTTGGCACTTTTTAATCGAGCCTATTTTGGATACGAGTGCGGCAACCATGAATGCTCTCATTGTCTCCCTAATCTACCCTTTAGGAGACTTGGGCATGTTAGTCGCCGCTTCCTTTTTATTCTTTAACCTTACGAGTAAGGATAAAAGTTTATCTATGTATCTCATTATCGCAGCCGTCACGATACAAGCAATCGCTGACTCTGTTTACTTGTATTTGATTGCTCAAGACACATACATCTCAGGTAGTTTAATTGATCCTCTGTTCATCATAGCAATGATCGTTTTAGCTTTTTCAGGTCTTCAACATCAGCCAAATACTATAAGTACAACGTTAACGACTCATCACGAAAAGTTAAATATTTTTCAAATGCTCACGCCTTATGGGGGAGTCTTGATTCTGTTCGTCTTCATGGGATTTCACTCGCGTAGTTTCGATATCGTGACAGTAGGTTCAGGACTTTCCATTTTACTCGTCATTACCCGGCAAGTCTTAATTATTATCGAGAATCATAAATTAGTCCGTCGCTACTACGATCAAGCACAAACGCTTGAATTAAGTGAAGAACGGTATAAATCCTTGTTCGAATATCATCCAGATCCAGTGTACTCAACTGACCTTAAAGGTCAATTTGATAGTGCGAATACTGCCTGTAGCGATCTTCTCGGCGTCTCTAAGACCGACTTGATGGGTCAAAATAGCCTTCGCTATGTCAAAGATACACATCGAATGACGGTCGCAGAAGAACTAAAGGAAGTATTTAAAGGTATGCCCCGAAGTTATGAGACCGTTGTTGAAAATGCATTCGGTTCCAGTATGTATATGAACATCACCAATGTTCCAATCATCGTCCAAAACGAAATTGTTGGAATCTTCGGTATCGGTAAGGATGTGACTGAAATAAAGCGAAATGAACAACGTATTCAATACCTTGCCTATCATGATGCGTTGACAGGATTATTCAATCGCCTTGCGTTCGAAGAACGCCTGTTAAAGCTCATTAAAAGTGATTCTTTTCATCCTCCATCAAATGTGTCTTTATTTTTCATGGACTTAAATCAATTCAAAGCAGTCAACGATACTCTGGGACACGATGTCGGTGACCAATTATTGAAAGCGGTCGCTAGAAGACTACAATCATTCGATGCGGATTTTGACATGATGGCACGGCAAGGCGGTGATGAATTTACATTACTTTTAAAGAATGTTAAATCATACGAACAACTTCATCGTATGGCAAATCAGTTGTTGAGCACGTTACAAGCACCTTATGAGATTGCCAATCATATGATTTCTTGTCCGCCAAGCATCGGTATCTCCTGCTATCCGACGGATGCCTCGAGTATGCTCGAGATGCTACAGCACGCGGATCTCGCCATGTATCGCGCAAAAGACATTCCCTCAGGAAGCTACGTTCTTTATAATGAACTTCAACATATGCCGAGTTAAAAAAACTTATTTGTCTTGGATATAGACTCTTTAGAATATGAAACCAGCACCTGATTATTTATCAGATGCTGGTTTTTATTAATTGATATTATATTTAATAAAAATAGTGGTTCGCTAATTCATCTTAAAATGTAAGAAGAATACAGTTATGAATGTAAACATTCGTCAATTGTCTCATCAGGAAAATCCTCCGATGAATTTTTTGCTAGTGGCAGAACCCTCATATAAGATAGTCAAACGTCTAGATTTCGAATAATCGGTGTCGATACGAACTACTTCTTGAGGCACTACAAAAAGGAAATCATTGAAAACGGAATCCGGTGCACGGATATGATCCGATTATCTCAAAACCTATGAAAATTCAGCATCCTTTTTTGAAAAGCATGATCTTATCGTTTGTACCAGAATCCATCTATAAAACTCCATTCAAACTCTTTGAACAATCATGATTGATGCCTTGATAAACGATTCACCTCAAATAATATTGCAAAAAATGTATTCATACCCCATAATATGAACATACGTTCTTATTATAGGGAGGTTCATCATGCAGCACCTTCAAAAAGAAATGACTCATCCGGTATCGTTACCCACTATGAATCCGCTTATTTGTCTCTCCATCGATTCATCCATTATTCTTCACAATGATACTTCCGTTACTATGACTTATAAAATGGACGTCATGTTATTCATCGCTTTACGGGAAAGATTATCCTTAAAACTGCTTCCTCCCCATCATTCCGGTGGCATTACAGAACTTGTCTACATAGAAGAAGTCGACTTCGAGAGTCGACAGTTGACGCTATTTCATGTGAACGATTCGTCATTGTCCTATCATCGCTACGTCGAAAACGATTACTTACTCTCCGAACAGCCTCAACTATTACTTAGCATAATGTGAGTTGAAACAAAATGATGACGTCAAAAAAGGTTGAATCCATTTCGATGTGTGAAGGGATTCAACCTTTTTTCGTGCTTCTCGGCAACAATGCTATTCCATTTAACGATACGAACGTTCAATCACAAAGTTTGTCTTATCCCCACGGAAGTAGGATCGTGAATACTCAATGATCTGACCTTCCTGATCCTCTGTCACCGTCTCGATATAAAAACACGGCGCATTGACCGGACATTTCAGATGACTACTGATGGCTTCATCCGCTAAGACGATTTCGAGTGACTCCGTCGTTTTCGCCACTTGGATATCGAAGACCTTCGATAGCGTATCAAACAACGAATGTTCTGCTTGTTCCTTCGTAATTCCTGGAGCAATCGACCACGGGATGAATGAGATCTCATATTGTGTCGGTTCACCGTCGGCATGACGAATCCGTTCAATCTTCTGGATGGGCGCTTGCTCTTCTACAGGAAAGACTTCCGTTAGGACGTCGGTCGCAGAGACGACAGACAATTGAATCAACGACACCTCGCCCCGCTTTCCTTGCACCGCTAACTGAGCGGCATAATTGTTTGGTGTATGCGACAAGGTCTGCCGAACTTTTTTACCGGCGACGAACGTCCCACGCCCTTGCTGTCGAATCAGATACCCTTCAAGCGTCAACTGGTTCAATGCACCTCGAACGGTCGTCCGACTGACATCGAACTCTTCACAAAGTACATACTCCGTCGGGAATTTTTTCCCTTCTTCGTAATAGCCTCTCTTGATTCGCGACAGTAACTCTTCCTTGATTGCCGTCTGTAACGTCGATTGCGACATACCCCCACCTCTTCCTCTAATCCTTTGTGCCTTTATTGTGATACAGACATCATACAAATGCAAATACAAATCATAATTTGTTTTATTTGTATTTTTATATTGCTCTAAGTTGTATTATTTGTTACATTTGTTACAACAAAAAAGAAATCGCTTTCATAAGGAGGAATTCACAACATGCCACTCAAGGTCGTCATCATCGGTGGAGGCTCCAGCTATACACCGGAAATCATCGAAGGATTCATTCTGCGTCATCACTCCTTTCCGGTCGATGAGGTCGTGCTCGTCGATATCGAAGACGGAAAAGAGAAGCTTGAAGTCGTTGGTCAACTCGCTCAACGCATGATTGACAAGTCTAACGTGAAGATTACGCTTCGTTGGACGCTCGATCGAAAAGAAGCGCTCCGAGGAGCCGACTTCGTCTCGACGCAAATCCGAGTCGGTGGTCTTGCGGCACGTGCGCTTGATGAGCGCATCCCACTGAAGCACGGCTTCATCGGACAAGAAACGAATGGGGCTGGCGGTATGTTCAAGGCGTTTCGGACGATTCCTGTCTTACTCGAGCTAGCTGACGAGATGGCGGAACTTTGCCCCAACGCCTGGCTAATCAATTTCACCAATCCTGCAGGAATCGTGACCGAAGCACTATTGAAACATTCCAAGCATCAGAAGGTGATCGGAGTCTGTAACATCCCGTTCAACATGCGGAACTCCGTTGCTGAAATCCTGCACGACTCCGTCGAGTACGTCTCGATCGAATTCATCGGATTGAATCACTTCATCTTCGGTCGACAAGTCTTGGTGAATGGTGTGGACCGGACGGCAGACGTTCTTGCTGCATTGCGTCAAGGGAATGACTACTCACCAGCGAATATCGTCGGACTCGGCTGGTCGGAGTCGTTCCTGAATTCAATTAAAATGTTGCCGAACCCGTACCATCAGTATTATTTCCAAACGCGTGACGTGCTCGCAAAAGATCTACAGGCTTACGAAAAGAACGGGACACGCGCTGAAGTCGTCCAAGAAGTCGAGCGCCGACTGTTCGAGCAATACCGAGACATATCGCTCGATGTAAAACCGAAGGAGCTTGAGCAACGCGGTGGAGCCTACTACTCGGATGCAGCGTGTAACTTAATGGACTCGCTCTATAACGACCGTGGTGATATCCAAACCGTCAATACGCTGAATCAAGGAACGATCCGTGACTTACCGGAAGATGCGGTCATCGAGGTCAACGCCGTCATCACAAAAGCAGGACCGCGACCTCTGTCGATCGGTAGCTTACCACTCTCCGTCCGTGGACTGATCACGAACTTAAAGACATTCGAGCAACTGACGATTCAAGCCGCCATCTCCGGGAAGTATGAGGATGCTTATCTCGCTGCCCTGATGAACCCATTGATCCAAGACGAAAAACGGATCGACGCTTTACTTGAAGAGCTGTTTCGCGCGCATCACCCGTACTTACCCCAATTCCAACTTAAGGAGGTTCTCTCATGAACAAGTTCATTGAAATCGCCGGACGGATCGGTTCCCAGCGCCATCTCGTCGCCATCCGTGACGGGTTCGTCTCCGTCATGCCGCTCATCATCGTCGGTTCGCTCGCGATCCTGATCAATAACTTCCCTGCCATCCAGCTCGGCAGCTGGTCGCTCGACTTCGTCGGCTCGATGAATAACGCTTTTGGTGAAGGCAGTTGGCAACGGCTCGGTGGCAACATCTGGAATGCCTCCTTCGCGATCCTCGGCTTACTAGTCGCTTTCTCGATTGCCTATAACTTGGCACGGTCCTACGATATCGACGGTCTTGCCGCTGGTATCCTGTCAATTGCGTCTTACGTCATGCTTGTTCCAGTCACGAAGGACTGGGGACTTAGCTTCGCTTGGCTCGGCGCACAAGGCTTATTCGTCGCCATCATCGTCTCGCTCCTCGTGACGGAAGCGTTCCGCCTTCTCATTCATACGAAGCTGACGATCCGGATGCCGGACGGTGTGCCCGGTGGTGTCACCCGATCGTTCCAAGCATTGATTCCTTCAATGATCATCTTGACGGTCGTTGCTGCAATCCAGTTGTTCATTCAAGTAAAACTCGAGCTCAGCATTTTCGAGGTCATCTTCAAGGCGATTCAGCAACCGCTTCAAGGCTTCGGTGATTCGCTTGCCGCTGGTCTGATCATCGCTTTGTTGAACCATGTCCTCTGGTTCTTCGGTCTACACGGCACGAACATCATCGGGTCGGTCATCGAGCCAATCTACCTGCCGCTGATCGAACAGAACTTAGCTGCATTTCAAGCTGGCGCCTCCGCCTATGACGTCCCGTATACCGTAACGAAACCGTTTCTCGATGCGTTCGTCTTCATGGGTGGCTCTGGTACGACATTGTCACTTCTACTTGCGATCTTCATCGTCATAAGGAAACAACGCAATCATCCCTATCATCAAGTCGCTAAGCTATCCGCTCCAGCTGGTCTGTTCAACATCAACGAACCGGTCATCTTCGGCATGCCGATCGTGCTCAACCCGGTCATGTTGATTCCATTCATTCTTGCACCGGTCGTCTTGACGGTCGTCTCATATGTTGCACTATCAACCGGGATGGTTCCAAAGACGGTCGCCATCGTACCATGGACGACACCACCGATCATCAGCGGGTATCTTGTCACCGGTGGCAGCATCCGCGGTGTCCTGCTTCAGGTGTTCAACTTGACGCTCGCGACACTCATTTACATCCCGTTCGTCGTAGCAGGAGCACGCGCCATGACTGCCGAAATCAATCGAAACAAAGACAGCATCCACGAAGGAGAGAAAATCAGTTGAAAACAGAATCAATCCAACAATTATCGTTCATGATCATCTTACATGCCGGAAATGCACGATCAAGTGCGTTTGAGGCGATCGCCGCTGCCAAACGCAGCGACGCTGCGCTCGTAAAAGAAAAGCTGGAAGAAGCTGAAACCTCGTTTCTTGAAGCACACAAACTTCAAACGGAACTTTTGCAAGAAGAAGCACGAGGAACGAGCAACGAGATGAGTGTCCTACTCGTCCACGCTCAAGATCATCTGATGACGGCGATGACGGTCAAGGAACTGGCGACCGAGATGATCGACATGATCACTAAAATCAATCGACTGGAGGAAGCGAAATGAATATCTTACTCGTCTGCTCAGCAGGCATGTCCACTTCAATCTTAGTAGAAAAAATGCGGACGGAAGCCGTAGCACGAGGGCTTGACGCAACGATCGAAGCAGTACCCGAATCGCGACTAAAGGAACATACGACGATGGACGTCATCTTGATCGGTCCGCAAGTCCGCTACCTCGAGAACAAAATCCGTACAGCAGTTAACGTGCCGGTTGCTGTGATTGACAACATGGCATACGGGTTGATGAAGGGCGATCAAGTGCTTGATCAAGCACTCTCGCTGACTGGCACGGCACATGCCTAAGACGCGTGTAATCGTCAATGCTGATGATTTCGGTTTGACGACGGGTATTAACCAAGGCATCATCGAGAGTCATCTTTACGGTCCCGTCAATTCGACGACGCTGATGATGAACGGACATGCGGTCGAAGAAGCTGTTCGACTTTCTCAGCAACACCCGGACCTGCATGTCGGCGTACATCTCGTGCTCTCTTGGGGAAAACCGCTCGCTTCGACAAGTCAGTCGTTAACGAAGGAGGACGGAACGTTCCGCTTCACGAGTCGCTTTTTGAAAGAAGAGCCACCGGATCCTGAAGACGTCTACCTAGAATGGAAAGCCCAGATTGAAGCTTTTCTTGCTACCGGGCTGTCGTTGCACCACTTAGACAGTCACCATCATATCCACGGCTGGTCGGCGATCGATTCCATCATCGTCGATCTCGCTAACGAATATCAAACGACGTTCCGTGCTGCGGGGAACGAGAAGCACCGGGATCTCTGGCTGACGAATCGCTTCGATGAGCGGTTTTATGGAGAGGGCGTTTCGTTTGCGACACTTGATTCAATCACACCCGGTTCATCCGTTGAGGTCATGGTGCACCCTGCCAACATGGATGCGCTACTTCGAAGCGTCACATCTTATGTGAATCAGCGACTCGTCGAGAAAGATCTTTTAACGAGATATACTCCACCGGATTGGTGGACATGAAAATAACATCCCTACTGCCTTGACGAACCGAGGAGTAGGGATGTTGTCATTTTCTTTATGAAACGTTGTAATAAGAAATTGCGATTTTTTTAGAATTAATTTTACATATATAAAATTAAAGTACAAAATGATTGTTGCTTTCACACTACGCATTATTTGGTGTAATGCGAAATTGAGTCTCAGAAAGTATATCTTCCGTATAATCAATCGCAGTTAACTGAGTGAGGTCTGTTAAGACGATATCAATTAATGGTCCCTCGACTTTATAGTTGTTTTCTTGAAGCCATTCTTGTAGAAATGAATATAATTTACGAAAACGTTCCTTCCCTGCCATACCTCTACTCACAATACAAGCATAACTACCACTAGGCAAAGTCGCATTCTGAAACGGGGATGTCATGGAAGGAAGAAGCACGCCTACCTCTAAATCGATTTCTGGAAGATGTCTTTCGAAGTGAGAAAATTCTTCATTTAGTTGGATATGATGATGCTGTAACACGAGCGATGTAACGGGTACATCCTCAAACGAATTTTCTTTGAGTAACTGTAGAAACGCGTCTTGATAGATATCAATTCCGCCTCTGTCGAAAATCTTTCGCTTCGATAGAATAGGTCGTTCATCAAAATGTTTCACTACTATTTCCCAACTATCCTTTTTCGTGATTGTTGATGAAATTAATTCCTTTTCTATAAATTCGATTCGGCGATGCACTTCCTTCTCAGTCTGAAGAAGTGCCAACCGCTTTAACTTAATTTCTTGTTTCTTCTTATCTAACAATCCAAGTTGAAGATTCACATCTCTTTCGTTTAAAAAAAGTTGAACTTCTTCAA
This sequence comes from Exiguobacterium sp. s143, assembly GCF_018618895.1. NCBI lineage: Bacteria > Bacillati > Bacillota > Bacilli > Caryophanales > Exiguobacterium > Exiguobacterium sp. s143. Next base: position 111,405 of record NZ_JACSMX010000001.1, on the reverse strand, counting down.
GAGAAAAATTCATCCTGCGCAGATGCTGGACGATTTTCATATGTGTGATGTCGTGTTGTGTGTAATATCGATACTTACTATGTGAATCGATTTGACGCGAACGGATCAGACCAATCTGATCATAATATCGTAGTGTCGATGCAGGTATCCCACTTTGTTTTGCAGCCTCTCCAATTTTAAATAAACTCAAGTTATCTCTCCTTTTAAACTATATTTTATAGAAAGCTTGACCTTAAAGTTACTTGAAGGTTGATAATCAATCAGTGTCATCACAACATTGATTGAAGGAGAACTGAACTATGAAGTCAAGAAGGAAACGTACTCTTTTATTTTTATCTCTAATCGTAATTGGTAGTCTTTTCGTCCATCTTACCCGCCCGTTCGTACAAAACGAAACAGATAATGAAAATATTTCACTTCAAAGTAAAACAGATACTGAACAGTTGAAGATAAGTCTTCAACAGCAGATGAAACGCAATGAGTCGGACGCATTATATGCAATTCAGGATACCCAACAAGTGGCATCCATCGGCTCTTCGAACGAATTGTATAATGTTGCTTCTATTCGTAAAAGCATCATCAGTGCACTATTTGGGATTGCAGAGGAAAAAAGGTTAGTAGACTTGGATATGACATTGGGACAACTCTCTGTCGATGATTCCAAGCAACCCTTAACGAAACAAGAGAAGTCCGCAACAATTCGGGACTTATTACAAGCACGATCAGGTATCTACTTAAACGCATTGGGTGAATCACAACGAATGAAAGATTTACGTCCAAAACGTGAAAGTCATACTCCAGGAAGTTTTTATTACTATAACAATTGGGATTTTAACATGTTGGGTCTTATTCTTGAGAAAGAGACGAAAATGAAAATCGGAGATGCTTTTGAACAATGGATCGCCAAGCCTGTTGGCATGAAAACATTCAGCCCTTCTCATGTCACTTATGAAAAGAATGAAGAAACATCCATTCCGATGTATCGATTTTATATGTCTGCCGAAAACCTTGCCCGATTTGGTGCGCTTTATGCCCAAGATGGTAAGTGGAAAGGACGATCCGTTATTCCAATCAAGTGGGTTGAGGAGAGTACAATGGCTTACTCTAAGATTTCGGACGTCGATCGTTTTTCAGGATATGGATATCTTTGGTGGTTAGAATCAAATGCTAAAAATCCTCTGTTATGGGGAGTAGGATCAGGCGGACAGTTTTTAATCGTTGATCGGAAGAATAATTTATCTATCGCTTTATTGAATGACACTGGAACTTCGCCATTATCAACTCTCACTTATCGTTGGTTCGGACAGGAATCGACATATGCTGAGGCAAGGGCGATTCATCGACTATTAATAAAGTAGAATGTAGGAAACATGAAAAATCCCTGCTCTCTTGACAAAACGAGGAGTGGGGATGTTGTCATCTATTCCTAAAATTTTATGATGAAAATCCAGGGTTCTAATTGGAATTAATTTTACAGACATCTTACTTAATGGCATAATAATGGTAACCTTTTCATAAGGAGGAGATACTTTTGAAAAAACAGCTTGCTTTTGCCGGTTCTTTTGCGCTCTCAGCTATCACAATCGTCATCATTCTTAAATTAGTTGGAGTCGATCTTTAAAACAATCACTCACATGATGTAGATTTTTCAACTTAATGATTCAATCGCTGTTATGATGCATCGTCTTCCGATCATCAGTAACAGCTTTTCTAGGTTTAATGCTATGGAACGATCGGAAGTGATGAATTGAAAAAAGTCGGAATGAACGTTTTGGTTGCCTTACTCCTATTAGGAGGACTGCTGTTTTACTTAGACGTCCGATACGATAAACGATTCGAGCAGCACGTCAGCACAAAAGTTGAGACCTATGTCGAGAAAAAATACGGTCCAGCTCGTGTCGTCTCCCTCCACTCTGCTTATGACGACAAACATCGCGATAAGGAAAAACGCTATAAGATTGCCGTAAAAGTACAGGGGCAAGGACTTCAAAAAGAGGAATATTTCTTGTATCGTCTTCAAGATGATCACGTCGTCGAGATGGGCACGACGACCAGTTTGCCCAAGCGAAACTAAATCACGTGATGCTTTCTAATTTCATACTACATATCACGAAAGGTCAGAAGATTCTTTTTTACTCGGAATCAACTGACCTTTTCGCTTAACCTTTTTACGGCTCAGAAATACCGTAAGCTAGTAACAGCAAATAGGACATCATACAGAACATAATAAGATGGATACCAACGAATAGCCATCTAAGTACTCGATGCTTCGTTTTGTACCCTGTGTATACGCCGACTAACGGAACGATAAACAGAAGCAGGATATAGAGAGTTCCAAACCCTTTCAGACTGACTCCGCTCTTCATCAAGAAAAATAAGAAACAAAAACAGATGAATGCAGATAACGAAAGAATACTGTAACGATTCATAAGCCCTCCTCCACTACAAATACAGCTTAGCGTCTTACCGTCTGAAGATTAAAGTATGTCGAGAGCGGCACAATCCGCCCCTGTTCATGCCAGTTCCGATATGCTTCGAAAACGCGTAAGACGTCCCCGTCATATCGTTCCTCGATGAGATGGTGGATTGCGAGAAAGCTCCGCCAATAATCAAACATGATACTCGACAGACTACCGGCATAGGAGGCACTCCCAAATTGATCAATCGAGCGCGCTCCATACTCCTCCTGAAAGAGCTCGACCAGCTCTGTCTCAATTGTCGTAATTCGCTTGAATGCTTCGTCCGACAACAAATGCTTCCGGGGTAGATACTCACACATCCCCTCTTCGAACCAGATTCCGTCTTCTCTCTCATCGTCGAATTCATCAACGAACAAATCCAAGTGATGCGTCAGTTCATGACCAGCAATCGTCAAGACGTGATCTTCCGCAAGCGTTTCGTAGAATGCTCGAATATGCGGTACGTCCTTCCCATCGAGTTGAGACAAAAATAACGTTCGCCATTCTGCAACGTCTGGTGATATGTAAATCAAGTCCTTATTCGTAAATGCTGGGATCGGAATGTCCGAGAAGACGGTCGTCGCGAGTTCCGCTGACGTCCAAACGATTCCTTTCGGTACGTCGATCAGTTGATACTTCTCTTGTAAGATCGTTTGATACTCGTCTAACCGTGTTCGAAAGCGATGCGTGACCGCTTCGTATTTCTCATAGTCCGTTTTTGTCTCAAACGCATGAATCTGTTTCATCATCGCTATATCCCCCCATCCTTAAAATAGCCTATTTTATTTTAACATATATTGGATAACCATAAAAAAACCACCTGAATCAGGTGGTTCGATGAATCATTCGTTTGCTATTAACACGACGACGTTACCGAACTTTTGCCCGGTATCGACATAACGATGCGCTTCGACGATCTCATCAAGTGAATAGATATGGTCGATGACGGCTTTGAATCGTCCCGCTTCAAACAGTTCATTTAAATAGTGTAGATCTTCTTTCCGTTCTCTCGCCACACCTTGTCCCGCGACGGATGCAAAGGCGCCATTTTGTTTGACGTGCCGTTTCGCTTGCGTCTTATTGATTTTTCCGGAAGCATCGAAGACTGCATCATACTTCAGCAACAATCCATCGTAACCGTCCTTTGTATAATCGATGACGTGATCGGCACCGAGCGCTTTGACCCTTTCCGTGTTTCGTCCACTACAGACAGCCGTCACCTGCAGCCCTTTTGCTTTAGCGATTTGAACGGCAGCCGTCCCGACAGCGCCTGACGCACCGTAAATCAAGATTGTCTTCATCTGATCGATTTGAAGTTTCCGGAAGAAATGGAGCGACGTCGTACCACCGAACGGGAGACAGACGGCTTCCGTGTACGATGCGTGCTGTGGCATTTTAGCAATGCAACGTTTCTCAGACACGCACGCATATTCGGCGTATCCACCGAAGCCAAATCCCGTCAAGGCATGGACACGGTCTCCGACTTGGAACTGCTTGACGTCTTGACCGACTTCGACGACTTCACCGGCAAGAACAACGCCAAGGATTGGTTGTCGCGGTCGCTTGAAGCCGACAGCCAGACGCATTGGAAGTTTCCCTAACAGTGGGACATCGAGCGAACGCATGCGACGATCTCCGGAATGGACGGCAGATGCATGTACTTTAATCAGTAGATCGTTTGATTTTGGAACCGGACGAGGTACCTCTGTGATGTGCAAGACGTCCGGGAATCCGTAGCGGGTACAGATGGCTGCCTTCATCGTAATGCCTCCTCATATCGAGATGATGGTATTCCCTTAATCATACGCCGATTTCAATCTGAATTCCTGTTATTTTGGAGTAAGAAAGATTTTTTTGTTTTACATCAATCGATGTCTCAACTGGTAAAATTTATATAATCATACGATTTCATCTAACCCTATTAACAGACGAAAGCAGGTGCTTGGTTCATGCCGACACGTCGGTGGCTTTTTGCTTTTATCCTATTCCTTTGTATACTGCTTAGTGCCTGTACACACGAGAACGATGCACGTATCGTCGAGAAAATTACAGGGGATACGTTATTCGTTGCTCCGAGCGAACAAAAACCGGACGAACAGTATGCATTGACAGAGATTCGCGTCACAAGTGACACGATCGTGTATGGCAAAACGGATAACACGTCTGCCATTCAGACGGGTGACACGATTCAAGTGACGTTTGCAAAGGACTCGATTGTCGCGACCGAGATCCGTCGAACGAAAAACTAAGAAAGAGGGGTTCTCCATGATAGTCCAAGTACTTCGCCATCTACGCAATATTTTCATGATTACCACTGCGATTTTTGGTTCATCCTATTTTTTTCAAAAGAACATCGGCAGTGATCTCGTTGGTTTCCTGTTCATCGGAATCATAGGTGCGATTGGTTTTTGTATTACCCTCGGACTACTCTGGTATCTCAAACGAAAAGAATCGCACGGTTTTTAATAAGTTTGTCAAAGGAGACACAATCATGATGGCACGTACGAAAAAATCACACCTTATTCAGTTGAAAGTACTCTTCGCGCTTCTGATCACGCTTTCGATGATTGGTGCTATTTTCGCACCTCATTCTGTCGATGCAGTGACTAAGGAGTATACATCTTACAAAAAGCTAAAACTCGGCATGACCGCGACAGACGTCGCAAAGTCACTTTACGGAAAATCGTTTAAGAAATACATAAAAAAAGAACATGGCGTCACGACACTCAATCACAGTGTAGTATTGAGTGAGATTAAAGACGACTATGCTTTATACGCTTTCTCATTTTATCCGTACGATGAAAAAAACGATCATTGGTCTTTACAGCGCATGCATCTGATCTTCAAAACGATACAAAAAGGTCACACGTTATATCTTGCGCACCCCTAAAACGCCTTCGAAAAAACGACTCTTGCCAGGAAAGAAATTTAAACCAGGCATGACGATAGCTGAATTCGATCATATTCTTTCTGGTAAGGGGCTAGGTGTCATGACGGCTCACCGCACAGAAGATTACTCTAAGATTGGAAAAGCTTTTGATGACAGTACAGTCGTGTATCCAGAAAAACAGACATCGCTCTTTTACTCGTATCGGAATCCAACGGGTGATGATTGGATGATCGTTGAATTTAAATATGATTTCGATCAAAAAAAATATATCGCTCAAAAATAACGAGTATTCATCTTCAGATGAATATTTTTTTACTTTTAATTGAAATTGATTGAATCTTTTTACAGTAATATTCGTAAAAATCTGTATACACGAAAGGAGATCGACACACATGTATGATTTGTTATTGGCCGTTGGTATTTGTCTCGTTGGATATTGGTTCTACTATGTCTTCTTACTCGGATTCAAAAAAGGAAATATCGTCATGACGTTTAACGAGCGGTTCATCCATCATGAAGACCATATTCAAGCTGTTAAGCGAAGATTAAAGGATGACGGTCGCCACTTCGAGTATCTTGGAGATCGAAAATTCATCGTCGATGGAAAACCGTACCTGTTCATGGAACGGACGGTTCCAGGGGACTTTGGTCCTCTGCAACAGACGATTTTAAAAGGTCAACGTAAAGCGTTCTAACCAAAGCACCGCTCCTTCTGTCGACGACAGAGGGAGCGGTGCTCGTTTCATTCAAATGTTATTCAGGTGTATGTACATCTAATTCATCCATGACGCGTCGAATCGCGGGCAATGAATGCTCTAAATCAATCCAGGTTTTAAAATAATACTCGAAAAAGACACCTTGGTTCCGCATCCGTTCTAATGTATTAATCGGATCTCCTTCGGTGACCCAATCTAGGTTCTCAAAATTTGTATAACTATCCGTACACGATACGTCCTCCTCGAGAATGCCTGACTCTAAATAATCATTCGAACAGGTCTCATTTTGTACATCGATTTGTCGATAAAAATCACGAATTCCTTCCTTTGGACGATTGATATGGTAGGACTCACCCGTTTGATAACTCTCCTGGTAATACCATTCCCACAAGATGACCCATTTCCAGACCAACCCATCGATTAGATAATGGCCGATTGCCCGGTCCATTCGGCAAAAGTTAAACCGAAACGTCCGTTCACCAAAGTTTGTCTTCAAATCCAAGACGACTTTGATGTCGCTAGTTTCCGGTGGATGACCGAAAAATAAGATGCCATGCTCGAATCCTTGTGCAAACTCCTCTATTGACTGGCGTCTGCCGGCTTTATCCTCAAAACTAACGGTAATCGAATCAAATTGAACGATTGGTTGTTCCATCTGTCTACCCCTATTCTGTATATGATGTACTCAAAAAAGTGAGCCTCGAGCGAGACTCACTTTTGTTCGTCATGACGAGACGACTTCTCCACCCGTCAAATCGATATGTCCTTCTCCCCATGCGCACATCGCGTCAAGAATCGGCTTCAGCGACCAGCCGTACTCGGATAACGAATAGACGACTTTCGGTGGGACTTGTTCAAAGACCGTCCGGATGATGACGCCGTCTTCTTCTAACTCGCGCAATTGTTGCGTCAGCATTTTTTGAGTGATTGTCGGCATCAGCTTGCGGAGCTCACTCGTCCGACGCTCGCCTTTGATCAAATGACACATGATGACGACCTTCCACTTTCCACCGATGACTTCAAGTGTTGCTTCGACCGGGATATTGTATGGCATATATGTTCCATCCTTTCGTGATTCAATTAAAGGTATAGGTACTTTTTAGTGCCTATCGTACTTGAAAGTGCGTACTTCCCAAGCAGATTAGCTGGCTATATGATAGCAATTGTCAACGGAAAGTACAACCTCCTTTTAGACCTTGCATCTAAATGAAGGAGTAGGGTACTTTTTAGTGCTTATCGCACTTTAAAGTACGTACTTCCCGAAAGGAAACACCCCGGTTATGCTGGGGTCATGTCAATCGGATCATGTTCGGTCGGGCCCACTGAACACGATCCCTACTGAAATCATTTTTAGGAGGAATCCCCATGAATCAATTAAACTCACGGATCCAGGAGGAACAGGTCCCAAGAAACGGCGGACTTGCCCTACTTGCCTTAGCAATCAGCGCCTTTGGGATCGGTACGACGGAATTCGTTCCCGTCGGACTGCTCGCAGCGATCGCTGGTGATTTAAATATCGGCATCACACTCGCTGGTCTCATCATCTCTGGTTACGCGATCGGTGTCGCTGTCGGTGCTCCGATTTTGACAGCACTAACGAACCGAATGAATCGGAAAACGTTACTGATGGCATTGATGGTCGTCTTCATTGCTGGTAACCTCGTTTCCGCGATTTCACCGACGTTTGAATTGTTGATCGTCGCCCGTTTCATCACTGCCTTCTCGCACGGCGTCTTCTTCTCGATTGGTGCGACGATTGCCGTCCAGCTCGTACCGGAGCATAAAAAAGCGAGTGCCATCGCCTTGATGTTCACAGGTCTGACAGTCGCAACGGTCACAGGTGTTCCACTTGGGACATTCATCGGTCAATCATTCGGCTGGCGCGCGACGTTCTTCGCGGTTGCTGCACTCGGCATCATCGCGATCATCGCAAGCTTCTTCTTGATTCCAAAAGACTTGAAACAATCACCACCTGCTAAGTTCTCCGACATGTTCAAATTGTTGACGAACGGACGCTTGATGCTTGGCTTCTTGATCACTGCCCTCGGTTACGGTGGAACGTTCGTCGCCTTTACGTACTTGACACCAATCATGCAGGACGTCACGAAAATCAGTCCGAGCTTGATCAGTATCATTCTGCTCGTCTACGGAATCGCGGTTGCGATTGGGAACACGGTCGGTGGAAAACTCGCGAACGGTAATCCGATTAAAGCGTTGTTCTATATGTTCATCATCCATGCCATCGTCATGATCGCCCTCTCGTTCATGATTCCGTTCAAGGTCGCCGGTATCATCGGTATCATCTTAATGGGACTCCTTGCGTTCATGAACGTCCCTGGACTCCAGCTCTATATCGTTCAGTTGGCTGAAAAATATGTCCCAGCAGCAGTCGATGTTGCGTCTGCCTTGAATATCGCAGCCTTCAATATTGGGATCGCACTCGGAGCAACGATTGGTGGTCTCGTCACCGATACGATCGGTCTCGTCCACACACCATGGGTCGGCGGGATCATGGTCATTCTTGCCGTCATCTTGACTGGTGTCTCGCGTCGTCTCGAACATCAATAAGGAGGACTACTATGTTGAACGATCATGCAAGTTATCAGCGGATGTACCGGGAGGGCGAGCTCACGCTCGGTCTCCACGTCCCGCTCGAGAATTTCAAGATGCGAACGCCGACGCTTGCCAATCAAGTCGAGCTCGCACAAAAAGCAGAGAACTATGGTTTTACGACACTCTGGTTACGCGACGTCTTATTGAAGGATCCTTATTTTCTTGATCCGGCTGTCGGACAGATTCATGACATGCTGATATACGGGACGCATCTCCTTAGTCAGACGAAACAGATTGCTCTCGGAACGTCAGCACTCGTCTTGCCGCTCCGTCATCCGTTACGCTCTGCGAAAGAAGTCGCGACGATTAATGCGCTGTTCCCGGAACGCCTGATTCTCGGTGTTTCGTCCGGTGACCGGCAAGCCGACTTCCATGGACTCGGTGTCGATCACCCAAGTCGTGGTGCTCAGTTCAAGGAATCACTGCAAGTGATGGAACAAGCTTTATATGAAGATTATCCGCAAATTGATTCGACGTATGGAGAAGTCCGTGGTGCGACACTCGTGCCACGACCAAAGAAAAAAATCCCGACGATGATCACGGGTTTCGCACAGCAGGATATGGACTGGCTCGCAAAAAACGGTGACGGCTGGATGTATTATCCGCAAGGACCGTTCGAACAAGCACGTGCCATCGAACAATGGCGTGCTGCCAGTCAAGCAGCCGGTAACACAACGTTCCGCCCGTTTTCGATGCCGATGCATCTTGATTTATCCGCGGATCCGAACGAGGAAGCGACACCGATTCGACTCGGTTTTCGGATCGGGCGCAATCGACTGATCGAGTTGCTAGAATTGTACCGCGAGCTTGGCGTCAATCATTTGTTCTTCGCCCTATTCGACGGTGAGCGATCAGCGGAAGACGTCATCGATGAACTCGGAACGTACGTCGTGCCGCACTTTCCTCCCTTATCATGATGCCTTAAAAATCACTTTATAATTAAAAGTCACATGCATGAAACCCAGTACCTTTTCGGAACTGGGTTTCATGTCGTTTCATTGCACATCACGTCGAATACATTCGTCCACTTTCGGGGATTGTTTTTTAACCAATTGCACATTCCAAACATTTTTCGCTTTACTTTTGAGTTCTCATGACCTTATAATAAATTCAAGATAACAATTACCTTAAAGGAGGAAGCGCTGTTGACACTACTCATTGCTTTTCTAGCCATCGTTTTCATCATGCTCGCCCTTGACCTTGGAGTCTTCCATCGTAAGGCACATGAAGTTTCGCTTCGGGAGGCCTGGACGTGGACGTTCGTCTGGATCGCGATTGCCGTCGCCTTCGGTGGCTGGCTCTACTTCGATCAAGGAAGTTCCGCTGCAATCGAATATACGAGCGTTTATTTCATCGAGAAGGCTCTCGCGATCGATAACGTATTCGTCTTCTCGCTCGTCTTCGCATACTTCGCGATTCCATTGAAGTATCAGCACAAAGTCTTATTCTGGGGTATTCTTGGTGCAATCTTCTTCCGCGTCATCTTCATCGTCGCTGGTGTTTCGTTGCTTGAGAACTTCGCTTGGGTCTACTACATCTTCGGAGCGTTCCTCGTCTACACTGGTTGGATGATGTACAAAAACATCGGTCAAGAGACGTCGCTCGAAGAGAACAAAACGATTCGTTGGTTAGAGAAACGTTTACCGATCACGCAAGACATCTCGTCTGGTAAGTTCGCGAAACGGATTGATGGGAAGTTGTTCTTCACGCCACTCTTGATCGCGCTCGTCTTCATCGAGATCTCGGATATCGTCTTCGCCGTCGACTCGGTCGCAGCAAGCTTCGCGTACTCGCGTGACCCGTTCATCATCTTCTATGCGAACATCATGGCGATCCTTGGACTCCGTAGTCTCTACTTCGTCCTCGCGAACTTGATTGATCGTTTCTACTACTTGAAACACGGTCTTAGCTTCATGCTCGTCTTCATCGGAGCGAAGATGATCTTCAGTGACGTCTACAAAATGCCAATCTGGATGTCACTCGGTACGATCGTCCTCGTGATCCTGATCAGCGTCTTCTACAGCTTCTACAAGACGAAGCCAGGGAAATAATCAATAGTATAAAAAAGTGGAAGTGATGAAAATTCATCTACTTCCACTTTTTCTTTTCAATTCAGTATTTCTTTTACTTTCAGTTCATCTTCGATAAAAGGCTTCGTAAACGCCTTTAACGCTTTTTCATTATCGTACGTCGTAAAGTCATTCCCGTACCAATCGCGCAGCTGTTGTTTCGTAAAGTGATACGAAGCATCCTCGATCGTCATGTTGACGTGGTCGACATTCGGAATCAAAGTGAATAGCGCTGTTGCATTGTAGATTGCCGTACGATTACTTTTTTGTTCGACCTGTCCTTCTTCATATCCAGCATAACGTAACGTGAGTTGATACGGTTTATCCTTCGTCGAAAGTTCCATCTTCTTCAACTGATCACCATGAGGTAGCTGTTGGACGATTTCTCGTACGCTACTATTGTCGCCGAGATATGTACCTTGTTGATTAAACAAATCGGTTTGTGTTGCGGTGGTTCCGCAACCACCGAGTATTAGCATACCGCCCGCTAAGACGATTGCGCCAACTGTCTTTTTCATATTTATTTCCCCTAATACGTTGACTCGTTCTCATCCTAATAAACGAAACAAATAAAGAAAAGTTTCAAAATAAAGGAAATCAACGCTTTAGTGAACTCGATGATCTTGGTTTTAAGTAGAATAGGCTGTACAAAGTACCTACACCTACAGCAATTAAAAGCTAAATAAAATTAAAACGAGTGAACCCTTCAAAAGCGTAACCTTTTATCTTTTGAGCTAAAGTTACTTCCGGAATCCAATCGATCGTATATCCGATGCTGAAGGATAAAATCAAACTGAGGAATAATTACGTGATGACAACACTAAGAATACATCTTTTGATAATCATGATATTTTCCATCTCAATTATAATGGAATAAAATAGCTATTCGTTCATATAATGAGTAACTCATTTAAAAAATATAGAAAACAACAAGTCATTTCCCTATATATTGTTAATTACTATGTTACTCTATTACTATTCGAAAGTTCGAAAATAATGTTATACCTATTCACGGAGGTTTTTGATGTTACAAATGTCTAACTTACTCATTCTGCTCTTTTTATTCATCTTCCTAACATGCGGAATCGCTTTTGCTTTATTCTGGATCATCAGAAAAATCAAATCGTAATCATAACAACCCGGTCTCTCAGACGAGAGAAGCCGGGTTGTTGTTCGTTTCATAGAGTTGTCGGATACGATGCACGATGCCGTTTGCCGTTTCCGGTACAGGTGGCATCCAGAGCCCCGTTACTGGACCGTAGACGACAGGATTGATCGCCACTTCGTATCCACCGTGCGGATGTTCTTCCGCTGTCGGCAAATAACCAATATAACCGTTCGTATAGCCTCCGAAAAAGGCGAGTTCCGTTTGACGCATCTGTTGAATCTGTAACGCTGTTTCACAGAACGGCTCCATCGGGATGCCTGAGAACGAACCTTCGTTTAGTTCAAACAATTGAACTTCAAGCGGGATAGTGAGTGTTGTTCCCAATTGCTCTTGAACGTACGCCAACCAGCGTGCTGCGCTGACGCCCCATGTCTGTTCAGCGTAAGTTGCCATGTCTTGCAATACGTCCGCAACCGGTATTTCTGTTAAGCGCATCGGATAAATCATCGACTGAATCCGGTGGTGCGTTAACGGTTGAAACGACACGTCTGGAATCGTCGTCAAGACGTGTCCACTTAAAGCAAACGCCATCTTCTGTAGACTTGCTAGGTCACCGCGATATTTCGCATTGATGTTCCCCGTCGCCCCTTGGACGATCACGACTGGACAGCCGAGTGCCTGTTCGAGTATCGTTCGAGCGACACCCGGATAATCACCGGATAAGACGACACTGTCTGATTTCAAGACGTTCGGATGCGCTGTACAGAAAACGAAGGCTCCGACGAGACACGCATCATCGGCACGTCGAACCAATAGCGTTCCGATTCGGTCATCCGTCACTCCCAGCGGATCCGTTCCCATCACCGCGTGACCATTCCTTTTCTCCCGTCGGTTGACGCCAAGCTTTCCAGACGTCACACCCCAACCAATCTCGACCGACTGCATCGCTTCGCTTGCTTTGACGGCAGATACGATCGCTTGTTGCGTCAAGATCGTTTTGTAGGCGACGGTCAACGGTTCAGTTCCCACTGTCGCTGGACCTGAATGTGTATGTGTGTAAACGACCGTGATCTTTTCCTTCGACACGTCTAGCCGGTCCGCGATGCCTTCACGGATGGTATCGGTATCGGCGACGAGCAAACCGATGTTATCGATGCTGACGAAAACCGATGTCGTCTGCTCACTTTCAAAGATGCTCGCTGTGACATATAGCGGATCGTGTATGCTTGCGACACCTTCTTCTCGGTGATAACCGATGAAGGCGGCACCGAGCGGCGGATTGATTACTTCCTGATGTATTCCAAAACGACTCATGTCTAACGTTCCCCCTTGAGTAACACACTATTTCTTCCATATACTAACATTAACTACAGTAGAGGAGGACATAAGATGTCGATTCGTTGGAAGGAAGAGATGCTTCAGTTCGAGACATTACGTGAAGCAGAAGTCTGGGCGGACTCGATCACGAATGAGATTCATGGTCGTTCAATCACCGGATATTGCACCCCTGACTTTAAAGTCGCGACGACTCTTGCTTTTTATTTAGCGGAGAACCCAGACTATCGCGTACGGTCGGCAACGGTTCACCTCGATGAAGAAATCTATTATCAAGTCTGGGTCGAGATACTCGATTCACTTTGACTTCGTGAATTGGTCCAGGACGATTTCCTGAAACGCGCGTGTCACGGGTGAGCCCCACTTCGACTGTTTCGTAAGCAGATGGGCATACATCGGTTCAAACGTCTCATCATGTTGAATGATTTTTATCGCACCTGCTTCCACTTCATCTGCTACCGTCACATACGGTAACACAGCAAAACCAAGACCGTTCATCACCATCTTCTTGATCGCCCCGATACTCCACAATTCCTGTGTCTGAAACGAGATGTCTTGGTTTCTGACGCACGCCTCAAACATCGTTCGGTAACTACACCCTTCTTCATTCGTCAGATAGACGTATGCGTCTGCGGAAGATCGAATCGCGTCAAAATGATCCGGCATCGTCGGATGACCAATGATGACGATCTTCTCTTCTGTCAAAACATCATGCGTACAACGTTCGGTGGAAAACATCGGATACAGCATCAAGGCGACATCGACCCGTCCATGTAAGAGTTCGTCTTGATTTTCCTGACATGTCCCATTTGATAAGATGATGTTGACTTTCGGATATGCTGTCATGAACGTCTGTAAGACGGAACCAAGACGAGAAATCGTCAGTGACTCTGGCGCTGCGACTTTCAAGACGCCTTCAAAGGGATCCTGTTGTTGAATCGACTTGATTTTCTCGTGTGTCGCTAGTAAGTCTTCAGCAAGCGGGATGATTTCCTGACCTAGCGGTGTAAGCTGAAGCGTACGATTGGCATAGAAAAACAAAGCACCGCCTACTTCTTGTTCAAGCAATTGCATATGGGACGTGATCGTCGATTGTGTGTAGCCGAGGTCACTCGCTGCTGCCGTATAACTCCTCGTCTCAATGATCTTCAAGAAGCTGATTAAATGGCGAATTTCCATTCCAAGACTCTCCTTCCATCATCCATCGAAAAAAATGATGACATGATTTTTTATTTCAATTTTATTTATCGATCTTGTCATCTTACACTAGAATTCAAGTATTCGATAGAATGAAAAAGGAGTTTTCTTATGAATGTTGTTGCTTTTTTATCTTATGTCATCATTACGTCCATCACACCTGGACCAAGTAATCTGTTAGTCATGCATGAATCGAGCCACTTCGGTTTTCGTGGTGCTTGGCGATTTAATACCGGAATCTTACTAGGGTTCATGATACTCGGGTTGGTCAGCGCATTAGGGACGACAGTTTTACAAGCGACGTTGCCTATGATTAAACTGATTCTGCAGTGGCTTGGTGCCGCATACCTCGTCTATCTTGCCTATAAGATTGGTTTCCCGAAACAGACAGCAAGTCAGATCGATACCGTGCCAGCGACATTTTTATCCGGTCTGTTGTTCCAACTCATCAACGTCAAGAGTATCCTCTTTTTCTTGACCGCCTTATCGACGTTCATTCTGCCGCACAGCACGTCTACTGTAGAAACCGTTCAATACACGTCGTATGCCATCATTCTCGGGTGGATCGCCTTATTGCTTTGGGCAGGAAGTGGCTCCCTGTTTCGTTCGTTATTTCAAAGATATGATGTCGCGTTTCGCGTCATCATGTGTGGCTTACTCCTTTATTCAGCTGTGACGATTTTTCAGTGAGATGCAGAAAAAGGACAACACACCTCAGTTGCGAGGCATGTTGTCCTTTTTTAATGCAATCATTGCTTCCACTGCCGCGTCCATCCGCTCTTGTAAGCCGATCTTATTTAAGACGACGAGTCCTTCCGTGAAGACGAAGAGCAACGCTGTTTGCTGTTCGACATCTTCCCCCTCTGTTGGTACATAGATCTGTTTAATCCAATCGTCGAACGATTCTCCAATCGTCCGCGTGATCGACGTATACGGTTCTCCCTGACTCGTTGCGAGGTGGGTGATCTCGAACCAAAGATTCAAATATGGCTTGATTCGTGGCTCATCGATTGCTTGTCGCAAAAAATGGACGAATGCCGTGAACTCGAGTTTTAAATCTGGTTGCTGCAGTAAATCAATCAGTTCTTGGCTAATCGCGGTCAACACCGCGGTCTCGATGTCTTGTTTATCCTTGAAATAATGCATCAGCATCCGGTCACTCGTCCCGGCAGCGGTCGCCATTTTCTTCAGACTCATCTCCTTGATGCTTGATGCTAACGTCGCTTTTGCGATGTGATGCGTATAATCCTGTCGCTTCTGTTCAAACTTATCCATATCCGATCGACTCCTTCCCTTTCCATCATACTCGATTTTAAGAAACAGGCACTACGCAAAAAAGCATCCACGAAGGATGCTTCATTTTAAAAAGCGATTGATGATCTTCTTGAAAGCAAGATCCAGTCGGACGTTCTCGTCTTTCGTCAGCTGTTTCGCTTCTTCAAAGACAGCTGCTGCTTCCTCGAATTTATTCTCGTAAATCAAGATCGTCACTTTCCCACGCTCGGGTCCGACTCGCCCACTCGACGTCTCACGTTCTCGTACCATCGCTTCAGCTGCGCGATCTACGCGCTCTGCTCGGTCTTGCTTACTGATTTTTTTCTTGATCAGTTTTCGTTCGAGTTCCTGAACGTATGGAAGTGACTTAATCAATGTCAATGTCGGATCAATCGGTCCATATTGGGCGACGAACGCTTCCATTTGTTGTCGCTCGTAATCCATGACTTCTTGATAGAGTGGCTTGCTTTCCTTCGCTAATGCCTGCTCGACCTTGACGAGTCGTTTGACTTCTTTTTTCATTGCGGCCATTCGTTTATCGAACGCTTTTTTCTCAGACGATGTATCGACTGCTTTTAGATCGACTCGCATCGCTCTGATTTTTCTTGACTCCTTCACGTTATCTGAATCGTATTTTTCTACTTTCGGATTATACTGCTCGACCGCAGTCCGATATGCTTCATTTTGATAATAAGAAGGAATTTTGATTGGGGATTTGGAGCTAAGATCCGATAAGATGTTGCCGTACTTCGTGATGACCTTCAATTGATCGGCACGGTATTTTTTATAATCGAATGCTTTTTTCGTCTGGACCACTTTTGCTTCGACAAGACTGCTTCCACTTCCGATACTCGCTCCACTCATCAATAAGGCTACAGCCGCACTACAGGCGAAGATTGTTCGCAATCGCTTTACCTTCATATGTTCGCTCCGTCCCTTCTCATCATCCTACGTTTCTTTTTCCGTATTATACCAAATTTAACAGCATCACATTTCGTTATTTGACGGATCAGGGTAATAACTTTCCTTCTACATATCCTCGATTGACGTTCGATTGTAGTACATGCTACATTTATTTGTAGTAAACACTACATTTACGAGGAGGATCCTTCATGAAAGAATCTCAAGCTTCATTTGTAGACACCATCCCGAAACCTTTATTGCTCATCATTACGATCGCTTTCGCTGTTTTAACCGCGTTTTCGATAATTGACTTTGGTGTACTTGGCATCTTTGCGGAAGCGACACAAAACACGGCGACGCTCCAGATTTTCGTCGACCTGATTCTCTGCGCCCTCTTCATCATCGTTTGGCTCCGCCATGATACACGTCGTACCGGACGAAGCTTTCCGCTTTGGGCGATCATCACCCTCGCGATTGGTGCGTTCGGACCTCTACTCTATTTGTTGACTCGAAAATCATGACGTTCTGACACGTGCCGCATCTTCGGTACGTGTTTTTCTTAAGACAAACTTAAGAAAGCGACTCCGTCTATCAACAGAATTCGACCGTATCCTAAGAGGTAGATTACAACTTAAAGGAGTTTTTACCTCATGAAGAAAGCCATCTTTGATACGATCGTCCACTTAAATGCTCGACCCGTTGTTGCGAACACACTAAAACGGTTTGCGATGAGTCGCTTTAGTAAACCGCTCATCCGACCTTTTATTCGCACCTATCACATTCAGACGGATCAAGCGCTGAAGTCCGTTGATTCGTTTACCTCGCTGCACGATTGTTTCGTACGCGAGTTACGTCCCGGTATGCGACCAATCGCAACCGCGCCGGATGCCTTCGTCAGTCCGAGTGACGCCGTCCTCTCCATCGTCCCAGCATTAACGCAAGATAGCCGGTTTACGATCAAAGGACAGGACTATACCGTTGCTGAGCTGATTGGCTCGAGCGAACGCGCCCAGGAGTATGCGAACGGTGTCGCCTTGATTTTCTATTTGAGTCCGACCGACTATCACCGTGTCCACTCGCCAGTCACGGGCGAAATCACGACGAGTTATACACTGGGGCGAGAATCGGCACCCGTCAATGACATGGGGCTACGATTCAGCAAACGTCCGTTGACACGAAACTATCGTCGGGTCACGCGTCTGCAAGTCGATCACCGCGCAATCGAGCACGTCATGGTCGGTGCGCTGAACGTCAATACGATCGTTCAGACACATCAAGGACGACTGCTGGAGCGTGGTGCAGAGTTCGGCTACTTCTCGTTCGGTTCGACCTTCATCCTCGTCTTGCCACCGGACACCGTCGAACTCGCACCAGGCATTGAACGTCGCGTCAAGATGGGTGAGCAGATCGGACGCTGGATCCCGTAAAAATGGATTCCCTTTTTGTTAAGATTCCTGACTAAGAAAACATTTGAATTTGCTAGACTAAAGGAAACCACTGTTCAATGGGATGGCAACCATGAAGAACAGTTGAAGTTAACAGATATCGACATGGAATAACATATAAAAATGAGAAAGAGGTTATGTTATGAAAAAAGTCGTTTTATCTTGCGCTTTCTCAATTATGGCTGTATGGATATTAGTTGGTTGTAATAATGAAGAGATAATGCAAAGTACTAGTGAAAAACCGACGGCATCCGAAGTATTGAGCGAAGATTCTAAAGCAGATATTTTTCAATTCAATGATACGATCTACAAATCAGATGTAGCATGGGCAGAGAAAACCGAAGTCACTCAGAATAAAAAAGTTGGAGAAATTAAAAGAAGAAGTTCGGATAGAGACGATTTTGATAATGGGACTGCTACGAAACTCTCCAAGGGTACCGCCCTATACTCTTCTAAAGAAAGAAATGACATCCTGCTAGTGAGTTTCAACGGGAAATTAAAAAAGTACGTTGCTTTAGGAGAAGGTTAATTTGTCTATAAGAAAAGGCATCCCAGTTGAGGATGCCTTTTCTTATTTAGATCATGATGATAGTAGAGAAGCTGATCAGCCGTTGACGACTTTTTCAGACACAGCTTCATTCATCGACTGACGATTGATTGACAGCTGCTCGCCTTCTTTCAAACGTTTTCTGTAATCAGCTGTCGCCGTAAATAGAACGTCTGTTGACGAGTTGAGCGCTGTCTCAAATGAATCTTGCAATACACCGATGACGAATCCGACAGCGACGACTTGCATCGCAACGTCATTCGGAATCCCGAATAAGCTACACGCGAGCGGAATCAAGAGAAGTGATCCGCCAGCGACACCAGATGCGCCACACGCACAGACAGCAGCGAGGACACTTAAGATGATGGCTGTCGGAAGATCAACTTGAATATTAAGCGTATTGACGGCAGCAAGCGTCAAGACGGAAATCGTGATGGCCGCTCCCGCCATGTTGATCGTTGCACCAAGCGGAATTGAAATCCCGTACGTCTCTTTATCAAGACCGAGCCTCTTAGACAATTCCATATTGACTGGAATGTTCGCTGCAGAACTTCGTGTGAAGAATGCTGTGATCCCACTCTCACGTAGACATTTGAAGACGAGCGGATATGGGTTTTGACGAACATTGATGTAGACGATCAATGGATTGACAATCAATGCGACGACAAGCATCGTGCCAATCAGTAACCCTAACAGACTCACGTAATCGAGAAGTGACGAGAGACCGTTCTCCGTAATCGAACCGATGACGAGCCCCATGATACCGAGCGGAGCAAGCTTGATGATCCAACCTACCATTTTCGCAAGTGCATCTGAGAAGTTCGAGATGAACGTTTTCGTTGAATCTGACGCATTTTTGAGTGCTAGCCCTAAGATGATCGCCCATGTCAGAATGCCGATGTAGTTTGCTTGGACTAATGCATTGACCGGGTTATCGACCATGTTGAGGACGAGTGTCTTGAGGACTTCGACCGCGTTACCCGGCGCTGTCAGTTCCTCCGTGCTCTCTTTAAGTGTAATCGTGACCGGGAACAGGAAGCTGACGACGACCGCAATCGCCCCGGCTAAGAACGTACCGAGTAGATACAAAAAGATGATTGATTTCATGTTCGTTTGCTGTCCCTTTTTATGTTGCACAATCGAAGCCATAACTAGGAAAAAGACCAAAATCGGCGCGACTGCCTTTAGTGAGGAAACAAATAATGTTCCAAAGATGGTCAAAGAACTCGCTACTTCAGGAATCGTGACGGCTAAAATAATCCCTACGATCAAGCCAATCGCGATTTGTTTCACTAAACTGATTTGGTTCCACATCTTCAACAATTTCATACGTTCCCCTCCAGGCTTACAAAAAATAAGTTATTTAGAATTCGAAAAACGATGACTTCTCTCTTCTACTCAAAAGGATGAATAGTCTAGTCATTCACTTTTCTAAAAATTCTCGCAGTTTGTTGTGTTCTATTTTTGCATAAATCGTGTGAAATAAAAACTAGTTTTTTGCAAGAAATATGATTCCTTTTCCTGGATGTTAAGTGAGCATACGAATGCAATCGATTGCATAATTACAAAAAAAGTAGAAGAAGATGCGTTCCTTCTCCTACTTCATTATGTAAACTAAATCTTTTTTATGAGTGTTAAATGACCTTCCTTTACTCCTCATGAGACAGTTGATTTTTTGCGTTTGACAATCAAGAGAACAACAAGGAATACAATCTCGAGAATCAAAAACATCCCTACAAAGAAATACACACCAAACACCTGACTGAATCCATCGATAGCCACTGCGTAAAACCACGTTAGCGAAATGATAACTGTATATACAAGATTCACGATAGTACATCGTAACAGACTCGCTTTTACACTTCTCGTGTTTCGTACTTGCGTAATAATGATGACAAGTGCACCGATTGCCCAGACAAGCAAGATCATTTCTAAAATCAATTGATCATTTGGGATGACGTCCATTATTTACTCTCCTCTTCTGTAGAATGCCTAAAAAAATTTAAATGATACCTATATTTTACAGCATCATAAAATTTTCAAGTCTTCCAAAAGTTAAGCAAATGAGTTTTTAAAGATCCAAATCAGGATAGTCTTTCATTTTCCTAACCCGAACACTTTCCTCCTGACCGATTTGATCGGTCTCTTTCAAGCGGTGCTGAACGACGAGCATTACTAGTACGATAGCGGAAATCACACAAATCGTCGCATAGTACGGTTGCACGACGCGCTCGAACTCTAACACCGATAGCACCTGTAAGATCGTCAATCCCGCAAGCATCCCGTGGAAATACCGTTGATAGCTGCGCGGTATTCCTGGCTGCCCGAATGTCTCATACCAAATGTATAAGCCAAGTCCGAACGCGAGTCCGTTTAGGATCGGCGAAGGAAGAAGGAAAAGAAGGATACCAAGACCAAGCATCAACCAAGCGTATCGGATCGCGGGCTTAAAGAAAGCAGGATCGAGCTGCGCTTCCTCTTCCTCGATGACGGGCGCTGCTTTCTCCGCTTCGGTCAATGGTCGAAAACCAAGGGCTACTTTCGCTTCCGCTAACTCAAGCATTCGTGTCTTCATCCCGAAATAGAACGGAAAACGTTCTTTGACGACCTCCCCTTCATCCGTTTGACCATCCGCTTGTTCTTGCACGGATACCTGATACAGCGTGCGCCCCATCCGGTAACTGACCCAGTAGTCGGTCGTTTGACCATTGTCGCGTTTGAGTTCAATCACCTTCGTTTGTTGATTCGTCATGATATGTGATTCCTTTCGTCGCAAGTTCCTGTAATTGTTCTGTCGCGTACAACAGGAGAATGAACCCTGAAATGAGACAGACCGTTCCGTTAATCGAGAGATTGATTGGTGATAGATAGTTTTTTGATGAGCCCGCTAACGCGAACATGAAAAGTGCTCCTGACCAGCGATACATGCGAGTACGTGCAGATTTCCCTTCGAGATGTATCGGCCAGAAAATCATTAGAACGACGAGTGTTATGTATCCTGGGATTGGCAAGATATCTGTTAGCGTCAGTAATCCACTCAACAGAACGAGTAAAGCGCTTAAAATACGCAACTTTATGATGCGTCGGTCCGCTCGAAAATCCATCACTTCAGACAGAGCAAAAGGTGAACGGATGTATCCATCGTCTAATTTTTCACGGACCCACGTTTTTTTCTGCCGATACGCGAGGAACGAATTCTTGAAGACGATCCGCTTCGTTGCGGACTCTTCATTCCTTTCCATCATGTCCTCGCTATCGACTGCTTGCTCTTTTCGGGCAACACCTTCCCGGCAGAATAAAGTGCGCCCCTCTTGGTGAAAGACGATGTGATACACACGATCGCCGATTTGTTTTACTAATTGAATCATGATTTGTGCTCCTTTTATCTTACCTTCTACATTCTTATAGGTCTCACCATGCTGCGCTGACCACGTATAGTATGAACAGTCCACCTAAGACACAGACGTAACCATAATGTCTGACGGTCAACGAACAAAATAAGATGACGCCAATTGACAGAATGATACTGAGTACGAATGAATCCACCGTGCCGACGCTATCCCCATGTCCTTCTAACGGTGTCTTTTTCGCATGCTTTGAGCGGATGAAATAGATGCCTAACGTCAACAAGAATATCCCGACACCAAGACCAAGAAACGGTACCACCATCGACGTCTCCTCCGATTATGTATTCTTTGAATATGTTTGCTTCATGAAGTTATTATACAACTATTAATTACGATATTTTCCTTTATTAAGTTTCATTGAAATTTTTCCTATGTCTGGTCTACATTTATGATGTTTGACGTATGATTTTTTCTCTCAAATCTCCATTTTCCACAAAAGGAGTGCAGAACTATGTACGCTTTCATCGCACCAGTCTGCACTCCTATTTCGCATGATGTATTCACTTTTCTATATGTAAGATTCTTGTCCGAAAAATCAGGTCATGGACCTGTACCACAAGAGACCGCGTACTTTTCTTCATTCACCTTCTTTGAATAACAGACAAAAGGAGTTCCGCCTGTTTCACTTTTCCAATCAAACCAAAACATGTTGTAACGCTCCGCTTGCGGATCTTGTTCCGAAATGATTGCAAAGTAACTTTGATAGAAATATCCTTCTTTATAAAGTTCGTGTCTTAAAGCACCTCTCGGCGAAGCATCCGTAAACAGAACCGGTGATAGGATTGGCATGAGTAGTACGATGATAGCTAACGTTCCGAAACATATCAGGACTATTTTCTTTCTGTTCTTTTTCTTAGAATTCGATTTACCCATCTTTTTCAACCTTTCCTTTTTTGGTTTTTTTTGTTATATAGTAACATTATCCATACAACAGAAAGAGGTTTTGATATTGAAGAAAACTATTTTATTATCACTCTCTTTAGGTGTACTTCTATCTTCTGGTTTTTTGATAAGTAACGCAATAGCGACTTCTAATATTTCACAGGAAAAATCTGAAAGCTCGATTTCAAAGGAGCAAGCCCTCACTTTTTTCACGAAAGTCCTGGAGCAACAAAAAGCGGATTTTTTAAACAATACGCCGTTAGCACACACCAATCAATCGAGATTATCTTCACGCGACGAGGCTGTATTAATTTTTCTATCTAGTACAAAAGTGGATAAACAAAAGCTACATTCATTTAGTTATAAGATTTCTAACGTAAAAGTGTATTCCGAAAATCAACGAAATTATGCTGAAGCTTATGTAACACGAACTTTTAGCTTCGGAAGTGGGCTTGAAACGGGTTTAGGTGATACATTAGTGCTCGAAATCCAATCAAGTCCAGATGATTTAAAAGGACCGTCCCACACCATTTCCTCGAGTAAATCAACGAGTGAAGTAAATGAAAAGGTCTCTGTTGATGAATTTTTAGAAAAGTATGAAGCAGAGGCAACAAAATAAAAGTGAAACTGTGCTAAAGAAAATAATGGCGAGTTTCTTTAATTTTAAGAAATTAATTACTAATCCTTAGTACTAGTTTTAGTCTCTTCAATTATTACGTGTAGGGAATAAATAAACAGCATTTCTTATTCTAAAATTACATATTTTGACTGTAAAGAGAAGGGATGCTATCTTTATTTTAGTGATTATTTATTTTTTAAATAATCTTCCAGGTTATTCATGTATGTGTTGAAGGGATGATCATATTTTGAAAAGAATATTTGGACCTTTGTTATGTGTTCCATTACTTGTTTTAACTGCATGCTCGGAAGAGGGGCAAAGCGAAAAATACAAATCCGAGTCCATTGAAATCAACAATGACGGTGAAGTAAATATCGTACCTCTTTATTCACCCTATCAAAAATACTTAAAAGCTTCACTCAAAGATAATGATACTGAAATGAGTAAAAAAAATTACGTACAATATGTCCTTAGCGATATCGATAAAACGGGTGAAAAAGAAGATTTTGATACTACTTCTTTAAAAGGTTTCTTCATGCTACAATCAACTGCTTATCAGCAAGCACTGCTTGATCGAATCGATGCTCTGGAAGAACGACAAGACGAGATTAAAAAAATCATCACAAAAAACTACACTGCTTCGCATAAAGTTCTTCCAAAGAAAAAGAGTACGATTTTCATCGTACCGATCAACTCGGAATATACGACGATGACCGAGCCTATGGGTGGAGTAGCAGCAGGAACGTACAAAGATGCGGTCGTGCTATATCTGGCGGAAGATTTTGATAAAGATGCTCTCGCCTACACCGTTGCACATGAATACCATCATTTAATTCTTCAAGATAGACCCGAATATCAGATGAATAAATTACTCGATTCGGTTATTATTGAAGGAAAAGCAGATGCTTTTGCTGATCGAGTCCTAAAAAATGTGAAGGCCCCGTGGGATGAACCAATGGATGATGCGACAATCAAACATGTCGCAAAATTGATTCAAACTGGTGAAGCTACTTACGAGGACCTTGTAGGCGGTAGTCCCCAAAAAGACATTCCCCGCTGGAGTAACTACAATTTAGGACACGATATCCTAGACCATTATTTTAAATTACATCCAGATTCTAAAATAGATGAATGGTCCTTTAAAGGTGAAGCTGATCTTTTGAAAGGATACAAATACCAAGAGTTACTTCAGTGAGAGAACTATATTTTTGATACATTCCATAAAAACAGACAGATGAAATAAAAATAACAGCTTACGTGTCATAGGGAAATTTCTCTATCGCGATCAATGACATCTTAATATGGACCAATATCTATGACAAAAAAAGATCAAGATACAGATGCTTTAAACAGATCTGTACCTTGATCTTTCTTCAATTTAAAACACTTTTTGTCTTTCTGTAATCGATACGGAGCAGCGTTTGTTGCATATCCTGTTGTCGGAAACGAGGAGAATGAAAGAACTTATCATGATCATCGCCTCCCTAAACATGGTCAAAACAAAGATGAATGACTATGTTTACTTCAATTTGAAAATTATTTCATTCACTTTTTTAGATTTAATCGTACTTATCTAGGATATTTACAATTCGAATTTCAGCTCTTCAAAGAGTCATTATTCAAGATTATCGACCGATCCTATGTACTAAAACCTCAATTTGTATTTCAATGTATTACAAAGGAGCTAATAATCATGAGAACCATTTCTGTACGTCTGGATAATGAGGATGCACGACTCATCAAGGAATATGCGAAGGCAAAGAACATTACGATTTCAACACTTGTTCGTGATGCCGTCCTCGACCGCATCGAAGGCGAAATCGATTTACAACTCTATCATGATTCTATGTCAGCACACCGTAAAAAATCAGAAGTAATCTCTTTCGACGACATGATGAAGGAACTTGATTTAGGATGACAGCATATACAGTAGAGTTTGAGAATGGGGCTCAAAAATCTCTCAAGAAAATGGAACTCCCACAAGCGAGGTCATCATATCCTGGATCAATAAGAATAATGAAAGGCTCAATCTCTAGCTTTCAGAGATTGAGTCTTAAGATTTACCATCGAACGAAACCATCGTTTAAATGCCGCGGTCGCCGTGTTCTTCTTTTTTAAAATATAAAATAATCATGCTACTTACAAAAATCACGAAACAGACAAACATGACATACGTATTCAAATTGAAGAACTGTGAATTCATAAATGGAGAAAAAATACCACTGGTTATGCTATCTATATAATCCAAATCTTTAGTCACGCCTTTGGCTAATACTATTTCTTTAACCAAGTTTTTGTATTTCGAATACTCGTTTGATTGATACAAGAATCCAACAATCACATACGACAAAGAGAGTATTATCATAGTTACTAAATAACCTAATTTTAATCTTAGATTCTTTAGAGTAATCATTAAGAAAAAAATAAAAATAGGAATAATGAAAACAAGTGCAATCATAGAAAGAATCGCTAAATTACCATTCCCACTGCTACTTCCAGGAGCAGCAGTCATCTGATTCCCAAAATAAAATAGAAAACCAGATATGATTAGTAGTACTATCAATATTACTTCTGGATTTTTATAAGAATTCATTATAGGTACACTCCATTTCAGTTCATCATCAATTTAATTTTAAAGGCTGTTGTAATTAGACGGACGAGGTCTTTCCAATCGCCGCGTGGTAGTAGTTCCCGGAACACATCGATCCAGTCGTTTCGTTGAAAGGTCATTTTCATCTTACTCACCCTTTTCGGATTTCGTTCGTAAAACTCTCTGTCTCTTGGAAAGCAGAGATCAGATCTTCTCCAAACAACGTGATGCTATGTTCCCACGGATGACCGAGATATCCCCAGCGAAAATCACGAGCGATGAAAAAGGAGTAATCGCCATCTGGAACTGCTGGAATCATCCAGTCTCCTTCTTCATTTCGAAGAAACGGGCGCCTTGGGTCGATCCAGTATCCTTGATGATTCCAATCGAGTGCCATGACGCGTTCCCCTTCAACGGTCAGCTCGGTCAGAATACGCTTTAACGTTTGCTCGATTTCTTCGCGTTTCTCATAATCCACTTCGTATGTAATGAACGGACTTGGGGCATGGTATGAGGGGAAAACTGTCGTACTGGGTGTGAATTGAAATTGTTGATCAATGACATGCCATATCTTCTCGTCCTCCGCTTGCGTCATCGGAATCCAGCTCCATGGTTTACCTTCACCAATCAAATCGAACGTCGCTCCTTGAGGATATAGAACGGTGTACGCTGCTCCTTCTTGTACTGCAATTTTTGGTTCGTCTTGTACATCGCGTGCTTTCATTTCTTCAAAAATTAGTGCAATGGCTGCCTCGACATCAAGGACATGGTAAAAGATATTCGTCGTACCGCTACCGATATCTCCCCCTTCGCAGTAGCCGTTCCCCGTATGAAGCAAACCATCATTGATTACTTCTTCCATCATGTGACGTCGCTCGAGCGCTGTTTCTTTCTGATCCTTTTCATAAGAAAACTGGACTACCAGTTCCGTATAATCGGTCTCGTTCAGCTCGCGATAGCCTTGACGTTCAAACTTCTCGATCAGCTGCAAAATCTGTACACCTAATCGTTTGAAGCGCGAGACGCGCATTTGCTTTACGTTTTCTGCTTTCACCCACGCTCCAACGATTCCTTGATGTTGAACGATGAGGCGTCCCTCTGTATAGATTGTTTGGTAGAGCGTATCCGAGCCGTTTTGTTTTGTCAGTTGGATCATGAGTGGTTTCCGCTCCCTCCATCACAATGCGTTCAAGTCACGATCTTCTATGTAGCCTAAAAACGTATCTTGCAATGCACCATCTGTCTCTACGGTATCGACCGGATCTCCTGCTTCGTCAACTCGGACAAGTGCCAGTTTCGCTTCAAGCGCAGATCCATTTAGTCCTGAACTCCCATCGATGATACTAAATACATGGGAAACCGTATCGATGATCGTCTGTTCAATCATCTGTCTCATTCGTTTTTGATCCGCTTCGCTCGACTGTTGGTAAAACGCGATGCAGGCCGTATAGTCATTGACGTTTGGATCGACTTCTTCTTCATAGATGTCCTTATAATCTGCCATACCGTCCTGAACGACCGTCCGATGGACCGCTTGAACAAACTCTTCCATCTCTTGGTTCATGATTTTTCTCTCCTTTTATCAACACTTCGTAGTTCATGTCTCTCATCTTGAACGCTTACCGATTACATCTATTCGTCTGAACAGTGTCTTATTCTGCCCATACCGACAAACGGGTGCGAGGATCATTGTCATCTGTCACCCATTCGATTCCGGTATATCCACGTCTCATGGCGTTCTCATAAAATGCTTCAGATACGTGCTGCTCCTTGCAATAGATATCGACGTACATGCAGTCATATACCAAAATCGCGATTTGACAATTGCTTTCCTGAAACCACTCATAACTTGTTCCCACTTCTTCAGTCTGACCACGTT
Source organism: Exiguobacterium sp. s143 (assembly GCF_018618895.1). Lineage (NCBI taxonomy): Bacteria > Bacillati > Bacillota > Bacilli > Caryophanales > Exiguobacterium > Exiguobacterium sp. s143. The sequence goes on along the minus strand of NZ_JACSMX010000001.1, from coordinate 83,471 downwards.
GAAATGCAAATAATTCAGCAAAGATCAGGTAATTGCTTGGTCCCCTTAGCCATTTCGCTAATTCATGTCCTGTCGCTTTCTGATCGATTAAAAACTCTTCTAAACTGTCATACCATTCCCCGTCCATTGCTTGGATCGGAAAATCAAAATTACGAAGAAACCAATCATACGCTTTCATCTCGATCGCACTTAGTATATCGAGCAAGACACGTCCCGGTTCATTCGGAATTTCAAACGATACGCCACGCAGACTCATCGAATTCCTTCTTTCTACATTGTTATAAGAAGGCTGCCGTATAAAAACACTGTAGTTCCTGTTCTTCACTCGAACTTCCCCACGTGCAGACGGCATAACCTTGTGCGGTTAGTGTCGTGACCATCTCGACGACTGGTAAATTTCCACTTTCTGTTAAGCCGATGTCGAGTACCTGATCAAGTAGCTCCTGACAGTGTGACGGTCGATCATGATTCCCACAAATAATGGTATACATAGCTGGAGAATCACTAATCATCTTAACGGCTGTTGTGAGCTGTTTGATACCAAATTCAGCAATTCCAACGTAGTACGGTTCTTTGCCCACTTGAACCGGTACTTCCATTCGGGAGGTGAAGCCATCGAGCGTCTCTTCTCGTTCGAGTAGACGCCACAGCTTGTAATAATCAAAGATTCTTTTGGACTGAAACTCATTTCCGACACACACTACTACATAAAAGCGATAGGTACTCAACGCACGCTTTTGCTTTAGCTCATCACGGAACATCTCACTACTGATTTGTTTGAATGCGACGATGTCTTCTGGAAACAAAAGCATCTCACCGACCACACATAGACAGCGAATTGATGAACTCGCATCCGCAAGCCATGGAAAGATGCTTGTCGCATCGCTATGCTCTTCAAGATACGTTTTCATGAAGTATCTCCTTTTTCATTCCCATTGACACGCTACGCTTTGATTGGTTTCAAATCGTAGATGTACGAGTTCATTTGTTTTGAGATTAGACAGTTTTAGCGAACTTTGAGCTTCATTCGTATAAGGCAATTCGAATCTGACACCTTCGATTTTCTTCAGTAAAAAATATGCCCAGTGCCGATTGTATTCATTCTCGGACAGGACATCCCATAACGCATCTTCACAATGATCCGCCTCGTAGACATATAATTTCATGACCGTGTTCTCTGCTATCACGTGTAACCCCGCGAATACGGGAGGGTTCGGAATTCGCGGTTTTTGAATGACCAAGGTATAGCCCTCTTTCAGAAGGCGATCTAATTGTTCACGGCTATCCGGTAGCTCCTCTTCGATGACGGAAGCCGGAAGTTCTCTGATGCGAATCGGCAGACTCACTTCATATTCAAAGGGATCTTCGAGAGCGAGTAAGTCTTCACGGGAATAGATTATTTTCATGAGATCATCCTCACATTCTTTTATGGAGTGCTTTCAGATTACACGCGCGCCATGCATCACGGACGATATCTTGGAAAGTCGTTGCCTTCGGTTTGAGTTTTAACGTTCTATAGTCGAAGCGATAGACGGCTTCGTCCGGACGCTCTTTCAATACCGCATAGTATTCGTCCTGTTTAAACGACGAACCAAAAAAGAAGTATTTGTCGCGGATTGCATCGAACTCGGTTAACGCGTATTCATCAAGACTAACCGAGAGATTGTCTTGAGTCTCATGCGATAACCCGTTCCAGCTCGTCAGCGGTATACCGTATAAGTTCAACTCTTCGGAAAAACGCATACCGTTACAGACTCTCAAAATCTCTTTATACCACTCCGGAATCGCAAAATGATTGGTCTCGAATGCTTGGATGCGGGCTTCTGGACAAGGACTCTCCACGGACACTTGATAGTTTTGGATGGAGGATGAATAATCATACAAATACAGCTTGTGCTCCATCTTCTCACCTTCGATTGGAATACTGTATTTCAAGAATTTTTGATCGTTCACATAAAAGAGTCGCATAGCCTGAAGGATATTCGTAAGAAAGACATCGTCTGGTAAAGCAGTGTTCTGATGATTCAGTCGTGGAACTTCAACGTCTTCTAGTGACACGTCTTCCTCGTCATCGTGTTCTTCAAAAGCCTCATGTTCCCCGAGGACGATTGCGATACCTGTCTCGTTACCGTCTTCTCGTCGGACAAAGACTTCATAGTGTCCGTCCCCCATTAACTGAACGGCGACACCGAACGGAAACAGGAAGATTTCATCTTCCATCATTTCATCTGAGATTGCGATATAGAACGGGTCGATCTCTTCGTCTAACTCTAGCGTATTTCGAATCTCCCAGTCGATGGCTTCCCGTCTCCCGTAATCCGCTGTGTTCATGACGACGAGCTGCGCTGAATCGACGACGACTAGATCGGATAAAGGCTCGAAATCGGATGGATCCATCTTCGTTTCTTCATTCATTGTTAGGTAAAGCAAATTGATTGATTCGAACTCATCTTCGTCATAGAAGACCGTCCAAATCGAACCTTGTTCAACTGGAATTGTCACGTTGTATTCTATATCCGGCTCAAGGAAAGCAGGATCCGAGACAATCAAATTCCCTTTGTGACTTGTAAACGTGCCTAGTTTTTTCATGGTGTATACCTCTTTCTTAAATATAACGGAGAGGACATTTCCAACTTGCTAATGCCATTGGATTAATCAAACTTAACCCTTTGATTCTTATTGCATCCGCCACTCCATGAATCCGGTGGTTTGCTCTTGCCGGAAACGAATCCAATCCGTTAAGGTTTGATTCATCTTCTGCCATTCGTTAATACATTCCGATTTGAAAAGTGCATCTTCGAGTTGCTCGATTAGTAACCAAGCCTCTGTTAAGGTTGCAGCATCTTCCTCTTTTTCTCCTAAATACAAATCTTCATCGAGATGATGGAAGGAATACCATAACCCGTACAAAAGATGGTCAATCATTCTCTCGATCGCTAACTGCTCCCGTCTTCCACCTCGCGTAATCGCTTCTTGTAAGTAGATGTAACGGTCATCTTCATCAAAGAAAAGACCATACCAGCGATACGGTCGGACGTCATCCGGCATCTCTTTCATCCACTTCTTCAAAGTCGGTTTTAGAAGACGTTCTTTTAGCGGATGAATCAAGAGGAATGAAGCGTCTGTCTCTCCTTCACAGGTAGATAATAACCAACTCACAAACGTTCGCTGTCGCTCGAAGTTCCACGTATTCGCTTCTTCAATGAATCTATCCATATGTACTAACCACGCTTTGCGTAAGCCACGATTTTTGGCAAGAAGAGCGGTGTGAAGACGTGGTAGATCAGAAACGATAGGGTCTTGTAATAACTTATCTAGAAGCGGCATGTTTCATCTCCTTTTAAAAATGTCATTGCTCCACTTTCATTTGTTGTCTCGTTTTTCGAAGATGAAACCATAATAGTATTCCCGTGCCTATCGAAAGAACCGGGAAAAGATACGGGATGTACGATTCCTGCTGATGAATCACGTGCATGAAAAAGTAACTAATGAAGCAGACAATTCGAAGCCATGTAGGAAGATAATCTTTACCGATAAAAGCTAAAAACATCAAGGGAATACCCATTCCAAATACTACAATTGGTAAGACAGAGAACGGTGTCACGAACTGAAACAGACCAAGTCCCACCAGAAGATAGGCGAACCAGGACGTCCGTCGTCGAAACTTCTCGCGTTCCTTTCGTCCAGGTTGTATCCCGTAAATATCATCCTGCTTGTATCCTTCCGCTTGTTTCTCGGCAATCAGTTCCTCCATCCGTCGTTTCGCTTGACGCCTCGTCGAGTACTGTTCTTCCTTCTCATCTCTGACATCTTGATCAAGCTTCCATTGCTCGGTGACACCGTGATAGGTCTGGATTGTTCGACCATCACGATACAAGTACCAAAAGTACGTAATGCCATCCACCTGTTTACTGAGTGTCTGAATCATGTTAACCCTCCAGATCAGCTAGGACATCTTCTGGATCTAGCTCAAGTCCGACGAGCTCCGGTCCCCAATCCAAGCCACAATACAGTCCGTCGTTAATCATGCTCAGTAACCAGCCATTCATGTACAAATCCAGATCTAAGCGAATCAGATGATAGTTCGCCCATTCCTTCGTCTGCAGTGCTTTTGCCGCCGCTTCCGTCGAAAAGAATAATAGGACGTCTGTTTCCTCTTGATTCGACGGACAGTACGCCCAGCCCGACTGTTCCAACTTCGATAGACCATAGACAGCACCTGTCTCGAGAACTGTCTGTAAGAAGTCTTCTGCTTGTTCAGCACTCTGTTCCATTTGTTGTTCCTTTTCAACGAACGCATTCAACGTCGGTGCTACCGGAAATAGTTCTTGTTCTTCGTGGTCCCACAAGACGATCGTCTCTGTGTCCGGAAGCTGATATCCGAGTTCATCACCTGTTCCGTCACTGGCAATTCGTAAGAAACCGGATGGGTAGTCCTCCGCATCCGTCGTGTTGACACGAACAAGGTCGTCCCATGTCCGCTTGATATATTGTTCGTCCTTGATCGGATGAAACTCCCATTCGCCGATGCTGAATTTGTTTTCGTGCTTGTACCTATTTCGTAGTTCTTTCGGAAGCTCGAAGCCAAGTTCTGCTTCTACCTCTTGTAGTCTCTCTTCTGTGACACCTGGTAAACCGATTTGATATGTCATCTATGTGACTCCTTCTTATACATTTTGTGTTTAATTTTTTCGGTTAAAGTTCTTGCCTGTGGGATAAAGCCCGGTCAATCGTCTCCCATAATGAACTTTTGCCTGCCCCATTCGGATTTTCTTCAGATCAAACTGGTCCTTAAAATAATCAATGACGGGTTCAACGATATAGGACGGCTCCAAGATATGAAGGACGAATTCGATCGCTTCCGGACCATATTCATCTTCAACAAAATACCCGTTGCCGATTTCAAAAAGAAAACCGTTGAGGTCTTCTTCAATGCTCGAACGATGCTCAAAGATGACGTCATACTCTGTATCCTGACAAAAGATTTCGACGACAACTTCGTGGTAATCCGCTTCTTGAACGACCGAGTATCCTTCCTTTTCTTTCTCAGCTACGAGTTCTCGGATATAGGCATCTAGATTAAAAAAGCGCGAGAACTTTTGCTCACTCATTGGTTCTTTCAATCTCTCTCCCATGATGCCGTGAAACGTGTAGAGTGTCCGTCCATCCTTTTCGAACAGCCAAAAATGATTCTGACCGTTCATTGGTTTGATGAGTTGCATGAAGTTCCCTCCACTCTTATAGGTCTGCGAACAATTCGCCATTGAGCTGGCGAATCATCGTATCGTTCGGTAACTGTTGTCGTAGTCGTTTCGCCCAGTCCGTCCGAAGATCATAAGCGAAGGGTTCTTCGTTCGATAGCAGATAAAGCATTGTTCCATCATGACCGACAATCACGACGGTCGTATCTTCCGGATAAACGAACCGATCTTCTAAGACACGTGTTTTTCGGTACGTCGTTTCGACCTCTTGTTGAATCGACAAGCGATTGGAATACGAAAACATGAACAGTTCGTTCATCGACGCAACTCTATAAGCGTGTTCAAGGATGAGTTCGAGCATCCTAGCATTTTCAATCTTTACCGTGAAAAAATGACTCTCACTTGTCGATGTTCGTTTTCCACGTAACCAACCGTTCGTTTGTTTCTGTCTAGACAAGACATGTGAAGTGAACGACATATGATGTTGCGAGAAAAAAGCCCTGTTGTCTTTGTCTTCCTCTTCAAAAGCAAAAAAGGTCGCGTAGATCGGAAAACGATTTTGATGATTTAGAAAATCAAACAGGAAAGTTTCATTTTGATCTGTATCGCCTTGTTCTCCCGATTCAACACTCATGTGATACGCCTTCGCTAACGGTCCATTTAGTACGAACGGTCGTTGGATCTCGTCTTCAAAAAACGCATCCGTGATTTCACACTCGAGAATGAAGAGTTGTCTCTTAGCGTTCAATGCTTCGATCGCTTCATCGTCTCCCACAAGCGGATGTCGCTTTAAATTAAGTAGCTGCATCTCAGTTTCATACATCATCTCATTAAATTCCTCAGTACCGTATTGTTCGATGTAAGCAACTTCCGAAGCAAAGATGGGTACGAACCAGACTGGTAACACCGTCTCCGGTTCCCCGAATGCCGCGTTCCCTTTATAGACTTGAAATGATTCTTCAAAGTAGAACGGTGTCGTCACGTATAGGGCAGCGAAGTCGTACTTCGATAACAACCCAACCGGCATCGGTAAGTACTCGCCTAAATCATAAGCGTGTCCAGTCTTTAATGCTTCCAGCGTCAAGCGATAGATCAATTCAATTAAATCCGACTCGGCATCTTGTTGCATGACAGACAGCATCACTTCTTGATGGATAACGGCACCGTTCTCGAATTGCAATGGGTGATGCAATAATCCAAGTGATGTCACGGTATTCGCATTCGCAAACGGTGCATTTTGAAACTGCAACAATTGAATCGCATGATCTTGTAATTCTTCCATCTCAAGGTGACCAGTACTTTCACCACAATGGGCTTCTAAGTGTTCTATGTAATTCATATTTTTATATCCTCATTTCATGACATTAAAAAATGTCATTTCCAATAAATATCTTCTACCATATATTATATATTTCATAATACAATTTTGGGATTTTTTATTTTTTCCTAATGGAGGGTATCGTGACATCTGAAAACGACAAAAATGACTCCGGTTCAATACCGAAGCCATCTCATAGCAATGTAAAAAGGTAAAGCGACTTTTTAAAGTGTTCATCCGTTAGGCTTCACTCACATGGACCGTTTTCGTTTGTAGGACTTTCCTTCGATCCATGTCCAAATCCGAATTGATAGGTAAACATCAATTATACCAATGATTAACGCAACGACAATCATGAGAACACCATTATTACCAGAAACGAATAGAGGGTGTAAAATTGTAAAAGTAATACTTAAAAGAATCGGCAATGTGATACCCATCCAAACAGAATTAAACAATAGTGCCTTCCACATCCATATCATCCTTTTATGTGTAATAGTTGGTTTAAGTGTAGCATCTAGTGAACAGAAGAAACGAATTGCATGTTAAGAGCGACTCCATGTCGCAATCACTTGGAAAAAAATGATGCTTTCTTTAAGCCTTTATTTTTTGTTGCTTAACCAAAACAGAGTCATCATTCTTCCGATAAATTTTGGTTCGTAATCTATCTCCCACTGTGTTTATGATGATGTCGATCGTATTCTCATTTTCCCAATACAATTCATATCCATATAAAGAGATAGGGTTCAATATACTTCTTAACGGTATAATGACTGATTGCGGTAATTCAAATATACATCCATCATATAGGCTTTTCCGAGACTTCATATTAGTAATCACTAGATACAAATTTAGATTTACAGGTGTCAATTTTGCTTTTAGAGTAGCTCTCATTGTTTTCGTTTTGTTATTTTTCCTGCCTATGTTCTGTACGAATATAAAGTTCTGTTCATACACATAATTTTCTATTTTATTTAATTCATCATTAGTTATACATTCTCGGAATATTGAATGTCTAATTCCTTCTAATAAAGTACTCAACGTTTCTTTTAAAAAATCTAAATTCTTTTTTGACTTTAATTCCTCCATCTTAGTTTCTTTAAAATAATATTCGCGTCCTTCACCATTTTCACTTCTGATTTTTAGTTTTTCTTCTTCTGTTAAACTTTCATAAAAAATAACATAAAGCGAACTGTATTTCGGAAATTGTACCTTTAATTTTTTCAACATCCTTTGAAACATAAAGATCAATGGTTCATTTTTTGGATCAAAATAGTTAATATCCAACTCATTATTTGCATTTTTCTCAATATATAACACTTCGAGTTCTAACATGATTTTCACCTCTCTTAAAAGCTGTAATGATATGGTGGTTTCAACTTATATCTTAAGGCACTTTTTATTGATCTAGACTAAAAATATGCCTCAATTGGATTGAACGGATGTATAAGTACGGGTAATTCCTTTTAAAGTTTTTCTTCGAGATCTCTATATATCAAAATCCAAATCAGTTGATATATTCCATTTTGATTACAATTCAAAATTAATACTTTTATATGTAAGCGTTATCATTATACTGTAAACGATACTAATTCTTTATTAAGGGGTTGAATCGAATGTATACGGTCATCAGTCATTATTCGAAATTCAAATGTCCGCGTTGTCGCGAGAAATTCAAGGATGAAATTCTCATTGAAGATTTACATAGTGTATCGCACGAGGAGCGGCGCTTAGGTGTAGAAATCCAGTATGACTTCTCTTCGGAAGTCGCTTGTCCGAACTGCCACCACCAATGGCTCATCGAAGGAAACGTCTGGGAATATCCTGAAGGCGTCATCGATGCGATTGAACTATAACTTGCCCACCCTAGGACACTTCCCTATTTCTCAAGTACGTTACATATGAAGGGTTGCCTTGATGTACACTATCGGTAATACAAAACGTGTACTTCGGAGGTGTTCATACTTGAAAATGAAACTTTTATCTTTCCTACTTTTTTCGATCGTCTGCCTAGCAGGATGTAGCGATTACGATCAAGACGGAAATACGACGAGTGAGAAAGCAAAACAGAAATATGATGCAGCCATCGATCAAGTCTTCAAATCTGAAAATCAATACTTGAAGCAGCAACAGGTTGATCGACAACTAAAGCGAAATTCTGGAGAAACGGGCGTCATCGTCTATGAGGATCAAGATTTAATCGAAATCTATTACGACCAATCATCTGGAGGAGAAAGAGCCATTTATCAGAAAAAAGGATCTACTTACGCGCGGAAGACGTATACGAAACAAATCAGCCGTAAAATCGATGACTCTGAAAAAAAATATCTTGAGAACATTGGAATCAAGTAATTCCAATTTTTTATGACCGCATTTAAATGGTCGATGACTCCCTTCTTTGATCGGGTCATCGTCTTTTTTGTATTTTCTCACCTTTCTTACGCTTAAGAGCATCCATTTTGTGTTACAGTTCAAATGGTATTTTTTAAAATATTTTCTTTAAGGTGGGAATTACTGTTGGGGAAAATTGTTTCAATCATCATTCCTGTATACAATAAAGCGACGTATCTCTCGACTTGTATCGCGTCGATTCAGGCACTCACGCTTGATCATTCAACGATGGAAGCGATTTTCGTTGATGACGGTTCGACGGACGAATCATTGTCGATTCTCCACACGGCTGCACAAACGATGGATTTCATTCGCATCATCGAACTCCCCGAAAATACGGGAAGTCCTGCCCATCCGCGAAACGTCGGAATCGAAGAAGCGACAGGTACATACGTCACGTTCTTAGATGCTGATGATCGCCTCGATCCGGTCGGATTCCCTCAACTCGTCGCGCAAGCCGCTTCAAACGATGCCGATATCGCATTCGGTCAAACGATCAAACATACCGACACGTCGATTCAAAAAGTTGGGCGGTTCGCGTCGTTCACGACTGCCAATCAGCTTGTCCCGTATGAAATCGACAAAGTATTTCGCGCGGTTGGACCTCCTGGGAAAATCCTGAAGCGCTCCGTCTTGATCGAGCATAACATCCGGTTCAGCCCGATGCAGTTCGGTGAAGATAAACTTTTCTTCTTCGAAGCCATCTCCAAATGTCAAACGGCTTCGATGAATCCGGCACCTGTCTATCACGTCAACCGATTCGCGATGAATGATTCGTTAGTCGGACAGACGAGCATCTTCGAGAAGACGACCTTTAATTTACAGGTGCTTGAGAAAACGCTTGAACTGGATATTCCGACAGTCGCCAAGACTCATGCCTTGAGCCGTCTGATCGAGATGGATTTCCTCTCCCGTCTGTTCAACAACAAACGGTTCCTTGAGCATCCGCAACATCAGACCTTCTTTGATTTATTCCGCGAGATGATCACAATCTTTGAACGTCATGGTGCAGATCCAGCCGATTTCATTTTCGATGACATCTTCCAAAAGCAGTACGCCTTGCTTCAGCAAAAAGATTACGACAGCTTCGTCGCCTTCATCACGCTCCTCGTCCAAAAACATAAAGCCCGGCGCTATGTATCGGAGAACCGCCTTTATTTCCGGATGCCAAAATCATTACATCATCTCGGACCTGTCCTTGAGCCGTTCTTTGCCACGTATGCAGGCACGCGTCTCGTTGATGGTGTATTCTATGAAGTCGTACAATTACTCAAAGACGACACGGCTTCGGTCGATCAAGTTCTCTTAATCGCGCCTAACGATGAAGCAACGGAAACCGCCGTTCCGTTCCATATCGAAGGGACTGAATTATTCATTCCGACGGAGGCACTCGAACGACATTCATATCCATTCCAATTGATGCTGATCCATGACGACTATCATCCGTTCGTCGTCCGGATGACGTTACCGAGTAGTGTCAATGGGATGCATCTGCATTACCAGCAACTTAAAGTCGAGTTTCGTCCCGAGGAATCCAGATCACCTGTACAGAAAATCGACGCGACGAAGTATCATGTCGATGCACCGACGCAAGTCGTCGTACTCGAGAAGGCTTTCTTGTATGACGATCTGGAATTCGAGCATAAGCAGACAGCACTTGAAGTCGGGCAATTGCTGGCGATTTCCGATCTTCAGTTGACACTGGCCGGCACACCACGACTCGTCACGGTTGATGGTGCTTACGTCACGGCAAACAAAAAATACGTCCATCTTCCGCCTATGATTGATGACGAGACGTATCTGACTGATCTTCCGACAACAGTCCGGATTTTAAAGACTTGTAAACAGTATGCTGATCGTGACTTTAAAAACGAACTACCGACAAAAAATACACCGGGTACGGTTCTTTCGATTGAGAAGATCGTTTTGTCATCGAAAGGCACCCCACGCTTGAAAACGGCTCAGGATACGTACATCACAGCCAATCTTTCATTCGTTCAACCCATTCATGAAGCTTAACGATATGCCTAGGGACATCTTCATTTCATCCCTAGGTTCCTTATTATTCCAACATTGTATGCTATAGTATGGGCAAGGTTCACCAAAGAGATTCACATTTCATGACGCTCATTAAAATTGTAAGCGCTGTATAAGGAGATGCCCTATGAAACGAGATTTGTTTTTTACATTGAATACGTTAGCGACCCAGCGTGGCGGTTTATCAAAAGCAGTCATTAAACGAGCGAATGCGATCATCGCAGCTGATCCGGAGCGAAACGTGACGCTCGTGACGTTAGGGATTCAACCGAATCTTGAAACGATTCATCAAGAAATGGTCGAGGCACGGTTGCTTGATCCTCGCATCCAAGTCGTCAACGTCATCAATTTTTTAGCACGTCGCCAGGCAGACAAACGGTCCGTCGTCTCTTCGAAAGCCGAATTGATTCCACGCTGGGAAAAGCGGTATACGTTGTTCCTCGACGCGAGTCGCGCCGAAAAAGATTCGTATCGGTTGTTCGACAATGGTACATACGTCCAGTACGCCCGGTTTGATACTAACGGTCAGCTTAGCTTCATCGATTATTTTTCAGAGAATCGTCATCGCCTGCGCCGCGAAGAATATCTGGATAACGGTCAGTTGGTGCAGACGATCCAGTATTCGTTTACGTCGAACAAGCCGGTCTCTCGCTCCTTCTTCCATAGTGACGGGACGTGTTATTTAACGATTTGGCATAAAATCAATTCAGCGGACTGGAGTCATCTGTTTTATTTCGAAGCCGGTCAGGAAAAACAGTTCAATGATCCGGCGACCTTTAATACGTTCGTCTTGAATAAGCTGTTAGGTCAGCATGAAGCGGTCTTGATCTCGTCCGAATACCGGGATCGTCTTGCCAACCTACCGAAAAAGAATTTAGATGCGGTCATCTTGGACGTCAAGCATCCGAATATCAAAAAAATCGCCTTCGGACACAGCAATCACTTCGTCTCCCCCTTCAACGGGACGGCAACGGTCAGCGGTGTCTGGGATACGTTATTTGGTCGCATCGACGAGTGGGATCGAGTCATCACGGCAACTCCTCGGCAACAAGCACATATGACCGATCAGTTTGGTCATCCGGAGACTTTCCATGCGATTCCTCACGGTGTCGGTGCGGTGCCGGAAGCGGATTATACGGTTCTTCCTGAACCTGATCCGAATCGGTTCATCGTCGTCTCGCGCATTCAAATCAAAAAGGATGTCGCTGCCAGTATCCGTATCATGCGGAAGATCGTCGACCAGCATCCAAATGCTTTCCTTGATTTCTATGGCTTCGGTTACAACGATCAGCTCGAAAAGGATCTCCACGCGTTGATCAAGGAACTGTCACTGACGAAACAGATCCGATTCAACGGATTCATCACGAACATTCAAGACGCCTATCATGGCGCCGTCGCGACGATCTTCACGTCGCAATCTGAAGGGTTCGGGATGGCAATCCTTGAGAGCATGGGTCATGGTGTTCCGGTCATCGCCTATGACATCTGTTATGGTCCGCGTGAAATCATCGCGCACGGGACGACCGGTTATATCGTTCCACCCGATGACACGTCAGCTTTTGCAGCAGCAGCGATCCGCTTGATGGAGCAGCCCGCTCTACGCCGTCAAATGGGAGAAGCCGCCCTGCACTCGATCAATCGGTTTTCTGATGATCTCTTTACGACAAACTGGTTAACGCTTTTGAGTGAGCTCGACTAATCGGTTATTGACCTTCTCCTCTGTGAGAAGGTTTTTTTCGTCTATCCACCAAAGTCCGTATTGTTTTTCAAAATTTGGGATGTTTTAGCTATTGATTGTGATAGAATGCTAATGGAAGATAACGCTTTCATAAAATATCACCTAGTAGGAGGTCCCTTGATTCCATGCTGTTTAAATCTGTTCTCCGGGTGCTCCAATTCGGGCACACTGTACTTCCGAAGAAACCAAAGAAACTTAAACGATCGGCGTTAAAAGAGTCGTTACAGATTCAATCTTCGCCGACAGACTATACGCTATCCGGTCAATTAAACGATCCGTTGCTGACGATCACGTCGTTACTCATTCGCGATCGTTTGCAAGAGACGGTCCTTGAAGTGCCGAACCAACAGCACGATCATCGCTTCTCTTTCCAACTGCCGCATACGCTCGTCTCTCAGCTGAGTCAACACGCTGCTCAGATGCAGGATGCGGACGTTCCGACAGTCGAAGAGGACGGTCTCGTTGAAATCGAGTCTGTCGAAGCCGATCAAGAGACTGCCTATCCAGTCGGTCGTTTTTCACTCTGGCTGACGTTTACGAAAAAAGTCGAACACCTCACACCAGAGCAAATACACAAATGGGAGTCTGACGGCTTACCGAGTCATGCTACGCTCGATGCATCCGTCTTCACCCGCCAGATTCTGCTAGGACGTTTCGTTGACACGCAGATTCCCGCGCCGCTCGTGCCATTGATGGATGAGACGTTCAACGAATTCGTCCAGCTGTATACCGATCTAAAAGGCAACCTGCGACTGTTGTTGAATAAAGAACCGCAGACGAAGCCGAAGATCCAAATCGATGCGGTCCGCAATGAGACGAAAGCGACGACAATCATCAGCGGGAAAGCCTTTACCCGTCACGCGTTCATCAAGACGGGACGTTTGCTCCTCGTTCACCGGGAAAGTGGCAATCAAGTACCGGTCCCAATCGATTGGGTGTACCAAAATGAGACGAGCGCGAAAAAATTCGGATTGTATCGCTATCACTACACGGCGACGATCCACTGGTCGCAACTCTATCAAGCAGCGCAATTACAAGAAGGGGTGTATGACGCCTTCGTCGCGCTCGACTTCTATCACCGGTCGGAACCAAAATTACACCGTCTCGGTCGCGCCCGGTACATCACGCGTCAACTGACACCGGAAGCGTTAGGGAAAGATGATACGTCGACGATGCACATCATCCCGTACTACACGGTCGGTCACCGGAATCTATCGTTTGAGATGACCGAGTTTACGAATGAAAATTACGCCTATCTGAATCATCTGATGACGTTCGCCCCGCTCTACCGGCTGTTTGCCGAGAAGAACACGTGGCTCGTCGGAGAACGTCCCTATAAAGCGCAGGACAACGGATATCACTTCTTCAAGTATATGCGCGAGACCCATCCGGAGCGACCGGTCTATTACGTCATCGATCCGACGTCGAACGAATACGCACAAGTCGCTCCGCTCGGAAACGTCTTGCCGATTAAATCGAAGGAACACATCTATCACTCGTTGATGGCGAAGAAGGTCATCGGGACACATCATGCGGAATACTTGTATCCGCTCCGGTCCGAACCGTTCAAACGGAAGATGCGGGCGGATCGTGTCTTCATCCAACACGGGGTTCTCGGAACGAAGAACATGAATGACCAGTACGGCAAGTTTGCCGCTGCCTTCGATACGGATCTGTTCCTCGTCAGTTCCGAGCGTGAGAAACGACTCGTCACACAAGACATGGGCTACGCTGAGCGAGAGGTCAAAATCACCGGTTTGTCTCGTTTTGATGCCCTCTTGAACGACGACGTCCCAGTCAAACGTCAGATGCTCGTCATTCCGACGTGGCGCTCGTGGTTACAGACGCCACTCCAGTTCTTCGAATCGGAATATTATCAGCAGTACCAAGCGTTCCTATCGAGTGAGCGTCTGCATGCATACGCAAAACAACATCGTCTCCAGATCGTCCTTTGCCTGCATCCGAACATGCAGCAATATTCGAGTCACTTCGAGAACTTACCGATCACGGTCATCCATCAAGGCGAACGTGATGTCCAAGGGTTGTTAAAGGAAAGCCTCTTGCTCGTCACTGACTACTCGAGTGTCGCCTTTGACTTCAGTTTCTTGAAGCGACCGGTCCATTACCTGCAATTCGACCCGAAACGCTTCATCGGTCCGCTCGGTTCGTATCTCGATCTCGAAAACGAATTACCGGGGCGGATCTCGAAGACGATCGATGACTTGTTCAAGGATCTCGATGCGACGGCACGCCGTCATTTTGAGATGGATGACGAATTCAAACGCCGCGCTGACGTCTTCTTGACGAAAACGGATACGACCTATTCCGATCAGGTCTATCAAACAATCGCGAACTATACGAAGCAGACGAGTCTTTTAGAGAAGATTCAGACGAACGAAGCGGCGAACATCCTCTTTAAGGTCTATCGTCGTAGCCGGTTCTACTTCCCGACGATGAAGGCAGGATATCGACTCATGCAACGCGTCTTACCGGTCGACCCGAAACTCGTCGTCTTCGAGAGTGGTCTCGGTAAACATTACGCGGACAGCCCGCGTTACATTTACGAAGAACTGAAGAAGCAAGCTCTCGGCTATAAAGTCGTCTGGATCTATAACAAAAAGCTCTATCTGAGTGATTCGAACGCGAAAGTCGTCAAACGCCTGTCTCCCGCCTACTTCTATTACATGGCAACGGCGAAGTTCTGGGTCAACAATCAGAACTTCCCGCACTACATGACGCGGCGGAAAGAGACGACGTACATCCAGACGTGGCACGGCACGCCGTTGAAGAAGATGTTGTTCGACTTAGATGAGATCCATGGACGGGATGAAGGCTACGTCGAACGAGTGACGAATTCGATCGCGCAATGGAGCGTCCTCTTGTCTCCGAGTCCTTATGCGACGAACATCTTTAGAAGTGCATTCCAGTATAGCGGTCCTGTCGTCGAATCCGGTTATCCGCGAAATGACCTCTTCTTTACGGCGAATGATGAAGCAACGATCGAGCGGATTCGGACGCAGTTGCAACTGCCGGAAGGCAAAAAAGTCATCTTGTATGCACCGACCTTCCGCGATCATCAATCGCTTGGCAAAGGGAAGTTCTACTTCGACTATCCGTTTGATTTCGACCGGGTCGCGGAAGCGTTAGGCGATGAGTACGTCTTCTTGATTCGGACGCACGTGCTTGTCACGAAAAAACCGAAGATTCCAGTACAGCACCGGGAACAATTCATTGACGTGACGGCCTATCCGGATATTCAAGAACTGTATTTGATCACGGATCTGCTGATCACGGACTATTCCTCTGTCTTCTTCGACTTCGCGAACATGAATCGACCGATGATGTTCTATGCGTATGACCTTGATCTCTATCGGGACACGCTGCGCGGATTCTATCTCGATTACTACAACGATCTTCCGGGACCCATCTTAGAGACGGAAGAGGCTTTGCTTCACGCCTTATCGGACATTCCGCGTCTGACGAAAATGTATCAAGCGCAACTCGATACGTTCCGTGCGACGTACGGTCCGATGGAGGACGGCTTCGCCGCTTCCCGCGTCGTCGATGCGTACTTCGGAACGAATCCACAGATTCGCACTGGAGCACTCGAATTACTTGAGCAACCGGACGGCAGTTATTCCGTTTAATTGTTTCAATCTGTTGAATAAACGCTCCCTCTCAAAACAGACGGTTTCATTCTTTCAACCGTTTATTTTGAAGGGAGTTTTTCTGTGTTTTCGTTCAGCCCTTCTGCATGGTTCATACGTTAAGTCATGCTGAGAATAGGAAAACGGCTTGAGTCCTTTTGAATTCTGGACTCAAGCCGTTTCATTACGTTGCTTATACGTTTGACGGAAAAATCGAGCATTTACGTAGTCGATCGGATGATATTAGCTATTGACCTCAATGGTGTCTTGAATAATGTAGTAGAGAAAATCGGAGAACGATTTGAATGCATCACGATCATCATAGTCTTCTTCCGGTACGTTCACTTCTCGATACACTACTTTAGGCTCACCATTCACTACATTTTTGAAATCAAGACACGCATAAAATTCCTCAAGATCATCAAAATAGACAGCTACTAGATGTTTTGAAAGAGCATGCTCAAATTCTGTTGGATGATACAATTCGAGATTCGTTTTTACTAATTCATCATTGAACATCGTAAAAAACTGGTTGTCTCCAAAGATACCCCCTCCGAATTCTTTCAAAAAAATCACGTAACTTTCAGGTAAGGTAACGTTTAACTCTTTTTCAATTGCCTCGACTTCAGCATCCGAAATCCCTTCTCCGAACTCAGATAACTCCGGATGTGCATGGATCAATGCTTTTGCTTCGAAATAAACATCCTTGTGCTCCGTCTTGATCGCACTCACCTTTTTAGTAGTTGGTGATGGAACCTTCTCTGCATCCTCTAAATAAGATGTCACGGCACTATCACACACCTCAAATAATACTTGTACAAAAGAATCCGAATAATAATGTTCATCACTTGGGTAAAAACATACTTTTGCGTCTTGATCATTGTAGGTCATGGCATGTAAGTCTAGGCATACAAGCGACAAATTAAAGTCCTCTACTTGTATTCCTAATAAATGTGAAGGAACTTCACTTTGAGATTTGCTACGGAGTTCCTCATTATATTTTTCAAGTCTAAATACAAGATCTAACTGGTTGTTTGATGGACTGATTCCCCAGATCTCTTCATCATGCGTAGCCAGATAACTGAACTTTTTTAGAAATTCTTTGTACATTGGCGGAAACGTGACCTGAAGACGATGTTCGACTTCAAGAATCTCATTTTCCGTTGACCCATTCCCCACTATGAAAGCTTGTGGGTATTTTTCGATTAGTTTTAAGCACCGATTAAACTTTGCCTTAACATTTGCCATGGTTTCTTTCATTGCCTCCTCGTTAAGCTTCACGACACGTTCTAAATTTCTATTGGTTCGTGTTAGCTGTTGTACTCGCTAATTTGTCCGCGAGCACTTCGTCGAGCTTTTTCTTGAACATCGGAGCAAAACTTTCCGCATACGTATTCGTCATATGGCTGTTGTCACGATAGATGACGACATTGCCGATGACAGGGCGATACTCGCCTTTGACGTGGAAGTAACGCGTCAAATCCAGCTTATGGAGCGACTGGTTCGTTTTTTCGAACTGTTTCCAGTACGCCTCATCCGTTTGGTTCGGTTGCGTATTCATCTGTTTCGTCGTATCCGCGATGCTTGTCGTCTCGAGCGCCTCGAGTACGTTGAAATCGTATCGTGGATTATCCCGGAGTGCTAGACCATCGATCCCATACTCGTCTTTGACGAACTGCATCTGGTCGACCATTTGTTGATGGATGCTGTCTTTTGAAGCATCCGCTGCAGTCACGTGCGAGATGATCAAATCAACATCGGCATCCTTCAAATAGTTCAAGACGTTCTGGTTCCAGATTCCTTTTAAGGAGTCCGGTTCATAGCCGGTCGAAAAACGTGTTCCTGACCGCGTCAGATTGAGTAAACGGATGTCCGTTCCTTTGATTGCTTCATGCAATGCACCGAACCATTGCTCCGAGTGCGAGCTTCCGACGAGCGCAATCGTCGCTTTATAATCCTTCGTCTTCCCGTATTCACCGACTTTCGCTTCCGTCTTTTGCAGCCCTTGGTTGCTACCATCCGTATGGACGAGCGGTAAGTCATTGAAGACGTTCGCATAAGACGGGAACGGATCTTGCTTCGGTACAGGCAGTGTCTGTTCGATCGCTAAAGCACCCGGATACTTATTCTTGCTGACCGCTTGTTTCAGCTCTTGCTCTTCCATATAAGCGAGTCCGAGTAAGGATCCAATCAACAAAACGTTGATTGTCAACAGCGCACCTAGCTTCTTGAATGCTGTCCGATTGACAGTCGAAGTGCGAATCGGTTTTTCAATCCATTCCGTCATCAAGTAGGATAAACCGATCGATGCAACGATAATCAGTGTCCCGACGAGCAGACCTGGCGTTTGTTGAACATTGTAGCGATAGAACTCAAGCAACACCCAGTGCCAAAGATAAATCCCGAACGCGATCCCACCGAGTTTGACCATCGGCTTTGATCCGAGGAATCGTTTTAATCCGAATCGTGTCTCTTGCGTTCCTGATAACACGATCATCAAGGCGCACGTCATCGGCCAGAGTGCGATATAGCCAGGGAACATTTGCGAGACGTTAAACAGAACACCAGTCGTCAGCAAGCCAAGCAGACCGACCCAGCCGATGATTGTCGCTATCCACTTCGGAACACGAATCGCCGACAAGTTCACACATAACAGACTACCTAAGGCAAATTCCCAGACCCGCGTCGGCGTAATGAAATACGCCCACGGCTGATTCACTTCTGTCAGGTAGATCGAGTAAGCGAGTGACGTGACGAACAAGAAGCCAAGCAGACCGTTCAGGACGGCTTTAATCGACCGAATCTGATACGTGTTCATCATCCATAAGATGAACGAGAACAGAACGAACCAAATCATATAAAACTGCCACTGGATCGATAGTGCCCAAAAATGTTCGACGGGTGACTTCATCTGGGTCGCGTCTAAGTAATCCGTACTTGAGACGGCGAGTTGCCAGTTTTGATAAAAGAACATCGAGGCGACGACTTCACGAATTGTTTTCCCGAGAATCGATGCCGGTAATAAAAATGTGCTTAGTACTAACACGACGCCTAAGATGAACAAAACGGATGGCAAGAGTCGTTTCAGCAACTTTGTCACGTACGGCAGGAATTTGAACTCCCCTGTCCGGTTGATCGTCGAGATGATCGATGTCGTGATCAAAAAACCCGAGATGACGAAGAAGACATCGACACCTCCTGAGACACGATTGAACCAAATATGATAGATCGCGACGAGTAAGGCAGCTACCGTGCGTAACCCTTCGATTTCCGGGCGAAACCGGCTTTCAATATCAATCCGTTTCTGACCCGGTTGACCAGATACTTTCCATTCCTGCATGCTTCTATGTCCCTCCATCTACTTCTACACCTACGAATCCTGACGATTGCAGCGCATTTCTTGTACAGTTCGGTATGTACTCACCATTTTAAGAAAACGTTTCCATTCACTATGATAGAACATATTTCAAAAAATACAATGCTACTGAACTATATTACCGCAAGAAACTTGGAAAATATGTAAAAGAAGTGCACTGATGAAAGATTACGTTAGAACCCGGTATAAGTAGTCGGCAAAAATCCGTTGCATGACTTTTGGTGTGTTCTCGATATAGATCCGCATCTGTTCGACGTTTGCTTCGACAGCATTTTCTTCTTTCTCTTCGGTCGGAAAATCGGAGATACCTTTGATGATGATACATTCGACTGCATTTTTCTGACAGATGTACGCGATAGCCCCCGCTTCCGTATCGGCAATCGTCAATCCGTTATCCCGCAGTTCTATATAGTCTCGCCACATGACGACGGCACGGTCTGCCGTTCCGATCGTTCCGAGATGAAAGTCGTTGCCATACTTCGATACATCGAGATCGACGGCGAACGAGGGTTTGATCAGTGGTTCAATCTCTTTGACCGTGCAATCATATTGAACGGCACGATCCGGCACGATGATGTCGAGTACGTCGTACCTCGGATCAATCCCGGCACACGTTCCTGCAACGATGACCTTCGTCAATGAGAAACGGAGGATCATATATTGATTCGCTCCGATGCCATTTACTTTTCGAACGCCCGTGCTGTAAAACAGAAGTGTCTTCCCGTTTATCTCACGCGTGAAGTATTCACCATACGGATAAGTGATTCTTTCTTCAGGCGAGATATGAAAATACGCAAGTGTCGCGTCAAACTCCCATGTGGTGGCGATGCTGATTCCGATCATTCCATCGTTCTCCTTTATCTTTTTAATGCGGATATTATTCTCCCATCCACCTTAGTCCTAAAACGTTCAATTACGTTCGTGATAAGACAAGCTTTTCAACGGTGAATATGTATTCTTTTATCACTATTTTGACAAAACAATTTGAAAATCCTTTAAAAATTAAAAACAGGACACATCCGCAGATGTTTCCTGTCTTGTCGTCCACCGTTCACTTATTCTCTTCCTCAGATAACGCATCAATCTCTTTTTGGCGCAATATCTCCGCAATCTGATGGTGTTCATTATCCAGTGCCGCATCACGCGCTGTCCGCCCGTCTTCGTTTCGATGCAGTGGATCGGCTCCATAAGAGAGCAATAACCGGACGACCCGTTCATAGCCGTAAGCACTCGCTAATGCGAGGACTGCCGTATCGCCATCCGCGACGTTTTCCGCCTCGATGTCGGCTCCCGCCTTTAGAAGCACTTTGACCGCTTTCGGATGATTATTTCCGACTGCGAGATACAGCGGCGTGAATCCATCTAATCCGACAGCATCGACTTCTGCTCCTGCCTCCAGTAATAGCTGGACTTTTTTCGACTTACCTTCCTGCGCCGCATAATGTAGCGGTGTCACACCTTCCCCGTCATCGGTCCGTTGATGTAACAACTCGACGTTCTGCGCTAGTTTCCGTAAGACTTTTTTATTGCCGCCACGCCCCGCTACTAAATGAAGCGCTGAGAATCCGTGTTCATCTAAATCAAGATGAGCGCCTCGCTTGATCAAAAGTAACGCAATGTCGGTCTTTTGATCATATAGCGCAATATGCAACGGTGACATCCCGTCCTGATTCGGAAGGTTGACATCCGCGCCGTGATCGAGCAACAATTCGACGATCCGTAGGTACCCTTCCTGAATCGCCCAATGAAGCGCCGCAAATCCTTCTTCATCCAGTTCGTTCAGATCGTCACCACGTTCGATGCAGCGCATTACTTGTTTTCGTTTGCCT
Source organism: Exiguobacterium sp. s143 (assembly GCF_018618895.1). Classification (NCBI taxonomy): domain Bacteria; kingdom Bacillati; phylum Bacillota; class Bacilli; order Caryophanales; genus Exiguobacterium; species Exiguobacterium sp. s143. The sequence continues at coordinate 61,934 of NZ_JACSMX010000001.1, read as the reverse complement.
AAAAAAGCAGCATCTTGGATGGATCGTTTCGTCATGTCCGTTCGCCCCTCACCTGTTCCGTCGTTGTTCTCATTTTACAACAACAATCAGTTGTCATGCGCAAAAACGCCTTTGAACATCTGATGTCTTTTGTACCAAGTTCAGTTCGTCACTCATGACATTTATTGATTTTAGGGAGATCGTTAGAATTAAAAGAAAAATAATCATGATCAGAGCATAGATAAACATCGTGAAAATAATGGATTCGTCATATCGTAATATATTTCACTGATCACTTTGTATGGAAGAAAGCCCACATTATGAAGCACATGTGGGCTTTCTTCTATCGTGTACTCAGCAATAGAACAATTGAATACTTTATTGATTTGATATGTTTTTTTTGAGAGATTTTTTAGAAAAAACACCTTCCGTTATTAGGAAAATGACAGCAATTGCCACAGACTTTATTCCATATTCGACCCATGTATCAGTCGACTTCGGCATTCCTTCAAAAAACATTAGAAAAATAAGAAAAAACATTGCTGCGAAAACACTTTCTAAAATTTGATTTTTCATCTTTCTGTATCACCTCTCAATTCTCCATACTTTATTTTACATTTATAGAAGTAAAACATTTCAATTTTACTATATTTATATAATTACATTTATTTTTTACCAATTCAACTTAAAAAAAGGTTTTATCCTATTTTTAACGAGGAGACAATTACGTTCTACCTAACAATTTATGAAACGAAATCAACAATTTCTCGTTTGATTTGAATGAATTGATAAAAAAAATCACATAAGCATTTTTTTCGCTCAAAATCGCCTTCTAGAGAAAAACAAGCAGGAGCAGCCGCGAGAAGCTTGACTCTGAAAAATGATTCGAGATGAACGAAAAAGCGCAATCTTTCTCAATTAGAGAAAAATTGCACATTGTCTTCAATCTGAATCGACCAATTTCAGGTGGTCTTCGTGTATCTCTTACTTTTCACTCGACTTATCATGCAGGGAGCGCTCTACAAAAAGCATGAAAACGACTGCTGTTAGGACGCCAAGCACGCCTGGTAACACGGAAACGATTGGATCACTGAAAAATGCAGTTGGGATGAGTCCTGTCATTCCCCACTTCACACCCTTCAAGATCACAAGCGATAGAAGCAAGATTAGGGAAATTGTTTTCTTTTCGACACCTGTGAAAAATTGTCGTCCTGCTTTTTTATCAGTCCTCATACCGAGCCACGTTAACATATGTAGCACCTCTCTTCTCCTTTTTCTACTTTTCGACTAGACGGATTGGTTTCATGAATTACAAAAAAACCACTCTGAATCATGTCAGAGTGGTCCATCATGTTAAATGTCTAGTGTCTTGATGAAAGCTTTCAGCTCGTCACGCATCTCTGCATCTTTCAAGGCATACTCAATCGTCGTCTTGACAAAACCGAGTTTCTCTCCGACGTCATAACGGTTACCCTCGAAATCATACGCATAGACTTGGCTATCCGCATTCAATCGCTCAATCGCATCCGTTAATTGAATCTCACCGCCTGCCCCTTCTCCTTGATTCGCTAGATAATCAAAAATATCCGGTGTCAGCACGTAACGTCCCATGATCGCGAGGTTCGATGGTGCTGTGCCTGGAGCCGGTTTTTCGACGAATTTCTTCACGTCATACAGTCGTCCGTTTTGTGAAACAGGATCGATGATGCCGTAACGATGCGTATCTTCGGGACGGACTTCTTGTACACCGATGACTGATTTTTCCGTCTGCTCGTAGACGTCCATCAATTGTTTAATTGCCGGATCATCCGACTCGACGATATCGTCCCCGAGTAAGACTGCGAACGGTTCGTTCCCGATGAATTGTTTTGCCGTCAAAATGGCGTGACCGAGACCTTTTTGTTCTTTTTGGCGGACATAGAAGATGTTCGCGAGGTTCGTCGAGAATTGAACCTTCTCGAGTAATTCCGTCTTCCCAGAGTTCTCGAGCGTGATCTCGAGTTCTTTTTGGTTATCGAAATGATCTTCGATGGCCCGTTTGTGTTTACCTGTGACGATGATGATATCTTCGATGCCGGCTTTTGCCGCTTCTTCGACGATATACTGGATCGTCGGTTTATCGAGAATCGGTAACATCTCTTTTGGCATTGCTTTTGTCGCAGGCAAGAAACGTGTCCCGAGTCCTGCTGCTGGAATAATGGCTTTCGTGATTTTCTTCATAACGTTCATCCTCTTCATCAGTCAAGTAGTAGGTTTAGTTGCTTAATTCTTCTAGTAATCGTCCGTAGTTCTTTACAGCCGTCTCGAGGTACAGCGATGGCTTCGTCTCGACGCGCTCGAGTGGTCGTTCGACGAGTTGCACCATCGCGGCAGCAAAAGCTTCCATGTCGTTCGCTGGAACGAGGTAGCCGTTCTCGCCGTGGGCGATGATTTCGCGTGGTCCGTATTTGACGTCATAAGAAATGACCGGACAGCCGACATTGATACTTTCCATGACGGTCAGTCCAAATCCTTCAAATTCGCTCGTCAACAGTGAGGCTTTCGATTCCCGGAACACTTCTGCCGGATTCGACGTGAAGCCGTGGATTTCGATATCGTCCTGTAAGCCGAGTTCCTCGATCAAACTCTCCATCATCGCCAGTTGCCCTTGTTCGTCCATGCCGTAGAGCACAAGCTTCGTCGCGTGACCGGATTGTTTGAAGATCGCATAACTCTTGATCAAATGATCCATCTGTTTTTGCAAACCGAATCGACCGATGAAACAGAATTGATCCTTGACCTGTTCGCGTCGTTGCGTTTGTTCTGGGACGATGAAGTGCGGAATGATGGAAATCTTCTCTTCCGGGATGTTATACCGCTCCAAAATGTCTTCTTTTTGATGGTTCGTCAGACTGATGAAACGTGTCACTTTATCGGATTCCGAGAACATCGTCGTATATGATCCTTTGACGGTCGAACCATCCAAGTGTGAGTTGTGGATGACCATGACTCGTTTGACGTCTGCTTTGATGTTGAGAATCGAGCGGTCCAGTAAACGCGCATCGACGAACAAGACATCACCGTCTTTAAACAATCGATTGAAGTAATACTCAAATAAGTCCTTCTCTTTTTTGAACGCTTTGTACATTCTGCCGTTCCGGTATAACTGAATCAAGATAAGCTTCTGGCGCGCCATTTCATTGTAGAACTTCTTACAATAGACATTGCCTTCCGAATCATACAACTCTTCCATCATCTTTCCATGATGGACCGGCGAATAAATTGTCTTTCGGTGCAATTGGCCGTAGACGTTATATTCCCAGCGCTCGACTTTTTTACGGGAAGCGTTCGTCATGAAATCCTCGAATTCAACGACTTGCGTTTCAGGGTAAAATTTACGGTAGAGGACATACTCATCTTCCTCATCATAATAACGAACGGCGTCACTGCCTTTTTTCTCGACGCTTTTTAATCCTTCGATTTCGCGCGCTGTTTCTTTGATGATCGGTTTGTTACGAAAACGAGTCGTTGGAATACTTAACAATTTGTAATCTGATAGCCAATCGTAGATATTTTCAAATTGTACTTTCGGACCGACCTTCTCTTCTGTTCGGAACAATTCGTAGACTTCCATGTAGTTGGCATTGTAGTTCGTCGTAACGATTGTTGAACCGGCGCCAAGTTCTTGTTCCATGAGCGCGATTCGACTCAATAACGACTTCGTTCTACCACCGTGTTTTGGTGGTAATGTCGATGTTACCGTATACAGCATCTGTCATTACTCCCCTTCACCCTTCAAGATTGATCCCTGTTTTTTTCTGTGAGTTCAACCTCTATATATAGCCGACTTTGCTTTTTCATAAACCTCTTGCGATACTAGTCGCATTTACCAATACAGTTTCTATTTATCTCCTTTTTTACGAACAAAGTCAATCGGTTTTGCATAATATCCAATCATTGTCATGGTTCTGCAACCAATGATCTGTCGAAGATACGGTAACGTCTGTCTTTTCCCAATATCCTTCAGCCAGTAGACTATACTGCATTGGTTTCCAATCAATCTACATCTTTGCAGAAATCGGAAGATATTGTATGGTAAGTGATGTAGTTTAAGAACGACTGAATCAGAGTATGAAAGGAAGCCATGCACCAATGAAAATCACTTGTCGTGATCATACGTTTTTGATCGAGAATCTTCCGCACCAAAGCCTACAGTTATCGATCAATGAACAACTGATACCACTCCAAAAAATTGAGACAGCCTTTGTGCTATCGATTGATACATTGCTCGATATCTTCAAAAAAAAGAATCATCCTGTTAAATTCGTCGATGAATCCGGTAAACCGATTTCGTTCAAACATCTTTCGGAACCACTGGACATCGCACCGAATAGCTACATCAAACAAGGGAAACATTCCTATTTCATTTTCATCGACCAAGACGACGAGCTCAGTCTGATCTATAACAAAAAACCGTCCATCATGAATTTTTATGATCAAGACGTCCTATTTGAGGGCATCACTCGTCAAGACGACGTCCTTCTATTGAAGTTTTCGTTTCACTCAAAGTATTTCGAAGTGAAACAGCCACATTGCTTCATTAAAATCAGACATCAGGAACAAAAAATCGCTCTGCCGATTAATCGCTTCAGCGTCACACCAGTTGATGCTCGTCGCTTCAAGACAGAAGTCGAAGCCGTGATCGAACCAAAACTCGTCGAGCAGTTACTCGGTGACCGGTATAACTACGACGCGTTCAATGCGAACATCTATGACCTCATGTTCGGATTTACGATTCGTGAGATGCCGATCTCTGGTTTCACACCGCGGATTCGTCACTTCAAAAATCACCCGGAACTCTTGAACGATGAGCACTGGTTATCGTTAAATGATCAACATGACGTGTTGGTCCGCCCCTATTCAACCGTGTCGGAACGACTTGCGATGCGTCTAATACCGGTGCCGGTCGAGACCGTCGAGTATTACGCGGACCCTCAACCGTTACTTGGACTGGATCCAAATAAGAAGACAATTATCTGTTTTGAATATCCGGATAAAGCACAAGATAATGGGATGATTTTCTTCAAGTATCTCGTTGACCAGCATCAGAAGCGCTTCAATATCTTCTACATCATCAGTCGGTCGAGTCCGGACCTCAAAAATCTTGTCGGATATGAGAACCATATCGTGTTCTACAAGTCACCAGAGAACATCGAGGTCGTCCAAGCAGCAGACATTCTCTGCCATACGCATTCTTCAAGTTATGCATTACCGTTCGCTACCTATCACACGGAAGCATTGATGCAAACGAAACAAAAGCTGTTCTTGCAACACGGTGTCATCGGATCAAAAGATGTTAGTCACATTTATGGGAAAAAGATGCCGCATCCATTTACCGACTTATTCGTCGTCTCCTCGGAGCGGGAAAAACAACTCATCGCCCGCGATTACGGTTTTCATCCTGACGAAATCATCGTGACGGGTCTCGCCCGATTCGATCACCTGATCACGGAACGATCACGTTGGCTCAAGCGATACAAGAACCGGAAAAAGCTACTGATCATGCCGACGTGGCGACCGAAACTCGATACGTATTCAGACGAACAGTTCATGGAAAGCGACTATTACCGGGAGTTTCAAGCGTTGATCACGGACGAACGATTAAAAAGCTTAGTGATGGACAACAAAATTGAAGTCTCGTTCTATCTTCATCGCAACTTCCAAAAATTCAGCCACTTGTTCCTCTCGGACTTCGTCGATGTCATCAGTCAGGATGCGTTCACAGTCAAGGAGCTACTTGAAAATCATCATGTGTTGATCACAGATTATTCGAGTGTCGGTCTCGATTTTTCCTTGATGCACAAAAAGGTCATCTACTACCGCCCACCTATCTTAGTTGGCGAAGATAACGCCGGCGAATCGACGGATTTGTTACCAGGAGACGTCATCGAAACAAGAGACGCCTTGATGGAGTCACTACGCGAATCGAAGATGCCTAAAAAGTTCAAACGTCACCTCAGTCACATCTATGCGTTTGACGATACAAAAGCAAGTAAACGGATTTTCGAAGCGATGCAACACCATTTTCAGCTATAACAAATGGAGCTGACTCAAAAAAGAATGACGCGTCTTTTCACGCCCTTTCCTCAGGCGAGACACAAGCCAGTTTTCCTGCTTCATTTAAGCAGGAAAACGGGTCTTGTTTGTCTCTGACAGCGCATAATGCGCTTTTTCCTGTAGGAGTGGCGTGTGACGCGTCATTTTCACGAGAAAAGGGTGGCAGATCATCATTCTGCCACCCTTTTCTTTGTAGAGACCAACTTTTGAGTCAGCTCTTTTTTTCATCGACGAAATTCCAACGAGATCCCGTCCGCAATCTGTGAGGACTGCTTTAACAGCTCCCGCTTGACTGGATCAATCCAGTAATACTGAACACGTTCACCAAACGCAACGTGAACGCAAAGTGTCTCTAGGTGTTCGCCTGACTCGGTCATCAATAGATCGTACCGCAGAGGTTGCACCTGAACCGGCACCTCACGTCCGGAAACGGCACTAAAGCCGCTAAACGAGAGCGTCGAATCGACAGCCAGTGGTAATACTCGCAACAAAAATTCGATTGAAAACAGATCAACACTTTTCGTACGGATGGGCAAGACAGATTGCTCATTTCCTCGCGTGATCACGACTTCATCCGTTCGATACAACGCATGAACGGTTTGAACACCTTCTTGGTACTCGACGAATTCGAGCGGCGCATAACTTTCTGCATCCATCGTCAAACGAATCGTTCGATTGCCAATTTTTTCTGACACTAATTCTTGCTCCCGTACAAGGATGGATTGATGTGATGTTTTTTCTAACCGAATCGTTTCGTAAGTCTGTCCAATCTGAACCGATTCTCCTTTTTCTATCCAGTAAACCTGTTTTTCGTCTTTTCCCTCGATGAGGGGATAGGTCATCCCTTTTACATTCATATCTCATTCTCCCTTCCTAAGATTCCGGTGACAGCCAACCGATGAACCGCTGCTTGTCGGACTTGCTCCAGCGTTTTCGCTGTCGTATCAATCGGATGTACCGGAAACCGTTCAAACCAGTTTTCTTCAAGTTTCCAAAGCGATTCGTGTTGTGCGAAAGATTGGCGCGTTCTTGTCTGATCGGCGTCGCGCCGCTCTCGTAAGAGATGGTCTGGTGCCCGTAAATAAAGAATCAGGTCTGATCGGCATCTTCTTAATGCCTCTAGTTCTGTCTTTAAACGGAATTCCATATCCCAGTCATACCCATGTACCTGTGGATAATGAAGCGTATAAAATTCAAGATCTTCCGGACCACGATCTAATATGATGTGTCCGTCGGGAAAATGGCGAAACCGTTCGAGTTCCGCTTGAATGAACAAGCGCTGATTCTCAACGAATCCGTCTTCGGTACGGATGTCTAATTCGAGCTCCTTTCTTTTTTGAACGATCGGATACGGATTTTCATAATAGACATGCAACTCCGGGTAAGCGTCTTCGAGCGCTTGCGCAAGCGTCGTCTTCCCGGATGCCATAGCCCCTTGGATCGAGATGATGGTTCTCATGAATGGCGTTCCTCCTACCTGTATATACTTAAGTATTAAAAAAATATGAGCTGAGGTCTGGATGACTGATCAATTCCTTTAACCGACTTTGTTCAGCATCCGGGATTTGCTCAAGCGTCCTAAGAATGACCATGAGTCGTAACCAGTCTGCAAGATTCGATAGCTGAATTGACGAAACAGCTTGATAGCGGTCGAGGTATTCGCGACAGACGTATCGTCGTACCTCGTCCGGCACTGCTATTTCACCTGCTATTCGCAGCAAGAGCAACGTCCGCGCGACATCCGCGATCGGTGGCCCTGTCGTCGCATCATGCCAATCAATGACGACGAACGTTTTATCCGCTGTCACGAGGATATTCTGGAAATGGTAGTCCCCGTGGAGCAATCCTTGTTGTTGCGGAATGTGAAGCGTCTCTAACAATCGTTCCGCCTTCAAGCGTAACGCAGGTGATAGATGACGCATTTTTTGATGGGTGACATCGTGCCATCCAGGTGCTACACGAGATTGATGCTGATGAATCCGTTGATGTAATGTCGCGAAGGCATTAAGAAAATCCGTTATTCGGGAGGGATCAAACAACTCTAACATTTCGTTGCCGTCGATCTGCTGCATCTCAATGAACGGCGAATCTTCTAATGCAACAGCATATACGTTTGGCGTCGGGATAACCGTCCGCTCGAGTTCTTCGAGCATACGAAATTCCTGTACGATTCGTTGTTTTTCAATCGATTCATGGAAGTATTTGCGTACTCGTTCGTCAGAGATTGTCATCACGGTTGCGGTAGAACCTTTATTTACGTTAGTCATCGCCATATTTCTCCTATCACTTATTTCGTTAGGTCGTTTCTCAAATCATCCAGCCAATCCTTCTAATAAACGCATCACTTTTCCATCTTTTATCGTCTTCTTGATGCTAAAGGCTGAAACGCGTCCCAGTGCAACAAAAAATCTTGAATGAACAGTTCATTCAAGATTTTTGTTTTACCCTTTGCTTCAAATGGAGACGTGATGCGCTGTCTGTTGTTTCTGAACATACTCCATCAAGATCGGTCGTTCCGGTGGATTGAGGTTTTCTGGTAGCTGATCCATAGCGAAAAAGCGTAATTCTGCGACTTCTGACGGATCCCGAACGATTTCACCCGTATAAGCCGTACACAGAAATGCTGAGATGACATTATAGACTTCATCCCCGTGCGGATACTTATAGTAAAACGCATCACCCGAATAGACGTTCAATAATTCGAGGTGCTCTGCTTCAAGACCGGTCTCTTCCCTTAATTCTCGTTTTGCCGTCTCTACGAGCGTTTCCCCGATCTCAAGCGCTCCACCAGCGAGTCCCCAGCATCCGTTATCTTGCCGAAGTTGTAATAAGACTTCTTGTTTATCGTTGACGACGATGACACACGCTCCTGCCATGACGAGCGGTCGTGTGCCGACGAGTTTGCGTAATTCTGTGATGTATCCCATGTCATTCAGTCCTTTTCCATTTAAATCACTCTCGTTCGGACGCGCATCCGTTTGAGCCCCGTCAATAGGAGACACAACAAGATGATGCCCGAAACGAACAGTACATACGTGTGAATCGTAAAGAGGGAACGGAAATCGATTACGGCAACATTCTGCTGCACCTCAATCCAACTACTTAGTATGATTCCACTGATTGCAAGTAAGATGAGTACGCCGACCTGTCGACGTGTCAGCGAGACATACGTCAAAACACGCATGCCTTCACGGATCACGAATGGTAGGAGAACGAGGAGTGCTGCGACCGGTAAGATGACCGGGTCACCGCCTTGCTGAATCGGCATCGACCGGGTCAAATAGCCAAACAGAAAAAAGAAACCACATACGAACAACAATAATCCGAACGCGATACTCGCATTCACCGCTTTGTTCATCTTACTTCCCTCACTTTTTAGAATAATGAATTATGAAGACACGGTACTTTGATGCCATATACCCGCTGCGTCAAGCCGGACCCGATGTCTGCCGTCGAGTTCCATCTCGATCGGACTGATCTTCGCCGTCTTCGGTGAGAACAACCATGTCCGACCTTCTGGGACGAGCAAGATATGCGTTCCATCTGCGACCGGTCCGAGGAAGTTGAGTGACGCGCCGTTGAGCGGACGTTCCCGTCGCTCGAGAACGCCGATCTCCGCTAGCTGCTCACCGACTTCAAGCACATCTTTCACCGTCAGACTCATCTCACCGATTCCGAGGATGTCCGATACATCAAACGTCAGTTCCGCTTTAGATGGATTGATTTGATGCCGTGCAATCAGCTCCAAGACATTCTCATCTGGATCATAAAAATAGCAGGAATGCGAGTCCGTGAAGTCAAAATAAATCTCGTCCTGTCCATCTTCGATCAAGAGTGGTGTCCGTTCTACGAGCCACGCTTTCCCTTGTTGGAAGACGTTTTCCGGAATGTTGAACGCCATATGGTACTGCGTATCAACATCGTCCATCTGTCGATATGTCAGTTGATCGGTACCGATTTGCATCGTAAACGAGTCGTCCGTTTCAGAGACGAGCGGGAATCCGATCTGGTTTATGTAAAAAGCCTTCATCGCCGGTAGATGGCGTGTCACAAGAATGGTTTTTGAAATGTTCAAGCTGATGACCTTCCTTCATTTGCAGTAAAATTTATCAAAAAGCGATATGCTTTATTTTACCACTAATGGTAAAATCATGACGAATGGAAAGTCTGATTTTTCAGATATATTTATACCTGAGAGGATGTTTTGATGAAATTATTAATCGCCCAACCGAAACGCGAGACCGGGCTCGAGCAATTCGAACGTGAAATCGCCGCTTATCCTGAAGTCGACCTGATTGTCTATCCGGAAGGCTATTGTACGGTCGCAGAACTCGAACGCGTGCAACACCTTGCCAAGCAGTTCGAAACAGCAATCGTCCTCGGTTACAAAGATGAAGCGAATCTCGATCGCGCTGTCATCATCGATGCGACCGAGACGATTCTGCTGGATCGCGCAAAAACACCAGAAGCTGGACCGCTTTATATACCATCAACAGCAAACGACGGGTCGTTCCGCTATGGATACGTCCTCTGCCGTGAAATCTTCTTAGGAAAAGATGGACTACGCGAGGAATCCGGACTTGATCTCATCTTCAATCCGATTGGCGTCGGCATGTTTAGCGAGGATCAGTACGTTGAGTGGTCCGGTGAAGCGCGTATCATCAGTCAGGCGCAACGAGCACTCATGATCGGAACGAGTCATGCCGATGGTTCGTACCGCAACTGTGGTTTTTCGATTCCGATTGCCTTCATCTATGACGAGACCGGTGAACCGTTGCTGTTGTCTCATAACGATACGCGGACACGTCTGTTTGATACGGTCACGCGTCACGTCGAAGTCGTCGGTACACCCTCTTTATCGTAAACGAACACACGCTTCTTCTGACTGGAAGAAGCGTGCTATTCCTTCAGGAGGTACTCATATGTCTCAAACAGGTCGTGCGTCATTCTTTTGGAAACGATACTTCTATGTCTTCTTTCCTTTGTTCATCTTCGGGGTCAGTCACGAATCGTACTTGGTCGATAATCCGTTAGCTAACCTTGAGGACATCGGTGAGTTCGTCTTCTTCTTTTGTCTTTATCTGTTTAACTTTGCCGTCCTTGCCGCTCTATTAACGAATCTGTGGTGGTTCTTCCTTCCGACAAAACCCGCTCATGCCGAAACCGATTTTTGATAAGAAACAAGTGTCGCCCGTTCGTTGAGCGGTTGACTGACACCGGTCAATCGATAGCCCATCTTCTCATAGAAATAACAGTTACGTGTCTCTTCACGAATCGTCCGCAGTTCCCATGTCGTTGCAGTCGGATAAGCTGCTTCAACGAGCTGTAATGCGCGTTGGGCGATCCCTTCACCTTGACGCGCTGGATCTAAGAACATCGGACTGATCGCGTAGCGACTCGGTGCTTTCGCAACGACACAAATCCCGCCGACGACGACATCGTCGACGATGATTTGATGAAACGTACTACTTGGATGCGTGATCCGGTGAATGACACGATCGATCGATTCGTTCGCCGGATTCGTTGCAAAATCCTGATACCGCTCGAGCGTCTCTGAAAACGCCTCGAGTTGAAGCGTATGAAGCTTCGCAGCGTCTGCAAGAGAAGCTGTCTGTAATTGAATGTCCACTGAACCTCTTCCTCTCTTACCGGAACCATTCCCAAAATTGCGTGCCTTGCGCGACGATCAAGTAGTCGAGCCATCGCTCGAAGCCAAACGGCATTGCGTCTTCTTCCCATTCCTCGAAATTAAGAAATTCCCCACTCCAGATCCGATTTCCTGCCGGGCGATTCATCTCGTAGACGATCCACTCCCCGTCTGGTCCTGCGCCGATCGCTAAGAAGTTTTCGGGACATTCCCAAATCTCGCTATACGTCAGGCAATCCTCGATCGAAAAGAGTTCGAATCCATCGTTGTAGGATAACGTTTCGTGCTGAAACAGCTTCGCCCCGTTATGTTGACGCAAGAACGCCTGATAGTCGTCTGCCGTCCACGCAGGTAACAGCGCGAGCTGTTCGTCCGTCGCCCCTCGGTTAAAGATGAAACGTTCTCCGGCAACATATCCTTCTTCTTTTTGGACCTCTAACAAACCGTCGACGAGTCGACCTTTTAATGCTTCTAATGCAATCATGTTCTTCTCCTTAACAATATTCTTTCGTTGGTGTGAACGAGACACCGACATCGTGTCCGCCTAGCTGAACATCCCCTGCTCCCTGTAGCGGTTCAGTTCGCACGGACGATAAAGCAAGGTGTTTGAATAACAAAGGCTCAAACGTCTCGACGATTGGTTGGAACGTCGTATCGACCGATAAGACGAGATCGATTCGGGCGTCCCGCGATAATGCTTGTGCCTTTCGTTCCGACTGGATATAGCGAACGAGCTCTCGCATCCAGCGTTCCTGCTCCAGTGCTTCCGTGATCCGCGTATCGAGCGTCACGGTGAGTCCACCACTCGTCGCAGCAGCAAAGCCCGTCTGGACGATTGGTTCGACGATGACGTCCGCTTGACGCACCTCGACTTCATCGCCTGATGCGGTCCGGTAGATCAATCTTCCGGTCTCGAGCAAGTCTGAAGTCTTCTGTGCAGACAATTGTTGTAGCCATTGATGGATCGCGTTCGCTTGCTGTGCGAATTTCGCTCCGGCTGCGCGGAAGTTCAATTTAAGACGGAACCGTGTCGTCGCTTGCGTCGTCGGAACGATTTGGACGTCTTTTACATTCAGTTCCTCTTGGATGATTGCCGTATAGTCCGACCACGAAAAGGTTTCACTCGATTGGACGCCTAAGCTAGCAAGCGGTTGTTTAACTTTTAAAGCGTGCGTATTACGAACTTGTCGTCCTAACTCGACGACAGACACGACTTGCATCATCTCGTATTCCAGATCAGGTCGGAGCATCGATGGATCGGCAACCGGATAATCCGCTACATGTACGCTCATTCCTGTTAATCGCTGATAGACATCATCAGCAAGGTACGGCGTGAACGGAGCGAGTAGTCGTGCCGTCGTCGAAAGTGCGAAGTGGAGCGTCGTGTACGCGGCTTGTTTCTCTTCCGACCAGTCAGCTTGCCAGAAACGTTCCCGCGAACGGCGGATGTACCAGTTACTGATCTCATCGACGAGTTGCGCAAGACTCCGTGCTGCTTGAGTCAATTGATAATCGTCCATCGCATCCGTCACGTCTTGCGTCGTCTGATGGACACGCGAGAGCAACCATTCGTCGAGACGCGTCCGTTTTTGCGGACGTGAGCCATCAAATCCGTCCAGTTCTGCATACGTCAGATAAAACTGGACGGCATGATCCAGTGTATCGACTAGTTTTGATTTTGCTTCTTGGACGATCCGCTCAGCAAACCGTTTCGCACTCCACGGACTGCTGTCGACGAGTAGCGCCCAGCGTAAGCTATCAGCACCATATGCTTCGATTAACGCCACCGGGTCGAGGGCATTTCCACGACTCTTCGACATCTTCTGCCCGTTCTCATCGAGGACGTGCCCGAGTGCGAGGACACGCTTATAGGCAGGCTGTCCCGTGAAAAGTGTCGAGATCGCTTGCAAGCTGTAGAACCAGCCCCGCGTCTGATCGATGCCTTCGATGACGACATCGGCTGGATAGCGGTTAAGCGTCTGCGTCCGTGACGGATAATGCTGTTGCGCGAACGGCATCGCTCCGCTATCAAACCAGACATCGATGACTTCTGGTGTCCGATGCATCACTCCCTGACACGTCGGACACGAGACCGATAACGCATCAACGTATGGTTTATGCAACTCGACGGATTCCGTCGATGTCGTCGTCCGGTGCAACAAGTCAGCCTTGTTTTTTGGAACGAACGTCGTGTCACACGCTTCACACTCCCAGACGTTCAGTGGTGTACCCCAGTAGCGATTACGACTGATGTTCCAGTCGACGAGTTGCTCAAGGAATTTCCCGAACCGCCCTTCCTTGACGTGATCAGGATACCACGTCACAGACGCATTGTTCGCAAGGAGTTGTTTCTTGACGGCTGTCGTCTCGATGAACCAGTTGTCTTGTGCGTAATAGAGCAGTGGTGAGTCACATCGCCAACAATGCGGATAGCTGTGCGTATAGCGTTTTTTCGCAAACAAGCGTCCCCGTTCAGCAAGCAGCTGGATGATCGCGACGTCTGACTCTTTGACGAATCGACCAACGAGTGATGGAACGGCATCCGTGTAACAGCCAGCAGCATCGACGACATTAACGAACGACAGACCGTTTTCCCGGACGACCCGGTAATCTTCTTCCCCGTATGCTGGAGCAAGATGGACAAGTCCGGTTCCGCTCGTTGCTTGGACGAAGGACGCCCCGACGACCGTATGACCATTCTCTGGCGTCACGAAATCAAACGGTGGTTCATAACGCAAACCGACGAGTTCCGCACCGAGCTGTTCGGATACGACCTCGACGGATTCTGAGAACAGTTCAGCGACTAACGCTTTTGCGACAATGAATCGCTCTCCTTCAAACGCTACCGTGACGTACGTCAATTCCGGATGAACCGCCACCGCGACGTTTGCCGGTAACGTCCACGGTGTCGTCGTCCATGCAAGTAGAAACGTCTGCTCCATACCGACGATCGGAAGTTTGACCGTCGCCGATAAGTCCGTCACGTCCTGATAGCCTTGCGCGACTTCATGGGAACTGAGTGATGTCTGACAGCTCGGACAATACGGTGACACACGGTGTCCCTTCGTCAACCAGCCTTTGTCATGGATCGTCCCGAGGATATGCCAGACGCTTTCGATATACTCGTCCTCCATCGTCACGTAAGGGTCATCCATATCGACCCAGTAGCCGAGTTTTTCCGTGAAGGAGCGCCACTGTGCTTCGTAGGAGAAGACACTTTCCTTACAGCGTGCGATGAATGCTTCAACACCATAGTCTTCGATCGCTTGTTTGCCGGAGATTCCGAGTTGTTTCTCGACACCGAGTTCGACCGGTAGTCCATGCGTATCCCAGCCAGCTTTTCGCTCGACCCGGAACCCTTTCATCGTCTTATAGCGGGCGACGGTATCCTTGACGGTTCGTCCGAGCGCATGACCGACGTGGGGTAAACCGTTCGCAGTCGGCGGTCCTTCGTAGAATACGAATTCCGCTTCCGTGCGTTGCTCAATCGATCGTGCGAAGACCTGGTCTTGTTTCCATCTGTTTCGGACACGCGCCTCGCGTTGTTGTACGGTTTCTGCTTGGTTTTGTGACGTCATCTCTTGTTCGCTCCTTTGTCAGTAACTAAGAGAATACAAAAAAGTCCGCCCCCTTTGACAGGGACGGACTTCACCGCGATACCACCCATATTCCGTCGAGAATACTCGTTCTCGACAGCACTTAGTTGCACACTATCATGTGCATTCCATGTAACGGTGGACACCCGGTCACGCTTACTGAATGGTTCAGCGTGACTTCTCAGAGAGGATCTTCATGATTGATCTGGCTACCGGTTCTCAGCAATCCCGGTTTTCTGTAAGGCAGAGGGACAATCATTACTCTTTCTCGTCAACGAAATGATATGCTCTTGTTGTGGAGAATCTTACCATATGCCTTAAACACTGCACAATAACTTTTTACATTTTCTTGCAAAGGAGTTTTTTGAATGTTACATACTTTCCCAACGCTTAAAACGGATCGTCTCGTCTTACGCGAAGTGTTACCCGAAGATGCTACGAGTGTCCTAGCCTATTTATCAGACGAACACGTCGTCAAACAGATGGGACTCGCCGCCTTTCAATCAGAAGCAGACGCGCTTGAAGAGATTGACTGGTATGCCTCAATTCGTCGAGATGGAACGGGTATCCGGTTCGGGATCGCATTACAAGAAGACGATGTCATCATCGGCAGTTGCGGTTTCTTGAATCAAGCGGAACGCCATCAGCGGGCAGAACTTGGGTTTGAGTTGAGCCCTGCCTATCAGGGACAAGGCATCGCGAAGGAAGCATCGCTTGCGCTCATCGAATATGGCTTTACAGAACTTTCGCTCAACCGGATCGAAGCACTTGTCCTACCAGCAAACACCGCTTCGCAACGATTGCTTGAACGGCTCGGATTCCAGCGTGAAGGGTTGCTTCGTCAATATGAGAAAACGCGTGGACAATTCGATGATTTGTATATGTACTCGATATTGCGAAGTGATTGGTTTCAAATTTAATCTATAAAAACATTCCCTTCATTTCAAAATGATTGAAATCTAAAAAGGTGATATTGGAATATACTGTTAGGTGTAAGAAATCATTTTTGTCATTTAAGGGGGAACCATCTTGAAGAAATGGATCGCAGCAGGTCTTGTATCATCATTAGCATTCGGTGTCATGCAGACATCAATCGTTGAAGCAAGTTCAAGTTCAAAAGAAGTGGCTAAACTGAAAAAGGAAAAAGCAGCACTCCAAAAACAACTAGCCGACGAAAAGAAAAAAACAAAAAAGTCGGAAAACGCTTATAAGACGTTACAAGGACAGCACACGAGCCTCTCAAAGTCTTATAAATCACTTGATACTAAGTACAAGAATCTTCAAATCGAGAACGAAGGGAACAAAAAGAAGATCAAAGAGCTTTCGACTGGGTATCGCCTTCTCGCATCTTCAAAATCACTTGTCACAGACGGAGCAGTCGTAACTGGTAAGTACAAAAATACAGAAAGTTTGTTGATGCTTGGTAAAACGCCATACGTACCATTACAATTGTTAGCAGACCTTTCAGGATTACCTCTAATCGAGACTTCCACCGCTTATGAAGTCGGAACACCACTTTCAGGTACATCACTTTCATCGATCCATATCGCCTCTTCATCGTTTGAATCGATTGAAAAAAATCAATCCATTTTAGCGAATGGTAAACTAAATAATCAAAACGTAATCTTATCAGGGTTCTTCAATGATGAATATGCTACTTTTAGTCTTGATCGAAAATATAAAAAATTATCTGGTCAACTGTCCCTTTTGACTGAACAAGCTTTGACAAAAAGTTCGAGTGACTTGAACTATGCGAGTCCAGAAGATGAAATGACACTTGTATTCTCCGACAATAACGGAAAAGAACTCGGTCGCTATGATGTTGTATATGGCGCGGATGAAATAGACTTTGATATTGATGTCACGGGTGTGGCGAATCTTCGTGTAACTGCAGAAGGAAACAGTACAGTTACTACATTGATTTCACCTGTACTGACAAAATAATAAAAAAAATACCTAGAAGAGATTATTAGTCATCTCATCTAGGTATTTTTTTTCATCATTTATGCAATTCTTTGATTCGTTTGTGGGTATCAGTTATTTCTTCTTTAAACAGATAGACATGGGATTGCCCTCAAAAAACAAGATAAATTCATAATAAGCAACACCTAGTGGAGCGAGCTCAATCGCTTTTCGTGCATGGTGCAGCAGGCACATTCCATATAATATAGTAAATGTACCATCGGAAGTGAAGTCAGTATCGTTGTTCGTCCATGCTTTACTCCTTTCCGTTCCAAACCGCTTCATCGATAGGAACGTGCTTTCATAAACTCAATGATTGGTAGTGTAACTAAAGCAATCGCGAACAAAACGATCAATAACAGATTCGCTGATTCATGTATCCATTGATCGAGACAGATAAATCCGAAAATCAGTACGGTCAGGATTTTATAGCTAATTAAGCCGCTCTCCGTCCTAATCTTTTTGCCCAGTTCGTCATCAGGTACCGGACGCTCGTCCTCCGTCGTCCGCGCCCACGTAAAATACGAGAAGAACATGATCAACAGAATCGCCAATTGAACAATCGAGAAGAACGTTACGTTGTTTTCGATGATCATACTGATGACTGTAAGACTCGCAAGTATCACGAGCGTTACTAAAAATAAACCCGTTTTTTTCTTAGACATCCCATTCCTCCTGTTCTGAAATGAACAGATGATCGACTTTTGTCCGTAAGACTTTGGCGATATTAAACGCTAATTGTAAAGTCGGATCATACTTGTTGTTTTCAATCGCATTAATCGTTTGCCGACTGACTTGACAACGATCAGCCAGTTCTTGTTGCGATAATTTTGCCGCTAGACGTCGCTCCTTGATGTGGTTTCTCATGTTCATTCCTCCACGACGTGTCAAATTCTTTTTACATCTCTACTGTAATGAACTTCCATCCTCATGTCAAAAACTTTTGACATAAAAATCATTAAAAAGACACGCTCTCATGATCAGAACGTGTCGTATATGATGGCTCAACCTCGTGGTGGAAATGGATCATGTCCGTAGGAATCTTTTTCGCGAATCTGCCCTTCTTTGTTATGAATGACGAGCTCTGTCTTCTGACTTTTCGCAATGCGACGCCCTTCTGCAATCGCTTCTTTCTGTGTAGCGAATCGTTTGGTTGCTCGAGTCGCACCGGCAGCTTTCACTTGATAGCCACCTTTTGGATGCGGCGTGACATGTTGCTCTCGTTTCATCACGTGACCTCCATTTCCTTAATCTATTTCATCTTCATGACACTATTTTAAAGTGCGGTTGCCTCTTCACTTGAATTTTCTACTTGCCTCTCGGGGGATGCAGTATACTAAAAGAAACGTTTGTTGCCTCGAAAGGAGTTGATATCGTGAATCATTTCGTCTGGCAAGTCCGGTTTTTACGCTTTATCGTCTTCGGTATCATCTTCAGTCTGTTCGGTTTAGCTGGTCTTGGTATCCCACTTGTCTGGCATGGTATCACGAAAAACTTGTTACTCGAGCGACCTGGCTACAGTGTTCTATTGACCGCATACCTTATCTTCATCCCGACTCTTTTGATTTTATTCCATGCGCTCCGCATCCTTCGATATATGTCGATGGCTCCTCCGGCTTTTCCACTCATCACAGCTTCCATTCAATCGATGAAATTGTCTTTTTATATCGTCGCCATTTTAACGGCATGTCTCTTTCCCGTCTTTTTCTATATTGGTCAGATTGACGACGCGCCTGGTCTGATTATCATCGGAATCGGTTTGATTCTTGCTCCGTTGACAATCGGAACGCTACTTGCCTGTATCCAACAATTATTATTACGCTATGTGTTGCCTATGAAATCCTAACGTGAACGACCGAAAAACAAGTGCTCATGATTGTTTTTGTCATTCTAGCCGTTGCTTTTCCTACCTATACACTTTGTTCAATCTCGCTCCTAAGAGCGGGATTTTTTAGTTCGCGTCACATTGATGGCTATCCTGATGTCCCTGTTTCAACAGAATCTTCGATTGGCAACGTAGACATGTCATCAATCGAAATGTGGTTTTTTTTGTGCTGATCGCGTGTCTTCGTAATTCATTTTCATATACATGTCTTGCCTTGATTCGATGATCGACTTCACTTTCCATCTCAATCCCTCTTCCCTCAACTTGTATTTCTTTCTATCTAATATGTGCCCTGAATCATTCTTAATAAATCCTTTTTTAAGAAAAAACGGTTTTTCTTACGACCTTTTATAAAAAAATCGTCAAAAGGTCCTGTTTAATATGTATTTTAACGACCGATAAATGAATTACAGATAGAAAATATGAGTTGAAAGGACGGTTGCATGTGAAAAACACAACCAAGAACCATTCCATCCGAACACGTCTTTTAGTAATGATCAGTTTGATTTTGATTGCCTTTTTTGTTTTTAGTAGTCTGGCCTTATACTTCAATACGAAACAAACTGCAGTCTCAACGCTGAAAGCGACCGCCGAAAAGGACGCGCTTCGCATCAGCAAAACATTCGACACAGTGGCTTATAGCGAATTCCTACAATCGCCTGTCGCGTCCGAGCAGTATGAAACCCTACGGAATCAACTTGATACCTTACGTAAACAAAACGGACTCTTGTATACATACACAGCACGCATCGACCAAAACAAGGTCCGTTTGCTGATTGACGGTCTCCCTAAGAAAGATGCCGCAAAGATTAATGAACCGGCGAGTGGCGCAAAAGTCGCTGATATGAAGGACGTATTAAATGGTGGAACACACGCGACGGACATCATTGATGATTCTGTATATGGACAGTATATGAGTGTCTACGTTCCGTTAAAGGATGCGTCTGGTCAAATCATCGGAATTCTTGGCGTCGACATCGCTGCGAAGGAAATCGATGCCCTCACAACAGAATTATTAAAACAAAATGCACCGATTTTCATTGGACTTTTACTTCTTCTGTTAACGATCACACTCGTCTTGCTCTACTTCGTCCTCGGTCGAAAATTACGTCCGCTCGAGACGTTACAGAAAGTCGCTGCCTTGATTGCCGAGGGGCGACTGGATCAGGCAAAACAGACGTTGACCGATTTGACGATTGCTTCGAGAGACGAAATCTATGCGCTTGCGATCTCGATTCGTGATATGAACGAGATGCTGCGGACGATGATTGTCGACATCAAACAGACAGCTACTCTCGTCTCGACGACGAGTCAATCGATTGATCAAAGTACGTCGGAAGTACTCGACGGTTCCGAACAAATCGCTCATACGATGTCGGAAATCGCGACTGGGACGGAAAGTCAGACCCAAGTCACGCTCTCATTGAATGATGAGATGAATCGGTTCGCAACATTGATTGAAACGACGAATCAGTCTGGTGTCGAAATTCAAGGAACGACGGAGCAGATGGCAACACTGACACGAGTCGGACGGGATCAAATGTCCGCTTCCGTCGAACAGATGCGCCACATTCATCAGCACGTCACGCAGTCTGCTGAACAGATTGATCTACTGAAACAGCAATCATCGGATATCCAAACGCTCGTCGGCATCATCCGCGGTATTTCCGAGCAGACGAATCTACTCGCGCTTAATGCCGCGATTGAAGCGGCACGAGCTGGTGAACAAGGAAAAGGATTTGCCGTCGTTGCGACCGAGGTCAAGAATCTCTCAAGCCATGTCGCTAGCAGTGTCAGTGAGATCGCAACAATCGTCACGTCGATTGAAGCCAGTGCGCAGCAGATGCAACATAGCTTCAAGACGACGGTCGAAGCAACTGCAGCCGGTGAACAGATCGTTCTCGATACGGATACGACGTTCGAACGGTTGACGGATCAAGTCACGCACGTCTCAACGGCAACACAGCAGATGACCCAACAGATGGAAGACGTCTTGCAGGCAGAACGGTTCATTCGTAATGCCTTGACGGAAATTGCCGCTGTCGCGGAAGAACATACGGCAAGTAACGAGGAAGTCGCCGCTGCATCTGAACAGATGATCGCGACGATCACGACGCTGCATACGCTCGTCGGTGATTTGAACGAGCGGACAGAACACTTAGAACAAGAAGCCCGTCGCTTCGAGATTTAATCTTTCATTTGTTCTTTTCTAGTTCTCACTCTATACTGGTGTGAACTTACATATGAAGGAGTCGAACCAGATGTCCCATTATGATGTCATCATCGTCGGTGCCGGTTCCATGGGGATGGCAGCCAGCTACTATCTCTCACGAACCGATCAAAAAATCCTATTGTTAGATGCCCATAATCCACCGCATGATCAGGCGAGCCATCACGGGGAGACTCGGATCATTCGCCATGCCTACGGTGAAGGTGAAGCTTATGTGCCGCTGGCGTTAGCCGCGCAACGCTTGTGGTATGAGTTAGAACAGATCAGCGGTCGGAGTCTGTTCCTGAACACCGGAGTCTTAAACGCTGGTCACCGCTCGTCCCGTTCGATGCAGACGATCATCAGGAGTGCAGCGCAATACGATTTGCCGCTCGAGGTCCTGACGGCTGAGGAAATGAGAACCCGCTGGTCCGGCTTAACGATGCCCGACGATTATATCGGTTGTTTTGAACCGACGTCTGGTGTATTGAAGTGCGCGGATTGTATTGAAGCGTATCGCGATCTTGCTGTCGCGAACGGCGTCGACATTCGGACGAATGCGAAAGTGACGACGCTCACTGCCCACGCCACTGGCGTTGACGTGACCGTCGGATCAGACACCTATTCGGCTGACGAGTTGATCGTCGCAGCCGGTGCCTGGTCCGGATCGTTACTCGAACAGACTGGACTCTCCTTACCGCTACGCCCGGTCCGCAAGACGTTCGCCTGGTTCGAAGCAGCCGAAGAGATATTTAACGACGCGGCGTTCCCTGCCTTCGCCTTTGATACACCCGCCGGTTATTATTACGGTTTTCCAAGCATTGCTCAAGCCGGCCTGAAAATCGGACGCCACGACGGTGGGATTCCCGTTGATCCGAATCAACCACGCCGTCCATTCGGTCAAGAGACGAGTGATCTGGCTGATTTACAACAGTTCACGAATACGTTCATGCCCTCGATCGATACTTTAGCTCACGGCAAAACGTGTCTCTATACGATAACGCCAGATGAGGATTTCATCATCGATTTGCATCCGGACTATCCGCACATCGCGATCGCCGCTGGCTTTTCCGGTCACGGATTCAAGTTCAGTAGCTTAGTCGGAAAAGTACTTAGTGAATTGATTATGGAACAATCGACGACTGAACCGATCGGACCTTTCGCGATTAAGCGTTTTGCGAAATAAGACATATGAAACAATAAAGACCGGCAACGAAAATTCGTTGTCGGTCTTCTTTATCAACGGCATGATGTCACACCGATTCATTTGATTCTTGCTGATTTTTTGCAACTAGCTTTTCACGCTGTTTTTTCTCATCTTCAGTCCACCAGCCGTGGATCAGTAAGACGAGTCCAAGAATCAACGCACTCATCGGGAAATATGTTAAGTAATACTCACCAAGGTTTTCTCCTAGAAATTCTGGAGATAATTCAATATACGCTCGGAACATCTGAACGATGAAGAATAAGAAAAAACTTGTAATGAGGGCATATGTACCGTAGCGATAACTTGTATTTTTCATATGAAGGCTCCTTTCTAAACATACTCTAATGTAAATCATTCAAGGAACATATCAAATTACCTCTTTTTACATTATCATTTTTAAGAATGTTTCCAAAAGCATGATAAGATAGTTTTAGAATCGATTGAACGAAGGAGTGGAATACGTCGTGAACTTTAACTTATTCAAAAATCATGTCCGGTTTAAGATTGCACTCGAATTGATTGATCGCGAAGACGGCTTATCAATCATGCAACTGAATCAACTTTTAACGGATGTACCGCAGTCTACTTTGTACCGGCAAGTCAATGCGATGATGGACGATCAGTTGTTGAAAATCGTCGCCGTCCAGCGCGTCGGAAAAGTCGAGGAAAAAATCTATGCCTTGAACACGAGCGGTTATCAAATCAGCGAAGCAGACTGGAACAGTGCGACGTACGATGAAAAAGTGAACTTCGTCTCGTTCTACTTCATGTATGTCTTGCAGCAGTACCAGACGTACTTCGAACAGACCGTTCAAACGCAAGGTCAGGACCATTCGACGTTCTCGATCGCGAAATTGCACCTGACGGATGAAACCTTCAACGATTTCCAACAGGACATGCGAACATTGCTCGAAAAATATCATCACCTAGAGACAGAAGACCAGGCAACTGAACGGACCGTCTCACTCGTCATCTTGCCCTAAACACGCTCCGTTTCTAGAAGCGTATTTTCACCAAACTGAAACGAGACAACATTGTGAGGGAGAGAAAATAGACCCCATGAAACGGATCAAAGAAGATCTTGATGCAATTGTACTGGATACGTTAAACATAAAAGCAGAACAGATTCTAAAGATTGGTGAAGGAGCTTGGCACACTGTATATAAGTTAAAGAGAGTAGATGATCAAGACCTTGTAATTCGCATAAAAAAGAATGAGGCTTATGGGGAGTTGCAACAGATTGATGAACAAGAGCTGACTACAGAGTATGAGTCTACGAAAGCTTACTATTTACATGCCAATACAAGTGACCAAAATGTCTGTCCTGACTTTTATCAGTATTTTATTGAAGATGACACAGTATTTACAGTAGAAACGTTCATGGGTCGTGGAACAGATTTATTGTTACTCGATCAGAATAAAGCCCATTCTTACGGTACGAAATTAGGACAAATTTTTCATCGTATACACAACCAGAAAACCTCTATTGTTGGTTTCGGGGAACTGCACTGGCAAGGGGAAACTTTACAAGGTAGTGATTTAAGAAACGAGGATGAATTATGGCAGGAAGAAAATGAACACGTCTTAACTGCCTTAAATGCTCTCATTCACTCTAGTCTTTGCTTTGATAAAGAAAAAGTCGGTAAACATATTCATGCTTTAATTGAAAATAGACGAACTCAGGTTCAAAACATCTCTCTCGTGAATCAAGATGTAACCCCAGAAAATTTAATTTTAAGTGATGAACACATTGCAATCATTGACCCGTTTCCAAGATTGGATTTTGATTTGAAATATGCGGCTTACTTCGTTTTTTGTTACAAATTTCTGCTACCAGCCTTTTCAAATGCACCACGATACATAAAGCAAGCGTATCAAGAAAAAAATAATATTCTTAACAAAATCGCTGACGGATTCATAAGTGGATATTGCTTTAACGTGGTTGGAGACGAACGCACCACTCAAATTCAACGATTACTGGATGAATATACATTATGGATATTGCAAGAAGCGTATGAGCACTACGACATTCTACATCAGCCTCAACTCACTCATAAAACAACGCAACAGATGGGTAATCGAGAAATGATCACTGCTCGGTTACATCTATGCCTCGAAGAATTAGAAAAATGGTGTACTGAATCAGAGTAGAGGCTGACGCAAACTTTAGTCTCTACAAAGATAAAAAGAATGATGCTTTACACGCCACTCCTACAGGAAAAGCGCATTTTTGCGCTGTCAGAGACAAACAAGCCAGTATTCCTGCTTGAATGAAGCAGGAATACTGGCTTGTGTCTCGCGTGAGGAAGCGAATCATTCTTTTTTTGAGTCAGCCTCTTTATGTATCGCACTTAGTTTCGTCATATGGAAACGAGAGATGATCTATCGATTTCTTCACTTTCAATTACAATCGCTGTTAACCCCGTACCCGTCTTCGTTTCGTGCCATTCTCCTTGATTCCAATACACGGCTTCCCCACGCTGAACGTTTATGTAGTCATCCGTTTCCCCTCTTACCCATCCTTCACCCTCTACAATTAACAAGAGTTGCGGCACGACCGCCTGGTGATAACCGACTACGCCATCCTTCTCTAAATGGATGCATCCGATGTGCGTCACTTTTTCCGTCTGCATGATCCGTGACATCACGAAGTTCGAATCGAATTTCGTAATCTTCTTACCAACCTCTTTTTTGAATTGATAAATCTGCATATAATCCTCCTCGACATCATGATTCGTTTGATAGTTCGCCTTTCATCTAAACGATTTGATTCAAATCGCATTTGGAAAATTTTGATAAGAGAAGTTTATCATAGCTCTAACTGATTGAGAACTAACGATGATTCGTCTATGGCATTGACTTTTCTATTTTCATTATTGATAATGGTAATAGAAAAGGAGGGTTTTTTATGAACACAGATTTCTCTGCCTTATCACAAATCAACTGGGAACAATTCCTGCCCCTATTATTGATTTACATCTCCATCAACCTGATTCTACTCAGCTGCGCCTGTATCGATTGGTTTAGACGGAAGGACCGGATCGCGACACCGACTACTTGGTTATTGATTATTCTCCTCGTCCAGCCGATTGGCTCGATTCTCTACTTCGTCCTCGGAAGGAGGATGACAGCATGATTCAGATTTCTCATCTCCAGCTTTCACTTCAACGACGTCTTATCTTAGACGATATTTCCTTTACGATTCACGAACATGAATGTCTTGGACTGATTGGTCCGAATGGTGCCGGAAAGACGACACTCCTGAAATGTCTGAGCGGCATGATCGAGAGTGACCGTGGTTCCATCACGATGTCTTCGCGCCCCATCCGTCAACAGCAGCAATCGATCGGCTACTTATCACAACAGACCGACTTTAAGCCTTGGATGACGTGCGAACAATCATTACGTTTTTTCGGACGCTTGTCGGGGCTTGATCGCGCAACGTTAAATAAGCGGATTCCGGACGTTCTACATGAAGTTGGACTCTACGATCAACAAACAGAAATCATCGAACGCCTGTCCGGCGGCATGCGCCAACGTCTCGGAATCGCCCAAGCCATCTTACATGAACCGACATTTTTGATTCTTGACGAACCGGCTTCTGCACTTGATCCGAGTGGTCGACATGATATCAATCAATTGATCCTCCGCTTAAAGAAACGGATGACGATCATCGTCTCAACGCACCTGTTAGAAGACGCAAAGACGTGTTGCGATCGCTTCCTCGTCATTAAACACGGAAAATTGCTGGGGCCGCTCGATAATCAACGTAACGTGGATCAATATCGGATTCAAGTCGAGACGCTTCTCCCTGTCTCGTCGTTTTCTGCGACACGATTTCCACAAGTCGAGATTGATCGAATCAACCCATGCTGCTATCAGTTCTCCGCGCAGCAGCCGCTTGATCTCTCGCAGTTAGCGACTACTCTGATTCAGCTAGGATGGTCGATTGCTTCGATTGCCTATCAACCGATCGGACTCGAGGAACGGTTCCTCGACATGGTGGCAGACGTATGAGGACCTTTTATACGCTGACATGGACCGAGTGGTTGGAAGCATGGAAAGAATGGAAGATCGTTTGGTTACCGCTGTTCTTCATTGCCCTCGGGGTGACACAACCATTACTGTTGATGTACATGGATGTCTTGCTCGCACACGTCGGAAATGCAGACGGAATCATCGTTGATCCGAATCGTCCTACTCCGCAACCGCTTGACGTCTTCAGCGCAACAATCCATGGGCAATTCAATCAGCTTGGCTTGATCGTCCTGATCATGAGCTTCATGGGACTGCTCGCTTCAGACCGACAAACCGGCATGCAGGATTTCATTCTGACGCGCCCTGTCTCTCGGAATGTTTATCTGCTGTCGAAATGGTTCAGTCACGGGATGATCAGTCTATTCGGGATTCTGATCGGCGCACTCACGTCCTATTGTCTGACCGTCTATTGGTTCGGATCCCTTTCGCCGATGCTTGCGCTACGCATCATCCTCGATTTTAGTCTTTGGACGTTATTCGTCGTCGGTCTGACACTACTGATCAGCACCTTTTTGCAACGCGCTGTTCCGATCGGCATCCTGTCGCTCGTCGTTTCCTTACTACTTGTTGCACTTCCTTCGCTAATGCCAGACATTCTATTCTTTATGCCTGGTGCGCTTCTGTCGCTTCCATCGAACACGTCGTTTTTTTCTTCGTCCCATCTAATCGGTGTCGCTTCTTGTCTCGTTTGGATTGCCCTAACACTTGGCTGGTCTGGTCTTCGGTTTCGAAAAACGTCTTACTAATCCGACTCTACAACAAAAAAGGATAACGGAGCCGTTCAGCAGTCCGTTATCCTTTGTTTGATTGTGTCTTTCGAATCGTTCGTTGCCTTGGATGCACGGCAAGCTTTGCTTGGCGCATCCGTTCAACGGCAGGATCCGTCGCAGCATCAAATGCAACTAGACTCGGGTAATGCCCGACGAGGCGTCCTTGCTCTAAGATCGCGAAGCTGTCGCAAAGTTGCTCGGCAGCTTTAATGTCATGCGTGATAAAGACATATGTTAGACCGTGTAGCCGTTTCAAGTCAGCTAGCAATGCGAGAATCAATCGTTTGTTGACCATGTCGAGGCTACTGACTGCTTCGTCTAAAACGATCAGACGTGGTTCAGCAGCAATCGCTCGCGCAATCGCGATTCGCTGCAGTTGCCCACCACTGAACTGCGCCGGATATTTTGTCAGATCCGCCGCCTTGAGCCCGACTTGTTCGATAAGCGTGACGAGACGCTGTTGCCGTGCTTCACCCTTTAAACGAATGAAGTTATCAAGCGGTTCGGCGATGATATCGGCAGCCGTCAGCTTCGGATTGACCGCAGCGAAGGAATCCTGAAAGACGACTTGGACGTCACCTTGAAATGGTCGTTTTGTCGCGTGGCGATCGACACCATTGAACCAAATCGTGCCGCTTGACGGACGTTCGAGTCCGAGCAACAATCGTCCGAGCGTACTTTTCCCGGCACCACTCGACCCGAGCAATCCGAGACAGCGTCCTGCTTCAAGCGTCAATGAGACCTCGTGTAAGACGGTCTCTGCTGGTTGAAACCGGCGTTTATAGACGTGTGAGACTTGATCGATCTGTAGTAAACTCATCCGAACGCCTCCCTTCCTAGATGCTGGGCGAGAAGGGACTGTGTATACGGATGTTGCGGTCGATCAAACAAATCAAAAACATCTGCTTGCTCAACGATCCGTCCTTGCTGCATGACGAGAACATCGTCTGCGAGTTCAGCGATCACACCGAGATCGTGTGAGATGAGTAACATCGCCGTTCCATAGGTCGCGCGCATCCGTTCGAGTAACTCAAGAACTGTCTTCTGATTAAAGACATCGAGTGCCGTCGTCGGTTCGTCGGCAATCAAGACGCTTGGGCGCAGGGCAACAGCTAAGGCGATCATGATCCGTTGCAACATCCCGCCACTCAGTTCGAATGGATAAGCTTTGAGCAACCGGGCGGCGTCCGTCAGATTGACTTCTTCGAGTGCCGTCATCGCTTGTTGTTTCGCTTCACGTTTTGAACAACGTGAATGGGTCTGAATCGTCTCGATCATCTGGTGCCCGATCGAGTAGACCGGTGTGAAGGCACTCATCGGATTTTGCATGATGAACGCAATCTCACCGCCTCGAATCGTTCGGACGGTTCGTTCGGATAGAGACATGATTGATCTGCCATTCAGTTGGATGTCACCGGTGACGTCTGTCGTCTGCGGATTGAGCAGACGCATCAAAGCGAGACTCGTCACCGTTTTTCCGCAGCCACTCTCTCCGACAAGACCGAGGATCCGACCTGGTTGAATCGAGAATGATACCTCTTCAATCAGTGTCACTTGTTGTTTCGTACGGACGGTCAGACCGTCGACAGCTAAAATCGGTTCGATACGGGCACCTCCTCTCATTTCATCGTTTTTGACACACCGAATCGTTCTGCTAACTGTTCTCCTACTAGGTTAAAGCTGATGATGACGAGCATGATCGCAAGTCCCGGATAAATCATCAATTCCGGATTCGTCCGGATGTACGATTTTCCTTCGTGAATCATCGCCCCCCACTCGGCTGTCGGTGACTGGACACCAAGCCCGAGGAACGACATCGCCGAGATATCCATGATCGCCCAGCCCATCTCAAGCGTCCCGATGACGAGCAACGGTGGTAAGATGTTCGGCAGGATATGCGTCCGAATGATCTTCCACGAAGACGAACCGTTGACGCGAGCGGCGGCGATGAACGCTTCCGTCTTCAACGTCATGACCATTCCGCGGAACATCCGCGCGTAGTAGACCCACTGGACGAGCATTAAGGCGATGATGACTTGCTTGAGACCTGGACCGAAGATACCGACGAGGCCGAGGACGAGAATCAGACTCGGAAATGCCATCACACCGTCACACAGACGCATCAAGAGTTGGTCGACCCAACCGCCACGATAGCCGGCTAGTGTTCCGACAAACAGTCCGATCGCAAGTGAGGCGATGAAAATCAACACGGCGCAACCGAGTGAAATCCGCGCGCCGTAAATCAAGCGCGATAAGAGGCAGCGTCCGAGCTGGTCGGTTCCGAGCGGATAGGCTGACGACGGACCGTGAAGCTTTTGCGTCAAGTCGACGAGGTTCGGATCATGCGGCGCAATCCATGGCGCAAACAAAGCTATGCCTGCCATCCCGATTAAGACGAGGGCACAAAGATAAAGAAGCGGTGTATACCGCGACCGGATCATCGTTGCTGGAAGTGGAGTATTCATACCGTCCCTCCTTTTTTCGCTAGTCGTGGATCGAGCACGGCTTGAATGATGTCGACGAGCAAACTGCTGCCGATGAAGACGAGTGCCGCGAGAAAGACGTAGCCTTGGATGACCGGCATATCCCGATCAAAGATTGCTTCAATGAAGTAGCGACCGAATCCTGGCCACGAGAAGACGGTCTCGACGATGATCGTTCCCGTCAGCAACTTCCCAAGGTTCATCCCAAGACCCGTGATCATCGGCGGAATCGCCATCCGAAGGACGTGTTTCCCAAGAATCCGTCCTTCCTTTAATCCACGTGTCCGGGCAAACAAGACATACGGTTCGTTCAATGCTTCGATCACACTGCCGCGTAGCAATCGTGTATAAAGGGCAATCAACGGAAACGCGAGTGTCAATGCCGGTAAGATCAAGTGCATCACACTTCCCGTTCCACCGACCGGAAACCAATCCAGCTTTACGGCAAAGAAGAAGATGAACAGATACCCGAGCCAAAACGACGGAATCGAGGCACCGATGAATGCGATCCCCCGACTGAGATGGTCAAAGAAGCCATTCTTCTTGATCCCAGCAAGGAACCCGAGCGGGATGCTTATGACGAGTGCGAGCAGCAGACTCGTCACTGCCAGCTCGACCGTCGGTGGTAAGCGAAGCAAGACATCTTCTAAAACCGGTTTTCCGGAAAGATACGATGTGCCGAAATCGAGCTGCGCCAAGCGGATGACGGCATCGAAGTATTGTTTGTAGAACGGTTGATCGAGTCCGAATTCTGCTCGTTTTGCAGCGAGCAGTTCATCCGTCGGTTGGATGTGGGCAGCAGATAGATAGGCCTGTGCCGGATCAACTGGTGACAAATGAATCAACCCTGTCAGAATCAAGACAGCAAGTAACAAGATCGGGATGACGGATAATATGCGTTTGACGAGGAAGACCCCCATGTCATCCCTCCTTTACTTAATTCCGATTCGGGCAAATGGACTCTCATCCCGGTTAGCCGGGAACTGGAAGTTCGTCACGTCCGACTGATAGACCGCCATCTTCTTCAAGTACGAGATCGGAATCAATGCCCCTTGATCTTGGAGAGATGGCAGAATGTCGGCGTACATCTTCTGACGCTTCGTCTCGTCTGTCGTCTTCAAGACATCTTTGATCTCTTGCAACAGTTGTTCTTTATTCGGATAAGCCGAAATCGCTTCTTTGAAGCCGAAGCCATCCGTATCAATCAGGTTCACGAACGTATGCGGATCATACGGTGCACCGAAGTTGCTGTAGAAGTTGATGTCAAATCGGTTGTCTTTGAAGCGCTGGACTTGATCCGGTAATTCGACAGCTTCCGTCTTCAGCTCGACGCCGATTTTCGACCATTCCGATTGTAACGTCTCGGCCATTGCCTTTTGGACCTGTTCTGCCGCATCATACATCATCCCGATTTGCAGCGGCTGACCATTCTTGACGCGGACCTTTTCACCTTTCGGCAGTTTCCAACCTGCTTCATCTAGGAGACGATTCGCTTCCTTGACGTCATAATCCCGTTGCTTCACTTTCAGGTTCGACGTGTACGGCATGTTCGGTGGCAATAGGTAGTCAGCTGGTGCTTCTATTCCCGACGTGATCCCTTCGACGAGAGCGGCTTTATCAAACCCGTGCTGGAGCGCCTGGCGGACGCGTTCGTCAGACAGACGCTTATTTTTCGTATTCAAGACGAGAAGACGCGTCGCGACTGGTTCGGACATCTCTGTCTTGTAGGATTTATCCGTCTTCAACTGGTTGAAGGCATCGATGCTGATCGCCCCTTCACCGTAAATCAGATCAACTTGTCCTTTTTCGAGTGCTAAGACACGTGTCTCCGCATCCGGGACGATGTCGACCTTAATGTGATCGATGTTCGGTTTCGGACCCCAGTAGTTCTTATTGACCTTAAACGTCGCATACTGATCCGGTTTGTATTCGTCGAGCATCCATGGACCTGTCCCGACTTCCTTTTTGACACCCTTCGACGTATCTCCGTTTTCAGGGAATCCCGCTTCTCCGAGGAAACGGACCGGGCGGACGACCGCGAGTTCCTGAATCGTCGGGTAGTACGCTTCGGATAATGTCAGGCGGAACGTCTTCGCATCAACGGCTTCTGTCTTCTCGATTTTCGTGATGAAGCCAAGCCAGCTATGTAAGGCTTTTTGTTTGAGGATCGCGTCAAAGTTCTTTTTGACGATCGCTGCGTCGAACGTCGAACCGTCCGAGAACTTGACGCCGTCACGGAGCGTGAACGTATACGTTTTTCCGTCTTCAGAAATCTTCCAAGACGAGGCTAAGTATGGCTCGAGCTTTCCACCTTCTCCGTAGTGGACGAGTGGCTCATAGATCATCGACTGTGCGAACAGTTGTGATGGGTTGTAGACGTGCGGGTTCATCGTTCCGACGTCGCGTGGCCACGCGAGCGTCAATGTATCTTTATCTTTTCGCTCTCCTGTCGACTCGCCCGGGTTCGAGCAGCCGATCAATAATGATGTCAAAGACAGGATCGAGACAGTAGAAATCAGTAATTTTTTACGGTTAACGTTCATGGTAGGCAGAACTCCCAACTTGTATTGATAATCATTTTCAATTGTAAGAGGGAAAGGTAAGGATTGTCAATGGATAATCCAGATGTTAACTGGACCTAAAGACGCTTTTTGACAGGATTTCCACGCATAACTGAGTAACATTCTGTGTACGCTTCTTTTTTGTTAATAATTGTAATCAGCTGTGTTAAGCGGTATCCTAGTTTGGATGCTGCGTTTCTTGTTTAACGAAATCATTTGCACGGAAAGGATGATAGGATGTCACGACTGGTTTCCTCCGTCTCGCTTGTGTTGCTCAGTCTGCTCTTAGTGCTCCCTTTACTGATGATCGATGGACTGATTTTCTACGTCGGAGATGTGTCCTACGATTCGTTCGTTGGTTGTCTGGTGTTTCTCGTATGTTTCTATCTCGCTAGCCTGGTCGTCAGCGTCGTCTTTGACGGGATGATGCGTGCGCTTGGCGGACTGTTTAAGCGTCGTTTCTCGGACATACTGTTTGCTGTCGTGAACGGTTCCGTCAGTTTGAGCGTCTTACTCTGGATGGATCTCTACGTGGAGTCCATTACAATCTCGCTTGCGACAAAAGTCGTGCTCGTATCTGTACACACGCTATTGTTTTACCTGATT
The DNA here is from genome assembly GCF_018618895.1 of Exiguobacterium sp. s143. NCBI lineage: Bacteria > Bacillati > Bacillota > Bacilli > Caryophanales > Exiguobacterium > Exiguobacterium sp. s143. Next base: position 28,895 of record NZ_JACSMX010000001.1, on the reverse strand, counting down.
CATCAATCGAGCGACGCCACTGTTAAAGCTTCCGAAGTCACCGAACCACATGATCCAGTCGTAAAGGACGCCATACGCTTGTTAGAGAATGAAGATCCCGTGACTTGCGTCGAGACGTTATGCCTTAAATACCCTGAGCTTCCAAAAAAGGACATCATTCGGATCGTCTACCGTCTTCATGGCAACTAAAAGACCTGATCGTTTCTGAAGGGATTCAGAAGCGTCAGGTCTTTTGATATTCGTTCATTTCTTCGCCATCTCATAGAACTGATACGTATTCTTTCCCGACGACTTAGCGGCATATAGTGCAACATCCGCCTGTTGTAACAATGCTTGCAACTCTGGACGAAACGCGGTGTCATACATCACGATCCCGATACTCGTCGACACGCGGTAGTCCGTTTCCCACTCACTTAACGCAGTGACGACCTGCTCTGCGAGTCGTTCCCACCCTTCCCTCGAATCCGAATGACCGAAATGGAGGATAAATTCATCACCGCCTAATCGCACGGCCACCGCGTCGTCCTGTTCGCGGACGAATTGTCGCAAGCGTCGCGCGACTTCTTGCAGGACGATGTCCCCCGTCTCGTGTCCATAGACATCGTTGACCTGCTTAAAGCCATCGAGATCAAGGAAGAAGACGGCTCCTGTCTGCCCGGGATGCTCCTCGAACTGCTTCGTTAAGTACCGCCGATTGTGCAGTCCTGTCAACGCGTCCTTCCAAGCATGACGCTCAAGCTCCAAATAGTACAAGAAGAGTCGGACGATCCGTTGCAATAGCTGAACATTCTTCTGTTCATACAAGCTGACCCGATTATTGATTGCACATAATGTGCCGAACGTCTCCCCGCTCGTCAAGACGATTGGAATACCTAGATAGGAGCGGACGTGAGCCTCCTCCAAGCCCTTTCGCCAGTCGCCGAGTTGTTCCGCGTTCGGAATATCTTCGAGCACGACCGGCTGTCTCGTCTCGAAATCAATCAGCTTACATAACGATTGGTTCAGTTCAATCTGCATGCCTTCCACCATCGGGATATCTGCTTTATCGTTCGTGATCTTCAACATCCGTTGTTGTCCTGCTTCGATCGCTGATAAATACAGCATCTGGTCCGGTAGAATCTCTTTTGCGAAATCGAGAACATCATCTGCCAATTCATCAAAATTTTGATACATCTTCAAGTCTTCAAATGGTTGATTCATACAGCACCTCATTTCGAAGTCATCTTCTGTAGCGTCTCTGATTTGAAAAACGAAAAGGTTACATTTATTACCACTTTCTCTTTTGACTATCGTTTAAACCTGTTTTTGTAAAAAGCGTTCGATGGTCCTATTTCTAGTCCTAAATGAGAAAGATTATCATTTTTTTATTTTCGTATAGTTTATAGAAGGTAAAAATTCGGACAGCCATTTGGCTGGAAATGAGCGTTGCGTCTTCTAAAATCGTCTGCTATCATTCTCGGTGAACATGACAATGATAATCATTATCACTTATTGAGAGCAGATGACTCAGATAGAACTACATAATCCATCTGCTACTTAATCCGTGATTTATGCGTTATCAAATTAAACAAGAGGAGCTGAATCATCATGGGGAAATGGAAAACACCACTCGTCGTGAGTTCGCTTGCTGTCTTACTGGCGGCATGCGGGAACGCAGGAGAAGCAGACACAAAGAAGGACGCGGAAGCACCGAAGACGGTCAAAATCAAGGACGCTCACGGAACGGTCAACGTCCCGGTTGATCCGAAGAAGGTCGTCGCACTCGACAACCGGACATTCGAAACACTTGCCGCATGGGACGTCGAACTTGCAGCAGCACCAGTCGGACTGCTCCCGGCTGAGTCACCGTATGCGAAAGATAAGGATATCGTCGATGTCGGCATGCACTTCGAACCGAATCTCGAAGCAATCGCTGGTGTTAATCCGGACGTTGTCATCGTCGGACAACGTTTCGCTGATCATTATGAAGACATCAAAAAACTCGTTCCGAACGCTGCTGTCATCGACCTTGACATCACTTTACCGGAAGACTCCGGTACGCCAGGTGAGTTACTCGTCAAAGGACTTGAAGATACGACTGAGACACTCGGACAAATCTTCGATAAAAAACAAGAAGCGGACCAGCTCGTGACAACGCTTGAGCAATCGATCAAAGACGTTAAAAAATCGTATAACGGACAGGACAGCGTCATGTCGGTCATCGTCTCGGGCGGCGATATCGGATTCTCGGCTCCGATGAGTGGACGTGTCTTCGGACCGATGTATGATTTGTTCGACTGGAAACCAGCACTCGAAGTCAAACAAAAATCGGGCAACGACCAAGGTGATGAAGTCTCGGTCGAAGCAATCGCTCAAAGTAACCCGGACTGGTTACTCGTCCTTGACCGCGACGCACCACTTGGAAACGCTGAAGGTGCCGTACCGGCGCAAGACGTCATCGACCGCGCGCCTGCCCTGCAGAAAACAAAAGCAATCAAAGACGACAATATTGTCTACGCACCAAAAGATACGTACTTGAATGAATCGATCCAGACTTACTCGGAATTCTTCAACGATATCGCGAAAGCACTTGCGAAGTAATGGCACACGCACAGCAACAAATGAATGGAAGAGTTGAGCCACCCGCTCGACCTTCCTTTTCTGTCGTTTGGACGAAGCCGTTCGTCTTGACCTTATGTCTCGTCTTAGCGCTCGCAGCGGCTTCCCTCTTCACGGGCGTCTACGAACTACGGAGTGCAGCGAACGATTTCGATATGTTCTGGATCACACGTGTTCCGCGGACACTCGCCTTGATGCTGACGGGTGCTGCGATGGCAATGGCTGGACTCGTCATGCAACTGATCACGCAAAATCGGCTCGTTGAACCGACGACGACGGGAACGATCGAATGGGCGGGACTCGGACTGTTAGCCGTTTACTTACTCGTTCCGGCACCGTCATTGATGATGCGGATGAGCGGTGCTATTCTTTTTGCGTTCATCGGGACGATGGTCTTCTTCTGGTTTCTCCGTTCGGTCCGACTGCGTTCATCGTTGATCGTCCCGATCATCGGTCTGATGCTCGGAGCTGTCATCTCCGCGATTTCGACGTTCCTCGGGTTGTTTTTCCGTGCCAGCCAGGCGATCGAAGGCTGGTTCGTCGGCTCGTTCGCATCCGTCCAGATCGGTCGCTACGAATACCTCTGGATCATCATCGGTGTCACAGTCTGTATCTTCTTTCTTGCGAGTCGCTTGACGCTCGTCGGACTCGGCGAAGACGTCGCGACGAGTCTTGGCGTCAACTACAATCGACTGATGCTGATCGCGACCGGGCTGATCGCCCTATCAGTCGGTGTCGTCGCGACCGTCATCGGCAATCTGCCCTTCCTCGGCTTGATCGTTCCGAACATCGTCTCGATGTTTCGCGGTGACGATCTCCGTAGTAATCTGCCGTGGGTCTGTCTGATTGGGATGGCGACGATTCTAATCAGTGATTTGATTTCACGCACGATCATCCGTCCGTTTGAACTACCGGTCTCCTTGATTCTCGGAACGGTCGGGGCAGCCGTCTTCATCATCATTCTGTTACGTCGACGGAAGACTGGAGGTGTCAGATGAGTACCGCAATCAAACAACAAGAACATACACGAATTCAACCGAGCGTTACACGTGAAACCAATCGCCGGGCGTCTGCGTTTCAGTCGAAACGACTCGAGCGCCGCTACTGGATTCTCCTCATCCTGTTCCTCAGCGGCGGAGTGCTCAGTACGATCGGTCTCTTGCTCTACAATAATCCGGTTCCGTTTGATTCTCCGTCCTTTTGGCCGGTCGTCGAACGCCGGATCACCGCAGTCATCACGATGGCGATTGCAGCAATTTGTCAAAGTCTTGCGACCGTCGCCTTTCATTCGGTTACGAGCAACCGAATCATCACACCATCCCTGCTTGGTTTTGACGCTCTCTACTCGACGATCCAGACATCGATGATCTTCTTCTTCGGTGCGGGAGCACTCGTCGGCTTTACCGGCACGAGCGCTTTTTTGACACAGGTCGCGATCATGCTCGCGATGAGTCTCTTATTATACGGATGGCTCTTATCCGGAAAATACGCGAACCTGCAGCTGATGTTGCTCGTCGGAATCATTCTCGGCACTGGTCTGAACTCGCTGTCGTCATTCATGCGAAAGATGCTCGCACCGTCCGAGTTCGATATCTTACAAGCACGATTATTCGGTTCGGTTACGAATGCCGACGCGGCTTACTTCCCGATCGTCATTCCGGTCGTCCTCATCGTCGGTCTGTTGCTCTTCTTCTCGTCAAGACGACTCAACGTCGTCGCGCTTGGAAAAGAGGTCGCGACATCGTTCGGCGTCAATCATCGTGGCAGTGTCATCTACTTCTTGATTCTGATTTCACTCCTGATGTCGATGTCGACGGCATTGATTGGACCGTTGACGTTCTTCGGCTTTTTAGTCGCGACACTTAGTTATCAGGTCGCTGCGACGTATGATCACAAATACGTCTTCCCGATGGCATTCGCGATTGGTTTCTTCGTTTTGACGACTGCCTATTTCTTCATGTATCACATTTTCAACACGCCAAGCGTCGTCTCCGTCATCATCGAACTGTTCGGCGGTCTGATTTTCCTTGTCGTGTTGCTTAGAAAGAGGTCCCTATGATATCACTCGAACGCGTTAAAAAATCGTATACGGATGAGGTCCGGATCGGTCCAATCGACTTAACGATTCCAAAAGGTGGATTCACGGCGTTGATTGGTCCAAACGGTGCCGGGAAGTCGACGACATTAATGATGATCGGTCGTTTGCTTGATCTCGATGCCGGGCAGATCGAAGTCGCTGGCATGGATGTCACGAGTAGCAAATCGAAAGACTTAGCGAAGATCATCACCATCCTGCGGCAGGAAAATCATTTCGTAACCCGGCTGACAGTCCGGCAGCTCGTCGGCTTCGGACGTTTCCCCTACTCAAAAGGTCGCTTGACGGCTGACGATGAGACGATCATCTCGAAATACATCGATTTTCTCGAGTTGACGTCGCTTGAGAACCGCTACCTCGATGAATTATCGGGCGGACAGCGGCAACGGGCATATGTCGCGATGGTACTCTGTCAGGAAACAGAATACATTCTACTCGACGAACCCCTCAATAACCTTGATATCGCCCGCTCGGTCCAGATGATGGGTTATCTACGACACGTCGCTGATACGTTCGGACGGACGATCATCACCGTCTTGCACGATATCAATTTTGCTGCGAAATACGCAGACCACATTTGTGCGATGAAGGATGGACAAATCGCCGCCTTCGGAACGGTTGCCGAAGTCATGGATGAAGCGCTATTATCCGAGATCTTTGAGACTCATCTTGAGATCATCGAAGGTCCATACGGTCCAATTGCTGTCTATTGATATTTATATAGAAATGAGGAATGAATGATGCAGATCGATTGGCTACCACTAGAACAGGTAACGCAAGAAGGCGAACACACTTACACGTTTCATTTGCAACGCCCAGATGGTTTCGTTTGGGAGGAAGGCGCCCATACGCATATGGCGCTAGAAGGGTTTAATGCAGGCGATAAGCCGAACCGCAGTCTGATTCGGCATATGTCGATTTCGACGCTCCCTCATGAAGGAACGATTGGCATCACGACACGGATTAAACCGGAATGTTCCGTCTTTAAGGAGACACTTCGACAGCTGAAACTAGGTGAGAAGATTGCTTTGTTTAAGACGCATTCGAACGTTCCGCTACGCCGGGAAAATCGTACGGTGTACTTACTGTCAGCAGGCGTTGGTCTGGCAACGTTTCGACCAATCATCCTGCAACATCAGGCTGACAGAAGTGGCATTCCGCACATGTACTCGTTGAATGTCGACTCGGCGCGCACTGAACTATTCAAAACTCAGCTTCCTTCGCACGAGCAGTTTAGCCCCGCTTATGTCGAGAGTCGCTCCGCTTACTACGATGCTGTCAAAGCGATGACAGCGGACAAGGAAGGGTTGTTCTACATCGTTGGTAGTGATGAATTTCTCCGAGACACGATTGACGTGTTGCAGGCTGCTAACATTCCGGCAGTACAAATCATGATTGATAAACGTCAGGACCAGCGAGATACGTTTTTAGCATAAGGTACCAATGATTAGACTTCAGCATTGACTGGAGTCTTTTTGTTTTCTCAAAATAAAGAATTGGTATGTTATCTGTAAATATTTGTTATGATAAGTACATCAACTGACTTTCGGAGGGTTGCTTATGAATTTTGTATTTGATCTCGATGGAACAATTTGTTTTAAAGGAAAACCGATGTCTCAAGACATCGCACAGGCGCTTCATGCAGTCGAGGACGACGGACACCGTGTGATTTTTGCTTCAGCACGTCCTATCCGTGACATGCTACCCGTCATTCATCCTTCATTCCACGACCATATCTTAATCGGCGGAAACGGATCGTTGGTCGCATCGGAACAAACAATCGTTCAGTCCAAATCGTTCGACGATCGTGAGCTTTCCCTTATTACGGGATTACTCGACAAGCATAAAGCCACATATTTAATCGATAGTGACTGGAATTATACATATAACGGACCGCAAGACCATCCTATCCTGAACAATCTAGATCCGGCTAAGACGGCACAAAACGTTCCGTTAGCTCACCATGATCGAATCATAAAAATACTTATTTTGAGTGCCAACAATCTGAAAGCCTTAGAAAACGAGCTACTTCGAATGGATGTCGTTGTTCATTATCATGGATCGGAACAAGTATTGGACATTAGTCCGACTACCATCAATAAACGGACTGCTTTACAAACACTCGGTATCGAGAACGAGGGATACATTGCTTTTGGGAATGACGCGAATGATATCGAGCTATTCAAAGGAGCACAGTATGCGGTCATGATCGGAAGCCATAAATCACTCCGTTTTTACGCAGATCACACCATTGACTCCACCAGTCATTTAGAATCTCACATAGTCGAACAAATCAGGCATCTAAGCCAAAAATACGTCTATTCCACGTCGTATTCCTAAATAACGCCTGGTGAAATTTTCGGATCAATAGTTAAATCTCTATCAATAGTTACTCATCCAAAGATGAATACGATGGGTAAGAATAATCCGCTCATCAAGAGCATTCCTACTAGGACAGCGATACTCGATTTGAAAACCGACAGCGTTTGTTCTTCTAGTGGCTTAAATCGTTTTACGGGAATGAGCATGGTCAATGAAGCAACGACTAATGCCATTGGCTCAAGAATCGTTCGGCTCACTGAAAAGAAAATATCGATCATTAAAAAGACATGTAATACAAAGAAAAATCCCAATAAGCGAATTATCATTGCTTTATTCATATGTACTCCTTCTTCAACTATGTACGTCATAGTAGATACAATTTTCTATTAAACCATTATAATTTCTTCTTTGATTATAGAACACCTCAGAATAATTTTGGAAACGCATTCAAATAACTGGTGATTTGGTATCGTTGTAAGTCATACTGACAGTAGATATTAGAAAAGGAGTGTTGAAGATGGAATACAAAAAAGGACTCGAAGGCGTCATTGCCGCTGAAACACAAATCGGTTTAGTCGATGGAACGTTAGGTCACCTTATCTATCGCGGACACTGGGCAAAGGAACTCGCATTATCCTATTCATTCGAAGAAGTGGCGTATTTCATCTGGAATGGTGAATTCCCAACTGAATCGGAACTTTTGACATTCAAAGAACAGATGACGAGTTATCGCGAACTTCCTTCTTACGTTAAAACGATTCTCGATACATTGCCGAACGAGATGGATGTCATGAGTACGATGCGAACAGCAATCTCGGCACTTGGTACACCCGCTTTCGCTTGGCCACCGACAATTGATCAAGCGATGCACGTAACAGCACTCTTACCAACAATCATTGCCTATAAATATCAAAAAAATCAAGGTGCTGACTTCATCGAACCGAATCCGGAACTTGATCACGTCGCGAATTACATCTATATGATCAAAGGACAATTGCCGAGTGAAGTTGAGATCAAAGCACTGACGGCGTATCTGATCCTAACAATTGAACACGGCATGAATGCTTCAACGTTCGCTTCTCGTGTCGTCGTCTCGACGGAATCGGAAATGATTTCTGGCGTCTGTGCCGCGATCGGATCCATGAAAGGACCGCTTCATGGTGGTGCTCCGTCAGAAGTCATTGAGATGATTGATGAGATCGGAACAATCGACAACATCGAACCGTGGATCCGGAACAAGTTAGAGAAAGGCGAAAAACTGATGGGCTTTGGTCACCGCGTCTACAAAACACGCGATCCGCGTTCAGAAGCCTTGAAAGTCGTCTCAAAGGATCTCGCACAAGAGAGCGATTGGTTCAACCTGATTACACAAATGGAGCAAACAGCGATCGATTTACTCGAGGAATACAAACCGGGTAGAAAACTGTATACGAATGTTGAATTCTTCGCGGCAGCCGTCTTAAAAGGACTCGACATTCCGAAAGAACTGTTCACACCGACGTTCACCTCTAGCCGTATCATCGGCTGGACGGCACACATCCTCGAACAATCGCAAGACAACCGGATCTTCAGACCTCAATCGTCATATACAGGACAGATGCCGGAACAAGCAGCTAAGTTTTGATTAATCTCTAGTTACGATCAAAAAATGGACCGATGCCTGACATCGGTCCATTTGCTATGGCGTTTTATTTAACGATAGTTTCTAATGAGAAATCTAGTACTTCCACTTCACACCCTGCCGCTTCTACATCCGGACTACACGCATACGGTCCAATCTTTAAATCGGTCACATCATGTAAGTGTGCGATTCGGAGTTGCTCTTTGTGCTCTCCTGTCACGTGATACAGCGTGACGTCTTGATTGAGGTAATGGAGTTCAAAGACAAGCGGTGCATCAAACAGCGTATTGTCGACATCCCGACACGACCAGTCCGAGTACCCGAAGCTCGTCACGACGGCACCAAGATGCGATGGACCATCCGGAATGAACTCAGCCGAGACCTTCACCCAGTGATCGTCGTTCACATAAAGCAAAATCCCCGCCTGATCATATGTCGCATTCGGATTTAACTTTACTTCAATCCGGCACTTGAACTCCCCTTCCGGAGCATCCTGCAACAGTGCATGCCCCGTCAGACGGTTGAACTGATAATGAGTATTGCGCCAAAAATCCGTATCCGGATCCGTCATGAAACGTAACGGTGTTTCCTGTTCGATACGTGTCGGTGGGTTTAACCAACTTGTATTCTTCATCGAATTCTCCCCTTTTTAATCATTGATGATTGATTGCCTCTTTATTTTAGCGACGCATCAATCCCTTTTACCATCCCGTTCACGAGCTTTTTTTGATAACTGTCAGATGCTAATTTTTGATCTTCTGTTCGATTTGACATGAAGCCCATTTCAATCAACACAACAGGAGTCTTCGACCAATTGAAACCCGTCAGATCTTTTCGTGGAACAAGTCCAGTTCCGTAACTCTTTTTCGCCTTCGTCGATTCAATCAAGTGCTTCAACATGATGGTTGCTTGTTTTTTACTCGTCTTATTGATCGCCTTCGTCACTTGATCATCTGGATATAAGACGGAGATTCCTTCTACCTTTCGATCCGTGCTTCCGTCTGCATGAATCCGAACGGTTAAGGCAGCTTTCTTCGCATTACAATATTTTGCACGCTCTGCATTACTGATGTTGACATCATGTGTCGTTCGCGTCATATGTACCTGATATCCCTTTTTCACTAATGCAGCTTTTAATTTCAATCCGACTTGTAAATTCAGTTTATACTCTGGAATTTTCGTCTTTACTCCGCTCGTCCCCGCGCTCACTTTCACTTTCATGACCTTCGAACGTGGAGCGACCGGTTCTTTTGCTAAGTTTTGCTTTTTTTGATGACCTGGATCAATACAAATCGTTTCCTTCTTTGACGTCGATTTCGCCTGTCCATCGAGTGGCATCGCACTTCCAATCAATAGACTTAACATGATGAGTAAACCAATTCGTTTCACTTTTCATCACACTCCATACCATCCATTTTGCAAAACTTATTAACGTCCTCTTAGCTTCCGTAACTTTCGATAGCCACGAATGAGCATATCGAGCATACAATCCCTCCTATTTTCTATGAACCCTTAGACTACTTGACGAAGTCGTTGCATATCCTTATTCAATGCTGATCGTTTCAAACGTCTGTTCCGTATTAAGTATTGCACATCTGACCGGTTATCGTACATAAGTTGGATATGGAAATAATTGATATATTCGAGAATTGCGAATACATATAATAACAAGGCAAGTTGTGTTCCGGAGACGGGAAGCTCGGATCGGAAACGCATCCAATCGATTCCGAACGCACACGCTGTCAGAACGATCAAAGCCAGATTGATGACACGACAGTGACGTAATCGTCGGACGACGGGTACCGGGGTGACTGACGTTCCTTCCTTCTTCAGACGCCTTGACTTGCTGTACCAATACCAAGCTCCTTGAATCAACAACAGCTCAAACAAAAACAGTGACATCCAAAAGGCACTGAGTTCAAATAACTGCAGTCGTGGAAAGACACGATTACCAAACCAACTCAGCGGTAAAATCGTGACGACCGTGAACAGCTCCCCTCGGTACAGATAGGCGAGTCGTTCCGCAACGAGCTGCTTCATGGCGTCACCCATTCGATCCGGAACTTACTTCCTGGACCAAGCCGTGCGATCAATGGTTGATCAGCCTCAATCACGCGTCCGATGACGTTGACTCGCTCATCTGCCGACAAATTACGTTTCGTGATTTGAACCTCGCCCGCGTATCGCCCGTATTTTTCATTATCAATCGTGATCGTTCCAAGCGGACGGGCAGACGGATCTTGCGGTGTTAGATCGATCGTCGACGGCTTCATTCGCGACTCGACGGACCGAATGACATCCCGCGCCGGATCAAACCGATTCGTTTCCGTATCTCGTTGTACCTGTCGTCCGTTCGCCACGGCTCGGAGGATGATGATGCCGTCTTGCTCTGCTTCGAATTGCCGAATCGTCGCCTCCGTCAATCGTGGATCCCCAACAAGAATTCGATCAACGGTCGATTGTAAGTCGATGTAACTGACGAACGGTGCCGCATGCCGGTGTTCTTCAAGTGTCGGTAACGTCTCAAACAACGGTCCACGAAGTGTCCCGTCACCCGGTATGAACGCTTGAACTCGTAATCCTTGCGCCTGCAACCAGGCATTCTTTTCGTCGAACCATGTCCGGTCGAGTCCCGTTTCCGGTCGCGGATAAAAATTATGCCACGCTTCCGTTCGATCGATTCGCAGCCCGTGTGCCTTCATCTCCGTCAATTCATCTGCTGTTAACGTACTGGCGTTCAGTGCGACCATCATCTGTTTCGATAACGTCGCGATTTGCTGCGGGCTGATGCCGTAATCAAGACGCAGTCCTGTCACACCCCAGTCCGTTAACGTCGCTGCCGTTTCCCATGTCTTGCCGAGCGTCGCGAGCGACGCTGGTGCGATGTCCGCCACGAGTTCGAATCCGAGCTCACATGCTAAACGACCGAGCGCTTGCAAGCGTTCGACGTACAGTGAAGAATCGTCCTCGGGAATATGTAGCGATGTAAAGAGCGACGTAAAGCCAACAGCGCGCATCCGCTGTAGCCACTCGCTCGTCTCGTCTGTGATCGGTTCACTTAAATAGATTGATAATCCTTTCATCGACTCACTCCTTCTCTTCTCTACTTAGAGAAAAAGCAGCTGATTCCTTCTTTTGAGAAGGATTCAACTGCTGGTCAACACCTTAAATACCGTCTGCCATCTCTTCTTTGAAACCGAACCAATACGTGAACAGGAATCCTGCCGCGTACGAGATGACGAGACCACCGATGTACGTCAAATACATTCCGTTGTCGATCAACGGTGTCAATGATAAACCGGATACGCCGACTCCAAGCGCCGTCGTCTTCATCGTTGCTTGGAAGGCACCACCGACTGCTGCGCCGAGACATGCCGTTACGAACGGACGGCCGAGCGGCAACGTAACACCGTATAACAGCGGTTCACCGATTCCAAGGAAACCGACCGGAATCGCACCTTTAATGATGTTACGCAGGCGCGGATTGCGCGTCTTGACGAAAATCGCCATTGCCGCCCCGACTTGACCCGCTCCTGCCATTGCAAGAATCGGTAAGAGTGGCGTGTTGCCAATCGTGTTCAAGAACTCGAGATGGATTGGTGTAAGTCCATGATGAAGACCAACCATGACAAGTGGTAGGAAGAAGCCGGCCAGTACTGCCCCGGCGAGTGGTCCACCGACCTCAAGTACGGCATTGATTGCTTTCATGATACCGTCTGACAGCAGTCCAGCAACCGGCATGATCGCATAGAGCGAGGCAAATCCGACAATCAGCACCGTCAACAGTGGTGTAAAGATGATATCGATCGATGCGAACATGAAGCGACGGATGTGTTTCTCAAGATAGGTCATCAGCCAAGCGGCGAAGATGACACCAAACAAGCCGCCCCTGCCTGGAACGAGCGGTTCCCCGTAAATCGTGATGTCCGCAAGCACGGGGTTGAATAGAATCCCACCAGCAATCGCCCCGAGCACCGGCGTGCCGCCGAACTCCTTCGCCGTATTCCATCCGACAAGGATTGCGAGATATAAAAAGACCGTCCCACCGATCAAGAGTAAAATCTGCATCCATGTCTGTGTTGCATCGACACCCGCATTCTTAGCAAAGTTCGCACCACCGTTAATGATACCGGAAGCAACAAGACCCGGAATGAGCGGAATGAAGATGTTCCCGATTCGGCGCAAGAAGCGTTTGAACGGTGACTGTTGTTTTGCTTTTACTTTTTGCCGTTCGACGGCAGCTCGTTCTTCTGGCGTCAAGTTCGGATCAACGGACTCTTCCCCGATCGCGAGTCCTGTTTCGCGACTTAAGTGGTCGGCTACCCGATTGACCGTTCCCGGACCGACGACGATTTGTAACGTCTCATCATCGATGACCCCCATGACCCCATCAATCCGCTTTAACGCATCGATATCTGCTTGCGTCGGATCCTTTAGCGATAAACGAACCCGCGTCATACAGTGCGCAAGCTGCCGGAGATTATCTTTTCCACCGACGTGCTCGAGAATCGCGTGTGCCAGCACTTCTTCCTTCTTCATCGTGTTTCCCCCTTAGAGTGCGTCTCGGACAAATCCGTTCGCTTGCTGTAATCGTTCGACGGCTTCCGCATGCGGAACATTCGCGAGAATCATGACGATTGCCGTCTTGACGTGCCCGTGTGCTTCATGGAAGACACGCTCCGCCGTTACGGCATCGACTCCTGTCGCCTCACGGATCATCCGCTTCGCCCGAATCTCCAGTTTTTCGTTCGTTGACTGGACGTCGACCATCAGGTTTTGATAGACCTTGCCGACACCGATCATCGCCGCCGTCGAAACCATGTTCAAGACGAGCTTTTGTGCCGTTCCAGCCTTTAGTCTTGTTGACCCCGTCAAGACTTCCGGACCTGTTTCGACTTCGATCGCATAACGCGCGTGCCCACTGATGACCGCATCCGTGTTGCAAGAAATTGCTGCCGTCACCGCTCCGACTTCCTTCGCGTAATCAAGCCCGCCGATGACATACGGCGTCCGACCGCTTGCTGCGATCCCGATGACCGTATCACGAGCTTCTAGCTGGAGCCCTTTCAAATCGTCGACGGCAAGCGTCCGACTATCCTCTGCTCCCTCGACCGCCTTGATTAACGCGCGTTCGCCGCCAGCAATCAAACCGACGACCATGTCTGGTGAGACCCCGAACGTCGGCACACATTCTGCCGCATCGAGAATCCCGAGCCGCCCGCTCGTACCAGCACCGATGTAAATCAAGCGTCCTCCGTTTTTGAATGACGCAATGACATGTTTGACGACTTCCGCGATGACAGGAATTTGTTCCCGAATGACCGACGCGACCGTTTGATCCTCAGCGTTCATCACCCGTAAGACATCTTCGACTGTCATCTCATCGAGTTGCATCGTCTGTTCATTCCGACGTTCCGTTGCTAATTGATCTAACATCTGCTTCACCCTTTCTCTTCCCTCCCTTTATTATACAATTAAGAAATTTTAATTCAATATTATTTATTTAAATTTGAAATTAAATTTCTTTACAAAACATAGAGAACCTTTAGACTTTTTTGTGTCTAAAGGTTCTCTATTTATTATTTCCTTGAATACATTTTATTTTTATCTTTACTTATAAACCCTAAATTTAACAAATGATTTAAATGCTTTTTAGTATACTTTTCTGGTAATCCTATATTACTTGAAATTTCATCTAGATTCCTGTCTTTCTCTAAGAAATCCCAAATGTATAGTAATCTGTTTAGTCTCTTTTTTTTCCTGTTATATTTAGTATTAATTTTGAAGAGATCATATTTTTTGTAATTTTCTATACTGTTTATATTAGGCAAATTGTCAGTTTCTCTACACATCATAACTATGCTACAATCGTCTTTCGTATTTCTAAGAACTGTATTTTCAAAAGATTGTTTTAAAATTTTTGTATATTGTTGTTTTGATGAAATCAAGCTTCTATGAAGCAAGGTATTTAAAATAGGAGCAATTACTTTAGATTCTCTTTGGTAAAAGCTTTCGGCTGTTCCATCCGACATTAAAATAAAACCATCTATACTATCAAGTTTTCCCTTGATTAGATTAATTTTATTTTCAATGTTTTTGGAGGTTATAAAAATAGTTGAATTGATAAATTCACCGTTTGTAGGAGCTGATGCTACCTTAATCTCTCCATTTTTTGAATATGAAATTAATCCATCTCCTAAATGCATTATTATAAAACGATCGTTTTTTATAGCTACGAACATTGCTGTGGCAGCATAATCTTCAATTTTATTTCTCTCAGCGTCAGCAACTTTTTGAATTTCTGATTTTATAAGCTTAGAAATTTCAATTCGCACATTTTCAACTGATTCCTCATTATAAATTTTTTCAAAATAAGAAGAAACGTATTTACTCAATACATTTACTACTGTCAATGAACCTACATCCGAATTTTTAGCCGACCCAGCACCGTCAGATAGTATTCCATAATAAACACCATTTTCTGAAGAAAATTTAGAACTATCTTGACATGGCATTCCAGATAATTCGTGACTACGTCCTTTTAAACTTAAGGATAGACCACTCCATTCGTTTATCACAAACTTCCCCATCCTTTTACTCCATCTATATCTAATTTCACTTCTTCTCCTGGAGTTGACATTGAAGTTCTTGAAATACTATTACTTAACCAAGCAAAAAATTCTTTAAATTTTAATCCTTGTAATCGCAACGGAGAGCGATCTGGAGAGAATTTACCCAGTACACTCATGTCAGCATATTGTCCAATACCTATTGGAAACACAGTCAATTTTTTCGATTTGACTAAATCAACTGTATTTGAAATAGCATATTTTAGAGTTTCTTGATTACCATTTGGAGCACCATCGGTCATTAACACTAACCAAGGCTGATAATAGTCAACTCCCTTATCTCTATATTCTTGCTTTCTTCTTTCTAATAATTCTAAGGCTAATTCAACGCCTTCACCTAGTGGTGTCATTCCGTTAGCACTTAGAACTGGTGTTTCTTGTCTTTGAATATTAGAAAAATCTTGAAGACATGTCGCTTCATAGTTTCCACCAAACGTTACAATACTTATTTCAGCTGCAAACAGAGCGGTTTCATCATTTCTAATAGCTTCATAGAACATTTCTACTCCTTTATTTAGTTCATCAATTGCTAATCCATTCATTGAACTACTAATATCTAAACACAAGCATACTGGAACGCGAGCAGTAGGATTACTTATTAAGTCTTCTTGTCTTAGAACCATTAATTCATATTCATTCATGTTAAACACTCCTATTTAGTAATTTTATTTTTTGTAAAAGTTCAAAAAGTTTGTTAAAGCATTATTTAAAACATTGTATGGACCACTATTAGTTTGTTTATTTTTTTGAGTATTATTTGAATTTATATTTTTAGATACAGTAGTATTTTTTCTGATTCTTTCTTTATTTTTAAAATCACAATTTTTGCATCTATTAGGAATTCGACGATTTTCTCTTTTCAATACTTTGTATTCTTCATTAGAAACTGAGAATGAGGAATGACAATCAATGCAATTAAACGTTTGATATGATTTTCTAGTTCCATCATGGCATTCATAGCAAGTCTTATATTTGGGTTTATTTTGGATAAGCTTTTGCCTATTACTATAGATTATAAGTTTTCCGCAATTCTCACATGGATAATGTTCACCTTTTTTTAGACATTCATTGCACATTCCATTTGTCATGTAGCTATCTTTATGCTCCATTTTACAGATAGTACACGTTTCATAATTAAACTTTGATATTTTTTTTGCTCTTTTAGGAAATACATCTAGTGCCATTTCATCTTGATTGATAAGAGTACCGTCTATTATTAATCTTTCATAACGCTCAAAAAATTTTATCCATTCATCTACATTAATTCTATTCTCCGGTTTATTATTTAACCCTTCAAAATGGAAAGTGTTATAAAAACTTTCTTTTATAAAATAAGGAAGATGACTCCACATGAATCTCCATTGTCCGATTGGAGTTTTATGATTAGTTTTTTCACCTAGTCGATATGAGAAATCCATTTTTATAATGTTATCAATTGGACTTTCCCCACCTTGTTGAGAATAAGGCGGTTTTCCAGGTAGCATGATCATAAACATTAATGTTGAAACTGCGAAATATTCATTTTGAAACGTTCTTAAGAAATTATGAAAAGATTTTCTTTGAATTTCAGGTGCAGTGAAGTTTATAGTTCCAACTGGACAAGGATATTCTTCAATCTGATAGCTATCGGTGTCTACAAAATATACTTCTTTAGAAGAAACTATTAATATATTCATAGGATTTATATCACCTAAGATTATATTTCTTTCATGAAGATACTTTATATTTTTTAAAATGGTTAAACATAACTCTACAGAATTTTTTCGATTCCAAGTAGGGAAGTTTTTTTGTAGTAATTGATTAATAAAAAGGGTTTTTTGTAGTTCTTTTCCTTTTCCTTTAGGCATAAGATAACCTACAAATTCATTGTTTTTTGTGTAAAGTATGTCTTGAGGATAACAAATGCTTTCATTCTCAATTTTTATGCTAATCATTTTCTTTATTTTTTCAAACTTTCTTGTATTCAGTTGATCCTTTTTATATATTTTAGCTAGATATTTTGTATTAGTATCATATATAACTCCTTCTCCTCCGCTGGCAATTTCACTAATAAGTTTAATTTCAAGACCCTTACCACTAAGTAATACATCTCCATTTATCGGAATTTTTAAAATTCCTAACGGAGAGTTTGCTTTTTCAACAACTTTTGTAGATAGTTTAAATACCTCATGCTTTGTATTATTTGTTTTTTTATCAGAAATTTTTATTCCTTTATTATTTGATCCATCTTTAATGATATTTTTACTTATATTATGTTTACTTAGAAATCCGTATCTATTCACCGTTCTTACATTTATTACTTTATTAGTTTTTACAGAGGTTATATTACTTAAATTTTCTATATCACTTGCCAATTTTTTATCTTTGGTAATCAGTAGTAAATTGTGATTAATTCTTAACTTCGTAAAAACTGATAAAAAAACATTATCGGCGAATGATTCATCAAAACCTCCTCTAATCTCAATTAAATTTTGCTTTTTAAGTTGATTCAAAATTAAAATAATCTTTTTGGATTTTTCTTTAAGCTGTCTGTTTGAAGATTCATTTGCATGTTTTTCTAATTCCATTCCAACTTGAGGAATTATTATTAATTTCCCGTTGGTTTCTTTTAATATCGGAATTATATTTTTGATAAATAAATTAATTTCATCATCTAACAAACTACTTGTATCTAAAAATATTTTAAAATTTTTAACATAATGTTTTAATCTTCTAATTGAATTCATTTCGATTTCTGTTTTATGGTTATTACCTGCGTCTAATTCTTTTCTGTTTTCTGATAGTATTTTGTATATTTTATATCCATTTTCTCTAGAAATATTAATTTGACCGTGTTGTATGTGGAACCCAGATGCATCAAGTTCATTTATCATTTCATCTAAACTAATACTAAAGTCCGCCGCAATTTTTAAAATATTCGTTTCATTATACACTCATCTATTCACTCCTCATCAATAGTTTTATAAATACTATTTTATTCCTTTTTTTATTTATAAATTGTTTTTTTTTACTTATTAGGTAAGTAAATTTCACACATAAATTGTGACTATATATTTAATCCTCTTTATGAAATAAGAATTGAGGTGACCCATGTCTAAATCATCATCGATGTTGCTCATATTACTTGCTGCGATCTTTTGGGGCACGACGGGAACCTCACAAGCCTTTGCGCCAGAGGATGCACATCCGATTGCAATTGGTGCCGTTCGTCTGGCTGTCGGTGGACTGTTCTTACTCTGTCTCGTTCTCTTCAAAGGAACGCTGACGTTACGCGACTGGCCGGTGCGGACGATTTTACTTGCTGCCGTCAGCATGGCGGCTTACCAACCGCTGTTCTTCTCAGCTGTTTTGATGACCGGTGTCGCCGTCGGTACCGTCGTCGCAATCGGTAGCGCACCGATCTTTTCCGGGTGTATCGAGTGGCTGTTCCTAAAGAAACGTCCAGCGCTGCTGTGGTGGGCATCGACCGGACTATCGATCACCGGATGTCTGTTGCTTCTGAACAATCAAGGAACGGTTGCGATCGATCCAATCGGGATCATCCTTGCACTCGGTGCCGGACTATCGTTTGCCGGGTATACGTTCGTCAGCCGTGACCTCGTCAAGACACACGCGCCGCTGTCAGTCGTTGCCGTCATTTTCACGACAAGCGCCTTGCTGTTGTCACCTCTGCTCTTCTTATTCGACCTCTCGTGGTTGTTCACGTCACGTGGTGCTGGAATCAGCCTCCATCTCGGTGTCGTTGCGACCGGAATCGCTTACTGGTTATTCGCAAAAGGACTATCGAACGTACCATCGTCGACTGCCGTCACGCTCTCGCTCGGTGAACCGCTGACAGCTGCCTTGCTCGGTGTATTCGTCCTCGGCGAACAGTTAAGTGGCACGGCTTGGTTCGGGATCTCGTTATTGTTACTCGGAATCGCCTTATTGATCGGTTCGTCTCGCCTAGCAGCGCGCCAAACCGTTTTGACAGAAGAACGACAAACTCGGACTGGAGGCTAAATCATGCAAGAAATCACGCTTGAGAAACTACAATTTCGTGAAGATTATCACATCGGACTCAATCAGTTCTTGATGGATGTCGCAAATGGTAACCGATTGATCTTTCATTTTCGTGGGCATACGGAGGAGACGATGGTCATCGTCGGCGACTACAGCTGTAATTACTTCCGATTGACCTTCGAGGCGGATGCGATTCTGCTTCGTTCACCGGACCTCTATGAACTAAAAGAAGATGTCGAGATCAACTCGATTCCACTTCTGACGCTGACCGATTCAAAGCTGCTGACATTCGCACGTGAAATGATGAATCTCGATCCTACAAAAGACTGGGTTCATTACTGGCTTCGTGCGTTCGAGCAGGATTTTCATGTCTTGTCCCCCCGTCCACCGGTTCTGACCGATCTCGGGCATAAGCGCAGCGATGCGATTGTCAAGCATTCCTTTGATTCGTTCATCGTTGAATGACATAAAAAAAGCCCTACCTCGCCAAAGGTAGGGTATTCGTTCGTCCCGCCCAACGACTCGCGCCGGACGGTTACTATGATTATAGATACAAGGATAAGGTTTTCTCAACCGACTGGACGGAATCGACCGGACTGAACCGCTGTACGACACGTCCTTGGCGATCGATTAAAAACTTCGTATAGTTCCATTTGATCTTTGACGACAGTAGACCCGACCGTTCGCGTTTTAGGAATGTATAAAGCGGATGTTCATTTGGTCCATTGACATTTATCTTCTGAAACATCGGAAACGTCACGCCATAGTTCAGCTGACAGAACTGCATCGTCTCTTCCTGACTCGCGAACTCCTGCTGATTGAATTGATCGCACGGAAAGCCAAGCACCGTGACTCCTTGCTCGTCATATTTATCGTACAATGCCTGTAGTTCGCCAAGTTGTTTGACGAGCCCACATTTGCTTGCCGTGTTGACGATCACGAGGACACGCCCCGCATAGTCACCTAATGATACAGTCTCGCCCGCTGCATTTTGTACGGTTGCATCGTATACGGTTTGCATGTTTCCCAGCTCCTTTGCCCCGAGTATAAGACAAAACGCGCACCCTGTCGTTTTCAGGCATGCGCGTAATGCTTTACCAGATCGTCTCTTCTTTGTCGCTCAGTTTGATGACGAACGGTAGGATCAAGACGAACAAGAGACTGACATAACCGAGCGATAAGTAATGTTGCGAGTCTTTTGAAATGTATTGCTTCACGCCGCAGTTCGGACATGCTTTCCCATGTTTCGCAAATCCAACAGCGAGCACTTCTTTCGTTTTGAACTTATATTGGCAATTCGTACAACGTACCATCTGATCATCTCCTTCTTCCTTATCTACTGGTGGATTCAGGAAAAAGTTTCATGAAATCGAAGGTAATCGACATCTTACCTCATCGATTCTTCTCGGCCGCTCAACCGAATCAGAAACGGCAAGAACAGGACGAACAAGAGACTGATATTCCCAAGTGAGAGATAAAATTGTGACTTTCGGGACATGTATTGTTTCACGCCACAGTTCGGACACGTCTTGCCTTTCCCATGTATCGCAACACTGACAGCGAGTAGTTCTTTTGTGTTGAACTTATACTGACAATTCGTACAGCGTGCCATGACATCATCCCCTTTTCTGTTATCTACTTATAGATTTTGGAAAAGGTTCCGTCGAGTGGATGGGTTGTAAACGCATCTTCAAAAATTCATAGCTTCCACCATTCGTCGCCTGTTGGAACCGTTCGACGGGAAGGAAGCCACTATTCGTATACAAGCGAATCGCCCGCTCGTTGAATGTCGCGACAGCTAATTCAATTTGTTTAGGTGCATACCGGTCCATGATGAACGCAAGACCGGCTTCTAAAAATGCCACTCCATTTCCTCGTCCTGTCAAGTCTGGTCGCATGCCAAGCCCGACATCAACGACGTCTGCGTTTGGTTCAAATACATAATAACCAATCAATTCTTCCCGATCCAACACAGCGAAGTAATGTTCCGTTCGCTTTGCTGGATCGAGAAATTCTGCTAAATCTTCTTCGTCATTCGGCATATCATAAAATGCAAACGTCCCGTCATATTGCCACTCGTAGGCGATCTGTTCCGCCTGTCGTTGCGTCAGCGGTGAAAATGTATAGCTCATCAGGATTCAGCTCCTCTTGGATTCCTCAACGAGATCGATTCTTTCGGTAGTCTAACAGTAGCGGCAATACGTTTAATCCGATCGAAATGAACGTCAACACCCACAGTGCCCGCTCCATGCCCGGTACGACGTCTTGTAACGCTGCCCAGTCCTCTCGCGCCACGAATTCCGCGACAAGTCGGTATTCGGCGCACAGCGTCAGTGCCGTAAAACTCAGTCCGAGCACCATCAGGAAACGATAGTCCTTACCGATCAAATAAAAGATAATATTCAGTGCCGTAAATCCAATCGCCAGTAAACCCAGTATGATCCACATCGTATCGTCTCCTTTCACCTCTCATTTTTACTATATTTGGAATCCATTACTCGGTATATCCGCCTAGAGTTGGATTTTCTGTTCGCTCAGCGAAATAACGCTCGAGCAGCCGATGATGGAGTAACGTTTCGACCAAACGGACGGTTTCGAGCGTCGCTGCAAAATCAACCTGTTCAAAATCCGTATGCTCATGCAGATAGCCGACGGACAAGTTGACAGCTGGAATAGCTCGTAGCGCGAATAGTTTCGCATCACTGCTCCCCCCGTACCGTGTCGTTCGCCAATCTGGCATATCACTCAACAGACCGGCTTGCTCAAAATATGCGCCAAAAGCCGTCTCACAAAAATCAAACTCGCCATAACAACCTGTAACGATGTCGCGTGTACCGCGGCGATCAAAGACGATTGCTGCGTCGACGTCCTCTAAAAAGGACGCGTCCATCGCTTCCGCACCACGACAACCGATTTCTTCTTCGACTGAAAAAGCGAGCTTGATCGTTCCGCGGAAGTCAGTCGCTGGGATGCGTTCCATGAGTTCAAGAATCGCAGCGATGCCCGCTCGATCATCTGCCCCGAGAATCCCGTTTGAGCTCGTTAAGATTGTTCCTTCCTGAAACAGCGTCCGGTACGAATCGATACGTTCGACGGTATCAAGATGTGCCGATAATAAAATGACCGGTCCTTCCCCTTGATGGTAGGTCACGAGCAGGTTCCCTTTTTCATCGACAAAAGAATCGTCAGCAAACCGGCGGACTGCCTGTTGTACACGACTACGAACCATCTGTTCCCTTCTGCTTTGTCCAGGAATAGCGAGCCATCTTAAAAGACGCTTTCTGAAGCGTTGCAATTCCAGCTCTTGTATCGTTGATGCGTCTTGTTTGATGCGATATAAGATTTCCGCAAAATCCAGCAACAGCGAACGCTGATCTTTCACTTCAAGTTGAATCCACCGACTCTGTAAGGACACAGTCAACCCTGGAACCGCATCTGCCGCTAAACGAAGCAGATACCGTTGCTGGTTCGTCAGCAGATCCTGCGTATAAACCCGAGCAGCTCGTTTACCGTGACCGTCACAACAGGAACTTGTCAAAATCCCAAGTTCGTTCAACATACGGACAACGCCTCGGACATGCCCGTCAAACAGGTGATAGGGTAACGCCTGTCTTCTTGGATCAAACAATGCTTCCACCCCATGATCGTCAAGTGGTGCATAGCGATGTTTTGCTTGTTCGATCCAATCAAGAATCTCTTCATCCGTCGCTTCTTGTTGACCCGCACGTTGCACGACATCTTGTACACAAGCTGACCATGTTGGTTCTTTGATGACTTCCCCACTTAAAATGCCATATCGGATCCATTTGGTTTCGTTTTTCATCTCACATCGACTCCTTTAATGTTGATACCTATAGAGTAGCAACACCACTGTGACAGCTTGTCACACGCGTTGGTCAGCCCTATGATGAAAGAAAAGAGACAGAAAGGATGAACGGGATGATAACGAGTTATGCACGAGCGCAAGAACTCCGGCACGCCATTCGGGAAACGACGGATCGAGATGAAAGAAGACAATTGGAAGACGAACTGACGAATCTGTACGTCCGCCAAGCGGAGTACTCGAAATTTTCGGAGACGCCGGATTATGGCGCAGCGCGTCGCGCATTGACTATGGCAATCCGCCTTCGTCCGAAGCATCCACTTGCGAATTATCGTCTTGGCTATATTCTTTATGTCAAACGCCAGTATGCGGAAGCGATACGTCACTTCAGCCGAGCGCTCGACGGTACGGTCGACGCTGCTCTGAGCGACATCCAGACGACACTGACGCATATGTTTGTCGTCAACTGCAGCATCTACCTAGCGCGCGAATCACTTGCTGAACTCGAATACCGAGAACACGAGGAGCATCCGAGCGAAGCGGCACGACTCAACAAATATCGAAACGAATTACTCGTTGAAGATGAGCACCTGTTTGATCGTCTTTATTATCGAAAAATTCAAGACGGAACGGAGACGTTAATCAATGAACGTTCGTTTCAAGAATATCAAGCTGACGATCAAGAAATCGTCTTACGGAGCAGTTCAGAGGGAACCTTTGTCGAGTGGAGAAATAAAACCATCTTACTGAATCCGAACGGTTTCTTGACACTCTTCATGATTATGACGAACACGACATCAACATATCCTGCGCTAGCCGATCGATTGACGGAATTGAGTGGTCAAGCGATAACGTACGATCATGTCCGTCAGCTTCTCCGTCGTTTACGAAGTGACCTATTTTTCTTTCAGGACATCGTCCAAACGACATCGCTTCGCATGAATGATGGCACGCGAATGAATGGCTTTTCTGTCGCTGATGGTGTGAAGGTGACGATCTTATGTCGAGCGGATCATTTGTTGATGTAGGAAGATAAATGGATATCATTTGTAAATGAGTGTTTCGAGTTATATACTCTTACTTTCGCATCCACTGCTTAGAAGGAGATCATGAATGGAATCGCTGAAGGAGTGATATGTAATGCTTGACGGGTACGTCGTCGTCAAAAAAGAAGGTGGCCATCTACCACAAGAAGAATTTCTCGTCGAATTTACAAGCTGGCTAGAGACAAAAGGTCGTGGCTGGACAGGACTTTCTACTCAAGTCGATCAGGACGGAAACGCCATCGACAATATCAAATAACTACATATCGCAAAAAGACCGGTCAAAGGAATGATCCTTCGACCGGTCTTTCAATTGCTACTCCAAGAAGTTGATTCGTACTCCGATGATTTGTTTATCTCGATTTTTCTTTACTTTTAGATGATAGATGCCGTCTCCATATCCAGACTCGGTCATGATACCCGCTTGAAACAAATGGACGTCCTTTTGACCGAAAAAGAGTTCCTCGGCTAGTTCCTCCTCACGAAACGCAACATCATCACCAATCAGTACAAATCCCGAATCAATCGCAATCTCATGCGAGCGCGTCCATCTGCCCGTCGGCTGATCGACACCTTCGTATACTGTAAGCAAACGAACCGTTCCATCTGAATCATATGTGACGGAAGCCGTCCATGCCCCAGACTTCACTTGCTCCAAGACAATCGATGCTACGTCTTTTTCATTTGAATCCGTCACGAGCAGTCGATGACTACTAACACTAAAAGTACCAAGGGCAATCTTTTTATTTGCCCGGTCACGTAACATTTCGGATTCTACCCATTCGTTGAGTGAAGAGGCACAATATTTTTCAAGTCCCTTTTTAGGATGCCACGTGAAGACGAGCTCTTGTAAAAAACGACGTCGAATCCGGTAGCACAACCGTCTCCCATCTAAATGTTCACCAAAGCAGATCATATCCTCCGGTAAACCATCTGGACGATTTATGTGATGGTGGATGATATCTTCGACTTCAGAATGACTCGATTCAGTAGGTATCGAATAGAGTTGCCAGTCATGAAAGGCTGCACCATTTGATTCCTGCATGAGTGAAATGTAATCCGTCGAGAATTTTACACCGAGGATTTTTTCTGCACGCTTTAGATCGATTAGTGATACACCCGGGCGTTTAGACGATGGATTGATCTGTTTGATGGCTGGTTTCATGCAGCACCTCCGATAGCTGAAGAGTGAATTTACTCTTCATTCTCAGCTTCATATAGTTCATCATTGACTTGATACGTGATGATTTCTTCTGACATACTCCGAATGACGTTTTCTAACGAATTCACCGATCGATCGTTTGAACATATGAAAAAACCACATCCGTCATGACCAGGCTTAATAAGCACTGATGGAGGAGTTCGATCAAATGAAGCAACTGACAGATATTGTTGAAACCCCCAATGCTACCTTTCCTCAAACGTAAATTTTAAATTATCATAATTCGAAATCACGTAGAAGACATTCTCTTCTCCCAACCAGTACGTCTTACGAACGACGCGTCTGAGTGCTTTCTTGTTCTTTAACTCGACTGTAAAATAGACAAGCGGATCTAAATGATGTTTGCGATTCGGATAAACCATTTGAATGGTATAGTCAACATCCTGTTGCTGAAAGAACTGCTGATGTCGTTCTCTTAATACATATTCATCTGAAAAATACAGATACAGTGGAAAATCATTTCGATGCTCTAAAAACTCAAACAAAATTTTCTTCGTCGGTGTAATACATTCGTCTCCCTCTGACGGACTTATTAAGTATGCCGTTTTAATTGACTCGTCCATATCTAAAAAGTGACCGAACAGACGACCTAAATCACCCGTCACTGCATATTCCTCAATTCAGATTTTTGTCATGCTTATCTCCTTTAGTACGTATATGTACATCATTAATATATGCTGAACTGTTTGAAACAGGATTAATCCAAGATGACGATTCAACTCTTGAAGTTATTAAAACAGTATCACTACAAGCAAAAGCAGTTTTAAAAGTTATGAATTCAACATTCCCAGCACCTTACGCAATCAGAAGAAAAACAAACACAGCGTATTAGATGAAAAATGGATGAGATATTCGATGAAATTTTTAATCAATGATTTTGGTATGACATCTAAGTTTAACGTTTTAGGTATTAAAACAACAAATAAAAAAGTAGTTGTAAGTGATCAAATATTAAGCGATCCAAAAAAACTAATGAATAACGTATCACAATTTTTAGATCAAAGTTTTTTACAAGAAGTTCCTGAGCTAAATTCGGTGTGACCGTCAAGAAGAAAAGTCATATTACGATGATTTAAGCACAAAACTTTTCGATCATTCTTTATGTTCTGTAAAAATAGTAGACCGATAGCGCATCCGGTAGCTTTCCTCGTCCATTTGAATGATTTCTGCACGATGTAAGAGCCGATCAAGAATAGCTGTGACGATTCCATTAAAAGTAAGTCTCACTTATTTTCGTTTACGGCTACCAAAGCATCTTGGTCATAGACCAGTTCACGAGTCCGTCCGCCAAAGAAACGAAACGCATTTTCATGACACCTCATCATGTCTGCTACTTTAAACGGTCGATCGAGCCATTCGACATACTTGTAACGAGAATGTGCCAAAACGAAGGCGATAAACCGTCCTCTCGTTTCTGAATTATCTTCATGGGAGAGCGTAACCATCCCGAAATCGACTTGAATCTGTTGACCTGGCGGTAACTCTTGAACGGCAACGTACTTTCGTTCTTTCGTCATTCTGCTGATACCATGCTCTTTTCTCAAATCACGTACATAGAGTCGGACCGTACTTTCTCCGACCTGAAGATTTGGATGACGTTCTCTGAGCCAGTCTTCCACTTGGGAAGCTTTCAGGGTTGGGTATTCCTGTAGCCATGACAAAATTTCTTCCCGATAGGGATCCAACTTTCTCACTTTACGCTGTCGTTTGCTATCCCACTGATCAAACGTCGTTCTATCCATTGATAAATAATCATAGACACGATTTCTACTCACGTTGAGCTGCGTTGCAATTTGAGAAACATTAAATCCTTTGGATTTTAATTGATGAATCGTTCCGTAGATCATCCACTTTTCCACTCCTAGTTCATCTCCCTACATCTGTTCTAAATACAGTGTAGCGAAGAAGTATTTGATTCGAGAAGTGTTGGATTTAAATCGTCGTGGATTGTTGTCTTCCTCTTTGCAGTCACAAATGATGGGACTCGATCCTACAAAAGACTGGGTCCATTACTGGCTCCGTGCGTTCGAGCAGGATTTTCATGTCTTGTCGCCCCGTCCACCGGTTCTGACCGATCTCGGACATAAACGAAGCGATGCGATCGTCACCTATTCATTTGATTCGCTCATCGTTGAATGACCCGAAACATTTCATACGCAAAAGATCCACGAAACAGACAATCGTTTCATGGATCTTTTCTATGCAAATTTATAGGCACACATTATAAACGGTCAATCGTATACTCCATCATCCAGCATGTATCTTCATTGATTTTTTTCACTATCTGAAACCCGCATTTTTCATAAGCTCTAATTGCTCTAAGATTTGCTACGGTGGGATCTAAAATAATTCGATTTACTTCCTTGTCTCGAGCAATATCTTCAATGAATAACTTTATCATTCTCGTTCCAAAACCCTTATTAAAAAGTTCAGGATAACCAATAAACTGGTCTATTCTAAATATGATAAAATTCACAGTGAACTGAACCCCGAATGATAGACACTTAAAAAAAAGTGCATCATTCGGGGTTTTTCGTGTGGATACGAATCGCTATAATGAACCTATTCAATCAGACGGGAGAAACAATCATGAGTAAAATCATCTTCACCATGACCCAAATCAATCAGCTCGAAGAAAATCCGAACGTCGCTTCCGTATCAGAACGCTCGATCCAGTACACGACCGAGTTCAATGTCAGGGCCGTACGTGAGAATATGGAAGGAAAGGGACCTCAACAAATCTTCATGGAGGCCGGATTCGACCTGACGGTGATCGGGAAACGAAAAGCGCATTCTGCGTTGATTCGCTGGCGCAAAACGTTCCGAAAAGACGGAGAGGAGGGTCTCCGGAACGATAAACGTGGAAAGGCTCTGGGAGGCGGACGCCCGAAGACAGACGAGTCGATGGAGAGACGGTTGGCGAAGGCAGAGGCACGGATCAAATACCTGACGGCAGAGAACGAGCTCTTAAAAAAGCTAGAGCAATTAGAGGGGCAGGCGAAACGTACGAACTGACACCAGCAGAGAAATATCAGGTCATCAACACCGTCATCCGCACCGCACAGATTAAGAATCTCGTCCGCCCACTATGTGAGATTGCCGGAGTGAGCCGCAGTGGCTATTACGCTTGGTTGAATCGTGCCGAGGCGGATTCCCTCCGGGAAGAGTGTGATCATCTAGATGCGACACTCCTCAAGAGCATCCATGATAGCCATAAAGGCAAATCGGCTATCGGGGGCTGTACATGGAGGTGTTCGCCACCATCGGTTTCCCGATCAACCATAAACGGATTCTCCGACTGATGCGCAAATTTAACATCGTGACTAAAATCCGAAGGATGAACCCGTACCGCAAGCTCTCTCGGGCGACGCACGAGCACCGCGTCGTGCCGAACCGATTGAATCGCGAGTTCCGGCAGAGCGAGCCTGGGAAGGTGTTCGTGACCGATATTACCTATCTCCCCATCGCCTCCGGCGAGAACGTCTATCTGTCTTGTGTGAAGGACGTCGCCACACGCGAGATCGTGGCATACAAACTATC